>CBIHPP010000023.1:0-145874 GCA_966212235.1 uncultured Niastella sp. | reverse complement strand
CTATCTCGCCCAGCTCGATGCGGTAACCACGGACCTTTACCTGGTTATCTATACGTCCCTGGTACAACATTTCGCCATCTGCTTCCATCATTGCCAGGTCGCCCGTACGGTAGAGGTACTCATGGGGCCGGAATGGATTAACTATAAACTTTTCCGCCGTTAGCCCTGGACGGTTTAAATATCCCCGGCATACACCGGTACCGCCTACATACAACTCACCTCTTACACCTGCAGGCAACAGTTGGGCCGTACGGCCCAATACATAACAGGTTACTCCCGGCAATGCCCGGCCTATGCTGGTATTGTTGCAGGCGATATCGGCTGCTGACAACTTCTTATAGGTTACATGTACAGTTGTCTCCGTAATCCCGTACATATTTATCAATCGGGTCTCAGGATACCGTTGATGCCATTGCTGCAATCGTCCTGCTTCCAGCGCTTCTCCACCAAATATGATATATTCCAGAGCATGTTCACCCGACTGTTCTTCTTCCAGCATATACTTCTGAACCTGATAGAATGATGAGGGTGTCTGGTTCATGACCGTTACGCCCTCTTTCACGAGCAACTGTACAAACCGGGCCGGGTCACGAGATACATCGCCTGATACCAGCACGAGCCTGCCGCCGTTCAGCAGAGCACCATACATTTCCCATACAGAAAAATCAAAACTGTAAGAATGAAACATCGTCCATACATCCTTTGGTCCAAAGCTGAACAATGCGTTTGCATTCCTTATAAGTGCAGTTACATTGGCGTGCTTTACCATCGCTCCTTTCGGACGACCTGTTGTTCCTGATGTATAGATCACATAGGCCAGGTCATCTCCAATGTTCACCTTCAACAGGTTCTCCCCGCTTAGGTCTTCCATTACCGCACGAAACCGTTGGAGTTCCTCTTCATTCAGTACGATTTTACAACCGCTGTCTTCCACCAGCCAGGCCTTGCGTTCAAACGGATAATCGGGGTCCACCGGCACATAAGCGCCTCCTGCCTTCAGTACGCCCAGTATCGACACGATCAACCATTCAGTTCGCTCAAGGCTAATGCATACCAGGTCTTCCCTGTTTATGCCCCTGGCACGCAGGTAATGCCCCAGCCGGTTGCTCAACAAATTCAGTTCAGTGTAAGTCAGCACACGATCTTCATATACCACTGCTGTATGGTGGCCATACATGGCCGCCTGTTCTTCGAACAATTCTACCAGAGTGCTGTCTACCCTGCTTATTGTATTATCATTATAACCGGCCAGCAGTTGCATGCATTCTTCAGCACTTAAAAAGCTCGCCGATTTAACAGGCAAATCTGGATGAGCAATAAACAATTTCAAGAGGTTATGGAAATGTTCCAACAGCCGGGATATCGATGCTTCACTGAACAAATCCATCGAATAATCTACCGAAAGTTCCAGGTCGCCTAACGCTGAATATTCCAATAAGTGAAATACCAGGTCTTCCTGTTGTACTCCGCTCTCTAAATAAGTGATCGCAGCAGGGGTATTCCCGAGCATCACATCATAACTATTCTTTTGATACGAGAACGATATATTGTAAAGATTACCCTGGCTATCTGCTTCATCGATCATATCAAACAAAGGAAATCGTTGGTGCCTGTAGCAGGCTTTAAATTCTTTACCTATGTGGCAAAGCAATTCTGCAAACGGAGCTTCGTCATTCAGCTCAATGGAAAAGGGCAGAATATTTACGAAAGTGCCGATAGTGTTTTTCTCTTTTTTATTTCTTCTGTTGAAAACAGGGATCCCTATAGTGGTATTATCGTTATTATAAAGTTTGTTCAATACAAAAACCACGGCCACAAAGTATTGCAACAGCGTACACCGGTATTTTTCTGCTATTGGCTTGATCTGTTCAATCAATGCTCTTTCAATTTTGATGGACTTCCGCTTGCACTCAAATGATCTCCTGCCAGCAGACCTTACAATAGATTGAAAAGCCTTTGTTTGATGGGATTTGCTTATCCTCTCTTTCCAAAATCTTTTGTCACTATTGAAATCGGCAGACAACCTGTATGCTTTATCCGCTGCGATAAAATCGGAATAACGAGGGTTATTTTCCAACAGAAACGAATCAGCGCGATCCAGATAAGAGGAATACACCGCTGCGACCTTATTAAAGAATAACCACATGGAAAAGCCATCAAAGACGAGGTGGTGGGCCTTTGTATACCAATAATGTGTTGTGTGGGAAGAGCTCAGTATATAAATATTCAATAAGCAACCGGATGTATCGATGCTTTTCTTGCTGTCGTCCAGGATCCAATTCAAACATTTATTGTCAGGCTCGCCGTTCCCTGTAAAGTCGAGTACAGATAAATTATACAAATGCCGGCTGCTGCGCACAGTCTCCGTTTCACCGAATGCGTCACGTCCTGTTTCGAGAATATCGGAATTGTCCATTACTTTCCGTATCGCCGTGCACAATAATTCTTTGTCGAGATCTCCTGAAAGAAGCGCATAACCAGCTACATTGAAAAGACATGCCCCTGGATACATGTTTTCAGTTAACCAAATCGTTTCCTGTACGCCTGAAATAATTTTCATAAAGATTAAACTATAAGAGAAGCATCACCGGATTCAATCGATGCCAACTCTGCATTATCCAAAAATTGAAGTCAGTATTAATTTCGGACTGGTAAAAATTACCGCAATGAATTCGTGAAAATCTTGTGACAGTTGTCTTACCCTGGGGAAAAGCGCGCAACACAGGGCTTCGCCATTAGAAAGTTCCAACACCTTCTGTACATTCTGAAACCGTAGAAAATAATTGAGATTTATGACAACTTATTAAGCCGGAATGGAATTGTTTTATAAATATAGGAACGAAATGTAAATAGTCCAAAAAACTTATTGCACTACTAATTATAAACCCGTTAAATAACCGTTAATGACATACGAAATTTAAATTGACACTAACATGAACTAAAACTTACCTTAATTTTGTTCCTACAAAACCAAACCATGAACAGCTTTTTATTTTGCACCTCTTACATAAACAAGGACGAGATGAGTTGCCATCCATTACGGTATAAGAAATGGATTGATTATTATTCAAAAAGAATGGAAGGCCTGGGCGTTGACCATATTTTCATTATCGATGATGGCAGTATCGATCCCGCGATCGAAGAAACCCAAGCAGTTGGAATTCTGTCAGCGAATGAAGATCTCCCTGCCGAATTATCAAAGAAAGTAAATATTATTACCTTCAACGAACATTTAGGCCGTCCATCCCAAAAAGAATACCCCGGATGGTGGAGAAGTTTTACCTACTCAGTTAAAATAGCTGAAAAATATGGGTTCAAAAAAATCGTTCACATTGAATCAGACTTTTTCATTGTAAGCGACAGGTTAATCCAATTCTTACATTCATTGAATAAGGGATGGACCTCGCTTTACTCATCGCACTTAAACTTTCCTGAAACTGCTGTGCAAATCATTTGTCAGGACAACCTCGCTCATCTTGAAAACATTCGAAGAACTGCGGAAGCTACGAATTATAAGTTCGATCAAATGGCCGAACGATTCCTTCCTTTTACCAGTGTATGCAAGGATTTTACCGGCGACAGATTAGGCGAAATCGCCGTACTTAAACAATGGATGACCGATAAGAACGGGATCAGTGGCCTGGATTTTTATGGCCAGCTTCCTACATATGCCAAACCTCTTTCAGTTTCTGAATTTCAGCAATTAATATATAGTATTGGCACAACAATGCACAGTTCTGAGGATCTCACTGAAGACACGCTGATCAATATATTACAGAAGAACGGTATGATTGTTATTTAACCGGGGCCGCTTTACCTGAATGGTCAATTTTCTGTTCCGGTAATTTTTTACCATACCTCTTTTCAATGTAATTATATGCTTTTCTCTCTTCAGGAGACTCGGGGCGGGCAAGAAGCAGGTATTTATTGTAATACTTTTGGGCAGCATTGTCATTTTTTAAATTGCCATCGAGTATACGTCCGCAGTTATACAGCATAACCGGGTCTTTAAAAAGATAGAAAGCGGTATCATAGTGGGCAATGGCCGTTTTGTACTGCTTCATTTCTTCATAATTATCACCAAGCGCATTATAATAATATTCAGCAGTTTCTGATATGGCTGTTCCCAGGCACAGCCGCAGCAGTTCATTGCTTTTATCGTATTCACGCAATTTCGCATGCGATTTTGCAGAATAATAATAAATACTTTCACTTGCCAGACCCTTAGCTTCCAGATAATCGCAAATCCGGATGCAATCTTTGTACATTTTCAGGTTATAATAGGATAAAGCTACCTGCGTAAACGTACTCAATGAAACATCACCCAATCGTAGTAACTTTTCTGCCGGTAAATATACCTGATAATATTCCTTGGCTTCGTAAGATGATTTGATCCGTAATCTGAGATATGGTACGCTTAAAGAATCCTTAACAAGCCCCTCATCAATTATACTATCCGCTCGTAGCAATTTTTTTTGATCAATCAGCAGATCGGCCAGGGCTGCTCCATTTTTATGATCGGCAGGAGATAGCTGAAACGCGCGACTGTAAAAAGTAAAGGCAGAGTCGTTTTGATTTCTACGCCGGAACAGATCTCCCATCTTCCTGTAATAAACCGCTTTTTGCGGGTTGCTGCTGATCAACCGGTATACATATTTACGCGCAGCTTCAGGGTCGGTATTGCTGTATAAATTTGAAAAGTATTGATTGGCAGATACATTGTTAGAATCAACGTTCAGCATTTTCTGATAGTATTTACAGGCATTGGCCAGGTCATCATCCATATGATATGCGTAACCTAAATAACCAAGCACCTGCAGATTTTCGCTATCGGTTTTTACAACATTGAGCAAATAATTGATAGCCTCCTCATATTGCATACTTTGGAAAAATTCCATCACTTTAGCTTTATCAAGGCCCGACGGCTGCGCACATATATCGCCTAATTGAAATATAAGGATAATAAAAAAAAAAGACGCTCTTCTCATATTAAATATATAGTTGGATAAGAGGATTTAAAGTACAAAAATAATTTTTATCTGGAAAATTTTTATACTTCTATAGTAAGAGTGGCCACGTCAGAAGCTGAAATATTGACCACAACAGATCGCTGTAACGCCGGTATTTGTACGAAAAGCCGTGTTTTACCATTTCGATTCACCACGATTCCCTCTATGCCCAAGAAAGGTCCGCGGGTGATTTTTACAAGCGCTCCCACTTTAATGCCCGATTCTACCCCTATCTCGACGCGCTCCTTCAAGATATTTTTTAAAGAATCAATAACTGAATCTTTTACGGTTACAGGCCTGCCTTCAAATGACACGTATCGCACAATTTCCCTTATTGCGAATGTCTCATGTCTTTTTCTATCCGATACATGCACGAATAAATAACTTGGGAACAATGGCACAATAAGTTTCTTTTTCCGGTCACTCCAGTCGCGTTCAACCTGATGCATTGGCAAAAAAGACTGAACACCCAACACATTGAGCTTGTTTTGGGCTTTTCTTTCATTTCTGGGAGCAGTGTAAGCAACATACCACTTTTGTGGTTCTTCACTTGTTCGTTGAGTAAACATAAGGTTTAATAATTTTTTTGAATTCAGATAATGAGCTGTGAATAGCTACGCTATACCATTCGTTAATGAACGAATCGTTCAATATGTATTTAACTTTGAGGTTTTAGATTAGAATAAAAAATGAGTAAAGAAGTACTACAGCTTAGATTTATTATCCGGGTAACTTTCCTGAAGACGAAATAAGGCTTCGCCGTGCAAAAGTCCCGGTGCTTTCACAAAAAGTAAAAAATACATTACAGGAAGATTAATAACAGCTACTGTAAGAAACAAAATCAATAGCGTCTTGGAATGCCAGTGGAGAGTTGCCTTGATTTAATAACTAGCCTAAATATATGAATGAATTAAAAAACTAAAAACAAAATTTTTATAAAAGTCTTCGTTTTTTTTTCACAATATTTACAATCGTTTTTTAGATCATAATAAAATAAGAAAATATCGGGCCGGTATCTAATGCCATTCTATTTTCCAAAGGTAAAAATGATTTCGAAAAAAATGGGACTCGTGATCGACTATTTCATAAGTGTGTAATTTAAGCAATAAGCGTGCAGTTTAAGGCAATAAGCGTGCAGTTTAAGGCAATAAGTGTGCACTGAAAGTTTTTAGTAGTTATAACCGCCGGTGACTTTGTGAACACTTTTATTTGTATGTTTCACATTTTTCGTGCAAATATTTTTTTTACTTTACGATCTTTACTTAAAATTGTGCAGAGAACAGTTTTGTTTCCAGGACAATTATTTACAAGGCAGCCATGTGAGTTGCCTTTGCGAAAGCCGTTTTTAATCTTTAAGGCTTCTTCCTTCTACACTTTTTGTTTTCAGCATGTAAGTATTAGCTAACGTTCCCGGTTATTTTATTGATTACAAATACTGCCATTGCAGTTAACAGCACAAACTTTATTGTTGTATAGTATCTCTATTCTAATTAAAAAAATCTCAAAATGAAACGAGTCCTTGTTACAGGTGGAGCAGGATTTATTGGCAGCAACCTTATAAATAAATTGCTTTCAACGGGGTGTTACCACGTTTACTGCATTGACAATTTCGACGCCTTTTATTCACGTGGGCAAAAAGAGCTGAATATTAATAACTTTTTTAACAACTCCCATTTTGAATTTATTGAGGATGATATAAGAAACATCAGAAACCATTCAACATTAGATAATATCGATGTCATCATCCACCTGGCCGCTAAAGCAGGTGTGCGGCCAAGTATCGAGGACCCGGAACTGTACCAAAACGTAAATATTGGCGGCACACAGGCCTTGCTCGAATTTGCGAGAAAAAGAAACATAAAACAGTTCCTATTTGCATCTTCCAGCAGTGTGTATGGTATCAGTTCCAATGTTCCCTGGAACGAAAAAGATCATGTATTACCTATAAGTCCATATGCCTGTTCCAAATATGCTTCGGAAATGTTTGGCTACACTTACAGTCACCTTTATAAAATACGGTTCATTGCGCTGCGATTCTTTACTGTATACGGCCCCGCACAACGTCCTGATCTTGCTATTCACAAGTTCTTTGACTGTATTCACCAGAAAAAACCCATTTCGGTATTTGGAGATGGCAACACTGCGAGAGACTATACATACATTGACGATGTTGTACAAGCGATTATTGCCGCCATACATTATGATGCCTCTGATTTTGAGGTGATAAACATTGGCAATCATCGAACTGTTACTCTAACTAATTTGATTCGGAATATTGAGCAGATCTGTGGTTCCAGGGCCATTCTTCGACATTATCCTGAGCAACCGGGAGATGTTCCGCTTACCTATGCCGATATCGGGAAGGCTTCACGGCTGCTTACATACCAACCGGCAACCGACTTATCGTTGGGCTTGAGTAATTTTTACAATTGGTATAAAATGAACCATTCATTGCGCAGAATTTATTAGACCTCAAAAAACATTACGACTGCTTTATCCAAATTGGAAACTGACGGCGTTGACGAAGTAGGATTCATGGATAAAATACAATATATATTCATCAGCAATCTTACCGACAATATAATTGACTATGAAGTTTACGTCTTCAAAATGATTCTGCCAGGGCTTTCTACAACAACTATGTTACAAGAGTGCAACGTCGTGCACTTAAACAAAATATCATTTATTTGGTTGAACATTACAAGGCTGAACGGGAAAAGGTAAGGCCATATAAATACTTCGGAAGATCATATGGTGAGATCCCGTCACCTTACCGACCTTCTCGCGAAAACACATACGTGGACTTAATTGGCAAAAGTGATGAAAAGCTAGTCAATCTGGCTATTGTTAAGCTTAAAATGGAGGATGACTTTGTCAGTTTCAAATTGAATAAGTTTATAATTATAAAGCACCGCGCTGGTACCCTCTTATTAATAAACCAACAAGAAAAAGAAGCTGTCGCAAAAGAAGATGAATTTTTATTAAGGAATTGGAGTTACTACGGCTTGAAAGAAAAAATTGCCTATAAAGCTAAAAAGTAGGGATAACGTTGATTACCGAATGATTTACAGGCGTCTTAAAATTATTTGACCGAATTCATATTTGGCATACCCTACTATTTTTAACTACACAGCTCATCGTTACAGACGTCTTATTTGACCAACTTGTTTATTCAAGAAAAACAGAACCGTATCGTAAAGCCATACAAATGGCTAAGCTTCTTTTGCTTAACTATCACCCTGATATTCGAAAAGGTAGAAATGATGTTTTGGCTTTGCTGTTTAACATGAATGAACTTTGGGAAAAGTATGTCTTTAGGATGCTACGCAGTACACTGTCGAAACAATTTCCGGGAAAATATGAAGTAAAGGAACAAGTTAGAACGGAATTTTGGATACCAGAAGGCGGACGTATACGTTTAGTGAAACCTGACATCATAATTAGGAAAGTGTCATCTGGAGAATCCATTGCAGTATTAGATACTAAATGGAAACATTTAACGAATAATAGAGCTGATGATGCAGATCTCAAGCAAATGTTGGTTTACAATTTATACAAGCGTACGGCAAAAAGTGCTTTAGTATATCCATCAATCACAACTAAGGATGAAATCAAAGGCTCATATAAAATAGAAGAACATGGGAATTGCAGTTTACTGTTTCTTGAATTAAAGAACGAGGTGGCAACTGGTAAAAAATTAAATATTTCCAAGCTTGTGGAATTTCTGCGTCGTTAAAATAAAACGATGGACGAACACCACCAACCACCTCCTTAATTCTTTAAGTTTATAAGATTCACCACAACCTTTATCATTATATCCTTTTCATCTGGCTTACTTTCTGCAATCATTAGGGTAAGTGCCGATTCTCCATTGTAGAATATTTAATTGATTCCCAATATTTTCGAACTACCGAGTTTTCCTCGGTAGTTCATTTTTTTATTATCCTTTCAGCACATTCTTCTGCAAATACCGCTCAACATAATCATCCACCGAAAACGGCGAGATGGCTTCCTGCTTTTTTACCCATTCCAGGATTTCAGATTTCTTAAACTTGTACAGCTTGCCCATTTTGAAATAAGGTATTTGCCCATCGCCACATTTGGTGTAGATGACGTTTAAATCCAGTTTCAGAAATTCCGCTACTTCTTTTGCCGACATAATCTTTTCCTCTGAATGATTTTGAAATGCCATCCTTGAAATATCCAGCAATTCACTAAGCATACTTTTGATATGCTGTATATCAGCTTCCATTTTCTCCAGTCGTTGTTCCATCGGTGATATACCCATACTTGCTTAATTTAAATGATTAATGATCGCCTTACCTGCGGCCTTGGCCCTGTTGGTATCAGGCACTTTTGCGTAAATCTGTGTTGTCTTTACATGCTTGTGATTAAGCATCTTACTTACTATATAAATATCTTCGCCTTTTTCAATTAAGTCGGTAGCATATTTGTGCCGCCAGTTATGGAACTTGGCTTTTTTCTCCAATCCCACTTTACTGAACCACTCTTTCAACTTTGCTCTTACATGGTGATAATTTAAATCGGGAAATACCAGTTTATCGCCATCTTGTTTTCCACCTAAAATATTTAAATCCTGATGACTGATATAGTGTTTAAATGATCGCTCTGGTTTCGGATCAATAATGTACACATACCAGGCATTTAATGAAGTGGAATAATGAAAGTCGCTCCACTTCAGTATTTTCAAGGCGCTGAAACGAAAGCCGGTTAATAACGCAAATATTGACGATCTGAAAACCAATTCGTCTTCCACCGGATTATCTAACAGCAATTTCAATTCTTCGTCATCAATGATCTGCCGGAACTTTTCTACATTACTGATACGTGGAACCCGTTGTGTGTAATCTTCGGAAAAATATTTATCAAGAAATGCACTTTGCACAATCAGGGCTAATTTATCATAATACGAGGCAGCTGAATTTTGGTTAAGCTTTGTATGTTTCGACTTTAGAGAAGTGGTACTTAACAAATACTCCTTGAACTTTTCCAAAAACTTTTCATCAATATGCCGGAATTTCAAATGAGCGCCTTTCCACTTTTTCAGGTATTTAATAGCAGTTTCATAATGGGTAGTATCTACTTTGGCTTTTTGTTTTCCACGAATGAAATTGTCAGCATAGATAAAAAAATCGCCCTCCAATACATCTTTATTGAAGATATTGTTTTCTTCAAGCATCAGCGATTTCATACGCTTAATGTAAATCTTTTCTGCTATCTCTGTATACAACTTGTTTTCCTGCTTTTCCAGGTCTGTTGCCGGAATTGCATGCAAATGAAGATTCAGAAATTCACGTCTGGTATATTGTTTGGTTTGCGGATTCCAAACCGGCGGATAGTAATCTATGTACAGGCTAATCTTTCAGCTCTTTAATTTTTTCTTTTTCAATGTACCTCTCATACATTACCATATTTGGTTTTGATAAATTCGAGCACCTGGTTTTTATCAAACAATAACTTTCGTCCGATTTTTATCCTGGGGAATGCATGATCAGCCATCAAATTAAAGATGCTTCTTCTGCTAATACCGGTCAATACCGATAATTCTTTTACATTAATAAGGGCCTTCTCCCCTATTGCGGTTGACATAGCATTCCCTTTTGAACCGCCACTAAGCAGTTGATCCATTTCACTCCTGGCTTCGCTTACTGATGCCTCTACCTTCTTCCCCTTCATACGTAGTTTATAATTGACCTTTGCACAATCATCGGAACAGAATTTTGTTACGGTGGTCTTGGCCGTAAACACCTTTTTACAATGCAAACAAACTTTCTGTATTCTGATATTACTGCTCATTTCTTACGATTTGGGCTGGTGCGTCGAGGTAACACTTATTGCACTAGAAAGCATGCAAGAGCACATTAGTGCAATAATCTCTCCAAAATCTTTAAATTTTGTACCTCGCACCTGCTATCCGAAATTAACAGGAAATCGTCCAACAAAAAATAAAACGCAGGAAAATTAAAGGAATCTGTTAGAATACAGTCCTGATAAGCACTCTGTTAGGAAAGCTGATGAAAACAAGGAAAAGTAAAAGAAAGGCCTTACTTCCCGATACAAAACTTACTAAAGATATAATCCAGCTGATCCTCTGTCGTGATCTCACCAGTGATTTCGCCTAAATAATGCAGGCAGCGGCGAATGTCGAGGGCTACCAGGTCGCCGGGTATGCTGTTCTCCAATCCGCTGCGTATGTCGGTCAGTGATTGTAATACTTCCTGCAGCGCATGATAATGCCGGGCATTGGTAATGATGGTATCATCGGCTTGCACCTTGCCTTGCAGCACCTGGTCAACCAGTTTTTCTTTCAGCACTTCCGTGTGCAGGTTTGTTTTGGCAGAAATGAAAATGATGCCGGCCACCATATTAAACTTTTCGCGGATAGCGGTTTCATTGACCAGGTCCGACTTATTTCCAACGAGCAGGTGCCTGATCTTTTTATTATTGAGTTCGGCAATGGTAGCCTGTAGTTCTGGTACGGCGACTTCGTTTACATCAAACAGGTATATCACCACATCGGCCTGCTGCATTTTGGCCAACGCTTTTTCCATACCTATGCTTTCTATTACATCATGGGTATGTTCGCGTATGCCGGCAGTGTCTATCAGCCGGAACAAAATGCCATCGATATTCAGTACTTCTTCTATGGTATCGCGGGTGGTACCGGCTATTTCACTTACGATAGCGCGGTTTTCATTGAGCAGCGTGTTGAGCAGGGTCGATTTTCCGGCATTGGGTTTCCCGATGATCGCCACGCTTACGCCATTCTTGATCACATTGCCCAGTTGAAAGGAAGCGGCCAGCTGCTGCGTGGTTTGCTGCGCTTCTGTTAGCAACTCGTACAACTGTGTACGGTCAGCAAATTCTACATCTTCCTGTGAAAAATCCAGTTCCAGTTCTATGAGCGCCGAAAACCGGATGAGGCGTTCCCGCAGGTTTTTTAACCGGTCTGAAAAACCTCCGCGGATATTATGCAGGGCCGTTTTTCGCGAAGCTTCGGTATTACTGGCAATAAGGTCGGCTACTGCCTCGGCTTGCGCCAGATCCAGTTTGCCATTTAAAAAGGCGCGTTGGGTATATTCTCCCGGCTTGGCCAACCGGGCTCCCTGGTGCACGCAGGCCTGTATTATCTGCTGTAATACGTACGGTGAGCCATGGCCTGATATTTCTACCACATCCTCACCTGTGTAAGATTTTGGGCCTTTAAACAGCGATACAACCACTTCATCCAGCACCTTCCCATTTTCTTTTAAATAGCCTACGTGCAGGGTATGCGAGGCCTGCCGGGTAAGGTCCTTTGCAGGGAATAACCCGTTAATAATGTCAAATGCCTGGCGGCCGCTTAAGCGGATAACGCCAATGGCTCCTATTCCCTGGGCCGTTGCCAATGCTACTATAGTGTCTTCCCAGCCGATCGATTTTCCCTGCATAACTTTCAATTTTGTAAAACGAATGCAAAAATACAGCTAGGTAACGAGGAAAACCATTATTATGCCGGCTTGGGCACTACTATCGCCGTCTGTTGTGTCACTCACTTCGGGGTTCGGAACAATATTCGGCAAATTCCCCCTTTAGGAGGTGCGGGTAAATAAAATGCGCCTTCTGCCCAATGGCGGAAAGGCGCACCCTTTTTCCTGTGAATTAGAACCCGACTACTACTCTGCAGCAATCCGAAATCCTATCGGTTGCTTTTTGTATGATTTTACCCTGTGGCCATTTTGAATGGCTGGTGTCCATTTACCGCTTTTTTTGATTACCCGAACGGCTTCCCCCCTTAATTCCTGTGGACCGCTCACCGCTTCTACATTGCTTACATTGCCTTCTTTGTCAACAACGAACTGTACTGTTACAAATCCTTCGATACCCTGGTCTACGGCTCCTGTAGGGTAACGCAGGTTGCGGTCAAGAAAACGTTTCCAGGCTGTTAGCCCACCGGGATACTCCGATTCAATTTCCACATGGATCGGTATCCCGTCTCCTTCTTCAACATCTTTCTTAGGCAATTCAATAACTCCAGTCGTAGCAGCCTCGCTTACCGGTCCATCCATGATGCCATCGTCCGCAATTCCATCCTTGTTCATTTTACCGATCTGTACATCTTCCAGTGTTTCATTTACCGGCGGTTTATCTTCTTCGTTTACCTGGTCTGCCGGTACAATTCTGGGTGGGGTAAACTGTTTCATTTGTACCTGAACTGGCGGCGCTGGTGGTTTCATCGGTGGTGGCGGTGGTGGTTCTACTTTTTCCGGTGGCGTTGCAGCTTCCAATACAACATCTGGTGGAATAATAAAATCTTTTGCCAGTAATGTTTTTTTACCGGCAAAGGCAAACCCGATAAATAACATGCAAATCACCGACAACATAACAGCGATGGATAATGTTAATCGCCGGCGATAGTTGCGTCGCAGATCATACGCACCGTATTCTTTGTTACGACCATCGAATAAAATGTCGAGTATGTCTGCGGTTAGAATGGTTGAAATTTCCATGGTAATACTTTATTATTAGATGCATGCTCAAGTAGTTTCCATAAACCATTTTCTTAAGTAATAGCAAAAGTGCACGAATAAAAAAACCGCATCAGGATATAGAACCTTGATGCGGTATAATAATTTCAACTAACGGTGGTCATTGCTATAAACAATAACGTATCATCTCAATCTCATTTGCCATTGCATTTCATTAGTAAATTGGCTAATTAGCACATTAGCTAATTGCTTAATCCGTTCCAAGCTTGAATCCCAACGGCTGTTTCTTGTACGATTTTACCTTCCGGCCATTTTGAATGGCGGGCGACCATTTACCGCTTTTCTTAATCACCCGAATGGCTTCTGCCTGTAATTCCTTCGGACCGCTCACTGCGACTACATCGCTTACATTACCATCTACGTCAACAATGAACTGTACAACCACAAATCCTTCTACACCAGCATCCGCAGCTTCATCGGGAAAACGCAGGTTGTTTCTCAGAAAACGCTCCCATGCACGAGACCCACCGGGATACCCCGATTCAATCTCCACCTTGGTAAATGTTTTATTCCAGTCCTCTTCTTCTTTTTTAGGAGGCTCTATTACTTTTCCATCACCATCGCCGGGGGGAGCAACCACTGTTAAATCATCACCTAATCCGTCGGGTACATTCTTGTCGCCAATCTTAACATCTGTAAGTGCATCTACCGGCGGCATTTCATCTTTAGTAACCTGCTTATCATCAACAATTTTGGGCGCTACAAAAATCGTGGTCTTAAACTGTGCAGGCGGGGCCGGTGGTTTTATCGCCGGCGGCGGTGGTACTTCAACTGGTTGTACCGGCGGTTTAATTGTTGCCAGTTCAATGACTTTTGGCAGCGCTACATCCGGTGGTAATTTTTTGTTTTTACCCGCAAAGGCAAACCCGATAAACAACATGCAAATCACCGACAACATAACCCCTATGGACACTGTTAATCGTTGTCGGTACGTACGTCGCAGATCATAGGCGCCATATTCTTTATTACGACCATCGAATAAAATGTCGAGTATGTCTGCGGTTAGAATGGTTGAGCTTTCCATGGCAATAATTTATATCTAAGACGCATATCCTAAATTATTCCATACGTTTATTAAATAACTTTTGAAGGGATTTGAGGCACCGAGAAAACAAAACTGCCCCGATGCAATCTTTAATACTTTTCCATAAAAAAAATCCTCCCTTTACAGAGAGGACTTAAATATTTTGAGTAACGAGGATCATTATCACATTATGTCTTTCATTCTTCTATTGCAAAACAAATAATAAATGGTTGCTTCTTTAATGATCTTACACAACGGCCACCTTGTACTGCCGGTGTCCATTTACCGCTTTTCCTGATCACCCGCACCGCTTCTGCACCCAATGATTCCGGACCGTTTACTTTTTCTACATTACTTACATTACCTTCTTCATCTACTACAAACTGTACCACTACACTTCCTGATATTTCATTGTCAATTGCCTCCTGGGGGTAACGCAGGTTCCTGTTCAAAAAGCGCTGCCATGCTGCGGCTCCGCCGGGATATTCGGCTTCAATTTCTACTTTAGACAAAATTATACTATCACTATAATCTTCCTCTGGCAATGGTGGTGGCATAATAGCTCCACATGAAATAGTATCACATGAAAAAGTATATTTTTCTCTTTTGATTGTATAAATCTTAGGTCCCGTCAACTGCACTTTGGCAGCCTTTGGTGAGTCAGCTTCTATTTGATCTGGCTGTGGTAATGGTGCTGCTTTTTCTTCCTTCAATGAAACTTCCGGCAATATAGGCTCACTACCATGCGTATCTGATCCTGCCTTCTCTTTTATATTAAACGAACAGCCAACAAATAATAGCCCTCCCAATGGCAACATAACGGCAACAAACATGGCTGTTAGTTTCATAGTTACACTTTACACTAAGATGTTATTTTTAATACTTTCCATAAAACAAAAAATCCCCTCCGGTGATGGAGAGGATTTAAATAACTTATTAAACCTACGGTTTATCCTTCTGATTCGAGACGGAATACGATCGGTTGCTTTTTGTACGATTTTACCTGGCGTCCGTTTTGTACGGCAGGTGTCCATTTACCACTTTTCTTGATTACACGTACAGCTTCCGGGCGTAATTCCTGAGGTCCGCTGATAGCTTCTACATCACTCACATTTCCTTCTTTGTCCACAATGAACTGCACAACTACCGCACCTTGCACTTCGTTATCGATGGCTTCCTGGGGATAGCGGAGGTTCCTGTTCAGGTAGCGCTGCCAGGCAGCTGCTCCACCGGGATACTCCGACTCAATTTCCACCTTCGTAAAGGTTTTGTCCCAATCTTCATCATCTTTCCTGGGTGCTTCTACAACCCCTTTCCCACCATCATCAACCGGAGGAGCCACAATACCTTCATCTTTTTCACCAGCCTGGTTCATAGTACCAATCTTGGTTTCTTCCAGCTTCTCTACTTCTGGTGGTTTTTCTTCCTCTTTTACCTCTTCATCTTTTACGATTTTAGGAGGCGTGAATTTTGCCATCTCCACTTTTGGTGGTTCTGGTGGTTTTGGCGGCGGCGGTGGCGGCGGCTCTTCCTTCTTCTCCTCTTGTTTTATTTCTTCGAGCTGAACGTCCTGCACCACTACGTTCTTGGCTTCTGCATTGTTTTCAAGTAAACTGGATACCATGTATCCAATAAACAACAGAAGACAAAGCCCGCCAACTATAAGAAGCGATGTTACCAGTCGCTTGTTATAGGTTTTGCGCAGTTGATAAGCACCGTACTCCTTATTCCTGCCCTCAAAGATGATGTCAAGAACATCAGCGCTTAATATTTTATTGACTTCCATATTAAAAAATCTTTGTAATTAGATGCATTGAATCTAAAATTCCATAAAGCAACCTACTTCATCCCGGCATTTGCTTCGGTAGCTTTCATCAGATCAATTTCCGTAGGGAAAATATCTACCATCGCATAACGCTTTACATCATTGATAGTCATTTCATCAAGCATATCAACGGCGTTTTTGTAGGTTGACTCTGGTCCAGGTTTAATAACCACTACAAAATCTTCGGGATTGGTTGATTTCTTTTTATTAATGATCACATCACGGATCTCTTTAAAGTTGCTGGATTTGAAGTTGGAACCATCTGGTAATAATTCCCCTTCATAATAAAACACACCGTCATTTTTACCCAACATAAGGCTCAAAGCGCCAGACGCCTTGATCTTGTTCTGCTCTTCTGGCTTTTCCGTGTCTTTTGGCAGGAAAAGCTTCATAGCAGTGGGCTGACTCATGGTAGTGGTGAATATGAAGAATGTTATCAGCAGGAATCCCAAATCCACCATCGGCGTAAGGTCAACGCGTGTAGAAAGTTTTTTACCTTTCTTGACGCCCGGCCCTTTTTTATGTCCCCCGCCCGACGAGGTATCCATTTCTGCCATATCGCACTTTTTTTAATGTTAAGAATTTAATTCGCTTTAATCCTTGGCACCCGATTCTCTTTTAATAGCCAGCGGTGTTCCTTCTGGAACGCCCTCTGGATCAGTGACCATAGAGAACTTGAATATTTCATTCTTTTTGAATGCATCGATCACCCCTTTGAATGATGGATATTTCGCGTTGTTGTCACCTTTTACCATCAGGGCCATTTTTTTACCCGCGAAGGCACGGTTAGCAGCGCTCATCCATATAACCAATTCGTTGTTAGCCGTATCAATAGGAATTCCCGGAGCCGCCTTGTATTTCTTCAGCTGGTCGGGCGTCAATTGCAGGTACGACTTCAACATATTAAAAGGAACCCCTACATATGATCCGGTACGTGCAAATGCTGCTTTTTCCTGAGCGCTTAATCCCAGCGTCTTGCTCTGGTCTACCATATCAATGATCTGCTCCTTTTGTTCCACATTTTCGTCGCCGACAGAAAAGTATACTTTTCCGTCTTTATCCATGGTAACCTGTACCACGTTTTTAGCATCTACCGCCTGGGTAGATACCGACTTAGGTGTAACTACGGTCAGGTCTTCAGAAGCCTTGAACTTGGTAGTCAGGATGAAGAAAGAAAGCAACAGGAATGCCACATCACACATCGCCGTCATGTCAACAGAGGTGCTCTTGCGCGGCATTTTTAACTTTGGCATATCTTAAAAATTTCTGATTCTGGTATAAGATTCACTTTCTTACAATTTCCACATGCATCTCATGCTATTTTTACAAAAAAAATATTCCCCAATTTGAGGAATTTATTTATTTGTACAGGGATGCAAAGCTTTGTGTTAAAGTGAAACCAGACTCATCGATACCGTAAGTAATTGAGTCAATCTTTGTTGTAAAGATGTTGTACATGATGATGGCGATAGCTGATGTTCCGATACCCAATGCGGTATTATACAACGCCTCAGAGATACCTCTTGACAACTCAGCAGCTGCTGCACCACCACCTTCAGCACCTAAGGCCGCAAATGAAGTGATCATACCCAATACCGTTCCTAACAGACCCAACAGGGTTGCTACCGAAGCGATCGTTGAAAGGAATACCAGGTTTTTTTCCAGCATAGGCAGTTCCAGGGCTGTAGCTTCTTCTACTTCTTTCTGAATAGCCATTACTTTTTGCTCAGTGTCCAACTCAGTATTAGAGATCATCTCTTTGTACTTGCGCAGACCGGCTTTCATTACATTACCAACACTTCCGCGTTGACGATCGCACTCAGAAATAGCCTGATCAACATTCTTGTTAGCCAGGTGATATTGTACTTTACGAATGAATTCAGCAATGTTACCGGTACCGGTAGCTTTAGAGATCGTTAATAAACGCTCAATAACGAAAGTACAAACTGTTAAAAAGGTAGCAAGCAGCAAAGGCACGATAATACCACCATCATACATTCTCACCAAACCACCTTTTGGTCCTTTATGTTTAGGCCAGAAACCACCGGAAAGATCGGGTTGAGTAAAATTACTGGGATCACCTAACAAAAAACGCCAGATTACATAACCTGCGATGATACAAATAACAGGGGCCACCCATGAAATAGCATTGGATTTCTTTACTGGTTGAACGGATGTACTACTCTTCGCTGCGGTTGCAGTCGCAACGGGTCTTGTTTCAGCCATGATTGTGTTTTTTTAGTGTTTTATAAATTTTAAGCTATCAGTAGTCTAAATGGGCTCACAATTCTAAGGAAAAAGTCTTTTCCCCCGATCAAATTGATCAAGAAAAATTTTGATAAGGTTCACAAGTTAAGAAATTTCTTAAATGATCGCCTAAAAAACAGGCGATTTGATTGAACAGAACGGCGACAATATATGGCATAATTAGAAACAAACCAAGTAGGTACGTCCAATAAGCAATATGCAATTAGCAATAAGCAAAAAGAAGTTACTTTTTAAATCGCCCTTGCCTGTGCCAGTAGTCCCTGGCTGTTGTCTCCCATTGCCTGCTGCCATTTGTCAGGGTTCTTTAGTTTAGTCCCCCTGTTCTCTATACTATTGTTTTTTGATCAGCGGTAACCTGCCCACTTCTGCACACATTATGTTTTCCCTACCTTCATCCATTAAATTTTCTACATGGTTTAATCATTCAGATGGATTGCTTTAGTACAATTTTCATAATAACGCTTGATATTGCAAATGTTGTACTCTTACGTTCATCTGGCTCAAAACAATTATTAAAAACTGATGAAAAAATGTTTCTTACTGGTGTTACTGGGCTGGTATAGTGTAATGGTTTTTGCCCAACATAAAAAATCCGTTACCCCGCCAACCGCTGCTGATACTACTAAACGCCCTGCTCCGGCTGCCCCCAGGCCGCCGCTTACCGGCCCTAAACCCTACAAAGAAGTTATAACCGATAAAGCAACCACCCGCAAAGGGCTCTTTACGGTTCACAAGCTGGAAGACAAATGGTTCTTTGAACTGGCCGACTCGTTATTAAACAGAGATGTGCTGGTGGTTAACCGCATCTCCAAAGCGCCCATCAATACCCGCGCTGGCTTTTTTGGTTATGCCGGTGACGAGATCAATGAGAACGTGATCCGCTTTGAAAAAGGACCGAATAACAGGATCTTCCTGCGCAATATCTCTTACTCGGTATATGCCAAAGATTCTTCCAAACCCATGTACAAGTCGGTACAGAACAGCAACATTCAACCTATAGCCGCCGCTTTCGATATTAAGGCTTTCTCAAAAGACAGCGCAGGCGTGGTGATCGACATCACCGACTTCCTTAACAACGATAACGATATCCTGTTCTTTGCATCTTATTTTAAATCATCGCTTCGTCTCGGTGGCGTGCAGCCTGATAAATCCTATATAACGGATATCAAGTCGTTCCCCATCAATACCGAAATAAAAACGGTTAAAACCTATGGGAAGATGCCCGCTCCCAGCCTGTTCCCCGGTGCGCCCACAGGCCCTTCCGGCAATGCTACTTTCGAACTCAACAGTTCGCTGGTATTATTACCCAAAGCGCCTATGCGGCCTCGCTTTTACGACGACCGCGTAGCTTATTTTACGACCGAGTATACCGACTTTGATGCCGATCCGCAAGGCGTAAAGGACCTGAGCCTCATCACCCGCTGGCGCCTGGAGCCCAAAGAGGAAGACATGGAGAAATACAAACGGGGTGAGCTGGTTGAACCTAAAAAGCCTATTATATATTATATAGACCCCAATACCCCTGAAAAATGGGTCCCCTACCTGATCCTGGGTGTAAACGACTGGCAGAAGGCTTTTGAAAAAGCCGGTTTCAAGAACGCCATCGTCGCCCGCAGAGCGCCTACCAAAGAAGAAGACAGCACCTGGAGCCTGGAAGACGCCCGCTATTCAGCCATTGTTTATAAACCATCGGAGATACCAAATGCGAGTGGACCGCACGTGCACGATCCCCGCAGCGGTGAGATCCTGGAGTCGCATATTAACTGGTACCACAATGTAATGTCATTGTTGCGCAATTGGTATTTAATACAGGCATCACCCAGCGATCCCCGCGCCCGCAAAGCCCATTTTGACGATTCGCTGATGGGCGATCTCATCCGTTTTGTATCATCACACGAAGTAGGCCATACCCTTGGTTTACCGCATAACATGGGCGCTTCTTCAGCTACCCCGGTTGAAAAACTACGCGATAAAACATGGGTTGAAGAACATGGCCATACCTCATCTATTATGGATTATGCCCGTTTTAATTATGTGGCCCAACCCGAAGACAAGATAAGCGCCGCCGGTTTGTACCCCCGTATTGGTGAATACGACCTGTGGTCTATTGAATGGGGCTATAAAATGCTGCCCGGTAAAACCGACGAAGAAGAAAAAGCCACATTAAATGACTGGGTGAAAAGCCATTACAGCAATTCTCGCCTGCGCTTTTTACATGCCGATGGTATTGATCCCCGGGCGCAGACCGAAAGCCTGGGCGATGATAACATGAAGGCCAATGAATACGGTATCAAAAACCTGAAATGGATTGTGCCGCAATTACCCAAATGGCTGAATGAAAAAGGGGAAGATTTTAAAGACCTCGACGGCGTATATGATGAAGTGTACAGCACTTTTAGCCGGTACATGGGCCATGCGGTATCGCATATTGGTGGTGTGTATACCGATCTGAAAACAACCGATCAGGATGGCGCTGTATATACCATTGTTCCTAAAGCCGTGCAAAAAGAGGCCCTGGCTTTTGTGCAAAAGAACCTGTTTACGACCCCTACCTGGCTGTTTAACAAAGCCATCATGGAGAAGGTAACGTCACCGGCAGAGGAAAAGATCAGCGGCCTACAAGATGCCTGGTTAGGCGCTCTTTTAAACACATCACGTTTGCAACGAATGATCACCTCTACCAATCGCGATGCCAATGCCTATCACCTCGACGATTATATGAATGATCTGAAAAAAGGCATCTGGAGCGAATTGCTCACCCGTGCTCCGATCGACAATTATCGTCGTAACCTGCAAAAGGCCTTTGTAGAAAGATTAAGCGTGCTTGCTTCAAATACGCCAGCTGCACCTGGTGGTGGTGGTATTACAATATCGTTTGGCCCGTCGGTAGAAGTGAAGAAAACCGATATCATTTCAGTTGCCCGTGGTACGCTGCGTGCGCTGAAAGCCGAGATTGCCGCTGCCATTCCTGCCTATGCAGATAGAATGAGCCGCTATCATTTACAGGACCTGAATGAAAGGATTGACAGAGTGTTGAATCCCAGGTAGTAGACTAAACTCTTTAAAATAGACAAGTCCGAAAGAAGGAATGCCGATACCGGCGCCATCTTTCGGACTTTTTATTTGATTTCGGAGGACCAGGTTGACAGATCCTCCAAATTCCGTTTCATTCAAAACACTTTTAATAGAAAAAAATGTCAATTCTTTACTATTAAAAGGTCCTCTAATGATAAAAAACGCCGGCTTTTTGCTACTAAATGGTCTTAAAATGATAAAAGCTGTCGACTTTTTACTAAAAAACGTCAATTTTTTACTATTAAAAGTCCTTCCAATGATAAAAAACGTCGGTTTTTTATTAAAAAAATCACTTTTAATAGTAAAGTTTATCCTGTTTTTAATAAGGATGCACCTGGCAACGCTGCCCTAACGAACTAACCAGTTCAGAACTAACGAACTATTCGTACCGCAACGCCTCAATCGGATTCAACCGGGCGGCTTTTATGGCAGGATACAACCCGGCGAGCAAACCAACCAGTGAACAGATAACAACACCGGTAATCACCCAATCCCAGGGCACCACAAAACTGGTACTTAATAATATACCAACTATATTCCCTAATAGAATACCTAACACGATGCCAATGCCGGCGCCCAGCAAACTGATGATGATCGATTCATAAAGGAACTGGTATCGCACATTTCTTCGCTTACCCCCAATCGCTTTTACCAGCCCTATTTCTTTGGTACGTTCGGTTACCGCTACGAGCATAATATTCATCAATCCAATGGCGGCGCCCACCAGGGTAATCACCCCTATCAACAAGGCGGCTATGGTAATAAAGCTCAGGTTGCGAATAAGCATTTCCGCAAAGCTGTCGCTTTTGTCTATCTGGAAATTATCAGTTTCAGTAACGGTTAGCTTGCGAATGGTACGAAAAGTGCCGGTCGCTTCACCAATAGCCCCGTCAATGTATTTGATATCGGGCACCTTTACCTGTATATTAAAGGAAGCATTGCGGTTATTATTGAAAAAACGGCGCACGTTGGAGTAAGAAATGATGATGACATTATCGAGGCTCCGGCCAAACGTAGAACCTTTTGGCTTTAAGGTACCAATGATGCGGAACGGAATGTTATTGATGCGGATAACCTTATCGAGCGGTCTTTCGACGTTTTCGCCAAAAAAGCGGGTAGCTACATCTTTACCCACCAAACAAACATTACGACTCGATTGAATATCCAATGCATTCAAATCACGGCCATATAAAACAGAGAAGCCATTCAAATTGCTGTAGTTCTCATCGCCGCCCACCACCCATACATTGGGATTGGTCTTTTGGTTTTGATAGGCAATGATGGCATCGCGCGCTCCCATCAGGTTGGCGCTCACCAATGCCGGATATTGATAAGTTGATTTAAACGATTCCGCCTGTTCTTCGGTAATGGGCTTACCCATGTTCGATTTCTTCTCCTTTTTAGCGCCCTTTTTTTCTTTCTTCACTTCATCATTATTGAAATGACGGCGTGGCTCCTGGTAACGGATGGTAAATCCGGTGGCGCCCATAGAAGAAAAGCTCTCCAGGAATTTTTGCCTGATGGCGGCAATAGCGGTATTTATGCCAATGAGCGCAGTGATGCCCAGGGCAATAATAGCCACCGTGATGCCGGTACGTAACTTATTACTGCGCACCGTACGAAAAGACAGCGAAAGCGTATCGCGAAGTGTCATGTTTTATTGGTGCAACTAATGTAAGAAATATTACGGCGCACCGGGAAGAAGTTGGATAAAAGGTAATTATAAACAGGTATGCCACGTGTTGAAGACGTGGCATACCTGTTTATAATTAAATTCTTATATAAGTATTACAAATAAAACAAACTCGACAACTGGTTAAGCAACCAGTTCGGGAAAATACCCAGTAGGATCACCACCGCAGCAATGACAATCAATAAACCTTTGAAACCACGGGAGGTTTCCATTTCCTGGGGTTCTGCTTCTCCATCTTTAAAATACATGGCCTGTATAACCCGGAAATAATAATATACGCTGATGGCGGCACATAGCACCCCTACAATGACCAGCCACATTACATTACCATTGTCGATGGCAGCTGATAACATATAGAACTTGGCCCAGAAACCGGCCGTGGCAGGTATACCAGCCAGTGATAAAAGGAATATCGTATTGGTGGCAGCCAGAACAGGCTGACGTTTGGCGAGTCCGTTGAAACCTTCAAAAGTGTAATCTTTCATCTTCAGCAGTATGGCAAAAATACCAATGGTAGCCAGGCTATAGGCCGCCGCATAAAAGATCATCCCTTCTTTGGCCATATCGTTCATGGCAACCAGGGCAAACAGCATAAAACCGGCTTGCGCAATACTGGAATAAGACAACATTCTTTTCACGCTTTGCTGAAACACAGCGGTAATGTTGCCGATAAATAAAGTAGCAGCAGTTATGATAGCTACAAGCAATTGCCACTGGCCTTTTGCTTCGCCAAAACAACCTTCAAACAAACGGATAAAGGCAATAAAACCGGCCACCTTTACAATCGTGGCCATAAAGGATGTAAATACAGTAGGCGAACCATCATATGCATCGGGTGTCCAGAAGTGAAAAGGCACCGCCGATACTTTAAATGACATGGCAAATAACAGCAGTAATAAACCGGCTGCAATCATAGGCGTTAAATTGGTAGTGCCCTGACGGATCACTTCCATATCGAAACTGCCTTTTACGCCATAAAGGAGCGTAATACCCATGAGCATAATACCGGTAGAAAAAGAACCCATCAAAAAGTACTTCAGCGCCGCTTCATTGCTTTTGAGATTGCGTTTATCGCTACCGGTTAAAATATAGAGTGGAATAGAAATGATCTCGATACCCAGGAACAGCATCAGCAGCGAATTGAACGACGACACGATGGAAATACCGCACAGCACAAAAAATATCAATGCAAAGTATTCAGCCAGGTTCGTGCCCACGCGTTCCATATCCCGGCTCGACAGCAGAAAATACACCAGGGTGCTGCCAAAGGCAATGGTGTTGAACAGCAGGCCGAATATGTCGAAGGACAGCATGCCCTTTACGTTCACATTAAAAAAATGATACCCCCCCATGTCAAGCACATTGGCTACTACCAAACCCAGCAGGGCAATAATAGCTACAGTGCGTACCGCGGTTTTATTACTCGTGAACACGCCACAAAACATCATCACTACACCGAGAACAGCCGAAATTACAATTGCATTCATAATTCAATTCTATACGTTCGCTTATGGTAACTTGACAAACATTTTTGAGTAAATAGCATCTACTGCATGCTTTGTTGCTTCTATCATTGGCTTGGGATATACACCCATTACCACAATACCGATCAGCAGCACTGCCAACACAAATTTTTCATTAAACCTGATGTCACGGGCATTGGCGGTTAAACTGTTGGTATTGCCAAAAAATACTTTCTGGATCATATTTAAAGTATATATAGCCGACAGAATGATGCTGATACCGCCTACCACCATAAAGATGTAATGATAGTTGGATGCCTTAGAACCAAATACACCATTGAACATCATAAACTCACCGATAAATGCATTGGTAAGCGGCAGCGCCACATTGGCCAGTGCCACTACCACCAGCATGATCGCCAGAGATGGTGATTGCTGTGCCAGCCCGCCCAGCTCACTCATTTTACGGGTATGAAATTGACGTTCTATCAGTTCTACCACGATCCACATACCGATGATGTTAATACCGTGATTGAACATTTGTATCATAACACCCTGTATACCCATGGGTGAAGTAACAAAAATAGCGAGCCCCATTAAACCCATGTGGGCTATGGATGAATACGCGATCAACCGTTTCAGGTCATCCTGCTGCATGGCTACGAACGAGGCATAGATCATTCCCACCACACACATGGTAGCGGCCGTATCGCCCCAGGCCCAAACACCGATCGGTAATACCGGCGCCAGCCAGCGCAGAATACCAAACACCCCCATCTTTACCATGATGCCGCTCAACACCATCGTAACCGCCGTGGGCGATTGTTCGTAGGTATCGGGTTGCCAGGTATGAAAAGGGAACAATGGTATTTTTATGGCAAAGGCCAGGAAGAACAACCAGAACAGCCAGCCCTGTTGCGGACCAGGCAGGTTCACTTTGTAAAATGAACTCATGGCAAATGAGTGATCGGCGGTATGAAAGTAAACCCAGATAATACCGATCAACATCAACAGCGATCCCACAAAAGTGTAGATGAAAAACTTGAAAGTAACAGCCACTCTTTTTTCTCCACCCCATATTGAACACAGGAAGTAAGCCGGTATAAGGGCCAGCTCCCAGAAGAAGTAGAATAACAAGGCATCGGAAGCAACAAACACACCCATTAAACCGGTTTGCATCAACAGCATCAATGCATAAAACCGGTGTGTATTTTTATAAGTAGAATTCCAGGTTGCTATGAATATGGCGGGAAATGAAATACCTGTCAATAAACACAACATCTTGCTCATACCATCCATGGTCAACGAGAAACGGCTGCCGATGTTAGGCAACCAGGCCACATCGGTTTGCAGGTATTCAGGTTTGTGTAAAACAGCTATGCCCAATATGGCAACCACCATGGTTATGATGGATGTTAATAATGACCATACTTTCACGCCCTTTTCCTGTTTAATCAGGAAAGCCAGTAAACCACTCACCAACGGAATAACGATCAGCAATACAGGTACCATAATAAGTTATAAAATTCGTGAAACGGCAATCTTATTTTTTCAAAAAGAACTTCACTACAAACAGCGCGAGCATGCTCAGCACCATCAGCAATACGTAATTACCAACCAATCCGCTTTGTAAAAAGCGAACCTGGCGGCTGGTATAAGTCACGGTACGGCCAACGCCATTTATTATCCAATCGATAAAGTTCTTTTCAATAATGTTATTCAGGAATTTGGCCAGCCACTGCATGGGCTTTACAATAAGGAATTGATACAATTCATCAATGTACCATTTGTCGGCCAGCACTTTTCCAAAACCCGCTGGTTCATTCAGTTCAGGTTTTCTGCTATACCGGAACAAGGCAAACAAAATGGCAACCACGGCTACGCCTACCGAAATACCCATGAGCATATACTCCGTTTCATGATCTAGGCGCGGCACTTCTTTAATACTGGTTGAAGCTTCAAATACCGGCGCCAGGAAATGCTCCAGCCAATGCGCTTCCGGTTTAATAACTTCCGGAACGCCGATAAAACCGCCTGCCACACTCAAAATAGCCAGCACGATCAAAGGAATGGTCATGGCAGCCGGACTTTCATGCAGGTGATGCTTTTGATCTTCGGTTCCGCGGAAGGTGCCTAAAAAGGTAGTAGCGTATAACCGGAACATATAGAAAGCAGTCATCATGGCGCCGGCAACACCCAGGTAATAATACATGGGGTCTTTGGCGTAAGCGGCTGCTAATATTTCATCTTTTGAAAAGAAACCACTGAAAGGCGGTATACCGGCAATGGCAATACAACCGATCAGGAATGTCAGGTGCGTAACAGGCAAATGCTTTTTCAATCCGCCCATGTTACGAATGTCCTGCTCGTGGTGCATGGCATGAATTACAGAACCTGCACCAAGGAACAACAGGGCTTTAAAGAAGGCATGTGTCATTACATGGAACACAGCGCCGGTATAAGCGCCTACGCCCAAACCCAGGAACATATAACCTAACTGGCTCACGGTGCTGTAAGCCAGTACTTTTTTAATATCGTTTTGTTTAATGGCAATAGTAGCCGCAAACAAGGCAGTAGCCAACCCGATAGCAGCCACCAGGCTTTGGGTGGTTGGCGACATTGTATATAAAATGTTGCTGCGCGCGATCATATAGATACCGGCAGTCACCATCGTAGCGGCATGGATCAGCGCTGACACGGGCGTTGGACCCGCCATCGCATCCGGCAACCAGGTATATAATGGTATCTGTGCACTTTTACCGGTAGCGCCTACAAACAGTAATAAAGTAATACCGGTAACATCAATAGCTGATAATTTTTGATACAGATCGAACACACCGGTACCATCCGTCGTTGTATATGTAACAGTGCCCAGTTTGGCAATGATCCAGAAGATAGCGATCAGAAAGCCAAGGTCACCGATGCGGTTCATGATAAAGGCTTTCTTCGCCGCATTATTATATTCTGTATTCTTAAACCAGTAGCCAATGAGCAGGTAAGAACACAAGCCAACTCCCTCCCATCCTATAAACATGATCACATAGTTGGCGCCCAGTACGAGCAACAACATGGAGAACACGAACAGGTTCAGGTAACAGAAATACCGGCCGAAGTGCTCATTCCTTTCTTCATGCATGTAGGCCGCTGAATACAAATGTATCAGAAAACCTACACCGGTAATGATCAGCAAAAAGAGAGAGGAAAGCTGATCTATCTGAAAAGCGAATGGAATAGATAAGGAACCGTAACTAATAAAATCAAACAGGTTGACCACCTGGGTGTTCCCGTTCTTTACCTCGGTAAAAAGCAGCACACTCACAACAAACGAGGCCAATACCATACCGCTGCCGATAATACTGATCAACGATTTGGAAAGTTGTTTTCTGAGCAACCCGTTGATCAGAAAGCCAACCAGTGGAAAAAAGGGAACCAACCAAACTAATTGTAACACGTTGTTCATACAGTTTAAGCAGAACGCTGCAAACTAAACACTGCACGCCATGAGTATTGTACCAGGCATTGCGCGTAAAGCGTTGCGCGTTTTAGTGTTTTAACCTGTTTAAAAAATTTACATCCACCGAATGCGTATTGCGATACATCATCACTATAATGGCCAGGCCCACACTTACCTCCGCAGCAGCCACTACCATGATAAAGAATACAAATAATTGTCCGTCGATACCGGCCGCCGCATTTTTGGCAACGCCTGCCGCATGATGCATTTTTGAAAAAGCCACCAGCAGCAGGTTCACGGCATTCAACATCAGCTCAATGCACATGAAAATGATGATGGCATTCCGGCGTGCCAGCACACCTACAATGCCGATACAAAAAAGGGCAATAGCCAGGTAGATATATCTTTCAATTAACATAACTTCTTTTATTCGCGATTTATGCTTGCAGCGTGATCCGCCAGTTGGCGGATGCAGCTGTTTTTATTTCTTTCCGATAACAACAGCACCCACCATGGCGCTTAAGAACAGGATGCTGCTGATCTCAAAAGGCACTACGTAATCGGTAAATAAGGCTTTACCCAGGTTGCGGATCAAACCAATATCACCGGTTTCCAGCAATGCTACTTTTCCTTTTACTTCCGCCTGTTTTAAAGCAGCAACCATTACCAGCAACAGGCATCCGCCCGCTACCACACCGGCCAGCTTCAGCCATTTATTTTTTTGAGGTTCTGCTTCGGCATTCAGGTTCATCAACATGATCACGAACAGGAACAATACCATGATGGCGCCTGCATAAACGATCAGGTTCACGATACCCAGGAACTGGGCATTCAATAAAATATAATGTCCTGAAATGGCAAAGAATGTAACGATGAGCCACAATACACTATGTACCGGGTTTCGACTGATCACGACCATAATGGCGCTTCCCAGTGCTACCGCACTTAAAGCATAAAATAAAACTTGTGATATATCCATTGCAGCTTGTTGGTTCTGTTAATTGCTCTGTTCTTTATTTCCTTTCCGGTTGCCTACCGCTTTCCAGTATTCGCCGGGGTTATCTTTCGGGTTCGGGATCAATAGATCATCCTTTCCATATATAAACCCTTTACGCTGGTAATTGGAAGGTGCAAAGGTTTCACTTAAATACACCGCGTCTTTCGGACAGGCTTCTTCACACAAACCACAGAAAATACACCGCAGCATATTGATCTCGTATTTGGCGGCATATTTTTCTTCGCGATACTTGTTTTCTTCGCCTGGTAAACGCTCGGCAGCTTCCATGGTAATGGCTTCGGCCGGACAAGCCAATGCACACAAACCACAGGCGGTACAACGCTCACGTCCTTCTTCATCGCGATTCAGAATATGCAAACCACGGAACACCGGGCTAAACGGACGTTTTTGCTCGGGATAACTAATGGTCGCTTTCTTTTTAAATAGATGCCGTAAGGTGATCAGCATGCCCCTGGCGATATTCCACATGTAGAGTTTCTCTACAAGCGACATGGGCTTACGACTTACCGGTTTGGCTCTGTTTGTTAATGCTTGCATTATAATTAGTTAACTTAAATCTGCTGAAACAATCTTCACTACTAAAACCGCAAAAGTATTTTTCTCCGATCAATGCGCCAATTAAATCCTCCCACCTTCGGCGGGATTAAAATTTCCAGCCATTGCTCTTCAACAATACGAGCGCGGCGGTAACGATCATATTGATAAGACTAAGCGGAATTAACGTTTTCCAGCCCAGGTTCATCAACTGATCGTAGCGGAAGCGTGGAATGGTCCAGCGCACCCACATGAACAGGAATATAAATAAAGCCACCTTGATGAACAATGCCAGTCCCTGGAACAGCGCCATCAGGTTCAACCCTACGCTTTCAGTCAGGTGAGCATCGTTTATAAACGGAATATCATAGCCACCAAAGAACAAGGTAGCCATTACCACGCTGCTGATGAACATATTGATGTATTCAGCGAACAGGTAAAAACCCAGTTTCATAGATGAGTATTCCTGGTGGTAACCAAAGTTCAATTCATTTTCAGCTTCGGGCAAATCGAATGGGGTACGATTACATTCAGCAAACGCACACACCAGGAAAATAAAAAAGCCCAGCGGCTGATATACTACATTGTACCAGTTATCGATCTGCTGGCCTACGATCTCACTCATTTTTAAAGAGCCGGTCAGCATCAGCAGGGCTATCAATGAAAGGCCCATGGGCAGTTCATAACTGATCACCTGCGAAGCGCCGCGCAAGGCAGCCATCAAAGAGAATTTATTGTTGGAAGCCCAGCCACCGATCATTATTCCATACACTCCCATGCTCACAACGGCAAACACATATAAGATACCAATATTGACATCAGCGATCTGCAGGTTCATTTCCCGGCCAAACACATTGATCTTGCCACCCCAGGGAATTACGGCCGAGGTCATCATAGCAGCCAGCATGGCTAAACACGGACCCAGGATGAACAGAAAACGGTTAGAGGTATTTGGAATGATCTCCTCTTTCATAAACAGTTTTAACCCATCGGCCAGCGGCTGAAAAAGCCCAAACGGACCCGCCCGGTTCGGCCCCCGGCGATCCTGGATAAATGCAGCTACTTTACGTTCGGCATACGTCTCATACATGGCAATTACCAGTGATATGGAAACGATGCCAACGATCAGCACTAATTTCTCAATCACAAAAAACAAGTCAATAGCTAATAAAGCAGAATGCATCTTTGTTATTTATTGTAATCTACGTGTTAACGACAATCCTTTATCTTTCTAAATTTCGAGACTACTCACTACCTAACTTCCCACCTATGTACTTCTCGTTTTTCTTAAAATCATCCGAATGGGCCGGGCCCTGTATCTTCGACAGGTCCACATTTGGTTTATTCACCTCGCTGATCGTATGAATATCCATCAGCAGCCGGGGCTGGCGGCCACCCATTACTTCGGGTAAGGCTTCATGCGGCTTCGTCATACCAACATAATGGTTTGAACTGATCACCGAATGACGGCTTACTTTAGTGGGGCCATCAATTACCCAATCGCTTGTTTTCTTTTTCTCGAAACGGCATTCATTACAGATCCAGTCTTTTACTTCACCCCATTCGTCTTTACGGCCTGTTACACGGAACACTTCATCACCCCGGTACCACAACGTTACTTTACCGGAACATTTGGGACAATCGCGATGCGCATCTTCCGGTTTCAGGAACCATACGCGGTTTTTAAACCGGAACGTTTTATCGGTCAATGCACCTACCGGACAAACGTCGATGACGTTACCGATAAAATCATTATCGAGCGCGTTCTCAATGAACGTAGCAATTTCGGAATGGTCGCCACGGTCAAGTACACCATGCACACGCTTATTCGTGAGCTGATCGGCAGTATATACACAACGGTAACACAAAATGCAACGCGTCATGTGCAGTTGTATATATGGACCGAGGTCATGTTTTTCGAATGTACGGCGGGGAAATTCGTAACGGGTTCCTTCTCCACCATGTTCAAAGCTCAGATCCTGCAGGTGACATTCACCGGCCTGATCGCAGATTGGACAATCGAGCGGGTGGTTGATAAGCAACATTTCTACAACACCTTTTCTGGCATCCATTACGCGTTCGCTGGTAATATTCTTCACTACCATGCCATCCATTACGTTGGTACGGCAACTGGCCACCAGTTTGGGCATTGGACGAGGATCCGCCGTAGAGCCAGCAGATACTTCCACCAGGCAGGTACGGCATTTACCGCCACTGCCTTTCAGTTTGCTGTAATAACACATGGCAGGTGGCGCTACTTCACCCCCGATCATACGGGCTGCATTCAGGATACTGGTTCCCGCCTCCACCTCAATGGTGATGTTATCGATGGTTACTTTAAATAATTTAGGTTGATCAGCCATAATTTGTAGTTTCTCGCAAAAACATAAAGGCGTTTAACCCTCATTATTTGCGTGCTATAATCATTTATGCACTTGCAGATGTCTTCAAAGGATCCGCATAATGCGCCAAACCATAATTCCTGTTCTGTGCCGCATTCGGGTATTGCACATGCCATTCAAATTCATCTCTGAAATGTCGAATGGCGGCAGCTACCGGCCAGGCGGCGGCATCACCTAACGGACAAATCGTGTTGCCTTCAATTTTACGTTGTATATCCCACAACAGATCAATATCACTCTTCTTCCCTTTTCCGTATTCAATATTCTTCAGGATCTTTTCCATCCAACCAGTCCCTTCACGGCAGGGTGAACATTGTCCGCAACTTTCATGACGGTAAAAACGCGCCAGCGTTAATGTATGACGAACCACGCACTGGTCTTCATCGAGGACAATAAAACCGCCCGATCCCATCATAGTACCGGTGGCAAAACCACCGTCAGCCAGGCTTTCATAGTTCATCATCCTGGGTTCGCCTTTGGCTGTTTTTAATAACAGGTTGGCAGGCAAAATGGGAACAGATGAACCGCCCGGTATACATGCCTTCAGGCGTTTGCCATGGGCAATACCACCACAATACTCATCGCTGTAAATAAACTCTTCCACCGAAATGGTCATGTCTATTTCATACACGCCGGGTTTATTGATATTTCCGCAAGCGGAAAGCAATTTGGTACCGGTAGATTTACCAACACCTATTTTAGCATATTCATCACCGCCGATATTAAGGATAGGCACAACGGCTGCCAGCGTTTCTACGTTGTTCACCACCGTTGGGCAATCCCACAAACCTTTTACCGCCGGGAATGGCGGTTTTATTCTGGGGTTACCTCTTTTACCTTCCAGCGACTCCAACAGGGCAGTTTCTTCACCGCAGATATAGGCGCCGGCTCCACGCTGAACATAGATCTCACAATCGAAACCACTGCCTAAAATATTTTTGCCCAGCCAGCCATTTTGTTTGGCTTCGGCAATGGCCTGTTCAAGTATATCAACGATCCACGCGTATTCACCGCGGATATAAATAAATGTTCTGTTTGAACCTAACGCATAGGATGCTACGATCAGTCCTTCTACCAGCAAATGCGGAATGAATTCCATCAGGTAACGATCCTTGAAGGTACCGGGTTCCGATTCATCGGCATTGCATACCAGGTAACGGGGAACGCCTTCGGGTTTGGCCAGAAAGCTCCATTTCATACCGGCAGGAAAACCCGCGCCGCCACGACCGCGCAAACCACTTTTCTTTACTTCTTCTGTTACCTGGTCGGGACTCATGGTCTTGAGCGCTTTTTCCACACTGCGGTAGCCGCCTTCACGACGGTATACATCGTAATTACGGATCCCCGGAACATGCGCTTTTTCTAATAATAGTTTTCTTCCCATTCTATATTTCTTTCAGCAATTATGCTGTCAGGTTTTTGTTTATGATCGGCATTAATTATTCGTCACGGCATTCCTTTCGCACTCATCAATGATGGCATCGATCTTTTCTTTGGTCAGGTGTTCACGGAAATGCTTGCCCAATTGCATCATAGGTGCATAGCCGCAGGCGCCCAAACATTCCACTGTTTTCAAGGTGAACAATCCATCGTGGGTTGTCTCCCCTACTTTAATGCCCAACTTGTTCTTTATATAGTCTATAATATCGTCGCTGCCATTTATCATACACGGACCGGTTTGGCATACTTCAAAAACATATTTACCTACCGGTTTTAAGTTGTACATGGAATAAAAAGTAGCTACTTCATACACTTCAATAGGCTCAATTTTGAGTATAGACGCCACGTAATCCATGGTCTCTGCACTCAGCCAGCCACCAAATTCTTCCTGGGCAATATGCAGTACAGGTATCAATGCACTTTTATGCTTTCCCTGCGGATAGCGTGACATGATCTCGTTTACTTTAGCCAGTTTCTCTTCAGAAAATTGCACCACTTTCTTTGAAAAATTTATGTTTATAATTTCAACTTTCTATTCTGTATTCATTAGCATATTAGCTAATTAGCACATCAGCACATTGACCTATGCGTCCATCTCCCCGGCAATCAAATTCAGGCTACTCATGGTAATGATCGCATCACTCAACATAGCGCCTTTTGTAAGCTCTTCGTATGCCTGGTAATATATAAAGCATGGACGACGAAAGTGCAACCGGAAAGGGGTGCGTCCTCCATCAGTGATCAGGTAAAATCCTAACTCACCATTGCCGCCTTCTACCGATTGATATATTTCGCCTGGCGGAATATCTATTTCACCCATGACTATTTTGAAGTGCCAGATCAGCGCTTCCATTTTCGTATACACATCCTTTTTCTCGGGCAGGTAGTACTCCGGAATATCGGCATGAAATACCTCCGCTTCTTTTCCCTTAAACTCTCTCACTTTGCGCAGCGCCTGTTCAATGATGCGCAACGATTGCCACATCTCCTGGTTACGCACCAGGTAACGATCGTAACAATCGCCTGTGCTGCCCACCGGTATTTCAAATTCAAAATCTTCGTAACTGCTGTAAGGTGTATGCACCCGCACATCGTAATCAACACCGGCTGCCCGCAGGTTCGGACCGGTAAAACCATAATTCAACGCACGCTCGGCACTGATAGGTCCTACCCCAATGGTACGTTCCATGAAAATACGGTTGCGGGTGAACAGGTTCTCAAATTCCCTCAGCACTTTGGGGTATTCTTTCAGGAATTTATCGAGCTTCTCAAATGCTGTATTGGTGAAATTCCTTTCAAAACCGCCGATCCGCCCAATCATAGTAGTAAGGCGGGAGCCACATATTTCCTCGTATATTTCGTAAATCAGTTCGCGGTATTGCATTACATACAGGAAGCCGGTATACGCGCCGGTATCAACACCTACAATTGAATTACAAATGAGGTGATCTGATATGCGCGCCAGTTCCATGATGATGACACGCAGATAATCTACCCGTTTAGGGATCTTTACATCCAGTAATTTTTCGCAGGTCAAATGCCAGCCCATGTTGTTAATGGGAGCTGAACAATAATTTAACCTGTCTGTCAATGGGGTGATCTGATACAGGGGTCTGCGCTCGGCAATCTTTTCAAACGCACGGTGAATGTAGCCTACGGTTTGTTCGGCAGAGATGATGCGTTCACCATCCAGTTCAAGGATATTCTGAAATACACCATGGGTTGCCGGGTGCGTAGGCCCTAAGTTCAGGGTTGTGGTCTGTTTCTCAATAGAGCCTTCGGGTAATTTTATATGATGATCACTCATAAATCGATTTGAAAATTAACGTCCAAACATATCATCGTCCTTATCAACACGGGTTTGCTCCTCAAGCGGAAATTCTTTGCGCATCGGGAAATAATCCATCTCATCCACGTTCAATATCCGCTTCAGGTTAGGGTGACCGATAAAGATTACGCCGTAAAAATCATAGGTCTCCCGTTCCATCCAGTTGGCCGCGGAAAACAAAGCTGTTGCGCTGTAAACATCCGGGGTTTGAATATCGGTGAAAACTTTAAACCGGATGCGCACATTGGCTGTCAGGCTGTGCAGGTGATAAACAACTGCCAGTTCACGTCCTTTATTATCGGGATAGTGAACAGCCTGCAGATCGGTTAAGAACCGGAATGCCAGCTCATCCTCATCGTATAAGAACTGAAGCACTTTCAGGTTTTGATCTTTGGGCGCTTCAAAAGTGAGCATGCCATAGGGTTCAAGAAATCCCTGAACCTGGTCGCCAAACTTTTCTGTTAACCGCTGCTTGATATATTCGTTCGTTAAAGCCATATGCCCCTATCCGCCAACTGGCGAAAGAAATTTTTATAGTTAAAATGACAATTACGGCTACCATTAGCACATTAGCTAATTAGCACATCAGCTAATTGTTTATTGTATTCCGTAACTCTCCATTAATTGTTTATACTTATCGCTGTTTCTTCTGCGCAAGCTTTCTTTCCCTATCAGATCCTGAATTTTGATGATGCCATCGATAACTGCTTCAGGCCGGGGAGGACAACCAGGTACATATACATCTACAGGAATGATCTGGTCAATACCCTGCAAAACGCTGTAGGTATCAAAGATGCCGCCACTGCTGGCGCAGGCACCCATAGCCAGAACCCAACGAGGCTCAGCCATTTGCAAATATACCTGTTTTACTACGGGCGCCATTTTTTTGGCAATGGTACCCATCACCATCAACAGATCGCACTGACGGGGCGAAAAACCTACCCGCTCCGACCCAAACCGGGCCAGGTCATAATGCGAACCCATGGTTGCCATAAATTCAATGCCACAGCAGGAAGTTGCAAAAGGTAAAGGCCAGATGGAATTCTTACGGGCGAGCCCAACCACTTTATCGAGGCTGGTGCCGAAAAAACCTTCACCCATATAACCTTCAGGACCTTCCTTAACCAGTTTCACATCGGTTTGACCGTAAATATTATATTGAACAGGACGTGCCATAATCTTAATTTGATAATTGGATAATTCGAAAATGTGATAATGCTCTATAGTATAACACCTCGCGCACCATTATGTTCCTCGCCGCGCACAGGCATTAGCTAATTATCACATTAGCATATTATCACATTAGTTTTTAGTCTTCCCACTTTAACGCTCCTTTCTTTATAATGTATATAAAGCCAGCCAGAAAAAATGCAATGAACATCAACACGGCGCCAAATCCACTCCACCCCAGTTCTTTAAAGTTTACTGCATATGGGTAGAAAAAGATCACTTCCACGTCGAATAGCACAAATAAGATCGCTACCAGGAAGTACTTAATGGCCATGGGCTGACGGGCGTCGCCATGACTTTTAATACCGCTGGCAAAAGTTTCAAGTTTGTCGGCCGTATTACGTTTGGGCCCCAGCAAGTGGGTAACGCCCATCATAACAGCTACAAAAATTACCGCGAAAATTAGTTGAATAGCAATAGGAAGATACCAGTAGGAACTATCGGGATCGTGGGCAACGGTATTGGAGACTTGTAACAGGTACATATTCATAACCCGTTTTGGTTTTAGTCGCAAAAATAAGACAGGGTTTTAAATTTTCAACTTTAAAATCAATTAAATAAAATTCCCCCGACCGATTTCTTAAAAAGAATCGGTCGGGGGACTGAAAAATGAGATTATTGTGTGATTAACCGTTTATTAACCATTATTTTTTCTTTGCATCAGCAGCCGTTGTGGCAGATTTACCGGTGCTGCTGCTTCCACCGCCGCCACTCTTTTTAGGTTGTTGTGCCGGTGTGGCAGGTTTGCTGTTGGCTTTCTTCAAAACAGGTAGGGCCGCATTCGCAAATTGATTGGTAGGATCTACCTGTAAAATTTTCTCCACATACGTGATAGCTGTCTTACTATCTTTCTTTGAATCGTTATAATACGTGGTCAAATAAGTCCAGGCACTGACAGCCTGCGCTTTATACTTTGTAGAATCGAGTTTTATAGCCATTTCTGCCAGCTTTTCATAAGCCGGAGCTGCAATACCCGTAGTCATGGCAGTGTCCTGTGCCTGTTTAGCCCGGGCACACCACAGGTAACCAAAGATCTGGTCGGGGTATTTTGTTTGATAAACGCCGCAGAAAAGGCTGTCGGCAGTCTTATAATTGGCCGCCTGATAATGAGCATAAGCCCAGTTATACAGATCGGTTTGTGAAGGTTCTTTCTTCATATTGTAAGCGATGCCCAGCCAGTTGGCTTCCTGTTTGCGATCGCCCATTTTCTTGGCCAGTGCAGCTCCTTTAGTAATATATTTTATCTTATTTTCTACAACCGTATCTTTTTCTACTGCTTTTTGCAGGTTTACAAAAGCCTGGGTTTCGCTGCCCGGTGTTTTTGTATTGATATTGGCCATCTCTTCATAGTCTGCTCCCAATACTTCATCGGGGCTCTGTTTGGCGAAATAATCGGCCATGTATTTATTGGCGCAGGGTATATCTTTCAGGGTATCGCACACATAAGCCACCATTTTATACATACGTGGCGCTACTTTAGCACCGTACTGGCCAATCAAACCATTTGCTTTGTCTTTAGCTTCAGCAAATTTGCCGGAAGCATACAGGAAGTCGGTTTTCAGGTATTCCACATCAGGGCCCTGATCGGAATTGGTGATAAAGCTTTCCAGGTAAGGAGCTGCTTTATTTACATCTTTGAAATACCAGTAATAGAATAATTCAAAATAAGTAGGTGTATAAGCGGGATCGAGTTGAATGGCTTTATCAAAGAATTGCAAAAATATCTCGCTATTCCGTTGGGTAAGATATACTTTAGCGATCTTATGATTGGCGGCTGCCATTTTAGGATCGAGCGTCAATGCTTTTTGGTAAGAAGTGATGGCATTACCGCCGTCAATTAATTTACGGTAAGCATCGCCCAGGATGATATAGGTTTCAGCATCTTTAAAGCCTTTTACCTGCGTAGCCAGGTTCAGCTTTTCGATGGCATAAGTAGCATCACCGCTGCGAGCATCAACATTGGCGCGGCCAATGGCATTGAACACCTCTACTTCTTTTCCTTTCGTTAATGAAATGGCTGTTTCAAAACGCTGACGGGCATCATTGGCCTTCCCTTCACGCAGTTCCATTTCACCCATACCAACCAGTATCAGTGGGGCATTGCCATTTTGCTGCAGCGCTTTCTGATACAGATTTTTAGCGGCTACAGAATCTTTTTGCTCAAGCATGGTTTGTCCCAGCCAGTATGTTGCATCAATATTATTCGGATTCGCTGCCAGCACTTTTTCGAAATTTTCCCTGGCGCTTTTATATCGCTCATAATAGAAAAACTTCCTTCCCTGTTCCACACTCTGGGCAAATAGCACATTGCTACCCAGTACAACCATGGTTACAAAACTGATGAATCGCTTGCTCATTGTAAGTTGCTATTTTTTTTAAAGTTTTATAATGTATTAGGAATCCGCTGTTTATTTTAATTATCTATCTGCATTTTCCGATTCTCAAAGCTCATTCTTGCCGGCAATAAATATGCCCGGTAAAAAATTTTCTGTCCTTTTTCATAGATAAGAAAATTAGCAAAACCGTTGCCAAGCCCGTCATAATTTTCCTTTAAAATGTAAAACAACGGCCTGATCATAGGATACCTGTTATAAGCTATATTATACTGAACAGGATCAACATATGTGCCATTACACCCCCGGCATTCGATTTGTGCAATTTTAACTTTTTTTAAGAAACTACGCTGCGTAGTATCATCTTTATTACCGATCCAGCTTACACCCAGTAAACCGATAGCGTCCTGGTTGTTAGAAACATAGTCAATTACGCCCTCAGTGTTTTGTGCTGCCACCACATTCTGGCTCAATGGTTGTCCCTGCAATAATGAGTCCACCACAAACCGCACGGTGCTGGTTGCCGATTTTCCATCCAGCAGCATTTTGTATTTATAACCACTCGTCCCCTTTGCCAGGGATCTAATGTCCTGCATGGTGAACAACGAATCTTTAACCTTGTTGTTAACGATCACCGCAATAGCATCAAAGGCAATAGCGCCAAAAACAGGCTTAAATGACAACTTATTGGTAAGCGTAGTTATCTCAGTTTCACTCAGGCCCCTGGTTACAATAACCATGCGAATACTGTCAACATTCAGATCACGCAGGCATTCTGCTTCCGGCTTATACTGTACAACAATGTGTGCATCGGGATGTTGCGATTCGAACACTTTAATCTGAGAATCGATGACCGGTTTAAAGCTCTCATCCACGCTGATGTGTATGGTGCCACTGGTAGTTGTTTCCTGGGGTTTTGGTGAACCTGTACTACACGCAGTTACAAACAAATTAATTCCAAGTATCACTACCAATCCCCGGAACACCGATCGACATAGCCCTATCCTTTTCATCTTAATTTCTTCTTTTTCGTGACTGGCAAAACCACGTAAAAACCTGTTTAGTTTAATAACATTTTAATACCCGTTTCTGCCATTCGTTATCAATAATTTTTACTGTAGCAGTGGCCGTTTACCAACTGCACAACATGAACTGCTTTATCGATAATAATTTTTCTTAATGCCGCGGTAAATTCTGAACCCGCCATACAACAAACACAGGCCACCGAAAATGTAGTTGAAAGGCTCCGAAAAAACAGTGTCTAATCCCACCTTTTTCGCAAAAAACATCAACCCGCTCATAGCGGTATAAATAATCCCCATTCCAAGGTCCATGAGAGCCCTTCTGTTGATATAAGCCCTTTGTTTTTTGTCCTCATATTCCGATGCCATGTAAACATATTTAGGGTTCGGGCAAGATAAGAAATAAACACGTTATGAAAATCCAGCTTTTCATGACTTTATGCAAAAAATTATAAACTTACACTATTGATAATGAGATGCAAATAGGGGTAGATTCCATAAAATAGGATTGAGACCGGTAGTACATAGGTTATCTGCACTCCTCCTCACCTGCCTGCCTTCTGAACCCGCAAACCAGAAACTATCAGTTATCTTTGCCGACTATGAAAATTTTAATGGTTTGCCTCGGCAATATTTGCAGGAGTCCCCTGGCCGAAGGTATTTTGCAGCACAAAGCTCAACAGGAGGGATTATCGTGGACCATCGATAGCGCCGGCACCAATGGGTATCATGTGGGAGAAGAACCACACCGGCTGTCGCAAAAAGTCGCATTATTGAATGGGATCGATATCAGTCAACAACGGGCACGCCGTTTCACGGCCGCCGATTTCAACCGGTTCGATAAGATCTATGCCATGGCAGAAGATGTGATGGAGGAAATGCAGCGCATTGCCCGGAAAGATTTTGATGCCACCAAAGTCGATCTGTTGATGAATGAATTATACCCCGGCAAAAACATGGATGTGCCCGACCCCTGGTACGGTACCGAACCTGGCTATCATGAGGTATTTGCCATGGTCGATAAAGCTTGCGATAAGATCGTAGAGAAATACCGGTTGAATGAGGAACATAGAATGTCGAAGTAAAAGACCTATTTCATGAATTTACTTCGATTGGCCACATGCTATCTTTAAACTATTACGAGACTAAAAAAATTCAGGAACTATAAATGTCAAAACCGTCATTACCACAGGGAACAAGAGATTTCGGACCGGAAGTGGTTCGTAAACGCCAATATATATTTAATACCATCCGTAATATTTTCGAACTGTATGGATTTCAACCGCTGGAAACGCCTGCCATGGAAAACCTGGATACGCTCATGGGCAAATATGGCGAAGAAGGCGATAAACTGATCTTTAGGATATTAAACAACGGTCTCGAAAATCCCGATAAACACCAGGAAGCTCGTGCCAATTTTGAAAAAGTACTGGAAGGTAAAAATGTAAAAGGCCTTACTGAACGCGCCCTGAAATACGATCTTACCATTCCGTTTGCACGCTATGTGGCCATGAACCAGGGCCAGCTTACTTTCCCGTTCAAACGATTCCAGATACAACCGGTATGGCGTGCAGACCGGCCACAAAAAGGCCGTTACCGGGAGTTTTATCAATGTGATGCGGATATTGTAGGGAGTAATGCTTTGCTGAATGAAGTGGAGTTGACCAACATTTATAATGATGTGTTCACACAATTAGGATTGGCCAGTTATGCGCTGCACATCAATAGCCGTAAAATTCTCACTGCCCTTGCTGAGTTCTGCGGCGGCCCTGATAAATTGATCGATATTACCGTTGCCATCGACAAACTCGATAAAATTGGCCTCGATAAAGTAAAAGCAGAACTGGCACAACGCGGATTGAACGAAGAACAGATCAACACGATCGAAAAATACCTGAACATCACCGGCACCAATGAAGAGAAACTGACGCAGATCGCATCGCTGATCGGTCACCTGGAAACCGGTAAAAAAGGAATTGAAGAACTGGAACTGGTGAATCGGCAATCCGCTATTGGTAACCTCGTCATTGATTTTACCCTTGCCCGCGGTTTGAACTACTATACAGGGATCATCTTTGAAGCAAAAGCACCCGCAACAGTTAAAATAGGTAGCATTGGTGGCGGCGGTCGCTACGATGACCTGACAGGTCTTTTCGGCGTACCCAATATTCCGGGTGTAGGTATCAGCTTTGGGGTCGACAGGATCTATGACGTTATGGAAGAACTGAAATTGTTTCCCGATGACGTTTACACCGGCACCCAGGTGCTTTTCTTTAATATGGGCGCCGAAGAAAGCAGCACGGCATTTTCCGCCATGCAATCATTAAGAAAACAAGGCGTGCGGTGCGAACTGTTTCATGAACAGGCAAAAATGGATAAGCAATTTAAATATGCCGAAAAGAAAAATATTGGCTTTATTGTAATTATTGGTAGCCAGGAGATACAAACCAGTACCGGCATTATTAAAAACTTAAAAACAGGTACCCAGGAAACTGTGGCGCTTGCAGACCTTACCAATAAATTGTTTATTTGATCTCTTTTTTAAACAAAACGATGATATGCAACGTAACCTGTTCTCCCTTACACTACTAACTGTAGTACTATTAAGTATCGTATCCTGTAGCCGTACCAAATCTGGTATTGCGGTTCCTAAAGATGCCTCATTGGCGGTTCACATCAATACCAGTTCCATCACCTCCAAAGTGACCTGGCAGGAGATTCAGCAAAACGAATGGTTCAGAAAGCTATATGCCGATGAAACCGATTCGCTGAGCAAAAAACTGTTGGACAATCCAGCCAACTCAGGCATTGATATAAAAAGTGACCTCGCCTTTTTCGTAAAAAAAGAAGGACAGGGAGGCTACATGGCCTTTGAAGGTGGCATACAGGATGCCGCTGCCTTTGAAGCTTTTGCTACCAAAATTAACAAGGGCGGTAAAGTAGTTAAGAACGGTGACGTGAATGTACTTGCCACCAGCCTCAAAAGCCTGGTAGCCTGGACGGATAGCCGCTTCGTATATATTATGGATGTGCCCATGCCTTCGGTATCAGGCCGTTTGAACAGCAGTAACGACGGGTCAAATGAACCGTTTACATTTAAAACAGATAGTTTACAAAAGTTCGCCGTTCAGTTATTTGATTTGCCAGCTAAGAACAACCTGATGAGCGACGACCGCTTTGCTTCCCTGTTGAAAGAAACCGGCGATATTCATTATTGGGTAAATGCTGAACAATATTATAATAGCCTGGGTGGCCTTTTATCATTGCTAAAGCTGAATGTATTGTTTGAAGGCAATGCATACGGCGCAACCCTGAACTTCGACAACGGAAAAATCTCCCTTAAATCAAAAGCATACTACAACAAGGAGTTAAAAGATTTGATGAATAAATATCCGGGTGGAAAAGTAAGCGCCGATATGATCAACCGCATCCCTTCTAAAAATGTAATAGCTGTATTTGCTTTAAAATATAATCCACAAGGCCTGGTAGATCTGATGAAACTGATCGGCGTGGATGGTTTTGTAAACAGCTTTTTTAGCGGCGTAGGCTACAGTACCAATGAATTTGTAAAAGCGAACAAAGGTGATTTACTGATATCGGTAACCGACTTTGAAATAAAATCACAGGAAATAACCATCCCCGATGCCGATGGCAATCCACAAACCATACATCAGGATGGCATGCCCAATGCCAATGTTTTATTCGCCACTTCGGTGAACGACAAACCTTCATTCGACAAACTGTTTGGCATTTTACAAACAAAAGTGCAGGAACTTTCGCCGGCTATGGCCAACAAAGTACATTTTCAGCTGAACAACGACTGGTTTGCAGCCAGCAATTCACCCGAACAGGTAAATGCCTTTTTAGGTGGCGGCAACAACAAGTTTCCTTTTGCCGATCGCATCAGCGGTAAGGCATTTGGCGGCTACATCAACGTGCAACAATTGCTGAAATCGGCCTCCCCTGCCATTACCGACAGCAGCGCTAAAGCCGCGATGGACGTTTCTATCAATATGTGGCAGGACATTGTAATGACCAGCGGTGGTGAAGAAGGCGACGCCTTTGTGGGTGAAGCAGAAGTAAACCTGGTTGACAAAAACACAAACAGCCTGAAACAACTGAACAAATACCTGGATACGGTCTCTAAACTATTTGAGTCAAAACACAGGCAGTATGATGCACAGGTAAAATACGGCGACCCGGCAACATTAAGCCTGGCTACGCTTAAACCGGTAATGCATCCGTAAACGAAATAGTTCGAATTAAAAACGAGCCTGCTCTGCGGAATAACACCATCGGGCAGGCTTGTTTCATACATCCAGTAATTCCGGCAACGCATGCAACTTCAATTACAGCAACTCTTACCTGTTTATTTCGATGATAATCACCGTAGCGCTTCTGAAGTGTGGCGAAAGGACCTCACATTTTCAAAAGGAGAGTATGTAAAGATCGTAGCACCTTCAGGCAGCGGCAAATCATCGCTCATGCATTTTTTGTATGGCCTGCGTAATGAGTATACAGGTAACATTGTTTACAATGATCAAAAACTGAGCGCTTATACTGCAGAAGATTTTGCCGGTTACCGCAAAGACCATGTAAGCATTGTGTTCCAGGACCTGCGCCTGTTTCCCGAACAAACCGTGTTTGAAAATCTTGAACTGAAACGGCAACTGAATCCATTTCATCCTGCTGAAAAGATCAAAGAAATGGCAGAACGGTTGGGCATCGGCAACAAACTGGCGTCAAAAAGCCGCATCTGTTCCTATGGAGAACAACAGCGGGTGGCCATCATTCGCGCCCTGCTGCAGCCCTTTGATTTCTTATTGCTCGATGAACCATTCAGTCACCTGGATGATGCCAACTCGCAAAACGCCATGCAACTGATGCTGGAAGAAAGCAAATTGCGTAATGCAGCCATCATCTTTGCCGACCTGGAGCGCATTGATTATTTCCCTTACACCCGATTGTTTCATTTGTAATCATTATCCGTGGCAGTATCTTTCAAACCCATTCGTTCATTATTGCAAACAGGCACCAATACCAGTTCCCGCTGGTTCTCATATATTGGTTTAGGCATTGGCGTATTGCTGTTGTTATGTTCTATTCAAATGTACATCAACATTCAGCAACTGCTGGGTGGGGAAAGTCAGCGTAAAGAAGGGTCCGATTTCATCTCCATCTCCAAGACCATTACCAATGAAACCATGGGACAGCTGGAAAAGAACCTGTTCAATGAAAATGACATTAAAGAGATAACTGCCCAACCGTTTATAGAAGGCGTATCGCCGTTGGTGGCCAACCGTTTCCGGGTACAATTAAGCGCCGGTGATATTATCCCCTTCAGCACCGACATGTTTGTGGAGTCGCTGGATAATAACTTTATCGATACCGTACCACCTAATTTTACCTGGCAGGAAGGACAGGATTATATTCCCATCGTTTTCTCCTCCGACTTCCTGGAAATATATAATGTATTTGCGCCCGGTTATGGATTACCGCAATTATCCGAAGCTACCGCTTCGCAGGTGGTGGTATACATTACCTGTTATGGAGCAAATGGAGTGAAGCAAACTTTCCGCAGTTCAATCGTCGCACTGAGCGACCGGGTTAATTCCATCATAGTTCCCAAGAACTTTCTCGATTGGGCCAACAAAAAATTTGGCAATGCTGCCGATGTCAAGGCATCCCGCCTGTACATTAAAACCAAAGACGCCAACAATCCTGATTTCCTCAACTACCTGCAACAAAAGAATTTCAAAGTAAATAAGGATAAAACAAAGTTCGGCCGGGTAAAACAGGTACTACAGGGCATCTTTAGCGGGTTGGGTATATTTGGTTTGCTGGTTGTAATACTGGCGCTGATGTTATTTTCATTTTACCTGCAGTTAATGATAGCCCGTAGTAAAGACAACCTGCAACTGTTACTCCTGCTGGGCTATTCGCCCAACTGGCTCAGCCAAAATGTTTCAAAACAATTTATCCCTGTATATATAGGGGTGGTGTTGGTAGCATTGGCGCTTACAGAAGGAATGCAATGGGCCTTTCACCATTTCGCCATGTTCGACCGGCCTGAATTATCTACCTGGCTGAACTGGAGCGTAATCCTTACCGCATTACTTTTAATAGGCTTGTCGCTGATCACCAATTACCGTATGGTGAGGAAGCTGTTGTATAAGTTGGTGTAACGCTCCTTCGACTCCGCTCAGGACCCAAATACCTGTTTCAAATGATGCTCCATGTGTTCCACATAATCAATAACCAGCCATTCCAGGGTTTTTGATTCGCCGGAAGTTGTAATGACCGTATACGCCAATTTTTCCGCAGGTATATTTCTTGCCACATACAATACCTGTTTATTTAATACACCCCACAATTGCAGCAAATGCTCCAACGGCAATTGTTGGTAACGATTAATAATGACCAGCTCATCCTGGTTATAACGTATTACGGTGTAAGGCTGTGGAAAATATTGGGTATCGGTAAAACGCTTCAGATTGTTAACGGCTGAATCTATCAGGTGGCCCAGTATTTCCTGTTTCGACCATTTGCCAGGGGCGGGCTTTTTCAATATACTTTCAGCGGGCAGTTGTTTGAACTGTTCAGGAACTTCCTGAATATGTTTTTCAAGTTGTAATAAGGCAGTTTGCAGGTTCATAACGGTATTGGTTGAACCTGCAAACTAAATTATTTTTTGCTGCGGTTCATGCGCACAAATTGCTTATTTACAAACTCCCTGGTAAACGACTCTTTCACAACCAACTGAACCCCGGCGCCCCGCCATTGATCAGTCAGCTCACATAACATAGTGTAATCAGCATGATTGCTTAAATGAAACTCATGATCGCAGGTAATTCCTTTATAATGAACCAGCAATACATTATTAATACCATAGGCGGTCTGGGACGTTAACAACCCTTCGCGCCGGATGCGGTAAATAAAACCATCGTACGCATTTATATGCAATTCCACCATAATATCCTTTATGGGGTATTGTTGCTTCCCTATTTTTATAAACGATGGGGAGAAAGTGAGCTGGCGGCTGTCAAGCGCCCTGAAATTAAAGACCGTTTTTTTTGAGATAGCAGCATATACCAGAGGGATGGCCCAAACGCAAAGTGCCATCCATATAATGTACATGGGAAGCAGATCACTTGTGAACAGGCAAATAAGAAAGATGCTTACAATATACAATACCACGAGAAAGCGCGCGTACGGATTGTATTTATATATCAGCGTGGTAAGTACGGTTTCCTGCATAAATTATTCCCTGGGGTATGGCTATAAAAATAATAAAATTATGCTCATTGTCTAAGCCCCTTCGTATATGATGGCTGCCCCCTGCCCTACGCCCACACACATGGTTGCCAGGCCATATTTAGACCCGCGCTTTTTCATTTCATGTAATAAGGTAGCAGAGATGCGAACACCGCTGCAACCCAACGGATGTCCAATGGCAATGGAACCGCCGTTGACATTTATTTTTTGAGGGTCAAGTTGTAAGTCCTGGATACAGGCAATGGATTGCGCAGCAAACGCTTCATTCAATTCAATAAGGTCGAGGTCATTGGCAGTAATGCCAGCCCGTTGCAATGCTTTGCGGCTGGCTGGCACGGGGCCAATACCCATAATGGCCGGATCAACACCTGCTACTGCCATCGACACAATGCGGGCCAACGGTTTCAGGTTATATTTTTGAACCGCTTCTTCACTGGCCAGTAGCATGGCGGCGGCGCCATCATTAATGCCTGAGGAATTACCCGCAGTAACGGTTCCATCTTTTATAAAAGCAGGTCGCAGTGTACTCAGCTTTTCCAGGGAGGTGATACGTGGCGGTTCATCTTTCTCTAAGAATATTTTCTCATCCTTGCCGCCAAAAATCTCTACCCCGCTGATCTCTTCTTTAAATCTGCCTTTACCCAGTGCCGCAAAATATTTTTCCTGGCTTTGCAAGGCAAACGCATCCTGTGCTTCGCGGCTTATTTTCCATTGCCGCGCAACATTCTCAGCAGTTTCGCCCATGGAGTATGGATAATATTTGTCGGTCAGTTTTTTATTCGGAAAACGCCAGCCTATGGTAGAATCAACCACTTCCGGGGTGCGGTTCCAGGCGCCGGATGATTTTAACATCACAAAAGGAGCCCTGGTCATGCTTTCAACTCCGCCGGCAATTAAAAGATCGCCATCGCCGCACATAATGGCGCGGGCGGCATCCATAATAGCCTGTAAACCCGAAGCACATAACCGGTTCACCGTATTGCCGGGTACGGTTACGGGTAAACCGGCCAGCAGGGCAGCCATACGAGCCACATTGCGGTTATCTTCCCCGGCCTGGTTGGCATCGCCGGCAATCACATCTTCAATGGCATTTACATCTATAGAGGCATTACGTTGTAGCAGTGATTTTATCACATGGGCTAACAGATCGTCGGGGCGTATGGTGCTTAATGCGCCCCCGTATTTTCCGATAGGTGTTCTAACCGTATCTATGACATATACTTTCTTCATATAGTTTTTGTTTGTTGCCGTGTTCCGGTCCCAAACCGTGGCACGGTTATAAGAATCCGCAAAGTAATTGTAAAGAATTCAAATAAAAATTGTCACGCAACAGTTTACCCATTTAAACAGTCCAGGAACGTTAATAACTATATTTTTGCTCCCATTTATGAAAAGCCCTTATAATGAGCATCTTATATAAAATCTTACCAGCTTGGAAAAGACCTTATATTTAATAATTGGCTGCTTTTTCTTTTCATGTCATCAGCAAAAACAGCTGACAGGCCTCGCCACCTCTATAAAAGGCGAATGGCAGGGAACTCTTAAACATGTTGATGATTTTGAAAATCGCAACATATTCTTTTGTTTCGAAGATTCTCTTTGCACCATCAGCGACTACCGGTTCACCGATTTTAAATATTACCTCGACCACGATACTGTTATTATTGAAAGCATTGACACAATAAATAATTATTTTTTATATCAGTACACCATATTGAAACGAACAGGCAATTCACTGATATTGTTATCGCCCGCCACCGACAGAGATCCGGCAGATACTATAACCTTTAAAAAAATCCATAAAAAAAATACCATTACACCATCAGCCATCTATTTTGCCAGTTCGGCGTGTTTTGGTACCTGCCCTGAAATGTACCTTGAAATAGACTCCGCACGCAATGTTTTATTTTATGGCGAACAGTTTACCGAAAAAGTAAGCGGATTTCGGGGCAAAATAGACAAGGTCGAATATGAAACCATTCTTAACCAGATCAATAACCTGCCGGTTGATTCTCTGAAGGACTATTTCAGTGAGCTCGGTTCCGACGTACAAACGCGTGGAGTAGCCATTGAATCGGCAGGCAAGCTGATAAAAAGCACGGCATATGGATCTTATAATGAACCCGTAGAATTGACTATGCTGTTGAACAAACTGATGAATTTATACCTACACCTGCCTTTACAGGCCGACACTACGGTAACCAGGGATTACTTTTCGAATCGCCCCACAAAAGATCTTATATTTTACCCGATGAAACGGGAAGATTAAGGATTTGGTAAAAATAATCCGCCTCAACGTTTATAAAGTCCTCATATACATAATACTACCTAACGAACAATGCCCTCATTAGCTAATCCGCGCCGGTCTTTGTAACTTTGCGCCATGTTAAAAACGGCGAATAAGAATATCAGGCACTTGAGCCTTGGTGAGCTGGAGCAATATTTTGAAACCCTGGGTGAAAAGAAATTTCGCGCCAAACAGGTGTATGAATGGCTTTGGCTGAAACAGGCCCATTCTTTTGAGGCCATGACCAACCTGAGCAAAGACCTGCGCGCCAAACTGACTGAAAACTTTTCTTTGCCGGCTTTAACTGTTGATGCCACTCAATATTCCGCCGATGGCACTATAAAATCACGCTTCCGCACGGTTGAAAAACACCTGGTAGAAGGTGTGCTTATTCCTACCGACGATCGCAAGACCGCCTGTGTGTCTTCGCAGATCGGTTGTTCGTTGAGCTGCAAATTCTGCGCTACCGGTTATATGGACCGCAAACGTAACCTCGACTTTGATGAGATCTATGATGAAGTGGTTTTGATCAACCAGCAATGCGAACGCGTATACAATAAAAAGCTGAGCAATATTGTATTTATGGGCATGGGCGAACCCCTGCTTAATTATAAGAATGTACTAAAGGCTATCGAACGCATTACCTCACCCGATGGTTTGGGCATGAGCGCACGCCGTATTACCGTTTCTACGGCCGGTGTAGCCAAAATGATCAAACAACTGGGTGATGATAAAGTACGGTTCAAGCTGGCGTTATCGCTGCACGCCGCCAATGATAAGAAGCGCAATGAGATCATGCCTATTAATGAGACCAACAACCTCAAAGCGCTGATCGAAGCCCTGAATCATTTCTATCGACAAACTGAAAACGAAATTACCTTCGAATACATCCTGTTCAAGGACTTTAACGACAGTTTAAAGGATGCGGATGAACTCATTAAAATTTGCCGGCAGGTGCCTGCCGACCTGGTAAACATCATCGAATACAATCCCATCGATGCCGCCCGTTTTGAAAAGCCCGAAGAGGCTACGGTACAGCAATTTATGAATTACCTCGAACGCAACAAGGTAAACGCCCGCCTGCGCCGCAGCCGCGGTAAAGATATTGATGCCGCCTGCGGACAGCTCGCCAATAAGGATCAAATGGCCATGGACGACAATCAGCAATAGGTAATTAATATACCAAACGGCAGTATAACTATCGGCTTTCGTTGTGTCACTCACTTCAAGGTTCTGAACGCTATTGAGCTGTAACCACCTGCCTTAACATTTCCTAAACCCACTCATCCGCTTTATTCACCATCTACGAATAACTTCTTACATCAATTAAACCTGCCAGCCAAACCGCCGTCTATTACCGTATAAAAGATTTTTTTAACAAACCTTGCCGGAAGTAAAACCCCTTCAACGGCATCTAAACAGTAAAATAAGAGACTATGAAAAAAGCATTAATAGGAATGGCGTTGGCTGCATTTGTAGTAACAGGCGCCTGTGCGCAGGATCAGTCAACAGGCTTAACTGATCGCCCAAAAGGTCATCACCGGATGGATAAGATGCAACAGCTCAATTTAACCGATGAGCAAAAAACGGAAGTGAAGACCATCAATGAGGATTTCAAACAACAAATGACCGATTTAAAAAAGACTGAAGACAAAATAACCGTAACAGAGTGGAAAAGCAAGATGGCCACCATTCGTAAGGACCATCATGAAAAAATGCAAAAGGTGCTGACCGTTGAGCAAAAGGCCAGTCTGAAGAACATGAAGCATGAACGCAGGGGCGATATGAAAAAGCATGGTGCACGCCGGTTAGAACACATGAAAAAAGAATTGAACCTGACCGATGACCAGGTAACAGCCCTGAAAAAGAATCACGAGGACATGGGACAGAAATTTAAAGCCCTGCGTGAAGATAAAAGCCTCACAGAAGATCAGAAAAAGGTTGAATTGAAGAAGTTTAAAGAACAACAACACGAGAGCTTGAAATCAATTCTTACCGAAGAACAATTGCAAAAACTGGATCAGCAAAAGAAACAGCATAAACACCACAGGCAACAACCGCCTGTTCAATCATAAAAGCTACGCAGTTTGTTATCAAATGTGGCTCTCCCGGTCAAAAACCGGGAGAGTTTTTTATTTTGTACCTTCGCCGCTCACTACTGTTGGAAAACAGCAAACTACTACACATGGCACAACCTTTTAAGAAATTCATGGGGCAGAAGGACAGCGGCGCTAAAAAGAAAGAGCGCATTCGCCAGGAAAAGAAAAAAGTCCGTCAGGAAACAAAAGAATTCTTCGAGAAGAAAAAGCAGGAAGCCCGGGAAGCCAGAGCGCAGGGACAAGCTACTGGTTATAAACCAGATAGAGGAAGAAAGGAACAAGCGGCAAGAAATACAGACAACGAAGCCCCGATGAATCGGGGGTACCGAGGCAACGAGAAAGGCGGAAGAAATGCAGGTAAATCCTCAGGCTTCAAATCCTCACGACCAGGCGGCACAAGGAATACAGAACGCGGTCCAGGTGGAAAAGAACAGCGCTTTGAGAAAAAGCCCACTTCAGGCTTCAAACCACAAGGGTCGGGCAAAAGCAACGATCGAAATGCAGGTAAAAGCACAGGTTTCAAACCGCAATCTTCCTCGAATGACGAGCGGGGACCAGGCGGAAAAGAACAGCGTTTTGAGAAAAAACCAGCTTTAGGCATCAAACCAAAAGCCCCAGGCAACGAAGCAACAAGGCCCCGAAGCAACGAAAAAATGGAAGGCAATAGAAAGCCAACTTTAAACTTAAAACCGAAAACTGAAAGCAAAGGCAAAGAAACCACAAAGCCCGCCTTCGCCAAGGCTTCGGCAGACAATACAGGGAAAGCCACCAAACCAGGGTCTCAACCACAAACAACAAACAAACCGGAACCAGAAGCGGTTAAGCCAGCCGGTAGCATGCCTTTAAACAAGTTCATTGCGCATGCCGGCATTTGCTCGCGCCGCGATGCTGTTGAAATTGTAAAATCCGGTAAAGTAATTGTGAACGGCTCCAGGATCCTGGAACCCGGTCATAAAGTAACCGATAAAGACGAGATCAAAGTAAATGGCAAGGTGCTATTCGCCCGCAGAAATCTGGTCTATATCCTGCTCAACAAACCCAAAGATTTTATTACTACAACCGAAGATCCGCAAGGCAGAAAAACGGTTATGGATATAGTACGTAGCGCTACCCCGGAAAGGGTATATCCCATCGGCCGTTTAGACAGAAATACAACCGGTGTATTGTTACTCACCAACGATGGAGAGCTGGCCCAAAAGTTATCGCATCCCAGTTATGAAATAAGAAAGATCTACGAAGTAAAACTCGATAAAGTCCTCGTAAAAAAAGATTTCGATTCCCTTGTCAACGGTATTACCCTTGAAGATGGTTTTATTGCACCCGATCTATTGGCGTATGCCGATCCAAAAGATAAAAGTATTATCGGTATCGAAATTCACAGCGGCCGCAACCGCATCGTTCGCCGCATCTTTGAACAACTCGGTTACGATGTTCGTAATCTTGACCGGGTAATGTATGCGAACCTCACCAAGAAAAATGTAGACAGAGGCAAATGGCGTTTCTTAACCGAAAAAGAAGTACGTCTGTTAAAATACCTGAACTCCTCTTATACAAAAAATAAAATAACAAAATAGTTGTACGTGGTTAAAGCATCACCGGAGATCATTTTCGAGAATGATCATCTTATAGTAATTAATAAACCGCCGGGCTTGTTAAGCATTCCCGACCGGGAAGGAAAAGAAATTTCCCTGAAACAACTGCTGCAACAAAAATACGAACAGATATACACCGTTCACCGCCTCGACCGGGAAACGAGCGGCATCATTGTGTTTGCCAAAGAACCGGAAACACACAAGTTCTTATCGCAGGCATTTGAAGAAAGGGCCGTGGAGAAATATTATGTCGGTATTGTCGGCGGTACATTGCCCGACAAGCAAAAGACCATCGATGCGCCTATTGCGGAGAATACGGTAAAAAGAGGCCTCATGATCATTCACAAAAGAGGCAAATCTGCCGTTACCGATTACGAGGTGCTGGAAGAGTTTGGCAAGTTTTCGCTGTTGCAGTTCCGTATTCATACAGGCCGCACCCACCAGATCAGGGTACACATGCAATATATAGGACACCCATTGGTATGTGATGAATTATATGGCGATGGGTTACCAATAAAGATCTCTTCTTTTAAACGCAACTACAAGCTGAGTAAATCCGAAGAAGAAGAAAAACCGATCCTGGCAAGAACCGGTCTGCATGCCAAACGGTTACATTTCACCGATATGGCGGGCGTTGAACATGATCTGCAGGCCGAGATGCCAAAGGATATGCGGGCGTTATTACAACAATTACGGAAGAACTCATAATAAGTTGAAAAGTTAACAAGTTGATAGAGTTGATAAAGGCAGGGCTGAAACTTTATCAACTCTATTAACTTTATCAACCTTATCAACTCGCCTTACTTATACACCACCCCATCCTTCATCACAAAAAACATTTTTCCCATAGCCTGTATGTCTTTTATGGGATCGCCCTCGACAGCAATGATATCCGCTAACTTGCCTTTTTCAATACTGCCGATCTTGTCTGAAACACCAATGAGGTCGGCCGCCGCTACCGTGGCCGATTGAATGGCTTCCATCGGTGGCATACCTACTTCGGTCATATATACAAACTCCAGCCAGTTTTTACCGTGCGCATACACGCCCGCATCTGTTCCAAAAGCTATCTTCACACCGGCTTTGTATGCTTTGGAAAAAGTGCCCTGGATCTTAGGACCTATCGCCAATGCTTTAGGAGTTACTAACGCAGGATAATAACCGGGCTTTTTGGCGGAATCCCCTACCGCTTTTCCGGCCGTAATGGTCGGCACAAAATAAGTACCATGCTGTTTCATTAACTGCATCACTTCATCATCCATCATAGTGCCGTGCTCAATACTATTCACCCCTGCCCTTACAGCTCGTTTCATGGCTTCGGCGCCATGGCAATGCGCGGCTACTTTATAACCATAATCGTGGGCGGTTTCTACGATAGCTTTTATTTCTTCTTCCGTAAACTGGGGGTTCTCCCCGCTTTTCGCAACGCTTAACACACCCCCTGAAGCAGTAATTTTTATCAGGTCGGCCCCGTCTTTATAACGCTGCCGTACCGCCTTCCGGCATTCATCGGCTCCATTGGCCACACCGGCAGCCGGACCGGGATCGCCCATCAGGTCATTTCTAAAGCCATTTGTAGGATCGGCGTGACCGCCTGTGGTAGCAATTGATTTACCGGCCGTGAATATGCGCGGCCCTTTAATGAGTTTTTTATTGATGGCATTTCGCAGTGATATATTCACTCCCGTGCCGCCCAGGTCACGCACGGTGGTAAAACCGGTTATAAGCGTCCGTTCTGCATATACGACCGATTGAAAAGCATAATCAGCCGGATTGTAAGTAAATGTTTCCATATACCTGGTGGGGCTTGTTTCATGTTCCAGGTGTACGTGGCAGTCTATCAGTCCGGGTAGTACGGTCTTGTTTTTAAGATCGATCACTTTATCACTGCCTGATGCTTTTGTAAACCCGGCCAGTACATCCGTGATCGTATTACCTTCTACAATAATGGAATAATCGGTCAATACCTGTCCTTTGGTAACATCTAATAATTTACCGCAGTGCAGAATAGTACGTTGTGAAAGCAGTAACAAGGGATTGCAGATCAATAGCCCGAGCAGTAGTTTCTTCATGTGACGGGAAATTTAATGAAAGATAAAACATTTAGGTGTTTATTCTTCCTGGCCCTGAATGGGAAAAAGAGCCATCGATACCGGAAAACGACCAGCGCAATAAAGGTATTCCCTGCATCAACATTAAGGTTTACGGTTTATGAGCGGAAACAAGTATCCATTAAAAAAGAATTTAATAATAGTTCCTTATTTCTTTACATAAAACCTCCAAAACCAAATGCGTAAGGTTGCCGTGTTAACCTGGCTGTTCATATTGTTGGCAACTATCATTGCGGTGTTCTGGCAATATGAATGGATGTACAGCCTACCCACACCTGTTCCCAATAACTACCGGGTTATTGATCCGGGCACTTCTATTAATATAAATAATACACTGCCGTTTAATACAGATAAACCGGTAATGCTGCACTTCTATAACCCCGATTGTCCATGTTCGCGGTTTAACATCCCGCATTTTAAATCACTGGTCAATCAATTTGGTAATAAAATAGCATTTGCTATTGTTCCCGTAACCCGCAAAAAATGGACTACCCATGATATCCTGAAAAAATTTGATCTGGCCATTCCGGTAATCTTCGATACCACCCTGGCCACAGCCTGCGGCGTATATTCTACCCCCCAGGCGGTTCTTCTTGATACCAACCGGCAATTATATTTCCGGGGAAATTATAACAGAACCCGTTATTGCACAGATACCAAAACCGAATATGCCCGAATGGCTATCAATAAACTGTTACAGAATAATGCAGCCATTATTTTTGACCAGTTTGCTTTAAAAGCATACGGCTGCCAACTACCCAAATGCGCCCCATGAAAAAAAACAATTCCATTAACGATCTCTCAAAAAAAAACCAACAAACAGCTATACAAAAGCTGTCTGCAAAAGAAAGGTCTGACCAGTTAATGAACTATTTCCTGATCAGCTTTTACATAGGCGGCCTTCTGCTGGCTTTCTTTTATGGTACCTGGTTGATTGCTATAAGTGTGGGTACCCTATTACTGATCGCTTATTATTCTGCAAAAATTGCCTTACCCAATTCTGATCTTTATCAATACGTGCTGAGTGTGGTGCTGGCCCTTTTTATGGCGCAATACATTTACCAGATGCATGGCATGTTCGAAATGCACTTTTTCGCATTTATCGGCAGCGCCATATTGATCACCTATCAAAACTGGAAACTGCAAATTCCCATATTGGTTGTGGTTGGGTTGCATCATGCCTTATTGGGATACCTGCAAAACATAGGTTACGCCGAAGTGTATTTTTCGCAACTCGAATATTTTGACATTACTACATTCACCATTCATATTATACTGGCCGGCATAATATTTTTCACTTGTGGTCTTTGGGCTTATCAGCTAAATAAGTACAATGAAAAACATATACGGCAAACGATCGAGCTTGACAAAGCCCGAATGGATGCCGAAGCGGCTAACAACGCAAAAAGCGTTTTTCTGGCCACTATGAGCCACGAAATACGAACGCCTATGAACGGCGTTATCGGCATGTCGTCTATGTTGGCAGAAACACCCCTTACAGAACAGCAAAGGGAATATACCAATACCATTAGCACCTGCGGCGAAAGCCTGTTGAATGTGATCAACGACATACTCGATTTTTCTAAAATTGAATCGGGTAATATGGAGTTGGAAAAAGAAGATTTTCAATTGCGCAGCTGTATTGAAGATGTGCTGGATATTTTTGGCACGAAATCGGCCCTCATCGGTTTGGACCTGTTATACCAGATGGAAGAAGATGTTCCCGTTCTAATTTCTGGCGATGTATTGCGCTTACGGCAAATATTGACCAACCTGGTTAGCAATGCCATTAAATTCACAAAAGAAGGTGAAGTGTTTATAGGTGTTCGTACCCTTACCAATACCGCTAACTATCAGTATGAGTTGCAATTTGAAGTGCGCGATACAGGCATTGGCATTCCGTCCGACAAAATACAACGCCTGTTCAAAGCATTTTCACAGGTTGATTCTTCAACCACCCGCAAATACGGCGGCACCGGGTTAGGACTGGCCATTGCCCAAAAACTGGTAGCACTAATGGGTGGCCGTATTTGGGTGGAAAGCGAAGCAGGCAGGGGTTCTAGCTTTTTCTTCACCATACAAACCAGCAAAGGCAATAGTATACTACCGGTTATTACCAACCATTGTATAACCAAACATGAAGGGAAAAGAGTTTTGGTTATAGATGACAATCCCACCAACCTGTTGATCTTAAAAAGTCAGTTGCTGCAATGGAAACTACAACCCACACTGGCCAGGTCGGGCCAGGAGGCGCTGAATATTTTATCGCGGGATCAGCAATTTGACCTGATACTTTCCGATGTGCAAATGCCGGAAATGGATGGAGTTACACTGGCACAACAGGTTAAAGCAAAGTATGCACACATACCCATTACCCTGCTCAGTTCCATCGGGGATGAATTTACCAAAACCAAAAAGCATTTGTTCACCTCGGTTTTAACAAAACCCATCAAACAACATGTATTATGTAAACATGTTATTAATGGCCTGGAGCATCAGAAAAGATCGTTAACAGAAGAGACAACAGTGCATGAAAAGCTGCCCCGCAGTTTTTCTGAAAGATATCCCCTGCACATTCTTATTGCAGAGGACAATTTATTTAACCAGCAGGTTATCATTCATATTTTGAATAAAATGGGTTATCACCCTCACGTGGTGGAGAACGGTGAAATGGCCGTGGCGGCATCGCGCGAGGAAAACTACGACATGATCCTGATGGATATGCAGATGCCCGAAATGGATGGCATTGAAGCAACGCAGATCATTCGCAATACGCTACAGAATCAACCGGTGATTATAGCTTTAACCGCCAATACCATGCATGGGGACGAGGAGAAATGTATTGAAGCAGGCATGAACGATTATATTGGTAAACCCGTAAAGCTTGAGGAAGTGGTAGCAAAACTGGAGAAATGGGCTTTACATACAATAGCCGGCTGATGATACGAAACATCTAAAAAGGGAAGGTCCCGTTCCCCGCCTAAGGCAGGGTACGGGACCTTTGCAATTATATAGAACTGTCTTTATTTATCTATATTAGGCTGCGGTGTATAACGCAGGTAAGGCTTTACCACTTTTACTCCTTTAGGGAATTTCTTGATGGCATCGTCAGTAGATACAGCCGGAACCACGATCACATCTTCACCATGTTTCCAATCGGCAGGTGTAGCAACGCTGTAATTAGCGGTCAATTGCAGTGAATCAACCACACGTAATACTTCATGGAAGTTTCTTCCTGTAGAAGCCGGATAGGTGATCATGAGTTTAACCTTTTTATCGGGTCCTATCACAAACAGCGAACGAACGGTAAATGTTTCTGAAGCATTGGGGTGGATCATATCATACAAAGTAGCCACGTTCTTGTCTTCATCGGCAATGATAGGGAATCCAACAGTGCAATTTTGTGTTTCATTGATATCATTTACCCAGCCAATGTGCTTGTCGAGCGGGTCAACACTAACAGCCAGTACTTTAACATTACGTTTGGCAAACTCTTCCTGTAATAAAGCGGTTTTGCCTAATTCGGTAGTACAAACGGGTGTATAATCAGCAGGATGAGAAAACAATATTCCCCAGCCATTACCAAGGTATTCGTAAAAATCAATATCGCCGGCGGTTGTTTTAGCCTGGAAGTTAGGAGCGATGTCGCCTAATCTTAAACTCATATACTAAGTATTTTTAAGTTTGAAAAAATAATTACTATCCGCTAAAGGGGGCACGAAGATACAAATCCCTACTCATAAAGTAGACTGCTATCTGATTTTTTGTTTTCCGGGCTAAATGAACGATCATAGGATGTTAAGACCCACGCTGAATCAACATTTGAAAGTAATTCACAACCGGGAGGCCTTGGTTAGCGATTTACTACCGAACCGGTTTTTTAAGTCATCGATAGCCTTATAAAGCTCGTTCTTTTTTTCAACATTACTGAACAAATTCGTCTGCACCGCTTCATCGGTAAGCTCGCTCAGCCTTACACCCAATAGCCTTACAGCCTGGCCTTTGCGGTACAGCTTGTGGAACAGGTCTTTAGCCTTGGGAAGAAGCTCGTCGTCATAAAAAGTATAGTCTATTGTAGTTTGGCGCGATGTAGTTTCGAAATCGGGATAGCGTATTTTTACAGCAATGCAGCCGGCCATTTTATTTTCCTGCCTGAGCTCATAAGCCACCCGTTCCGTCATGCCCACCAGTTCGGTCAGCAGCCTGTCTGTATCAAGGATATTTTCTTCAAAAGTACTTTCTGTAGAAATTGACTTTGCCTCATGATAAGGTATCACTTGCCCAAGATGAATGCCGTGGGCTTTGTTCCAAAGATCGCCGCCATATTTACCAAAGCGGTTCTCGAGCAATTCAATGGGCTGGGCGCTCAGGTGGTCGATGGTATCAATACCCAGATCGCGCAGGGCCTGGTTCATATGTTCGCCAACCCCGGGAATTTTATTCACTTTTAAAGGGGCGAGGAATTCCTTTTCCCGGCCAAAGGCAATATGAAGGTATCCGTTCGGTTTGGCTTCGTCGGTAGCGATCTTGGCAACCATTTTATTGCCGGCCAAACCAAATGAAATAGGCAACCCGGTTTTATCGATGATCTCCTGCCGCAGGTCGATGGTCCATTGAAAGGGATTGAAATACTTATCCATTCCTGTTAGGTCGAGGTAAAATTCATCGATGGAGGCTTTTTCGAACAGGGGCGCTTTGGCAGCAATTATTTCCGTTACCCAACGCGAATACCGGCTGTACTCGCCGCGGCTGCCACCTACTATCGTTACATGAGGACATAAACGCAAAGCGGTTTTCATGGGCATGGCGGAATGGATACCATATTTCCGCGCTTCATAACTACAGGCAGCTACCACACCCCGCTCGCGTCCACCCACGATTAGTGGCTTACCTTTCAACGAAGGATCGTTCAGGCATTCGACAGAAACGAAGAATGCATCCAGGTCAAAATGCGCTATGATACGTTGGGAACTGCTCATGATGAATGCTTTGCCACTGGATCCGCCGGCCCCAACTCATCGGGGGAGAAAGCGGGTCGATGCGAATTTACATCATTATGGCTGGTTGTTACGCCTACTTGTTAGCTGGCTGGTTTATCATCGCGCACCACCAACGGCATTTTGTGCAGATAGAAAAAACATTTTCCCCCAGCATCTAAAGGGGGTCGGGGGTTATGCATAGATGTCCAGCAACCCATCCGGAAGTTCCACAAACACCTGTTTTTTCTTTTTATCAACTTTCACGAGAAAGTCTTCATGTATTGGGATCAAGGCTTCCTTGCCCTTATAATCGATGCGGCAAAGTAGCTGGTGTGGTTGTTCTATTATTTCGAGAATTTCCCCCAGGTCGGTGCCCTCATTGAAGATATGATAGCCCAGTAATGCAATGGGGGCCGATTTGGCGGCAAATTTTTCAAATTCCTCCTGTGGCAGCCAAACCCGTTTTTGCATCAGGCGGAAGGCCGCCTCCTTGGAATCGATGCCTTCGAATTTCATGAATAACTCTGCATCGTTCTTAATACGGGTGCTTTCCAGGAAAAAAGGCAGCATTTCGTCTTTCTTCTCCTCAATAAAAATGGTTTCCAGCCCTTTCAACGAGGTTTTCTTGCCCAATTGATGGCTCAACACCACTTCACCCTTTACGCCAAAACTGGCTACTATTTTTCCAATGCTGTGATAATTAGTCATATGCCCGGCAAAGGTAGAATAATCAATTGGCAAAAGGCAATCGGCAATAAGCAATTGGTTCCGGCCAGGCAGACAGATATGAAACTTCCTTGAAACCATCATTATACCAGGCGGATCAGGTTGAATTCTTAAGGGATTCCGGACAACAGGATGACATTTACCGCCCCAGATGCTACTGTAATGGGTGTTAGACTGTAGGGTAATGGCCAGGGTATTGCCTAAGTATTGCCAGGGTATTGCCTAAGTATTGCCTGGGGATTGCCTTGCGCACATGTATCCCTGTAGGGTTCCCAGAGGATCCCTGGAGGGTCTGCAGACAATACCTAGGCCATCAGGCTACCAGTTTGGTACTGTTCCGCTACTATAAGACACATCCCCCAACAATTTGATTTGATCCGGAAAGGCCACCGGTCGAAAGCGCTTATAGCCCCTTAAAATGAAAAAATCCCAGCAATAAATGCCGGGATTTAACAAGTTGACAGCTAGCTATACTGCGTAAGATTATTGATCTCTGCGCGGTCTTACTGGCGGTGCGCCAGCGCCACCTCTGCGAGGTCTTCTATCCCTTGCATTTGTCTCCTGGCGTTTTTTAACCTGGACCTCGTGCTCAGCATGCCACTTCTGGAATTTCTCCATAGCGGTAGCTTCGTCGAATAGACCCAGTTTAACACCACGCAACAAATGTTTCAGGTACAATACACCTTTGTATGACAGTATTCTGCGCACAGTATCAGTAGGTTGAGCGCCTTTATGAAGCCAATCAAGGGCTTTCTGGCGATCAAGCTGAATTGTTGCAGGAACTGTAAGAGGGTTGTAAGTACCTAACTTTTGGATAAACTTACCATCACGCGGAGAGCGTGCATCGGCCACTACGATGAAATAAAAAGGTCTCTTTTTAGACCCATGGCGTTGCAGTCTGATTTTAACTGGCATCTTAAATAGAAATTTAAATGCGTGAACAAATAGGGTTACTTTCCATTATAACGATTGCAAAAATAACAATCGAACTGATTTTTCCAAATTTATAATTGAGATCAATTATTCACAGTATTATCAGCCTATTATTCTGAATAAAACACATGCGATATATCCTATAAATATTGTTAAAATCCGAATCCCAATCACAAGTTAACAAAAGTGTCTGTTTCCGGAACCAATATAGCCAAATTTACTTTTGCTACATGTTAACTTTGCAACCGGTTAACCGCCCCTTAACGCTTCATTCCCATACGGCCCATGGGCATCTTATTCATCATTTTCATCATCTGCTTCATTTGCTCAAACTGCTTTAAAAAAGCATTCACTTCATTGATGTCTTTCCCTGCGCCTTTGGCAATCCGTTGTTTACGCCTCATATCGATCAAATCGGGGTCGGTACGTTCCTGCGGTGTCATGGAGTTGATCATGGCTTCAATGCCTTTGAATGCATCGTCGCTGATATCAATGTCCTTGACGGCTTTTCCCACACCCGGTATCATGCCCAGCAGGTCTTTGATATTACCCATCTTTTTTATCTGTTCCAGCTGCGATTTAAAATCCTCAAAGTTGAACTGGTTCTTTCGGATCTTTTTTTCCAGCTTACGGGCTTCTTCTTCATCAAACTGCTGTTGCGCTTTTTCTACCAGGGTGGTAATATCACCCATACCCAAAATACGCTGAGCCATACGTTCGGGGTAGAAAATATCGAGCGTATCGAGCTTTTCGCCGCTGCTTACGAACTTGATGGGCTTTTGTACCGTGTATTTGATAGAAAGGGCAGCACCACCGCGGGTATCGCCATCGAGCTTGGTGAGCACCACGCCGGTGAAGTCAAGGCGATCGTTAAACGATTTTGCCGTATTCACCGCATCCTGACCAGTCATGGAGTCAACAACAAACAATATTTCCTGGGGATTAACAGCCGATTTAACATTGGCTACTTCGGTCATCATTACCTCATCGATGGCCAGGCGGCCGGCGGTATCGATGATGACCACGTTTTTATTTTTACTGCGGGCTTCTTTGATAGCATTCATCGCTATCTGCACCGCATCTTTATTCTCAGGTTCGCTGTATACGTCAACCTCAATCTGTTCACCCAGCACTTTTAGCTGGTCGATGGCCGCAGGGCGGTAAATGTCGCACGCCACCAACATAGGCGAAAGCCGGCTCCTTGTTTTCAGGAAGTTGGCCAGCTTGGCGCTGAAGGTGGTTTTACCGGATCCCTGTAACCCGGCAATTAAGATCACGGCCGGATTGCCTTTGGCGTTAAAATCGCTCTCACTGCCGCCCATCAATTCAGCCAATTCGTCTTTCACGATCTTCACCATTAACTGGCCGGGACTTACTGCAGTTAATACTTTATGACCCAGTGCTTTGTCTTTTACCCGGTCGGTAAAATCCTTGGCAATTTTATAGTTTACGTCGGCATCTACCAGGGCGCGGCGGATGTCTTTTACGGTTGCAGCAATATTTAGCTCGGTAATACGGCCTTCCCCTTTAATTTGTTTAAAGGCGGATTCGAGCCGGTCGGTAAGATTTTCAAACATAACTTCCTGTTTTTCTCATTCATTTGATTTCGCACATCCCTCGGCTTGCAAGAGCGGGGCAGAAGGGTAAAAAGCAAAAAAGTGAATATACCCTAAGTTATATTCACTTTATGGAATGCAAATTTACAGGAAGTAAATTTTGTAGTGTAAAGTTTCTTTTGCCGGCTTACTTTTTTTAGGTTAAACGCCCAAATATCCCCGGAGGGCCTTTGAACGTGAATTGGTACGCAGTTTTGTAATTGCTTTGTCTTTGATCTGGCGAACCCGCTCGCGGGTGAGATTAAATTTATCTCCGATATCTTCCAGGCTCATGGGATGATCGACACCCAAACCAAAGAAATAGCAGATCACTTCTTTTTGACGCTCGGTGAGCATTTTCATGGAACGCTCAATTTCCTGTTTAAGGGACTCTTTGTGCGCGATGTTGTTGTCTGCCAGTTCAGCATTGTGATTTACCAACACATCTATCAGGGTATTGTCTTCCCCTTCAGACATGGGCGAATCCATGCTTACGTGCCGGGCTGCAATGCCCAGGGTAGCAGAAACTTCCTCGGTTTCGAGTTCGAGCAATTCGGCCAGTTCTTCGGGCGAGGGTTCGCGTTCAAATTCCTGCTCCAGTAGCGAAAATGCCTTCTGGATCTTGTTTGTTAACCCTACTTTGTTTAAAGGAAGCCTTACAATACGCGATTGTTCGGCTAATGCCTGAAGAATGCTTTGGCGAATCCACCAAACGGCGTAAGAAATGAACTTAAAACCACGGGTTTCATCAAAACGCTGCGCTGCTTTAATGAGACCCAAATTACCCTCATTGATGAGGTCTGGTAAAGAGAGGCCTTGATTCTGATACTGCTTGGCTACGGATACGACGAATCTTAAATTCGCTTTCGTTAGTTTGTCAAGGGCTGCCTGGTTTCCTTGCTTGATTAAACCCGCTAGTTTAACTTCTTCTTCGGGACTAATCAATTCAACTTTTCCGATCTCCTGCAAGTATTTTTCAAGGCTCTGAGATTCACGATTCGTAATTGATTTCGTGATCTTGAGTTGCCGCATACTCATAGGTAGGACATTTTAAAGGGTTTTTTAGGTTTTAAACGGTCAATGGCTTTCAAAAAACGAAATACCTGTCCTATTTGTTATATGAACAAGCATTTTGTTCTTAAAAAACTATCCACGTAATATACCCATTTATCCTATTTTCCTCAAAAATATTCGTAACAGACTGGCAGTCAGACATATGACTTTTTTTTGCTTATTTATTCATTTTTAGGCCTTTTTATGCGATTTATCCAAAAAAAAATTTTGGGGGTAGTATTAATTTTCTATAATTGCACCATTGGACTTGCATAAAAAGATCAATCAGGGTTAGATGAGTAAGAAAAACATATTTACGTTAGAGTATCCGGTAAGATGTTCTCCTTCCATTTTATACGAATTCTTAAGTACGCCTGCAGGTTTGCAGGAATGGTTTGCTGATAAAGTAGACGAAAGGGATAGTATTTTTAGCTTTAGCTGGAACGGCACTACAGACAAGGCCGAGGTTATGGAAAGCGAAGAAGAAAAGTTTATCAGATTTCATTGGTTACATTCACCCAAAGATGAATATTTTGAATTCAGAATTGAGAAGTCAGAAGTAACGAATCAAACCATCCTTGTAATTAAGGATTTTGCCGAAAAAGGGGACGTTAAAGATCAGAGTCAATTATGGGCCTACCAGGTAAAAGACCTGTTTCACCGGCTTGGCAGTAATTAATGATTCCCCACAGAGGTAATAATTGTTTCGTATAGATCGATCAATAATTCTTTTGACTGATTCCATTGTGGAAGTGATATTTTGGCGGATAGCTTGCAGAAATCGTTAGCCAGCAGAATTTTTTCCACATCGGAAGAGTTCAACTGAGTGAGAGGCATATAATTGTCTTCTTCAAATTCATGCCGCCATTCTTCTCTACTGATACATACATGAAATTGCTTCTCTGACAGTAATGGCAGGTTGTTGAGCAGCTGTTGCTGGTATTTTTCTTTATACACTCCTTTCAGATGCAGGGTTACACTAAAAAAATGCCCCCACCAGAACATGCTGCGTATAGCAAATGTATCCTGGCGGTTAAATAATCGTGGATAATCGCACATTACCCAGGGCAATCCCTTATAATTCTCTCCTTTTGAAATTTTAGGGGAAGGAACCAGCACTGCAGCTGGCAAAAAATCAGGCTTTGCCGTTACATGGTCCCGAATGTCGTGAGCAATTTCTCCAAACAAAGCAAAAACTTTTTCAATAATTGTATTCTTTGTTAAAAGCCAGCCGGCATTTTGTACCAACGATAATTCCTCTGCTGAAAGCTGTATTTTTGCGACGTCCATTTTATAAAAATACAAGAACCAAAATTTAAAACCCAGGATCCAGGCACTAAGAACCAAAAAACAAGTACCAGGAATGCAGAACCGGTGATTGGAGATTGATAACGAAGTATTGTTTTAAAGTGTCTTATTTTTTATTTTATTTGGGTCTTGTGATTTGAATTTTGCGATTTTCTTTGGTTCTTGCTATTTGTGATTTGGAATTTGATTTGTCATTTGAGATTTTAACAACAATGATAAAAAAACTCGACATACTGGTTTTGCGATCATTTATCGGACCTTTTATCGCAACCTTTTTCCTTACCCTGTTTGTATTGATATTACAGTTCTTCTGGCTGTGGATCGATGATTTTGTGGGAAAGGGAATTGATGTTATTACCATGCTTCGCCTGGTTGTTTACCTGAGCGCTACCCTGGTACCACTTGCCCTTCCACTGGCTATTCTGTTATCCTCCATCATGACATTCGGCAACCTGGGCGAAACTTTTGAACTGGTAGCCATAAAATCGGCTGGTATTGGTTTATTGCGTTTCATGCTTCCACTCACCATTGTCGCGATCCTTTTATCGGGACTGGCTTTTATGTTCAACAATTATGTTATTCCGGTTGCCAACCTGAAAATGAAAACACTGCATTACGACCTTGTCAATAAAAAACCAGCCTTCGATTTGAAAGAAGGCGTGTTCTATACCACCATTCCCGATTACGCCATCAAAGTGTCGAAAAAAGAAAATGATTCCATTTTACACAATGTGATCATTTATGAAACCAGTACCGGACCGCAGGATAATATTGTTGCGGCAGAAAAAGGCATCATGCGCATTTCATCTGATAAACGCTTCCTGGAATTTACTTTATTCAATGGCTGGCGTTATGAAGAACGCGGCAACCGTTATGGAAACAAAACCGACTTTATCAGGCTGGGTTTTAAAGAATATAAAAAAGTACTGGACCTGAGCTCACTTATACTCAACCGTACAAATGACAGCGCCTATAAAGACCGCTATGAAATGTTAAGCACCCGGCAATTGGGAAAGAACATTGATTCATTACATAGAACGCTTGGCAAATTTGAAGAACGCGACCGTCGCGAATTACAAAGCTACCTGGGCATCTCGAAATACCTCGATACCGGCTGGATAAATGTAAAAGCGCCGCCTGTAAAAAAGGGGGCTGCGTTTATTGATCAATTACCCGATAGTTTAAAACTGTCGAAGACAGATGCTAATCCAACGGCCGTACGGCAATCGGTGATGGATCAAAGTATTTCCTATACCAACTCCATAAAAGCTACTATAGAAGGTCCATCGTGGGATTTTGATGGCAAAAGAAAAGAACTGCGCATGCACAAGATGGTGTACCACGAAAAGATCACCATGTCTATTGCCGTGCTGGTATTGTTCCTGATAGGCGCGCCATTGGGGTCCATTGTACGTAAAGGAGGCATTGGTACGCCGGTGGTATTTGCTGTAGTATTCTTCGTTATCTTTTTCCTGCTGAACAACTTTGGAAAAAAGTTTGTAAAGGAAGATGTGTTGCAACCGTTTGCCGGAATGTGGCTGGCGACTGCCGTGCTGCTTCCCATTGCCGTTTTCTTAATTATAAAAGCGCTCAACGATTCACAATTATTTAATAAAGAGCTTTACTACCGCGCGTACAGGAGATTCATAAAGTTGGTGAGCAAGAATAAAGTTGTGGAACAACAACCCCAGGCTGTTTAAGGGGCTCGGCGTGCGGCTATTAATTATGCGTTCGCTGTAACGGAAAGTTATCCCCTTGTTGCCCATGGGCTGTTGCTCATTGCCTGTTGAAAACCTACCTTCGCCACAAATAGCTTGTATTGAACTCAGGCAGGGAAAATCTTCGAATACAGAAATGGATAGTAACAGTAGCCGTACTACTGTTCTTTATTAAAATAGTGGCCTACTGGATCACGCACTCCATTGCCATTTTAACCGATGCGCTGGAAAGCACCGTAAATGTGATTGCCGGTTTTATTGGTTTGTATAGTTTGTATATAGCTGCCAAACCCCGTGATGAAGACCACCCGTACGGACATGGTAAAGCTGAGTTTTTATCAGCCGCCGTTGAAGGAACGCTTATCATTGTAGCCGGTCTGGTTATCATTTACCAATCGGTACTGCATTTCATATATCCCCGCGAACTGCAACAACTCGACCAGGGTATTATGCTGGTAGCCATTACAGCAGTGATCAATTTTATAGTAGGGTATATCAGCATCCGTAATGGAAAGAAAAACAATTCGCTCGCCCTGGTAGCAAGCGGCAAGCATCTGCAGACTGACACCTATTCTACTTTAGGAATTATCATTGGCCTGTTATTGATACGATTGACCAAACTGGCCTGGCTCGATGGTGTGACCGCTATTATTTTCGCTTTTATCATCATAAATACCGGTTATCATATTTTGCGGCACTCCCTGGCCGGCATTATGGATGAAGCCGATAAAGAACTGCTGCAAAAAATGCTGGCCGTGCTAAACGCCAACCGCCGCGTTAACTGGATCGATTTGCACAACTTGCGCGTGATCAAGTATGGCGGCCAGTTTCATATTGACTGTCACCTCACCGTGCCCTGGTACCTGAACGTAGTGGAAGCGCATGTAGAAGTGGAAGAGCTGGGCAGGCTTATTAAAAAAGAATTCGGAACTGTATTTGAACTGTTCGTGCATACCGATCCCTGTCTTGATTTCTCATGCAGCATTTGCGCCAAAGAAGAATGCACCGTTCGCAAACGTTACTTTGAAAAAAGGGTGGAATGGACGTTAGAGAATGTGCTGAGGGATAAGAAGCATAGTTTATAAGTTGAAAGGTTGACGGGGTTGATAAGGGAAAGGCATCAGCACGGTAACAGGTTTAACCGGGAGTCGATTGCCAATTGTTTATTGCCCATTGGTTTTCCTATATTCGCCTACTGTTCCTCTTATCAAATTAATTATTCAAATAAACTCATGATTATGCAAGCCTGGAAAGATTACCAGGAAAAGAACAAAGATCGTTTCCTGGATGAATTACTGGAATTGTTACGCATTCCTTCTGTGAGCGCCAACAGCGACAATAAGGGGGATATGAGAAAATGCGCCGAAAAAGTACAACAGCGTTTGCTGGAAGCCGGCGCGGCTACGGCTAAAGTATACGAAACCGCCGGCCATCCTGTTGTTTATGCAGAAAAGATCGTTGATCCTTCCAAGCCAACCGTATTGGTATACGGGCATTATGATGTGCAACCACCCGACCCGCTGAACCTTTGGCACAGCGGTCCGTTTGAACCGGTGATCAAAGATGGCCGTATTTATGCACGCGGATCTGCCGATGACAAAGGGCAGTTCTATATGCATGTAAAAGCCCTGGAAATATTATCGAAGACCGATTCGCTCCAGAACAACATCAAATTTTTGATCGAAGGGGAAGAAGAAGTTGGCTCCCCTAACCTGGCCGATTTCGTAGCTGCTCATAAAGACCTGCTGAAATGCGATGTGATCCTCATCAGCGACAGCTCTATGATCAGCATGGAGAATCCATCAATTGATATCGGAGTGCGCGGACTGGCTTATATACAGGTTGAGGTAACGGGCGCCAACCGCGACCTGCACAGCGGTGTGTATGGTGGCGCGGTAGCCAATCCCATTACCATCCTGGCCCAAATGATCGCCTCCTGTCACGATGCCAACAATCACATCACCATTCCCAATTTTTATGATGATGTGGTAGAATCTACACCGGCGGAAAGAAAGTTAATGGCAGAAGCCCCCTACGATGAAGCGGAATACAAAAATGATCTTGGCGTGAAAGAGCTGTGGGGTGAAAAAGGCTATACCACCAACGAACGCACCGGCATACGACCCACTATTGAAATAAACGGCATCTGGGGTGGTTATACCGGCGAAGGCGCCAAAACCGTATTACCGTCAAAAGCCTATGCCAAAATATCGGCACGGCTGGTCCCCAACCAGTCATCTGAAAAAATAACGGAAATGTTATTGCAGTATTTCCGGAAAATAGCGCCGGCTGGCGTTACCGTAGAAGCGAATAACCTGCACGGCGGGGAACCCTACATGACGCCTATTGATTCAAAAGCTTACCAGGCTGCTGCGCAGGCTATAGAAACCACATTTGCAAAAAAACCTATCCCTGTACGTGGTGGTGGCAGTATTCCAATCTGCTCTATCCTGGAGAGAGAGCTGGGTGTAAAAATAGTGTTCATGGGTTTTGGCCTGGATAGCGATAACCTGCATTCGCCCAACGAAAAATTCGACCTGGTTAATTTTTATAAAGGCATTGAGACGATCCCATACTTTCACAAGTATTTCGGTTCGTAGTCGTCAATGGTGAATGGTAACTAAGTAGGCGTGCCACGGTTTGGAACCGTGACACGCCTTTTTCTTATCTTTGATACAGATAGAAAATGGAGGACTCATGAGCACTGAAAAATCAGAAAAACTTCGAATCGATAAATACCTGTGGGCCATTCGCCTGTTCAAAACACGTTCGCTGGCATCAGCAGCGTGCGATAGTGGAAAAGTTAAATATGAGGGAACTCAGGTAAAAGCAGCCAAACAGGTGCATGTGGGCGATGAATATGATGTGAGAACGGAAGGCCGCCTATGGCGCATAAAAGTTACTGCATTACTTCACAATCGCATGGCTTATACCGAAGCCATTAAATATTATACTGATATTACGCCTGCCGAAGAGCTGGAACGCCTTCAACTTCAATATCAGGCTTCCAGCTTCCATACGGGTAAACGCCTTAGTAAAGTTGGCCGGCCCACCAAAAAAGAACGCCGCGATCTGGATGGCTTTATGGATTAGGGCCACCTGATTAAAATCAGCACCCAGGTCCCTTAAGGTCATATTCTTTCGCTCCCATACAGTTTAGCTTTGTTTAGTTGATGAACATTTTCACTTTTAAACTACTCTGTATGTATTTGGAAATAAATGGAGAACGATTGATTAGCGAGATACAGAAGGACTTTGGCGCTGTTTATCCTTTTCTAAAAATAGAGTTTTTCAAAAACGGTTCCATACGCCGGGACAGGTATCCCGTCAATAAAATGATCCCAGCCTCGCAGCCGGTAAAGAATGCCTGGCAATGGAAAAAAGACAATGGGGGCGTGACGCTCAGTGATGGCATGACGGTCACTGATTTTGAGAATGCGCTGATGGACCAATTCGGCCTGTCGGCTCAGGTTTTCCGCCGCTCGGGCAACCTGTGGCTCGAAACTACCATCACCGACTACTGGACGCTGAAACAACAAAACGAACACGGACGGGAAATAACTCTTGGTAATAACCGTATCAACGACCGGGATAGTTTTGACTATGAATTAAACAGGGAACCCAATCCTTAAATTTAATACAACAGGTTATTAAGCTTTTCCAAATTCAGTATCCTTATTTTTCCCTCTTTGATTTCAATCAACTTTTCCGATTTAAAATCACTCAGGGTGCGGATCACCGATTCGGTAGCCGTTCCAATATATTGTGCAAAATCTTCACGGGAGATCTCAATCAACGCCGGATCATTTTTCTCCTTATTGAACTTCTGGTGTATATCCATCAGGGCCTTCGCTACCCTTTTGCGCAAAGAATCGTACGCCAGCCGCAACAGGCGTTCCTCTTTCTCTTTCACATCATTGGTGATCAGCTTGATGAATTTGGAAGCAATGCTCATATCATTATATAACAACTGCAGGAAACCGTCTTTAGGAATCGCTACTACCTCTGCATTTTCCAGCACCTCGGCAGTATCGGTATAGGGCTGATTTTCGAGCAGGGCCACATGACCAATGTATTCATTGGGACCGTATAAATTGGTAATGTATTCCTTGCCGTCTTCATGAATTTTAAATGTCTTGATCTTACCGCTTTTCAGGAAATACAGGTACCGGGCATGTTTGCCTTCGCTGTACAACACCTGTTTTTTCATATATGATTCACTGCCATATTTTTCAGGATCGGGTAATAATATACCGGTCCCACTCAGGTCCTGCATCAATTTACCGGCCCCTTTCTCCCCTGATTCATACTGGCCTTGCAGGATATTGACTTTTTTTAACCGGATCTCTACTGCCTTCAGCAATTCAAGATCATCAAAAGGCTTGGTGATATAATCATCGGCGCCCATTTCCATTCCTTTGCGAAAATCACTGCGTTCGGCTTTGGCAGTAAGGAAGATAAAAGGAATATGTTCGGTCTCCCGGTTCTTTTTCAGCATATGTAAAACACCATACCCGTCCAGCTCAGGCATCATAATATCACAAATGATCAGGTCGGGTTTTTGTTTAATGGCTACTTCAACCCCTCTCTTGCCATTTTCAGCCGTGTGGGTTTCGTAACCGGCCAGTGCCAGTATTTCGGCCGTATTCTCCCGTATGTCATTATTATCGTCAATAACAAGTATCCTGCTCATATTGCATTATTTGTTAAGGTTCCGCAATTTCGCAAAGTTATATTTTTTATTGCTTGATCAGGATCATAGATCCGGATGATGAACCTCATTCCGATCGGCCGGATGCCATTTTACTTTCGTTGTTAAAATGCTGATCTATGCATGCACCCGCTGTACACAATCATTTGGTATGCTTTCATTGCGGTGAGGTTTGTTCCGCAGCAATTATTACCGCTGAAGATAAACATTTTTGTTGCGAAGGCTGTAAAATGGTATATCAATTATTGAATAAAAGTGGGTTATGCGATTATTATGCGCTGAATGAAAATCCCGGACTTACCCAGCGGATACCGGTGCGTAAAGACAAGTTTGCGTTCCTGGAAGACGCCGCCATTCAGCGGCAGCTGATCAGCTTCAGTGATGATCAACAAACGCATGTAACTTTTTACCTGCCTCAAATACATTGCAGCTCCTGCCTGTACCTGCTCGAAAACCTGCACCGGTTGCAGCCGGCCGTTATCAGTGCTACCGTAAATTTCAGCCGCAAGGAAGTAAGCATCATTTTCGACCCCAACAGAATATCTCTGCAAAAAGTTGCCGAACTATTAACGGGTATCGGGTATGAACCTTATATCAGTTTACAGAACCTGCAGCATCATAAACCCGGACCTAAAAAAAGCCTTATTTACCAGTTGGGCGTAGCCGGATTTTGTTTCGCTAACATTATGCTGCTGAGCTTTCCCGAATACCTTGGCCTGGAAGCGGCCGATATGCAATTACAGGGTATTTTCCGTTGGCTGAATGTACTATTGGCCCTGCCCGTTTTCTTTTACAGCGCCCAACCTTTTTATGAAAGCGGCTGGAAAGGATTACGCCATAAATTCCTGAATATCGATGCACCCATTGCACTGGCCATCATCGTAACTTTTTCCCGCAGTATGTATGAAGTAATAAGCGGAACCGGTCCCGGTTATTTTGATTCTATGGCCGGTATTGTTTTCTTTATGCTCACCGGCCGGATATTGCAGGATAAAACCTATCAGCAATTATCGTTTGAACGTGACTTTACCTCCTACTTTCCGATAGCTGCCACGCTGGTGAAAGACTGCCGTGAAATACCAATATCGTTACCCGAAATAAAAGCAGGCGATACCTTGTTAATTCACAGTCATGAACTGATACCCGCCGATGGCATTTGTACCAGGGGAAAAGCCTGTATCGATTATAGTTTTGTTACCGGCGAATCGTTACCCGTGAACAAGGAAATGGGCGAAATGGTATATGCAGGCGGAAAACAAACCGGCAGCGCCATTGAGATACTGGTAATAAAAGAAGTGGCGCAAAGCTATTTAACCCGGTTGTGGTCGGCTGATGCTTTTAAAAAGAATACCGAATCGAAAAGCGTGTCTTTCGTGCACCTGCTTAGCCGTTACTTCACCTATATCCTATTTTCCATTGCTGCCATAGCTGCTGCATACTGGATATTCACAGACAGTACTAAAGTCTGGAATGTGATCACCGCTGTATTGATCGTGGCCTGCCCCTGCGCCCTGTTGCTTTCCAATACCTTTACCAATGGAAATATCCTGCGCATTTTAGGCCGCAACAAATTGTATTTGCGCAGTGCCCAAACCATTGAAGACATGGCCGGTGTAACCCATATTGTATTTGATAAAACGGGTACGCTTACCACAACTGACAAACAGGAAATAATATATGAAGGCCTTACCCTGAACCCACACCAAAAACAAGCCATCGCAAGCCTGGCAGCCCAGTCGAACCATCCCCTGAGCAAAGCGCTGGTCGCCTATTTTGGAAATATAAAACGCTTGGCTATTGAAGAATTCCGCGAAATACCGGGCAAAGGTATTGAGGGAATGGTAGGTGATGACTGGTTCGCTTTAGGTTCGCAACGCTTTATTTCAGGTAATATGACAACGGCCAATGAGGGCCCCCGGGTTTTTATTGCCATCGATGATAAAGTATACGGTCATTTTACTTTACAAAATCACTACCGGGAATCGGTGGGCCCATTGGTCCGCGCTTTATCGGCCCATTTTAAATTGTCTGTTCTTTCAGGTGATTACGCAACCGAACACTATACCCTGCAAAAATTAATGGGCAAAAAAACTACCCTGCTTTTTAACCAGCAACCCGCAGATAAATTAGAATATATAAAAAACCTGCAACAAAAAGGCGAACGGGTGATGATGATCGGCGATGGATTGAATGATGCCGGCGCCCTGATGCAAAGCAATGTTGGTATTGCCCTCGCCGATGACTGTAACAATTTTACACCGGCCAGCGATGCTATTATGGATGCCCGGCAATTAGCTGGTTTGTACCGGTTCATTCGTTTGTGCCAAACCAATAAAAAGATAGTGATCGCCAGCTTTATATTATCCATTGCCTACAATATCGTGGGACTCAGTTTTGCCGTTCAGGGTTTGCTATCTCCGCTTATTGCAGCCATCCTGATGCCGGCCAGCTCACTTAGCATTTTACTGCTAACATTTGGTTCCAGCAATATAGCCGCACGGCTCTTCAGGTGCTGAGGAATAGTGTGATTCACTTCCCATTTTATGATTAAAATCAGTTTCTACACTGCGACATGTCATTAAACAACTTTCCACCCGTATATACTTTTGTACTGATATAAATAAACCGTCTATATGAGCGCCATTGTCATTCTTCTGATCGCGAGCATCTCTGTAGCAGCCATTTTTCTGGCCGCTTTTATCTGGAGTGTACGTAACGGACAATTTGACGATGAGTTTTCGCCACCGCAGCGCATGCTGTTCGAAAATCCACCGGCCGCTAAAAATACCGATGAATAAACTATAGCCCCTGTAAACAATTTCAAATCAGAATATACCTATATGCAAGTAGAGCAATTTTATTATGACAACAAGATCGTTAAACAGTTCGCATATGCCACGGCGCTGTGGGGTATTGTGGGCATGGTGGCCGGTTTGTGGGTAGCCATTCAGTTTTATGCGCCGGGCGCCGCGCTTAATTTTGCTCCTACCACATTTGGACGTTTACGGCCCGTGCATACCAATGCGGTGATCTTTGCTTTTGTAGGCAACTGTATTTTTACCGGTGTTTACTATTCGCTGCAACGGCTGTGTAAAGCGCGGATGTTCAGTGACAAATTAAGCAAGATCCACTTCTGGGGCTGGCAGGGTATTATAGTAGCCGCCGCAGTAACCCTGTTACTGGGTTACACGACCGGCAAAGAATATGCTGAACTGGAATGGCCTATTGATATTGCTATTACCCTCGTATGGGTTGTTTTTGGTATTAACCTGTTTGGCACCATCATAAAAAGAAGAGAGCGCCACCTGTACGTAGCCATCTGGTTCTATATAGCCACCTGGGTAACCGTAGCGCTGTTGCATATAGTAAACTCATTCGAAATACCTGTTTCCTTATTTAAAAGTTACAGCTGGTATGCCGGTGTACAGGATGCCCTGGTACAATGGTGGTACGGTCACAATGCAGTCGCATTCTTCCTAACCACACCCATCCTGGGTCTCATGTATTATTTTCTGCCCAAAGCAGCTAACAGACCGGTATACTCCTACCGGCTTTCTATCATTCACTTCTGGGCTTTGATCTTTATTTATATCTGGGCCGGTCCGCACCATTTGCTGTATACCGCTTTACCTGATTGGGCTCAATCGCTCGGAACCGTTTTCTCTATCATGTTGCTGCTGCCCAGTTGGGGCGGTATGTTGAACGGGTTGTTCACCTTGCGTGGCGCCTGGGATAAAGTGCGTGAAGAGCCTGTTTTAAAATTCTTTGTAGTTGCCGTTACCTGTTATGGCATGGCCACTTTTGAAGGCCCCATGATGTCGCTGAAAAATGTAAATGCCATCTCGCACTTTACCGACTGGACCATTGCCCACGTGCACATTGGCGGTTTGGGCTGGAACGGGTTTATGGCATTCGGGATGTTGTACTGGCTGATACCGCGTATGTGGGGCGTACCCCTGCATTCAAAAAAGCTGGCCACGAATCACTTCTGGCTGGGCACTATCGGAATTGTAATATATGCCGTACCGTTATACTGGGCCGGGTTTACCCAGGCACAAATGTGGAAAACATTTACGGAAGAAGGACAACTTAAATTCCAGTTCCTTGAAACAGTGACCCACATCATTCCCATGTATATTACCCGCAGCATTGGCGGAACCCTATATCTCTTTGGTGCGCTGATCATGGTGTACAACCTGTATAAAACAATTGCCAAAGGTTCCTTTATTGCCAACGAAGCTGCAGAAGCTGCGCCTTTACAAACACATTCCAGCACTACCCGGGAATACTGGCACCGGTGGATTGAAAGAAAGCCTATGACCATGCTGGTTTTCAGCCTGATCGTTGTGGCCATCGGCGGCGCGATTGAAATGGTGCCCACCTTCCTGGTAAAAAGCAACGTACCAAGCATTGCCAGTGTACAACCTTATTCACCGCTTGAATTACAGGGCCGTGATATTTATGTGCGCGAAGGTTGTTATACCTGTCACTCACAAATGATACGCCCGTTCCGCGATGAAGTAGCCCGCTATGGTGAATATTCCAAAGCCGGTGAGTTCGTATACGATCATCCATTCCAGTGGGGTTCAAAAAGAACCGGACCCGATCTGGCCCGTGAAGGCGGCAAATATCCCGACAGCTGGCATTACAACCACATGATGGACCCGCGTATTATGTCGCCCGGTTCTATTATGCCATCGTATGGCTGGTTGCTGGATGATAAAATCGATACTGCTTCCACACCTGCCAAGATCAGGGCTATGCAAAAACTCGGAGTGCCCTACCCTGCAGGCTATGACCAGGTGGCCAACAAAGAACTGCTATCACAAGCCAATGGCATACGAGTAAGCCTGAAGATGGATAAAATAGAAACACCTAAAGATGCAGAGATCATAGCCCTGATCGCTTACCTGCAACGGCTGGGAAAAGATATTAAAGCAACCGCTAAACAATAAGTACCATGAAGTTTATACATTATTTAGAAAAGATAACCGGCGTAAGTATTTATCCGCTGTTGTCGTTCGCCATTTTCGGTTTGTTCTTTTTGGTCATGCTGATATGGGTAATTAAAACCGACAAGAAAACGATCTACGATATCAGCCGAATTCCTTTAGACTAAACACAGCACTTAAAACATTTTATATATGCCCGGCATTTATTGGTATAATAGAATAAATAATAAAGTATACAAAACCCTGCTGGCAGCAGCAATCATGTTATACGCTGCACCTGTTGCCATGGCCGACGGCGGTGGTCAGCCGCCGAAAGAATCATCGATTTACGATCCGTTTGTTATAATGATGGTCATCATTATGCTTATTCTGCTACTGGCCATTGGTTTACTGGCGAATGTGGTACTGGGTGCGGCTGGTTATTATTATCAAAAACAAAAAGAACGGGAGCAGCAAAAAACAGGCGCTTCTACTGCAGCTACAATAACCACTATAGCGCTGTTATTATTCGCTGCGCCAGTATTTGCACAGGATACGGAGGCAACAGCAGCAACAGTACAAACTGCCAGCCCATTTGGGAATTTATCGGAAACCAGTTTTTATCTTATAGTAGGTGTTACCGGAATAGAATTACTGGTGATATTTGTGCTGCTCTTCCAACTGCGTGTGTTTCTATCGAAAGAAAAACTACAACAGCAATTAACCACCGAAGCAGCGATTGCACAAAAACCCCGGGTTAGCATCTGGGATAAAATGAACAAATTCCGGCCCGTTGAACAGGAAGCGCAGATAGATCTGGGGCACGAATACGATGGCATCAGGGAACTGGATAACCGGTTACCACCCTGGTGGCTGTATGGATTTTATGTTTCTATCATTTTTGCCGTTGTTTATTTATGGCGTTACCATGTTTCGCACACAGCCCCATTAAGCGTCGAAGAATTCCAAATAGCCATGACGCAGGCCGAAGAACAAAAAACTTTGTACCTGAAAAAATCAGCCAGTAATGTTGATGAAAATACCGTAAAGCTGTTAACAGAAGCAGCCGATATTGCGGGTGGTGAAAAAGTTTATATCCAGAACTGCGCCGCCTGTCATGGTAAAGCCGGTGAAGGTATAGTAGGTCCCAACCTCACCGATGATTACTGGTTGCATGGCGGCGGCTTAAAAGATGTTTTTAAAACCGTTAAATACGGCTGGCCCGAAAAAGGGATGCGCAGCTGGAAAGACGATCTGTCGCCGGTACAAATAGCGCAGGTAACCAGCTATATTAAATCAATACATGGAACCAATCCACCCAATGCCAAAGCACAACAGGGTGAATTATACAAAGAAGAAAATAACAGCAAAAACAAAACAGATTCACTTACCAATAAAGTGGCCATTGCTACTGATAAATAAACCAGTCATTGGAAACTGAAACAAATAGCGCCCCTGTGTCAGAAGAAAAGTCATCGTCATTCCGCGACCGGATCGCTACCATAGATTCATCCGGTAAACGGAAATGGATATTTGCGCAAAAACCAAAAGGGAAATGGTATTCAGCACGTACCTATATAAGCTGGTTTTTCTTTATCCTGTTCTTTTCGTTGCCTTTCATATATGTGCGCGGCCGGCCTTTATTTCTTTTTGATGTAACCGAAGCACGTTTTATCCTGTTTGGTAAAGTGTTCTGGCCGCAGGATTTTTTCATCTTTGGCCTGGCTATGATCACGTTCATTGTGTTCATCGTATTGTTCACGGCAGCTTTCGGCCGCTTGTTCTGTGGTTGGGTTTGTCCGCAGACCATTTTCATGGAAATGTTCTTTCGAAAAATTGAATACTTTATTGAAGGGAGCGCTGCCGAACAAAAGATGTTGGCGAAAGCCCCCTGGACCGGGAAAAAAATATTCAAAAAGTCAACCAAGCATTTCCTGTTCTTTCTATTCTCCTTTATCATCGCCAATTTTTTTCTGGCTTATATAATCGGCATAAAAGAACTGGGTAAAATAATTACCGGGCCTGTTCATGAGCATGTTGGAGGTTTGTTTTCCATCCTTATTTTTTCAGGCATCTTTTACGCGGTGTATGCATTCTTCCGTGAACAGGCCTGTACCGTAGTATGCCCATACGGCCGGTTACAGGGCGTATTGCTTGATCGCAATTCCATGATCGTTGCGTACGATCATAAACGCGGCGAGCCCCGGGGTAAATTCACAAAAAAGGTTATCGAGGATCATGGTGATTGCATCGACTGTTTTCAATGCGTAAAGGTTTGTCCTACCGGTATTGATATTCGCAATGGCACCCAGATGGAATGTGTTGGCTGTACCGCCTGTATTGATGCATGTGACGCCATCATGGAAAAGGTCAATAAACCATTGGGACTGATCCGCTATGCTTCGGAAAATGGCATCGAGAACCGGGAACCGCTTAAGTATACCGGTCGTATGAAGTTATACGTGGTATTGCTGAGTATTTTATTGATCATCCTGGGTTTCCTGCTATTTACCCGAAAGGAAGTAGATGCCACCATTATCCGTACCCCGGGTATGTTGTATCAGCAAAGAGGTGCAGACAGTATATCGAACCTGTACAACATTAAAGTGGCCAATAAAACCATCGACAGAATTCCGTTACAACTGAAGCTGGAAAGCATAAGCGGAAATATAGAGATCATTGGTGAACACCATTCGATCACGGTAAAAGAAGAAGGACAGGGTGCGGGCACTTTCTTCGTGGTGTTACCAGCTTCTATCATTCATGCAAGAAAATTGCCTATCCGGATCGGATTATATAACGGCCATGAAAAAGTAGATGAGATAAGTACGAATTTCCTGGGACCGGTAGCTGAGTAAAAAAGAAAAACAAACAACTATGACATTCAATTGGGGACATAAATTAACACTTGGATTCCTGGCTTTCGCCGGTATGATCGTTTATATGGTCATTCAAAGTATGAACACCCACTACGATCTGGTATCCAATGAATATTACAAAGAAGAACTGCAATACCAGCAGGTTATTGATGGAACCAGCCGCGCTAATCAGCTCAGCAGCCGGGTAACCGTTACCCAGGCAGGCAATCAACTCCTCATTCAATTACCCAACGAAATGCAGCACAAAACTGTAACAGGCAGTTTGTTATTCTACAGTGCCGACAATTCGAAAAAAGATAAAACAATATCACTGCAACCCAATGAGCAGGCCATGCAGATCATAGACAGCCGGGCATTCATCCCTGGAAAATATACAGTAAAGATCAGTTGGCAAGGCAACGGCGAAAAATACTTTACCGAAGTGCCCGTAACCATTCATTAACCAGTTACATCGATACTTATAATACCATGTGGCAGGCAGCAATAGCAGGCATATTATTGGGGCTGGTAAGCAGCTTTCACTGTGTGGGCATGTGTGGCCCACTGGCGTTGGCCTTACCGGTTCAACATTTACAAAAAATGCAACAGGCATTTGCCGTATTGCTGTATAATGCCGGCCGCGTGATAACCTATTCCCTGTTAGGCGGTTTGTTTGGCTGGTTGGGCAGCCGCATTTATATCGCGGGGTTTCAGCAATGGTTTTCTATTACCATGGGCATCGTGATCTTATTGTTCGCTTTTCTATATTACTTTTTAAACCGCTCTTTTAATCCGGCGTGGTTGCGTTTTTTTCATAACAGCATTCAAAACATCATGAGCCGGTTATTGCGAACACCGCGGCTGTATCATTACCTTTTATTGGGCATGGCCAATGGATTATTGCCTTGCGGATTGGTATACCTGGCCATTGCCGGTACTTTAAGCACAACCAGTATTGGGGCTAGTATGGTGTTCATGGCGGCTTTTGGGACCGGCACTTTACCCGCCATGCTGATATTATCATTCTTTGGCGTTCATATCAAAATGTCCTTAAGGCAACAGATGAAAAAAGCAGTTCCTTTTATAATAGCGGGGATGGCCGTATTGCTTATCTTACGTGGCTTGAACCTCGGCATTCCGTTTGTGAGCCCTGTACTGGCTGATGCTCCCCAACCGGTTATTTCGTGTCATTGAGATCGACATCTTCATATCCCCACTCCTGATCTTCGCTTAAAGAATTGCCGGTATATTTACCGTGCTTGATAATGGTGATTACCATCCATACAACCAAAAAAGGAGAAACGGCAAACATGGCAGAGATAATAATTTCCGGCGCTCCTGTATAAAACAGGATATAGTATAATACCAGGTAAGCTGTAACAAATGTTGTAACGAACGCAGATTTCTTGAACATAACGAAGTGTATTAGGTGTGAAATCTTATTTAGAACCTTTTTCAAATCGCTACAGGCATAACCTTTACTCCATTGCTTCTTGCAAACCAGGCAATTCAACCGTAATAGTAGTTCCTTCGCCCACCTGGCTGTTAAGTCCGATATTTCCCTGTAACAGGGCAACATATCCTTTTACTATATGCAGGCCCAAACCGGTGCCCTGAATATTCAACGCATTTTTACCTCTGAAAAAGCTGGAAAACAAATGCTGCTGATCTTCTTCAGAAATACCAATGCCCTGGTCTCTGACCGACATAACCAGCTGGCTGCCGGTATTGTTTGCCTTCAAAAAAATATGCCCATCATCGGGAGAGAACTTCACCGCATTGCTAACCAGGTTGATGAGGATGTTCTTCAACAGCTTTTTATCAGTTGTAAATCGCGCTTCGCCATCCAGTTCAACCAATATCTGCTGAGCGGGTTTGGCAATCGCTTTCATTTCTTCGGCTACTTCATCCAGGAATTCTTTGATGTCGATGGCTTCCGGCCTTGTCTGCACCTTTCCTTCTTCCAACTTTCCCAACGACAAAAAATCCTCCAGCAGGTTGTTCAGGTGTTTGACCGAATCCTTTATGCGCCTGATATGCCTTTCGCGTTTATCCTGTTCTTCGGTCTTTACATATTTCCCTAACAAGGCTGCGGATGACAATACAGTACTGAGCGGGGTACGGAACTCATGGGAAGCTGTTGACACAAACCGTGATTTGATCTCGTTCAATTCTTTTTCTTTATTCAACGCTTCGTTCAGGTCCTGCTGCGATTTTTCCAGCTCCTGTAGTGCTTCTTTCAAAATGAGGGTCCTTTCTTCTACCTTATTTTCCAGTTCCGCATTCAACTTACGAATATCGGCAGATACTTTTTCCAATTGTTCTTTTTGCTCTATCAAACGGCGCTCACTTACTTTACGCTGGGTAATATCTACAATAAATGCGATCACATAAAACTCGCCCTTCTGCTTATAAAAACTTAAACTCACCTCAACAGGCTGTTCCCCGCCATCTTTCATGCGGGCAAACAGGTCACGGCCATGCCCCATCGACCGGTTGGATGGCGTTTTATAAAACCCTTCCCGGTATTTGTGGTGATTGGTTTGAAAACGTCCGGGTATCAATAACTCAATTGACTTGCCTAACAATTCATCTTTTTTGTACCGGAACATATCCAGCGCGGCTGGATTGATCAAAATAATTTCACCCCGCTGATTGGTAAGAATAATGCCTTCGGTAGCATGCTCAAACAGGGCCGTCACCTGTTGCTTATCCGATTCACTGGAACCGTACAGCTTTTTTACATACAGTACCGAGATCATGGTAAGCACTGCGATAATACCGGAAAACAAATGCTGCATAATTACCTGCTGGCGCTCCAGGTATTCATTCGGATAAAACGTGGAAACAAAGATCAGGGCTATGGAAATAAAACCAAATATTTTGGTATATAAGTCATTCTGCAGAAAAATAGTAAGCAAAATGGCCGTAATAAGCCCTCCGTCTAAAAAGCTAAACTGGGGATACAGGTATTGCAGCACGGCAGTGGTTATTGTTACCACCGAACAAAACAACAATACATTAAATGGCTTTTCTTTAAACATGTTTTTACTTCTGAAATCTGTAACAAATTACAGCTATTGGCGCAATATAGAATAATGAATTTCCGGCTGCTTAAAATTCATCCGGCAATATTCTTCCATTCAATATTATCTTTGCACCATGCGTATTGACATTATTACCGTTTTGCCCGAATTGCTGGAAAGTCCGTTTTCTCATTCAATCATGAAAAGAGCCCGCGACAAGGGTTTGCTGCAGGTGCACGTGCATCATTTGCGGCAGTGGGCAGTGAATGAATACGGACAGGTAGATGACTACCAGTATGGCGGCGGCGCCGGTATGGTAATGATGTGTGAACCGCTGGCGAATGCCATTGAATCATTGGCCAAGGAGCGAAAATACGATGAGATCATTTTTATGACCCCCGATGGCGAACGGTTTAACCAGTCCATAGCCAATCAACTGTCGCTGAAAGAAAATATGATCATCATTTGCGGTCATTATAAAGGCATCGATGAGCGCATCCGGGAACATTTTGTTACCCGGGAAATATCGATCGGGGATTATGTTTTAAGTGGTGGAGAACTGGCTGCCGCAATTGTTGTTGATGCCATAGGCCGGTTATTACCGGGTGTTTTGAATGATGAAACATCCGCACTCATGGATTCCTTCCAGGATAATTTATTAGCGCCTCCTGTTTATACCCGGCCTTCCGATTTCAGAGGCTGGAAGGTACCTGATATATTGCTCAGCGGTGATCCTAAAAAGGTAGACGACTGGCGGTACGAACAATCACTGGAACGCACCAAAGACCGTCGACCTGATCTGCTTGATAAACACTAGTTTTTTCAGCGGGAAATACAAAAGCGGTCCGGCCAAAAGACCAAACCGCTCAAGTAACAGAATAGTAAACTATGCTATCAAAAAAATCAGCAGGTAAATTACCAGCTGCATAACGAGTGTAAAGACGATTGTCTTTTTCATAAGGGTGGATTTACCCCTATACAAAAGCACGCCGCGTGCCAAAGTGAATTTATTTATATAGGAGATATACGTACCGTAATTAACCCTTTCGCCACCCTCACTGACTATCAATTCTTTTAGCAATATTAAATTATTCACCACCCGGCCTTTTACTTCAGGGTAATTTCAACTTTCACTGGTTTTCCATTAAACTCTACGGTTACAAATTCATTGGCCCCCTGCTGAAAAGGATCCTGTTGCTTACCCATGGCATTACCACCTAATGGTTTTCCATTAACCTGCACCTGCTGACCGGCCGCCAACGCAACCGGAAATTCTATATTAAAAGTGCGTTTGAATTTCTTGCTGTACTGATTGGGGTTATTGGTCGTAATGTCAATCGTAATTTTATTGCCAGCCGTAACGCCTTTAAAAGTCACCAGTTCGTAATCGGCCTTCTCTAATGTTTTGGTGCTGATGCCATCATCATCGTACCACACATACGTAGTAGCGTTGGCAGAAGGATAATAACGAATGGTTATGTCTTTTGAGTTGTACGTCTCGGTTGATTTGATCGTGTCCTTCGTTAACCATAATGGAACAAAACTACCTTCCTTTACAAATACAGGTATTTGCTTGATGTCAGCTGGCTGGCTGATCCATTTGCCGCCATCGGTAATCGAATTATTAGCAAGACCATACCATTTACCGGCTGGTAAATACAACAGGCGGGAAGTTGCTCCCTGGGTGGTTACAGGAGCTACCAGTATATTATCGCCCCAATAATATTCATCATCGGCTTTCAAGGCGCTGCTGTCTGTAAAATTGTAATAATACAGTGGGCGCATCAATGGTTTTCCCAACGCTGCCTGATCGTAGCTTAGTGAATAATTATAAGGCAACAATTGATAACGCAGTTTTATATAATTGCGGACAATACTTTTATACGGCTCCTCCCAAAAGCAGGGTTCTGATGGAATACTTTTGATGCTTTTATCGAAATCTTCCAACGCCGTTCCATGCGGACGGAACAACGGGGTAAATGCTGCGAATTGCAACCAGCGCGTATACAGTTCGGGGTCAGCCTGTTCAGCCGTGGCAAAACCACCGGCATCTGAATGTATGTAAGGCAAGCCGCACATGCTCATGCCCAATAAAACCAGCGGTTGCGATTTCAAGCCACTCCAGCTGCGGGCAACATCACCCGTCCAGGGAATGACTCCGTACCGCTGACTACCGGCAAAACCCGACCGGTTCAATAAGAACAACCGCTGGTCGCTAACGTCAGACGCATATTTCTCAAACAACATCTTACTGAAGTAATGTCCGTATACGTTATGCACATCGTCGGCGCCCAGGGGCCGGGTAACACCATAGTCTTTCAGGTTGTGCATCATGCCGGCGGGGTGCTTTTCCGGTTCTGCCAGATCGAGCCACCAGCCACTGACACCGTTGCCAATCTGCTTTTTATATTGTTTCCAGATAAAGTCCTGCGATTGCTTGCGGAAAATATCAATCAGTCCACCTGTGCCGAAATAAAAATCAGGTATCATCATGGGGCTGCCATCGGCGCCTGTAGCCAGAAAAGGGGTAGCCTCTGCATATGTTTTGGTATTCTGTAAAATGTATGGTTCGGTGATCAGTATTGATTTTAAATTGTTCTTCGTTTTAAAATCAGTGATCATTTGTTTTGGGATGGGCCATTTTTGTGTGTTCACCCAATCCAGGTTACCCAATGTGCCTTTTACATTGTCACCAAACCAGAACAGGTCAAACACCAGTCCATCCATGGGAAAATGATCCTGTTTCATTTTGTCAACAACCTGCTTCACCTGTTCTTCGCTGCGATAGCCAAACCGCGATACAAAGTTGCCAAACGCCCAACGGGGCGGCAATGGCTGGCGACCGGTGATGGCTGTATAATTGCTCAGTATTTCATCAATATTTTTACCAAATACTACATAATAGGTCAGCTCACCACTGGTAAAACCAGCTTCCAAAATATTCTTATCGGCCAGACCAATATCAACGTACCCTTTGGAAGGGTTATCAAAAAACAAGGCATAACCGGCGGAAGAAATGAATACCGGTACAGAAAAATTCAGGTTTTCGGCGCCCAGTCCATACCCATAGGAAGGACTATTGTATAAATTGAAATGATAGCCCCGGCGATTCATGGGCAAGGCCCGTTCGCCGCCGCCAAAGATCTGCTCGTCATTAAAAAGCTGAAAGCGAAAACCCCTGGTGTCGCCCTGGACAAAATAAGAGGCGGATTTTACTTTTACTTCTTTTCCTGTTTTATAATAAAGCTTTTCACGTTGAACCACTACACTGGTCAGATTTTCCCATTCAACGGTTTGCGATATGCCGGTAGTTATTTTCGTAGTTACAGCAGGCGGCTTCGCAATAACGGCATCGGATATTTGTTCGGTCTTGCCATAATCGAAGGGCTTGTAAGTGGTTTTAATAACGGAATTATTAAATCCCTGGAAGGTCCAGGTCCCTTCCTTTGCTTTATAGATCACTTCTGTGGTCTTTCCAACAAACGGATCTTTACCAACCGTATTAATGATAGCCTGCTGGGCATGCACCGTACCAACAACTACCAACAAAATAATACTGCAAATGCTTCTTTTCATAATTGCCATTTTGCCTGATTAAGGCATCAAATTAAAGAAACAACCGTTACCGGCAAACTAATTCGACAGAGATGTATGAGTACCCCCTGACATAAAAAAGCCACGGACGCCTACCGTTGCAGGTGCAACGACAGACATCCGTGGCAGTAATAATATTGTGTTCAGGAAATGTTAAAAGTTATTACTTCGGCATATCGAACAGCTTCATATCAACTTCTTTGTTGACCTCGATCTTTTTGCTGGTAACATTCAATGTTAAACCCTGTGGAAGCGAGATCTCGGTATTGGAGGGCACTACAAAACCATATTCTGTTTTCTTATAGTTCGAGAATGCCACACTGGTTTCCACTTCCGTACCATTCATACTGGCTTTTACGGTGCTTTTCAAAACATAATAAGTGGCAGGGTCTATCCAGTAAATGCTTTCGGGTCCTTCCTTGCCTTTCAATTTCAGTTTAAAGGCGCCTTTGCCATTGAGCGTATCCTTGCCCAGGTATTCAACGGTATTGCCCTTGGCAGCATAATTAAATAACGGACCGCCTACATCCAGTTGGCCCTGGCTCATTTTTACCTGGTCGGCCGGCATTGCTTCCGGTGCGGTTTGTCCCATCATCGGGTTTTGAGCCCATCCGCCTTTATCGGTAAAACACTGAACGATCTTCTGGCCGCCGAAATCAACTTCATTCTTATATGCTTTGCCATTTACAAGCCAGGTAGTGCCTGAAGCCGACTGGCCCATCACTTCCATATCATATTCGGTATAAATTGTTTTAATAGTCGACAGCTTGTCTTTGCCACCCAGCGCTTCAATATGTTTATTGATTATTTCGTCGGCGGTTTGTGCGTGCAATGAAACTACAGACAGCACACTGGCTGCCATCATAACTACTCGAAAGAATCTCATTTTTTAACTTTTTTGATTGGTAAAATGGTTATATAAAATGGGCCGTTTCTAAATATAGAACTTTCCCGGTGGAGGGATCATAAAATTAGTGCAGCGTCGCGTTAAAATATTACAAACGGGCTCATATCTTTTTAATTTAATATTGCAGGGGAGCCGAAAAAAGCCGATTTCAATCTTACAATCTGAAAATATGCAATTCACAATAACCGGTCAACTCGTTGATATATGGCAGAAAAAAATATACGCAGCAGCAGTAACCGTCGCTAATGGAAAAATCGAATCTATAACACCAAAAGAAGATGCGGGAACTGAAGCGCAGCGTTATATTCTGCCCGGTTTTATCGATAGTCATGTGCATATTGAAAGTTCCATGCTGGTACCACGTCAGTTTGCGCGGTTGGCGGTGGTACATGGCACCGTGGCTACGGTCAGTGACCCGCACGAAATTGCCAATGTGTGTGGTTTGAAGGGCGTTGAATACATGATCGAAAACGGCAAAACCGTTCCTTTCAAATTCTTCTTTGGTGCGCCGAGTTGTGTGCCCGCTACTATTTTTGAAACAGCAGGAGCTACGCTCGATACAGATGAAGTGGCCGCCCTGTTACAGAAAAAAGAAATCACCTATTTAAGCGAGATGATGAATTTCCCCGGCGTTTTGTATAACGATCCGGTGGTGATGAAAAAAATACAGGCTGCCCGGCAGGCCGGCAAACCCATTGACGGACATGCGCCGGGATTGCGGGGTGACCAGGCCCGCCAGTATATTGAAGCCGGCGAACCCGGTCAGGTGATCATCAGCACCGACCATGAATGTTTCACCCGAGAGGAAGCGCTGGACAAGCTGCAATACGGCATGAAGATCATCATCCGCGAAGGAAGCGCCGCCCGCAATTTTGAAGCATTGATCGGTTTGCTGACCGATTATCCGCAACACATGCTGTTTGGCAGTGATGATAAACATCCCGATAGTTTGGTAGCCGGTCACATTAACCAGCTTTGCGCCAGGGCTGTGGCAAAGGGTATCGATGTATTCTGCGTATTGCAGGCCGCTTGTGTGAATCCCGTTTTACATTATAACCTGCCTGTTGGTTTGCTGCGCGCCGGTGATGCCGCTGATTTTATTGTAACCGGCGATCTGCAACAATTCCAGGTACTGCAAACATATATCAATGGAGAACTGGTAGCCGAAAACGGGCATTCCCGTATTGACTCTCAAACATCCGGCGCCATTAATAATTTCAATTGCAGCAAAAAGGCAGTCGACGATTTCCGTATGCCCTGGAAGGGCGAACCCGAAATGCCGGTTATTGAAGCGCTGGACGGGCAATTGATCACCAATAAATTGATGCTGCCGCCCAAAACAAGCGATGGTTATATGGTGAGCGATACTGACAGGGACATACTAAAGATAGCTGTAGTAAACCGGTATGCCGATGCGGTAGTAGCCCTCGCCTTTATAAAAAATACCGGGTTAAAAGAAGGCGCTATCGCCTCTTCTGTAGCCCACGACAGCCACAATATTGTGGTCGTAGGCGTAGATGATGACAGTATCTGTCAGGCCGTAAACGAAGTTATTGAACAACAGGGTGGTATAAGCTGCGTGGGACCACAGGCTTCCCTCGTGTTGCCCTTACCCGTAGCCGGATTGATGAGTGCCAATGACGGTTACGAAGTAGCCCAATCCTATACGGCAATAGATGCCATGGCCAAATCGCTGGGTGCTACCCTCTCCGCTCCTTTTATGACCCTTTCATTTATGGCATTGCTGGTTATTCCGCATTTGAAATTAAGTGACCTGGGACTATTTGATGGCGATGCGTTTAAGTTCATACATGATTAATGATGAAAATCAACTAAAACTCCTCCGTAACTCACAACCAGTAACTTCATATTATAAATACCATTAAACTAAAATATTCTTTATATCTTTAAGTAACATCAGTTTACTATTAACTGCGCCTTTCCTCTGAAGCTTATGAAGGTTTAAACCGTATGTCCTTATTCAGGAAACCAAAAAACCTTAGAAGATGTCGACAATCGTAAACACGGCGCCAGGCGTAGAGCAGTGGGTATCAAAAAATGCAATTCCAGAATCACCTTTTACCCTATTTGTAAAAAATATATATCCGGTTAGTACAGATGCCCAGGAATTCATCAATCAAAAAAGCTATCCCGGCCATTTGAACAAAGGAGAATTACTGGTATCAGCCGGCAGTATATGCTCTCATATATATTTGATACGCAAAGGCATTCTACGCAGCTTTATAAAAGAGGGATCGAAAGAAATTACTACCTGGATATCGAGCGAACAGGAACTGGCTACCTGCATCACCAGTTTTGGCTTACCGCAACCCGCACGTGAAAACATTCAGGCGTTGGAAGATTGCGAACTCACTGCCCTGAGCCTGGAGGACCTGCAATATTTATACGATCATTTTCCGGAAGCTAATGTTATAGGCAGGAAAATTCTGGAAAAATATTACCGCGACGCAGAGGAAAGAGCTTTTATCGCCCGATTAATGGAAGCCACCTCCAAATACAAACATTTTATTGCCACCAAAAGCGACCTGCTTAACCGGGTGCCGCTTAAATTCATTGCTTCTTACCTGGGCATGACCCTGGAAACGCTCAGCCGCATCCGAAGCAAATTATCCCGGAATATCAACGAGGTAATGTGATAACGTGATAATTCGATAATGTGATAATTAAATACAGCCTGCTCCTGCACGCAAGGTTATAGACGAATGCCTTAAATCCAAATTCCCAATTCCTAATTCCTGGTAATTGGTCCCAGGTTCCCCCTTCCGCTTTCACCGGTCAAAGAGCCGGTTTTACCGAGTTATAGATTCTGTCCGTCGGCCGACGCTTGCTGTATGCGGCCAGGGAGTATAGCTTTGTGTAAAATTATTAATCGATGCGCGACAAATCATTCAGGGAACAGCGGAAAGCCTACAGAAAAGAAAGAAGAAAAGAATTCAGGAGCAGGCGCAACAGAAGCGGCAGTGTACTGGCCGGCTTGCTGTTATTGTGCATTGGTACGCTTTTACTGTTAAAGCAATTTGGCGTTCCGTTTCCCGCCTGGTTTTTTACCTGGCCGATGATCTTAATTGCTTTCGGTTTAATGATCGGAGCCGGCCATGCCTTCCGCGATCCGGGTTGGGTAGTTATTACCGGTGTAGGCGCGGTGTTCTTACTGGATAAGATCTGGCCTGCTGTTCCCATTCACCATTTCATTTGGCCTGTGCTTATCATTGCTTTTGGTTTTATCATTATACTGGCGCCCCGCCGTCACCGCAAGTGGCATGAGAAATGGGGCAAGTACCGGGAAATGAATGACAATACCGATTGGGAGAAATGGCCGCATATGGTGCAAACGCCAACGACTGAAACCCCCATCACCGAACAACCGGCAAACGTGATCAACCCCATTAATCCCGTTTCTGAAGCTGAAAAAAAAAGAGGTGATAACTGGCTTGATACGGTGACCATCTTTGGCAGCGTTAAAAAGCTCGTGTATTCAAAAAATTTCCTGGGAGGCGACATAGTGTCCATATTCGGCGGCGCCGAGATCAACTTAACCCAGGCCGATTTTAAAGGAAATATTGTAATAGAAATGGTGCAAATATTTGGCGGCGCCAAACTGATCGTTCCACCACACTGGCAAATACGCTCTGAAATGGTGGCCGTATTCGGTGGCATTGAAGACAAACGCCCCCCTCAAAACAGTTATGATGAAGACAAAGTAGTCATATTGAACGGTACTACTTTCTTCGGAGGCATTGAAATAAGAAGCTATTAATAAAAATCTTTCGTTCCAACCATTAAAATACCTAGTATATGAACTGGTTCCTGGCAAAAATAGTATACCGGATCGTTTGTGGCGAAGGTGACCACACAGCCCAGTTTGACGAGCAATTGCGACTGGTACAGGCCGCTGACGAAAATGAGGCATTTGATAAAGCAAAGGCCATTGGGGAACAGGAGCAGGAAGTGTTCCTGAACCAACAACAAAAATTAGTTACCTGGCAGTTTGTGAATGTTTGTGAGTTGTATAAAATATCAGCCCTTATTGACGGTGCGGAATTGTATTCCCGCATACAGGAAACCGATAATGCCGGCGCCTATGAGGACCTGGTGCATAAAAAAGCCGACCATATCAAAGCGAACAACACGCACAAGTATTTGCAGTTACTTTGACGTGAGACGGCAGACGTGAAACGTGAAACGGAAAACGACAAACGTGAGACGTAAAACGCGAACACTTAATGCAGAACGCAGAACCAGTATCTTGAGCATTGAAACCTGTAAACTGAAATGGCATCTACTCCACTAGGCACGCTAAAAAACAAAACCATATTTGCCGCAGCATGGCTTACCTGGTCGCTGATGCAGGTTAAAATATTGCAGGACTGGGGACTTCCCTGGCGGGTAGCCGCCCTCGATAGCCTGGTGAGCAATGGGCTACTGGCTCTTATTGCTGTACTGGTTACTAATATCCTCCGGTTTTACCGTCCTAAAAAAGCCAAGTATACCTACTTTATTATCATTTGTGCGGCTAAAGCTGGTTTATGGACCGCGATCGTGAAGTATGCCATGATCAATATTTTTCCGGACCAACCCGATTACCTGCAATTCCTTAATAAATTTATGCCGATCCGGTTTTATTTAGCCCTGCTGATCACTGGTTGCGTGGCGTTGATCAGCGAACTGTTTTATACACTGGAAGAACAAAAAGACAATGAGCACCGTAAAACAGATGCCGAGAAACTGTCCCGCGAAGCGGAGTTGTTTAAATTACGCCAGCAATTGCAACCGCATTTTTTATTCAACAGCCTGAATTCTATCAGCGCCCTGATAACCATACAACCTGCCCAGGCGCGTAAAATGATACAACAGTTGTCAGATTTTTTGAGAGGCACTTTAAAGAAAGAAGAGAACCAATGGATCAGCCTGGAAGATGAATTGCAACACCTACAATTATACCTCGATATTGAAAAAGTACGTTTTGGTCACCGGCTGAATGCCGCGATCAACAGCGCCGATACTGCCGGCAAATTACAACTACCCAGTATGCTGTTACAACCCCTGGTAGAAAATGCCATCAAGTTTGGCTTATACGATACCACCGAAGCGGTAACGATCAATATACAGGTCGTGCATGAAAATAATTACCTGGTTATATCCATACAAAATCCCTTTGATCCCGAAACTTCATCGCCAAAACAGGGAACCGGATTTGGATTGAGTTCGGTACAACGCCGGTTGTATTTGTTGTTTGCCCGAAACGATTTGCTAAACACCATGCATACCGATAACCTGTTTACCACTGTTATAAAAATTCCACAATCTTAACCTTTGATCACGCAATTTTGTATTTTATAAAAGAACAGTCTCGTTTATGAAAAAAGCTATTATAGTTGATGATGAACCGCTGGCACGAATGGTTGTAAAAGAATACCTGTTACAACATCCTGATATAACTGTGGTGCAGGAATGTAATGATGGCTTTGAAGGTATAAAGGCAATATTGCAACACCAACCTGATGTAATTTTTTTAGATATACAAATGCCCAAGATCAACGGGTTTGAAATGCTGGAGCTGGTGGAACAACCTCCGGCCGTTATTTTCACCACGGCCTTTGATGAGTATGCTATCAAAGCTTTTGAAAGCCATGCGGTAGATTACCTGTTAAAGCCCTTTAGCCAGGAGCGTTTTGATAAAGCCATTGAACGGTTAACAGAACGCGATACCGCAACAACAACCAACAATACCCGCGAACTGCTGGACACCGTTGCGCAGGGACCGCAGCAAAATCAACGGATCGTAGTAAAGACAGGCAATAAAATAAAGATCATTCCTATTGATGAAGTACATTATCTGGAAGCGGCAGACGATTATGTAAAGATCCACACTAAGGAAGGCGCATTTTTGAAAAACAAGACCATGGGGCATTTTGAAAAGGTGTTGAACCCGCAACAGTTTGTACGTACGCACCGGTCTTTTATGGTAAACGTGCAGCTGGTTACCCGCATCGATCCGTATGAAAAAGAAAATTTTCTGGCACAATTAAAGACCGGCGCCCAGGTACCGGTAAGTAAAACCGGTTATGCTAAACTAAAGCAGGTTTTAGGTATCTAAAGCATGACTTCAATACATATGTATCCCATACATGAATAAGAATTAACACCTACCTATAAATATATATATTATTTAATTGACATGCTTTTCCTCCGTGGTACTGGTTCTTTTGTATACATCCGGTGTTTTTATACCTACGCTAATCGTGAAGAAGGTTTAAAATTTCGATAGCGCATATACTATTTATCATTAACCCTATTACCCATGTATCCAGTACCCGGAACTCGCGGCAATAAAATTGCCATGTTTTTATTTTGCTATGTACTTTTCACTGCTTCTTTTGCACGGGCTCAATGCATTGCTACCAGCGCTAATAGCCCCGCCACCTCATCGAGTGTTTCATTTCCAGGAAGCGATTACTCTTTTAACAACCCCACAAACGTCATGCTCAATGATGTAAACAATGCTGTTGCCACATCCGTACTCAGTTTTTCAAGCAAACAAACAGAATATTTACAAGTCAAGGGGTTTGGATTTTCTATTCCTACAGCAGCTTCTATTTGCGGTATAGAAGTAACGGTGGTCAAAAGCGCGGACAACGTTTTGCTTAACCTTGCCACCGTAACAGATTATAATGTACGCGTTATGAAAAACGGTACCCCCACCGGAACCAACCTGGCGGATGTGATCACCGAGTGGCCTTCTTCAGATACCTATGTTTCCTACGGAGGCGCCAATCAATTGTGGGGCTCCACCTGGTCGCCAACTGAGGTCAATGATGCCGATTTTGGTTTTTCCATTTCAGCAGAAATAAATGGTACACTAGCTTTATTCCCTGTTGCCCGGATCAATTACATCAGCATGACCGTTCATTATTTAGACCCCACGGTATTATCCGCTCAATCCATTCAATTCCACGTAGCCAATGGAACTCAAAATACGGCAGTGCTTTCCTGGAAGCCTGATATGGAAGAAGCTGCTTCGTTTGCAGTTGAACGATCGGTAAATGGTACAAAATGGGAAATACTCGATGGCACTCCACAAAAAAGCACCATTTCGCCTTTGCTAACTTTTATTGATAACCGGCCTTTACCCGGCAAATCGTTCTACCGGTTAAAAAAGATGACGGCTTCAGGCGAGGTCAGGTATTCAACCGTACTTTCTTTTGAGGCAACTGATATCACCTCCATCAAATGCTATCCCAATCCATTTACCTCTTTTATAAAGGTAACCGGTGTAGTGGCGGGCGAACAGGTAGCGATTACAGATATATACGGAAAGCGTTTGTACCTGTCGTCTCCTGCAATCAATAACACTATAAAAATAGATGTCAGTGATTTACAACCTGGTATGTATGTTATCAGTACCGGAAAAAAGAAAATGAAGATCCAGAAAAAATAATGGCAGGCTGCTTTTCCGTTAGTTTAGCCCTTTTCTGTGGCAAATAATTCACGTGAAAAACGGTTGGACATCATGAGCTATTTATACGAAAACCCGCTACCACAGCGGGTTTTAACTTTTTACTGGGGCCTTACCCATACTAAAATCAGTCTTTTGTTGATTTCAGGGTGCATCTACTCCGCTGTATGTTTGCATTACGAAAAGCAACAAACAACACCAAAGGGTGTAACTCTCGTAAAAGTACGTTGCTCACTCCACAAAACGCATTGCCTGCCTTCCGCGATTGCCACTCCATACAGTAAGAACGTAAACTGATACTTAATATACAAACTTTTAATTATGAAAAAGGCAATGAGGAATTACGGAATCATTATTATCGCATTAATCGCTTTAACTGTAGGATTTTCAACTGTTACCCTGGCAAATGACGAAGGGAAACCCAATCATACAACAGAATTGAAGTTCATCGGAAACATGGAAAACCAACCTGTATTCCAATTGAACCTGATCAATACAGAAGATGATGAAATCAGCGTAACCTTCCGTGATGATGCTGGTAACGTATTATATACTGATAAATTCAAAGGCGCTAACATCACTAAAAAGTTCATGTTGAAATCTGAAGATTTCGGTGATGCAGCTTTGCATGTAGTAGTTAAGTCAAAAAAGAACAACTCTACAGATGTATATACCATCAACAGAAGCCACACTTACGTAGAAGAAACAATTGTGAACAAGATCAAGTAAGCAACATCGTCCAGTTATAATCTACCAAATAGTGAATTTAGAAAGCGTCCCGCTGTTAGTGGGACGTTTTTATTTTAACCCCTGTCTCATAACTGTGAAATATACGTGGCCGTTTGCTGTTGTATTTGTTGTTTTCCTTTTTCTATTGCCAGCTGAACTGGTTTGCCGGCTCCTCCCGTCGGAATATCTATAGCAGCAGATAACGCCTTTATATACCAGCTGTTCCATACTTCCAGTATGTGTTGTTCCTTCGCTTTTTCACTTCCCTGTTGTACGGCTTTTTTGCTGAGATCATATTCTGTTTGTAACCGTTGTAACGCATTTCGGGTAATTTCATTGATAAGTGCTACGGCTGTTTTATTATCAGCGGTGGTAAGCAGGTAAGCCGTTGCCAGTGCACATTTTGCGACGTGCTTCATTTCCACTGGCGACACCATATCCAGCCTGTCTGCATCGGTATGATAAAAAACATCTGTAAAATGCCACATCAGCAAACCGGGAATGCCCGCCGTTAAAAAGGGCGTATGGTCACTGCCACCTTCATACGGGTTGGTGCGCACCGTCCAACCTGTTTTTGCGGCCTCAAACAAACACCGGTTTAACAGCAGGTCGTTAAAATAATGCGGGAACATATCTGATTCCTTTAACGGGCTTCCTCCCCATTCACTGTGCTTCTCATTACCACGCGTCCATATAGCCGACGGATCGGGCATTTTTTCAATCAGGAAAGTGCCACCGGTCTTCTGAATGTCTTCACCAACCATATCAAGGCTCAATCCCCATTTAATGCCTTTTGCGCGGATGCTATCATCCTGTATATAGCGACGGGTAGAAACAATTTCATCGCCCCACAAAAAAGTGATGGTACGCCGGGGCAATACCTTCCTTTTTTGCACCAGCGCCGCCGTTGTTCGGGCCATTTCGGCCAGTGTACCCACACCGGAGGCATTATCATTGGCGCCCGGTTCCTGCACGTGCGCACTGAATACAAACCGTTCATCGGGATGCGTTTTGCCCCGCACGTTAGCGACCAGGGTCAACTCTTCCGACGTATATATCTTTGTATTAACCACCACCCTTACAGAAACCGGCCCCTTAGCCAGGGCCGCCTTCAGTTTTTCTTTGGCGGCATAGGATAACAGGAGGCCCCATTTCTGATGTATAGAATCGGTATAACCAATACCCTGGAACTGGATGGAATTCGTATGCTTCGCCGGTTGCGTATATCCCGGCATGGAAAAGGCCAGCGCACCCAGGGCCCCATTCTTTATGGCATTGCCATACAAACCGCCAATTCCCCCCTCGCCCATTATAATTTTATCCTTTACATCTTTTCCCTCAAATTCTTTTGGCGAACCTTTGCCAACGTACACCAACTCGGCTGTAACGCCCCCCGCGGGGGTAGAAGCCGAATACATGGCTATCATATTGCGATTGGTCCTGAATTGCAGTAAGGGCTCTTTTTCGCCAACGATATACAGACTGGCATCCACCGGCTCCCAGGTAACATGTTTCATGGGCCGTTTTTCAATGCGGTAGGTAAGCGTTCCCTTTACTTCGTCATTGTCTTCTTTTTTATAACCAGCCTGCTGCAGTATTTTTTCTACGTGGTAAATGCTTTCATTAAACCCCCTGTTGCCCGCCAAACGCCAGCGTTGTTCAACAAACCATACGGTGTTATAGGCCTGTTGTTCGTCGAAGGTTTTTCCCAGTATTTTGAAGTATTTTTTTTCCCGGGCTGCAGGTTGCGCCAAAGCCGGCAGAGCGGCAGCTACAAAAAGGAGTGACAAGGATAAAGTAACTAACTTTTTCATGATAAGGTTTTTTGCTCCAGGGGTACGATCGTTACGGAAATAAATATAGGAAATACAATGTGATAATTTGCTAATGTGCCAATGTGCTAATAAAAAAAACGTCCCGACAAGTCGGGACAAATAAATGCTGCAAGCCACACGCTTCACGCTACACGAAAAACAGCCTGCTGTGTTTCCATTAGCAAATCATAACATCAACACATTATATTTTGAATTCGTATTCAATTAGCTAATTATCACACTTGTCCCGCTATAGCGGATTATCATATTAGCACATTGACCTACGCTTCCTGCCCAATCCATACTGCTCCGCCGATACTGCTGCGGGCTGCGCCGGTAACCGAAGCCAGTACATTATTCTCTTCGCGCCAGCGCAAAACGCCTATCAGGGCCATAACGAGGGCTTCCTTATAATCAATAAGGTTTTTATCGGTCGCAACCAGTTCTACTCCGGCCGGCTGTAAGGCAGCCTGCAACCGTTCCATCAAAAACCGGTTATGGCCGCCACCACCGGTAGCTAATAGTTTCATCCCGGCCGGGGCGGTTCCGGTTGGAAGCGGTTGTTCTTTCAACATCTGCAAAACAGCTCCGCTTATCTGCACGGCAATATGTTCTACCATGGTCCGCAGCGCATCAAAAACCGGTACGTTGCTGCTTTCCAATAAGGGGTACAAAACATCTGTTCCAAAATCATTGGCCAGCGATTTGGGATAGGGCAATTTATAATACTCCAGCTCATTCAACACTTTCAGGAGGCCCTCATGCAAAGTTCCCGATGCGGCCATCTGCCCACCGTCATCATATGGTTTTCCCACATCATTCGACAGCATATTCATCACCCGGTTGGCCGGACAAACATCGAAAGCAATGTATTTATCGGGATGATTGTATGAAATATTGGCGATCCCACCCAGGTTCAGGAAAAATGTATAGTCGCCCAGGAGGAATTTTTCGCCGATGGGTACTATAGGGGCGCCCTGGCCGCCCAGGGCAATATCCATGGCCCGAAGGTCGCTCACCACATTAATTCCGGTAACAGCGGCTATAGCAGCCCCATCGCCTAACTGGCCGGTCATTTTCTGGGCCGGGGCGTGAAAGGTGGTGTGCCCGTGTGATGCAATCAGCTGTACCTGATATTGCAGGTTATGCTGAGCAATGAACGCATTCACCTGCGAGCCTATGTAATGACCGTATTCGGTATGTAAAAGCTGATAATCCAGCGCTTTAAGCTGAATGGCACCCCGTAGCTTTTTCTCCCATTCCCCAGTGTACGGGTAACAATCAGCCGCTTTTATTTCGTACTGCCATTTTCCTGAACTTTCGTGAAACTCAACAAAAGCAATGTCCAATCCGTCGAGTGAACTTCCGCTCATAATGCCTATTGCCCGATATATCATAACAGTTGGTAGATTTCTGGTATTAAAAAAGAATATTTAGAATAGATTTGCCCGTCAAATTTCATATATCGCCACCCAAAATCCAAAACTCTTATCAATGGTTATTAACCTTAGCAAAGAATGCTCCCTGATTTGTGAGTGGATCAGTGAGATCCGGGATGTTCAAATTCAGTCGGATCGCATGCGTTTCCGCCGGAACCTGGAACGTATTGGTGAAATAGCCGCTTATGAGATCAGCCGCCACCTGGTATATGAAGAAAAAGAAGTACAAACCCCACTGGGTATTTCGCAATGCAAAGTGCTGAAAGAACAACCGGTACTGGCCACCATCCTGCGGGCGGGGTTGCCGCTGCACCAGGGATTGCTGAATTACTTTGACAAAGCCGATAATGCGTTTATTTCAGCTTACCGCAAACACAAGCTTGACGGCAGCTTTGAGATAAGCCTCGATTATATTTCCTGTCCCGAGCTAGAAAACAGGGTGGTCATCATTTCAGACCCCATGCTGGCGACTGGATCTTCCCTGGTAAAAACCATCCAGTATTTGCGCGATGAAGGTCACCCGCGTGAAATACACGTGGTAGCCGCCATTGCCTGCTCGGTAGGCATCGAATATGTGCAACGAAGCGAACCAAAGGTAAAGATCTGGTGCGGCGATATTGACGAAGAACTAACAGCCAAAGGATATATTGTTCCCGGTTTGGGAGATGCCGGCGACCTTGCTTTCGGTACCAAAGTGCAGATGTAAAGAAAAAAAAAGTGTAACCAACCCTTTCAGTTAAAACAAAGTATACTTTAGATATTTCTTTTTTTGTGCAAATGCAAACAGCGTGAAAATTTAATACCCGATTAAACCGTTTAAAGCTAAGACTTGTCGTTTTTTTTCGTATTTTGTTATTAGACTCGAAACCTATGCGGATGAGGAAATTTTATATTGCGATACTAACTTGCTCCCTGCTGAAAACAGCCTCGGCTCAAGACCCTAACTTTTCACAGTTTTTTGTTTCACCCCTTACACTGAACCCTGCTTTGACCGGTAAATTCAATGGCGATTTCCGCATAGCTGGCAATTACCGGGATCAATGGCCCGCAATCAGTAAGGCATTTGTAACTTCCACTTTATCGTTTGACGCCCCTATTTTACGCAGTCGTATCTCCGAAATTGATACCTGGGGTGTTGGCGTGCTGGCAATGACAGATAAAACTGCTAACGGTATACTATCCACTAACCTGATCTCCGTTTCCACCAGCTACCATAAAGGGATAGATGAAGATGGACTGAACTCTATCGGATTTGGTTTTCAGGGCACGTATAACACCAAACGCCTCGATGGCACCAAGCTCAATTTTGAAGATGAGCTTGACCAGTTTGGCGGTTGGACCAATCCCAGCGGTGAAACCGTAAACGACCGTCAGATCAACCTCAGCTATTTCGACCTTTCGGTAGGCGCCCTGTTCAATGGTTCTACCGATGGATATAACAATTATTATCTTGGCGTATCGGGCTATCACCTCAATAAACCCAAAGAATCGTTTACCGGTGATATCTTTTATACATTGAATCCGCGGGTAACCGTGCACGCCGGTGGAGCGCTTCCACTGGCCAATAATACCCGCACGGTATACGTAAGTTCATTATTCAGCCGGCAGGCCGGGGCTACGAATATTGTAGCAGGTGGCGCTGTTGGGTTTAATATGAACGATAATGAAGAAAATCCGACCAACTTTTACGCAGGTGTATGGACTCGTTTTAATAATGTAAACGATGCGCTTATACCGTACCTGGGCCTGGAGTTTGGTGGTTTCAGACTGGGTGCTTCCTACGATGTGAATATCAGCAGCCTGAAAGCGGCTTCCCAAAGCCGGGGCGGTATGGAAATATCCCTCATCTTTATCAAACAGCCACCGGGGAATAAAGGAATTCCCTGTCCGCATTTTTAATTACTTTTTGTACTTAGTCTCAGTACTACTATCAACAGACCTTGCGACGCTCCTTTCAGGGGTTGTATCGCTATGCAACTACTAAAAAACACAGTCAATAGATAAAATAGTATCACGTGTATGCCCGTAAATAAAATATTTTTGACGGCATATGACAGTGATGCCAACTAAAATATTCCGTCTTACCGTAATAGCCTTTTATATTTTATGCGCCGGCTGTTTTGCAACGAAACAAGGTACAGCACCCGTTTCTTCCTTACCGGCTACCGCCTTCCAGCCTTTCGGTCGCAGCATTATCAATGAACAACATAACCTGGAACTCATAAGTTCTGCCTGTCAGGTTGGTTTTAGTTTTGAAGGAACAACCTTCAGCATACAGGCGTCTTTGCCATCGTGGCTGCACCATAATTACCTGCAATACGAGCTGGATGGCGTATACCAGAAACGGGTACGAATAGATTCGGCTACCAAAGCACCGCTGGTAATCAATGCTCCATCTACAGGTAAGCATATCATTTGGATCTACAAAGCCACCGAACCATATGCGGGCGTCATCATTCATTCCGTGAGCGCTCAAAACATTAAAGCCCTTCAACGCACTACAGCACCGCTGATTGAATTTATTGGTAACAGCATCACCTGTGGCGCAGCAGCAGATGCTTCTGAAGTGCCTTGTGGTACCGGGGTGTATCACGATCAGCACAATGCCTATATGGCTTATGGTCCCCGGGTAGCGCGGGCATTAAAGGTTAATTATATCATGAGTAGTGTCAGTGGCATTGGCATTTATCGCAACTGGAACAGCGATGGGCCTACCATGCCGCAGGTATATGAAAAAGCAGATTTCCAAATAGCGTCACAGCAACCCTGGAATTTTTCGACCTATACGCCACAAGTAGTAAGTATTGCCCTGGGCACTAATGATTTCAGTAATGGCGATGGCGTTACACCCAGGCTGCCCTTTGACAGCGCCACCTTTGTGCAACAATACATTCAATTTGTGCAGTTGGTAAAAACAAAATATCCCACAGCCCAAATCGCATTGCTCAGCAGCGCCATGCTCCATGATCGCAATCGTTCCCTGTTGCAGAATTGTTTGACCGTTGTAAAAGAAAAATCAGATGCATTATCCCCTTCCTCCAAACCGATAGCCCTGTATTTTTTCAAACCCATGCAGGCAAAAGGTTGCACCGGGCATCCCAGTGTAGAAGATCATGAAGTTTTAGCGAAAGAGTTAATTCCTTTCTTCAGGAAAATACTCCCATGAATGAGGGTTGGCCAGATTGATTTATAGAGATGATAAATGATTTATTTTTTTTCCGCTAACATATGGATTGTCCTTCAAAATAAAACGGTATGGCAATTTCGCATCTTCCCCCGCATAATCAACCCCAATACGCGGCGTGGCAAGAATATCTTTTTTAGCAGCGGCAAAATCATCCGAACCAATATAAATTTCATTATGCAACAAACTCAAACCAGTATGACCGGTATGAATGCCCAATGCTTTCGATACATTGCCCGGCCCTTTGGTGAGGGTGTAGTCCGCGCTTTTTTTGCCGGTTCGCGTCAGCATCGCATGGATACCCTGTAAAGGATCAATAGCCCGTATCAATATAGCATGGGGAATATCTTTTTGATTGGTGACCACATTAAACAAATGATGAATGCCATAGCAGAGGTATACATACGCCGTACCGCCTGGCTGATACATGACTTCCGTTCTGTTGGTCCTTCTGCCGCCAAAAGCATGAGAAGCCCTGTCGATGGGGCCTGCATATGCTTCGGTTTCCACAATACGACCCGACGTTATAACTTCCCCAAATTGGGTAACAAGTACTTTGCCGATCAATTCTTTCGCTATCTTCACCACATCGGCACGATTATAGAAACCGGTATCTAATTTTTTCATCGGCAATAATTATTGGCAATATTTCTCCAATATCTTGTATATCCACTTTTTTATGCACCAATTAAATAGCTATTATAATCAAAATTCTGTGATTACAGATTCATTCAATGCCCTAATTGAAATATTTACTAAGTTTGACCCCGCCCATCAATAGTATACGGAAAATTCAAATTTATAAAACTTGCTGAAAGAAATCGTTACAGCCATTCAGTCATATGCCAGGGCACATCGCTTTATAAGGGAGCACCGGCTTTGGAAATGGATCATAGTGCCGGGAATTATTTATACACTGTTGTTTGTAGCAGGTATGATATTCTTCGCGATATCCTCCAACTATATTGTTACCACTTTTAACCACTGGCTTGGTATCGACAAGTGGATAAACAAGCAACACAATCCTATCCTAAGCTTTTTATTGGTAATGGGCGAAATTATGGTGCGCCTGATCATGATGTTGTTTTACTTTTCCCTGTTCAAATATATTTTCCTCATTATAGGTTCACCGGTTTTTGCTTACCTGAGTGAAAAAACTGAATCGATCATGGAAGGAAAAGATTATCCATTCAACTTTAAACAACTGCTGGCAGATATTGCGCGTGGTATAAAACTGGCGTTGCGTAATACATTATGGCAATCGGTTTATACCATTTCATTACTGATACTTTCTTTTATCCCGGTCGTGGGCTGGGTAGTTCCGGTAACCACGTTAATGGTAGAATGCTATTATTATGGCTTTTCCATGCTCGATTACAGTTGCGAACGCCATCGCCTGTCACCTTCTGAAAGCATATCATTTATTGGTAAACACAAAGGGCTGGCCATTGGCAATGGCATGGTATTCTACCTGATGCATGTAGTACCCCTGTTAGGCTGGGTACTGGCGCCGGCCTATGCTGTAGTGGCCGCTACCATTAGCCTGTATCACCGCGATGATAAGGTGGGAATAGAATAATGTGAAATGAAGAATGAGGAATGAAGAACAGAGAAATGAAAAAGTAAATACAGGGACTTCCCGCGTAGCAACAACAAACAACAAACGACAAACAAAAAAACACAAACCGATACTTTGACTTCAACAAGCATTATATATCTTATTCCCTCTGTATTGGATGAAACGGCAACAGCAACCATTCCTGCATATATACGGGATGCGGTTGGCCAATGCGAGGTATTTTTTGTAGAGAACGAACGTACCGCCCGCCGTTATTTAAAAAGCATCTGGAAAGAAATGGTTATTGATAATTATAAATGGGTGCTTATAGACAAAACAAATAACCTTACCACGCTTAACGCCTTCAATCATTATTTACGGCTAAACAAGGCCATTGGCATTATCAGCGAGGCCGGTTGTCCGGGCGTGGCTGATCCAGGTCAGCTATTAACAGAAGCTGCCCATGTAGCCGGCGCTACGGTAAAACCATTGGTAGGTCCCAGCAGTATTTTACTGGCCTTAATGGCCAGTGGTATGAACGGACAACAATTTCAGTTTGTTGGTTATTTGCCTATAGATAACGCCGAACGCATCAAAACCATAAAAGACCTGGAAGCAGAGTCGTTGAGAAAGAACTGCACGCAGCTATTTATTGAAACACCCTACCGCAATATTCAGTTGCTTGAAGCACTCATAAAGGCGTGCAGACCAGCTACCAGGTTGTGCATAGCCACTGATATTACCGCCGCTACCGAATACATTCACACCAAAACGCTCGCAGAGTGGAAAAAGCAAATTCCTGATTTGCATAAACGACCAACCATTTTTTGTTTGCTGGCGAGTTGAGTTTATCTGTCTTCTTTCATCGAAAGAACACTATCAACAATATAGGTGGTATTGCCGCGCCAGGGAACTACGTTATGGAATTCCCGGTAATGCAGATCGAACCACTTGCCGCTATTGGCCATTAGCTTTTCTGCTATCCCTTTATTGACTACGGAAAACTCAAATTCATACGATTGTATGCTACCGGCTGTCCGTGACCGGATGCCTTCCTGGATCAGCTTGCCCTCATAGGTTTTGAATACATCACCCTTCTTAACCACATAATTCAAATGGCCCGACTTCACGCCTTCTCCGAATACATAAAAATATTTCCAGTAAATAATTATTCCTGCTCCTGATAAAAGTATAGCAGTAACGATTAAGAATATCTTTCTCATTATATTGGTTTAGGCTTAAGCATATTATAATCCGTATTTATCCACAAGATATATCAATGCCGCCATAGAAACAGCGCCCAGTTCCAACTCCCGCTTATTGACCGATTCAAACACATCGCTACGGGCATGATGAATATCAAAATAACGTTGCGAATCGGGTTGTAAACCGGCCAGCGGTGTTCCCAGATCCCGGTTTAACGGACCAATATCACTGCCACCACCGCCATGATTGATCTCACTGATGCCATATGGCGTTAGCAAAGGCAACCAGCTGCGTAGTTTATTCAATAGTTCCTGCGACATGGTTACCCCAAATCCACGTGGCGTAAATCCACCCTCATCGCTTTCCAGCGCAAAAATATGTTTCTCTTTTTTTGTACGGGCTTCTTCGGCATACTTGGCACCACCCCGTAACCCGTTTTCTTCATTGGCAAATAATACAGCGCGTATCGTACGGCGCGGTTTATATCCAATGGCTTTCAATACCCGTATTACTTCAATCGACTGCACACAGCCACTGCCATCGTCATGCGCTCCTTCGGCCGGGTCCCACGAATCGAGGTGACCGCCTACGGTAATGACCTCTTCGGGAAACTCACTGCCAATGATCTCTCCAATGATATTATGCGCTACCGTATCGGGTAGCATTTTGCCATTTGTTTTTAAGAAAATGGACGCCGGTTCTTTTTCCAGTAAGGCAGCCAGCCGGTCGGCATCGTGTAACCCCATAGCAACAGCAGGTATTTTGGGAAAAGAATCGTTGTAACGGGTTGAACCGGTATGCGGATTGTTATCGGCCGCATGACTCATAGAACGGATCAAAACCGCCACGGCGCCATATTTCGCAGCCTGGCTGGGTCCCTGCCCCCGGTATCCTACCGCATCGCGATAGGCTTCAAAAGTTTTTACATATGAATCGTTAAACTTATAATTATAGAAAACGATCTTACCTTTTACCGCTTCTTTTTTCTGTTCCAGTTCTTCAAATGAATTGAGCAGCATTACCGGCGCCTGAATGCCTTTAGGTCCGGTGCCCATTGAATTACCCAGCGCCAGCACATCGAGCGGTTGATTCTTTTTACCAGGCAAAGCGATCCAGGCTTCATCTTTACCCCCGCGTATCCAATGCGGCACCAGGCACGGTTGCGATATTATATGATCGGCGCCGGCCTGTTGCAGGGCTTTTTGTCCCCAGGCCTCTGCTTTATAGGTTTGTGGCGAGCCGGTAAGCCTGGCTCCCACCTGTTTGGTAAGGATGCGTAAATTTTCGTAAGCTTTGCCATGGAGCAGAATTTCATTGGCGATGGCCCGTATTTTTAACGAATCTTCATTTTGAGCATAGCCGGAGAGGGAAAGAATTGTTAACAATAGCGTAAACAATTTAAATCTCATGTGCGTTATTTTACGCTAAAATAGTCAAAATGATCCCTTGGGCATTATTGGCTGTTTTAAATTACCTTCACACACTTAATATAGACAGCTATATGCGCATTGGAATTGTTTGCTACCCTACGTTTGGCGGAAGCGGCGTTTTGGCAACGGAATTAGGAAAGGCCCTGGCAGATAAAGGACACCAGGTACATTTTATTACGTACCAGCAACCCGTGAGGTTGAGTGAGTTTAATACCAACATTTTTTATCATGAGGTGCGGGTGCCCACCTATCCGTTGTTTGATTATCCGCCCTACGAAACGGCTTTAGCCAGCACCATGGTAGATGTTATTACGAATAATAATATCGACCTGTTACATGTGCATTATGCCATCCCCCATGCGTCGGCCGCCTATATGGCAAAAAAAATACTGGAGAAACAGGGCAAGATCATTCCGGTTATAACTACCCTGCACGGTACTGATATTACCCTGGTAGGAAAAGATAAAACCTTTTCCCCGGTAGTTACTTTTTCCATCAATGAAAGCGATGCCATTACCGCCGTATCGCAAAACCTGCGCGATGAAACCTATCGCAATTTCAAGATCGAAAAAGAGATCAAGGTTATCCAGAACTTTGTTGATGTTAAGCGCTTTCGTAAAAAACCCATCGATGCCTTCCGCCGCGTAATTGCGCCACACAATGAAAAGGTAGTGCTGCATGCATCTAACTTCCGTAAGCTGAAAAGGGTGACTGATGTGGTTCGCGTCTTTGCGGAGATCAATAAAAAAGTACCCAGCAAGCTGTTGTTTGTTGGCGATGGGCCCGAACGTCCGGCGGCAGAAAGTTTAGCACGTGAGCTGGGCGTATATGATGAAACCCGTTTTGTAGGCCGGCAGGAGCAGATAGAAGAAGTGCTGGCTATTTCCGATCTGTTTATATTACCATCCGATTATGAAAGTTTTGGATTGGCTGCGCTGGAAGCAATGGCTGCCGGTGTGCCGGTGATCTCAAGTAATGCCGGTGGTTTGCCTGAGGTAAATATAGAAGGTGAAACAGGTTACATGGCCGATGTAGGCGATGTTAATACCATGAGTATGCGGGCTATTGAATTGTTATCAGATGAAAAGAAATTAGATCGCTTTAAAGCAAAAGCCGCTGCGCATGCCCGGTTGTACGACATTGAAACCATCGTGCCGCGATATGAGGCGCTCTACAATCGTTTTTTACAAAACATTAATAACAGGGTGTAAAGCCTGAGGTATGCCATCCCCTCTGTAGCGGATGGCATACCTTGATACCATCTGGAACTTATCGCTTCCTGATCCACTTCTCAGGGTCCATTTTCGTCTTTTCCTGCATCATAATAAAATCAATTTCACCATTACCATCGTCGTTGGTAGCGGCGGTACCCAGCACCTGGCCCGCAGTTACTTTTTGATTTTTCGATACACTTAACGACTTCAGGTTGCTATATACGGTGAAGTACTCTCCATGCCTTACCATCACAGACCAGCTATCTTCTATACTAAACACCGATGTTACATCTCCTTCAAAAATAGCTTTTACCGCAGCGCCCGGCTCGGTCTCTAAAGTTAAACCGGGATTATTAATGATAACATCAACTTCGGGTATGCGATTAGGCCCAAAATGAAGTTTGATCTGTGTTTTGTCAACGGGCCAGGGTAACCGGCCTTTATTACTTTTAAAACTACCGCTGATGCGTATTCCTTCCGGCGTGGTCCTAAAAACAATTTTCTTTTCTTCTTTTGTGGTCTTAGCTATGGCGCTCTGAATAGCCAAACCCAATTTCTGATCGGCTTTCTTTTTGGCCGTCAATTCTTTTGTTAATTCTTTCTCCCGGCTTTTCAACGTTTTTACCACTGCATTTTTCTCTTTTTTCTCTTCCTCCAGTTCCTGTTTTTGCTTTTCCTGTTTTTGTATGATGGCGTCCTTTTCTTTGCGCGTCATTTCCAGCCCGTTTATCTTTCCTGCCAATAACAATTGCGTGTTCTTTATTAAAACCGCCTGGTCTTCGCAATATTGATGATAGGTGCGGAAGTAATGTATTCGCCGTAATGCATCATTAAAAGAGGAAGCCGAAAAAATAAAGCTCAGGTATTCGTTGTTGCTACGGAGTTTATAGGTATATACAATATTCCGGGCATATTGTGCTTTCAGGGTATCGAGCCGGTCTTTTAAACTGTCAATCTCACTTTTCGATTTACCAATATTCCCTTCCAGTAATTTCATCTGGTGATTGATGTTACTGATGGCCTTCTGACGTAACCGGAGTTTCTCCTTTACCATTTCCAATTGCCTAATGCCAGCGTGAGTAAGATGTTTTGAATCTTTGAGGGTATTCTTCAGTTCATCAATTTCACGTTGGATCTCCGCTTGTTTTTGTTTTAAGTCTTCACTGCCAGCGGGTTGCTGGGCAGGCAGGGCAATGGCAATTACCAGGGTCAGAAAACAGGCGGCCATTAATTTTAGCATAGGGGGCTATTTTTATCATTGAACATGGGGTACAAAAAGAAAGCCCGGGAGATGTTCCATCCATTCAGAACCTTCTTCCGGACTTCCCAGGCTATAACGCATCAACCTGTAAACTTATTAACCCAACTACTAATTATCTTAACAACTTTTTACCTGTTAATCGATCAACTACTTCCTGCGTATCCAGCTTTCGGGATCCAGGTTCCTGTTTTCCTGCATCAGCAGAAATTCAATTTCACCATTGCCGTCGTCATTGGCAGCTGCCCGGCCCAACATGGCGCCGCTGGAAACTTTCTGATCTTTTGCTACGCTAACTGAAGCCAGGTTACTATATACTGTAAAGTATTTACCATGTCGAATGAGCACGCTCCAGTTTCCATCAATATCAAAGATGCGCGATACTTCGCCTTCAAACACCGCTCTTACCACGGCGCCGGGTTCGGTAGCCAGGGTAATACCAGGATTATTACCACGCAGTTTGGTGCCTTCAATTGAATAGGTGCCAAAGTGGATCTTCACATTGCCCTTTTCTATAGGCCATGGTAAACGGCCTTTGTTACTTTCAAAACTGCCGCTTATCCGAAAACCTTCGGGTGTTGATTCAAGTACACTTTCAACTGGCTTTTTGGGTGCTTCCTTTTTGGGTTCAACCCTTGCAACAGGAGCGGTTGTGGCTGGCGTGGTAGCTGGCGAAGTGGCGGCGTTGGCTGCTCTTTCCTTTTCTGCCGCTTTCCTGGCTGCCTCCGCGGCAGCAGTTTTTTTGGCATTTTCTGCTGCTTCTGCCGCTTCACGGGCTCTTGCTTCAGCCAGTGCTTTGTCCCGGGCAATCTTTATTTCGCGGTCGATGGCGGCCCGGATGGCATTCTTTAATTTCAGATCCGCCTTTTGTTTGGACGTAAGCTCTTTGGATATTTCTTTTTCCCGGGCTTTGAGTTTGCTCAGGATCTCATTTTTTTCCCTTTTCTCTCCTTCCAGTTCTACTTTTTGTTTTTCCTGCTTTTGCAGCACAGCGTCTTTTTCTTTCCGCGAGCTTTCGAGCCCCGCAATTTTGCCTTGTAACAATACCTGCGTGTTCTTTATGGTAGATGCCTGCTCTTCGCGGTACAGGCGATAAGCCCGCAGATATTGCACCCGCCGCAAAGCATCATTAAAACTGGCCGCTGAAAATATGAAGTTTAAAAAATCGTAGTTGCTGCGATTTTTATACGCATATACAATGCTTTTTGCGTAATGCTGTTTCAGGGTATCGAGCTCACCCTTCAATCGCCCAATTTCATTTCTCGACTTCCCAATAGTGCCTTCGATTAAATTTATTTGCTGACTGATGTTGCCGATGGCCTGCTCCCGTAAGCGAAGCTTCTTTTGTACCATAGAGAGTTGCAATAACCCGGCTTTTGTATTCTTTTTGGTATCCTTCAGCGTACTTCTCAAATCATCTATTTCGCGCTGAATTTCAGCCTGCTTTCTTTTCAGATCTTCACTGTTGCCAGGCTGTTGTTGTTGTGCAAACAGGGCTACCGAAACTGACATAGCCAGGAAACCGGTAAGCATCATTTTCAGCATACTGAAAAATTTTTAAAGTGTTAACAGATCGGCAGGGTTATTATCAATCGCGGTTAGCTACACAGGGTTGGATGTAATATATTCTATAACGCTTATTGACGTTTATAATTTTTCGGAATCGTAAATGGAAAGCTTAAATCAACGTTAAAATCAAATTGCTTGAACTCCATTTCTATATCGAGCTTGGATTTTTCCGATACCGTAATTTTACGATGCGTTGAAAAATGATAACCATTTTTCGACTGATAGTCACCATAAGAAAGGTAAGCGGTCCGGGCCCGGATGGCATCCACATCATCGAGCTTGCTATTTTGCAAAGTAAAGTCATCTTTATTTACAGTGAGCAGGTGTTTGAACAAAATTCCCAGGCTGATGAGTGAAATGGTTTTATCATCTTTTTTATATGAATTGATATTGCTGTCGAGAAAAATGGGATTGCCAACAAGCAGGTTTTGCAGGTCGGAAAAGGTCATTGGAATTTTTGTTACCTCCTGCAGGTATCCTACCGATCGCAACTGTACGGTCCTGTTGAGCTTATTAATAACTTTCACACTATCGGGTGTAATCAGTACCCGGAAGGCATCAAAACCCAGGGCAGCATTGATATTAACCCATATTATGCTGTCTTTTTTCATTCGCACAAAAGCATTGAAGGGTGGATTCTTTTTTCCATCACTGCCTTCAAAATCCACTTTTATTTTTGCTGAGAAAGTTTGATATCCAATGGTATTTTTACGAATGGTATCCCAAACTTTTTTTATATACAGCAGGGAGTCAGCCGCGCCGTGATCCACAACGGGTATCACCACGGTTGTATCCTTTTTAGCAATAGCCGTTTGAATAGTTTTTGTTGATCTGCAACTGGAAGCAATCATTACCAGTGCGATTATACATATGCCGAAAAAATACTTCATGCATTACGATTTACCGGTATGACCAAATCCGCCATCGTGGCGTTTAGTTACCGAAATTGATTTAACGGGTTTCCATTTTACACGTTCTACTTCGTGTACAACCATTTGGGCAATCCGATCGCCGGGGTGAATGGTTTGTGGTTCCTGTGACAAGTTTATCAGAATGACCTTTATTTCGCCGCGGTAATCGGCATCTATTGTGCCGGGGCTGTTTAAACAGGTAAGTCCCTGCTTGATGGCCAGGCCGCTGCGGGGACGTATTTGCGCTTCGTACCCTTTGGGCAGCTCAATAAACAATCCGGTAGGTACTAAAAACCGTTCCAGGGAATTTAATGTGATCGGCGCATCCATAAATGCGCGTATATCCATACCGGCTGCATCATCTGTTGCATATTCAGGCAACGGATTATTTGACTGATTGATGATCCTGACTTTAACTTTTGACATGCGCAAAAATAAGATTAACAAGGCACAAGAACCAGGGCTCAAGGTTCAAGATGTTAAAATTCGTAATCACTGTCCGAATGTAAGCGCTTGTGCCTTTAATATTTAGTCTTGTACCTTTTCTAAAAGCACCGTCGCATATGCTACCAACCCTTCTTCACGGCCAACAAACCCCATTTGCTCGGTAGTAGTGGCCTTTACAGACACATCCTCCCGGGTAACTTCCAGAATACCGGCTATCACACTACGCATTTGATCGGAATACTTTTTGATCTTGGGCGCTTCCAGGCAAATAGACGAATCTACATTGATCACCCGGTAGTTTCTGGCTTTTATCAATTCATAACTTTTCTGTAACAGTATTTTACTGTCAATGTCTTTATACGCTGCGTCGGTATTGGGGAAATGCATACCGATATCGCCCAATGCCAGGGCGCCTAACAAGGCATCGCAAATGGCATGTAATAATACATCTGCATCGCTATGCCCCAGCGCGCCTTTATGGTGGGGAATTTTAACGCCGCCAATCCATAGATCCCTGCCTTCTGTTAACTGGTGAAAATCGACACCGAAACCGATACGCATAATATGCTAATTTGATAATGTGCTAATAATAAAAAAGCGCCCTGCTACGCAGGGCGCTTCAAATATATTCAATTCTATTAGCACATTAGCTAATTAGCTCATTAGCTTATTCTGCTCCAATATCATCCAGGTCGAAGATCAACCCGAAACGCAGGGTGTTGGACAATGGGTTGCGGTTAACACCTGAACCTGAAGGTACGAGGTAAGAAAAATTCAAACCAAACACATTGTATTTAACTCCTAAACCAACCGTAAAATATTTACGGTTGCCTTTGTCTTTATTTTCATAAAAATAACCGGCGCGGAAAAAGAACTGTTCATTATAATTATACTCTGCACCCAGTGATATCTGGAATTCTTTCAGTTCTTCTTTGAATCCACCTGGCGCATCGCCAAATGAACTGAACCAACTGCTCACAGTCGATTTGCTTCTGTATTCCGCTACCTGGGCGTTGTAGGTCGCAGTATCATCGCTACTAACAAAGATGGGTGGCGTAGGCACCAGCAGTTTATGCACATCCAAACCAAAAGTTAATTTATTTTCTTCATCCATTACTTTAGTATATGTTGTACCCAGGCTTAAATTGGCAGGGATATAATCCTTCTGGGTTGCATCGTTCGTATAACCGATCTTTCCACCCAGGTTGGTGAGGGTAGCGCCCACATTCCAGCCTTCGCCAGCTTCACTCTGACCGGTATAGAAAAAGGAGATATCGCCGGCTACTGTAGAACCTGGTTTATAGGTTGTACTGCTGGTAGCAAGGTTGCCAGCCAGGTTTGAGCGAATATAACGCAATGCGAGACCGATACCGATCTTGTCAGATAACTTACGGGTATAACCGGCATCGATGCCAAATTCACGGGGACGGCCAGAGCCATCATCGCCACCGTTCTGATTCGTAAACTGGATATTACCCAGGCTAAAATAGCGGATCGAGGCCCCCAGGGCAGATTCTTCATCGAGCTTATAATAACCACTAGCCGCCAACAGATACACATCATTTAATCCAAGGTCTTTTAACCAGGGCGTGTACGTTATCCCAATGCTAAAATTCTTTTGAGCAAAAGGTACTTTTGCCAGGTTCCAGATGGGCGCATTGGCATCAGCAGATGTTGCAACACCTACATCACCCATACCACCGGCACGGGCATCAGGAGAGATCCGCAAAAAAGGTACGGCGGTTGTTACCACATTAATCGGGTTGGTTTGCGCTTGTACGGACATTGCACCCACCGACAGGAACATACCTACAGTTAGTTTTAAGATGTTTCGTTTCATTTTTTGAATTGTCTTTAAGGATCTTACCGCTTACAACGTTTTTCTCAATACATATTAATAGAATAAATGATTACTCCTGCTTTTGTATCAAAGCCTGTTGATGCGGAACAATAATAAATTTGGGTAAAGTTTCCTGTCGATAGATTGGCTAAAATAAGTATTTTCTAAAAATGGGACATTATAATATAAACAACTTTTCGAGCTTTTCCGCTGCTTTACCATCTGCAGTTTGTACCCTCAAACGGTAAATATATACACCCCGGCCGATTTTATCACCATATTCATCCCGGCCGTTCCATTGCACGTCACTCGAACGGTTTCCGGGGGAAAATATTGTTTTGTTAATATTTTTTACCAGCTTTCCTGTAATCGTATATACCTGAATCCGTATAAGTAACTCTTCACCAGGCCTGTTATGCTCAAACCAGAAGGTGGTATTCGTGGTAAACGGATTCGGGTAATTCAATACATGATCCAATGCAAAATTGGGTTCATTAACCACCCTGAAATCGAGGGTGGCCTCCCCTGAATTATTGGCTACATCCCAGGCTTTTATGGTCAAAGTATGCATTCCGGGCGCCAAAACCGGCAATTGAAATCGCACGGTCCCCTGCCGGTAATTGTTCAGATCACTCTCATAAAACTCATTCAACACATATTCGTTTTTTTGATCATTATCAAGTATTGCAACCAGGTCGTGCCCTATACCCGTACCCAGGATATTAATGCCGGAAGAATCGGCCAACTTAACCAATAACACGGGCCGGTCGTTGGTAATGCTGCCATTCACAAACTTCTCGTCATTTAAATACGCTTTAATACTCGGACCGAGGGGGTCGCTTATGCTATTTCCTGAACCACCGATGATAATATTTGTCAACACCCCATTGCCGTCTTTACTGCCATTATCGGCATAATAACTGATCTTACCATTACCAAACTGGTAGCTGATGTCTTTCGGCACAATAAAACTGAATGAAAACCGGCCGCTATTTACGGTAGCCTTTCCTTTAAACAGAATATTTTTTTGCACCTGAATTGGCACAGCCAGGCTGCCGGCATCGTTGCCCAGGGTGTTTATCGTTTGTACTTTATCAAAAATGGAGGGGTAAATAGTGCCATTAAAATCGTTGAGGATATTTCCGGCGTTGTCCTGCACGGTTCCGCTGATCGTATATTCCGATAAAGCTTTTAACGTATCGGGCGTGCCGCTTACTGCCTGTCCGTTTATGGCGGTGGTGGTCACTTTATAACCCGGGAAAGCGATGGTTAAAGCCGGGTCGCCCAGCAAGGTGAATTTGCGGTTATTGATCACATCGCCCAAAAAGTTATAGGTGACATTCTTGGCCTGGCGCACGGCTTCGCCCAGGCTCCGGTAACTGCTATCCGGCTTTTTTTGAAAGGCAGTTTTCAGGTAATTCTCATTCATGATCCGGTTACTGAATGCAAAAACCAGCCGGGTAGTGGTCATGAGCGCAATGGCCCCTGTTTTTTCGCGCAACAAGAGGTTTTCGCCAATAGAGCTTACCAGCGGATTATCGTAAGGCGCCACATCGCAGGTGGCCGTTATAAATAAGGGCAGCTTTTGCGGATTGTTGAACGCATTGATGATGTCCTGGTCAAGCACTACTTCTTCTGCCAGGCGGCGATATCCGCCATGCCCCGTATAGTTCCACACCAGGGTGCCGCTGAAAATTTTATTATTGATGGCCAGGTTTACTGCCGGGTACCGGCTGCCGGCCGAACTGCTTTCCTGCTTAAAGGCATCGAGGTAAATTTTATCCATGTTCTCCTGGGGAGCTGCTGCCGTTACAGCCTGCGTCATTAATTCGGCATCCTGCACATGCAGGTTGTTGTCCTCATCATCGGCCACAAAGGTGCATTCGTTACGCCAGGGCCCCAGGCTTTTTGCATCGTTATAGGCAACGATCTTATCTACAATAGCCTGTGCTTCCCGTTCATTTTTTGCCGGTATTCTGCCAATTCCAATGTCGAGCAGGTAAGTGCCGGTACCATTGATGTCATCATTATCACCCAGCAATCCAAAATAATCGTCGGAGGTATAGGTTGATAAGGGGTCCAGCGAAACCGGGCTTTCCCAGGCCGGAACCAGGTTGGTATTGTTTGAAATGCGGGCCCTGTAATCGAATGACGCATCACCGAAAAGCAGCAGGTATTTAGGCGCTTTGGATGAATCGCCGCCGGCGCGGTCATAAAACATTTTTACAAAGTCCCGTAAGGCAGTAGGATCGGGAGAACCGGAAGAAAATTCATTATAGACCTGGTTTACCGTAGCCACCAGGCTGGCAAGGTTGTCGCGTTGTTGATGGTATTGGGCCAGCCGTTGCGCCTGACCCAGCAGATCGGGATGGGTAATAATGATATACTGCGGCATGGCGCTGCCATGCAAATTCTGATTGGGCACAGCCCCCACTTTTACGGGGGTTAAAAAGCCGGTGTTACTGAACGCAATGTATTCATGCAGGCGGCTGCACTCGTTTACAAAACGCCACTCACTGCCGTTCATAACACCTTGCATACGAACAGGTTCCTGCGAATTGGTGACATCCCAAACCTGTATGTCGGCCGGGGCATTTTTTATAATAAAGCTGCCCACTTTACCGGGGCCAACACTGTTCCAATCGCGGAACATCAATTGGTTGTTACCGGTCATAGAAAGGTCAATCCTGGCCAGTACTTCAAACCAGTCGAGCCAGCCCTGGCTGCCGGCGCTGCCAGCTGTATAATCGAACCTAACCGATAGCGGCGATTGGGCGGTGCTGAAGGTAGCCGTTGATTGGGTCGCCATGGCAAAGGCATCGTACGATCCGGTACCGGTAGCAGGCACTTCTATTTGCATAGCCTGCTGATTATTAATGTTTACAGTAAACCGGCTGTTTGTTCCAAATGACCGGGCTACGCAGTTTGATACAATGGTTGCCGGCACTGCCTGGATATTGGGCATATTCACCGTGTACGTTCGGCTAAGCGTTTTACCGCCATTGCCCGAAAATTCCTCCCCATACCATTGCCGGCCGCTGCTCAGGAAATTCACGGTATCCAACTCATAAAACCAACTGCGGGTGCCTTGTGTAACCGTTGTGTTGGGGGGCGTGGTCAAATTGATTGTCGCTATTCTTTTTCCGTTTTGACCAACCGTGATGTAATAATACGATGTGTCGGAATATGTATTCTTTTGATGATGAAAGCTTTTATTGGCAGAATCTTTTATCCAGGCATGGGCGCCAGGTGCATAAAAAAGTAAATAATCTGAACCATTTAACAGACCATCCCCCCCATCTTCTATCCATAAAGCGTTTTCAATAAGGTCGTCGGGTTTTGTGTCAACCGGTTTTTCGGGCAGCATTTGCCCACCGTTGCCAAATAATCTTACCGAAGAAGATGAAAGCGAAGCCGTATTGATGCCCAGTGAAGAGAGAAAAGGAAGGTCGATCTTGTAAATACCGGGAGCGGCGATACTTATTTTATGCCAGTTACCCATCGCCAATACCGAATTGGCCGTATAGATACGTTGGGATTGTGCGGGCATATAAATCAGGAAAAATATGCCTGCCATCATAAGGTGGATAACAGGTTTGAAGCACATTCGGTCAAAAATACTTCATTTTACATGCGGAGTAACCATGTAGCGCATAAAAAAAAATCCACTGCGTTATATGCCCGGCTCAATTATTGAATATGAAGATGGCACGGTTGAAAACCGATGGGGTTTTGACGAATTAACGAACCTGAAACAGCTTGTTACACAGGTTGTTTTACTAAAAACCGGTATATTCGCCGTCCCCATGATTTTTGTGGAAAAGCAATTAAAAAGACGTACAATATTTGCTTCGTAATAGCGTTTAACCAAATTGAACTAAAGGCAAAAAGTCATCAAAATGAATTTGAAAAACCTATTTATCGTACTATCCTGCGCAGCCGCAGTTTCGTCCTGTAAGTCCAACAAGAAAGAAAAGTCGGACGTTACCGGTTGGAATTACAATGATAAAAACATGGGTGGATACCAGGTATCCCGTGAAAAAGAACAACGTACCGGTCCCGGACTGGTGTTTGTTCAGGGTGGTACCTTTACCATGGGCGCCACTGAAGAGGATGTAATGGGCGACTGGAACAACATCCCCACCCGTAAAACTGTAAACTCCTTTTACATCGACCGCACTGAGGTAGCCAATATTCACTATCGTGAATATTTGTACTGGATAAATAATGTGTTCGATGGCGATGAATACAAAGATATCAGAGCAGGTGCTATACCTGATACCCTGGTATGGCGCAGTGAGCTCGCTTACAACGAGCCTTTGGTAGAATACTACCTCCGCCACCCATCTTATAACTACTACCCGGTTGTAGGTGTAACCTGGAGACAGGCACATGACTTTTGTTTATGGCGCAGTGACCGCGTAAACGAAAAAGCTTTGCTTGATAAAGGTTTCATCAACAAAACCGCTGTTAAAAATATTCAGGGTCAGGGCGGTGAGTCGTTCAATACCAAAGCATACCTGCTTGGTTTAACAACGCCCACTCCTGGCAACCAGGTTCGTTCTAAAAAGAACCCTTTAAAGAACCCCAACGGTACCCCAAGAACTACTGTAACTTTCGAAGACGGTATCCTGTTACCGAACTATCGTCTGCCAACAGAAGCTGAGTGGGAATATGCTGCGATGGGTCTTGTTGGTCAAAACCCGAACCCAAGCCGCAAAGAAGGCAAACGTGGTGAGGAGTTGATCACCAACAAACAGGTATTCTCCTGGACACAAAATGTAAACGGATTACGCGACAGCCGCCGCGGCGCATGGCAGGGAACCTTCCTGGCTAACTTCAAACGCGGTAACGGTGATAACATGGGTGTGGCCGGTGGTTTGAACGACCGCGCTGTATACACTGCACCGGTAACTTCGTTCTTCCCTAACTCTTTTGGTTTATATAATATGTCAGGTAACGTAAGCGAGTGGACTGGTGACGTTTACCGTCCTTTGTCGCCCACTGATGCCGATGACGTATCTCCATATCGTGGTAACAAATACGAGAATGTTTATCGCAATAAAGATGGTGAGTTTGAAAAAGACAGCGTTGGCCGTGTTAAAACGGTTTTCGTAACTGATGAAGAAAGCAAAAACCGCCGTAACTATCAAAAAGGTAATGTGATCAACTACATGGATGGTGACTCTATGATCACTGGTGTAGCATATGGTACAACAGATGTTCAGGCAAACCTGGTAGCTGGTCGCGGTTATGGTGTTAGCACACTTATCAGCGATAAATCACGGGTAATTAAAGGTGGTAGCTGGAATGACCGTCCTTACTGGTTAAGTCCTGGCACACGTCGTTACCTGGAAGAAGATCAGGGAAGTTCTACAGTAGGTTTCCGTTGCGCAATGGACCGCCTGGGTAGCCCTGAAGGTAATGGCCGTAAAACCGGTATCAATTACCCCACAAGAAGACAAAATACCAGAAAACGATAAATGGTTTTTCAAATTCTAACAAAGGGCCATCCACTAAAGTGGGTGGCTTTTTTGTTAGTGAGTGGTGAATGCCTTTACCTGTTAACTTTTCAACTCGTCAACTTTTCAACTTTGCCTTAAATTTGCGCCATGACCATTGAACAACTCTACGACATTTACCGGCAATATCCTTCGGTACAAACCGATACCCGGAAACTGAAAGAAGGTGATCTGTTTTTTGCATTAAAAGGACCCAACTTTAACGGCAATGAATTTGCCCCGGCGGCGCTGGCAGCCGGCTCTGCATATGCAGTGGTTGATGAAGCGCCTGCTACACCCGACGACCGCATTATCGTTGTTGAGGATGTGCTCACCACCCTGCAGCAACTGGCCAAATACCACCGCCAGCAATTCAACATACCATTTATCGCCATCACCGGCAGCAACGGTAAAACCACTACCAAAGAATTGGTATATACTGTTCTTTCGGCGGGCTATAAAACATACACCACCCAAGGCAACCTGAATAACCATATTGGTATCCCGCTCACCATTTTATCGGTTCAAAACGACGCTGAAATGGCCGTGATAGAAATGGGCGCCAATCACCTGAAAGAAATTGCCAGTTATTGTGAATATACATTGCCAACCCATGGCATTATTACCAACTGTGGCAAAGCTCACCTCGAAGGGTTTGGCAGCATTGAAGGGGTTCGGCAGGGAAAGGGCGAGCTGTATGATTATTTACGCGCCCATAATGGTACCGCCTTTGTGATGTGGGATTATGACTATCTGCAAACCATGAGCGCCGGCATTCCTACGGTTATCAAATATGGTACTTCCGACGCGGCCGATATACAGGGCACGGTGAAACAAAGTGAGCCCTTCTTAAGTGTAAGCATGGCAAAGGGGGCCGACATACCAGATATACAAAGTCAACTGGTGGGCGCTTACAACCTTCCCAACATATTGGTAGCCGTTGCGGTTGGCAAATTCTTTGGCGTCACCAATATGAATATAAAAGGGGCCATTGAGCAATACACGCCATCGAACAGCCGCTCGCAGTTGATTGAAAAGAATGGTAATAAATTTATACTGGATGCCTACAATGCCAACCCCACGAGCATGAAGGCTGCTATTGAAAACTTTGCCGGCATACAAGCCAAAAACAAAGTCTTAATGCTGGGCGGTATGGCCGAACTGGGTCACGAAAGCCTGCAGGAACATGAAGCGATCGTTGACCTGATCAAACAACATCCCTGGAAAGCGGTTGTACTGGTAGGTGGTGATTTTTTAAAGATCGATCATCCCTTTATTAAAATGGCCAATTCCACAGAAGCTGCCGTTTGGTTTAAAGAGCAGGCATTTAATGATGCGTATTTTTTGATTAAGGGATCGCGGAGTATGCAGATGGAAAGAGTTCTCAGTTCATAGTTTATAGTTCAATTGTTCATAGTTCAAAATGCATGCTCCATGCGCAACTCGCGTACCTGTTGCAGCAATTGCTGCTGTTGCGTTTCTTTTTGCCGCAGCCAGGTGTCATGCAACTGCTGTAAAGTGATTTTCTCGCCCTCATCACAGGCAATAGGGTAACCCGACTGTAACAACGAAATCGCATGACAGCGATCGTTAAAATCGCCCAGCGTGGAAGCCATATCGCTTAATTCTTTTTCGCTTTTCCAGCCATTGACTGGAAAAGGAATACCCCAATCATGTTCAAATATGCGGATGGTGTAGATGATATCCTTTAATTGTTTGCGAATGGTATGCAGATCTTCTTCATTGTCGGCGGCCAGTAGTACAATATGAATAGCCGCGACTTTTTGATGCAAGAATTTTTTGACAGTTTCATCGTGCAATTGCTTCGGTAATTCTTTTGAAATGGCATCAGTCAATTTCTTCAAGTGTACCGCTTCAATAGCGCTCACAGTTTCTTCTTTGTACGTAAACAATTGCTGACGCCAATGGGTGATGGAAACCGGTAATTGAGTCGCCATCTTTATCGTATGCAACCCGGCCAGGAACAATTGCATATCTCTTACTTTTCCGCAGATCTGGTAAACACCTTTTAGTTTATCTGGCATGTGCAGGTCACCGCCATCTTTTTCCAATTGCAGCAGTCGTAAAAAGGCCCTTATTTTTTTGTATCCAACACGCAGGTCATGAATATCCTCCTGGTCAAACGCTCCAGGCAGCCGGTTGCTGTGCTTTTCTATACCGCCCATGTGTTTGATAACCACTTCTTCCAGTGCCTTCTGTTTCATCCCAGCTTTTTAATTAAGATACGATTTTCCGGCCTGTCTATAAAAACAAACGGGTTGGAGAACCAACCCGTTTACCAGCTCAATTTTTAAAACTTTTTATTGTGAAAAAGAATCAGTCATAAAGTTAATCCACTAAATATTCCTATGCTATGATGCTTAGCACCAAAAATGATGATTCCCGTCACGACTTCTCCAAAGCCTGACGCACATCATCGATAATATCGTCAGCATGTTCGAGGCCAACGGAAATACGTATTAAACCTGGTGTAATGTTAACGGCCAGCCTTTCGTCCTCCGTTAGTTTGGCATGCGTGGTACTGGCCGGGTGTGATGCTATGCTTTTGGTATCGCCCAGATTGGCTGTTAACGATAACATTTTCAAGTTGTCGAGAAATTTGCGGCCACTTTGTAAACCACCAGCCAGCTCAAAACAAACAATGCCGCCACCATTCTTCATTTGCTTCAGGGCAATGTGGTGCTGAGGGTGACTGGGCAGGAAAGGATATTTCAGCCATTTAATTTTAGCGTGTCCTTCCAACGCTTTGGCCAGCTTCAGCGCATTGTTGCCATGCCGTTCCATACGAACATCCAGTGTTTCAAGGCTTTTACTTAATACCCAGGCATTGAAAGCCGATAAGGCCGGACCCGTACTACGGCAGAATAAATAAATATCCTGTATCAGCGCTTTTTTTCCAACAATAACGCCACCGAGTACACGTCCCTGGCCATCGAGCCATTTGGTAGCAGAATGCACTACCAGGTCGGCGCCAAAATCAATGGGACGTTGATTGACCGGAGTGGCAAAACAATTATCGACATTTAAAATAAGGTTATGCTTTTTGGAGATTGCCGACACTGCTTCCAGGTCTATGAGATCCAGTCCGGGATTGGTAGGCGTTTCAACATAGATCATTTTGGTATTGGGACGAATCGATTTTTCCCATGCTGAGGGGTTATCGGCCGGCACATAACTATACTCAATGCCAAATTTGGGCAGTATTTTGGTTATTACCGTATGTGTGCTGCCGAAAATGGCATTGCAGGATAGCAAGTGATCGCCCTTTTTCAACAAAGCCATGAACGAAGCAAATATGGCGCTCATACCCGATGCCGTGGCATAACCGGCTTCCGCACCTTCCAGGGCTACCATTCTATCGACAAACTCCTGCACTGAGGGATTGCTGAAACGGCTGTAGATATTATCATCGGTTTCATCGGCAAAGGCCGCCCGCATATCTTCCGCATTATCGAAGGTGAAGCTGCTGGTCAAAAACAGGGGCGACGAATGTTCCATTTCATTAGTACGATCGGTACGAATGCGAATTGCGTTTGTTATGGGATGCATGAAATAGTTTATGGTTTGTTGTTTGTAGTTTGTGGTTGGGACCCCGTATTTCGGGCCACCTATTTTTTTCTGTTACCGGTTTCCGGTTCCTGCTGATCAGGGCTCCGAACCCTGAAGTGTGCGACGCAACAGACGGTGATAGCAATACTGAAGCTGGCCCTAAAATGGTCTTTCTTGTATTTCCGACTTCCTACTTCTGACTTCCTATTTCGTTCTTCTCATTCACCCGCACATCCCATTTCAGCTCACCACCGGCACGGCGCAGGGTTTCTGCCACCGAGCAATATTTATCCATCGACAACTCACAAGCCCTTCTGGCCTTATCAGGATCGATATTACCGGTGAGTTCAAAAACAATGGTAACACTCTTCCAAATGGAGGGCTCTTTACCGGATTCCCGCTCGCCTTCTATCTTCATGCGGAACCCTTCTATCGTTTGCCGTTGTTTTTTCAGAATATTCACGATATCGATACCGCTGCAGCCGCCCAGGCCCATCAGCAGCATTTGCATGGGTCGAACGCCAAAATTGGTACCGCCGCCATCAGGACTGGTATCCATGTGTACGGTATGGCCATTCAGATCTTTCGCCTCAAATCCATAGTCCCCTTCTACCCTTTCCAACTCAATTTTTATCATGGTAAAGATTTTTGCAAATGTAATTCATACAGGCATTTACTTTGCACCCTTAATTATAGCCAGGGGCCAATGAAGTATTTTGAATATAGTCAACCTTTTATACTCGAAAATGGGCAACAACTGCCTTCATTAACCATTGCATATCATACGTTTGGAACTTTAAATGCCGAAAAAAACAACGTAATCTGGATATGCCATGCGCTTACTGCCAACTCCGATGCGGCCGACTGGTGGCAGGGAGTGGTAGGAACCGGCTGTGTAATTAACCCCGAAAAGCACTTTATTGTTTGCGCCAACATACTGGGTTCGTGTTACGGCACTACCGGACCCTTGAGCATAAACTCCCAAACGGGAAAACCCTGGTTTCACCAGTTTCCGCTGATCACCATCCGCGATATGGTCAATGCCCATATTTTATTGCGGCACCACCTGGGCATCGACACCATTCACCTGTTAATGGGTGGCAGCATGGGTGGTTACCAGGCCATGGAATGGAGCATTATGGAAAAAGCCGTGATCAAAAACCTGTTTCTGCTGGCGACCTCCCCTACCGAAAGCGCCTGGGGCATTGCCGTACATGCCACGCAACGGCTGGCTATTGAAGCCGATTGCACCTGGCAGCAGGATACGCCCGAAGCCGGACAAAAGGGTTTGAAAGCCGCCCGGGCCATTGGCATGCTTACCTACCGTAACTACGGCATTATGGTGCAAAAACAAACCGACCCTGACGCGGAAAAGCTGGATAATTACAGAGCTGCCTCCTACATCAACTACCAGGGCGATAAACTGGTGAAGCGTTTTAATGCTTATAGTTACTGGTTGCTTACCAAAGCCATGGACAGTCACCATATAGCCCGCGGACGCGGTGGTAATGCAGAAGCGCTCCTGCAAAGCATTCACCAACGCACGTTACTCATCAGCATCTCCAGTGATATTCTTTGTCCGCTCGAAGAACAACGTCATATGCAGCAACACCTGGCCGATTGCACGCTCGTTGAAATTGATTCAGCGTATGGGCATGACGGGTTTATGGTAGAGGTGGAGAAGATTGGGGAGGTGTTGAGGGAGTGGATGGACCCTTTTAAGGTGTAAGTTTTTTATGACCAGCGACAAAACATAATTAAATACGATACAAGTAATCCTGTCGGACTACCAGAGATCGTAAAAGACTGAAATGTGAAAGTTCAGAAACCCGCATAAAATTTTGATTTTATGCGGGTTTTTTGTTTTTGGTTGATACAACCTGACAAATAATTAACCGCTTATATAACCGTTAGGACATCCCAGTATTCACATGCTGTTCAATTACTATTATTCATGCGGGTTTTTGCGGGTATTTTAAATATTTAATTACTTCATTTTTTTCTAAGTTTACAAAAAGAGGGGTTTTCCGGGTTTATTTGATCTACGATTTTTGCCATAATCCATTGTATTTGTGTCCATTAAGATAAAACAGCAATTTTCGACATAAATACGCATGGATGAGTGAATACAAATGAGCGTTATAAGTCCTGTTTCAACTTGATTTTGGACATATCCAGCATTCTATAAATGATCCCGCGTACACGAAAACTCAGCATATTGTTTAAGAATCTTTCGTAAACCAAAACTTTCGCTATGAAGAAACAAATTCTGGCCCTGGTATTTGCGCTATTCGCATGTTGCCTTGCATCATACGCGCAAACCAGTATAAGAGGCGTTGTTACCGATTATTCCAATAAAAGACCTGTTACAGGCGCAACCGTACAGGTCAAAGGAAGCAAGACCGCCGTTATTATAGGCAACGATGGCAGTTATGAAATTACCGTCCCGCCCGATGCTACCTTACTGGTATTTCAGCATACTGGCTACAGCACCAGGGAGGTTGCCATTAGTGGACGTAACGAAATCAATATTGAATTGCAGACCGACTGGCGGTCGCTTAATGAAGTGATGGTTGTTGCTTACGGTACCGCAAAAAAAGGAACCTATACTGGCGCAGCTTCGGTGATCAAGCAAAGCGAAATCAAAGATGTACCTTCTACCTCTTTCCAGAATACCCTGGTGGGTAGAGTGTCTGGTGTGCAAGTGACTACTGCAAGCGGTGAAGCCGGCGCCACCCCCAGCATACGCATCAGGGGCATAGGCTCAATGAATGCCAGTAATGAACCATTATATGTTATTGATGGCGTTCCCGTTATTTCAGGAGATCTGGGCAACCTGAGCGCGAGCGGTTCATATATCGGTTCCAACAACATCATGAATACGCTGAACCCGGCCGATATTGAAACCATCACGATCTTAAAAGATGCGGCAGCTTCATCCCTGTATGGTTCAAGAGCTGCTAATGGTGTTGTGGTTATCACTACCAAACGTGGTAAAAAAGGGAAACCTGTGGTGCATTTGTCCTCCTCCATCGGTATCACGCCCAAGTGGGCCACTGACAATTATGAAGTTGCAGGTGTACAGGAACAAGTAAATATGTTATACAGGATATTGTACGACAATAAAACTTCCGCTGGTCAAACTGCAGCCCAGGCCAATACCTATGCGCTTTCGCAGCTCAATACCAAGTTCAATAAACATGGGTATAAATTTTCAACTCCGGGTACAGGCCTTTCCGAAAATGTAGTCATTAGCGGCATGACCGATGGACTTGAAAACCGGGAGGGTACCTATTTTGATTGGGACAATGCTTATTTTGGAACAGGCACTTACCTGACCAACGATCTCTCAGTAAGCGGAGGTGATCAAAATACAACCTATTATACTTCCCTGAACTATACAAAAGATCAGAATAGGATCCGGGTCAATAAATTTGATCGTATTTCAGGTCGTACCAACATATCTCAAAAGGTAGGAAAACACCTGGAGTTTACTACGAATATCGGTATCGCCAGGAACAGTCAGTCAGGTTTTAACGATACCAGAAATTCAGGTGCCAACTACTTCTACCAGACGAGAAACCTGTTATGGCCTTTATACTGGCCAACCGACTACAAAACAGGTCAGCCGTATACAGCAAGGTATGGAAGCCTGGCGCAAAACAATCTTTATTATAATAATGAATGGGATAACAGTTCCATCACCAAAAGATTTTCTGTAAACGAAACGGTGCTGCTTACTGTTTTGCCGGATTTAAATTTTAAGTCTGTATTCTCTTATGATAACTCCGAGGTCAGGGATCATTTGTATTACAGCGCCATTCACTACAATGGGGCTTCAACGAATGGGTCCATAAATGAAACAGGTACCAATGTCGCAAAACTGGTTTCTTCCAATACAGTCAATTACGCAAAAGATCTCGGACAACACGCTTTTACATTTTTAGGTGGTTTTGAAGTAGAGAAAAACAGGACAAACTTTCAGAGTTCAACGGGAACAAATCTTCCATCAAGTGCATTGACCACCTTATCGCCGGCTGGTGCTTTTACGGCCAGCGGGTTCGAGTATGGTAACTCAATTGTTTCCCTGTTATCACGCCTGGAGTATAATTACAATCAGAAATATTTCCTCTCGGGATCTTTTCGCCGGGATGGATCCTCGAAGCTGGCGCCGGAAACCCGCTGGGGTAATTTCTGGTCTGTGGCAGGGGCCTGGAAAATCACCAACGAAGAATTCATGAAGGGGCTTACTTATCTTAGTAATTTAAAGCTACGCGCTTCTTATGGTATCAATGGTACATTGCCTACTCAGAATTACGGTTGGAGATCATTAACCAGTTATACCCTTCGCTATAATGGCAATGCAGGTGGGTACCTGAGTACCAACGCCAACCCTGATCTTACCTGGGAAACGAATTATACGACCAATATTGGTTTGGAGTTTGGCCTTTTCAAACAACGGTTAACAGGTAGTATTGAATTTTTCAACCGCGATTCAAGAAACCTTTTGCAGGATGTTCCTACTTCAACAACTACCGGTTTTTCCAGTGCACTTGCCAACGTAGGTGAAATAAATAACAAGGGTGTAGAGGTTGAGATCGGTGGAGATATCATAAACAACCAATCACTCAGGTGGAGCGCATCTGTGAATGCTTCATTCATTAACTCAAAAGTTACCAAATTGTATGGCGGCAGAGATATTATTTGGAGTGATCCCACAGGTGGGGATGCCAGGGCGCAATTCATTTACAGAGAAGGTTCATCTACCCTAAGTTATTACGGCTATGAGTGGGGCGGTGTAGACCCAAAGAATGGCAACAATGTTTGGTATGTTAATGATCCGGCCGATTCAAAAACAGGCGACTTCCTGTACAATGACAGAGGCGCCACTTATACATTCAATAAAGCAAATTATAAAATTATTGGCGATGCAATGCCCAAGGTATATGGAGGGTTTAATACAGACGTTGCATATAAAGGCATCACACTGGGGCTAAACTTTATTTATAAAATTGGCGGCAATTTGTATGACGGAGCGTTCAAGGATGTTGCCGACGATGGTTATTACTGGGAAAGGATCAGAGTGGGATCTTTATATGAAAATATGTGGACGCCTGAGAACACAGGTGGTAACATGCCGCTGCTTAGGGGTACCGACCTTACCGATCCCATGCAGTACAGTTCCCGTCAGATGAGCAGTGCCGGCTTTTTACGATTAAAGAACATCAACCTGTCTTATGATGTGCCCGCGAAAGTGTTTGGCAAAGTTGGCATTTCGAGTGCGAGGGTATTCTTTAACGGCAGTAATTTGCTGACCTTCTCAAAGTATAAGAATGCCGATCCTGAAGTAAATAATTATGGAACCCGTGGATGGGAAACGCCCATTGGAAAAATTTACACATTCGGGATCGATCTTAATTTCTAATTCATTAAACTTTATATAAAATGAATAATCAACTGAGAATATTCATAATCAGCATGTTTGCGCTTGGTTTGTTTTCCTGTAAGAAAACACTCGATGTGGAGCCTACCAACCAGGTAAACGCCAGTACTTCAATAAAAACGCCCGCCGATGCGCAAATAATGATCAATGGTATTGTACGCAGCATGAGTAGCACTGATTACTACGGAAGGAATTTCATACTTTATGGCGATGCAAAAGGTGGCGATATGACAATTCCATCACAGGGAAGAGGTAGTGATGGATTGTATACGTTTAATCACTCCGCTACCAGTGGAAGTTTTTCAGGCTACTGGTCGCAGATCTATTTTTCCCTGTTGCAGGTGAATAACCTGCTCCAGAACATCGGGCAATTGGAAGCGGGCGGGGCCACCGGATACAACAGTTATAAAGGACAGGCATTGACACTTCGTGCCATCATGTATTTTGATATGGTTCGTCTTTATGGAAAATCGTATGACCTCGATAAAAGCGCATATGGCGTTCCGAATATTACAACACCATTAAAGTCAACAGATCAGCCGCTAAGGAATACGGTTGAAGAAAACTACAATCAAATATTATCCGACTTAAAAACAGCCGCTCCATTACTGGCGAAAACAAAATCCAATGGTTTTGTGAATTACTATGGCAACCTGGCTATGCAGGCCAGGGTTTACCTGTATATGAAGGACTATCCCAATGCTTTAAAAGCAGCAGAGGAGATTATCACAAGCAATGTATATACGCTTTATAGCAATGCCGCATGGGTAGACTCCTGGAAAGCACAATATGGTTCGGAATCTATTTTTGAGATCGGCGTTTATCCGCTCGAAGGAGATCTGGGCGTAGGGTCTATAGGTGCTTACCTAAGGAAGAAAGGGGACGGCGGAAGTACTATTTTGGGCTGGTTCACAGCCAGTGATTATTTTTTGACCAGGCTGAAAGAAGATGCAGCGGATGTAAGATGGGGTGTTATGAATGACGATGAGTTTTCTACTACAGCCAATCCCCGAAAAGGAGCCTTGTATAAATACAGCGGAAGCATTTCGTTGGCTGGTGATGGTAAAGCGACTGCTACTGCAGTAAATCTTAAATTGATCAGGTTATCAGAAATTTACCTGATAGCTGCAGAAGCTGCCTTATCTACCGATGCCCTGAAAGCGGCAACATACTTAAATGCTATCCGTAAACGTGCCCCTAACCGGGTACCTGCCACCGCGGTAACAGTAACGGTAGATATGATCCTCGATGAAAGAAGCAAAGAGCTGTTTGGCGAAGGGCAAAGATTTTTTGATATGATGCGATTGAATAAATCAATAACATTCAATGATGAAATCCTGGGCTTATCGGTAGCTACCCGTCCGAAAACAATTGACAGAACTTTTTATAAAACGCTTTTGCCTATCTCCCAGGCAGAGATCAATGCAAACCCGGGCATGCAGGCACAGCAGAATCCCCAGTATTAATAGTTTAATTACAGGTGTTGAGGGACTGGATGGCCACAGGAGCGATTAAAAAAAATAAATATAATGTTTTTAAATAAAGCGATTACAGCGTATGTTGTAGTCGCTTTGTTATTTTTGATCATCCAATACAATTACAATTAGTGAAAACAGCAACCTCTATCACAAATGCATCAATTTAAAACAATAATTATTGAAGATGAGCCTGCCATTAGAAAAGAATTGGAATGGCTTGTTTCGCAGGAAAAGAGTTTAAAACTAGAAGCAACCGCACACTCTGTAGAAAGGGCTTTACAGGTCATTAAGGAGATAGATCCCCACCTGATATTAATGGATATTCAACTTACAGACGGTACGGCATTCGATATTCTCAATCAACTGGAAGAACCTGCGTTTCATGTCATTTTTATCACTGCTTATGATCATTTTGCAATTAAAGCCATCAAGTTCGGCGCATTGGATTACCTGCTGAAACCTATTGATAGCGAAGAGTTTGCTGCCACGATACAAAAGCTGAATAAAAATCAGAAGGGCGCCGATTATTCAGATCAAATTGCTATCGCAAAAGAGCAACATGAAAAAAAATATATCAGCATGGCCTCCAATCTCTGTGTCATTTCAGTGGATTGTTTGCAAATGATAAGACTGAGCGAAATAACCTATCTTTCGGGCGAAGGTTCCTATACCCAATTTCATTTGGAGAACAATAAAAAAGTGACGGCATCCAAACCGTTAAAATATTATGAAGACCTTTTGCCTGCTGAATTCTTTTTACGTACGCATCAATCCTATGTCGTAAATAAAAACTACGTCGACAAGTACCTCAAAACAGGCGTACTGGTAATGAAAGACTTATCGGAAATTCCGGTAGCGCTACGAAGAAAAGAATATGTATTGGATCAATTAAGCACACTGAAATAATGAACAGGATATTTATAGTTTTTTTTCTGTTTTTGCTGGCTTCATGCCAAACAAAAACAGAAAAAGCAACCCCTGCCCCTCAGGAATTATTGATAAAGCTGGAAAACATAAATGACAGCCTGGAGCAAAACCAACAAATAGATAAGCTCGCGTTCTGGACAGCCCAGGCCAATCAGAAAGATTTTTCCCGAAGCAATCCGTCCCTGGCATTCATTCATTATCATATTGCCAAGAATTTTGCAAAGATCGCAACCGATAGCGCCAAACACCATATCACTATTGCGTTGGATATAATAGAGCAGGAGAAGGAGTACAATGACTTAAAATTCACCATATTTAACGGTGCAGGGATGATTGCGGAATCTGAAGGCAAGTATTATCAGTCATGTTACTATTTCAATAAATCTGCTGCTATAATAATGAGCGATAGCTTGCTGCAAAGCAAACCATTGGCCAAAGTGATCTGCCTGCTCAATGCAGCACAGGGCAATAACAAAATATATCAGTACCAGAAAGCTATAGAACAAAATAAACTGGCGCTGACATTCTTAAAAAAACTACCGGCCAGTGCCGATAAATATCGATTCAGAGCCCGGTCGCAGTTGTTGACTGCTTATGAGGACAGCAAAAACTACCACGCCGATTCCCTGCTTCTTTATTTGAAACAGCTGAAAAGCATCTCTGGCACCTCCAGTGATCCGGTACTGGCAAGATTTATCAATGAGCATACTGGTAACTATTATATATTAATGAGGCAATACAATGCTGCCATTTCTTATTATAAGTTAGTAAAAGACTATGACAGCCAAAGCTTACTGGCTGATCCTAAAAAAATAAGTGCTGCCAAAAACACCTATAATACCATTTCCACCCTGATCGATCTATACGTTCATATTAAACAGTTCCCGGAAGTGGAGCAGTTAATAAAAGAGGCAGATCAACTGGAGAAGGATCATTCCGACAGGATCTCCTTCTATGAGAAAGCCATGAACAAGCAGGCTACCATGCACTATTATTATGCCATAGGTAATATAAACAAGGCACAGACACAGGCTGATGAACTGGCCGATCTAAAAGATAATATCCTGAAAAATTCGGGTATCCAGGCTACAGAAGAAATGATGACCATTTACCAGTTGCAGGTAAAAGACCGTTCCATTAATACCTTAAACAGAACGATCGATGATGCTACACAACGTCTCGAAAGGAACAGCATGCTGTTGCTTATCATTGGCCTGTTGTCGATACTCGCTGTTTCCTGGATATTCCTGTTGTACTTTATTCAAAAGCATCGCAAACAGAATCAGGAAAAAGAAAAAATGCTGCTACAGCAACAATTGCTGAGAACTCAAATGGAGCCGCATTTCATCTTTAATACCCTGTCGGCGTTGCAGAGTTTTATCAGGTTTGATGAAAAAGAAAAATCCATAAAATACCTCAGTCAATTCAGCAAGTTGCTAAGAAGCAGCCTGGAGCTCAGCCGTCAAAGTTATGTTCCACTAAACGAAGAACTGGAAACTATAGAAAACTACCTGAGTTTGCAACAGATGCGTTTTGAATACTCGTTTAACTACGAAATTTCAATGCCCCAAACCGATACATCTACATTATTGATTCCACCCATGCTGATTCAGCCATTTGTTGAAAACGCAATTATTCATGGAATGGACAATCAAGCTGGTAAAGGCAGTATATCGCTGGTAATTTCCTTACAGAAGGAGCATTTACTGGTAAAAATAACCGACAACGGAAACAAATTTGGTAAAAGGCCGAAAGTCAGTGCCGGCCATCAGTCATTATCGGGAACTATTGCCAAAGAACGATTAGACATCTTAGCCAGGGAGAGCAAAATGAACGCTCATGTGGAGATTGTTCCAAATGATCACGAAACCAATGTTTTCCTTACACTTCCGGTAAAAATGGGTAGTCTTTAAAACGAATTTAAATAGCATCTCTGCGAATATTGGGCAATCCCTGGCGAATTTATATTACTGTAAATCCGTCAGGGATTTTTTATGAAGTTTGTAGCATCTACTGAACCCTTGAAAAAATGTTCAATAAAACCCATATAAGCTACCCGCTATTAAGCCTCTTGCTTTTGTTTGGAGCGTGTCATCAAAAGCCGTTACCGAAACGTTCAATAAAAGATAAGGCAGCATCTTTAGTTTCTCCCGATTCCAAACTCCCGGTGCCAACCCTGCCTGAAGAAGTTGCCATTGACACTACCGGGTTTAAATTAATCGACTTTTTAAATGCAAACAATTACAAACTGCAATATGAAAGTTCAGGGTTTTTAAACGGAGATAGCCTGACAGATAAGGTGGTGGTTTTACAGGAATATAATGAGGGTGGTATTTATAACCCGCGGCTTACAATCGTATTATTGGGCAAAAGTGAAGGTTTCAGTGTGTACGCCAAAAGTCAAACAATTATGCCTCCCGAATACAGCACTGAAAATGATTATAAAATATTCGATACAGAAGATGTGACAATTGAAGCCGGAAAACTGGTATTTGCCCTGTATGGTATAGGACCCAATGGCCATATTTATTATGATTATTCATGGATCAATAATAAGCTGGTATTACATGAATTTACGGGCAATTTTATGGGCGCCGGTTCTCATTCTGCAATTACCTATCTCGCCAAAACCGAAACCGATGGGATGGTAACAGAAACTACCGTTAATACCATGAATGAGGAAATGCCTTCTGAAACTACAAAGCGGCTTGTAAAACTTCGATGCCCTAGCAATTTTGAAAACTTTGAGTATGACCGTTGCTTACAGGAGATCATGCAATAATCTTCAGGAAATGAAAAGAAACTTACTATACTTATTTACATTATTAATGCTTACAACGACAGTATTCCTTCAGGAACAGGGATCACTCGCAGGTTGCAACCGGGCCTCTGGCCCGGCCAACCTGCTGCTCGATGAAGCCCATCACTTCTTTTTTAGCAAAATGTAATACCATGATTAGAAAAGCAACTATTAAATATGTTATGGCCCTCTTATGTATTTTAACTGCCTCATGCAAGCCGCATGTTAAAAAAACAGAAAAAAAAGAAGAAAATGAAGTAGTGCAACAAACACACGAAACGCTAAAAGGGCACATGGATACGATCGAAGGGAAAGCACCCCAACTCCACGAAATACTAAAGGGACACATGGATACTGTAGATGGAAAAGATATATGGATATGCGACGATCCTACCTATGAAGCCAATGTTTTTGACCATAGCAGGAAGGAGTATGCCTCTGTTGTGAAAATGGATGCTGATAGAAACTCACTAGGCATGGGGTTAATTAACCGCAAAGGAAAAATTGTTGTACCTATTATTTACGACGGCCTCACTGTAGGACTTGAAGGCGGTTATTGCAAGGTGAACAAGAACAATACATGGGGAATGGTAAATGCTGAAGGACAGGAAATAGTTACACCGCAATATCAATACATTGACGAGCCGGTTGAAGGTCTTTTTCGGGTTGGCAAAGATGAAAAGTATGGCATAATGAACATGAAAGGAGAAATTGTTATCCCTGTTGTGTACGCCCAGGTTGAGCCTGCAAGAGAAGGCATGATTGCCTTCATGAAGGAGCCCCAAAGATGGGGTTATTTAAATCTCAAAAACGAGATAGTTATAAAGCCGGAATTCACCTTTTCCGCCGCGTTCAAAGACGGGAAAGTTATTTTGCAAAAACCAGATGGAGAAGATTATATCGTTTACAAAGATGGAAGAGTTGAGAAAAAATAAAATTAGACGAGGTCTTTTGGGTTTTATTTCCTGCCTGCTGCTATTAACAGCCTGTTCCAGGAAAATGATGGTCACTACAAACCCGGAACCGGCAACCCAACCGCATGCCATCAAAAACAAAAAACAGGTAACGCTGGTATTTTTCAACTCAGAAAACGACGGTAAACTGGAAAACCATTTTTCCATTTATAAGCGGTTCGCCAATGCGTTTACGAATGCCGTGAATGTCTTTGTGTTGAAAATAGACAAGAACGAGGTCATTGAATTTGAGAACAATGGATATTATTATTTTCACAACAATGGCATTAAAGCCAACCACGGAATGATATTATCAAATGGGGTTGATAAACCAATTGTTGAGACCAATCCAGACCGGTATATCAAAACCTACGAATCATATTTCGGCGTGCCGTTTAATGATAAAGTATATTATTCTCAAAAACGGAAAGCCGAGATAGCAGAAAATCGGAGAAGATCCATTCAAACGCTTGAGAAGAATTTTAAGATAGATCAAAGCTATGCAGCGCAGATAATACAACATTCCAATTCCTCCTTCTATCCAAAACACGTTGGCATTGCGCGCTGTTTAACCGGAAAAGTGGTTATTAAAATTTTTGAAGACAGTGCCCAAACGAAGAAATCACCGGTTCAACTTGAAACCGTGTATGACAACGACGGACAGGTGAAACGGAATTCAACATTTATGAACAATGAACTATTTTCGGAATATATATATTATAGGAGCGCCTACCATTTAATTGACAGCATCGTTAACACCGATAGCAAGGGTGCAAGATCAAAATCAGTTTTTAAATATGAAACCAGTAAGTATTCAGTTATTTCGGTTGACGAAAAAAACACAATGACCGCCCTTGTTTTTTACCTGAATGACCGTTTTCAGTGCGTTAAAAATGAGAGCTCTAATGGCAGCGGAGACCTGGTTGGGTCTTCCACATTTATCTATGATAATCTTGGGCGCATATCTGTAGAGACCAATGAAACTCAGACGCTCAAATACGAATACAAAAATGAGGAAGACATGTTTGCTACTATGCGGTCATACAGCACGAAAAACGGCGAATTACAGACTGAGAGCATCCGGCAGCAGGACAAAGGCGTGTCTACACAGATATTTAAAAACAAGGGCGGGGTGTTTTTAAAGAACATTGTAGTAACGACTCCTGATGGCTGTGTAAAAACAGTATACAACTATAACGGAGACGGTAAAATAACCAATGTGTACGAATACTCTTATGAGCATTAATTAATAGAAAGAAACCAATGATGAAATGTATACTCGCTATCCTGGTGGCAATGTTATGTTATCTGGCTGGCTCAGGACAAAATAAGATCCGGAAAGAGATCAATTACATCCAAAGTATCAAAAAGCGATCGAATGAAATTATAGTTGAAACAGGTAATAGTCCCAAATTATGTTCCCTGCGGGTGAAGAATAACCCGATGTTTGGTCAATACGCTGCATTATTAAAACAACATGTACGTGGGGATTTTAGTAGCAGAAAGCTTTTTGAGATTGGCATCGAAGAGAACACGAATTGCATAAGATCACTTCGGCCTTTAGGAAGAAAAGAGGAAGAAACATATGCATATCTTCAACCACTACTGCCAGTTATTGAGTTAGCAATTGCTGAGATCGATGACAAACCCACCAGTTTTTATGATAGTGCACTGTCGCTTTTCAGAGCACAGCAATACGATGAGGCGATTAATATTATCAACAAGGCAATCGTAATAAACACACAGAATCCAGACTACCATAACTTAAAGGCTCTCTGTTTAGCTAATTTGCAGCAATATCGGCAATCAACAGATGAGGCGAAGTTTGCACTTGAAATGGATGAGGGGAATGCTGAATTGTATGAGATAATAGCCAATAATTGCCACTTTCTTAAAGACAATGAAAACGCAACAAAGAATTATGACAAGGCAATAGAATATGACCGCCCTCCCTACATTACCAGAATTTATCATAATTATGTAAGACATTTAATTGAGGAACCTAAACCAGAAAGAGCTATAGAAGTTTATAAACTCTACCTGTACCGTAAAGACGGGTCAACAGATTATCTCTGGGACGACAATGACCTGGTGTTTTATACCGGACAGGCTTATCAACAAATTGGAGACTGGAACAAAGCGCTTGAAATTTATAACAGACTGACTGTAATTAATCCCGGTGTTTATGGTTATTATGCTCAAAGAGGAAGGCTTCATCAACAAAAAAAAGATTGGTTGGAAGCAATCAAAGATTTTGAAACCGCTCTTACACTCGACACCAGTAAATATATTTTGTTAACCAACCTGGCCCAGGTATATCAGGAGATTCAGGAATATAAAAAAGGGGAAGATGCTTACTTGAAATACCTGGAAAAAAACCCGGAAGATGCCATGGAGACAGGCAACTATGGCTACCTTTTACTCGATGCAGAACGATATAAGGATGCGCAGGAAATGTTTGATCGCGCATTAAAAGCAGACGATAAAAATATCGACACATATATCGGGCTCATACTATCAGCCTATTTATTGGGGGACACTGAAAAGAAAAACGAATATATTGCAAAAGCAAAGCTTAAATTCCCTAAGATCCCTATCAATACGGCCACTTTGCATACGCTGATAAAAACCGGCGACTATTATTATTCTGAAAAAACTATTACGCTTTGGAAAAAGGCAATTAATTGATTTTACTGCCGTTATCGAATTCCAAACAATTCTTCCCCACCTCTTGCATAATTCAAATCTTTCCATTAGCTTTGAATTTCAAAGTACTTTTAAATGAAAGAGCACGAGCAGGATCATGCCCGGGATTTATTGGAGATACGCGCCATGATGGAACGTTCATCCAAATTTGTATGGATCTCGGGTTGGGCTGGAATTATTGCCGGCTTTTTCGCATTGACGGGCGCCTATATCGCCTATGCGATCCTTGGTTTCAATCCAGATGCCATCAATTACCAACCGGCCAATGGCACGCAACCTGTTATCATTTTAGGCATTGCCATCTGGGTGCTTGCTGCGGCTTCTGCCACTTTGCTTTCTTATAACCAGGCAAAACATAGTGGTGAAAGGATCTGGAATGCCACTTCACGGCGACTGCTTTATAATATGGCAGTTCCTTTTTTTGCAGGTGGAATTTTGATCCTTATTTTGATGGTAAAGGGCCTGGCCGGACTGATGGCGCCGCTTTCATTGGTATTTTATGGCCTGGCAGTGTACAACGCCAGCAAGTATACATTTGAAGAAGTTAGGATTATGGGTGTTGTTCAGATCATCCTGGGCCTTGCTGGTGTTTGGTTCATACAGTATAGCCTATTGATCTGGGCCCTTGGTTTTGGTGTTGTCCATATTATATATGGCATTTACATACATTATAAGTACAAACGGTGAAAATATCTATAAATGGGTTGCATAAGGCTTTCGATAGCAGGATCAAGCTCGGCATTATGTCGGCGCTTGCTGTTAATGATACGCTCGAGTTCGGTTCACTCAAAGAATTTCTAGACCTGACCGACGGCAACCTGGCAAGTCATATAAAAGCTTTGGAAAAAGAAGAATTCATTGGAGTGAAAAAAACATTTGTGGGCAAAAAACCAAACACAAAATATTTTATGACAAAGGCAGGAAAGAAAGCATTTGAAGATCACTTGAAAGCACTGGAGAAATTGATCAAAGCGCAGAAATAATTTTTTTTGTGCCTATACTTTGAATTTCAAAGTTCTTTTAAATTAAAACATCATTCAATACCTGTTTTTATGAGAGATGAAATTTTATCGAACCTCAACAACCCGGAACAACTTGAAAGGTTGTACCGGGCCGACAAATCGGCCTTCAAAAAAGCTTTCAACACTTTGGATGCCGAGATCAAAGACAATTCGCTGCTCAGCTTCTGGAACGCGCGGCTGAATTACACGCGGGATGAAATTTCATGGGGCACCCGTAAGGACCTGGTATTTATTCTCCTTGCAACGCTGTTAGCAGGTGTGCTTATGAGGTTCCCCGACATTTTCAAAATAGATGAAGAATATTTTTTCCAGCGAAATATCGGATTCATCATCTTCCCCATGTTGTCTGCTTATTTTGCCTGGAAGAACCATTTGTCTATTGGTAAAATTGTTTTTGTCGCCGGCACAACAATCGTTGGTTTAATTTTTATCAACTTTCTGCCTGATAACAAAAAGAGCGATACGCTGGTTTTATCGTGCATACATGTAGTGATCTTTCTTTGGTCGATCCTTGGTTTTGCTTTTACAGGAGCGTTCAGCAACAATGAAAACAAGCGGCTGGATTATTTAAAGTATAACGGTGATCTCGCCGTAATGACTGCCCTGATCGTAATAGCAGGAGGGATACTGAGTGGGGTAACCATTGGTCTTTTCTCCCTGATCGGCTATAAAATCGAAGATTTTTATGCAGAAAACATTATAGTGTCCGCAATTCCCGCGGCGCCCATTCTTGCCACTTATCTAATTCGCTCTAACCCGCACCTGGTAGGAAAAGTGTCACCGGTGATCGCTAAAATTTTCAGTCCGCTCGTATTGGTAATGCTGCTTATTTATACGGTTGCCATTATTTATTCAGGTAAAGACCCTTACAATGATCGCGATTTCTTATTGATTTTTAATGGTCTGCTGATTGGCGTTATGGCTCTTATTTTCTTTTCCGTGGCGGAAGCATCTAAAAACGCTAACAACAAAATGGAATCGCTGGTCCTTCTCCTGCTCTCTATTGTAACTGTTATTGTCAACGGTGTCGCGCTGTCAGCTATTCTTTTCCGAATTTCCGAATGGGGCATCACTCCCAACCGGGCTGCGGTACTGGGTGGCAATATCCTGATCCTGATAAATCTAATATTGGTAACCGTTTCTTTATACAAGGTTGTTGCAAAGAAGAATCATATATCTACAGTTGGAAAATCAATCGTGCATTTTTTGCCCGTTTATTTTTTCTGGGCTGCCATCGTCACCTTTTTATTTCCATTCCTGTTCGGGTTTAAATAAAACAAAATGAAAATCGATTTTATCATAGCATACGTTCAGCGGTATGAATTCGGGCATGAAAGAGATTTTGTGCCGCCCATCACGGGTATTCATTTAGCGGCCATCACACCTACGCAACATGAAGTGCGGGTGTTTCACCAGCAGGTAGACAAAATAGATCTGGATACCGATGCTGATCTCATAGCTATTTCCTTCTTCAGCGGTTTTGCCATGTCTGCCTATAACCTGGCTATTGAATTTCGCAAAAGAGGAAAAACATTGGTGGCCGGTGGCCCACATGTAACGTATTGCCAGGAAGAATCACTCAGCTATTTCGACGCTATCATCACTGGTGAAGCAGAAGATAGCTGGCCAAAATTGTTACAGGATCTCGAAAATGGAACATTAAAGCAGGTATATAAAGGAAGTCCCTGCGACATGAACGATTTGCCCACGCCGAGATATGATCTTTTACCCTCCAGGTTCTTCATCAAAAAAGTGATACAGGCAACAAGAGGCTGCCCATTCTCCTGCTCTTTCTGTACTGTGCCTTCACTCAACCCCGGCTTCCGGTTACGACCGGTGAAAGATGTTATTCGCGATGCATCGTATGATACATTCAAATGGTGGTGGCAAAGAAAAATAGTTTGGTTCTGGGATGATAACCTGACCATCAAGCGCCCCTACATCAGGGAGTTGCTACAGGAAATGATTCCCCTGAAAAAATGGTGGCTCACGCAAGCCAGCATGGACATTGCCAAAGATCCCGAACTGCTCGATCTTATGAAAGCCTCTGGTTGCATTGGCGTTTTTCTTGGTATTGAATCGTTTGGGACCGATTCGCTGGCTGATGCCAATAAGCGGCAAAATAAAATTGCCAACTATGCTACCGCCGTAAGCGCCATCAGGAAACGCGGCATTGCCGTGATGGCTGGTTTCATTGCCGGTTTTGATCATGACGATGAACAGAGTATTGTAAATATGGCCGACCAGTTGATGGAAATTGGCATCGATGTTCCCTTTCTCAGTATTATGACGCCTTACCACGGCACACCCATTCGCACCAAAATGGAACAGGAAGGCCGCATTCTGAACGACAGAAACTGGAATTTTTACAACGGCTATAACGTAGCATTTAAGCCGAATAAAATAACCGAGATCCAATTGCTGCAGGCTCACCGATCATTATGGAAAAGATCGTTCTCACCATTGTATGCATTCAAAAGAATTATGCGCGGCCTATTCACGTTGCGATGGGGTGCTTTTTTGTTGTCGCTATTTATGAACTCATTTTATTCTTATAAAAGAGTCAGAAAGAATTATCCGATCGACATGAGCAAACGAACCGATTTGTACAGCATCGTAAAACCGCTTTCACAAGCTGCTGCCAATAAACAGCCTTCAGCCATATTGGTTGCAAGCGCGGTTTAACGACCAAAGTATAATTCTAAATAATCAATACCATTAGCAATATGAAACGCTCAAAACTCCTGGTATATACCGCTGTTGTCTTGCTTACAGGCGTCGATACCTATGCACAGGATAAAAACAGTGAGGTAGACAAAATTTTCAGCTGGACCAAACCTACAGAACCAGGCTGTGTATGCGCTATTTCACAAAATGGAAAAATAATTGCGAACCGCGCTTACGGTTCTGCCGACCTCGAGCGCGACGCACCCATCAGTACCAATACCATTTTCGATGCAGGATCGGTAAGCAAGCAGTTTATAGCTGCCGCAGGATTATTGCTGGTACAGGATGGTAAGATTGCATTAACAGACGATGTACGGAAATACATACCAGAGTTGCCCGATTATGGATCAACCATTACGATCAGTCACCTCATGAACCATACCTCCGGACTTCGCGAGTGGACAGGCTTATTGCCTTTTGCCGGTGATAAACCCCATGTGTATGCCCTGATCTTGCGACAACGCAATCTTAATTTCAAGCCCGGCGAACAATGGTCTTATTCCACCAGCGGATTTGTATTATTGAAAGAAGTGGTTGCACGCGCCAGCAAAATGCCATTCCCGGAATTCATGCAAAAGCGAATCTTCGATACGCTGGGTATGAAATCATCATCTTACGTGGAGAACATGCGCGACATTATCAAAAACCGCGCACTCGCCTACGAGCGAGACGGCAGTGGCCGCTGGAAGATGGCAATGCTGCTCGACAACGATCGCGGCGGCGGCGGTGTATTGACCACAGCCAGTGACCTGCTGATCTGGAACGACGCGCTCACGAACAATAGACTTGGCAAATTTGTGAGTGAAGAAATGCAGCAACCGACCACGCTCAACAACGGGCGGAAAATTGATTATGGACGAGGTCTATTTTTAGCATCTTATCGTGGCGCGAAAGAGATCTGGCACAGTGGAAGCGCCGATGGCTATAAAACCTGGCTGGGCCGTTATCCCGGGCATGGACTTTCCATTGCCATCATGTGTAATTCAGGCGATGGTACTGACCGCATCGCTTTCGCGCACAAAATATTTGATCAGTTGCTGCCTTCCGTAACCGAAGCGGATTTCGACCCGGCCCCGGCGCCGGTGAAAGATGTCGATCCGAACAAACTGGCAGGATTATTTTTCAATGAAACTACCGGTGAGCCACTGCGTATTGCGGTGCAAAACGATAGGCTGCGCATTGCAGAAGGTCCGGGGTTGGAACAAACCACCAATGACCGATTCAAACGACGCGGCGCATTGGTAAATTTTATGTCGCAGGACCAGTTCGAAATCCATTATGTCACCAATGACCAGTTTGAGTTGAAGTCGATGGAAGGGACCATCACGAAATACCGCCGTGCCAAGGCGTTTTCACCGAAGGGAGATGAATTGAAAGCATTTACCGGCACCTATGAAAGCGATGAACTGAAGGCTGTCATCCATATCACCGAAGGAAAGAATGGGCTTGAATTTAAATTCGAACACCGGGGAGATGGAAATATACTCCTGAATCCTGTTGACCCTGATGTATTCCAGGTATCCAGGGTTACCATCAACTTTGTGCGCGACAAAGCAGGAAAGATAACGGGCTTTATGTTTAGTAATCCGCTGGCGCGGAGGATGGAGTTTAGGAGGGCTGGGGAGGTTGGTGGAAGGTGAGAATTAATTTACTATTTCTCCTTGAAAATATATTTTTACCTAGCCAACCAGGTAAACCTTCATAACAATGCCTATTGTACCACACCTTTATATATTCTGAGCAACTCTTCTATTTCTGTGGGGCTTTTTTCAAGCCATGATAAATTAATTTCCCTTGTTTTCTCTGCTGTTTCAATTATCAGATAATGCGTGCCGCCGTCTTTTTCCTTTTTGATATTACAATTAATAATTTGGCGCCACAGAAACGAAACCGGCCTTCCTTTGTCGTTTATTATTATCTCAGAATTATTCAACGTAAGAACTGGTTCATTTTTAATTAATTTTCTTGCAGGTATAAAAATTGTATAAATAAGTGACGCACTCAGGAAAACATAAACAATCTTCATTGTTATGTTATTGTCAAACTTCCCAGAAAAATATATGTAATAAGTCCCTCCAAAAAATCCTACAGCTAACAGAACAAGCATAGGGATTAATGCTTTTTTGTTCAGTCTTATTTCAGTTGTTTCCATAATTGGGTCAATTAATTTCTTGCGTAATGTAATCGTATGTTATTAAAGCAGAACAATAAAACATTTATATGGCTTTCTTACTATTCACTGTTTTGACCGATATTTCAGTCATAATTACCAAATATGACCGAAATATCGGTCATTTCATGAAAATTTCATTTTATCGCTTTATTTTATATTATTGCAGTCAATAGAAGTTCGACATAACCTTTTGATATGGTTTGGAGTAAGCTCAAAAAGAACATAGAGAACAACTTTTCCGAAAGCTTAGGCGACAGGGTGAATTTATATACAACTACCTACGGTTCTAACTATGATGTACAGGACTTGTACAATCGAGGCTGGATTACAGTAGATGGCATTGAAGTAGTGAACTTTTCAACACCCGAAGCCTTTTTCATGTATCGGCGTGATTTAAATGCAACCACTCCGAACAAATATCCTGCAAACACAGTTGCAAAAGAACATGTGAATAGAACTCAAAAACGTTTGACAGAAAAAGGTGAGTTTTCAAAGTATGATTTGACATACAGTTGTTCTGCATTTTTGAGTATGTCCATTGAGGAAGCCATGGAACATGAAAGTCCCATCATTCAGATGCTTGCAGTACTGGACAAGCGGCTTGGCAAGCGAAGATTAGCTGTGTTAGATGAAAAAGAACTTCATCCGCTTGTTCGTTATTTTTTAGACCTCCGCCTGGATGCAGAAGGAATAAAAAACAGGACTAGCTAATGAAACTTACGACGACGGTATATAAATACAAGCGCTCAGCACCCTGGATGATTGTGTTAATGGTGCTGGCAATTGGATTATTTTTTTTCTTTTCGACTACTTTTCATCCGATGATGAATGCTGTCGGAATCGCACTGTTGATTTTTTCTGCAGTGTATGCGGCATTGCGACCGAAGTCTATTTTCTCGCTTCGAGCTGTAGATGAACGAAAACTAATGCTGACTCCTGATGAATTGATGTGGGGAACCTGGCGAATGCCGATTGTTGACGTAGAAAAACTGGATATATATATTCATGCATTCGACTCTTTTAAACATCAAACTACCAAATTGGGAAGGCTAAAGACATTTAATACAGAATACGGGGATAGAAATACGATTTCATTTATTTATCGCGGTACAAGATATGATTTTACGTTTTACCTGGGAACTTTTAGCCATTATGATACTTTGTTTCAAATTATGAAAAGGTGGCGTGAAAAAGGGATTGATTTTTCAGCACGGTCCGCCTTCACAGACAGCTATATCCGCGAACAGGAAAACCGGTCCCGTTAGTTTATTAGTACATTAAACGTTTCAGATAACAACGATACCAACGAACGTTTAGAGTTCCTCAAGAACTTCCAAATCCACCAATTTTCGCAGGGACGCTGAAGATAGAACCCATACCGGAATAATTATTTTGACCCCATTATTACGTAATTATTATGCTCAATTACTTAATTTGACCTCATTATTACGTAATTCTGATACTCAATTACGTAATCCGACCCCTTTTTTACGTAATTACCATGCTCAATTAATTATTAAGACCCCATTATTACGTAATTATCATACCCAATTACGTAATCTGACCCCTTTTTTACGTAATTACTATGCTCAATTACTTAATTTGACCCCATTATTACGTAATTATCATACCCAATTACGTAATCTGACCCCTTTTTTACATAATTACTATGCTCAATTAATTATTAAGACCCCCATAATTACGTAAGAATCATGCAATTAATTATTTTGACTCCTTTTAATTAGAAAAGTTGCTGCATATACCAGTCATTGCTGATCTCTCCATTAATAATCCTGTTTAGCATACTTTGACTTAAATCAAAAATTGAACAGAAAACCTGTCTCAGATGCCCCGTTAGTATAACTAAAAAGATGCGCCAATTCCGTCAATACCGCCATTTCATGGGAAAACACGTGATTTCATGTAAATACATGTGATTTCACGCGAATACATGTGTTTTCATGGCAAATGCCGCTTGCAGATTTGGATTTTACTTTTTTCTACTATTATATTTGTTGTGAACAAACGCTCCTGCATGATTAACCGCTTTCACTGTTCACTACGTAGTTCAAGGATGATCCAACAGTAAAGCAAGTTACCTACAAGCGTTTCGTTGTTCCACTTTGTATTGGCCAATACAAAATCCCCATCCGGGCCTTATTTCACCGATTTATCCAAGACTGTATGTCATTATAGCTGCAGGCATTTGAACGCAGCTACATCACCGGAATACGGTGCTACAGGGCCGAGCTATGTGTTTAGGTTATGACAAGTAGCGTAGTACAAAACCGATTTAATAATTTTTAAAACTTATAATCATGAAACCAATTACAGCTAAGTTCCCAAAACGCGAGAGCGAATTAACAACAACCATTCAACGCGTTTTAAATAACATGAAAAACAATCCGGTTTTCCCCGATCTGCCCCCAGCCCTGGCGGAGCTTGAAAAAAAGGCGCCGGAATTGCAGGATGCGCTTGCCAATGCCAAGGGACGTGATATAACCATGGTGTCCATCAAAAACGATCAGAAAGCCAGCGTGCTGAATTTACTGCAGGAAGTCGCTGATTATGTAACCCTAAAAAGCAAGGGTGACAGAACGCTGATCCTGACCAGCGGTTTCTATGTAA
>CBIHPP010000022.1:0-148719 GCA_966212235.1 uncultured Niastella sp. | reverse complement strand
TATTTATTTAAAGAAGCCTTTTGAACTTGTGTTCAAGAGGCTTTTTTAGTTTATACCGGTTTGTAAAAGGAACTATAAACTAAGTACTGCTAAACACTTATTTTTACCGCCTAATTATTGCATATGAAAAGGCGGAACTTCATTCAACAATCTACTTTAGCCGGCGCAGGCTTATTATTAGGAAACCGGTACGGCTTTGCCGCAGAAAACCAAAACACCGAATTCCCCGTGGTGCGAACCCCGGCCGATAAAAGAAACTTTACCAGCGAAGCGGTAGAGAAGGCCATCAAAGAATTTCAGGCCAACGTAAAACAACCGGAGTTAGCCTGGCTGTTTGAAAATTGTTTCCCCAATACACTTGATACCACTGTTCATCATACGACCCTCAATGGCCGGCCCGATACCTATGTAATCACTGGTGACATCGATGCCATGTGGTTGCGCGACAGCAGCGCCCAGGTGTGGCCCTATCTCGCGTTTATGGCGCAGGACAAACCGCTGCAACAATTGATTGCAGGCGTCATCAATAAACAAGCGATCTGCATTTTGAAAGATCCCTACGCGAATGCTTTTTATAATGATCCCCAGAAAAAAAGCGAATGGGAGAAAGACCATACCGATATGAAAGCCGGCGTGCATGAACGCAAATGGGAGATCGACTCTTTGTGTTATCCCATCCGGCTGGGCTATCGTTACTGGAAGTTAACAGGCGACACATCGCCCTTCGATGCTCAATGGCAGCAGGCAATAAAAACCATTCATACCGTCTTTCGCGATCAACAGCGTAAAAATGGAAATGGACCTTATAAATTCCAACGGACCACACAGTTTGCCACCGATACCCTGCCAATGAACGGGTATGGATATCCGGTAAAACCAGTTGGCCTGATCTGCTCGGCATTCCGGCCCAGCGATGACGCCACCGTGTATTCTTTCCTGATCCCTTCTAACTTCTTCGCTGTAACAAGCTTGCGGCAAGCCGCTGAAATGTGTACGGCCATTGTAAAAGATACCGCAACTGCAGCGCAGTTAACGGCGCTGGCCAATGAAGTAGAAAAAGCATTGCAGCAATATGCCGTGGTTGATCATAAAATATTCGGGAAAGTATATGCTTATGAAGTGAATGGCTTTGGCAGTTATAATCTTATGGACGATGCCAATGTACCCAGTCTGCTTTCATTGCCGTACCTGGGTGCAGTGAAGAACACGGACCCCATTTATCGCAATACGCGCAAGCTGGTTTTGTCGGGTGAGAATCCCTTCTATTTTAGTGGCACAGCCGGAGAAGGCGTAGGCGGTCCGCATGTGGGACAGGATATGATTTGGCCGATGGCCATCACCATGCGCGGGTTGACCAGTACCAGCGATGCCGAGATCAAAAGTTGTATTCAGCTCCTGCAAAAAACACATGCCGGTACGGGCTTCATGCATGAGGCGTTTCATAAAGATGATCCCAAAAAATTCTCCCGTAAATGGTTCGCCTGGGCGAATACCCTCTTCGGCGAATTCTTATGGAAAACGTACAAGGAGAAACCGCAACTACTAATTAGCTAACCTGCCTGCGAAAGACATTACAGCTGGTTTATACCAAATAGAAAGGCCCGGCACTATTACGCACCGGGCCTTTATCATACATACACTCGATACTAATGTGTACACTCGTGAAAGCTATCACCACTGGGATAGCTGAAAGAATTGATCAAATCCCAGCGGGCTTTGTACATGCCGAAGCTGGTATTTTTAAAAACAGCAGTGCCATTGAGATCAGTGATCACATCTGTGCGCCAGGTTTCACCACCATTGCCATTGGCCCTGTCAATAATAGTCGCATAGCCACCTGGGCCGCTGCTGATAGATTTAACCGCAGTGATATTGGCGCCGGCTGAATTTTTTATCAGCGTGAATACACCGGTAGATACATTGAATTTATACACGTGATTGCTATTCGATAACCATAATTCCGTTGTACTGCCATGCACCGGGAACAACTCATGCGCATTCCCTTCCGGCATGGTGTACGTCTTTTTCAACGTGAGCACCGGACTGGCGCAGCTGTTGTTATAACTGAATGCTTTCAGTTTATCCTTGCCTGCAGCCCATAACAACTTGTTCGTTTTGTCCCACACAACATTGTGCACATCTTCGAAAGTGACCTTGCCGCCTTGTTTGCTGTCATCATTGATGTAAGAATCAACCGTAAATATCAGCAGGTAACCACCGGTGGTAGACGCAGTCACTACATTGCCATTGGGTAGCAATTCAGCAGAGTGTGTATTACCGCCGGCATAATCGTACCAGATGGCTTTTTTAGAAGATACATTGATAATAGCTACGCCGCCGCCCGATGCGGTAACCAGCATATACTTACCACTGTATACCGGTTTGGCTTCACTGAGGTTGCTGAACCAGCCTTGTGCTCCAGATCGTATCATCGCATACGAAGCAGTAGCCTTCCATTCCCAGGTAACTTTGTTACCGTTGTTTACATCTACTTTTACAATGCGTGCGTTCTTCTGATCGCAAATGATCATTTCTTTAACAGCGGCTGCTTCTGCTTCAACAGCTTCCGTAGTGACCAGTTTGTTGGCATCATCGTTCGCAGGTGGCTGTGACATTTCCCGGCTGCAACCTATTGCGAAGTACAGGGATACGAACAGCGATAATAACATGCTTTTTCTCATGAGTGATCGTTTAGTAATATAATAAGGTTATGTACTACATACTATATAAAAAGCGCTAACTCATTCGAAATTTCATGCCAAAGATATTCACATAATGAATGTCGTTATAGTTGCCTGTATTATGTAATAATAAAAATCATAATAATAGTAAAAGCAACATCCCGGAGTATAATACCCCGGGATGCAGAAAAACTCAAAAAGATATAGTTGGTCGGCGAATTATTTTAATTCATACGTATACTTACCGGCTGTTATCTGATCATTCAACAAACCGGTTGCCTGTATAGCTTCTCCATTCCTGAATAACTTTTGTTTTACCGGAATAGTCAACTTCAGGGTTGCCGTTGCGTTAGGCGGTACAACAACCGTATACATTATTTTCTTACCAACCCTTTTCCACGACGATACGATTTTGCCATAGGGCGATTGATGCGTTATTTCACACTGATTCAGTCCGGCTACAAAATGTGGTTCCAGTAAAATGTTTTTAAAGCCCGGTTGATTGGCATCGGGTTTTATACCGCCCAATCCTTTATACAACCATGCGCCTATTTCACCAAACATGATATGGTTCATGGATATATCCCGGCCGGCTTTGATGTTCCAGTTCTCATACAAAGTAGTAGCGCCGTTCACGATCCACCAACCCCAGGAAGGAAAGGTTTCCTGTGCCGCTAATTTGTACGCGAGATCCGCATAGCCGTTTTCACTCAATGCATTTAAGATCGATTTGGTACCCAGCAAGCCCACATCCAGGTGATTGCTGTCTGCCTGCACACGTTTGGCCAGGTTGGAAGCTACTTTCGATACCAACGTATCCGGTACCACGCCCCCCCATAATGGAAAACTTAATTCGGTTTGTATGCCATTGCCATAGATGCCTGTTGCGGCATTCAGGTATTTGTCGTTGATGGCGCTTTTGATCTTGGCTGCCAGAGCCGAATATTTTGCTGCATCTGCCGGCTTGCCCAGGATTTGCGCGGCTTTGGCTAATATGTTGGCGTCTGTAAAATAATAGATCGAAGAAGTGAGCTCAACGGGTGATTTTGATTTTACCGGGACCCAATCGCCCAGTCCCCAGGTAGTTAATCCGGTTGGATACAACTGGGTTATATGATCCACATAGCGTTGTATATTGTCATAGCAATTAGCCAGCAACGTGGTATCGCCATAAAATAAATAAATGTTCCAGGGAATAATTGCAATGGTGCTGGTCCAGTCGGGGCCATTGGCCCATTCGTACCCCCAGCCGGCAGTGGGAATAATCGCCGGTAACACGCCATTGCTTTGTTGTTCGTCCCGGTGATCGGCCAGCCATTTTTCATAAACGGTAATACCGTCAAAACTGTAAAGCCCCGTCTCTATATTAATATGTGCATCGCCCGTCCAGCCATTCTTTTCGCGTTGCGGACAATCGGTGGGATAGCCAAACAAATTACTCAGGTACGAATTATTGGTAGCCGACCATATTTTATTGATAGTAGGGTTGGAAGAAGTCAGTTGCCCCACCGGTGGCACATCGCTGTGCATGAAATAACCGGTGATGCTTTCTTTGGTTAAAGTAATGGGCGCGCTGCTGATCACTTCTACATATTGAAACCCTTTGTAATTAAAGCGTGGCATAAAGCTTTCGGCTCCTTTTCCACTGGTAATAAAAATATCAGTCCCAAATGGATCGGCGGTGCCAACAGGCCGGTAGTGTACATCAAGATTCGAGAGGTCAACATGACCATCAGGTAGTAACCGTTCACCGTGTTTCAATCGCAACATAGTTCCGGCAGGGGCGTTCACAGTAATACGGGCTACCCCTGAAATATTTCTGCCGAGGTCAAATACATACGTCGTATCATTAAAGGTATGCACCGATTGCATGGGCAGCGTATCTGTTTGGCGAATGGGTTGCATCACCTGGGCAACGATGTTAGTTGAAGGCGCCGACCGGTAGATCACTTCTTTCCATTTTGAATCATCGAAATCAGCTTTGTTCCAGCCGGGTTGTTCTTTGCGGGCATCATAATGTTCGCCGGTATAAATGCTGTTGAAGATGACCGGACTCAACGCTGTTTTCCAATCCTTGCCGCTTGCAATTGTTTCCACACTGCCGTCTTCGTAAGTGATCCGTACATCCATACAGAAAGTGGGCCGGTTGCGCCAGGGGGCTTCATGAAAAAACCATACGGCGGTTGACTGATGATTGTACCAGCCATTCCCCAGCAACACGCCAATGGCGTTTTTGCCGTTTTGCAATTCACTGGTAATATCATGCGTGAGGTACAGGGTGCGCCGGTCGAACCGCGTATAGATGGGATCCAGGCAATGATCGCCGATCTTGTTCCCATTGATGTATAATTCATACAGCCCCGCTACGGCGATATAGGCGCGGGCCGATCTAATTTTTTTATCAATGGAGAATGTCTTTCTGAAATACGGCGCCGGTTTAAGCGCTATATCGCGGTTATCGCTGATCCACGCACCTTGCCAACCGGCGCTGTTCATCATGCCGGTTTCAAAATGGTTGGTTGTTGCGAATTGCGATGGCTTTTTATCCTTATCCCATACCTGTACCGTATAATAGTATCGGGTGAATGGCAGTAGCGGCTTTCCCTGGTATGAAACAAGTTGTGTCCCGGCATTAATTTGCCCGGTTTGCCAGCAATTGCCTATCCCTTTGCTTACTGCTGCTGAATCGGTCCCTACGATCAACTGGTAAGCGGTTTGATAAGCGCCGGTGCGAATATCTTCCAGCTTCCACGATAACCGCGGATGCGCGGCGTCAATTCCCAATGGGCTCGACAGGTATTCGCATTGCAGATCGACGGGCGAACAAACCGGTTGGGCAACAGAAAAAGCAGCGGATAGTAAAAAAACTAATGTGAGGCGCAGCGCATGAATCGTCATTCTGATAGATATTTTTGGCAAAGAAAGGTAACGATAAATATTTATTAGCAACCAAAGCGCGGCAGCAACTATAAACGACAAACCATAAACCACAAAGCTTAGTGATCTTTTTTCTGCGTCGCATAATCACTCGGCGTTATACCAAACTGCTTATGAAAATTGCGGGCGAAATTGCTTTGTGAACTAAAACCGGTGAGCGCAGCGATCTCATACATTTTATAATCACCGGCTGCCAGCAGCTCGGCGGCTTTTTTCAATCGCGTCAGGTGGATCAGCTCAATAGGCGTAAGGGCAGAGATCGCTTTGATCTTCCGATACAGAGTTACCCGGCTCATATTCATATGCCGGGCCAATTGCTCTACATCCAGCTCCACTTCTTCCATATGTTCAACGATGATCTCATGCAGGGTCGCTAAAAATTGCTCATCCGCTTTGGTATGCGCCATACTATGAATGTGCACCAGCGGCGAGTTCGCGAAATATTCCCGCACCATATTGCGATTGTTCAATAGACTGGCGATCTGCGCCTGCAAATGCTCCTTTGAAAAAGGCTTTTCAATATAAGCGTCAGCGCCTAATTCCAATCCCTGCACTTTTGATTGAATAGTATTTTTCGCCGTCAGCAGGATGATGGGAATGTGCGAATGCTCCACATTCGATTTAATGAGGGTGCACAATTCAAATCCATCCATATCAGGCATCATCACATCGCTGATGATCAACTGCACCGCATTCGATGCCAGCGCCTGTAAGGCCTCCTGGCCGTTTTGCGTTTTCAGCACGGCGTATTTATGTTGCAGTATCCTTTCCAGCAATTCGAGTATCTCTTCTTCATCATCTACCAGCAGTAACAATGGTAACATAGGTGTTGGTTTATTTCTTTTTTACAGTTGGTTGTAATGGTAAACAAAGTACAAAGGTATTCATTCCATCGGTTGTCTCTTTTACAAACAGGCTGCCCTGGTGTAACTGCGTCAGCGAGCGGGCCAGGGTCAACCCAATGCCTGTACCTTTTTGTTTGGTGTTTTCCCGGATGCGATAGAAAGGTTCAAAGATGCGCTCCCGCATGCCGGATGGTATCGGCGTTCCGTCGTTTGAAATTTCAATCGTACAGGTGGTATCGCCTGCCTGCACCGGAAATAATTGTACCGTTATCTCCTGGCCGGCATATTTCACCGCATTGCTAAACAGGTTGCTGAGTATTTTGTTGAATGCTTCTTCATCTACCCAGGCAAACACGGGCATATCAGGTAACAATAAAGTAAACTGCAGGGCCCGTTTTTTAGCCAGCGGTTGAAAATTAGCAAACACGTCCTGCAACAGGGCGGTCATGTTTACTTTCGTAAAATCCAGACTGAACCCTTTGGCTTCTGTTTGCCGGAAGTCGAGTATCTGCGTGACCAATGTCATCAACCGGTTGGTATTTCTTTCCATCATGGTCACATCTTCCTTAATTTCCGGCAGCTCATGGATCTTTTCCAGCAGGTTCTCTACCGGCCCGTTTATCAGGGTGAGCGGCGTTCTTATTTCATGTGCTACATTGGTGAAGAACTCGAACTTGGCTTCATAGATCTCTTTTTCTTTTTTTACCAGTGACCGTTTGTGATAGGTTTGAACCAGGGAATAACCAATCGCAATTACGATACTTGCATACACCAACCAGGCCCACCAGGTATTCCAGAATGGTGGTGTAATGGTGATCGTGAGCTGTTTCTCCGCACCCCAGTGGCCATTGGTGGCTGCCCTTAACCGGAATGTATACTGGCCCGGCGCCAGGTTGGTGAAATACACCTTGCGATTGGCCGAAAGATAGGTCCAATTTTTATCCAGTCCCTGCATCAGGTATTTGTATTCGGTTATCTCCGGACTGATATAACTCAATGCGGCAAAGTCAATACTGAAACTCGATTCGTCATAGGGCAGGGTGATGGCCCGGGTATTTAGAATGGATTGTTTCAAAGGAGACTGGTCCTGTTGAATCAACAGTTCTTTATTGTGCACCTGGAAACCGGTGATATACACCGGTGGAATAAAAGTATTGGTAACAAAGCTGTCGGGCCTGAAGGCGATCATGCCTTTGATACAGCCGAAATACAATTTACCCGTGGCGTCCTTGTAACCGCTGTTGTAATTGAACTGGTCGTACAACAGGCCATTGGCTTTCGTGTATAGCGTCATATGCCCGTTGGCTGGTTCCAACTTTACCAATCCTTTTGATGTGGTGACCCACAGGTGTTGGTTATTATCTTCCACCACCTTGAAAACGAAATTACTGGGCAGTCCGTTTTGCGTGGTATAGCGGGTGAAGTGCTTCCGGCCCGCATCGAGTTTACACAAGCCGCCACCTTCGGTCGCGATCCACATATTGAGTTGGCTGTCTTCACAAACCGCATTGATATCGTTTATGGATAAACTATTGGAGTCATTGGGATTGTTTTGTAACCGGCCCCAGTGCCGTGTCGCCGGGTCATAATACAATACACCCTGGTTGTGGGTGCCTGCCCAGATGATACCGGCATGATCTTCTAACAGGCAACTGATAAATTCGCCCCAGGGCGTCTCGTGCAGCCATTCAAAATCGGTTGTTTGCTTTCGGTAGCGATACACACCGCCGCCGCTTCCCAGGTATATTTCACCGCTGCGGCTTTGCAGCATGGTCACAATAAAATTATTGCGGAAAGCATTATCGCGAAAGTTGCTGCCATAGTGCCGCACCACTTTCCCGGTATGCCGGTTCAAAATATCGAGCCCATGATCGAGCGTGCCGATCCATACTTCATCGCCGAGGATCAACAAGCCATGAATATTATGGTAGGCAATACCGGTGGGCGTACCGGTGGGTTTATAATGTGTAAAGGCGCCGGTACGTACATGCAGCTTACTAAGGCCGGCGTCTTCAGTACCGATCCACAAATTCCCATCCCCGTCTTCACATAGTTCGCGCACCGCGCTGCCGCTGATGGTTTGGGTAGTACGATCAGGAAAATACTTGGTGAAAGGTGTGTATTGCTTTGGATAATAGTTCACGCCGCCAAAAAAGGTGCCCGCCCACATGCCGCCTTCGCTGTCTTTGCACAACGTATAAACTGCATTATCCGATAAAGAGTAAGGATCGGAAAATTGTTTCTTCAGATTGGTGAATTGCCGGGTGACGGTATTATAAATAAAAATGCCCGACTCGGTAGCAAACCAGTATTCATTGTCGGCGTATTGTAAAATATCCCGCACGTATATGGTGGAATTATCGGCGCTGTATATAAGCAGGTCGGTATACGTGTTGGTGGCGATGTTAAACAACTTGATGCCCTGGCAGGTAGTGCCTACAAAAATGGCGTCCTTGCCCGCGGGGTAGATCTTTTTGATAAAACAGGTAGGCAGGCGGATAGAATGGGAGAACACATCCGGACCTTTACAGGTTTGTGAGCTGGTATCGAACCGTTTCAAATATCCATCCATGGTCCCAAACCACATGTCGCCATTGGCAGCCATACAAAGTGCGGTTGCATGAATGGTTTCATCTGGTGGAAATGTCGTGAGCTGCTGTTTGCTAAAGTTATAGCGGCATACCATCGTGAGGGAGCGGAACCACAACTGGCCCTGCCGGTCCATTACAATATCATTGATCTCCGGCAGGGAATCAATAAAAGGCACCAATTGTTCTTTCGCATAATCAAATTGATACAAACCGTTCTGTGTGGCTACCCATAATCGATTCAATGAATCGGCGTACAGGTAGTAGATAAAATCTTTTTTTAACCGATTCTGACCATTGACTGATTTGAATAATTTAAACCGGTACCCATCGAACCGGTTCAATCCTTCTTTGGTACCAAACCATAAAAAGCCCTTTTTATCCTGAATGCTGCAATACACGGTGTTGTTCGACAACCCGTTCTCTACCTGGTAATGTTTAAAATAATACGACTGCCCGCTGGCCGTACTAACGGTCAACCACAATGCAATCAATGGCATGCGTCGTAATAGACGTAATAAGCAGTTCATCTTCTGGTTTTATTATCCGTGGCACGAATTACTCCGGTAATTTAAGCAAGAATAGGGCACTAAAAAACAAAATGCAACAAAATGAACAAATTCTGATACGCAGGGAATAAGGCGAGTGGGCAGGAAAGATTTATTTCATTGCCTGATTCACGACGAGGGTGATCAACCCTTGTTGAAGTCATTATTTAACGAACAACTGATTGCTATATGAAGTTAAAAACCAAACACTCGCTGTTGCGCAGGGTCCGTGCTGTACCGGATGTAAGCCTGCAAAAAAAGCTCCTTCTGTTTTTGCTTTTTCTAACCATTATTCCATTATCTATATGGGCGCAGCCGAACGCCGGTCTTTCGGTGTCGGGTGTGGTAAAAGACAGTACCGGCTCGGCTGTTGTCAATGCCACCGTGTTGGAGAAGGGAACAAAGAATGCTGTTACCACAAACATCGATGGCGCTTTCACTATTAAAGTATCGGGCGAATCGGCCGTGCTGATCATTTCTTCCGTAGGTTTTGCCGGCACGGAAATAAGGGTAGGCAACCAGATGAATATATCTATCCTGTTACAAAAGCTGCGGCAGGACCTTGGCGAAGTAGTTGTCGTTGGGTACGGCACGCAAAAGAAAACATCGTTGATCGGGGCCATCGCTGTGGTTACCGATCGCGATATTGGCATGGTGCATGGCGGATCCACCGTAAGCACCAGCCTGGCGGGAAAATTGTCAGGCGTATCGTTCCGCATGAGTGATGGACGGCCGGGCGCCAGCGCCAGCATCCAGGTACGCAATATGGGCGATGTGCTGTATGTTATCGACGGCATACAACAGGATGCCGGTCAGTTCAACAACCTGGCGCCAAACGATATTGAAAGCATCACGGTATTAAAAGATGCGTCGGCAGCGGTATATGGCGTACGTGCCGCCAATGGTGTTATTGTGGTAGCAACCAAACGCGGCAAACTGGGTACGCGTAATACCATTAATTTTGATGCCTATACAGGTAATCAGAACTGGACGCGGTTTCCCGATGTGCTTACCAATAGCTACGATTATATGCGTTACCGGGCCGAAGCGGAGATCAACCGCAATGGCAGCACCACCATTACCCCTGAAGAGTTAGAGAAATACAAAGCCGGTACTGAGCCCGGTTACCAGAGTTTTGACTGGAAAAACTTTATCATTAAAAAGAATGCGCCGCAGCATTCGGCGAATTTGAATGTTACAGGTGGGTCAGACAAGATCAGTTATTACTTATCAGGTACACACCTGTATCAGAATTCGGTACTGGGCCGCGAATATAAATTCAACCGAACCAATATACAATCGAATGTTACCGCCAAAATAGCAAATCGCCTGAAAGTAGGGGTGAACGTCAACGGACGTATTGAAACGCGCGACAATCCCGGCGTACCATATGGTGATGATTACTGGCTGGCGCGTTTTGCCATTTTGCGCAATACACCCCTGGAGCGGCCTTATGCCAATGATAACCCCGCTTATCTCAATGATATCAAACACAACGAAACCAACTGGGGATACCTGAACACGAAATGGAGTGGTAAATACCACAGCGACTGGCGGGTACTGCAAACCAATTTTAATGCAGACTATGAGGTGCCCTTCGTGAAAGGCCTCACCGTTAGCGGCGTGTATTCGTATTATTTAGCCGATTATTATTACAATAACCATGAATATACCTATGCAACGTATACGTACAATCCACTTGATGATACCTATAAAGCAACCGGTGGCAGTACCAACCCTTATCGTGAACGGGAACAGATCAAGCAGATCAACATTACCCAACAGCTCAAACTGAATTATAACCGTACGTTTGGCTTACATACCGTAGGCGCCCTGTTCGTGAATGAACGCATCAAGAACCAGCGCCTGCGCAATAGGATACACTCTGTGCCCAGCACCAATGCCCTAACCCTTATTTATTTCAACACCGCAGATACCTATGAAGACAGTGACGATAAAGAAGCGCGCATAGGGTATATTGGCCGTCTCACTTATAATTACGACAACAAATATTTTCTGGAAGTATCGGCACGCCGTGATGCATCGTACCTGTTTGCACCGGGAAATCGCGTGGGTTATTTTCCTTCGGTGTTTGGCGGCTGGCGCATTACCGAAGAACCGTTCATGCAAAAGTTGATGGGCGGCAACAGTCCGCTCACAGATTTTAAATTGCGTGGGTCATATGGTGTATTGGGCGATGATGGCAGGCAACTCGATCTGCCGGCTTTCTCCTATGTGGAAGGCTATAACTACAACCAGGGCACAGCGATTTTGAGTGGTGTGGCTATTGTAGGGTCCAGGGACCGGGGCGTACCCATCACCAATATTTCGTGGTTAAAAAGTAAAATGACCGATGTGGGATTCGACTTTACGCTGTTGAATGGAAAGATCAGCGGTACCTTCGATTACTTCTATCGTAAACGTACGGGTTTGCGTGGCCGTAAATCAGATGTGCTGGTGCCCAATGAAATAGGCTATGGGTTACCTGATGAAAACATCAACAGCGATGCACAGTATGGCGAAGAAGGATCACTGACTTACAATGGCTCCTATAAAAAGTTGCGCTTCATTGTAAGCGGTAACCTCTCGTATTCCCGTTCCAAATTTCTTGCTTCCTACAATCCTGTATTCTTTAACTCGTGGGACCAATACCGAAATTCCAGTGAACAGCGGCTTACCAGGATCAACTGGGGCTATGATGCCATCGGACAATTCACTTCGCAGGAGCAGATCAACAACTACCCCGTGAATATCGACGGACAGGGTAACCGCACCTTATTGCCCGGCGATCTTATTTATAGAGACATTAACGAAGATGGCAAGATCGATGGGTACGATGAACGGCCGATCGGGTATGGCAGCGATAACAATCCACCCAATATCAACTACGGTATCAGTATAACATTACAATATGAGAACTTCGATTTCCGGGCCGACTTCTCGGGTGCGGCGGGTTACACCTGGTTTCAGAACTGGGAAACCAGAAACCCATTTCAGAATGACGGAAACCTGAATACCATCCTGCTCGATCGCTGGCACCGCCAAGATCCATCCAATCCCAAGAGCGAATGGATCCCCGGAAAATACCCGGCACTGCGATTCAATGATGGCGGCCACAGCAACTACAACCGTGCGTCCACTTTCTGGGCACATAATATAAAATACCTGCGGGCGCGTACGCTGGAGCTGGGATATTCTCTGCCCAACAAACTTATTTCCAGAGTAAAAATGCAAAAAGCCCGGTTCTATGTAAATGTCTACAACCTGTTCTCTCTCGACAATGTAAAAGAGTACGCGATCGATCCCGAGATCAATGATGATAACGGATTGCAATTTCCACAAAGCAGGTTCCTGAATGTAGGCATAAACCTTTCTTTTTAAAAACAGACTATGAAAAAGATATTTGTCAGCATATACATTGCGGCGCTGTTAAACACAGCCGGCTGCACCAAAGACAGTGAATTTCTGAATGTACAACCCACTTCTATACTTACCAATGAGCAGGCCTTCTCTGATCCGGCGCAGGTGTTGAGCATCATGGCCGACCTGTATAATCGCCAGCTCGATTTTTCCGGGCTCGACAATGGCTGGGCGTCATTTGCGGATTTTAGCGAAAGCTTTCCCTCTGAGAATGGCAGCGCTAACATTGTACAACGCAATGAGTGGAACTTTGATTCCTGGCGTACCTGGGACTATGGTTATATCCGCGATCTGAATTTATTTATAGAACGCGCTACCGAAGCGAAGGCTTTGTCGGAAACAGACAGAAAACGTTTTCTGGCCGAAGCCCGTTTTCTGCGCGCCAACTATTATTTTGAAATGGTAAAACGCATGGGCGGCGTGCCATTGATAAAAGAGTCGCTGAAATACGACTTTAGCGGCGACCCAACTTATTTGCAATACCCACGCGCTAAAGAATCGGAGCTCTATGATTTTGTGATCAGCGAAGCAGAAGCTGTTAAAAACGATCTGCCGGTGAATGTGAATGAAAAGAGCCGGGCAACAAAAGCCGTGGCGCTGGCTATGATAGCACGGGCTGCATTGTATGCCGGTTCCATTGCAAAGTACGGCGCCAACACGCCACAGGTTACATTGCCGGGGCTGGAAGTAAGCATACCAGCTTCCATGGCTACCGGCTATTATACCAAAGCATTGAATGCGGCGAAGGAGATCATCGGCGGCAGCGCCGGTATTTATGCGTTATACAATAAGAAACCCGATCTCGGAGAAAACTTTGCCAGCATCTTCATCGATAAAGGCAATAATCCGGAAAGCATATGGGTAGAAGATTTTAAACTGAAGAGCGGCCGGGTGAATGGCTTCACCGTGTCCACCCAACCGCGGTATGGCGCAGAAGAAGAGGAGGGCGGCCGCATCAATCCCTCGCTGAACCTGGTGGAATCATTTGAAAAACTCGATAATACATTTGCCCGCATCCCCCATACTGATGGGGCGGGAAATCCTATATTCTATAATACCCTGTCGGACATTTTCACCGGACGTGATGCCCGGCTGTACGGAACAGTTATCCTGCCCGGTTCTTCCTTTAAAGGGCGATCGGTAGACATTTGGGCCGGTTACCAACTGGGCAACGGCAGCATTGTTACCGGTGACGACCGTGGCGCGCAGAAAACATTACCGGGGCAATCATCCCCGGTACAGGTGGTGGGTTTCGACGGACCTGTGAACGCGAAGGAGTTCACGGCGCAGTCCGGTTTCTATTTACGCAAGTATGTAGATCCCACGGCCGGTGCCGGATCGCGCGGTACCAACAGCGAAATACCCTTCATTCGGTACCGCTATGCCGAAGTGCTGCTGAATGCAGCGGAAGCAGCGTTCGAGCTGGGGCAATTGGGTGTGGCAGCTGGCTACATGAACCAGGTACGTGCCCGTGCCGGATTAACCGTTCAACTAACGGCGATGGAGATCAATTTCGATCGCATTGTGCATGAACGCCGGGTAGAGCTGGCCTTTGAGGGACATATCCTGTTTGATATGAAACGTTGGAGGCTGGCGCACACGGTGTGGGACGGTAATAAAATGACGGAAGCCGATCTGCTCAGTAATATCGGTTCCGCCACCAAGCGCAACACCCAACCCTACGGATTGTGGCCGTACCGGTTGTACGACCCGGCCAGCGCCAACAATGGCAAGTGGGTGTACAAGATCGTATTGCCGAGCCTGGTCACCGGAGCCAACCGGTTCCGACTGGGCAATTACTATTCTTTTATTGATGATAACATCAGGGCCAACAATCCGAAGATTGTAAAACAGCCGAATCAGTAATGAGGAATGAAAGTTAATGAGAGCGTGAACAAAGAAGAAAAAATAAACAATTATGAAACTCCATATTTTTTATATAATAATAGTTATAGCTACGGCTATTTCGTGCAAAAAAGACAATTACGATGCGCCGGGTTCGCGGCTCAGCGGCCATGTGGTATACAAGGGCGAGCCCATTGAAGTGGAATACAACCAGGTTGGGTTTGAACTGTATCAGTATGGGTTTGGTAAAAAAGGACCGATATCGGCCGTGTTTGCCCCCGACGGCTCGTATTCGATGCTGTTGTTTAATGGAGATTACAAGTTCATTATCCCTAACGGCCAGGGGCCTTTCCAATGGAAGCAAACGGTGCAGGGCGTGCCCGATACCATGGCCATTACTGTGAGCGGCAGCCAGGAACTGAATATAGAAGTAACACCGTATTATATGATCCGCAATCCGCAGCTCACGGCATCGGGCGGCAACGTATCGGGTACATTCAATATAGAAAAGATCATTACCGGTACATCGGCCAAAGACATCGAAAACGTGAGCCTGTACATCAATAAAACACAGTTCGTATCGGGCTCCGATAATGTGGCTGTGAAAACGGTGAATGGCGCCGATATTACGAATCCCAATAATGTGGTGCTTGGGGTAGCCATACCCACGCTCACACAGGCACAGGGCTATATCTATGCACGTATTGGCTTGAAAGTAGCAGGTGTAGAGGACAGGATATTCTCGCCGGTGAAGAAGATCAATTTGTAGATATTAATTATAAATTAAAAAATGAGGAGTGAGAAGGTGAATAGGTTGCAATCGGTATTTTACTTTTTCATTTTTAATTCTTCATTTCTCATTTCAAAATAAACTGGCATATGAAGCGATCGTTTTTATTTCTTGCAGCCGGCATGGTAACGTTAAGTGCGTTCTCTCAGTCCTCCTGGAAGCCGGCCGGCAACAGGATCCTTACCGAATGGGCTGCTAAACTGGATCCCCGGCAACCACTACCCGAATATCCGCGCCCGCAACTGGTGCGCAGCACCTGGCAGAACCTGAACGGACCCTGGCAGTATGCCGTGTTGCCTGCTTCGGCGCAAACCATTCCCACGGCATATGCAGGCAATATACTTGTGCCGTTTGCCATAGAAAGCGCGCTCAGCGGCGTTGGAAAACCAGTAGGCAAGGACAGTGCGTTGTGGTACCAGCGAGCAGTAATCATTCCCGCTACCTTTAAAAATAAACGTACGCTGCTGCATTTTGGTGCGGTAGACTGGCAATGCGATGTATATGTAAATGGAAAGAAAGTGGGCGCGCATCAGGGTGGCTATGATCCGTTCTCTATAGATATTACAACTGCACTCAATAAATCAGGTAACCAGCAGATCGCTGTGCGCGTGTGGGATCCCACAGATGAAGGTCCGCAACCACGTGGCAAGCAGGTAAACAAACCCAACAGTATCTGGTATACGCCGGTGACAGGCATCTGGCAAACGGTGTGGCTGGAAGCGGTACCGCAAACTTATATCAGCAGTATCAACCCCACACCGGATATCGACAAAAGCGTCATACGTGTAGCCACGAAAATAGAAAATCCGCAACCCGGCGACCAGGTAGTGATCTCAGCCTGGAAGGGCACGGAAAAGATCGCAGAGCAAACCGTTGCTCCGGGAACGGAAGTATCGTTGCCCATCCCCAACGCAGAGTTATGGTCGCCGGCAAAGCCTTTCCTGTATGATCTGAAAGTAGCGGTGTTACAAAAGAATAAAAAGACCGATGAAGTAAGCAGCTATTTCGCCATGCGCAAGATCTCGGTAGCGGCTGATAACAATGGCATCCAGCGCATGTTGCTGAACAATGAATTTGTATTCCAGTACGGTCCGCTCGACCAGGGCTGGTGGCCTGATGGGTTGTATACCGCGCCCACCGACGAAGCGTTGAAGTTCGACATAGAGCAAACAAAGGCCATGGGCTTTAACATGATCCGTAAACATGTAAAGGTAGAACCGGCGCGTTGGTACAATCACTGCGACCGTTTAGGCATGCTCGTATGGCAGGACATGCCCAGCGGCGACCTCGGCAATCGTTGGGAATCTCGGCCCGGTATCTATGGAGGCGCCAGTGATAAAGACCGCACGGCGGAATCGGAGTCTTTTTATCGCAACGAATGGCGCGCTATTATGGAGAAGTTGTATCCATTCCCGAGTATTGTAGTATGGGTGCCGTTCAATGAAGGCTGGGGACAGTTCAAAACAAAAGACATTGTGCAGGTGACACAGCAGCAGGACCCTTCCCGGTTGGTAAACAGCGCCAGTGGCGGTAATTTTGAACCCGTAGGACATATGATCGATCTGCATAACTATCCCAATCCGCTCATGCCCGATCCGGCTTTGTATGGATCGAAACAGGTGCTGGTGTTGGGCGAATTTGGCGGTCTGGGTTTGCCGGTAGAAGGACATACCTGGCAACAAAAGAACAACTGGGGATATCAGAGCTTTAAGAACAACGACGAGTTGTTGAAACGCTATGAAGAATTTGTGAACCGCATACCGCATTTCATTAAAAGTGGTTTATCCGCAGCTGTGTATACGCAAACCACCGATGTAGAAGTGGAAACAAATGGATTGATGACGTATGACCGGAAAGTGACGAAGATGCCGGTTGAGCGGTTGAAGAGTATCCATGGAAAATTGTATGAGAATACTTCTGTTGTAATATCTAAATAGTCAGTGGCATAAACACATCCCGATGAAAAAATACAGACTATTATTCCTGTTAATAGTAAGCATCTCATCAGTAACGGGGCAGCAACGGCAATTGAATGCTTCAATAAGCAAGAGCAATAGTTATTACATCAGTAACAAGCAACCCCTCCGGCCCTCGCCATTTATAAAATTACCGGTGAACAGTTTCAAGCCAAAAGGCTGGGTGCTGAAGTTCCTGCAATTGCAACGCGACGGGTTGACCGGCCATCTCGGTAACATCAGCGCTTGGTTATCGAAGACCGATAATGCCTGGCTTACGAAGGATGGCAAAGGCAAATGGGGCTGGGAAGAATTGCCGTACTGGTTAAAAGGCTATGCGCATATTGGTTATCTGTTGCAGGACCAGCAGATGATCAACGAGTCGAACTGGTGGATCAATGCCGTACTCACCAACCAACGGCCCGATGGCGATTTCGGTCCGATCGTATTGCGCAATGGCAAGCGCGACCTGTGGACCAACATGCCAATGTTGTGGGTGCTGCAATCGTACTATGAATATTCGAACGATGCGCGGGTACTTACTTTTCTAACCAACTATTTCAAATGGGAGATGGCGTTGCCAGATGATCAGTTCCTCGAAGATTACTGGGAGAACAGTCGCGGCGGCGATAATATGTACAGCGTATATTGGTTGTACAACCGCACCGGGGAACCCTGGTTGCTGGAACTGGCCACGAAGATAGACCGCAATACCGCCAACTGGCGACAAAAAGACAATTTACCGAACTGGCACAATGTAAACGTGGTGCAATGTTACCGCGAGCCGGCCACGTATTATATGCAAACGAATAATCCCGCCGACCTGGAAGCCACGTACAACGATTACCGGCTGGTACGCGCTATTTACGGACAGGTCCCCGGCGGTTTGTTTGGCTCAGATGAAAATGCGCGCAAGGGATATGATGATCCGCGGCAGGCGGTGGAAACCTGTGGTATGGTAGAACAAATGACCAGCGATCATTTGTTGTTGCAATTCACCGGAGATGCCATGTGGGCCGACAATTGCGAAGACGTAGCCTTTAACATGTTTCCCGCGGCGTTCATGCCCGACTACCGGAGCCTGCGTTATTTGACGGCGCCCAATATGGTGGTGAGCGATAGCAAGAACCATGCGCCCGGCATTGCCAATGAAGGACCGTTCCTGATGATGAATCCATTCAGCAGCCGGTGTTGTCAGCACAACCATTCAGCCGGCTGGGCATACTATGCCGCTAACAGTTGGATGGCAACACCCGATAACGGACTGGCCGCGCAATTATATGTGGAAGGCGATGTAACCGCCAAAGTAGGCGAGGGAACGGAAGTAACATTGACTACCAAAACGCATTACCCGTTTGAAGAAAGTATCAAGATTACAGTGAACACACCACGCACCACGAACTTCCCGGTGTACCTGCGGATACCAGTCTGGTGTACAAAAGCGATGATCACCGTCAACGGACAACCCGTAGCGACGAAAACGACAGCCGGTACGTATGCACAACTCAACCGCACCTGGAAGAACGGCGACAAAATAAAACTGCAACTGCCCATGCAATTACAATTGCGGCAATGGGCTAAAAACAAAAACAGTGTGAGCATTAATTATGGACCGCTCACTTTTTCATTACTGATCAAAGAAGAATACAGGCAGCAGGACAGCAAGGCAACGGCGATCAACGATTCGCGATGGCAGGAGAATGCCGATGTAACTGCCTGGCCATCTTATGAGATCTTTCCCGCCAGTCCCTGGAATTATGGATTGCTCGTGAATCCACAACAACTCAATAAGTCATTTACAATAAAAAAGAAACCCTGGCCGAAGGATGATAATCCGTTCACGAATGCCACGGCGCCCATTGAACTCACCGCCACGGGCAAACAAATTCCCGGCTGGACGATCGATCAGTATGGCTTATGCGCGGTGTTGCCGCAAAGTCCGGTAGCCGCCGGCGGCGCAACCGTGCCGTTAACGCTGGTGCCTATGGGTGGAGCGAGATTGAGGATCAGTGCGTTTCCGGTGGTGAAGTAGGGAGTTGAGAGAGCCCTTATAATCAGACAATTTAAGCTTCAAGGGTATTGCTAGTCTAAAATCACTATAATTTACTATGTTCTGTTACCTGTTCCAATGGGAATCGTCGGGTAATGGCACGCAATGTTTCGAGCCATTGCGCCTGTTCGGGTAACCATTTTCCGGAGAAAAGCGAAAAGAACACACCGTGACCGGTAAGTCTTTTCGCATGGCTATATGTCTGTAAAAATTCTTCGAACCATGGTGGTGAGGCGTCGTGATCAAACAGGGCGTCAAACGACCACTCGATGGCTTGTACCCGTTCCTCTTCGAACAACGGGTAACAGGCAGTGAGTATATCGGTATCGAGATTACAGGCGGCTGTTGCAAGCAGCTGGGTCATACAAGAAAATTTTACCCCATGCCACAAGCCGGGCAGTTGTACGGGAATGGTTTAGGCTTTTCCTTTTCTTTCTCTTTTTCTTTTTCCTCCTTCTTGGGATCATCCTTATCTTTTGTGCAGGACTCTACGGTCTGCAGCGTGATGCCCGCGAGCATGGCGACGAGTAACGGTTTAGGTAGTTTCATGGCGTGTGCTTTCAATTTTTGGTTGCAGGTATGACCAGGGAAGTGAAGGGAACGTTGCATGGGGTATAGAGGTCCCCTGCATCTTACATCCCAACTCTAAACCCCACAGCAAATTTACCAGGCATATCCTTTGGACACACAATCCGCAAACCATCTGCTCGCTGCTCCCATTGCAATTTGCTGTTACTGCCTAACATCGTTACTGAAGCGATCTTTTTCTCCAGCAACTTTGCATCTGTTCCAAATGATTGAATGGTTAATACTTCGCCTGGCTTCGGTACTGCCAGGCAAAAAGCATACACCTCACCGTTCTTTCCTTGGGTAAATCGAAAATCCTTTGTACTGAAAATAAAATCAGCATGCCGCTTTCCCAATTTGCCGCCAGGCAAGGTTTTGAGCTTTGCTTCATTCGTCTTGCTATCAATAACGACTTCGCCTTCACCAAACTTTTTCCAGGCCTTGCTGCCGTATATACCAACGCCGTTTATTTTCATCCAGGCGCCAATATCCTGTAACATAACCGCACTGCCGCTATCAATTGCACCTTCGGGCGTCAGGGAAACGCACAGCGTTAAATTGCCATCGCGTGATACATGTTCAAGTAGGGCATGCACTACCATGCCGGCGTCATAATAAAATCCGGGTTGATAAAACCAATCACCAACCGCCATATCCGCCATCCATAGCTGATCGGTTTTTATGTCTTTAGGATAGGCTCCTTCAAACGTTCTACCGGCGCCACGGTTAGCTGGCAGAAACTTTATAATGCTCACCTTGTCAAATTTTTTACCTTTTCGGCTTAACGCCTTATTATAAAAATGCGCTACCACCCGCGCACCGGCATCGCTTTTATAACCCGAGCCGCTTTTGGCGCCGCTAAACGGTTGTGTGCTGTTGCCATCGGTATAAATAAAATCCGGATCGTAATTGTCAATCACATCTTCCATGCGCATAGCCCATTGCGTGGCATACCACCTGGCGTAATTAAGGTGATTACCAAATATGCCCTGGTAACCGTGAGCTATATTCTGTATCTTGAACGACTGGCCATTCACCTGAACCGAATCATAATGTAAAGGGATCGTGTATAAACGTTTTGGGTCCAGCCCCTGCCACCATTTTCCTTTTCCATCAGCCAGGGTCAAATTGCCATCGTATGGAACACCGGCTTTCGGTCCGCTGCTATCACTGCCAAAGGCGGTTTGATACCACCACCAGGTATATTCATGGTGAAAGGCAACCCCAAATCCCATGTTGTGTTTTTTTAATTCCTTCTTCCAGCCGGCCAGAAAATCTTTTTTAGGTCCTACGTTTACCGAATTCCAGGGCTGATACCGGGAATTCCACAGGTCATAGTTATCGTGGTGTACGCCCACCACCAGTGCATAACGAAAGCCCGCATCGTAATAAGCCTGTACGAGTTTCGCCGGGTCCCATTGCGTTGGGTTCCATTGGTTCAATACATCTTTGTAACCGAATTCACTGGGATGGCCAAACGTTGCCAGGTGATTCTTATAAGCATCGAGACCAGGTTCATATAAACGGCGTGCATACCAGTCGCCACTTTTGCCCGCTGCCTGTGGCCCCCAGTGTATGAAGATGCCAAACTTTGCATCGCGCCACCAGACCGGCTCACCCGGATAATTTTTATCAATGGAACTCCAGGTTGGTTCAAAGGGACCTGGGGCCATGGGGAAGTCCATCTTTTCCTCGGGAAAACTGGCCGGGTCTGCAATAAATCCCAATTGCCGGGTTTCTTTCACCGGCATGGGCGGTAATACATAAGGAGCCAATTTTTTTTGTGCAAAACAGGCACTGTTTATCAGCAAAAGAAGAAAGGCGAGGAACAAACCACTTGTTGGTGTGGTGATATGCAGGTCACGATCAAAATTTTCACTCATCTCTATGGCGCTTTTATCGTTGTAATTGATGACGGAATTTACGCCTGCACGAGGTACGGGTTATCCTGTACCGTCCTGTAAATGTTGCAGATAACTGCCAAAATAACTCAATAAAAAGTAAAACCCCATTCAGCGGGCTGGCGATACAATATTATATTTGCCTAAACTGTTATAATACGGTACTGCTGAAAAAGCGGACCAAAATATCCCACATGAAAAAGATCGTACGACCCCTGCACACAGCAGCTTGCATTTTGACACTTCTCATAGCCGGCATGCAAACGGCTTCAGCCAAGATCATTGTCGTAAAATTCATCGGCGGCTTTCAAAAGGCGGTGAATGAAGCCGAAGCCGGCGACACGGTGTTGGTGACCAATGGCATGTACACCACCGGAACGGAGATTACGATCAACCGCGTGGGCACAGCCGACAAACCAATTGTTGTGATGGCGGAAACAGCGGGTCAGGTTGAGTTGACTGGCGGTGGTGGTCTCAGCCTGGTAAGTCCGGCTGCGTATGTAATTATCACCGGGTTCAAATTTACGCACGCTGCATCAAGAGCACGTTCTGGTCCCGGTACCAGTTTTTGCCGTTGGACGCATAACATATTCGAAAATGAAGGCGCGGGGGAAGACCTGACCATTGCGGGCAGCGATCACCAGGTCGATTACAATACCTTCCGCAATAAAAATGCGATGGGCCGTTTCCTGGCTATTCGGGGCGATGCTAAACAGATCGCCGAACGGTTATGGATACATCATAATTATTTTTTCAATCATGTTAGTCAGGGCGGCAAAAATGGCGCAGAAGCATTACAGTTTGGACTGAGCGGCTTCAGCATGTCGAAGAGCAACAGCATCGTAGAATATAATTTGTTTGAGGAGTGCGAAGGAGAGAATGAATTGATCTCGATAAAGGCGTCGGCGGTAACGCTGCGCTACAATACCATTCGCAATTGCAAGGCGCAGTTCACCTTGCGCCATGGCAACTTCTGCCAGGTGTATGGAAACTATTTCAACAACACACCGGGGCTGCGCATCTTTGGCGACGATCATCTCATTTACAGCAATTACTTTGAAGCGTGTCCGGTGGGCATCAATATCGGTAATGGCGACGGCGAAGTAGCGGATGGCGCGTTATTAACCTGTCACGACCGGCCCGACCGCGTGCTGATCGCATTCAATACCATCATCAATTGCAAAGGGAATATTACGCTGGGTAGCCGCGACAAGGGACTGGGCGCTACGAACATTACCATTGTAAACAACATTATAAAAGGCGGCGGCGCTGCCGCTACCATCGCCGGACCTTATACCAACCCGGTATGGGAAGGCAATATCATTTTCAACACAGAGAGTGCAGGCGATATGCCGGCAGGAACATTTACACAGGTGGATCCCAAGTTGGCGCGCGATGCGAGCCAGGCGATCCATTTATTAAAGGGGAGTGTAGCCATTGATGCCATTGCGGCGCCCAAGGGCAAGAAAGCGGTGAACAAGTATACGGCCATTGCCACTGACATGGACGGGCAGCCGCGGACCGGTGCGCTCGATGCAGGCGCCGATGAAGTAAGTACAGCGCCGGTAACAGCGAGGTTGTTGAACCCGGTAGATGTGGGCGTAGAAGGAAAGTAAAGAAAGCTGCTCACCAGGGAAAGTATAGTCAGAAGTCCGGAAGAAGTATACTGCGGTATGTTTCTTCCGGACTTTTTATTTTGTGAAAGCGAATTGTATTAGTCTTTGAACGCATTCTCCAGGGCTTGTCTTTTCTGGAGGTTAATTTTCTTTTGAACCCTGTATGCGCCAATTATAAAAAGCAGTCCTATTATTAGCATTAATAGGCAGGTCGTAAGCCATGAAATATCAGGTGTTATGAGCAGGTATGCACCCATAATAGAATTAAAGATAAACAGTATTCCCAATACAAGATAAATGTATTTTCGCGTCCTCATTGGTATGTGATTTTTATAGAAAATAGGAATTTATTGCAAGAAACGAAATTTCTACTCTGTATAGAAATGGTTTGTCGAAAATAAGTATATGACAATAATAGAAGGGGCTGCGCGAAAACAGCCCCTTGATTTGGTATTCAATTTAAAAACCCTTAAAACATAATTATGAAACTCAGAAAAACAGCTCGAATTTAATATCTGGCAATTGACTTTGGCTTCACGTAACAAACAACGCACCCGTATACGTGCTATTAGATCTCAAATTTCCATTGGCAGAAATAAATCCTAGCCACGTTTGCACCTGGTAGCCTTTAAATCTTGCGGCAGACAAGGCGCCTACACCAGTCCGGCGATCGATGCTATTTATACTATATACGCATTCATTCAGTGCCTCGCAATATACCAGCAGGATGGCTTTATCATCTCCCCGGGCATTGCCAGAGCCCATACTATTAACATCCCAGGTAAAAATAATGTTTCCTGAAACTGTTTCTGTTTTTACTGACATAGCAGGTTGTAAGCGACCGCTGCTTATAAGCACCATGCGGTAAATAATACTGAAATTTGGGTAAGTGCCAATTGTCGCATGTTTCAAGATATGTGACATCACAAAGTTTGACTTGGACATTTTTTTAGGGTCAGGTATGCTTAATGTCAGTAAAGGATAAAGGCATTGTACAAATTTATTAACCATAGCAAATTTTCCATTAGTTGCCGCTTGGGCAGGAGTAGCTGTTTGATTTTTACGAACGGGTGCTCTTCGTATGCAATGTTTGCCCTTGCGATAATAGCCAACTACATTGCCTAATTTGCCTGTGAATTCGAATATATTTTTTGTGCGTGCCATAAAATGAGTTTTTAAAAATTTACAAAATGATTGATGAAATACTAATGAATCAAAAAAAAACTGCTGCTGTTTTTAAAATGCCACCCCGGGATCCGCGGGGTAGCATTTTGTTTTGAAGTTGGGCGCTTTGCCCTTCCCGATACGAATCGGGATTAATGGCCGGTGAATTAATGGCCGGCGTTTTGTTGTGCCCGGTAGTTATCCGGGAAGTGCCGGCTAGATAACGGTTATCTCGCCGGTGTAAACACTGGTGGCCATTAGTTTACCGTTGGCCGACATGAACGTGAGCCAGGTTTGCACCTTTTTGCCCTTGAATTTGGGCACATTGAGCTCCGAAGTACCGGTGTCGCGGGTTGCCCCAGGTTTAAACACCGTACGTTTGAGTTCAGGGCAGTAAGCAACCAGTATAGACACGTCAGTAGGTTTCTCTTTGCCATTTTCATCTGTACCGCTCCAGGTGATCTGAAGGGTACTGTCTTTTGGCGAAGAAGCAACCGGTGCTTCTACATTGGGTAACTTACCCTTGCTCACAAAAACACGATCGTAAGCGATCTTGAAATCAGGATTGGAGCCTTCGATCGCATCCGTTAGGATGAGTGACTGGGCATAGTTCCTGCCCGTCATCCGTACTGCATAATCCTTGAAGCCAAGCGTAAACAGATCGGTCATGCTTGTTGAAAATTCAGAGGCTACTTTAAATTTCGCCTGCTGCTGTTCCTGTTCGGGTGTTTTGGCTTTTTTTCGCTTGCCTCCTACACTGCGTATGTAAGGAATGCCGCGCCATTTGCTGCCAACCACTTTTCCTACTTTTCCTGAGAATTCATCAAGAATTCCACCTTGTAATCTTGCCATTTTTTTAAATTTTAATTGTTAAAAATAAATGTTACTGCACTGAGCGCATGTTCATAACCGGTATTTGATCAATTGCCTTGTGCAGTACAAATGTAGGGTGGTTTTATACTAAAAAATCACAGGCATGGTCACAGGTGGCCTAAAGTGGTCAAGGAAGTTCTAAAGTGGTCAAAATAGGTCTAAAGTGGTCTTGAAGTATCGTCCTGGCGCATTTGTCGCTTTTCATTGTATTAAACCTTATCGGCGATGTTTATTTATTCTTCGTGTAAGCGTTTGGAATTAGTGCTGCCATGTTCGCAATTTCTTCGCAAGTTGTTCGCAAGTTTGCGAAGAAGACCTAGTGCAGTCCCGAAGCAGGTACGAATAATTTGCGAACAAAGATGCACTTGAACACAGCGCAAACAACAGGAGTGCGGAAAAAAGAAAAGGCCTGGATTTTCATCCATGCCTGTAAATATTTAACCGGGACGTTTTACAATGCCTGAAGATGGACGGTTCTGTTTAATAAAGGGCACGTTTTTTTCGTATTCTATTTAGGCATGAGGTGTGGTATTACATCTTCTTCTTTCAGTTTGCTGTATTCAAGAAATTCTCTAAGGGTAACTAATGATCTCCGTGGTTTGTTTTTTTCTTTGCGAAGACGGGTTAAATAGCGTGAGGCCGGTCGCGGGTCCATTCCGAAAATGCTATAAAGATCAGTCGTAAAAATAATTAAACGATGCGGCCCGGGATCCATGCAGGCTAGAATTTTACCTCCCAGGCGAGCTTTCATTCTCCCAACTCCAAATGCTTTATCCAGTTCGGCTTGTAATTTCAAAAGTTCTAACCTGACTGCTTCTTTGTTTCTGGCGCCTCGTAATTTTTTCCTGGACTCTTTACATTTACCAGGCGCCATTTTTCTAAATTCCGATCGTTTCATGTGTTCAGGTTTCATGAAATACCATCCATTGGGTAGTATGGCTTTGGCCGGTTTTACTTTTTCGGCTTTCGGTTTTTTCTTTCTTCGATGATTTCTCCAAACGGGTTTAAATGATTCTGTGGTTAGTGCGGTTAACGTGTTCTCCTCCCTGGCAGAAGGACGGCTTGATGCGGTTGGTAGCGTGGCAGCAATTTTCATTGTTAAATGATTGATATTTATTGATTTTTTTTCAAGGCAAGAGAGCGAAGTTTTGCCAGTAATCTTGCTCTAAACCACCGGTGTTTGCGCCGATGAATGGAAACGTTCTTGCCTTTCTCTTTCCTCGCGGAACGCAGCAGTACGTTTTTCTTTCTGAATTTTTTTCGCATATGGGTATATTTTATGGTATAGGATCACATGGGGAAAGTGATCCCGGTTATAAATACAAAACAATTATAACCTACCAATCAAAGCAGAAAGAGAAAAGTTTGTTCAACAGGGTGGGGTATAACGTGGAGCATTAATTTGCAAAATACTATTTTCGGTTGAAAACAACATACCAGTTGAGGCATTCAGTAAGGGGTTACCTGAATTTTTTGATTTAGGTCATTTATTTTTTTAGGGGGATCTCTAAAAACCGGGTTAAGGAGCTATTTTTAGTTGAAATAGCGAAGTCATTTTTTCGCGCCTTCCGGTTTTATTTCTGTAAAAGCTTCCTCAGTTTTGCAATGGTCAATGGCGGGTTATTGGTGTGTAACATCGCATGACAATTTGGACAGACAGGCCGCAAATCTTTAATGGCGTTTATTTTGTATTTCGCGCCAATAGTTGCCATAGGTAGTAAATGGTGCACATGAATGAATTTTTTTCCAATCTCACCGTATGTATCCTCAAAATTGAAGTCACATACCACACAAGAGTAACCATAGTGATGTAAACATGCCTTCCTGGCGATTGGGTTTCTTTCGTACCTGGTTTGTAAGATGAGGTTGGTCTCGCCTTCTGTATAGGTGCTGGAATAATTTTCGGCTGTCAATAGAAGAGAGGGGGGAAGGTTTTTTATTCCTGGTTTTAAAAACAGGGACCATTTTTCTTCAAGCTCGCCAATGATTTCCGGTTTTATGGAGATGCCGTTCATTTGAGGCGTCCAGTTTTGTTTCGACAAATTACCTTCCTGTAAAATAGCTATACTCAAATTGTCATCATCAGGTCCAAGCAGCATATCCAGTTCAATATCTATTCCGTTATCATATGGGTCAGTTAATGCTTTTCCAGAACCAATAATTCCTTTGGGGTGCCTGCCGATTTTAATTATAAATACCCTGTCGCCAGACCGGATAGCTTTTGAATTACAACGCCAGCGAACACTACATGTCCCTTTTTTGTTAAATTTCCTGAGATCGACTTCATAGTCTTCATACATGTCGGGATTCGAATTCCATGCAAACAAAAAAGCCGGGCGGGATAGCGCATTCTTATACTGGTCAACCGTTTGTTTATTTGTTTTTATGTTTTTCATGTGTTTCGAATTAGCTTAACATTCAAGGCTGCAGACTAAAGCCCCATTTTTAGTTGAAAAATATAAGGCCATAATTTACCGGTAATATATAGGTGGTCGGTGGTAGAGTCGTAGGCAATACCATTGGGTTCGCCGCAACCAGGTCTTGAAAGTGCGGCTTTAAAAGTTAAAGGACTTATGTCCAGTTTGCCAATGACTTTCCCGTCTGCCGCATTAATTTTTACGATGTCGTTCGTTAGCCAGATATTGGCGTAGATGTATCCCTTAATATATTCCAGTTCGTTCAGGCTGTCCCGTGCTTTTCCGTTATTCGTTATTTGTAATTTTTTAACCGGTTTTAACGTAGCAGGGTCCAGGTAGGTTAACGAATCGGTGCCATCGCTCATGATCAAATGGGTGCCATCGGTTGTTAAACCCCAGCCTTCTTTATTTGTGTAAGTGAATTGATCCAGTTTCTTGAAAGTGTTGGCATCGTAAATAAAGCCGGTCCGATTTTTATAAGTGAGCTGATACAGTTTGTCTTTAAAAAAAACGATCCCTTCGCCAAACAGACTGGTATCCTTAAGCATTGTCTTTTGTAAAAAGTTGCCTGTCTTCAGATCATGGATGCCTATATATGATTTTCTGAAAGTATCCGGCGAACCCGTGCTTTCGAATAATTGTCCATTATGTATTAACAATCCTTCGGTAAATAAGGAGGTGTCATGCAGAAAGTAATCTATTTCCTTGTACTTAATGGTTGGGGTGGTATAGACAGGCATGTCGCTTTCTTCGTCGGAGGAGTTGCAGCTGCAGATGAATAGTACAATCGAAAAAAGGAATAGGGATAGTTTCATGCTGGAAAGTAAATATTTTTTTTAGCATTCACCTGGTAAAAATGCAGAATTGTTGAATTCGGCTGTGGCAGGCGGCCCACGAAACTTAAAATTAGTACCCGGTCTCCCACCAAATGAGAATGTCGGAAACAGCCCCTAAAAATTTCGCAAATAGCCCCCCTGTTAGGTATGCTTATGGGCTATCTTTGAAACGAACTATAAACCATAAAACATTTAGTTTATGCAAACAAAGAAAATCTGGGCCAATTTCAGTGTGCAGAATTTAGAACGAACCACTACATTCTATAAACGAATCGGATTTAAACAAAACGGAGCGTCGGAGCAACTGACCAGCTTCTTCGTTGGCGAGGAAAACTTTATCATCCATTTCTTTTTGAAGGATGTACTTGAACCTGCCATGAAGGGACAAATAATTGATACAAAAGCCGGGAATGAAATTATTTTTACCCTTTCTGCTGATAGTAAGGAAGAGGTTAATGGTTGGGAAAAAGAGGTGCGGCAAGCCGGGGGAACAATAGTTTCGAAGCCAGAAGAGTTTGGAGAGGGTTATTACGGTTTTGTGTTTGCTGATCCTGATGGTCATAAATTCAATGTATTTCATATGTAGCGTTTCGAAACAAACTGTGCCATATAAGGGGCGTTGTGTTAAACGTTAGTTCAAATCATCAATAGCTGATAATTGTAAAATGATGAATCGTATCGTAAAATTAAGTCTTATTACCTGGGGTATGATCTTAGCTTATTCTACCTATAGTTGTAACCAATTATACAAGGCTGGTAATTTAAATGCTTTACTTTATCCAGTAGAAACTCCACTAAGGTCGATAATAATTATGAGGTATTTGGATACGTTGATCCAAAAAGACGGCTATAACGTTCCTGATAAATGGATGCATTATGATAAGCTGGTTGATCTTGATAGCATTAATAATAAAAGGATTTATTTTAAAAGTAAGCCAGAGGAAATGTATCTCTTGTCATTCGGTGGTATGTTTCTGTTAAGTGATATTTATAATCCGGATTTAAAGGATGGTGATTGGGTGTCGGAAAAAAGGTTAATGACAAAGGAACAAGAACTTAGAGTAAGCGAACGATTAAAAAACGAAATTCTTGATAAAATAGAAAAAATGGCGAAGCGTGATGGGTTACCCGATTCTGTTATTTATAAGCAATAGTTTGTATTTCCCCGGCAAAAACAGAATTATTGAATTCCTTCTGGGCAGACTCAAAAATCCAGCACCCGGTTTTCCCACCAATGATCATTGTCCGACTTGCTACGATACATAGTAAAGTGAGGTTCCAGCGTTGCTGTTTTATGTAAGAACTCAAGACGTAACGGATATCTACCCTTTGTCAGCGACACGATATAGGAAGGAGACGGATTCCGGTTAATCCCTTGTTCTTGCAACAGCGTCTTACCGCCCAGCGTCAGTTGTACAGCGTCAAAACCATTCGCATGAAATATATATTCGGCATCTTCTGTGATGTCTATAAACCCATCTATCAGCAGAAAGGCAGCGCGTTGGTGCAGGAGGGCATTGATCTTTACCAGGGAATCAGCCGTGCCAGATTGTGCCGGCGCCAAAGAACTGATATTAGGGAAAGAATCCCAATTGCCATTGAATAACTTATAGGAGAGACCGATCTTCGTCTTTTTAATGGATGATTTAGTAGGCAAAAGCTGACCAATAGAAAAGTCACTTTTCCAATCCTCCACATAGGAGGCGCGATTGGCAAATGTTTTAATGCGGATACTGGCAGGTGCCGTAATGGTAAAGGTAGTGTCGCGGGGAATGAAAGACGAGGCCGATGTAGGTTCAGAACCATCTATCGTTACGCGTGCGGTAGGATTGTCATTCAATGAATAGATCATAAAAGATCTATTGCCCGAAAGCATTCCTTTCATGGGATGGAATTCGAGTGCTTGGGCGCTATAGCCATAATGAGAAAATCGCAACCCATCATAAAATGCCTTGAGCTGAACACTGTAATGTGTTTCATTGTCATACCGCATGCAGCGCCAATGCAACATCGCTGGCGCATTTGCCTGCAGCACAGAATCAAAAGCAAATATTCCACCTTCCCGGTACGTGCTTGTGCGGCCTGCAATAAACAGCGTTCCCGGTGTACCGGTAATGCCGTGCAACTTTTGTGCGGCGAGTTTACTCAGGTAGTGCTGATCAAAATTGAGATTAGGATCCGAGGCGATAAAAGATTGAAAGAAGTCAGGCCCTTTGAGAAATGCGAATACACTAAACAGACCGCTATACGAACTTCCCAGCAGGGATCGCTGGCCACTAGCCGGATATTTTTGCTCGATATACGGAACTATTTCCCTGGTCAGAAAATCATAAAACCGGTCAGCGCCTCCGGACAAGGTATCGGCGGATATGCGGGTGGGAGAGAAATCCCGGTCCCTTAAATTCCGTCCATCGCGGTATCTGTTACGAATAAGCACAAAAATACTGGATGGAAGATACCCGGCGGATTCTGCAAAATTATACGTAAACGGAACGAGTTGCTGGTACCATTCCCCGTCAAGGATATACAGCACCTCATATCGCTGTGCTGAACCAGGCTGGTATCCATTCGGTAAAATGACGTGCAGATCACGAGACTCCTGTAAAATGGTTGAATACATAGAATCTTTAAGGAACGGTAGCGCAGTTTGCCCGTTTATGCATTGAGGCAATTGGAGAAGCAGGAGGGTTATAATTGTGAATATGCGGATGGGTAATTTCATGAGTGATTATCTATCAAGTAAGGTATACTATCAAAGATAATTGATTTTTATAGGCTGGAATAGAACCAGGGTTCAAGTCAATTTTGTAGCCGGCGCCCATAAAACACAGTCCTCAATACCATCGTCAGTTCGTTCATCAACTAACTGCCAGTTAAGAAAATTGGCAATTTGAATAAATATATTTTTGAGTTCTTCAAAATTCTGTTTGGTGTCTTTACTGCAGACAATAGTTATCAGGTTGGTTTTTTCGGGGTCTGTGTTTTTGTCGTTCCAGGAGAAAAAAAGTTAGAAAATATTAATATGGTTGATTATAATCAAAAAGCAAGTAAAGAATAGAAAATGTTTCACTTCTTGGTGTTATTAGTAGATGTTTGCATGCTCATTCTTAAAAGCCTATCCTTTAATTACAGCCCTCTCTAGCTAGTGATATTTTTAATTATTAAATCATTTTTATTTATAGTGCTAGCAATTCATTATATAATTTAAAAATTGATTATAAAAATATGGAAGAGATTAAGATTGAAGCTTTTAAGTATGCATTAAGTATAATTCAGGAAGGATTTGTATTTGAGAAATTTGCACAATCATTTTTGACTGCAGTAACAGGATATAATTTTATGCCGGTAGGAGGGGTGAAAGATAAAGGAATTGATGGTTTGGAATATATTAAAAAGAGAAATGGCTTTTCAAAACAAATTTATCAATTTTCTACAGAAAAAGATATTAAAGGAAAAATTGAAAATACAATTGATTCTCTTAGAAAAAATAAAATTTCATTTGATATATTAATTTATGCAACTAATAGGGAGGTAAAAAACAAGGAACAATTAATTGATGGATTTATTGATAAGGAGAAAGTCTTTCTAAGAATTTACGATTTGTCTTGGTTTGTACTTCATGCCAATTATTCAAATGGCACAAGGGCTGCATTTTTTACTTTTGTAGAAAGTAATTTACATGAATATAGTAAACCAGGAAAAGCTTTTGCTGTTTCATCGATGGATAAGGATTCACGGCTTTTTGTTTTTTTAAGGCAACAGCTTGAGTCAAAGAGATGGGATTTAAAAATTGATAAAGTACTTGCTGATACTCTAATACTTTTTTCTTTAGAAGGAACTGATCCAGACAAAGGAATTGTAAAAACGTCAGAAGAAATAAAAGATCAAATTAAAGAATACGTAAAATTCGATCCTAAAATTATTGAGAAGACTATTGACGAACGCCTATTAGAACTATCAAAAAAGCCTAGAAAAATTAAATTACATAAAATTGGGTATTGTTTGCCTTATGAAACTAGGTTAGAGATCGCTCAAAGAAATTTATCAGATGCTCAGCTTCAAGATGATTTTTACAAGCAGTGTTCTCAAACAATATTAAAATATCTAAATGATAAGGATGCCCAAGTTAAAAATCTTGTATTGCTGATTAATGATACAATACACAAAATATTTTATCAGCAAGGATTGGAGTTCTCAAATTTTATATTGCATGGTAAAAGCGAGGATTCAATTGAAAAGGATCTTCGGGATACTATAGGGATAGTTGTCGATCAGAGCTCTGTAATTGAAAAAAATAAAGAAATTGTAAAGACATGTCTGTTGATGGCCATTAGGGATATTGTTTATAATGGAACTATTGAGCAAAAAAAATACTTTCAAAGCCTTTCGAATACATATATGATGATGTTTATGCTTCAGTGGAATCCGCAAATAGCATTATACTTTGAAAGCATGGCTTCAAGACTTAATATTTATGTGTGTACTTCTATTATCATCCCTGCTCTGTCAGAATATTACCTTGATGAACAAAATAGAAGACACTGGAATTTACTTATGAGTGCAAAAGAAGCAGGAGTAAAGTTATATATCACAGATGCCATTATTGATGAATTGGTTTCGCATTTTTATATGATTAAAAACAAATACGAATCAATATTTAAGGAAGATGAAGAATATTATTTGTTAAATGATATCGATTCCCTTTATATCGATGAAATAATGATTAGGGCATATTTTCATGCCAAATTTAGAGGCAATGTCTATTCGTTTCAAGACTTTATAAATAATTTTTGTAGTCCTTATTTAATAAATACAAAAGAAGAGCTTGTAGATTTTCTTAAGAATCAGTTCGACATACAGTATACAACTGATGAATACCTAAATGTTAAAATAAATACTGAAGAACATGAAAGGTTATCTTCAGAATTGGAGGTATTAAAAAAGAATGCAAATAAAGCTCAAACAGATGCAGAAGTAATTCTAACGATTTACAAACTTCGGGAAAGAGCTAACGAAGCATCCCAAACAGGGATTTATGGATATAAAACTTGGTGGTTATCTAAAGATACATCAACCTATAGGGTTGTAGAAAAGCTATTTGTTAAGAAATATCCAGTAAGTTGTTATATGCGCCCTGATTTCCTATATAATTATATCACTCTTGCTCCTAAGAAGTTTGAAGTAGATAATATGTATAAGCAACTTTTTCCAAGTCTTATTGGAATTAATTTAAGCTTTCACATGCCGAGGGAAATATCGGAGTATATCCAGCAAGAAATTAAAGAACACGGATCCAAAAATCCTGCTAGGATGAAGGCCATTATTAGGCAATTAACTGACCGATTAAAATCTGATCCAAATTGTAGAAATCGCAGATATGTTGAGCATTTTCTTGATCAACAAAGAAAAACATTATTTCAACACCAATAAATAAAAAATAAGTAATTGTATTGAATGGTGTCTTTTTGAGCACCATTTCTTATTTTAGCTAACATCGAACGTAATCTGTAATCCATTAACTATCGTTTAATTAAAACGAGTGAACTTATGTTATGAATGTATTATTAATTTTCTTCAGAGTTCATCCAGTCTGGTTTTTTCAGATCAATGTCGTCTTTAAGAATTTCAATTTTGTAAGCTAAAGCGTTGCCTTCATTCTTTATATTAATTTCTGATTCTGTTATTTTGAAGAAGCTTTGGTTAAACTGTTCAACTTCTTCTTTCGCTGGTTGATTTAACAAGGTTTCACCAGCTTTTGCGCCTGACATTCTACAAGCATAAACAACTGGAATGCCAACAACTGTAAGTTCATTTCTTGTGTTAACCAAACTTACAGTTCCATAATCGACGCCAATGCCTAAACCAACATCTTTTATAAAAACATTAAAGCATACTCTGGAATTCTTGTAATGTTCCTCGAATATTTTATGGCATTCCCCAGCAGCCTTTATGGCTCTTAGTATTGCCAGTTCGCCACTATAAAATTTGGGAAAGAATGCTAGAATACCATCACCGGTAAATTTATCAAAAACGCCTAAATTGGAAATTATCACCTCCGATAGCTTTTGACTTAATTCCGTAATGAATTTTGAAAAAAGCTCAGGTGTTCTTGCTTTAAGCATTAACTCGGTAGATCTCCTGATGTCAATAGAAATGACTACTGATTCACAACTTTTGGAATCAGCAAAACGCTGTCTAAATATTTCTTCAGTAAGAAGTTTTTGTTTTGCTTCCTCGCATATTCTTGGGAGGATATGGTTGATTTTTTCTTTCGATTGTAATTCTTCTTTTAATTTATTTAATTCTTCTATTTTCTTTTCCTTATCAGATGTCGCTTCACTTAAATCATTAATAGTTTGATGAAGTTTTACCTTCAGATCAGTTATTTCTTGCTCAAGAGATAATTGTTTGTCAAAGTTCGATTTAATTATCAATCTGATTGTTTGTGGTAGACTATCGTCGTATGTGGACAATATTTCGTTTTTTATATAATGAGGCCAACTGGACTTTTTATAGATTTCGCCCATGTAAATCTTTTTAAAATGTGATATTGGTTTTTTAGCTTGTTCTTTTGATGTTTCCTCATTCTGATCTAGGTCTCTGTTCTCACTCATAGTTTTGTTTTTAATTATAATTACTATTAAGTCCAATTTTTCCATCATCTTTTTGGTGGAAAGGGATTATTGCCGTAAACATTACGTTCCTGAGTTTTTCCATTTTTACCATATATAAAATTCTCCACGTTATTATTCTTCGACATCTTTTCTCCTTTGTCAAGAGCATTGTTTTTTGTGAGGTGAGAAGATAAGGGTTTACTTGAGCCTGCTTCTTTATTCTCCCACTTTTTGCGATCTGAGTTATAAACCGTATGAATGTTTTTATTTGCCATAACGCAGTATTTACTACAAATCAAACAGAAGATGTTCAACAAGTACCCTTAATGTCTGACAGTTTTTGTTATAAAAATAAGTGATCGCTCTATTATTATAACGACAATGTGTAATAAGTATACTAAGGAATTAATAAAAAATTTATGTTCATCACTATCCCACTTTTGATCGACGTATTCCCAACTTGATTCGTAAATGGTATTGTGGTAATGATATAATTTATTGTCCGGTTGTTCAAGATTAGGTCGGTGATATCGATCAATGTCATTTGATCTTATTACCCTGTGTCCTCTTACATCAGGAAGCGCAAAGCCCCCCTCAGGCTTCCCCCTTCCATCCCCCCATAAAACCTACCCCCACATTTAGTCATTTCCCCCTCCCCATTTGTTTAAATAATAGAAAATTGCCTGTGCTCAAATCTGAAGCATTCTGCTAATTCTATTTAGTCGTCTTTTGCCTGAACAACCGCAAGAGAGGGCTAAATTTTGCTTTTTAACAAACAATCCAGTATTTTGGGTGCTGGTATGTATGGTGACCCTGCTCGCCTTATATTCTCATTATTTACCTTATCTCCTTGTCCTCAGCTTCCAATAAATTTCAGTTTCAATTATATCTTCCTCCGGGATCAATTCAATATGCCGGCGATGGTCTGCATTTTGACTAAAGGTCTGGAGTGAAGCCCGGTTAAAAGGCTCTGGGCGTCCGCTCCCGCTATAGCGAGGCGGAGCGCCAAAGTAAGTTGTACAACCACGAGATTCCCGACAACCACAACTTACTATAATAGCAGCATCCCGACCATGGTCAGGATCGTTGAACGGGGCCGTTTTGTTAGTACCCACCCATAGTCTGTATTTATAACAGGATCGATACAACACAAACAACGGCGTTCCCGATGAAGCAACTGTCTGATGAACTGCTTATTGAATTTAGCCAGGGCAGCCCGCAAGCATTCCAGGCTATTTTTGATAGTTTCCGAATGCGGATTTTCTATTTTGTAAAAAAACTCATAGATGACCTCCCAACCGCAGAAGAAATTACCTCGGATACGTTTGTAAAACTCTACCGCATACACGATAAATTCAATACGCTTAATAATATCCAGGCATTTTTATTCATCACGGCGCGCAATGCTTCGCTCGATTATTTAAAATTCAGACAACGGCAACGGGAACACCTGGCCAATTTGCGCAGTCATGAAGAGCAGGAGGCTGACATGGAGTTGTTTCCGGAGACCAATATTGAAGCCGATGTACTACAGTTCATTTATAGCGAAATTGAAAAACTCCCACATCGAAGTAAATTGATATTTAAGCTTTCCTACATCGAAGGGCTCTCCGTACGCGACATTGCCGACATGATGAAGATCAGTCCGCAGACAGTCGCCAATCAAAAGCATACCGCTCTTAAACTATTGCGAATGAAAGTATTGGACCGGGGCGGACTGCTTTCCTGGCTGCTGTTTTTAGCCGTATTAGAAAAAAATGTTAACCCAATATAAAATAATTATTAATTCTTTAGTATAACCGATAGATCATGTCGTTTAAATATATAGAACGGGTTCAACAGACACAACACCTGCGGACATATACTACAGCAGTGTGGCTTCAAATGTCAGTTGAACAGTTTCTAAACACTAATACCATTCAACCCGATGCCTGTCAATAACCATATAGATGCATTGATCATAAAACATCTGCAGGAAACTATTACTGAAGATGAGAAAATAATTCTGAACGAGTGGATAGCTGCCGATGAAAGTCATCGCGCGATGTTCGATCGGTTTACCAATAATGAATTGTTGCACCAGGACCTGGTAGCATACAGCGAAAGCGATCAACGGATCAAAGAGCAGGTATATGCGCAGTTGCCCGAAGTGCAGGACGCATTAACCGTTGTACCCAAAAGACGCTGGATGCGATATACATCCTTAGCAGCAGCGGCGGTGATAGGGATCGCGATTGTCGGTTTCTGGTACTGGAGATCGGAGAAAACAAATAGGTCGAACGATGGAACGCCACAACAAACACAGGTAGCAACGGTAATACCCGCAGGTGGAAATAAAGCGACGTTGACGTTAGCAGATGGTACGGTGATAGACCTGGACAAACAAGCAGATGGAACGATCGCAGAACAGGGAAAGACAACGGTGAGAAAAAAAGAGAACGGACAGTTGGAATATAAATCGGGAGTTGGTAATCGGGAGTCGACAGTTGCCTATAATATGTTGAGCACACCAAGAGGCGGACAGTACCAGTTATTATTGCCAGATGGAAGCAAAGTGTGGTTGAATGCGGCGTCGTCGATCAGGTATCCGACAGCGTTTGCCGGGAATGAAAGACGGGTGGAGGTAAGCGGAGAGTTGTATTTTGAAATAACTAAAAATATTGAAAAACCATTCAAGGTTACGATCATACCGGCAGATGGCGGCGGCCGTGGGGGAGAAGTGGAAGTACTGGGTACTCACTTTAATATTAATGCATACGGCGATGAACAAGCTATCGTGACGACGTTGTTGGAAGGGAAGATAAAGATCTCGGCAATAGAGTTGGTTAGCAAACAATCAGGTGGTACGGATATGGACAGCCGCAAACCACAAACCACAAACCACAAACTGCTTCTTCCCGGGGAGGAAGCTCAAATAAACAAGGACGCCGCAATCGTCGTAAGAAAGAATGTAGATACCGAAGCTTCCGTTGCCTGGATGAAAGGATTTTTTGATTTTCACAATGCTGGCATAAAGAGTGTAATGAAACAGGTGAGCCGTTGGTACAATGTAGATGTACAATATGCAGGAGCGGTACCGGCACAAACATTTGAAGGAAATCTGGACAGGAATATACCGCTGAATGAACTACTGGCTTTGCTGAATCAAATGGGAAAAACAAGTTTTACAATAGACGGGAGAACGGTCAGGGTACAATAAAGTTCTCCATGATATAAATCTTACCTATACTATTCCCTTCGGGAAAACGATGTTGTTTGCCGCACTAATCAGCCATCGATCATTAAACCCGCACTACTATTTAAAAGAGCCTGTTCCAGGTTAACCGGCTTAGGCACTGACTTTACATAAAATAACCGGATTCTGGTTACGACAGAACCCGGTTGTTATGAAGGTTAACTTTTCAATGCGCAAACATTTTTATTAACCAACAACTGACCAAAGGTATGAATTTAACTGCAAACCGGGCTTCGGGCCCTTATGTCCTGCATGAGCAGGAGAGAGGGATTGGAGCCAAACTACTGCGCGTTATGAAGTTGACCACTATCTTAATGCTGGCGTTTTGTCTGCACACCAGTGCGAAGGGTGTAGCCCAGCAAACGATCACATTTTCCGGCAGGGAGGTAAGCCTGGAAAATGTATTCAACGCTATCAAAAAGCAAACGAGCTACCGCTTCTTTTTCAATACCGATGCTATACCACGAACGACAAAAGTCACGATAGATGTAAAGAATGCACCCATTGAACAGGTCATGCATCTGGCCCTCAAGGACCAGCCCCTAACCTTTGCCATAAAAGGGAGGACGATATTTATTATGAAGAAGGAAGATATTAAAACATCTTTTGTTGAGGAACAACAGCCGCCTATTGATGTGAAAGGTAGGGTTGTTAATGAGAATGGAGAGCCAGTAGAAGGTGTGACTGTGACAATAAAAGGCACAAATTTTTCAATATCCACGAACCCCAGTGGGGAGTTCTTAGTGAAAACAGTTGAGGAAAACGCTACGTTGATTTTTACAAGTGTGAATATGGAAACATTTGAAATCGGTGTAAAAGGAAGGCAGTTCTTGGATGTCAAACTCCAAACCAAAGTCACTTCAATGCAGGAGATTGTAATAAACAAGGGCTATTACACGGAGAGGAAAAGGCTGGCGACAGGAAATGTAAGCACTATTAAATCAAAAGACATACAGAATCAACCGGTGCAAAATCCGCTATTGGCTTTAGTAGGACGAGTTCCTGGTTTGGTCGTGGAACAAGCAACTGGTTTCGCCAATAGTGGCGTTATTGTTCGAATTCAAGGTAGAAATAGTATCAATAGCGGTTTAGATCCATTGTATGTCATTGATGGCGTTCCTTACCTTTCACAACCATTACCCACGATTGGGTTATCTAGAGGGATTCTAGGAAATTCAGGTGGATCATCATCAATAAGTTCAGGTGGAGGAAATCCTTTGAACTTTATTAATCCACAAGATATAGAAAGTATAGATGTTTTAAAAGATGCAGATGCTACGGCAATTTATGGGTCTAGAGGAGCCAATGGTGTAATATTAATAAATACCAAAAAGGGAAAAGCTGGTCAGACCAAATTTAATGCTTCTTTTCGAAGTGGTTGGGGAAGTGTTCCTAAAAAATTAGATTTGTTGACCACGCAACAGTATTTAGAGATGCGACAGGAAGCTTACCTGAAGGATGGGACGCCAGTGCCAAATCAATCCATAACACCAAGCAATACGAATTATGATTTAACAGTCTGGGATCAAAACGGCCACACTGATTGGCAAGAAGAGCTAATTGGTGGTTCAGCCCTTTATACAGATGCACAAGTAGGTATTTCTGGCGGTAATGTTAATACCCAGTTTTTAATCGGAGCTGGGTATCATAAAGAAACTACAGTCTTACCTGGGGATTTTTCAGATAAAAAGGGATCTATTCAGTTCAGTATAAATCATACAGGGAATAATCAAAAATTCAAGGTACAAACATCAGGTACTTATGTAGTAGATAATAATCAGATACCCAATAGGGATCTCACACTTGATGCTATGAGGTTGGCTCCCAATGCCCCTTTTTTATATAACCCAGACGGTACTCTTAACTGGGAACCTGTTTCCTCGGGTTCAGGCACTGTCTCTACCTGGACTAACCCGCTTTCTTATTTATATAGTAAGTATAGCAACAAAGTGAATAATTTCATAGGTAATGCACAGTTAAGTTATCAACTATACCCTGGACTTGTCATTAGAAGTGGTTTTGGATTTACCAATCTTCAATATGATGAGGTAAGTATAAATCCGCACTTATCGATTCGACCTGAATTACGTCCTACTACAAACAGGACTGCATCCTATGGAAACGGCAGGAATAGTAGCTGGATCATTGAACCACAGGCCACATATAGTGTGCAAATTGGCCAAGGAAAATTAGAAACATTAATAGGAAGCAGTTTTCAACAAGTAATTACTAAAAGCCAGCCTGTGGCCGGTTCAGGTTATAGTAGTGATTTGCTACTTGAAAATCTTAGATCTGCTGCTACTGTTACAGCTCTAACTCCTTACTATAGTTTATATAAGTATAATGCAATATTTGGTCGGTTTAACTATAATTTCAAAGACAGGTATATTATAAATATCACAGCTCGAAGGGATGGAAGTAGCCGTTTTGGTAGTGAAAATCTGTTTAATAATTTTTGGGGGGCTGCCGGCAGTTGGATCTTTACAAATGAAAAATGGCTATCATCTAATCTGAGTTTTCTCAATTTTGGAAAGTTGAGAGTAAGTTACGGCACAACTGGTAATGACCAAATCGGGGACTATGGTTTTATGAATCTTTATAACCCTGTTAGCGCTGGTGTTCCCTATCAAAGTTTAACAGCAATGGCACCGGACAGGCACACTAATCCATATCTGCAATGGGAAGAAACTAAGAAGTTTCAAGTGGGCATAGATATAGGATTAATAAGCGATAGAATTACTTTCAACCTTAACTATTACCACAATCGTTCTTCAAACTTATTGGTTCAAAATATGTTGTCGTTTATAACGGGCTTTGACAGAATTAATGAAAATTTTGAAGGCGTTATTCAAAACACAGGATGGGAATTTGCTTTGAATACTTATAATTTTCGATCCAGAGATTTTTCTTGGAGCACGAACCTTAATTTAACTATTCCAAATCATAATGGAAAACTTATTTCATTTCCCAACCTTTCTAGTACCATTTATGCTAACACTTATGCAGTTGGAAAGTCAATAAATGATGTTAAACGTTACCAATTTTTGGGAATCGAACCTTTAACAGGTGCATATCAATTTGTAGATGAAAATGGTAATCCCACTTTATCACCACAATCATCGGACCTTATATCGTATAGCAATATTTCACAACGTCTATACGGGGGGATACAAAATAATATAAGTTATAAAGGTGTTGAATTGGACTTTACGTTTCAGTTTGTCAAAAAAGATGCTCCTGTATATTATGGTGACCGCCCAGGTGTTTTTAATGGTACCGGAAATTCCGGTAATCAACCAACTGTTGTACTATCGCGCTGGGAAAAAGCAAATGATGTTGCCAAACTTCAGAGATTCAGTGCTACTTATCCCTCTAATCTTCTTAATTCTTGGTTTAATTTTCAATCTTCGAATGCCTCATTCACCGATGCATCTTTTATTCGGCTCACCAACTTAGCTCTCGCTTGGCAAATACCTGAAAAATGGAAGAAAGTTGCTTCTCTAAAGGACATTCGACTTTTCATAAATGGACAAAACCTGTTTACTATTACTAAATATAAGGGTCTAGATCCGTCCACAGGTTCATCCACCACGTTACCGCCTTTACGAGTGTTTACGATTGGGGGCCAAGTTACTTTTTAGGTCAAAGTATTAATGACATTAAATGTATTTAAAATGAATAAAAGATATTTTCGGATAAAACCGATGATCGGCTTTATTGCGGTTGGTTTAGTAATGTTATTTGGTTTTAACGGTTGCAAAAAATTTATTGAAGTTGAGGCGCCTTATACCGGTTTCAATGGTGAAAATGTATATACAACAGACGCAACTGCAATATCAGCTGTTACAACAATGCTTACTAAGATTGGTAACGCAGATGCCAGTTTAAGTGGAATACCATCTGTTACTTACAATGCAGGTTTATCTGCAGATGAATTGACCTTGTTTCCTGGGGGGCAATCAAGTTTAGCAGGGCTGTACACAAATGAATTAATAGCAGTGAGTGCTCCTTCATATTGGAGGAATTTTTATGAACATATTTATTTGGCAAACGCCGCCATTGAGGGCCTAAACGCTTCGTCGTCACTAACTTCAGGGGTAAAGCAGCAACTATTGGGAGAAGCATCATTCATGAGGGCATTCTGCTATTTCTATTTGGTGAGCTTGTATGGTGATGTCCCTCTTGTTGTGTCAACTAACTACAAGCAAACCTCTCTTTTGTCTAGAGTTACTTCATCACAAATTTGGCAACAAATCATTTCAGACCTTTTGGAAGCGAAAAATTTATTGAATTCTAATTTTCTTGAAAATGATTTAATCTCTACCAAACCCACAACCGAAAGAGTAAGGCCAACCAAATGGGCAGCTATAGCCTTATTATCTAGGGTTTATTTATATAATAAGGAATATCAAAAGGCTGAAGAGCAAGCAACTGAATTAATAAACAATGCGATTCTATTTAACTTGAGTTCTCTAAATAATGCTTTTTTAAAAAATTCAAGTGTCAATAAAGAGCCTATCTGGCAAATTCAGACAACAACTACTGGATGGAATACAAATGATGCCCGTGTTTTTATCTTGCCAGCTACTGGTCCTAATACAACAAACTATCCTGTATATATCAGTAAAAGATTTCGCATGGACTTTGAAACCGGCGATTTAAGAAAAACAGCTTGGTTAGATAGTGTAAAAGTAGGGGTAGATACTTTTTATTATGTTCACAAATATAAAAGTGCTACGTTAAATGCGGCAGTTACAGAATACAATACGGTGTTTCGCCTTGCAGAACAATATTTAATAAGGGCAGAGGCACGAGCACAACAAGGGAGTATTAATGGTGCTCAAAATGACTTAAATGCTATTCGGAATCGTGCAGGTTTGGGTAATACGACAGCCAACGCTCAATCTACTTTACTTGCTGCTGTTTTTAAAGAGCGAAGATTTGAATTATTCTGCGAATGGGGGCACCGCTGGATGGACCTAAAAAGAACTAATAATGTCGATGCTGTTATGAATATAGAAACACCCCTTAAAGGCGGTTCCTGGCAAACTACTGATAAGTTTTATCCCATTCCAAATGAGGAGATATTGTCTAATCCAAATTTGTTTCAAACACCCGGATATTAATTAACGACTTACTATAAAGCAAAATTGGTAGAATATCACTGGAGTTAGTTAATAGAAATATTCTGGTACATAGGAAAAGTACGCGGTGTGTAAAAGGTGAGAAATCAATAGATACGTCATATACAATAGTTAGTAACTATGAAGCAGTTGTTTGTTTTACTTATGTTAAGCTTACCTTTTTTAGTAAAATCTCAACAGAATCCTACCAGCACAGGTATCGAATGGGCTGAGGACCTTACATGGGAACAGATAAAAAGCAAAGCAAAAGCTGAGAATAAATTCATATTTGTAGATGCGTATGCTACATGGTGCCTTCCATGCAAAAAGATGGATAAAGAAGTTTATCCAGATAATAAGGTTGGAGAAATTGTAAATCCGAAATTTATCTCAGTAAAGGTACAGATGGATGAAACTTCGAAGGATAATGAACATGTAAAAGCATGGTATCCGGTTGCTCAAGAACTGCAAACTTTGTATCAGCTTGAAGGCTATCCTTCTTTTCTGTTTTTTAATCCTGATGGCAAATTGGCTCATCGCAGCACTGGCTTACATACTTCCGACGACTTTATTGCATTGGTAAAAGATGCATTAACTGATCCTGATTCAAGGTATAAAAAGAATATTGAACAATTCAAAAGAGGCCTAATGGATTATATTGCTATGCCGCAAGTAGCCAGAGAGGCATGGAAAATGAAAGACAAAGATATCTCTATTGCCATAGCAAGAGAATTTAAGGAAAAATACGTCGATAAGCTAGGTCCTGAAGAGGCTTTTACAAAACTAAATTTATCTTTGCTTGCGGAATTTTCTTTGGATATTCCTTTGAGATCCGATGACCGTTATTTTCGATTTTTTTATCGATATGCCGATCAGGCGGATTCTATAATAAACCGTATGTTTTTTGGCAAAGCAGAGAAAATAGCCGAAAGAGTTGTGTTAGGAATTATACGTAAAGAAGAAATCAAAGATAAGGTATATAAAGAAGGCAAAGCTATTATTGATCCCAAACCGGATTGGAATGAAATTCGAAATTCGATAGAAAAAAAATATGGAAAGCAGTTTGATGATAAGTTCTTTCCAAATACTCAAATCAGTTTTTATGAATCAGCCGGTGATTGGAAAAATTATGTGAAATATGTTAACAAAAGAATAAAGAAATTCCCTCCAAAAGTTAAGGGCAATACGTTCGGACCACAATTTGGCGATGCTTGGCATCTCAATTCTTACACTTGGACTTTGTTTAAAAACTGTAATGATAAAAAAAATCTCAAGAAAGGAATTTCCTGGATTAATTTAAGTCTGCAACTGGAGGATACTGGTTATGCTACTGACACAAAAGCTAACCTTCTTTATAAGATTGGGAAAGTTAAGGAAGCAATTGCTCTGCAAGAACGAGCTGTTGTAATGTCTAAAAACGACACAAGTATAAAAGAGGCTCTGAGTAAGATGAAAGCAGGGCTACCTACTTGGCCTAAGAAATAATATTTTTAGAATGATACCAGCAAGTACCATTTTCCTGCTAGCGATTGTGGGAATATTAATATTCGTATGGTGGTTTGTAATAGAAAGCCTGATAAGGGTTAAAATTTCGCCTAACTTTTATTATTGATTAATTCGATCCGAACCATCTTAACCTTTCGTGACCGGTCGTTGCCTTCAAGGTTGATCAGCTAAGAGCTGCTTTGTTTTTGAAGCAAAAGTCTGTTAACAAAGACATTCAGATTACATAAAAGTTATGAAACGAAGGTGGCGAATCAGTATTTAAAAGGGGAGAATCGATATTGGTTTATCTGCTTCATTTTTTTTGATACGTCATCAATTATTGTGTAATTGTCTTGCATTTATAATGCTGATTTTTCCTAACTTTAGCCAGAAGATTTTGAGGTGTTGCACTGCTAAAAAGTAGTCTCCGCCTGCTCTGGCAAGCTTGAAGTCAGCAGGTGAAGCAGGGCTACAGAAAAAAAGTGAAGCGACGTAATTGCCTTCTACCTTACACCACCCATATATAATTGTATTTGCGCCTGGTATAGTCAAACCATAAAACTATCACCATCGTATGAAATTGTTTTTTTACCTGTTCCTGTTAACTGTAAACCTTAGTGTTTTTTCTCAGACTTCGCTGAACGTTAAGCCTGCTTTAGATACTTCAGTATTAGGCAAATGGCCATCCGTTTCCAACGGTGCCCTGAGTAACAATGGTAAATATGTTTCTTATCTTGTAAAAGAATATATCCCTGAAGAAAAAACGACCACTGTGGTGCTTGCACCGGAAAGCAAGTGGAAAAAGGAACTTTTAGGAGTCACCGATGCCAAATTTACTGGCGACTGCAAATGGTTGGTGTTTACGAGCAATGATAGCCTACAACAGCTCAAACTGGGCGGTAGCCAAATCCTCAGCATTCCCCAGGTACAATCCTTTCAATTAGCGCCTCACCCAAAGGGCGAATGGCTGGTATACCAGCTAAAAACAACCGGTAAAGAGCTGGTGATCCGGGATGTGCCAACGGGTAAAGAACAAAAGTTTCCCTCAGTTGACCGATATGTGTTAAGCCCTGATGGTGGCATTGTGCTGCTGCAAACGACTTCAGAAAATAAAAAAGAAACTCGACTGAACTGGATCGATCTTATTGGTGGAAAACAAACAGTGATTTGGTCAGGCACAGGTTCCAGGCTTCAGCAGTTTGTCTTTGATGAAGTAGGCGCCCATCTGGCCTTTACCACAGAAGAAAAGGGAAAAGGTTCACTATGGCATTATAGTAAAAGCATAGACAAAGCCACTATGCTTGCAAGTGATGGCGATACCAGCCTCAATGGCTTATTGATAGGGGGGATAGAGCGGTTTACCAAGGATGGAACAAGGCTATTCTTTAATCTGGAAAAAAGACAATCCACTGCTCCTAAATCATCCAGCTTCGTAAACGTCAATATCTGGAGTACACGAGATCTGATGCTCCAATCAGAAAAACTGAATGAGCTAAAAAATAGCAACTCAATTGTAAAAAAATATTTTTCGGTTCTCAACACTACGAATGGAGGTGTCATACAATTGCAAAATGAATTTGAGGAGTTAGCACATTCAAGAACAGATGATTATTGCCTGGTCCGGTGGTTTAATACTGATCAAGATTTAATCGGAAACGATGCGCAATGGAGTTCTGCTTTTAAAGAATCAGTTTTGTATCTGGTCTCTGTTAAGGATGGTACCCGTAAGGAATTACCTTGGAGGCACAAATTGAATATCCTTTCCGACTTCTCACCGGCAGGAAAATTCATCATTTACTGGGAAAGGCCTGAGTTGAATTATTTTGCCTACGAAATAGCTACAGGTCTTACTCGAAATATTACAGAAAGAATCGACGAGGATATAACTTCAAATTTATGTTATATAAACCCTCCTTTAGAAAAGAAGCCTCTAATACCAGAAGCCGGTTGGCTCAAGGATGATGCAGGGGTGCTAATTTATGATCGTAATGATATATGGCTTGTTGATCCATTAGAAAAAAAGCAACCTGAAAACATCACCAACGGCTATGGACGAAAACATGACATTATTTTCCGCTTGGGGTTAGATGAATACAGAAATAACAGATTTCTTGCAGGGCAAAGACTGATCTTGACAGCCTTTAACAAGCATACCAAACAAAATGGTCATTACACTAAGATGCTAGGGCAAAAAGGTGATCCTACGCTCATAAATTTTGAATCTGTACTTTATTGTGTGTCTCTAGATAATGGAACGAACGGTGGCGATATGAAGCCCCGTTTTCCAATAAAAGCGCAAAACGGAAGTGCCCATCTCGTAATTAGAGAAACTACATCATCCTTTCCCAATTTTTATTATACAAAGGACTTAAAAAAATTCCTGCAAGTTAGCTATCTGCAACCCGATAAAAAATTTAACTGGATGACAAGTGAACTGCAAACCTGGGTGGCGCCTGATGGCGATACTTTGCAGGGAGTACTTTATAAACCAGAAAATTTTGACTCTTCTAAAAAGTATCCGATCTTGTTTTCCTATTATGAACAGTTTTCTGATCAATTCAATCAATATTGGATACCTAACTTATCAATGGCCAGGATCAATATTCCCTGGTTTGTCAGCAATGGATATTTAGTATTTACCCCAGATATACATTACCGCCTACCGAAAGTAAGGGAAAGTGTTCTTAATTGTGTTGTTTCTGCCGCAAATCACCTATCAAAATTACCTTTTGTTGACTCAACAAAAATGGGTATACAAGGTCATAGTTTTGGTGGGTTTGAGACCGGACACTTAGTTACTGGTACAGATATATTTGCTGCTGCCTCTACGGCTTGCGGATATTATGATTTAATTAGCGATGCCGGTACTTTACTTTTTTGGGGCTTTCCACGAACTGGTGTTTCTGAGCGCTATATGAGGGGAAATATATGGGAAAAGCAAGACGAATATGTTGAAAATTCCTCTATATTTTATTTAGATAGGGTAAAAACACCTTTACTAATAATGACTGGTGAAAAAGATGGCCAAGTGCCGCATGATCAGAGTATTGAGTTATTCTTAGGCCTCCGGCGACTTCAAAAAACAGCCTGGATGTTGAGTTATGGGGATGCTGGACATGTATTATTTAAAAATGATGCAACTGATTTTACAATTAGGTTAACCCAGTTCTTTGACCATTTTTTAAAAGCCAAACCGGCGCCAGGCTGGATGATTCAGGGGATTCCTGCAAAACAAAAAGGAAAAGAGACAGGGTATAAATTATATCATAATTGGTAGATGGAAAAGTTGTAAGTGAGTAACCGGGAGTATAAACCGGAGTTTACAGTAAGTGTTTATAATGGTCTAAATTTAAAATGGCGCCTCACATAAAAAGGATTTTATTTTTACTTGAATAATTAAATGAAAGAAGGAAGCTGGTAATTAAAGCAGCTTCCTTCTTTTAAATGAACTTTGAGACTTTAAGTAACAAAGCTCACAAATAATCCTCCATGCGGATTATTGTAAAGTAACGAAAGTACAATTCGAAGTACTGCCAGTACTAATAGTGCAGAAAGTACTTTCAAAATGTGCACTTGCTTCATCAGTGATTTTGTAAAGCGCTGTTTCTGCTACTGTGCAGCTAGTTGTACTATTCCCACACTTCAATGATTCGTTTTTAGTAGCTTTAAAGGCAAGTGCACCACCTACGGAAGCCAGAACAACTAATGCTGTTAGCATAACTCTGATTTTTTTCATAAAAAAGTGCTTTTTAGTCAAAAAGCCAAACTTTAATTAAAACAATGGTGCCTACTCGATTTTAGTGGTTTTCGGCTGCCCCACATACTCACTAAATTATATTATTCAGTGAGGTCTGTTTTAGAGATTCTGTGTGTTGGTGGGTCCCTTTCCTTCACACAGGAATCACAGACATTTATAAACGATCTGGATTATGAAAATGGATAAGAATAAAAAGCATTAAAACTCTAGAGCCTTTAAAATTTGCTTAGAATAAATTTTCCCTTCAAAGGCTTTTTTTAATTTTTTGTTTTTGTCATAAAGTGCTAAATAAGGAACTCCGGTTACTTTAAAGTAATCTGAAAAAAAATGAATACCATCAAAGCCTGTAGTGATATTTGCATATTGATTCAACTTGTAATAGCGATTAAACTTTTTCATTTCAGAAAATGGCGCTGAGGTAAAAACATAAAAATGAATGTTTTTAAGCGTTCTTATTTCCTCAACTATTTCATCCATTTGAGATCTTGAATAAGGACAGTGTGGCCCATAATAAAATAACACGACAGGCTTTCCGATTGGAATATTTTTTGTATCTACATAAGTAATGCTATCTTCAAGCAATAATTTGAATGAAGGCATGATTTTACCTTCCAAGCCAGTTTTTTCTGGTTCTGTACTATAACATCCCGAGAAAATGGCGATAATAATTGTAAGGGATAAGTATTTCATAAATTTCAGCGTCAGTTATTAGCGAATAGTCTTTTATAAAAAACAGTACTCTTTTACTTTTAAATGGAATGAACAGGTGATGTCCAATTCTGTCGATTGGTGGCCTGTATTTCTTTTTTATGATAATCTCAACTACGATCTTTGCAATAGAGCACAATTAAAATAATGTGTTGCCTCCATGATGATTCTGACTAAAATCCCTCAACAGCTCCACGGAATTTTTGTGTTTCAATGCTTACAGGTTTATCCTCCATTATTTTCATTAATTGCACCATCCAGTCAATTAGCAGAGCGACAAAAATTGTTGCCAACATAATTGGAAACGATTGAAAACGTAATGCAGCTGATGAAGCAAAAATGGTAAAGCCTGCATTAAGTAACCAAAACGAACCACCTACTAAAATTGCGTTGTTTAACCCTCCTTTATAATTCCATCCTTTTAGAATTAAATAAAACATTAGTGTACAAAGCATTGCTACGTTTATAATTCCGGAAACAATTGGATAAAAACTAAGAACCCATACCTTCTTGTCCTTAGTCCTAGTTTTCACTTTTGTACTTTTATAGTTAAACCAGTTTTTTGCTTCGACGGAGACTTCATTTTTTCCTGCATTATATACTTCTAAAAATTCTATCGGCGGAGCATAGTATCTCATTGCATTTGGCCATAAGAAATGTCGAACAAAATGAAAAGGATACCTCTTTATAATAAATTGGCCGTATTCTTTGTAAAATGGCCCCATGCTAGCCCATTTTTTCAATTCTGAAGCAATTGTATCATTTCTGAATAAACTGTCTCGGTACTTGTACAAGGTTAGCCTTTTCGTCCACATATAGACGGTACTGGCTATTAATGCCTCCTGCGGATATTTAATATAATTTCTTGTGCTGTCGAAATATTCACGTATCATATTATCTAACCTTTGGAATTTTTCTGGAACAGGTTTACGAGATAAACTATCGACATACCGGAATGAATACATCGCGTTATTAGTTAATTGCCACCCACTAAAAGGTGAATATTGCCAGTAGCCAGTTAGCTTTTTATATTGGTAAGATGTAAAAACAACAAATACACAACAAAGGAAGAAGCCTACTCCTATTCCAGCAAGTCTTTTTCTTACTGGCATTTGAGAAATTCCAAAAGCGCCGAATGATATAAAAGGATATATCATAGCATTGTAACGCACGGTAAAAGAAATAAATAGTATTATAGAGTGCCATATAATTATTTGCTTTGAAGGGCGATGAATAATCCAAAGCAAAAGAGTGAACCAAGTCATGCTAAGGGCAAGAAAAAAACCATCACTGGACACCAAATTGGCAAGATGTAAAAATAAAGGATTAAACACCATAATGATTAACAATACTATTTGTGTTACCTTGCTTGGTTTATAGAAATAAAAAAGAGTGAACAATAAGTATATTATACTACATTGAATAAATAAATACTGAAAAGCAACAAGGGCAAAATCAGATTTTGCAAAGACACTGAATAACCGTAAAAATTTTGAATAGCCAATCAAATATGTATTTATGCTTAGATTTTGATCAGCCGCTTTAATGTAAGAAAACGAATCCCCATGTATAAAACTTGCATATGGATACAAGTACTTGAATATAGCAAACTGCACCACAATAGCCACCGCTGCCAACTTCAAAATAGTTCTGTTGCGCTTGTTCTTAAGCAAAAAGACTTTGAATGATACTTCAGTTGCTGGTGTGATAGTTTGTTCATTCATATGTTGAATGTTATGTCGGTTAATTCCTTTGCTTTAATATCCTTATATGTAGTTTTGGATTTGTTCTCATCCATGCGATACTTTAAACTCTCTTTCTTCATTCCATCCTTTTAATAGTACTTTTTTTTCCTTCCTTAGTAAGATTAATGCCCAAAGATCGAGCAGTATAAAAGCGCTATTAAATACCAGGTGTTGCTGCCATGAAAGCTCTTCCATAATTCCCCCACAACTACAAGGCATTTCAGTACTGATGCTAAATAGTATAATAATGTATGCAGTGAACATGGTCATAAGAGCAAGCGAAGCAAATAAACCTTTCAATCTCCAACGGGGAATAATCAGCATAAGAACGATAGCAAATTCAACCCAGGGTAGTAGTAAAGCAACAGGCTTTGCAGCCCATGCAAGGATTGGCGAAACGGCCAGTTGCTCTTTAAACACGCTATAATCCATTATTTTGGCAATGCCAGTGTATAAGAAAAGAATTATGTTGAGTATAACAACTGTTTCAATGATAGTCGTACGCTTGATCATTTGATGCAAGTTTAAGCGTGAATGATTCGTTAGAGATAGAAGGGAATGTCAATAAGCCTTTGAGTGTACCTGGATTTCTTTTTCGGACCTTTTAACAAGTAGTTGATTATTAAACAACCCATACTTCAATATGCAGTAGATAGCCCTGAACCCATCTTTCCAACCAATCTTCTTCCCCTCAGCAAAGGTTCTTCCATAATAGCTGATGCCTACTTCATAGATCCTGATCAGCGGGACCTGAGATATCTTCTGCGTCACTTCAGGTTCAAATCCGAACCGTTTTTCGTGTAAGTAGATTCTTTGAATGATAGAGGTCCTAAATACTTTATAACCTGTTTCCATATCTGTTAGATTCAGATTACTCATCATGTTGGAAAGGAAGGTTAATACACGGTTGCCGATTGAATGCCAGAAGAACAGGATGCGGTGTGGATTGCCGCCCATAAACCTTGAGCCGTATACCACATCTGCCGAGCCAAGCACTATGGGTTTTAACAAAGTGTTGTATTCGCCCGGGTCATATTCCAGGTCGGCATCCTGAACCAACAAGTATTCGCCGGTTGCCTGGGCAATGCCTGTATGGATAGCCGCACCCTTTCCCTGGTTTATATCGTGCTTAATGTATTTGAAATAGTTGATCGTGTGGTTGGCGGTATTCGCCATGTAGTGTTGTATAGCGGCCTCCGTGCCATCCCTGGAGCAATCATTCACAATGATCACCTCCTTCTCTATATTGCGGATGAGCTTTACTTCATTGATGCGATCTAAAATAAGTGCAATGGTGTTTTCTTCGTTGTATGCCGGAATAATGATGGATAATTTCCTGATGGGATAATTAGCGGTTGATTCGCTATCAGGCACAAGTTGTTCGGTTCCCGGTGTTACCGGAAGATTGAATAAGGTTTCCATGCTCTATTTATTGTTTAGATAAATAAAAGGCTGTCCAATCGAATGGTCGTAATTGTTAATAGTATGTGTCGTTGATTATTTCTTCTAGTTATCTTCCGGTGGACAATGGTCCGGAGCAATCATTCATTTGTTAATGCAATCTACACCGTGAATATGCGAAATCCTAACACTTTCTATTGATAGTTCGCACAACTTATTTATACTTTGCACAACTTTCATACTGATTGATTGATTATGTGCTCTTTGTTATACGCTGGGGTTTGTTGCTTAATTATTTCTTTGTTTTCAGTAAAGTCGAACATCTCTTTCGGTGTTACTTTAAAATACCTTTTGAACGCATTGCTGAATGCACTGGGATTACTGTAGTGTAATGTGATGGATACTTCCTTGGCATCTTTGCCGGCGGCTAATAATTTCTTAGATAATTCCATTCGCATTTTTAGCCGGTAATCTCTGATACCGAGGCCAAATTCTTCCTTGAAAGTCTTTTGAAGTACATTTCGGCTCACCCCATACGTGAGCGCTACCTGGTTGGCCGTGTTGTCGTCGCCTTTGTTTTGATCAAATAGATCTTTGGCAGCGTTGATCGCTGATACCACATGCTTCTTTAACTTTTTCTTGTTAGGCATGGGAAGTCGGTTTAATGATTAATGATACGTATAGTGATCCGGGCCGCGCCGGCTAATGGCCTCTCTTGCTAATTGGTTTTAACAGTTTTTTTACGGTCAGGGATATCAAAAAGGGGTAGCAGCTATTGTTGCCAATGCATGCTGTATAAAATGGTTCGTCGAAAACAGGTACTATTGTCTTTTAGTTTAGTAAGATTGTATCATGATGATCGATGCTCACATTTCCGTTTCATGGTACTTATGAAACCAGGTGCGGAGTATCACCGTTAGTCTCTGCTGTTGTTATGAATTACCAGGCCTTTTCTGTGTTGTAAATGTAACGCTCATTCATATTTGGCTTTAATATTTTTATTGAAACTATGTAGTGGAATGTAAATGAAGGAAATGCATTTTTGGATTTTGCCAAAAAAGCGAAACTCAGTTTTATGCACTGATTGGAGGCTGTTAATGGTGGGTTATACCGGTTATATATCAATCAAAAAAGGCGGCCCTCTCCAGCACGAAGAAGGCCAACCTCAACCGTCCACAGCACTGGACAGCTTTTTCATAAGAAAGGATATGGTTATACGCCTTTATGGTAATGTATACTGTTGAAAGAAGTCCCAAATAAGGTCAGTGGCATCAAAGGCAGCCGAAGGCTCATCCGCCGCCGCTCTTGCGGGCAGACCGCCTGGCCAGCTATGTCCGCCATCTTTTGTTATATAGCGTTGTATGGCCGTTCCGCCACTGCAATTCACCCATTGCGTCTGCGTGTACAGGGCAGCATCGATTACCAGCTGCGGCTCGGCGTTACAGCCGTCAATTCGCGCCCATACCTGTAAGGCCGAGTCAACCGGTGGAAAATAATAATTGGCCAATCCATACCCGCCGGCATACGGCACCTTGGTATCTAACTCCGAATGTATATGCTGCACCGGTACCACTCGCGTGGGTATACATGGCTACGTCGTAAGCAGCGTGCCGCTTACTGGGGCTATCGCCGCCAGCTGTTGGCTCAACTCACAACCGAGCCGGTACGTCATCATGGCGCCATTGCTCATGCCGGTGGCATATATCTTCTTTGGATTTATCTTGTAGGTGCTCGTCAGCTTTTGGATGAGCTGCCTGATAAATGCTACATCATCAATGTTATGCTCCATGGCAAAGTCGCAGCACGTGCCTGCATTCCAGGTCCGGATGCCTAACCGGCCATCGCTGCGCACACCTTCGGGATACACGATTACAAAACCTGCACTGTTCGATTTGGCGGTCAGCTTATAATCCCGCTCCATCTGGCTGGCGCTGCCGCCTGTTCCGTGCAGCGCTATCACCAGCGAAAAATGACTGCTGTCATTATACGTTGGCGGCAAATTCAGCAGGTACGAGCGGTTGTAGCCTGCTACCTGCATAGAGTCGTAAAAATGGAAGGTGGTTACGGGTTCTTCGGCTGATTTCTTACAGCTTGGTACGGTGAACGACAATAGCGTCAACAGCCCGTACACAAGAGAAAATTTTCGCATCTTTTTGTCTCAAAGATGGGTGTCTAAAGTGGGGGATTTTGGGATAAAAGGGGTGAAGCTGATGAATTGAACCCTGAAACGGAAATAACACCTGTCAGGTGTTTGCCCCATTGTACCAATTCTGTGAAAAAGGTATCTTTGTAGTCATACCCCTATATGCAATCGTTTCAACTACTGGCTTTATATGTTGTGCTGATGATCGTGGGCGTTAACCGTCCCCCGGAGCCGGTTATTTCCTGTGCGCCGGCTGTCACTGTTTTCAGCGGTTCCATCTCAAGCGTGCGCAGCGGTAACTGGAGCGATGCGGCTACCTGGGGCGGTCGCATCCCTGGTGCGAATGACGCGCCTGTGATTGCTGCAGGCAATACAGTGATTGCGGATGTGAATGCGTCCGTTGCCGGGATGCAGATAGCCGGTACATTGATCTTTGATCCGGCAAAGTCAGTCTCTATTCAATCGACAAAAAATATGCTGGTGACCGGAGTGCTGCTAATGCAGTCCGCCAAACCGGCCATCATCCAGTCCATTCATTTTACAGGTATCAAAGAGAGCAACTTTGAAGGCGGCGGTATGGATATGCTGGACAGTGATATCGGCCTGTGGGTGATGCAAAGCGGCTGGTTGCAATTACAGGGGAAGGGAAAAACGGCGTGGACAAACGCTACTGGCGCTATCGCCGCCGGCGCCACAACTATTACCGTGCAGCATGCTGCCGGCTGGCAGGTAGGGGATGAGCTGATTATAACGCCTACTACTAACGAAGCCCGTAACGCGGACCTGCGGACCATTACGGCCATTAAAGGCAATACCATTTCTCTGAATACGGCGACTACGGCGCATCCGCTGATCAACAACCAGTGGACCGCTGAGGTGGGCAACCTCACCCGCAATGTGCGTATTGAGGGAACCGCTGCCGGCAAGTCGCATATTTTTATCCGCTCTGCGGTTCCGCAAATTATTCAAAACGTTGCCTTCCGCTACCTGGGGCCGCGTAAAGACATGGGCGGCACCGCCGTGAAAGAACAGGTGCCTGGCCGCTACGGGCTGCATTTTCATCATTGTAATGATGGCAGCGACGGGACGGTGGTCGATGGCTGTGTGATGCGCGATATCGATAACCATGCCTATGTGCCGCACGTGAGTCATGGCATTACCATGATGCATAATATCGCTTACAATTGCATGGATGCGCCTTTCTGGTGGGACCTGCCCGATGCTACGCACCGCACCGTGTGGACGCATAACCTGGTGGCATCACCGAAATATTATGCCGGCGCCATCTCGCTCGACACCAAGGGCGCACCCACCTTCGGGACGCATGGTTTTGTGTTGAGCATGGGCGATGATAACCGGTGCGACAGCAACGTGGTGGCTGGTCAGCAAGGCCTGGAAACGGTGACGGCTGCCTATGATTGGGAAGAAATGCCTATTGAGTCGGCCTGGATCTTCAAAGGGAACATCGTGCATAATTCCGATTGTGGTATCCGCAGTTGGCAGAACAATGGCAAGAACCATGTGCTGGAACAAACCCTCATTTATAATTGCAAAGTGGGCGTGAATCATGGCGCCTATGTAAACAACTATACCTACCTCGGCGGTTATGTATACAACAGTGTTTTTGAAGAGCATGCCGCCGGCGGCGAAAATGGCGTGCGTATTGAAAATATGATTCTCGATGGCGCCGGTCAGGTGCCGTATCCATTCATCATGATTGAAGGACCGGCGAAAGGCACGCGTCCGGTGATGTTGAGAAACTGTACCATCAAAGGCGGCGCCAAAGGTGCGATCCTGAATGCCAGCAGCAATGCCTTAAAAGGATTGGATGTAATACAGTGCGACATTCGCGGCGAAATGACCATAGCGCCCAATGCGGGCAGTGAAGAAGTGATCCGCGTACAACCAGCGAAGGGCCCGGCGTATATAATAACCAAAGCGGGTAAGAAAAGCATTGCATCATTTGCGCCCAATGTATGGGGCGCCGGGGCCGGATTGAAAGGGGCTTATTATAATGGAACCGATTTACGCGATTCCGTGGAAGTGCGGGTAGATCCGTTGATCAGTTTCCCGGAGTGGCGTATACCCCTGCCCGGGTTGGCTACGGGCGTGCATTACAAAATTAAAGATACGCGGTACAGCATCCGCTTTACCGGTTATATACAACCTCAGTTTACGGAAGAATATATCTTCTCTACCGAAGCCGGCGGCGGCGTGCGGTTATGGGTGAACGACAAACTGCTCATCGACCACTGGCGCGATAACTATACCGCTACCTATACATCGCCCGCCATTGCCCTGGAAGCCGGTAAAAAATATGCCATCCGGCTGGAATACTTCAACAGTGACGACCGCTCGTCCCTTTACCTCTTCTGGCAAAGTCCTTCTGTTCCCAAAGAACTGATACCGCAAAGTCAGTTGTATGGGGAGTAGGGGTTGAGTCATTTGGTAGTGTAAGGGCGTGCTATTTTTGATTATTATTGGGGCCGCAAAAAAAGAATCTATGGAAGCCGCATTTGTAATTTATTTACCTGCAGAAACAGACCTGTCGGCTTTTTCATTCCATACTTTTATGTTTGAATGGGGCGGGGTGCAATATCCGCAAGGTGACCCGGAGTGTTATATTAGCCCTGATTTCAAGCTGAAAAAAATGAAGCTACACCCGCCTACCGGTATAGGAAGGATGCCGGCGGACTACCAGAGCGTGGCTGCCTGGCAGCCCATTTTTATTGACGGTTCCGGGGTGGATATTTACCAGTCAACCCTACTGGGTTATATGGAAGAAGAAGGGGACGTTTCGCTGGAGAAGTTGCTGCACCGGTTGTTGGATGATCAGCCGAAATGGGTGGTTCTTTTTGAACCCGATTTTGATCAGCTGGATGAATGGATCCCAGGTGACATCAATACCGTATTGGAGAAATTAAAATATTCACTGACCGTTGAAAAAACGGGATACGTGATATGGAAAGAAAGTTAATACAATAACAAATTATTAGCCCGCTGTACATACAGCGGGTTTTTGTTTCGGCCCCGTGTCGGTTTTGTTCTATTTCTGCTCTCCTGGCCGTCATAGTTTTGATAAAAATTAGAAACTATGAACGCAAAACAAAACAACAAAGCAAACACATTGGTAATAGGCGGCAAAGGCAAAACAGGCAGCCGCATCGTCACCAAATTACAACAACTGGAATGGCCGGTATACATTGGCTCAAGGAGCGGGGACCGGCCTTTTGACTGGGAAGATCAATCAACCTGGAAAAAAGCCATCAGGGATATACATACCATTTATGTGTCGTATTTCCCAGACATCGCTATGCCGGGTGCAGTGGATAGAATCCGCGCCTTTACCAAAATAGCAGTCGACAGCGGCGTGAAAAAGCTGGTGTTGTTGTCGGGCAGGGGAGAGGCGGAAGCGCAGGAATGTGAAAAAATAGTCATGGCAACAGACATCGACTGGACGATCGTACGTGCCAGTTGGTTTTTCCAGAATTTCAGTGAAGGATATATGTTAGACCCCATCGTGGCCGGTCATGTGGCTTTGCCGGTTGGCAATATGCCCGAACCGTTCATTGATGTGGAAGACATTGCAGATGTAGCGATAGCAGCGATTACGCAGGCAGGTCATAGCAAAAAATTGTATGAAGTAACCGGTCCGCGCCTGTTTACCTTCCGGGAAGCGATTGACACCATTGGCCGGGAAACCGGCAGAACGATCGTGTACGAGCAAATTCCCATGGAGGATTACAAGGCCATGCTTAAGGAGTATAGCGTGCCTGCTGATTTTATCTGGCTGGTTACCTATCTCTTTACGGAAGTGCTGGATGGCCGCAATGAAAGTATTACCCACGGCGTGGAAGAAGCGCTTGGCAGACCGGCTACCGATTTTGTGGATTATGTCAAACGTACTGCGGCGACAGGAGTATGGGAGGAGGTAACGGCAAAATAGGGGTGTAGGGGCTATTGCAAAAAGGGTAAAGATGTTATATTTTTCGGTGCATTTTAAATGATGCTAACATTAAATTACAAAATGAAGGGATTTTCAATAAAAAAGATAGTATTCATTATTGCAGGAAGTATAATCACATTTGCCCTTTTGTTATTTTTTGATAAAGACCATTTCATTGGATACCTGTTAACCGAAAATAAAAGAGCATTCCAGGTATTCTTAATCGTGTTTGCAGTATTGTTATGTACTACTGGAATCCTGTTTCAGCGTACCCTCGATTTTGTAGATTGTGAAACGCCTGCTACCGTTAAAGCGATCATTATAAATATTGTGATTTGGTGCGTTTTCTGGATTTGCTGGAGTGTGTATAATGTAATGGTGTTATTTCATCATCCGGTCAATAGGAAAGTGTTGGTGTTTTCGTTTTTGTTGACAATCCTACCTGGTATATTGTCTTTTATTTTCGGATTGGTATCCAGGAAAGAAGATCTGGCCTCGCGGTCCCTGATGCATGTTGGGTCAACACCAGGGGAGGTCGCCGTCTATGAAAAATTGTTACAGCCTGGATATTATTTGGGGTTTTATGGTATATTGACTATTCCTCTTTATTGGATCGCATTCCTTATATGTAGTATGATAAAATAAGTGCTCAATGCCGAAAAATAAAAAGCCCCCCGATTTATCGGAGGGTTCTTGTTGCCCGACCTGGATTCGAACCAAGACAAACTGAACCAAAATCAGTTGTACTACCATTATACTATCGGGCAGTGCATAAGCACCATCGAAAGGAGTGCAAAAGTAAGGGCTTCTATCCTTTTCCCCAAATGAAAATGACAATAATTCATTATTTTTCCCTTGAAAATGTTTTTCCTGGTAACGCATGCATTTTTTGAATAACTCATTGACCCTTATCTAAAAAAAAGTCACATGACAGCATTTAACCGCCGCTCCTTTTTACAAACCTGTAAAGCCCTCTCCGCCGGAACATTATTGTCGGCTTTTACCCAGCCGGTATGGAGCCGTAACCTGCATCGCGCCCTGGAAACAGCCAGTGACAAAACACCCGAACAACTGGCTTCCGATGAGGATTTCTGGCACTATATTCAACAATCCTACGCATGTGCGCCCAACTTCATTAATTTAAACAATGGCGGCGTGGCGCCCTCCCCGATAACCGTTCAGGATGCCATGAAACGCTATTTCGACATGAGCAATGAAGCGCCCAGCTATTATATGTGGCGCATACTGGAGCAGGGGCGTGAACCCCTTCGCCGGAACCTGGCCCTGGTGGCGGGCTGTAATTCCGAAGAACTTGCTATTCAACGTAATACATGTGAAGCCCTGGGGACCGTCATCTTCGGACTGCCCTTGAAAGCGGGCGACGAGGTGGTGCTCTCCAAACAGGATTATCCCAATATGATCAATGCCTGGAAACAACGTGAACTCCGCGACGGTATCAAGCTGGTTTGGGTGAACCTGGATCTACCCAGCGAAGACACCGATTACCTGGTAAAAAGTTATAGTCAGGCTTTTACCGCCAAAACCAAACTGGTGCATGTTACTCATGTCATCAACTGGAACGGTCAAATTATACCCGTTCGCAAAATTGCCGATGCCGCTCATCAAAAAGGGATTGAGGTACTGGTGGATGGCGCCCATAGTTTTGCTCATTTTCCCTTCACCATTCCTGAACTGGGGGCCGATTATTTTGGCACCAGCCTGCATAAATGGCTCAGCGCCTGCATTGGTACCGGGTTCCTGTATGTAAAAAAAGAAAAGATCAAAAACCTGTACCCGTTATTTGCCGCCCCCGATGCGCAGGCAGATGACATTCGCAAGTTTGAACACCTGGGCACCCGGCCTTTCTTTATTGAACAGGCGATTGGTAAAGCCATCGAATTTTACGAAATGATTGGCGCGCAACGCAAAGAACAGCGGCTGTTCTTTCTTAAAAATTACTGGATGAACAAGGTGAAAGACATCCCGGGGATCCGGTTCGGCACCTCCCAAAAACCTGGTTTTGGTTGTGGCATCGGTCTGGTTGACCTGCCCAACAAAAAACCGGCTGACCTGGAGTTGTTTTTAATGAATAACTACCGGGTGCATGTTTCCGGCATCGTACACGAAAATTTCAGGGGCATTCGCATTACCCCCAACGTATACACGACAACGAGGCAATTGGATGTATTTGTGGAAGGCCTCGCTGATTATGCAAAGCGACCGTAAAAGCCAATTGTTAAACCGCTTTCACCAGAAAATAATTATTCTTTCCCTTTTGGATCAGCACGTACTGGCCATGCAGCAGTAAAGAGGGATCAACGGTTAATTGTATATTCTCTACTTTTTTGCGGTTGATACTAACGCCGCCGCCCTGTACCATTTTGCGGGCATCGCCTTTGCTGGGGAATATTTTTGTTTCGGCCAGAAAAGTAACGATATCAACGCCACCCTGCACTTTCGCCAGTTCATAATCGAATTTCGTTACGCCGGTCATCCCTTCCAGGTCGGCCAGGCTCAGCGATTCTGCGGGCGCGTTTTGCTGTTGGAACAGTTTCCCGGAGGTTTCTACCGCTTTCAAATATTCTTCTTCCCCATGCACAAAGATGGTCACTTCCTTCGCCAGTGCTTTTTGCAACAGGCGGGCCGACTCATTTTTACGGTGTTCTTCTATTAATTGGTCAATGGTTTCTTTGGTCAGGAACGTAAATATTTTGATCCATTTTTCGGCATCTGCGTCTGTTGCTTTTAGCCAGAACTGGTAAAAAAGGTAGGGCGATGTTTTATCAGCCGCCAGCCATACATTGCCCTGTTCACTTTTGCCGAATTTACCGCCGTCGGCCTTGGTAAGCAGTGGGCAGGTGAGCGCAAAGGCTTCCCCGCCGGCTTTGCGGCGTACCAGCTCGGTGCCAGTGGTAATGTTGCCCCATTGATCGCTGCCGCCCATTTGCAGCTTGCAATTTTTGTTTTTGTACAGCCAGTAAAAATCGTAGCCCTGCATCAGCTGGTAAGCAAATTCGGTATAACTGATGCCGGTATCGCCTTCAATCCGTTTTTTTACACTGTCCTTGGCCATCATGTAATTGACGGTAATATGCTTGCCCGCGTCGCGCAGGAATTCAATGAACGAAATGTTCTTGAACCAGTCGTAGTTATTGGCCATTTCAGCCGCATTGGGTTTGGCGGCATCGAAGTCGAGGAACTGCTCCAGTTGCTTTTTGATCCCGTTCAGGTTTATCTGCAGCTGTTCTTCACTTAATAAATTCCTTTCCTCGCTTTTACCCGAAGGGTCGCCGATCATACCGGTGGCGCCGCCAACAAGGGCAATGGGTTTATGTCCGGCCTTTTGCATGTGTACCAGTAACAGGATGGGTACCAGGCTACCAATATGAAGACTATCCGAAGTGGGGTCGAAGCCGATATAGCCGGTGGTCATTTCTTTGCTCAACTGTTCTTGTGTACCGGGCATAATGTCCTGTATCATACCCCGCCATTGTAATTCTGCAACCAGGTTCATATTATAATTGACAATTATTAAGTTTTAAATAGTATTACCATTGCCGGCGCAAAGTTTTTACATTTGTGCCACCGTACATAATTCACCGTGGCTTTCGTACATGGTTTTATGTAGTAAATCAATGATTTATGCAAATGTAAGGAAACCTGCAACTTTGCCTGAAAGATGCAATATTTTTATTGTAAAATCGTTTGGATGTGTTGGCCCCTACCTGTTTAAAAGGCTTTCTTTCAAATATAATTATTAAGCACGCTTTGCCAACGGGTGCAGCCAATATCCTGAAGAAATAGTCTAATCATACAAATTGCTTATTTCGAAACTTGGATCAATGAAAATGACCCGTTTTTACGTTACCCTGGTTGTGTTATTGGTACAGCAATTTTCCCATGCGCAGTTCCGTAAATATTCTAATGAATTTTTGAATATAGGGGCAGGCGCCCGTGGTTTGGCCATGGCCAGCGCCCAGGTGGCTTCGGTAAGCGATGGCACCGCCGGTTACTGGAACCCGGCCGGGTTGGTGAATGTGAAAGACCAGCCCCAGATCAATTTAATGCATGCTGAATACTTTGCTGGTATTGGTAAATACGATTATGGCAGCGTGGCCATTCCGTTAAAAGATAATAAACGGGTGTTAGGTTTATCATTATTACGGTTTGCCGTAGATGATATTCCCAATACCGTTTTCCTGGTAGAAGCCGATGGCTCCATCAACTTCAGTAATATTCAAACCTTTTCATCGGCCGATTATGCTTTCCTGGTATCCCTGGCCCAACAGGTTAAAACAGCCGGAAAAACTAAAATAAATGCGGGTGTCAATGCCAAGATCATTCACCGCAAGGCCGGCGATTTTGCTTCGGCCTGGGGATTTGGTTTTGATGCAGGGGTGCAGATCGTTCATCCCAAATGGAAGATCGGCATTATGGCCCGCGATGTTACTACTACCTTCAATGCCTGGTCGTTTAGTTTGAATGAAAAAATGCGTGAAGTGTTTTACCTCACCAATAACGATATTCCGGTTAAATCAACCGAATTGACCGCTCCCAAGCTGATACTGGGCGGCGATTATGTATTTAAACTCAACAAGAACCTGAACCTGATGGCCGAGGCCAATCTCGACCTCACGTTTGATGGCCGCCGCAATACCGTAATAAGCTCAAGCGTCGTGAGCCTGGACCCAAAACTCGGACTGGAAGCATCGTGGAGAAATGTGTTTTTTGTACGGGGCGGTATCAACAACTTTCAGAAGGCATTGGACGATGACGATATTACCAACACCAAAAAAGTTTGGATCTATCAACCGGCCGTAGGCGCAGGTTTTAGATTGTCGAACGTGTTGATCGATTACGCCTTTACCAACTTAGCCAATCAATCGAATCCGTTATATACCCATGTGTTTTCGTTAAAAGTGGATCTGGTGAAAAAAGGAAACAAAAAATAAACTACCCTATCGAAAGGAATCTGAAACTTGTATAATTATGAGGAAGATTTTTACCCTGTTACTGCTGGTGGCGGGTTTTGGTGCTACTGCCCAGCAATATAACAACGAATGGATAAAGTATAGTCAAACCTATTATAAGATCAAAATAGTCGGGGAAGGCGTTTACCGCATTCCCAAATCCCTGCTCGATGCCAATGGCATCGGCGGTGCGCAGGTGCAAAACCTGGAGTTATGGCGTAACGGGGAAAAAGTGCCGTTCTATCCTTCCGTTTCAAGTGGGGTATTGCCTTCCAACGGATACCTGGAGTTCTGGGGCGAACCCAACGATGGAAAAGCCGATAAGGAATTATATAGAGACCCCACAGATCAGCATACCACGCATTTTAGTCTGCAAACCGATACGGCTGTTTATTTTTTAAGTGTAAATACCAGTCAAACGGGTTTCAGGTATACAAGTGTAACTAATAATGTAGCAGGTAATTCATTGCCGGCAGAACCTTATTATATGCACACGGGGGGGAATTATTATTTCAATGCTTATTCTGGCGATGCTGCAACAGGTTTACCTAACCTGGGCTTTGCAGCGCCGGTAGGGGTGTATGTCTATTCTTCTTCGTATGATAATGGGGAAGTTTTTTCCAGCGCCGATATTTATCCGTCGGGCCAGTTGAGCACCCCATTGAACGCTTTACAGCTATATGCCGGTGGTCCGCCCAGCACCATAAAGTTTGGCGCTACCGGTACGGCCCCCAATACACGGCATATAAAAGTACGGGTTAATGGTGTTGAGGTAAAAGACACCACCATGGATTATTTTAACGACCTGGTTACTACTGCTCCGGTTGATAACAGCACCCTTACTTCAGGTACTGCTACGGTTCAGTTTAACAATACGAGTACCAACAGTAACGACCGGTTGCGGGTTTCGTTTTTTGAATTGACCTATCCGCGCACGTTTAATTTTAACGGGTTATCGAATTTTAAATTTGATTTACCAGCTAAAAGCAGCGGTTATTATTTAGAGATCACCAATTTTAATGCAGGCAGCAGCACGCCTGTATTATATGATAGAAAGAACGGGGAGCGGTATGATGGTAATGTGTCTGGTGGCACCATAAGATTTGCGCTACCGGGTACGGCCACTGACAGGCAATTGGTATTAGTGAGTGAGGACGCAGCCAATATCGCCACCGTAAACACATTAACCAGCCGTAGTTTTATTGACTATACAAACGTTACTAACCAGGGCGATTATGTCATTATCAGTAATTCGATATTATATACCGGCTCAAACGGTAACAATCCGGTTGAAGATTACAGGACCTACCGCGCCTCTACTGTCGGGATGCCGGGCGTAAGTTATAAAAAAGTGATCATTGCAGATATAGATCAACTGGTTGATCAGTTTGCTTTTGGTATCAAGCAGCATCCATCATCTATCCGTAATTTTATCCGGCATGCGCGGGCAAAATTTACTGGTGGGTTGAAATTTGTTTTTCTGATGGGCCGTGGTGTAAACTATATGGAATACCAGCGGGCGCTCAGATACCCGGCTTACTTTTCTTTGGGCGACCGGTTAAACCTGGTGCCTACATTTGGTAACCCTGGTTCTGATAATTTGTTGAGTGTGGATGATCTCACTGTGCCGGTACCCAAAACACCCATCGGCCGTTTGTCGGTCATAAATGGTAAGGAGATTGAAGACTACCTGGAAAAGATAAAGGAATATGAACTGGCGCAGAGAACGTCGCCCAATACCCTTGCTGGCCGGGCCTGGATGAAAAATGTAGTGCATGTAACCGGTTCCTCCGATACTTACCTGGGGACGGTTTTGTGTAATTACATGGAGATCTATCAACAAATCGTTTCAGATACCCTGTTTGGCGCCCGGGTGCATACGTTTTGTAAAACATCTACCAATCCGGCAGAACAGGTTTCTCCTGATAAAATAGCCCAGCTGTTTGCTGAAGGGATCAGTTTCCTTACATATTTCGGTCACTCCTCTGCTACTACGCTTGAATTTAATATTGACGATCCCGACAACTATAGTAACCAGGGAAAATACCCGGTGTTTTTTGTGAATGGATGTAAGGCCGGTGATTTTTTTACCTATTATCCGCAACGGTTAACGGTTAATGAAACACTGTCGGAAAAATTTACCCTGGCCAAACAAAGGGGGTCCATTGGTTTTGTGGCCAGTACCCACTATGGCATTGTGAATTACCTGAACCTGTATTTAACAGGCTTGTATGAAACCATCACCCGGCAGGACTATGACAAAACCCTGGGTGAAACGATAAAAGATGCGATGCAGCAGATGATGAATGCTACGGGTACGTATGATTTTTATTCCCGCATACATGCTGAACAAATGACCTTGCATGGCGATCCTGCGCTGTTGATCAATGCCCAGAAAGATCCTGATTATGTGATCGAAGAATCGCTGATAAAAATTAACCCGCCGTTTATTTCGCTGGCCGAAAAGGAATATGAGGTAAAGGTAAAAGTGATGAACCTGGGTAAATCGGTGCCTGATTCCAGTGTATTTGAAATAAAGCAACAATACCCCAACGGAACAATAGGTATCCTGTTTCGCCAGAAAATAGCGGGCGTCAGGGACGCTGATTCTGTTGTACTTACGGTGCCGATCATTGCTACCCGCGACAAAGGACAGAACAAGCTCATAGCAACAATAGATGCGGACGGCGTTATTAAAGAAATGTCTGAAAGCAATAATACGGCCTCCAAAGATTTTTACATTTTTGAGGATGAGGCGCGACCAGTTTTCCCCTATCATTACGCGATCACCAATAACCCCACTGAAACATTGATTGCGTCAACCGCTAACCCGACAAGTGGAGTGAAAACCTGGTTAATGGAAATAGATACCGCCGGCGCCTTTAATTCAAATTTGAAAGTCAGGAAATCGGTTAATGCGGGTGGAGGTATTATAGAATTTAACCATGGACTGCATTTCCTGGATAGTACGGTGTACTACTGGCGTATTGCTCCAGGTGTACCTAATCCAAATGACATCAGATGGAATACGGCCTCCTTTATGTATATCAATGGGACTGTAGATGGCTTTAATCAATCGCAGTATTTCCAGCATAGGGAGTCTGAGCTTAAAAGGATATCCATTGATTCTACCGATCATATATGGCGGTATGGAATCAATGAAAATTTTATAATCATTAAGAACGGGGTATTCCCTTCTGCAGCCAATCAGGCCCAGGATCTTGCTGTTATTGTTAATAATAATAGTAAAGATATGGAGAGTGTTTGTAATTATTCCGGGTTGATATTCTATGTATTGGATTCGGTTTCCATGCGACCCTGGTTTAATGCGGGTGTTTTACAACAGGGTCGGTTTGGAAGTGATCAGGTTTGCGCTACCTCTCGTCAATTTCAGTTCCAGTACAATATGACTGCGGCTGATACGGCCAAACGCAGAAAAGTGGTAGAGTTTATGGATTTGATACCTGCCGGTTCTTATGTGGTGGTGAATAACATTTTCCATAAAGATCCATGGAATAATTTGTATGCGGCGGATTGGATGGCGGATACTTCTTATCTGGGACATAATAACTCCATCTACCACCGGTTGCTGGAACAGGGCTTTGTAGGAATAGATTCAATCAATCAGCCCAGGGCCTTCTCTTTCATCTACCGTAAAGATCGTCAGGGTTTCTTTACACCGAAGTATCTAATGAGTACTGGCATTAGTGATCGTATTTCACTGCCAGTACAGGTAGCAACGCCCGATACTATTGGGTTTATCAATTCACCCAGGTTTGGTCCGGCGAGAGCATGGAAACAGGTGATCTGGGATGGAACTTCTATTGAAAATCCATCGAATGATAATGCATCGATAAATGTGGTGGGAAGTGATTATAATGGTTTGGAAACAGTGTTGTACACGCTGGATAAAAATACCCGCAATTTTGATATCTCAGCGATCGATACCAGGTTGTATCCGTTCGTACAATTGAAAATGCGGAACGTTGATTCCATCACCATTTCTCCGTTCCAGTTGAAATACTGGCGGGTTTTTTATGATCCGGTACCCGAAGGATCGCTGGCGGCCAACCTTTTCTTTACAGGAAAAGATACGGTGGCACTGGGTCAAACGGCTACATTCGGCATTGCATTCAAGAATATAAGCAAGCTGAAATTCGATAGTATGCTGGTGCATGTGAATATCATCGATAGAAACAACGTCACGCATACGCTTTCTGCAAAAAAATATAAACCGATCATTGTCGGCGATAGCATCACTATAGAGACGACGATAGACACAAAAGACTTTTCGGGAAATAACGTGGTACAAATAGAAGTGAACCCGAATAATAACCAGGCGGAGTATTACCATTTCAATAACGTACTGTATCATAACCTGTATGTAATACCCGATGGCACCAGCCCGTTGCTGGATGTTACTTTTGATGGGGTTCATATCCTGAACAAGGACATTGTATCGGCAAAACCGCATATCCAGATCAAAATAAAAGATGAGTCGAAATATATGCTGTTAAGCGATACTTCTATAAGCTCTGTGCAGGTGCGGTATCCTGATGGCACTTTGCGTAAATATCATTTCGACGGCGATACCCTGCGGTTCATTCCCGCTACCAGTACATCGGATAATACAGCAACCATAGAATTTACCCCGCAGTTTACCACCCAGCAGAATCCTGAAGGCGATGATTACGAGTTGATCGTGACCGGAAAGGATGCAAGCGGTAACAAGTCTGGCGCTATTGCCTACCGGGTTGGCTTCAAGGTCATTACCAAACCTATGATCTCCAATCTGCTGAATTATCCCAATCCGTTCAGTACGTCTACTGCATTTGTATTTACAATAACAGGTAGTGATATTCCACAGAACATCCGGATACAGATTTTGACAGTGACCGGTAAAATTGTACGGGAGATCACGATGAACGAACTGGGATCATTGCACATCGGTAGAAATATTACCGAGTTTAAATGGAATGGTACCGACCAGTATGGACAGAAGCTGGGCAACGGGGTTTACCTGTACCGGGTTATTACTTCCCTGAATGGCAAGCCGATGGATAAATACAAGGCGACAGGGGATGATACCGATAAATATTTCAACAATGGGTACGGCAAAATGTACCTGATGCGATAGTATTATAAAAAGCTAATTATTAAAGTATCAATCCTTTGGGTTGATACTTTTTTATTGGTGGCCTATTTCAGTTAATTTGCAGCGCCGGGATTCTAAAAGCTGGCTTCTATGAAACAACTTCCACCATTGACAGGCCTTCGGTTTATAGCTGTTGTAATGGTCTTCTTAATACATTATAACGAACCAGTTTTTGGGAAATACCTCCAGGCTGTTTTTAACCAGTTTTTTGTATCCCTGACCACATTTTTTGTACTGAGCGGTTTTTTAATCAGTTATAATTCCGGAAAGTACGTTAACGCAGGCAAGTCATTTTTAATAAAGTATTATACGAGCCGGGTGGGGCGAATTGTGCCGTTGTATTTTTTGCTGGTTACTTTAACGTTTATTGTTTTTTATATAAGAGGCGAAGGGGGAAACCATTTGCTGGGTATATACCTGCTCAATATTACTTTTATTAAAGGGCTTTCAGCGTCATATCTGTTTACCGGCATCTTTCAGGCATGGAGCTTAACTCCTGAAATGATGTTTTATGCTCTATTCCCGTTCATGTATATGCTCGCTACCCGGTTCAACTGGTGGTGCCGACAGGTGTTATTGTTTTATGCCCTTGGTTTATTGGTATATGCATTCTTTCATTTTTTCCCTTTCCGGGGCTTTTTCGAGGGATATGGCTTTATGATCACCGCCAGCTTTTTTGGACGAAGCTTTGAATTTATTGTGGGCATGAAGCTGGCCATGTTGTTCCGGAACTGGCAAGCGAAAAATGAAATGAACAACACCGGTTCTCCCAAATGGCCTTTGTATACCATTGGAGGCGCTTTTTTGTCGTTGCTGGTTATTGGTGTAATGGCTGTCATGAGCCCTGAAGAAGGCGCCATACAATATCCTGCAGGAAGGGTATTGACATCGCTGGTTTTTCCGGTTAGTGTGGCGGTGTTGATGTATGGATTGGCTACAGAATCGAGCTGGTTTGGCCGGTTTTTGAGCACATCGGTCATGCAGGCTTTGGGAAAAAGTTCTTATGCATTTTTTTTAGTGCATTGCGGTGTTATTGCCGGTTGGCTGCTTCCGCTTTGGGGCGGCAATCTCCTGCTTTTCTTTCTTTCAATGGTAGTTGTTTCCCTTATCCTGTATTACCTGGTTGAAGAGCCCATCAGTAAATGGATTAAAATTCGCACCCGGTAATACAGGAAGCGGGTACCTTTAATATATTTGACCCAGATGACTATATTAGGGATTTCGGCATTTTATCACGATTCGGCAGCAGCTATTATCCAGGATGGGGAAGTGCTGGCCGCCGCCCAGGAAGAACGGTTCACCCGTAAAAAGCACGATGCTGCCTTTCCTGTTAATGCCATAAAATACTGTTTGCAATATGCCGGCCGTTCATTGAACGACCTGGATGCCGTTGTTTTTTATGAAAAGCCTTTTTTAAAGTTTGAACGTATACTGGAAACCTACTATGCCTATGCGCCCAAAGGCCTGGCTTCCTTTCTTGCTTCCATGCCCGTATGGATCAAAGAAAAACTGTTCCTGAAAAAGATCATCCGCGAAGAATTAAACAGGATAGAGCCATTCAACAAAAAGAAATTAAAGCTCCTGTTCCCGGAGCATCACCTGTCACATGCGGCCAGTGCTTTTTATGTTTCACCTTTTGAAAAAGCAGCTATACTCACCATTGACGGGGTAGGGGAATGGTCAACCGCTTCTATTTGTTTGGGCGAGGGAAATGCGATCACGGTGCTGAAAGAAATGGATTTTCCGCATTCGCTGGGACTATTATATTCTGCATTTACCTATTACTGCGGGTTTAAAGTGAATTCCGGCGAGTATAAATTAATGGGACTGGCGCCTTATGGCGATCCGCAGAGCGCACAGGTGCAGCAATTTATTAAGACCATTAAAACCACGTTGATTGAACTGAAAGATGATGGGTCTGTTTTTTTGAACCAGGAATATTTTAATTATGCTACCGGTTTGCGGATGGTGCCCGATGCCAAATGGGAAAAACTGTTTGGTGTGCCAAAACGGCTACCCGAATCGTTACCCGAACAATCTTATTGCAACCTGGCGCTGGCCATACAATTGGTTACGGAAGAAGCCGTGCTGAATATGGCCCGGGAAGCAAAAAGGCTAACCGGTGCAGAATATTTGTGCATGGCGGGTGGCGTGGCATTGAATTGTGTGGCAAACGGGAAGTTGGACGATGCCGGATTGTTTAAACAATTGTTCATACAACCTGCAGCGGGCGATGCGGGTGGCGCATTGGGTGCAGCCTGTGCAGCATATTATATTTATTTTGGCCATACCCGTAAAATAGATCCTGCGCTTATGGATGGCTTAAAGGGTTCGTACCTGGGAACGGAATATTCAGCTATACAAATAGAAGCCATGGGCCGCACCCATCAGGCGGTATATAAACAACTGGACAATGAAGATGAATTGTTGCAGGAAACGGCCCGGTTAATAGCGGGTGGTGCTGTTATTGGCTGGCACCAGGGGCGCATGGAGTTTGGGCCACGGGCATTGGGCGCCCGCAGCATTTTAGCCGATGCACGTAATCCCGGGATGCAAAAGAAGGTGAATGAGAAAATAAAATTCAGGGAAAGCTTTCGGCCGTTTGCGCCCATTGTACCGGTGGAGGATGTAGCTGATTATTTTGAGCATACCGGCCCATCGCCCTATATGCTGCTGGTGAAACCGGTTACAAAGCGCAGGCAGCTGCCATACCCGGCCGATTTTAAAAGCAATAACGTATTCGATAAATTATACTTTACCCGGAGCGATATTCCGGCGGTTACGCATATTGATCATTCGGCACGCATTCAAACCGTGCATAAAGCAACCAATGCGCGTTTATGGAAGCTGTTGAATATCTTTAAGGCGCTTACCGGCTGCCCGGTTTTGATCAATACCAGTTTCAATGTGCGGGGCGAACCCATCGTTAATAGTCCGGATGAGGCTTATCGATGTTTTATGCGAACGGATATGGATTACCTGGTGATCGGGAATTTTATCTTTGATAAAAAAATGCAGCCTGTATGGCAGGAAAAGGAGCATTGGAAAGAGGAATTCTTGTTAGATTAATAACATACTGTATGGACTTTTTAAAAGATCTGTGGGGCTTTATTACTTCAAGAAAAAAATGGTGGTTGTTACCGCTTATTATTATTTTGTTGTTGATCGGTATTTTGATCATATTGGGAGGCACTTCCATTGCGCCATTTATTTATACTTTATTTTAGCGGCATATGCGGGTAAAAGCATTGGAAACCATGTTGGTGCTGGTATTGGTCTTGCTGATATTGTATTATTGGCAGGGGAACCGGTATTTTTTGATAGCCGCTATTGTGCTGACCTTTATTGGCGCTTTTATTCCGGCCCTGGCCGAAAAGATCCATTGGTTGTGGATGAAGCTGGGTGAAGGGATGGGTTTTGTAACCAGTAAGATCATTCTCACGATCATATTCTTTGTTGTACTGGTGCCGGTATCGTGGCTGGCCGGCATATTCAGAAAGCCGGTGATGAAAATGAAGCGGGAAGGCGACACATTTTATAAAAGCAGGAATTTTACCTTTACGCAAAAAAGCATGCAGGATGTATGGTAGCGCCGGCGTGGCTTTATTTTAAAAACTTTTTCATACCTGTTTTCAGCAGTATCCGCTTGGCGGTGTTTTTGGCCAGCTCTTTAACGGGTGTGGCTATTTTTTTATAGAAAGATTCTTTTGGCCGCGTTTTAAAAACGGTATCGTGATAGGTGATGGCTGCGGGTATGGGTGTAAAATAATATTGATAATATGATTTTCTTGTGGTGCCCTCCGGAACTGCGATGCGGCTATAACCATGATACGAAACATCGGAGCATTCAAAGATCACACACCGGTTGAATACCGGGGATATGCTTTGAATACAATTTTTAACTTCACTATCCCATAATTCAAGATGCCCGCCCCAGGTAGCCTCCCAGTCGGGGTTAAAGAAAAGGATCAGGTTTAGTTTGCGATATAATTTTTGAATGGGATGAATATTGTAATCGATATGGATATCCAGAAAACTATTGTTTCCGCCCTGGTGCAATCCATAGCCAAGCCGGTCATTAATAACAGCGCAATGACTGATGCCGGTCCATTCCTGGATCCAGTTCAGGAATAGTTCCGATGATAAGGCTTCATGCAGCAGGGAGAAACAACTTTCCAGCTTTTCAAAATTCGAATCTTCTGATTTTTGTTCGTTCAGTCCATGGTAGTGTGTTTTCATGGCCGACAGGGAAGGGAAATTTTCATGTATGGCAAGCCCGAATTTATTATCCAGGAAGTTATCGATCACTACATGCCGGATGGGCGTATTATTATTGAATACTTTATGAAAGTTCTTCTTACTTTCTACACTGAATATATTATGGTTAAATATTTCGTTTAATGCCATAAGGTGTGAATATAGCAAATAGTTTGGTTATGGCAGGTAGCGCGGTTAATATCAGCCAGGGGGAAATGGAAAGGAACCAGCGATTGTGCCAGTCATCGCAAGAGAGCAATGTTGTACCCCAGGTCATTGCCAGGAGCATGGAAAAATATAAAAGCCGGTACCCATTGTTTTTCACCCACCATTTAAAACTTAGCAGTGCGGCTACGTATAGGGGGAAAAAAAATGCCGCCAGAAAAATATTATGCGATGTGCTGTAATACGGGCGTAGCAATCCGAAAAATGCTTTACTTCTGAGAAAGGCCATGCGGCTGAACTGTTCAAAATTGTGCACGATATAGTAAAACAACCCGTAAATAGAATCACCTTCGGGAATGGTTTTGATAGCTACATTATGGTCAAGGGTGGGAACGCCGCAAATGATGCGTTCATCGAGATAAGGCAACATAAAATCCCATTCGCCCTTGCTGCCAATAACTGCGTTCATCAGCCATAAAAAGGCTATGCCGGCAACGGCTACAATGCCAATCTTTAACCGGGTGTTAATGGTTTTAAAGAATGCAAAAAACAGGTACAGTATAATGGCTGGAACAAAAAACAATCCTGTTGGCCGGGTTATACATATAAGGAACACCGACAAGGCGATGGTGATGTAATGACGCAGGTTGAGTTTTGAGATCCGCAAGAGGTAAGCGGTGAAGATGATCGTAAAACTATGAAACAAAGATTCTGTTTGTAAATAAATACTCCACTCCTGGAATGGATAGTTTAACAAAAAAAGAAGCGTTCCAATGAATGCCGTTTGTATTGAAAACAGGGCAGCGGCCAGCCGGAAAAACGCGTAGGTTGCCCATGCACTGAAGATGAGCTGTACGATCAATACAAACGTGAATCCAAGCCCCCATTTAAAAGCAATGGCTAAAAGGAAGATCTGTGTAAAATAAAACCAGTAATTAGTGGCGCTCAGGGTTCCCGTGGCGAGAAGTGTTTTGGCTTCGCTGATATATTTTTCAGCCTCTCCTACAGAAATGATACCCTGGTTGTAAATGAAAACGCCATGAACGATTGCCCATACGATAAAGAGAAAAAATATACTGGATCCTGGGGTTAGCTTCATATGCGCGGTACCATGTAATGAAGGTCGCAATATAGAAGAAATTTCGGGGCTGACAATAAAAAAAGGATGGTTAACAAATGCTATATTTCAGCGGGATAATGGTATCCTGCTTATTTTTAGGAAATTGTTCCTTTTCCAATAATTTATTAATGAAGAAGATATTACAAAGCGTACTATACCTGATCATTGTTATACTGATGCTGGAAGTTTTTAAAACAGTGGTTGTAAAAAAAGGTGGGGATGCTTCTTTTTTTATTGGAAATGTGATAGCCTCCTTGCAGATGTTCATACTAACAGGGTTTGTTTTATTTTCCCTGATATACAAATGGCGTAAAAAGCGCACGGCAAATACCCGTAAAGCGTTTGGCCTTGCGTTAGCAGCATCTGTGATAATAATCGGTTGTTTGGAAGGGGGATGCATGCTATTGCTGCATCACCCGGACCGGTTGCCGTCTTTTATGCATGAGGCATACGATTATTACTATAATACCTATGATCGCAGGATCATTCAACTTGACAGTAATAGCAGCGTATATGACCCGAAGCTTTTTTATACCTTAAAACCCAATGCCCGGTTCAACTATAGCAATGTGGAGTTTAATAACCTTTTTACCACGAACCGCTTTGGCGTGCGCGACGATGAGCGTTCAGTGGATAAGCCAGCCGTCATTTGCCTGGGCGATTCCTTTGGCATGGGTTGGGGGGCCGACCAGGATAGTACGTATAGCCAGCAACTGGAACAACTAAGCGGAAAAATAGTATTGAATGCGGGTGTATCTTCTTATGGAACGGCCCGGGAAATTATAAATTTAGGCAGGTTTGATACCTCGGCGCTTACTTACCTGGTGGTGCAATATTGTGATAACGATTTTGAAGAAAACACCCAATACCTGGACAATAAGTATGTGCTGAAAATTTCTTCTCAACAGGTTTATAATACCGCTGTAAAAAGCGAAGCGATCTCAAAGACATATTATCCGGGAAAGCATTTTTTAACGATAGCCCAATTATTTATAAAGCAGTCAGTCAATAAGGTGGTGCCTGTTTTTTCTTTCAATGCCGGCAATGATAATAAGAGGGTAGCCAATGACGGTATGCAGGCCCGGTCGTTCCTGGACGTCTTTAGCCGCGCCCCGGTTAATTTTTCTACTGTGAAAACAATTGTTTTATACCCTGATAAGGATACTGCCAAATGCAATGCGTTTGAGCGAATTACCGATTCATTACTGCAGGTGTCTCCTTATAAAGAATGCTTCCATAATCATATTAAAATTCTGAAGACCGCTGAAATACTTCAACCAGCTGATTATTATATACTGGATGCCCACTTAAAAAACGCCGGGCACCGGAAAGTTGCGCAGGCGCTTTGGAAAATGATGCAAACTTTTTAAGCGGATACTTTATTGAGGTCGTGGATCCTGTTTATATACTTGCCTACCATGTCAAATTCCAGGTTTACAACAGATTGGGGCGAAATGCTTTTGATATTGGTATGCTCATACGTAAAAGGGATAATGGCTACCGAAAATTCATTGTCACCCACGTTGAAAATGGTGAGGCTGATACCATTCAGGCTGATGGACCCCTTTTCGATCACTAAAGTTCCAAACTGTGCGGGGAAACGGAACCGGAATTCCCAGCTGCCATCCAGTTCCTGTTTGTGAATACAGATAGCCGTGGTATCTACGTGCCCCTGTACGATATGCCCATCCAGCCGGCCATTCATGAGCATGCAGCGCTCAATATTTACCAGGCCGCCGGTTGCCCAGTGGGCGAGGTTGGTTTTTTGCAGGGTTTCGGCAATGGCCGTAACCCGGTGACGGTTACCCTGAACCTCTTCTACGGTAAGGCAAACGCCGCTATGGGAAATGCTTTGGTCGATCTTAAATTCAGGGGAAAGGGGGGAAGATATCCAGAATGTTTTATTGGTTCCGGTTGTCTTTACTTCTTCTATGGCGCCTATGGTTTCGATAATTCCTGTAAACATGGGGCAAAAATCGGAAATTTGGAGGTATTTTGAATGTTTTGGAATTTTCGACTATATTTGCAGGCCTAAAAAGTCTTAAAGGAGGTATATTATATTATGCTGATTATTGATTCAAAAGATTGCGAAAATATCGACAAGGCCCTCAAAAAGTACAAAAAGAAATTTGAGAAAGCGAAGATATTGGTGCAGTTAAGAGCCCGTCAATCGTACACCAAGCCGTCGGTAGAACGTCGCAACCAGGTGTTGAAAGCTGTTTACAAGCAGAAGATTGCCAACGGTACGATCGAAGGATAAGATCTATTCTTACGTTATTATAAATAATTTAGATAGCTATGCGGCTGTTTGCCTGTGGCTATCTTTTTATTTTTATATTATGTAGCTTTGGTTTAATAATGCCACAGCAACTACCATCTTCAACAGTGCAGTCTTTTCTGAATTACCTGAAATTCGAGAAAAGGTATTCTTCCCATACGATCGTAGCTTATGAGGAAGACCTGCTGCAACTTTTTACCTACCTGCTTGAGCAGTTCAATATGCCGGATCCGGCTTTGGGCGAAATAGCCCCGGCCATAATACGCAGCTGGCTGGCTTCACTCAAGGAGGCAAAGAACAGCGCCAAAACCATCAACCGGAAAATATCTACACTAAAATCTTTCTTTAAATATCATTTGCGAACCGGTCAACTGGAGCAATCGCCCATGACCACGATCATATCGCCCAAAGTGCCGAAGCGATTGCCCGTGTATGTAGAGCAAAAGGATACGAATACCCTATTTCAACATGTTGAGTTTCCGGATGACTGGCAGGGAAAGACCGACCACCTGATCCTGGCCATATTCTATAATACAGGTATGCGGTTATCGGAGCTGGTGAACCTGAAAGAAAGCCAGGTAAATACGGCCGCCAATTCCATCAAGGTACTGGGAAAAGGGAACAAGGAGCGGGTGATTCCGGTAAGCCAGGACCTGATTAAAGAGATCAACGAATATATAACGCTGAAAAATACCCTTGATTCGCCCGACCGGGTATGCCTGCTGGTGAATGAAAAGGGCCGGAAGCTGTATACCAGGTATGTTTACCTGGCGGTCAACAAATATTTAAGTCTCGTAACGACTATTGATAAGAAAAGCCCGCACGTATTGCGGCATACATTCGCTACGCATTTAACCAATAATGGCGCCGACCTGAATGCCGTAAAGGAATTGCTGGGCCATGCAAGCCTGGCGGCTACCCAGATATATACGCATAATACCATTGAAAAATTAAAGGACATTTATAAGAAAGCGCATCCCAAAGCGTAATAGCAAAGTCGTATTCTTATGAAGTTTTATTTTATTTCATTTCTATGTTAAGAAAAGCCTTGCTGTGGTTTATAATAAGCATCCCCTGTGTTTACCTGTTATTGTCATTTGGTATTGTATTCTTTATTCAGCATCACGCCTATGAGGCTATTTTGTCGTATTATACCCTGTACTGGCCTACTGCTTTTGATGTAAGTAAATTTGCCGAACGATGTTTAACGCCCCCATGGTATTATTGGGTTACAGCCCATGCCATGTTGCTTGAAGCGGCTATTATCATGGCGCTGGCAGTTTATTGCCTGCTGATAAAGAAAATAAAAGAGGGCGTGAACCTGCTTGTTGAGGATGTTAGCCGGGTGCTTGTTTTTATGAAGCAAACCTTGTTGACGTTAACCGTACGCGAAAGGTGGTTGCTGTTGGGGCTTTTTGCATTGATCGGTTGTTACCGGTACTATTTCTTTGTACGGTTCCCAATGCACCCTGATGAAGCGGCATCGTACCTGTTTTTTACAAGGCAGGGACCTGTGATGGCAGCGGTGAACTATGTTACTACCAATAACCATATTTTCCTGAATTTGATATGTTCTCTGCTGGCGAAGCTCTCCTTTTTGAGTCCGAAATGGGTTATGCGATTGCCGGCGATGACAGGGGATATGGCATTGCTGCTGGGTATTTTTTGCCTGGTTAAACATTTCGGCCGTTTTGCAAGAGCATTCTGGGTAGTGGCGGGGATTGCGTTTTGTTATATTTTATCATATTACGCAACGCAGGGCAGGGGATATCAATGGCAGGAAATAAGCGCTGTTGTAAGCGCGGGCTGTTGCTGGTGGTGTTTCTTCTCACCGGCCGGCTTTACAAAAAAAGGATATGGATTGTTTATTGCGGCTTCTGTGGCCGGGTTCTATATAAATCCCCTGTTTGTTTATCCTTTCGGCACCCTTATGCTGGCTGCCGGTTATCTTTTTACAAAGCGTACAAACCGCGCAGGTATTGTGCCGTTTGTGAAAGCCGTTTTGGCGATCGTACTATTCACTTTTGTGTTGTATCTGCCTATAATACTGGCTAGCGGCTGGAATGCTTTAGTGAATAATGGATTTATAAACAAAAATCAACAGCTCTCGGGGCTCGCAGATGAGGTGGGCGACCTGGTATTTTCTTTTAATTATGTTATCAATTATGGCAGTGCCGGCATTGGGTTGCTGGTAGTAGGTACTGTAAGTTCCCTGGTCCTGTATTACCGGAGAACTATAACCGGTGTTTTTTACAGCATGATGCTGGTATGGTTTGTGGCTGCTCTGGCTTCGTTCGTTATTATTACGGTTTATCAGAAGGTTTTCCCACTTGAACGAGCGCTGTGCTTCTGGATCCTGATTGTTGATATTATTTTCCTGAATGTGTTGTATGATCTTTTCAACAGGTTATTTCCTTCGAAAGCAACATGGCTCTTTGCTATATTGGTTTGTGGTAAAGTCTTGTTCAGCCTACGAACTATATACTGGCCCAAATATGCCATTAACAATAAAGAACAGGTAGTTATATATAACCAGATACAACCCCAGTTCGATCAGTTATCTGCATTGGGTGCATCAACGTGGCAGATCACGCATTCAGATGATTATTATTCTATGTTTCTGCCGCTATACCTGATTGCCCATAAAAAGGAAGAAGCTATTATACTAAACAGAAAGCAGGGGATGGCAGATGTGATCTTTTTACCTGATAAGAGCCAGCCGGGATTTGATTTACGAGGCTATACTTTATGGAAGGATGGACAGATTACAGCCCAGGGAAAATGGTTGTCGATCTATGCTAAAGAAAAGCTAATAGTTAAGTAAATGTTTTTTTGTACTAAAGACATTTTTTTTGGCAAATGACTGTCATTTTAATTTGGAAAAAACAGCTTGTTGTATTATCTTCATAGAGATTAAATATGGTGCTTATGTAGTAGAATCATTTCCTGCGTTTTAGCCACCTGTTTTTCGCTTTCTCCCACTTGTTCAGGTGGTTTCCCAAAAAAGATCTTTTACTTATTGTTTAAATATTGTTTCACTGTTAAAATGCGATTGTTATGAACGTAAACATTCAGTCTGTGCGGTTTACTGCTGATTCAAAATTGATCGAATATGTTGATCGTAAACTTCAAAAAATTAACACTTTTCACGACCGCATCATTAAGGTAGACGTATACCTGAAGTTGGACAATGTGATCCACACGATAAAAGACAAGGTCGCAGAGATTAGAGTCCAGGTCCCCCGGCATCAGTTCTTTGTTAAATGTAGTTCCAAGTCATTTGAAGAGTCATTCGACAGTGCTTTGGAATCTTTGGTTAACCAGGTAAAAAGAAGAAAAGAAAAGCAAGCTGCCTGAATTGAGATCGCTTAAATATTTTCTCATATAATATTAAAACATTCACCTTTTACAAAAACCTCCCCCCGCGGGAGGTTTTTTTTTGTGCCAGTATGAACAGGTATGTGTATCTTGCGCCCGCCTTTTTCTTTGAAAGCATCTCCCCGGAATGTATTCTGACCGTTGGTATAACGGTGTTCCCTGAAAGAATTTGCAAATCATTGAAAACAAGCAAAAAAAATAGGGATCAAAATTTTTGAATTACACAAATTCGTTTACCTTTGCCTTCCTCAAAAAATGGCAGGGTAAGGAAAAGAGGTGTAGAAAGTTCTTTACAGAGTTGAATGTCAATTCATTTGTCAGGTAATTTTGGCAATAAATTGAAGAAAATTCAATATAGTAGCATCAATTTAGTATTGCCGATTTAGCTTCAGCTGAGAGCATCCTGACTGGTAGTCGGGGTAGATCGAAGATGGATAAACTGGTACCAATTTTTTGATAGATACGCCACTTTAGCTCAGTTGGTAGAGCAACTGATTTGTAATCAGTAGGTCGTTGGTTCGACTCCGACAAGTGGCTCAGGTAAATTCACATTACCGTTTTTAGTTTTGTTTTATCAAGGGCAGGTTCCAGAGTGGCCAAATGGGGCGGACTGTAAATCCGCTGTCTTTCGACTTCAGAGGTTCGACTCCTCTCCTGCCCACGTAGCCCGCCGTAGCTTTAGCGAAGGCGGGCATTGTCCATAAAGGAGTTCTTTTAAATGATAATATGCGGAAGTAGCTCAGTTGGTAGAGCGACAGCCTTCCAAGCTGTAGGTCGCGGGTTCGAACCTCGTCTTCCGCTCAATAGAGCTGTAGTCGCGTCCGCCGGTTGGCGGATCGTCTTCCGCTCAAAATTTAGAGCGACAGCCTTCTTCCGGTTAAAATCGGAATAGGTCGCGTCCGCCGGTTGGCGGATCGTCTTCCGCTCAAAAATTTGGCGCTGAGTTTTATAGGGGCTCACAAACTCTATCAGCCGTTGTAGCTCAGGGGTAGAGCACATCCTTGGTAGGGATGAGGTCGTGAGTTCGATTCTCACTAACGGCTCAACAGTTTTTTGAAAACTATCTCTATACCAGGTACAGACCAGGTGGTTGCCGGAAAGAAGAACAGCCGGGTATAGATCAAAACGATGAAGTGTGCGACGCAACAGAAGCTTCATAGGCTAACTGTCGCTGGTTACATAAATCCTTTTACCTGCAGAGGTTGAAGGATGCGTATTTAAATATTTAACACCACAACTAAAAACAGATAACGATGTCAAAAGAGACTTTCAAGAGGGATAAACCTCACGTTAACGTTGGTACTATTGGTCACATTGACCACGGTAAAACCACATTAACTGCCGCCATCACCACCATTTTGGCTAAATCGGGTTTGGCGACAGCAAAAAAATATGACGAAATTGACGCAGCTCCTGAGGAAAAAGAGCGTGGTATTACAATCAACACCGCGCACGTGGAGTATCAGACTGCTAATCGTCACTATGCACACGTGGATTGCCCCGGTCACGCTGACTATGTGAAGAACATGATCACCGGTGCTGCCCAGATGGAGGGTGCTATTCTGGTTGTGGCTGCTACAGATGGTCCTATGCCCCAAACAAAAGAACACATTCTGCTTGCCCGTCAGGTAGGTGTTCCCCGTATGGTGGTTTTTATGAATAAAGTTGACCTGGTTGATGATCCAGAGTTACTGGAACTGGTTGAAATGGAAATCCGCGAGCTGTTAAGCTTCTACGGTTTCGATGGTGATAACACACCAATCATCCGCGGTTCTGCTACTGGTGCTTTAGCTGGTGAAGAAAAATGGGTGAAAGCTGTTGAAGAGCTGATGGCAGCTGTTGATTCTTACATCCCATTACCTCCTCGTCCGGTTGATCAACCGTTCCTGATGTCTGTTGAAGACGTATTCTCAATCACTGGTCGTGGTACTGTTGCTACCGGTCGTATCGAAAGAGGCCGTGTGAAAGTAGGTGAAGGTGTTGAGATCGTAGGTCTGGTTGAAAAACCAATGACTTCAACCGTAACAGGTGTGGAAATGTTCCGCAAACTGTTGGATGAAGGTGAAGCTGGTGATAACGCAGGTCTGTTGCTGCGCGGTATTGAAAAGAAAGATATCCGCCGTGGTATGGTAATCTGCAAACCAGGTTCTATCACTCCGCATACTGATTTCAAAGGCGAAGTTTACGTACTGAGCAAAGAAGAAGGTGGTCGTCATACTCCTTTCTTTAACAAATACCGTCCTCAGTTCTACTTCCGTACCACTGACGTAACCGGCGAGTGTGAATTACCTGCTGGTACTGAAATGGTTATGCCTGGTGATAACACCAACCTGACTGTGAAACTGATTCAGCCTATTGCGATGGAAAAAGGTCTTAAATTCGCGATTCGCGAAGGTGGCCGTACAGTAGGTGCCGGACAGGTTACTGAAATTTTAAAATAACACCCCACATTCCGCCAGTTGGCGGAGAGTAGGAGTTACGTATATTTGCAAAGTACTTGGGCTTTTAATGTTCAAGTACTTTGTTTTCTAATTACGAAGATCTTTTCCTTAAGTCCCTTTCAGGGATTTAGGGGATATACGGGAATAGTTCAACGGTAGAATAGAGGTCTCCAAAACCTTTGATCTGGGTTCGAATCCTAGTTCCCGTGCTATTATCAATGTGCTGATGTGGCGGTAAATTTTGGAAATATTTTTTAAAATTTACCGCCCTCATTGGCTTATTTTCATCCCGCTTTAAGCGAGATTGATTAGCTAATTAATTGATCATGAACAAAATATCAACATACCTCAGGGAATCGTACCGGGAACTGGTTGAAAAGGTGACCTGGCCTACCTGGTTGCAATTACAGCAATCAACGGTAATTGTGCTGGTAGCTACCTTATTAATTACCGGGGTGGTATGGGTTATGGACCTCGTTGCCCAGTCGTCCCTCAAATTTATTTATTCACTCTTTTCATAATGGAACAAGCTACTCAACAACAAGAAACTAAATGGTATGTGCTGCGGGTGGTGAGCGGTAAAGAACGCAAGGTAAAAGAATACCTTGACAAGGAGATCTCCCGCGGCGGATGGGGCGAAGTGGTGAAGCAAGTGTTTCTGCCTGTGGAAAAGGTTTATAAGGTGCAGAATGGTAAGAAGGTAATGCGTGAAAGGAACTATTACCCGGGTTATGTAATGATTGAAGTGCTGGAAAATAAATTGTCAGACGATTTACGAGAAGCTATTAAGAATACGACCAGTGTGATCCATTTTCTGGGTAAGGAAAATCCTATTGCCTTGCGGAAAGCCGAGGTAAATAAGATGCTCGGTAAAATGGATGAAATGGCTGAAACGGGTGGTGTGAGCATGAGCGAGCCATTCATCGTTGGCGAAACAATCAAGATCATCGAAGGACCATTCAACGACTTTAACGGTATTATTGAAGAAGTGAACGATGAGAAGAAGAAGTTGAAAGTAACGGTGAAGATATTCGGCCGTTCTACGCCGGTAGAGCTGAATTACATGCAGGTTGAAAAGTTGGCCTAAAGCCGCCTCCATAAAATACTATAAAACATCTGTCTTCGGACGGATGTTTTTTTTTGTCCCTGTAGCATGGTTTCCTATGGTATCAGGATGCTGCTAATAGCCGTGCCAGTTGGTTTAAGCGGTATGTACAGGACATAAAAAAAACCTTTCCGCATCGGGAAAGGTTAATCTTTTTGGTTGCAGCAAATCACCCGGAATTGCTTACGCTTTTTCATCCTCATCATCGTCTTCATCCATGTCCTCTTCAACTACTTCTTCAATGGCACCATTGGTATCAGTGTCTTTATCCTCATCCATATCGGTATCATCAGTATCAATATCAACATCGGTATCAACATCAACATCTGTATCCGTTTCATCTGTTTCCTCTTCCATTACAGGTGGAACGATCATGGGTTCTTTTTCCTGAATGGGCTCTGGTTTAGATACAGCTCTTTTCTTTTTCGCTGCTTTTTTGGCGGCCTTTTTAACCGGCGCCTTAGTGGCAACTTTCTTGGCGGCTTTCTTTGGCGCTGCTTTTTTGGGTGCTGCTTTTTTGGGTGCTGCTTTTTTGGGTGCTGCTTTTTTTGTTGCTTTCTTGGCTACTTTTTTGGCGGCTTTTTTAGCTGCTTTCTTAACGGCTTTCTTTGCTGCTTTTTTAGGAGCCGCTTTTTTAGCCGCTTTCTTGACAGCCTTTTTCGCAGCCTTCTTTACGGCTTTCTTTGCCGCTTTTTTGGCCGGTGATTTTTTCTTAGCTGCTTTTTTAGGAGCAGCTTTTTTTGCTGCTTTTTTCTTTGCTTTGGCCATAGTGTTGATGTGTTTTTTGTTGTTGGTTAATTTCTATAAGAAGAAGCGTAATATAGAATTAAACGCAAAAGCTACGTATAAAAATTCAAAAAATAAAAAACTACTACCATTTTGCTAACAGTGATCGATCAGTCAGCTGTATAAACTGGTTGTTACAGATGTACCTTCTTGCAAAATTCCGGCCATCATTTGCAGGTTATAATGATGTGTTTTTTATAAACCGGTTCCCTATATCAACTGGCGGCGTCGGTTGATTTTATAAAATGCTTTGATATGTTAAAACCCTTGACCACATTGGGTTTCATGCAAAGACCATACCTGCTGCGCCAACTGGTTTCCCGTTAAAACAGGCCGGAATCGGGTGGTATAAAGGCAGCCTTTGTTGATATCATGGGGATAGATTATTGCTTGGTTACATGCTGTATGTTTTATCATAAAGCGCTTAACCGGCAGTCATGTGCATGTTATCGATGAAAGAGATGAACGCAGGTTGTATACGTTCAATGAACGATGAAGTTTGCTGGTTCATTCGTGTTGCCTGCTGCAACTTGCTCATGATAAAGCCTGGTGTTTTGTTAGGGATACTACATAGTTCCATGTGATGATGTGATTGCCTGATCTTGTATAGTGCTTACCGCTCCAGGGTGAACTGTGTGTTCTGGTAGTACCCTGATCTGATCCAATGGCTGGAAGTGTAGGGGCGTGTTTCGGGTTACGAGTTTCGGGTTCCGGAGTTTTGGTGGTGGTATGGCACTCAGTTCCCAGGACCACACAGTTGCGCCCCGGCGTTTCAATGGCGGCAGGGCACCCTGCAGCCTGTTTGCTTAAGCGGGGCGAGGTACCCGGAAAGGGCCTGGGGTCGTATATTGCAGGCGTTTGTAAGGGATGTGAAAATGTTTGTTGGTTTAAAATGTTTCATTACCTTTGCGTCCCCAAAAGAAAGTTCTTTTAAGTTCGCCCCCGCACGCTTGCGGGTCGATTTGAGGAATTTGGGAGATTAAGTAGGCTGCCCGCTGGCAGTTGAAAGATCGTTTGAACCAATAAATCAGTAAACATGGCAAAAGAAATTACCGGCTTCGTAAAGCTACAGGTAAAAGGCGGCCAGGCAAATCCGGCTCCTCCTGTAGGTCCTGCACTGGGTTCCAAGGGTATCAATATCATGGAATTCTGCAAACAATTCAACGCCCGCACACAGGATAAAATGGGTAAAGTGTGCCCCGTATTAATTACCGTTTTCTCCGACAAATCATTTGAGTTTGTTATTAAAACTCCTCCTGCAGCCGTTCAGTTGCTGGAAGCTGCCAAGTTGCAAAGCGGTTCTAAAGAGCCAAACCGTAACAAGGTTGGTAAAGTGAACTGGAACCAGGTAGAGCTTATTGCAAAAGACAAAATGCCCGACCTGAATTGTTTCACCCTGGAAAGTGCCATGCGTATGGTGGCTGGTACAGCCCGCAGCATGGGTCTTACCGTAGATGGTAAAGCTCCCTGGGAAAATTAATTGTTCACTGTTCCGCGGAGGCGGCACATCTTAAAACTGAATGACAATGGGAAGAGTTCCTAAAAAAAGAAAAGTAGTTGACGCTAAAGTCGATAAAAATAAAGTGTATTCACTGAAAGAGGCTTCCTCTATCGTGAAAACCATTAATACAACCAAGTTTGATGCATCGGTTGACCTTCATATCCGGTTAGGTGTTGACCCCAAGAAAGCCGATCAGGCTATTCGTGGTACGGTTACCCTGCCGCATGGTACCGGTAAAACTAAAAAAGTACTGGTATTATGTCCGCCCGATAAAGAAGCAGATGCAAGAGCAGCAGGCGCTGATTTTGTTGGTCTTGATGAGTTTGTTACAAAAATTGAAGGTGGCTGGGTTGATGTGGATGTTATTATCGCCACACCAACTGTAATGCCTAAAATTGGTAAACTGGGTAAGATCTTAGGTCCCCGTAACCTGATGCCTAACCCTAAAACAGGTACTGTTACCAATGATGTGGCTGGTGCCGTAAATGAAGTTAAAGGTGGTAAAATCGCTTTCAAAGTTGATAAAGCTGGTATCATCCACGCTTCTATCGGCCGCGTAAGCTTTGCCCCTGAGAAAATCGCTGAGAACAGCCACCAGCTGATCGATGCAATTATCAAGGCAAAACCTTCTTCTTCAAAAGGTACTTACCTGAAAAGCGTATTCATGGCCAGCTCCATGAGTCCTGCTATTGCAGTAGACACCAAATCTTTAATGAACTAAACTTTAATAACGCAACGAAGTAGTTTCGGCTGAGCCGGGATTATGAGCGAAACAAATTAAAAAATCAGCGTTATGACAAAACAGGAAAAAAACGAAGTGATTGAAGTATTGAAGGAGAAGTTTTCTCAATACAACAATTTCTATGTTACCAATACAGAATCATTATCCGTTGAGCAGATTGTAAAACTGCGCCGGGTATGTTTCAATAAGAAAGTTGAAATGAAAGTGGCCAAGAATACCCTCATTCGCAAGGCCCTCGAAAGCCTTGATGAAAAAAGGTTTTCCGGTGTGTTTGAATCACTGAACGGCGTTACCGCTTTAATGTTCAGCGAAAACGCCAAAGAGCCTGCGCTGATCATCAGCGATTTTAGAGCCGCTAATACGAAAGGTAAAGTCATCGCGGTGAAACCCGAGTTGAAAGCAGCCTTTATCGATGGCGATGTATTTACAGGCGACGATCAATTGAAGACCCTGGTTAGCCTGAAAAGCAAAAATGACCTTATCGGGGAAATCATTGGCTTGTTGCAATCACCTGCCAAGAATGTTATCAGCGGCCTGAACGCCGGCAACAAACTGGCTGGTTTGATCAAGGCTTTGGAAGACAGAGCTCAATAAGATCTTATTTAGTTAGTGATTACGGGATACAAATCCCGGGATCTCAAAATAATTAACTCTGGCCTGAGAGTTATGTAAACACAAATTTTTTTAAACATCCGCCGGAGTACCGATCAGGCTATCGGAACTATGAAGGCGGGAAAAATTTACAACAATGGCAGATTTAAAATCATTTGCAGAACAGTTGGTTAACCTGACTGTAAAAGAAGTTAACGAGTTAGCAAAAATCCTGAAAGAAGAATACGGTATTGAGCCTGCAGCTGCTGCTGTAGCTATTGCTGGTCCTGGCGCTGCTGCCGCTCCTGCAGCTGAGGAAAAAACTGCTTTCGACGTTATTCTGAAAAACGGCGGTGCTAACAAACTGAACGTTGTGAAAATCGTTAAGGAATTAACTGGTCTTGGTCTGAAAGAAGCTAAAGACTTAGTTGATGGCGCACCTAAACCAGTTAAAGAAGGTATCAGCAAAGCTGATGCTGATGCACTGGTTGCAAAACTGAAAGAAGCTGGCGCTGAAGTTGAAGTTAAATAAGAAAATTTCAATCTAGCTATAATTACCCCGGTGTTTACACCGGGGTTTTTTTATTATATGGGAGAAATCCGTTTTTGTAAGTTTTATTTTCATAGTTTAGTAGTCTCCTTTATATAACATATAAATAAATATGAAACGGGTCTCCCTCAAAGATATCGCTCGCATTGCCGGTGTTTCGCCCTCAACTGTATCTTTTGTATTGAATGGCAAGGCAAAACAAATGCGAATCAGTGAAACGCTTGCCACCAAAATCATAGAAGTAGCTAAAAAAGAAGGCTATCACCCAAATCCGGTGGCTGTTAGCTTACGAACCGGTAAATCACAGATACTGGGACTGATCGTTGAAACCATTTCGGGTAACTTTTTTGCTTCCCTGTCACGGATCATAGAAGAGGAAGCCGCCCGTTTTGGTTATAAGGTAGTGTATACAAGCACCGAAAATAACCGGCAAAAGGGTAAAGAGCTGATTGGGATGTTGTCGCAACGGCAGGTTGATGGCTATATCATAACGCCCACACCGGGTATGGAACAGGACATCAAAGAACTGATAGCCGATAATAAGCCTGTAGTGCTGATGGACAGCTATTTTCCCGGCCTCGATGTGCCCCATGTACTGGTAAATAATTACGAAGGCGTAATGAAGGGTATGGCGCACCTTATTGAAAAAGGGTTCCGCCGCATTGGTTTTGTTACCGTTGACCTTAATCTGGTTCAAATGGAGGAACGCTTAAAAGCCTACCAGGACAGTATGCATAAGGCAGGGTTGACCACTGATAACCTGGTGCTTTCATTAAAATATGAAGAGGATAAGGAGCTGGGTATTCACCAGGTGACCTCCTTTATTCAAAATACAACCGACCTGGAAGCCGTGTTCTTCGCCACCAACTACCTGGGTTTGCTGGGATTGGAAAGCATTCACCGCCTGGGTTTAAAGTTGCCCGATGACCTGGCTATGATCTGTTTTGACGACCATGATGTGTTCCGCCTGTATCCGCCAGGAATTACCTGCATACGCCAGCCGGCCGAAGAGATTGCCAAAACCGCCCTGGAGCTGCTCATGCACCAGTTGGGCAAAGGAAGTAATGGTGGAGAGAGCAAGATTGAGATCTCGCCAGGATTGGTAATTCGGGGAACGACCGAGCACGGACAGAAAATAAATAAATAGAGATTTTAATCAAAGGATATCGGCAAAGCAAAACATTTGCAAAGTTTTGCGTCTTTCCTAATAGCATAACCGAAGGCTAACTACAAAATATATCCCACACAAATAGCTGCACAAATGAATTATATAAGCTATAACCGGCTTATGTGAAGCGTTCCATGTATGTTTATTAAGCCTGCGTTTTTTGGCAGCCAAAAATTAACCGTGAGTTCATTATAAATATTTTGCAAAAACGTTTTAGAATTGCTAATTTTAGGCTTGAAACGATTTTTCTCAAATTATTGCCATATGCATATTGCTAATACTTTTTGCAGTTGTAAGCAGGCTTATTGTAGCTCATGTTTTAGGCCTGGATAAAAGATATAAATAAATACAGTAGACAATTCTGCCCTAACAAATAGGTACTCATTATGCACTGTTATTGAATTTGCATAATGCATTTGAATACCTATGCAGTCGATCCCCTCTTAACCCCTGGTATGATGAAACTGGAGTTTACAAAGATTCCCGTATGTGTGAACATATGCAAATTGACATTTAAAAACCTTCTGTGACTTTAATGATGATGTAATGTAATGGGAGGAGTCTTTTGCCTTATTTGCTAAAACGGTATAGTATTTATTAATAAACCAAAACTTGCGTATGAAAAAGCAGTTTTATTTCGTCGGACGGCTATGTCTGCTAAGTATGCTCGCACTTTTTATTTCAGTTCTAACATTTTCTCAAGAACGCACTATTAGCGGAAAAGTGACTGATGCGAAAGACGGTACGCCGCTGCCCGGTGTATCGGTTCAGGTAAAAGGTCAGTCAAAAGGTGCAACCACCGATATGAATGGCAGTTTCAGCCTCCCTGTTGTATCGGGTGCAACGCTGGTATTCACACATACAGGTTATGATGGCCACCAGGTAAAGGTAGGGGAGGAGCAAACGCTGAATGTTCAATTGCAGTTAAGTAAAGGTTCTATGAGCGAAGTGGTGGTGATTGGTTATGGTACCGTAAAGAAAAAAGACCTTACCGGATCGGTAGGTTCGGTAAAAGCTTCCCAATTGCAGGAGCGCCCCGCTGCTTCGGTGAACGAAGCTTTATCGGGTCGAATTGCGGGTGTTCAGGTAACAACCAACTCTGGCCGTCCTGGAGGACAAACCAGGATTCGTGTACGCGGCTTCAGTTCCATCAATTCATCCAGCAACCCACTGTATGTAGTAGATGGGGTATATATACCCATCGGCAACCAAACGCTCAACAGTAACTCTATCGACTACATTAACCCGAATGATATAGCATCGGTAGAAGTGCTGAAAGACGCATCCGGAACAGCCATTTATGGAGCCCGGGGCGCCAATGGCGTGGTGCTCATTACAACCAAACGTGGCACCAATGGGCCAGCCAAAGTAACGTACGATGGTAATTACAGCGTACCCACTATTGGTCCCAAAAGAGTGCATATGCTAAATGCACAGCAATATGTAGATCTCGAAAATCTGGCGTATGACAATATTAAAGTGTATGACCCGGTAGGTTGGGCTACCGGTGTCCATTCGTCGGTGGTTGATCCCAGGGTAAAAAGAAAAAGCTTACCCAATTTGTTCGATGCCAATGGTAATCCTTTGTATAACACCGACTGGGTGAAAGAATCATTACAACATAAACTTTCACAAAATCATCAGATTGGTGTAACCGGCGGAAGCGACAACAATCTATATGGATTGTTCCTTAACTATCGCGATGACAATGGCTTGTTACTTAATTCTTATCTGAAACGTTATTCTGCGCGGTTTGTTCTTGACCTGAAACCGAAAGACTGGCTGAGGATCGGCGGTAGTGTGAGTTATAATAACCAGGAAGAAAATCTGGTAGATCAGGGTACCGGCGGTTTGAACTCTGTGCGAATGATCACAGAATCATTTTCTTTCTTACCCGTTAAATTTGCAGACGGAACCTGGGGTGATAATTATCTGTACCCTGGTGCTGAAGGAGGCTCGAATCCTGTGCATATTATGACCGACAGAAAATTCCTGGTGAATGTGCAGAATATGCTTGGTCATACTTATGTAAATCTTTTACTCGGAAATGGGTTCGATATTAAAAGCCAGGTGGGGGTAAGTGTTATACAAAGGCAGGAAAACCAGTTCAGCGGCCGGGGGCTTCATAATATCTCCATGGACCAAAACGGTACCGCCAGTATTTTTGATAACAGAGAAATTTACTGGTCATCTGAAACTTTCCTGAACTACAACAAAACTTTTCACGAAGATCATACCGTGAATGGCCTGATAGGTCTTTCCTGGCAGGGGACAAACTATGCCTCAGTTGGTGCCAGTGCCCAGAATTTTTCGACCGACTTTTTCCAGTATTATAACCTGGGAACGGGAAGTGTGCAGAACGCATCCACTTCAAGTAAAAGCAATTTTGCTTTCAACTCATACTTTGGTCGTGTGAATTATGGATACAAGCAAAAGTATCTGTTTACGTTTACCGGCCGTGTTGATGGTAGCTCGAAATTCGGCGACAACCATAAGTTCGCATTTTTTCCTTCGGCTGCCGTGGCCTGGAATGCCAGCAACGAAGATTTTCTTAAAAGCAACAAGATCATCTCCCATCTTAAACTGCGCGTAAGCACCGGTTTAACAGGTAACTCAGAAATTGCTCCTTATTCATCTGATGCCTCGTTGGCCTCTTACACCGGTGTTTTCAACAACACCCGATTCTCTGGTATTGGTGCAGGCAGGTTGGGCAACCCTGATCTGGTATGGGAAAAGACGGCCCAAACAGATGTCGGTCTTGAACTGGGCTTGTTAGAAAACAGGATCAACCTGGAAGTAGATGCCTATTATCGTAAAACAACCGACATGCTGCTGAATGCGCCATTGCCAAGAACTACCGGCTATCCCTCTTATACAAGGAATATTGGCAGCATGGAGAATAAAGGGCTTGAATTTACTTTGCGTACGATCAATATCAAGACCCAGGACTTTTCATGGAACACCACCTTTAATATTTCTTTCAACAAAAATAAAGTGCTTACCCTGGCAACGCCTGCTCCTATCTTCTCGGGCAATCCGAACTTTTTGTCAAACACTGGTATCATCCAGGTTGGACAACCAGTTGGTTCATTCTGGGGCCTGATACGGGAGGGTGTATGGACAGATGCTGAAAGGGCAGAGGCTGCGAAGTATGTCAGCTACCGCGGCGGTAAAACCATTCTTCCCGGCGATTTAAAATATAAAGATGTAACACCTGATTATCAAATTAACGATCTCGACAGGGTGATCATTGGCAATGGTAATGCTAAAGGCTGGGGTTCTTTCAGCAATGATTTCAGCTATAAGAACTTCGATCTGCTTATTGAGCTCGCTTATTTGTATGGAAACGATGTGCTGAATCAATCGAAACATTCCGGTGAAGACAGAACCGGAATTGCGAACAGTTACAGTTCGGTGCTCGATTATTATCAACCTGGCAAGAATAACAACAATACCATGATCGCTACCATTCGTGATACCCGGGCTGGTTATGTAACCAATGTTGATACACGTTGGGTGGAAGATGGCTCATTCCTGCGCGGAAAGAATTTGTTAATAGGCTATAATGTGCCAGCCAAGGTGTTTGAGCGCTGGAGATTAAGCAAGTTGCGTGTAACTGCTTCAGTGCAGAACTTCTTCCTGAAAACAAAGTATTCGGGTAACGATCCGGAGGTGACTACTTATAGTGATGCCTTTGCACAGGGGCAAACCTTTTTTGATTATCCCAAGCCAACTACATACATGCTGGGAATAAGTGTTGGATTGTAATAATTAACATTAAACAAGCTCATATGAAAATCTGCAAGATAAACCCGCTATATATTCTACTAATATGCGCCTTTGCCCTATCAGCCACTGGTTGTAAAAAATGGCTGGTTGAAGAGGATAATGATCCTTCGAACCTTGCGCCAGAAGATTATTATACATTGCCCGGTCATGCAGATGCTGCCATTGCCGCAGCATACGACAGAACCCGGTTCTTTGCTGGTGGCGCGGGCATATTTGCCACTAATTTCTCCATGCTCGAAATGCCAACCGGTACAGCAAAAACCGAAACAGGACAAAATACCGACCTGAACAACCTGCTTGGTCTTAGTTACAATGGCGATAATGTATTCGTGCTTAACTGGTGGACCAGCTTGTACCAGACGATTGCCCAAACCAACCTGGTATTGGACAGGGTGCCGGCTATAAAAATGGACGATGCAAAAAAGAAACAGGTATTGGGCGAAGCCCAGTTTTTGCGGGCATGGTCTTATTTTTATCTGGTACGATTGTATGGAGATGTGCCGGTACTTACTACGTCTGTTCTATCAGCAAATGATCCCCAGGTCTTTATTGGCCGCACAACAAAAGATTCGGTTTATCAGCAGATAGTAACCGATCTCAAGAACGCTGAAGCTTCAGGATTGCCCTGGACCGATGCCAGCGGGCGTGCTTCGCTTGGTGCCGTAAAATCGCTGCTGGCAGAAGTATATATAACTATGGCCGGTTATCCTTTGAATAAGGGGAAAACTTATTTTCAGCTGGCCGCCGATAAAGCAAACGAGGTAATTACCAGCGGTAAGTTCAGACTGTTTGGTAGTTATGATAGTCTGCACGTTGAGACATTGGAAAATCAAACGGAACAGATCTTTGAAATTCAATTCCTGGGTGGGGTGGCCAATAATGGAAACCAGGCTATCCTGTTGCCCAACTTCAAAGATGTTTCGGCCTATGGCACCGAAGTGGGTTCTACCACGCCTACCACGCAATTTTACAATTCATTTGAAGCGGGTGACAAGAGAACTGTTGACCGGCAAGGTTTCTTTTACACATCCTATTATGATGGCGGTAAAGGTGCTTTGAAGCCTTTGGGCGCTCCCTACATTTATAAACATTTTGATATAGTGGCCAACGGCACATTTGGTAAAGAGGGAACCACCACCAGCGGATTGAACTGGATGAATATAAGATATGCACAGGTACTGTTAACCTATGCCGAGGCACAGAATGAAGCAGGCTCCGGTCCAAACCAGGCAGCCCTGGATGCATTAAAAAGTATCCGCGACAGGGCAGGTTTAACAACCGGTTCCCTGGCCAGCTATAACCAGGTTTCCTTCAAAGAAGCAGTATGGAATGAACGCTGGCATGAGCTGTGTTATGAAGGCATAACCTGGTTCGATATGGTGCGGCTGAAAAAAGCGTACAATGAAACAAACAAGAGCTTTGAGGAGTTTGAAGGGCATAAATTGCCTGAAAGCGGACAGACACTGACCAAAAAGCATTTGTTGTTCCCCCTGCCTACCATTGAAATGCAAAACAATCCTAAATTAAGACCTCAAAACGATGGATATCCCAGCATATAGCAAATAAAACGGGTAACCAAAGTAAAGCCGCGAAGACAATCATGTTCTTCGCGGCTTTGTTTTTTATCTTTGGATCTCGCTGTTTTTAACGATCCTGAGGCTTCCCTGTACCCATCTGACAACTTTTCTGAAATCCTGAAAATGTTTACGTTAAATATCATTAAATTACGAACGGTAAATAAAATACATGAGTGGCGACCGGTTATACCCGAAAATTTCTTGCCGGTTAAGGTATATTTCTTACCTTTGCCCTCCATTTTTCACAAAAGCTAATTAGCAGAGGTATAGTTGATACATGGCCATATTCACATAACTGCCTCTTTTTTAATTCTTTGGGAGTTTAACCGTTGGTGTTCAGATTGAACGAAAAGGGTTGAAATTCTCAAGGAAAATCTTTTTTTGTCTATAGATGTTTTGTCGTACGAATAATTTAAAAACCGGTTTTAAGCAATATGTCTTCTACAAAACTGTCAAACAGGGTCAACTTCGGGAAAATTAAAAATCTTGCCGATGCACCTGACTTACTCGAAGTACAAATTCAATCGTTTAAAGAATTTTTCCAATTAGAGACCACACCCGACAAGCGTAATATTGAAGGGTTGTTCAAGGTGTTTAAGGAAAACTTCCCGATTACCGATACACGAAACATATTCGTGTTGGAGTTCCTCGATTATTTTATTGACCCGCCCCGCTACACCATTGAAGAGTGTATGGAGCGTGGTTTAACATATGCTGTTCCGCTGAAAGCGAAACTTCGGTTGAGCTGTAATGACGAAGAGCACGTTGACTTCCAAACCATCGTTCAGGATGTGTTCCTGGGTAACATTCCATATATGACCCCCCGCGGTACCTTCGTGATCAACGGAGCAGAGCGTGTGGTGGTTTCTCAATTACACCGTTCACCCGGTGTATTCTTCGGTCAGTCTATTCACCCCAACGGTACCAAGATCTATTCTGCCCGTGTAATTCCTTTCAAAGGTGCGTGGATGGAGTTTGCTACCGATATCAACAACGTGATGTATGCGTACATCGACCGTAAGAAGAAATTCCCGGTTACCACGCTGTTGCGTTCTATCGGGTATGAAACCGATAAAGACATCCTGGAGCTGTTTGGGATGGCCGATGAAGTAAAAAGCGATCGGAAATCACTCCAGAAATATCTTGGCAAACGCCTTGCTGCCCGTGTTTTGAGAACTTGGGTTGAGGACTTTGTGGATGAAGATACCGGTGAGGTAGTGTCTATTGAAAGAAACGAGGTAGTGCTGGAGCGCGATACCGTGCTGGATGAAGAGGCAATTGACATGATCGCCGACATGGATGCGAAGAGCGTTTTCGTGCAGAAAGAAGATGTAGGCGGTGACTACGCTATCATTTACAACACACTTAATAAAGATACTTCAAACAGTGAGCTGGAAGCCGTTCAGCACATCTACCGCCAGTTGCGCGGAGCCGATGCGCCGGATGATGAAACAGCCCGCGGTATCATTGATAAATTATTCTTTAGCGACAAGCGTTATGATCTGGGAGAGGTTGGTCGCTATAAGATCAATCGCAAGCTGAACCTGCATCAGCCGCTTGATCAAAAAACACTGACTAAGGAAGATATCATCGAGATCATTAAATACCTGGTTCGTTTGACCAATGGTAAAGCGGAAATTGATGATATCGATCACCTGAGCAATCGTCGTGTACGTACCGTGGGTGAGCAGTTATATGCTCAGTTCGGTGTTGGTTTGGCCCGTATGGCCCGTACCATCCGTGAAAGAATGAACGTACGTGATAATGAGGTGTTCACACCAGTTGATCTGATCAATGCCAGAACGCTGTCGTCAGTGATCAACTCCTTCTTTGGTACTTCTCAACTGTCGCAGTTCCTCGATCAAACCAACCCGCTGAGTGAGATCACGCACAAACGTCGTATCTCAGCGCTCGGACCCGGAGGTTTGAGTCGTGAAAGAGCCGGTTTCGAGGTTCGTGACGTACACTACAGTCACTACGGCCGTTTGTGTACCATTGAAACACCGGAAGGACCGAACATCGGTTTGATCTCGACCTTGTGCGTACACGCCAAGATCAACGAAATGGGCTTTATTGAAACGCCTTATCATAAAGTAGATAACGGAAAGGTTGACCTGAAAAAGCTCACCTTCCTGAGTGCAGAAGAAGAAGATAATGCCAAGATCGCCCAGGCGAGTTCACCGCTCGATGATAAAGGACATTTCGTGGAAGAGAAGATCACTTCGCGCCAAACCGGTGACTTCCCGATCCTTGATCAAAATGAAGTTGAATTCATGGACGTAGCGCCGAACCAGATCGTTGGTTTGAGTGCTTCGCTGATCCCGTTCCTGGAGCATGATGACGCCAACCGTGCGTTGATGGGATCGAACATGCAACGTCAGGCTGTTCCGCTGATCCGTCCTGAAAACCCGATCGTGGGTACAGGTCTGGAAGCCAAAGCTGCCCGTGATGCGCGTGTACAGATCCTTTCAGAAGGAGAGGGTGTTGTTGAGTACGTAGATGGTAGTGAAATTCATGTTCGCTACGACCGTACCGAAGCTGACCGTTTGGTGAGCTTTGAAGATGATTTGAGAGTTTACAAACTGACCAAGTTTATAAAAACCAACCAGGAAACCTGTATCAACCACAAGCCTGCTGTTAGAAAAGGACAACGCATGAAAAAAGGCGATTTCCTTACAGAAGGATATGCGGTACAGGCAGGAGAGCTGGCATTGGGCCGTAACCTGAAGGTGGCGTTCATGCCATGGAAAGGTTACAACTTCGAGGATGCCATTGTAATCAGCGAAAGAGTAGCAAAAGAAGATCTGTTCACTTCTATTCACATTTCAGAATATGAACTGGAAGTGCGCGATACCAAACTGGGTGAAGAAGAACTGACCCCCGATATTCCAAACGTATCGGAAGAAGCTACGAAAGACCTGGATGAAAATGGTATCATTCGTATGGGAGCTGCCATTAAAGAAGGCGATATCCTGATCGGTAAGATCACTCCTAAAGGAGAAAGCGATCCTACCCCTGAGGAAAAACTGTTACGCGCCATCTTCGGTGATAAAGCCGGTGATGCCAAAGATGCTTCTTTGAAAGCTCCGAACGGTGTTGAAGGGGTGGTGATTGGTAAAAAGCTGTTCCAACGCGCTAAAAAAGATAAGAACGCGAAGATCCGTGAGAAGGCCGCATTGGAAAAGCTGGAAAAAGTGCACGAGAAAAATACGGAAGACCTGAAAGAAGAATTGTTGAATAAACTGCAGACTTTATTGAAAGATAAAGCCTCATCCGGTGTAAACAACAACTTCGGTGAAGTGCAGATCGGTAAAGGCGCCAAGTTCAATCCAAAGAACCTGGGTTCTATCGATTATCAGAACGTAAACCCGCTGGGTTGGACTGGTGATACATCGATAGATGATTCCATCAACACCTTGTTGCACAACTACAACATCAAGTACAACGAAGAACTGGGTAGATATAAGAGAGAGAAGTTCAACATTTCGATCGGGGATGAGTTACCTGCCGGTGTGTTGAAACTGGCTAAAGTTTACCTCGCTGTTAAGCGTAAGCTGAAAGTGGGAGATAAAATGGCCGGTCGCCACGGTAACAAAGGTATCGTTGCCAAGATCGTGCGTGCTGAAGACATGCCGTTCCTGGAAGATGGTACGCCGGTTGACATTGTACTGAACCCGCTGGGTGTACCTTCCCGTATGAACCTGGGCCAGATCTATGAGACCGTATTAGGCTGGGCCGGTTTGCAAATGGGTGTGAAGTTCGCTACCCCCATCTTCGACGGAGCTACTACTGAGGAAATTGCAGATTATATCAATAACGCAGGCTTGCCAACCTTTGGCCACACTTATCTATATGATGGAGAAACGGGCGATCGTTTCCACCAGAAAGCAACCGTTGGTGTTATCTACATGATCAAACTGCACCACATGGTTGATGATAAGATGCACGCCCGTAGCATTGGACCCTACAGTCTTATTACACAGCAGCCGCTGGGTGGTAAAGCACAGTTCGGTGGTCAACGTTTCGGTGAAATGGAGGTGTGGGCATTGGAAGCGTACGGTGCTTCGAACATTCTGCAGGAATTACTTACGCTTAAATCGGATGATATTATCGGCCGTGCAAAAACCTACGAGGCGATTGTTAAAGGTGATAATATTCCAAGAGCAGGTATTCCTGAGTCGTTCAACGTATTGGTGCATGAGTTGAGAGGTTTGGGTCTTGACCTGAAGTTCGAGTAACATCAGCGTAGAGAACCGGACGTTGAAGGGTCCGCCAGTTGGCGGAACAAAGTTGAAGAGAATTGCCGTCGTTGGTAACAAAATACTAAAAACTAGAAACAAGAAACCTGGAATATGGCTATTAAAAAAGATAATCGTCCCAGAGCCACATTTTCTAAGATCACTATCGGGCTGGCTTCACCGGATTCCATTTTGGAACGCAGTTATGGTGAAGTGTTAAAACCTGAAACCATAAACTATCGTACGTACAAGCCTGAACGTGATGGTTTATTCTGCGAACGTATTTTTGGACCGGTTAAAGATTATGAGTGTGCGTGCGGAAAGTACAAACGTATCCGTTACAAAGGGATCGTGTGCGACCGTTGCGGTGTTGAAGTAACTGAAAAGAAAGTACGTCGTGAGCGCATGGGCCACATTAAACTGGTGGTGCCTGTTGTACATATCTGGTATTTCAAAAGCTTACCAAATAAAATCGGTTACCTGCTGGGTGTTAGCTCCAAGAAACTGGAGAGCATCGTTTACTACGAGCGTTTTGTAGTAATTCAGGCTGGTATCCGGGAAGATCGCGGATTAAAAACTGCCGATCTGTTAACAGAAGAAGAATACCTGGAAATACTGGAGAACCTGCCAAAGGAGAACCAGTACCTGCCAGATGATGATCCGATGAAGTTCATTGCCAAGATGGGTGCCGAAGCGGTACATGATCTGTTGCAAAGAATTGAGCTGGATACTTTGTCGTTCGATTTGCGGAATGCTGCTGCTACCGAAACTTCACAGCAACGTAAAGCCGATGCATTGAAGCGTTTGAGCGTAGTAGAATCTTTCCGTGAAGCCAACAGCCGCATCACCAACCGCCCTGAGTGGATGGTAATGCAATACATTCCGGTTATTCCGCCTGAATTGCGTCCGTTGGTTCCTTTGGATGGTGGCCGTTTTGCCTCCTCTGATCTGAACGACCTGTATCGCCGGGTGATCATTCGTAACAACCGGTTGAAGAGATTATTAGAGATCAAAGCACCTGAGGTGATCCTGCGTAACGAAAAACGTATGCTTCAGGAAGCGGTTGATTCTCTGTTCGATAACTCACGTAAATCAAACGCAGTAAAAGCCGAAGGTGGTCGCGCATTGAAATCACTGTCGGATGTGTTGAAAGGTAAACAAGGCCGTTTCCGTCAGAACCTGTTGGGTAAACGTGTTGACTACTCTGGTCGTTCTGTAATCGTGGTAGGTCCTGAACTGAAATTGCACGAGTGCGGTTTACCGAAAGATATGGGGGCTGAATTGTTCAAGCCGTTCATCATTCGTAAACTGATTGAAAGAGGTATTGTAAAAACAGTAAAATCGGCTCGTAAGCTGGTTGATAGAAAGGAAGCGGTGGTTTGGGATATCCTTGAAAATATCCTGAAAGGGCACCCTATTATGTTAAACCGCGCCCCAACGCTCCACCGTTTGTCTATCCAGGCCTTTCAGCCAAAACTGATAGAAGGTAAAGCGATCCAGTTGCACCCGTTGGTGTGTGCGGCGTTCAACGCCGACTTTGATGGTGACCAGATGGCGGTTCACGTTCCGTTGAGCAATGCAGCCGTTCTGGAAGCCCAACTGTTGATGCTTTCTTCACATAACATCTTGAACCCGCAGAATGGTGCGCCAATGACCCTGCCTTCACAGGACATGGTACTCGGTCTGTACTATATCACCAAGGGTAAAAAATCTACCGCAACGGAAGTGTTGCGGGGTGAAGGAAAAGCTTTCTACAGCACAGAAGAAGTAATAATAGCCTACAACGAACAACGCATTGACCTGCACGCTTTCATTAAAGTGAAAGTGAATGTACGTACCAGCGATGGTGTTATTGCCAAAAAGCTGATCGAAACAACGGTGGGTCGTGTGATCTTCAACGAGTTTGTTCCTAAAGAAGTGGGTTATATCAACTCCCTGCTTACGAAGAAAAGCTTGCGTGAGATCATCGGCGATATTATCACCATCACCAATGTGCCAAAAACAGCCAAGTTCCTGGATGATATCAAAACGCTTGGTTTCCGCATGGCCTTCAGAGGTGGTTTGTCGTTCAGTATTAATGACCTTATCATCCCATCTATCAAAGGCGAAGTGCTGGATAATGCGAAGGTAGAAGTAGACGAAGTGTGGGATAACTATAATATGGGTCTTATCACCAACAACGAGCGGTATAACCAGATCGTAGACATTTGGTCAAGGGTAGATACCCGTATTACCGAAACGTTGATCCGTGAATTGAGCAGCGATAAACAGGGTTTCAACTCTGTGTACATGATGCTTGACTCCGGAGCCCGTGGTTCTAAACAGCAGATCAAACAGCTGTGCGGTATCAGGGGTCTGATGGCGAAGCCCAGAAAATCAGGCTCATCTGGAAGTGAGATCATCGAAAACCCGATCTTGTCGAACTTCAAGGGTGGACTGAACGTATTGGATTACTTCATTTCTACGCACGGTGCGCGTAAAGGTTTGGCCGATACTGCCTTGAAAACAGCGGATGCCGGTTACCTGACCCGTCGTTTGGTTGACGTAGCCCAGGACGTTGTAATTACAGAAGAAGATTGCGGTACGCTGCGTGGTATTGCCATCAGCGCCTTAAAAGATAATGAAGAAATTGTAGAGCCGCTGTATGATCGTATCATTGGCCGTACATCGCTACACAATGTTTACAGTCCGCTGAACGATGAAATGATCGTTGCTGCCGGCAAAGAGATCAATGAAGAGATCGGTAAACAAATTGAAGAAGCCGCTATTGAATTTGTTGAGATCCGTTCGGTACTTACCTGCGAAAGCAAGCGCGGGGTATGCGTGAGATGTTACGGTAAAAACCTGGCCACAGGTAACCGGGCACAAAAAGGAGATGCGGTTGGTATCATCGCTGCCCAGTCAATCGGTGAGCCTGGTACCCAGTTAACCCTGCGTACCTTCCACGTGGGTGGTGTTGCCGGATCTGCATCAGTAGAATCATCGCTCACTGCCAAATTCGATGGTACCATCCAGTTCGACGGTTTGCGTACTGTAGCTTCGGTTAATAATGACGGCGATACGGTTCAAATTGTTATCGGTCGTACCGGTGAAATTCGTAACGTTGACGTGAAGAACGACCGCTTACTGAATGTGGTAAACATACCATACGGTTCAACCCTGTTTGTGAAAGATGGTCAGCAGGTGAAAAAAGGTGATGTTATTTGTACCTGGGATCCTTTCAACAACGTAATCGTAGCCGAGATCGTTGGTCAGGTGAAATTCGATAACGTAATTGAAGGTATTACTTACCGCGAAGAGGCTGATGAACAAACCGGTCACCGCGAGAAAGTGGTAATTGAAACAAAAGATAAAACCAAGATACCTACCCTGATTGTAGAAGGCAAGGATGTAAAACAATACAACCTGCCGGTAGGCTCACACATTGGGGTTGATGAAGCCGAAGATGTAAGAGCCGGTCAGGTGTTGGTGAAAATACCTCGTACGCTGCGGATGCAACGAGATATCACCGGGGGTCTGCCTCGTGTAACGGAGTTGTTTGAAGCCCGTAACCCAGGTAACCCGGCTATTGTTTGCGAAATTGACGGTGTGGTAGCCTTTGGCGCCATCAAACGTGGTAACCGCGAGATCATCGTGGAAGCGAAAGATGGTGTTATCAAAAAATACCTGGTGCCGTTGACCCGCCAGATCCTGGTACAGGATGGTGACTTTAATAAAGCAGGTGCGCCGCTGTCTGACGGACAGGTTGCACCAAGCGATATCCTGGCAATTAAAGGTCCTTTCGCAGTACAGGAGTACGTGGTGAATGAAATTCAGGAAGTATACCGTTTACAAGGTGTTAAGATCAATGATAAACACATTGAGGTGATCGTTCGCCAGATGATGAAAAAGGTGGAGATCGTTGATCCGGGTGATACCCGCTTCCTGGAGGAAGACCTGGTTGACCGTTTTGACTTCAACGAAGAGAATGACTGGATCTTTGATAAAAAGGTTATTGCTGACCCAGGCGAAAGCGCCCGGTTGAAAGCTGGTCAAATTGTGAGCCTTCGTGAAATTCGCGAAGAAAACTCACTGCTGCGTCGTACCGATAAAAAGCTGGTTGAGTACCGCGATGCCAACCCCGCTACATCACATCCTGTGTTGTTGGGTATTACCAAAGCTTCGCTGGGTACACAAAGCTGGATCTCGGCCGCATCGTTCCAGGAAACAACCAAAGTATTGTCATCGGCTGCCATTCAGGGTAAGACCGACGATATGCTTGGCTTGAAAGAGAATGTGATCACAGGTCACCCGATACCGGCAGGTACTGGTTTGCGTGACTTCGAGAACATGATCGTTGGTAGCAAGGAAGAATATGAATTGCTGCAAACAACCCGGGAAGCGATGAGCTTTGACGAAGAAGAATAATGCGATCAGAAATTCATTGAAAGTATACAAAGTAGGAAGCTAACACTTCCTACTTTTTTATTACACCGTATATAATTAGGGTGTTAAAATTTTTAACAATTCTCTTTTAAACCAGTATTATATCTTGCAAAAAAGGCGTTCATGAAAAATATTTCTACTATATTAAGTGTTCTTGCTCTTGTTCTCATAGGTGTGCTTTTTTATCTACATTTCTCGCAGGGGGACAAACAGAAAAAAGTAACGATACCTGCTGATAATAATGCTTCTTCCAGCTTTGCGATAGCCTACTTTGATATTGATTCCCTGCAGGAGCATTATGAATATTTCAAGGATGTATCGGGCGATATCAAGAAGAAAGAGAGCTCCATGAATGCCGAGTTGAACGATTTAACCACCAAGTACCAGCGCACTATTAAAAAGTGGCAGGAAAAAGGCAATAACATTACACAGGCGGAAGGCGAAACCGCCCAGCGCGAAGTAGGGCTGCTGCAACAGCAATACCAGCAACGTAAAGGCGAACTGGAGCAGGAAATGCAGAAGCTGCAGGTTGACCGTATGAGCGAACTGCGCAAGCAGGTGGAAGAGTTCTTGAAAGAATATAACAAGAACAAGAAATACTCCTACATACTTTCTTACGAGCCGGGCTTTATTATTTACTACAGGGATTCTGCCTATAACATTACCGGCGACCTCATCAATGGGTTGAATACACAATACAAGGAGAAGAAGAAATAAATACAGCTGCAAGCCACAAGCCACAAGCTGCAAGCAATACAAAAAGCCGAAAGCCTAAAGTAAAATACAGTTTTGCTTTAGGCTTTTTGTTTTAACTTTTAAGCTGCAGGCTGCCTTCCCCGATAGGAATCGGAAGCAAATACTGGTTATTAATAGTAAAAGATGTGGAAATCTGGCATACCCGCGATTCGGGTTAGTTTCCTTATCTTGGGACGGTTAAAACCTGATTTTCTTACCCTTATATAACTAATATGGCAGAACACGCTTCGTCTTTTAAACCATCTCTTAGTTTAGTAGATGCTACCATGGTGGTAGCAGGTTCTATGATCGGTTCGGGTATTTTTATTGTTACATCTGATATTACCAAAGATGTAGGCAGTGCCGGTTGGGTTATAGCGGTATGGCTGATCACCGGTTTTATGACCATTGTGGCCGCTGTGAGTTATGGTGAACTGAGCGGTATGTACCCCAAAGCAGGCGGGCAATATGTTTATCTTAGAGAAGCATTTAATCCATTAGCAGGTTTTTTATACGGCTGGAGTTTTTTTGCCGTCATACAAACAGCTACCATAGCGGCCGTAGCAGTAGCCTTTAGCCGGTTTACGTCTTATTTAATACCCGAAGTGGGGGAAGATGTTATACTGTTAACCCTGGGTACATTCAAGGTATCCGCCGCCCAGGTACTGGCTATTCTCCTGATTGTATTTCTTACATATACCAATACACGTGGGATCAAAGGTGGCAAGATCATTCAAACCACCTTCACTACGGTCAAATTATTCTCCTTATTCGGATTGATCATTTTAGGTTTTTTACTGGTGAAAAACAGCTTTTGGGCTGAAAATTGGGAAACAGGGATGAATGCCATGCATTTTACTAAAAATCCAACGGGGACTGCTCCCGATGATGGCAGCTGGCTGCCAATCAGCGGTATTGCTTTAATAGGCGCCTTTGCCTCAGCCATGTCTGGTTCCATTTTCAGCAGTGATTCCTGGAACAACGTAACCTTCATTGCAGGCGAAATAAAGAACCCGAAACGCAATATCGGATTGAGCCTGTTTCTGGGAACATTGGTTGTTACGATCATTTATGTGACAGCCAACCTGATGTACCTGAATGTACTGCCGTTACACGATATCGCTTTTGCACCATCCAGGCGGTTAGCAGTGATGTCGGCCAATGCTATTTTTGGCAGTAGTGGCGCTTATGTAATTGCCATCATGATCATGATCTCCACCTTTGGTTGTAATAATGGATTGATACTGGCCGGCGCCCGGGTATATTATACCATGGCAAAAGACGGGTTGTTCTTTAAAAAGACGGGTGAATTAAATAAGAACGCCGTACCTGAATTTGCCTTGTGGATACAATGTGTGATGGCCAGCATTTTATGTTTAAGCGGAAGCTACGGCGACCTGCTCGATATGATCTCTTTTGTGGTGGTACTGTTTTATGCCGCAACCATTTTAGGAATTTTTATCTTACGTAAAAAGCGCCCCGATGCAGACCGGCCTTATAAGGCGTTTGGTTACCCGGTACTGCCCGTCATTTATATCATACTCGCATTAACCTTTTGTATATTCCTCATTAAAATGAAACCCCTGTATGCAGGTATTGGTTTGGGAATTGTTTTAACGGGTGTTCCTTTATATTATCTTGCAGTGCGAAACAAAAAAGCCGAGTAAGTTTTAATGTATGAGTAAGATAGATTTTGATAAACTATTTGCGGAGTTTTCAAATATTAAAGCAGGGGTAGTAGGGGATGTGATGCTGGATATTTACTGGTGGGGTCATGTGGAGAGAATTTCACCGGAAGCCCCGGTGCCCGTAGTTGCATTGGATAAAAAGGAAAACCGCATAGGCGGAGCCGGCAACGTAGCGCTAAACCTCGCCGCTTTGGGCGCCAATGTTTCGGTGCTCTCCGTGATGGGTGACGATGATAACGGCCGCACTTTAACAGCGCTTTTCAACGAACATCATATCAATACATCCTGGGTATCGCACCAATCATCGCGCATTACCACGGCCAAAACCCGTATCATCAGCCGCAATCAGCAAATGATGCGACTGGATGCGGAGATCACCAAAGAGTTGAGTGCCGATGACGAAAACGCCCTGATTGAAAAAGTACGGCAGTACATTACCAGCGAACAACCGCAGGTGATCATTTTTGAAGATTATAACAAAGGCGTGCTCACCGAGCGCGTGATCAAAGAAATAACAGCCTTGTGTAAACAACATGGCGTGATCACTACGGTGGACCCCAAGCGAAAAAATTTCTTCTCTTACCAGGGGGTAGATATTTTTAAACCTAATTTGAAAGAGGTAAAAGACGGGCTTAACCTGCTGATCGAAGAGGTTAACCTGCCTACGCTGATTGATATTCACCAACAGTTACAGGAAAAATTACAACACGCCATATCATTCATCACGCTGTCGGAGAAAGGGGTTTTTTACCAGGAAAACAGCACGGCGAAGATCATTCCTTCCCATTTACGAAATATTGCAGATGTATCCGGCGCCGGTGATACGGTGATAGCCGTGGCCTCTTTGATTTACGCAGCAACCAAACGCATTGACCTGATGGCCGAAGTGGCCAACATTGCGGGTGGGCTGGTATGTGAAGAAGTAGGTACGGCCGCGGTGAGTAAAGAGCGCTTGCTGCACGAGTGTAAGGAGTTGCTGAAATAGCACGCTATGCGTTTGAACATTCAACTCGCCTTCGCCGCGACTCGTCGGGGCTTCGTTGGGCAAGCATTCAATATTATTTCTGAATCGCTCTAAACGTAACCCCTTCCAACGCGAGACTGGTATTGGGAAACACTTCACAGGCTTCCTGTTCAAACAAATCCAGCTTGTCATATTTCGAGCTAAAATGACCAATCAACAATCGGCCCACATTGGCACGTTTGGCTATGCAGGCAGCCTGCGTAGTGGTAGAATGAAAGCGAAGCTTCGCCCTTACATCGAGGTCTTTTAAATAAGTGGTTTCGTGGTAAAGCAGGTCAACGCCCTGCACTTTATCAATCAATTCTTCATCAAAAATGGTATCTGCGCTATACGCATACGATAACGCCTTCACGCCTGGGTTGGTTACCCATTCATTTTTTATAAGCTCGCCATTTTTCGTGGTATAATCTTCTCCCCATTTCAACCGGTCGTAAAAAGCAGCCGGAACGCCATATTCTATCGCCTTTTCAGGGTTTACCCGGCGTGGCGCCCGCACCTGGTCGAACCGGAAACCCCAGCAGGGAATGCGGTGCTTGGTAGCAAAACAGGTTACTTTAAACTTATCGTTATGAACGATCACCCCTTCTTTCTCTAAGGGATAAAAATGCAATGTATAGGGTAATTGATTGGAGGCTGCTTCCAATTGCAGGTCCAGGATCTGCTTTAACGGAGCCGGGGCAAACAAATGAACATCGTGCTCCCGGTGCAAAAGACCCATGCTGTGCAAAAAACCCGGTAACCCAAAATAATGATCGCCGTGCAGGTGAGATATAAAAATGTAATTGATGCGTGACCAGCGAATGCGAAACTTCGCTAATTGCTGTTGCGTACCCTCCCCACAATCAACCAGGAATAAATTATCATCCAGCGTCACCACCTGCGACGTAGGATGCCGGTCGTAGGCCGGCAAAGCGGAGTTATTTCCCAGTATAGTAACTGCCAGCATTCAATTTGTTAAGAGGTTACCACTTTAGATTAAGACGGACATATAAGTTATTCTGCTGCATTCCGTTGTACAAATTTATACAATAGTCGCAATACGCTCCTGACACTTATTATCTACTACTTACAACTTATTACACAAAACTAACACTTTACCCGCTTGCAGCTTGTCCCGACCAGTCGGGATAGCTTGCGGCCTTTTATAACGTAAATCAATACCTCCGGATTGTATTCAAAATGTCGGCCAGGTAGCTTTTCCCAAATAAATTCAAATGAATCAGCAACGGATATAAATTACACAGCTCCCATTGCTGCCGGTAATTGGCAGGCAACGGAAAATGATATTGGTAGCTTTCATAAAACAAGGCGTCAAATCCGCCAAACAAGGTGGTCATTCCCATATCCATACTGCGATGCCCATAATATACTGCCGGGTCAATGAGTACCGGTTTTCCCGTATCATCACATAAAAAGTTACCACCCCACAGATCACCATGCAACAAGGCGGCTGGTTCTGCCGGAAATAGTTCGCCCAACCGCTGATATAGCTTTTCAAACATCCGGGCATACGCCGGTTCCAGCAATTGACGGTTAACGGCTAGTTGCACCTGTGGCTGCAGCCGTTGGTGTATAAAAAAATCAATCCAGTTGTTGCCGGGTGTATTGTTTTGCGGTAAAGCACCCATGTAATTATCACTATCTAATCCAAATTGACTACCAGTTATATGATGCAGGGCGGCCAGCTGTTCACCAAACGTTGCCCAGAAAGCGCCGGTTTTTAATCCCTGTTCTATCCATTCCAATAACAATATCTGACTATCGCCGGTATGTGCTGAAGCAATTACCTTCGGTATGCGGATCACCTGTTGCTGCGCCAGCAACTCCAGCCCTTTTTGTTCGGTGTCGAATAAAGCGGGAAATGTAGAAAGGCTATTGAGCTTACATAAGAAGGACTGTTCCCCGGCTGTAATACGATAGGTTTCATTGATAGAACCACCGCCAACAGGTGTAAATTGTAAGGAAGCGGGTGCTGCTCCCATGGTGTCATTTAACCATTGCTGAACATACAATTGAACCGATGGAGAAATCATATTCCAAAGCTAAGCGTTGGAAGGTAAACCTTCAAAGCATAATAAAACCTATTCTTATGCTCCATTGAAAAAGATGTTGTGTTATCTTGAAAAACAAAACCATCAATGGAAAAAAGCACCATCACAAACAAACTGAGAGAATTGGGCATTCAGTTTGAAAATATACCTAAACCAGGCGGTTCGTATGTTGCTGTAAATATCAGGGGAAACATTGCCTATGTTGCCATTCAGTTTGCAATTAAAGACGATCAGTTTTATTATATCGGACGATTGGGAAAAGAAGTAACCACCGAACAAGGCTACCAGGCCGCCAGAATGGCCGCAATTAATGTGTTGGGGCAGATAGACAAATTCGTTGGGCTTGAAAATATAGCAGGATTGAACCACGCAGATATTTACTACCGCGCTACCGAAGAATGGGACGAAGCGCCAAGGGTTGCCGATGGCGCTTCGGATCTTTTTTTGAGCGTTTTGGGCGATTCAGGGCAACATACACGAGCCATATTTGGCGTTGAAAAATTACCCAGAGGCTTTTGTATGGCCATTACTACTTCATTTACCATTAAAGGAATGTAGAAGTAAAAGGCAATCAGCAATAGAAACTCATTGTCTATTACTAATTGCCTTTCCATTAGCATGACTTGTCACGACTTTAGTCGGGATTATCGAATTAGCTAATTACATAACATTATGCTTAATTTCCTTTCAGGAACGCTTTTATCTGCTCATGCACACCGGCGCTCAGGGGCACCATCGGCAACCGCAGAAAATTCTCCAGTAATTCCAACTCGGTCATGAAGGCTTTTACGCCTGCGGGGTTGTTTTCACAGAACATTAGGTCGTACGCTTCAATCAACACATCGTTCAATGATTTGGCAGCTTTGAAATCGCCTTTCAAACACTGACGAACCATATGCGTGAACTGTTGAGGGAATGCATTGGCGGCAACGCTGATAACTCCATCCATGCCACAGGCAATTTGAGGTAATACCAGCGCATCGTCACCACTCACTACCAGGAAGTTCTCAGGACGGTCGCGCAGGATCTGCATACATTGAGCCATATCGCCGCTGGCTTCTTTAATACCACCGATGTTTGCCACCTCGTTTGCAAGGCGCAGGGTAGTGTCGGCAGTCATATTGCGACCGGTGCGGCCCGGTACATTATACAATAATATAGGTTTTGGTGAAGCAGCCGCCAGCGCTTTGTAATGCTGAAATATACCTTCCTGCGAAGGTTTGTTGTAATAAGGACTGGCGCTTAATATAGCGGTAGCTTTATCTAAAGGAAAAGTTTCCAGTTCATTAATTACTTCGGGGGTGTTGTTGCCGCCGATACCCACTACCACCGGAACCCGGTTGTTCACTTTTTCGTAGGTGAAGCGGATGATAGCCATCTTTTCTTCTTTGCTGAGGGCGGGCGTTTCGCCGGTTGTTCCAAGCGTAACAATGTATTCAGTGCCGCCATTTATAACGAAGTCAATGATTTTGCTTAATGCATCGAGATCAACTTCCCCATTTGATTTGAACGGAGTGACCAATGCCACACCGGTACCGTATAATGATTGACGAAGAGACATAAAAACAGATTGAAATTGCAGATTTTAGGTTGAGGCATCTTCCCGAAAAGCAGGAACGGATGCCCGTTTAAATTTGGTATAGCTGAGTAGAGATAAGGATGTACAAGTGAGTGACACAACGATGCCGGGCAGAATTACAACAGCCGGTCTCATATTCTTTCAACACTTCTATGATTATACACTTCGACTTCGCTCAGTGTATGAACATGGCCCTTCGACTTCGCTCAGGATCACCCGGACTTTTAGGAGGCTACTTCATCCCAGAAGCCCATCTTGTTAAACTTATCGATACGCTTTCGAACACGTTCATCGGGATCCATCTGCTTCAGCTCGTTGATGGTGTTAATGAGGTATGGTTTCAATAAATTAGCGGCTTCATCGTAATTCCAGTGTGCGCCGCCAACAGGTTCTGGAATGATACCATCAATTAATCCAAATTCGTACATATAATCGGCAGTAAGTTTTAACTGTTCGGCTGCTTTCTCTTTCTGATCCCAGCTACGCCAAAGAATAGAACTGCAGCTTTCAGGCGAAATAACGGTATACCAGGTATTTTCGAGCATGTACACTTTGTCGCCCACACCAATGCCCATAGCGCCGCCGGAGGCGCCTTCACCAATGATCACACATATTACCGGTACTTTAAGCCGCATCATTTCATAAATATTACGGGCGATGGCTTCACCCTGGCCCCTTTCTTCCGCCTCAAGGCCAGGATAGGCGCCGGGCGTATCGATCAGGGTAATAATTGGTTTATCGAATTTTTCGGCCAGCTTCATCAGTCGAAGGGCTTTGCGATACCCTTCGGGATTGGCCATACCAAAATTACGCAACTGGCGTGCCTTGGTATTGATACCTTTTTGCTGACCAATGAGCATTACGGTTTGACCATCGAGGGAGGCAAAACCACCCACCATGGCCTTATCGTCTTTTACGTTCCTGTCGCCAAACAGCTCCACAAAATCAGTGGTCAGTTTGGTGATATATTTCATGGTGTACGGACGATCGGGGTGACGGCTCAACTGCACTTTTTGCCAGGGTGTAAGGTTTTGCGTGATTGCCCTACGGGTTTCCAACACCCGCTCTTCCAGCTTTTTAATAGGATCAGCCAGGTCAATCTTGCTTTTTTCGGCCCTTAGCTTCAAACCTTCTATATCATCAAAAAGATCTTTGATCGGCTTTTCAAAATCCAGGAACTGACGGTTTTTATCTTGCGGCATAGGCAGTGATAATAAGCTGTAAAATTAAGGGATGAAGGATTTTTAATGAAAGTTTTCTATAAATGCCCCTTTACACGCCACCACCTGCACGATCAGGGATTGCCAGGCGACTTTGTGTTTTTTGGACAGTTAATACCGAACTCATTGTTACTGAGTAGATATCAACGTATTTCCGGGGGTATTTATGATATACTTCCAGGTTTTAAAGGCTGCAAATGTAACCCGAAAACCGGAACAATGGTTAATTGTTGAAAATGAGCGTTTCCGGGGCCCTTTTAAGCGGCAAAAAGGACTTACAAGCGAAGGAATTGCGATTTAAACGAACTTCCAGCCATTATAAGTGAGTTGGTCGCCATTATAAAAATAGTAGTTATCGACCATCAAAAACAAGCTATCGATGAAAAGAAAGTAGCTATCTCCGAAAAGGCTGTTTATCGCCTTCCCCAAAAATCTATACGATCCTGCGCAATCAACTTACGGTCGCTGACAAAGTGCTAACAAGCCGAAAGAAGAGATTACTGTTGAAACAATAAAGATATAGCGACCGGCAAACACGTTATAGTCAATGTTGAAATAATTTTCATATGCACACTCACGCTCACAGTCAGGTACAGGTTATATTATATAATGCGATGACGAAGCTGCCTGGTAGGAGTATATGCTATGACAAAAGCATGACATGCCTTCTGTCAAAATAAAAGCCGAAGCCATGCAAAAGGCCGTCCATGTTGAGCAATTGTTATTTAAACATTAATAAAAGGGCCCTGGTTTACATCGGTTTTTTTATTAGAATAATAGTCATCAATCCTAACGTCAATAACGAAAATTAACACCGGCCATTTTTCATCTATAACGCGTTAATTTTTGAATGTTCCTTCTTTTCATGAGTTAGTATATTTGTGACCGGTATGATTGTTGTTTGAAGTTTTCCCCCTCTCACCCCTCTATTAGATTTTTTTTCTTTCACTTAAAACTTTATTGTATGAAGAAAATTCACTTTTCTCTGATCGTCGCATGCCTATGCGTTACGCTGGGCCCGCTTGCGAGCAATGCACAAACTAACGTTGCACCATTAGCTGCTGCTTCTACTTCGTATGTATCACCCTGGGAGACCATTGCGGCGTTGAATGACGGAGCTACCCCGGCCAACTCGAACGACAAATCGAGCGGCGCTTATGGAAACTGGAACAATCCCAATTCTTTGCAATGGGTACAGTACGACTGGTCGCAAACGTATACGGTTACTTCCATGCAGGTGTATTGGTTTAATGATGGCGGAGGGGTGTTAACACCAACAACTGCGTATGCAGAATACTGGAACGGCACTGCATGGGTAAACCTGGGGAATATTCCCCTGGTGACCAATGCGTTCAACACGCTTGCCGTGAACAACATTAATATGACCCGGTTGCGGGTGACCATGCTCAATCCAACACAGAGCACTGGTATGCTGGAATGGCGGGTAACAGGCACCGTTGTTGGCGGTGGAGGTGGCGGCGGTAACGGCGCTCCATATACCTGGCCTGCTTATTCACCTACCATCAGCTATAATTTCAATACTGAATTCCCTAACCTGCCTACGCCAACAAACGTGCTAAATGATTGTCCGCAAGTAGTAGGAACACAGTCCTCCGACTGGTGGTGTTTCCGGTGGGGACCTAATAAAAATTCCCTGGTGACCAGCGCTGCCATTACACCACTGCTGGCACGGTTGAATACCGATTTTGCTTACTTCCGTAATCAAATGGGTTGGCCTCCTGATCTGCGTGCCAAGAACGGTTACCGCAGTTCGGTGTATTTATATGGTTCAGGTCTTTGTACCGATAATGCGTCCAATACAGAACTGGGCGGCTGGCAAAGCGCTATTAATTATAATGGCAGGAGCTGGCCAATGATCCTGGCATCGTATTACCCTATCTATAGTTTTGATCCGGCCTGTACGTTTTCTGATAGAGAGTTTCAGAAAGGTGCAATGACCCATGAAGGCATACACTCCCTGTTAGCTGACCTGCCAGGTGTGAAACAATCGGCCTGGTTTCATGAAGGCGGTAATGTATGGTTACAGCAAACAGCGGATGCACGTAGAAGTAATAACTTCAGCTCAATGGGTGATTTGAACGGAACGGATTTTATTGCCCCCTTTATGCCGATAGAATGTTATAGTGGCTGGTTGCAGGATGGCAGCTTTGGCGGTCCATCTGCCGAAGGCGTAAACATGTTCAATGGTAATCAGCAGATCTGCACCTGGCGTACTTATTTGGGCGGTCATCAGTACAGCAGTTCATTCCCGACTTTTCTGGGCAACACATTAGGCGATGGCGCTGTACCCTGGATCTGGCGGAATGCACCTGGCCGTGTGCTGGAAGGAATAGCCTCAGGTATTGGCGCAGCACAAATGCGGCGGTTGATCACGGAATACAGAGCCAAACAAGCGTTGGTTGATTTTGGTCCGTGGAAGAATGCAGTACTGGGATTATTAAATGCACACTTTGGACAATCCATTGGTGCAGAGTGGCAGCCTTCGTGGATGAACCCACCCGTTTGGACGGCCACTCCCTATGTGAAAACAACCAATAACGGTGGGTTGCTGACACCTGATGCCACTACCTTACCCGGATGGTCAGGAGCCAACCAGATACCACTTACCATAACCGGCAATACCGTTACGGTTAACTTTGAGCCTATAGGTGCTAACATGACCTGTCAACTGGTATATCGCACAACTGCCGGGGTGCCGGTGTATAGTCAACCGGTGGCAAGCGGCGCCTGTACGTTGAATTTACCTGCAGCACCAGCCAGCAATGTCGTGATTGCTGTTATTACCAATACCGATTACATATACAGTGGTGAAACCACCCGCAAAGCGCATTATGATTATCGCTTGCGATTGGTTACCGGCGTTACCGGAACGGCGAGTGTAAATACCAAATGGTATAACTCAGCAACGTTGTCATCAGCCAGAACAGAGACAGACCCTGTTACTACCGTAGGTATTGACTGGTCGAAGTATTGTTCGCTTGATGTGCCGGCTACCCGCATTGTTGGTAACAGCAATCTGGTGAAGTTGCAGATGTATCCGAACCCTGTGTCGCTCAGCAGCCGGGTTACGCTTGATTTTATCAATGATGGTAATGAAAAAACGACCATTACTATATTTAATTTACAAGGAGCCAAAGTGATGGAGAAAAGCACTGGCGGAATGAGATATGTATTAGAACCTAAGATCCTTAAAGCAGGTACTTACCTGGTGAAGGTTAAAAATTCAAAAACTGATCAAACGCAGAAGTTGATCGTGCAATAGGAGAGAAGTAACTGCATTTGATTTTAACAAAGGGACCATCTATCCCGGTTCAGCCGGGGCGGATGGTCCCTTTGTTTGTTTCTCAATATTTCATCATATTCAACAGCAGTTGCTGGCCAACAATATTGGCGCTGTTTTTTTGTGAGTTATTGAATGTAGTCATAGAAGCGTTTTCGCCGTCACCTTCGGCTTTTTTTTCCTGCTTTACATCTTTTATACAGGAGAATATATCCAATGCACACAGGATGATCTTTCCTTTTCCATGCGGTATAATACTCACCGCGGAATATACTTCCGGTTTATGGTCCGATACACAGGCGACTACACAGTCACCGGTTGGCATGCGTAATCCCAAACGGTTTTTATTATAAGTAGCAAAGCACTGGTATTCCCAATTGAATACGCAAGCCTGGGGTAGCCCGGTCAACAACAGATGCTGCTTTGAAAAATAATTTCCACCGTACCAGGATTTACCTAATTCCCTGGAGCCGCGGTACTCGAGCACTTCTTTTTTTGCCAGGTGATCTGCCCAATGTTCAATGTTATTGACAACTATCAACGTATTGCCGTTATTTACCCATTCCAGGATGTCTGTTACCAATGGATTGCCGGTTTGTTGTGGCTCAAATGAACCTACCAGTAAAAAACGACCCTGGGGTTTGCCTCCCTTGTAGTTCTGCAATTTATTGAGTCCTACACTTTTTAAATAATTACTCAATACACCGCTGGTATCCGCTATCATACCGTCTTCAGGTATGCCGGTGGTATTCAGTTGTACCGCGTACAATTCATCCTGCCCGGTAGCAATAGTCGTGTTGCCTGTCATTAGCCGGGCGGTAATGGTGGTATAGCCAGGTCCGTTGGCTGCGAATGGATGGCCGGCTGACAATAATTGTCCATATACGATGCCGCCGGTTACCTGTACGGGTATTGTTTTATGCCAACTGGTTGCTCCTTTTTCGTTGCGGGCTGTTATGTCAAGAGTGAAATTTCCGTGAATGTCCTTTTCATTGACCAGGTAGCAATCCACTGTTGTCGTATCACCTACCTGCACTACTTTTTTATTCAACTTAACGGCCACATATAATGGCTGATTGTATTTGGCTATCAGGTCAGGATCACCTTTCAGGTTTCTGTAATTGTCAACAATGCCGGAGTGATTTTCAAGCTTCATGCTTTCCCAACCATTTACGGCATAGCCATCGATGGTGTTATTGATGCGTACGTTCTCTATTGTTCTGCCCTGGTAATAGTAGGCTACATTGCCCATTTTCCGGGTCAGACTATCTACGTTTGGAAAAGCTTTTGCAAACCCATTGTTCTTCAAAAATGCATCATACGCATCGTACCATTTCAAGTAGCTGTCGCTTTCCCAGCCAATATTTTTTCCTCTTTTCAGAATGGCCTCCCGAATCAGTTGCAAGCGGGGCGGGGTGCCAATGGCACCTTCTTCGCCATAATATATGATCTCGTTATTATGATCGGTATATTTCGTGTATTGCGTAGGGCTCGAATACAGGTTATCGTGGTAAACACCGGGACCACCGGCATGGTGCTGATCGAACCAGCCATAATCATAAAAGGTAGTATCGTAGGGGCGAAGGTGTAATTTGAATTTTGGATCCCGTTCGTTCAGTTTAATATTACCGTTGCAGGAGTTGTAGGTGATGATCCTGCTGTTGTCGAGTGTATGGCCGGCCATCATCTCCATGCGGTCAACGGTTTGAGGCAATGCGCCTCTTTCATTGTGCATATTGTAGATCACCAGCGCAGGATGGCTTCTGTCGCGGCGGACCATACGCAGGAATTTTTCTGTACGGGCAGCGAGGTAGAAACCGGTTTGCTTTTTCTCCAGTTCCGATCTCGGATTGAACAGGTTATCCGGATAAGAATTACCGCCGGGTTCTTCAAAATACAACAGGCCCAATTCATCCGCATAGTCCAACACATTGCGTTGCCCGATGGTGCGGTGAAAGTTAAGCATGTTCAGGCCCAGCCTTTTTGCATCGAGTATTTGTTTTTTCGCCAGTTCATCAGAGGGCGTTATACCATTCCCTGGCCAGAACCCCCAGGAAATGGATGTTCGTAAAACGATGCGTTTATTATTCAAATAGAACTGCCGGTCGCCCGCCACATCTCTAACTTCGAACCAACGGAAACCAAAACGCTGGGATATGCTGTCAGCGGTACCCACGGCTTCCCAGCGTACCGAGGCTATGTACAGGTTAGGACTATCAACACTCCATAGTTTGACATCCGGTAATTTCACGGTAACTGTATTGATTGAATTTCCAGGTGTCAATTGTTGATTGGGCAATACCTGGTGGAATACGGATCTGTTATTCCGGCCTGCTTCACGAATGTCAATAATATATTTACCAGTTACGGTAGCAGTGCTCTCATTTTGTGCCGTTACCTGAATATCCACTTCTGTAATGGCAGGTTTGTTCTTTACAAAAACATCTTCTATAAATACGCGATCGGTAGTTACCAGTTTTATTGTACCGGTAATACCACCAAAGCCGTGCGATGGTTGGGTGCGATACAAACCCCACATAAAATTCTGGCTGTCGCGCCAGTCGAAGTTGCCATTGGGGTCGGTGATGCGGATGGCAATTTCATTGTCAACACCAGGTTTAACCGCAGCGGTGATATCCACTTCGAACGGTGTGCCCGGAATAAGATCGTAACCACACAATTTCCGGTTTACAAACACTTCTGCCCTGAAGCGAACGCTTTCGAATTCCAGCACGATCCTTTTATTGCGCATGCCGGACGGAACCATTACATTGGTAGTAAACCAGGAAACCCCGAGGTAATTACCCGCTACGCCGAATGCATTGCCATTTCGGCCCCAGCAATATTCTTCTACGGTTGCGGGTAAATGAACGGTATGGCCTTTTGCTGATTGTTCCTGGCTGAGCCGGGACCATCCACCGGTAGGTTCATGAACCGGCAGTTGCCGTATATCAACCGGTGGTGTGTATAGCGAATCGTTTTCCCATGCTGCCGCGGTATCTAACCATAATTTCCAGTTGTTTTGTGAGAGGTCTTTTTCCTGCCTGCCTTTTTGTTGTGCCAACCCTGTCGTTGTTATTAAAAACAGAAAGTAAGAAATACAAATTGGCAACATTCGGTTAAACAGCATGTATGTATTTTGATTGTTTGCACAAAAATAGCCGTGTCACGGTTCAAACGTGACACAGCTAATGATTCTTTTTTGATATTGCTTATCGTGTATAGGTTTTCCTCGTTGCCTCTATACCTTGTTGCCTCTATGCCTTTTTATTAAAAGCCATACCCATTTGTGATCAGGCCATTCGATTTGGTGATTGTTTCCGTGGGCATTGGGAACAAATAACGCGGCGGTACACCCGCATTGTAATAAGCATCAGGATAACCCTTAAAGATATTAGTGGTATACTGTCCTGCATTGTTTACAATGTTAATACCCCAGTTTGTTTTTTTGTATCCATCAATAACCAGTGCCGCAGCTTCAGTGCCACTTGGATCAATATAATTGAACAGGCCTTTGATAGCCAGATTACGGTTGCCGGTAGCTGCCGTATATGCAGACCAAACATCACTATTGCCGCGCCAGCCTGGGAAACGAACCGGATAAGTAGGATCTGTATCTGCCACGGTGTTTTGCGTGGTGAGCATTTTTGTCATTCCCAGGGTGGCCACATTCACTGCTTTTACATAAATATAGTTCGAAATGGTATTGCCGTTGGGGAAGGTATAATAACCGTTGCTTTTTAAACCATTGACCATGGCTGTTTGCAGATCGCGCAATTCTTTGATCTTTTTAGGTAGTTTGCCAGTTCTGATCAGGTCTTCACGACGGTAGCCTTCACCGGCAAATTCAAGCTTGCGTTCCTGTAAGATGGCTTCTTTCAATGCATCACCAGATAAGGGGCTGATATAACCGGTTACTTTAATAGCCTGGTCAGCCGAAGCAAAAGCCCGGGCTCTTACTTTTGTTAATTCGGTTTTTGCAGCAGCTTCATCACCCAATTCTGCATAAGCCTCAGCAAGCAGCAATATAGCATCTGCCATTCGCATTTGTGGCCAGTTGATACCTGCCTGGCGCTGGCTAAGCGTATACGGGTTTGGCATCCGGCTTTCATCCCATTTGTTATTGCTCAAACCGCCTTTGTCGCGTGAACCTGGGGTGAAGTCGATCAATACTTCAGAACAGGTGCCTGAGTTGGCAGTAACGGTCACTGTTACATCGCGGCGCAGATCTTTCGAATCAAAATCGCCATAGTAAAAAGAAGGATGCATGCGGCTTTGTCCATACGCTTTATTAGGATATGAGTTGGCGCTACCACCATTGGAAGGACGGCCGAATGCATAAGGCCGTTCGCTGAACTGGGCCTGCGTTTCACCTATTTCATAAAGCGATTCGGGGCTGGTAACGAGGTTCATGTTATACTGAAAGTTATACTGGAACGGATTGTTGAAACCGGCGCCGCGGGTATCGGTTGTGATCAGGTAAGCGCTTCCGGTATTATCAAGACAGGCTTTCAGGTAGGTTTTTGCCAGTTCATAGTACTTTTTATAATCAGTGCGGCGAACGTATTTGGCGTTCCATTTTTCCGTACCCAGCTGCGTGAAGGTAACCGGATTGTAATCGAAATTGGTGCGGCGTAATTGATAGCCACCGGCATACATAGCCATTTTGCCAGCCAGGCCATAAGCAAAGGTCCTGGAGAACCTTTCTGCATTGATGCTGCTTTCGCCGAGTTTATACATCAGTGGTGCTACTTTCGCGAGATTTTCCATTTCACCATCGTATATTTTATCACGCGGAGTAATAGTGGCCGTGTCGGCCTGTATGGTTGATGTAAAAATATTTTGAAAATAAGGAACATCCCCAAAATAACGTATAAGATTATGATAGGCGAAAGCACGGAATACGACAGCTTCACCGTATAAGTGGGTCCAGTCGTTTGGTTTTCCAGCTGCAACGGCTGCTTTATAATCTTCTTTTTTTGAAATGGCGTCCATGATCATATTCGACCGGTTGGCAATCTTGTACATGTTACCCCACATGCTAAAAGAACTGGGATAATCGATAGAAATTTCCGTTGCATATAACCCTTCCGGAACATGGCGGAGTTGGGCATCATAACTTTCGGGATGGGTTTCGGCATCAGATCCTACTGCGTCAATATCGTAGAACATGCCGCCGGTGCTGGTGCGCCACAGATCGTAACAGCCAATGATTGCGCCATACGCTTCACTGGAATTTGAGAATACGAAATCGTTATCTACTGCTGATCTTGAATCCGCAGTCAGAAAACTTTTTTTGCAGGCAATGGCGCTTACAAGCAAGATGCCATATACCAGGAATATTTTTCTATTCATATGAGGTCGTTTCGAATGGTTTTAAAATTCAACATTTATACCAGCAGTGAATGAACGGGCACGCGGATAAGCGCCCCAGTCGAGCCCAACGGTTGGGTATGGTTGTTTATTCTGCGATATATTGGTGTTCACTTCCGGGTCGAGACCGGGATAGCTGGTCAGGGTCAATGCATTGTAGATGGCGCCATATATGCGTACCCGGGTTAATTTTATTGCTTTAATGACATTAGCCGGTAAGGTATAACCTATAGTAACGGTATTCAATCGCAGGAATGATCCATCCTGGATGCCAAGTGAAGAAACTACCGGGTTTTCCTGGTAAGGCAGAAAGGTAGTCGCGTTTGCATTCAACGCATTCAATGCTGCCGGGTCGGTCACTTTTACCAGCGATCCGTTTTGAATATCGTACAGCTTGTAAGCCGATGACAGATAGTTAAACCGGTTCTTGTATAATCCATCTTCCTTACTTCCGGTAAATCCGGCCAGGTAAGTAGCATTGTATATCTGGTTACCATAGCTCCAGTTCCAGTTCATACCGAAATCAATGTTCTTATAAGAAGCATTGATGTTCATACCACCGGTGTGTTTGGGCGTCATATCACCAATTACGGAAACGTCTTTTTCATCTACAACGCCATCTTCGGTAAGGTCTTTGAATTTTATGACACCGGGATGGGCTACCTGACCGGCCGGTTTATTGGCTGTTGTACCAAATACGGTACCTACGATGCCAGGACCAATATCAGGATTCTCTGAACTTTTATTCAACGTATATACGCCATTGGAATAGGTGAAATCTTCGGGCTTGTACCAGCCATCATAGGTATAGCCGCGTACCTGCCCAACCGGTTTGCCAACCTGCAGCACATAGTCACCGGTGTTAGGCTGGGTAACTGTTGATCCCCATTGTGATTTGTATAATCCGGTAACACCGGGCGACAGTTCTTCAATTTTACCTCTATTGAAGTTAATGTTGAAAGCGGCCGATAGTTTGAAATCATTACTACTTACGATGTCGCTGCCTAAAGAAAGCTCGATCCCGCTGTTGCTGATCCGTCCCACATTGTTATACTGAGAGGGAAACCCTGTAATAGGATTTATGGTTGTCAGTAACAACAGGTCATTCGTTGTGTTTTTATATAGATCGATCGTTCCAAATATGCGATTCTTTAACAAACCGAAGTCAATACCCAGGTTTCGGGTAGTGGCTGTTTCCCATACCAGGGTGGGGTTGCTCATATTAGTTCCGGTTGTATAACCGATTTGCCGGATCTCATTGATTGAAAACTGTGTTAAACCGGTTGATTGCCATTGTTGACGCCATTCGTTTGGACTAATACCATCGTTACCAACAGTGCCGTATGATGCCCGAAACTTCAGGTTATCTACCAAATGCTGGTTCTTCATGAATTTTTCATCGGTAACGCGCCAGGCAAAGGCAGCAGCCGGGAAATAAGCCCACTGTTTGGTTGGGGCAAAACTCGATGAACCATCAGCCCGCATCGTAAAGGTGAAAAGGTATTTGTCTAACAACGTATAATTGGCGCGGCCAAAATAGGAGTTGTATTTTTTAGGAAATCCTACTTTGGAGCTGATATTAAAATTCACGATGGTGCCGGTACTGATCAAATAACGGTCCATCATGGCGAAGGCCTGGTCTGCATCAAATGACACCGGGTATTTAAAACCATTCATTGTAAAGCTTTCAGACTGGTTGTTGAGCACTTCCTGGCCAACCACCACGTTCAGGCTATGGGCGCTACCAAGGCCACTTACATTGTAGGTGAGTGTATTGGCCCAGCGATAATTCCAGCCTTCACTGCTTGCCAATGTTGCGTTGCCGCCAAAGGTTTTATTGCCATCTGCATCCAGGTAGTTATTGTAAACGGCGCCAGACCATGTTTTTTCTCTATTGAAGTATCTGTTATAACCGAAATCTGTTCTTGCCGTCAATCCTTTTATGATGGTCCAGGAGAGCGCGCCATTTGCACGAAACGATCTTTCCTTGTTCAGCGGCAGGTAATCTTTCATGAGCTCAACCGGGTTGTACCTGTCCTGCAATACCTGGTCGTATAAACCGATCTGGGTATTTTTTCGGTCATCCAGTTCACCCAGCACATCACTGGTGGCAATGGGCCTGAACTGGTAAGAAGAAGAAAGAATAGAACCCTTTCCATTGGTGGTACCTTCGTCCCCCATCCGCTGGATATCGGTATACCGGCCATCGAAAGAGAAGGTAAGTTTATCGGTTATTTTCTGATCCAGCTTGAACATGGTATTGAACCGCTTGAACCAGGAGTTTATTTTCATTCCATCATTATCGAGGTAGCTCATGGAGAACACGTATTTCGTTTTATTGTTCCCATTGCTGACGCTCAGGTTATGGTTGTGCGAAAACGAACTGGAATAAGCTTCTTTCGAATAATTTCTGGCGCCTACATTTTTGTAATGGTCGATGCCTTCGGGGTTATTATAGGTGGCTGCCTGACTTCCGATACCCCACAATCTTTCCCACGCACCGGCATAGCTGTCGCTGATCGACTTGGCATAAGCCCAATTATAGGCGATATAATCGTAGGCGCCCATGGGCTCCAGGTATTTGGTAGCCTTGTTGTACTGCAGATAGTTGTCGTAGCTGATGGTGAGTTTGCCGTTTTTGCCGCTTTTGGTAGTTACAATAACAACGCCATTTGCGCCACGGGCGCCATAGATGGCGGTGGAAGAGGCATCCTTTAACACGTCGATGCTTTCAATCTGCCCGGCGGGAATGTCGTTGATATTGCCCACCGGAAATCCGTCCACAATATACAGGGGTTCGTTGCTATTGGATATCGAACTACCTCCGCGGATCCTGACAGATACCGCAGCATCCGGACGACCATCCTGGGCAGTAACATTTACCCCCGGGATCTTGCCTTGCAGCGCCTGGGCGGCATTACCAACCGGCACGGCTGCTAACTGCTTGCCCGAAATAGATGCAACAGACCCGGTAAGATCTTTTCGTTTCACCGTTCCATAACCAATGACCACCACTTCGTTCAAATTGGTGGTGGAAGCTTTCATACTTACTTCAAGGTTTGTTTGGCCGGCCAGCGCCACTTCCATGGTTTGCATGGTGCTGTGGGTAATAATGATACTGGTGGTTTTTTCGGGCAGTTCAATTTTGAAAGAACCATCTGCGTTGGTGGAGGTGGCCACCTGGGTTCCTTTACCGCTGACAGTAGCTCCGGGCAATTTTTCACCAGTCTCGTCTTTTACGGTACCGGTGATGGTTTTGGTTTGAGCCGTAACAACAGCAGCACTACAAATCAGGAAAATCAATAGAGAGATCGTTCTCATAAGCAAGCTGTTTTTAACAATGAGGAATAAATAGCCGGGGAATCGTTTTGGGGGTGCCCCGGTTCGGTGGATAGCCTGTCTGCCGACAAGGCAGGCATTAAGCGTAGAAAAGACAGTAGAATAGACTGAATACTTCTTTCATACGGCTATAGCAATTACCAATTCAAAGCTATTTTATCATGACTGCGAAGAGGTTCAATAATTGGCCGAATAGGTTCAAAAACTGGTTTTTGGGAAAAACCAGGCTTTTGTACTGCCATCGAGGCAGGTATATATTACAAATGTGATTGGTTGGCAGGTGAGAGCGCCGCAATAGCTTTTTTCATATTAATGCCTTTGCCCAATACAGGTTTAAAAATATCGCCCTGTTCTCTGATGCGGGCCACGGCATTGCGAATGGTGAAGTCTTTCATGGCAAGTCCTTTCTTTACTTCTTCCCAATGTAAGGGCATCGACACGGTGGCGCCGGGTTTGGGTCGTAAAGAATAAGCGGCCGCCAGGGTAGCCTGAGGTCGATTCTGTAAGAAGTCGATGTATAACTTTCCTTTACGATCTGCCGTTGCGCGTTCAATACTGGTGAAGCGAGGTAATTGTCGATGAACGATCGTAGCAATCAACCGGCCGAATTCCCGGGATTCTTCATACAGGTATTTAGCGCCCAGCGGAATGTAAATATGAATTCCGGTTGAACCCGATGTTTTGGGATAACAGGGGATACCGGCGCTTTGCAACACCTCGTGGGTAACCTGCGCTGTTTTGATCACCTGGTCGAACGGATTTTTATCGGGGTCAAGGTCGATGATGCACCAGTCGGGATGGTCGGGTTTTTGCACCCGGCTGCTCCAGGGGTTGAGTTCAATACAACCCAGTGAAGCCATGTACAACACATCTGCTTCCCGCACCGGTACCAGGAAACTTTTATTGATGCCTTCAGTGGTGTAGGGAAATGTGTTGATCCACGATGGCACTTTGTCCATAACATTTTTCTGGTAGAAACTTTCGCCCTCAATGCCATTGGGAAACCGGTTCAGCGATTGCGGCCGGTCTTTCAGATAAGGCAAAATAACAGGCGCCACCTGGTAATAGTAGTTCAGCATATCGCGCTTCGTGATCTTTTCTTTGGGCCAGTATATTTTGTCGAGGTTGGTGAATTTCAACGGGTAACCGTTTATAGAGCGTTCCTGTTGTTTTTCGGCAGGGTTCAACAATGTTTTGCGTTCGCCCGGTTTTCTGCGGGTGATTATTTTTTCTTTATGGAGAATGGATTCCTTTACCATTTTCTTTATGGGTTTTGCTTTTTCTGCTTTTACATCTTTAGCCTTTTTATCAACTCGCATGCCTTCAAAAGAAGGATGCCGCATTACGCCATCGCTGGTAATTTCGGCAAACGCCACTTCGCAAACCAGTTCCGGTTTTAGCCAGGTAGCTGTTGCCTTTGGCGGATTGGGTCTGAACCGCGATGGTTTGTTATAATCGGGTTCTTGATCGAACGGACAGGTAGAACGGATCAGCGGTTTAAACTGCTCCATCATAGCGAGCTGTTCTTTATCGGTAAACCCGGTGCCGATCTTGCCGGTATAATGCAGTTTATTATTTTCGAATACACCTACCAGCAGGGAACTGAATTTTTTGGAAGTACCTTCATTGCGGGTAAAGCCGCCGATCACTACTTCGTTCCGTTTTGCAATCTTTATTTTCAACCAGTCTTTGGTTCGTACGTTGGGAACATAAACACTATCTATTTTTTTGGCAATGATGCCTTCCATGTTCATATTCTTTGCTACCTCATAAAACGTAGTGCCGGGTGCGTTAAAACTTTGACTGAGTTGTATCGAAGGGCTTTTGGGAAGTACTTTTTTTAATATTTCCCTGCGTTGCTGCAATGGCAGATCGAACAATAAATATCCATCGAGCCATAACAGGTCGAACACATAATACAACAGATCTCCATCGGCTTCGCTGCGCCAGTTCTGCAAGTCGCCAAAGCTGGAGACGCCTTCCCTGTCGGAGATAATGATCTCACCATCGAGTACGGCATTGATGTTTAATTTTTCAAGCGCAGCCGTAACGGGGTAGAACTTTTCATTGAATGATTTATTGTTGCGGGAAATAAGCGACACCTTGTTTTTGTTACAATGGGCAATGGCGCGGTAGCCATCCCATTTAACCTCGAACATCCAGTTATCAGCATCAAAAGGTTTATCAACCAGGGTGGCCAGCATTGGAGAAAAATCAGCAGGGAATTTTACTTTTACGCCGGCCTTTTTGGCGGCGGCGGGGGTAGCGCGCACTTTCCGTTTGCGGGCTGAAGAAACAGCCCGTTTTTTCCGATGGGTAATTGAAGCCATATAGTAAAAGAGTAAATTTTATGCCACGACCGGGCATAGTTTTTTTGCAGGTATGGTATGCCTTCCACAGTGGTAGCCCATATGGATTATTACCCAAAGTCTTATACGCTAAGGATCACTTTTACGTCGGGGGAGAAGTATGATTATAAAAATGTGCCCGCTACTATTTATGAAGCTATGAAACAGGCAACTTCGAAAGGTACTTACCTGAATAAATTTATAAAGGGACATTTTCCGTACAGGAAGGTGAGGTAAAAAAGCCCCCTGACCGGGCTGGTTAATTTGCCACGCTTTCTTCTTCAATCAGTTTTTCCCGAACCTTGAATTCTTCCATGTCGATCAATGATAAATATTTCCTTATCAGTTCTTCATCATATTCCGTTTTATGGTTTATGGCGAGCAGGGTTTTTCGTTGATGCTCCAATAGATCCAGATAAATGAGCTGAAAGCTTTTGAGGGTATTCTCCTGCGTATTGCCTGCATCCTCAATTGACCGGTTAAAAAATTTCAGATCGATTGTAAATCGTTCATGCAAATTTTTCAGGTGTTCATTTGAACCCCAGTCTCCTCCAAACTTTTCTTCCAGGTATTGAAGGGAGTAGTAGGCCATTTTCTTTTGAATGATTATTTCCTGCTCCTGGCTCGGAATGGTTTTCTGAGGTGATGTGGGTTTTAATTTGCGGATCAACCAGGGAAGCGTTAATCCCTGGAATACCAAAGTAACCAGGATAACAATAAATGTAATAAAGAGGATCAGGTTGCGATAGGGAAAAGCCTGACCATCGATGAGTAATGGAATTGAAAGTGCGGCTGCCAGGGATACCACACCCCGCATGCCTGCCCAGCCGATAATGAGCGGGTTTCGCCAACCCGGATTATTTTCAGCGACGGTAATAAATTGACTCATAAACCGGGTAAAGACGGAAGCGCCGAGCGTGCAAAGGATGCGGCAAACTATTAATGCCAGTGAAATGATCAGTCCATAACCGATGGCACTGGCCAGGCTGGTATCTCCAAGTTGTTGAACAATAGAAGGTAATTGAAGCCCGATAAGCATAAACACCAGTCCATTCAACACAAAAACGAGACTGGCCCATACGTTTACGCCTTCAATGCGACTGCGATAGGAAAGCATGCTTTGCCTTTTTCCTGATAACAACAAGCCGCCGCTAACAACTGCTAATACGCCCGAGAAATGAAAATGCTCTGCGGCGTAATACATGCAATAGGGCGTCACCAGCGTTAAAATGATCTCAATACCAGGTGTTGTAGGCAACCAGCGATGGATGGCATAAAAAATAAAGCCGATCGCCAACCCGATGAGGGTTCCCATAATGATGACCAGGAAAAAACTACCTGCTGCTTCCTGAAAATGGAATTGTCCGGTAATTACCGTGGCCAGGGCAAAGCGAAATACAATGAGTGACGATGCATCATTGAGCAGGCTTTCACCTTCAATAATGCTTACCAATCCCTTCGGTACTTTTACATTGCGCATGATGGTAGTGGCAGAAATGGCATCAGGTGGGGAAACAATACCACCCAACAGGAAGCCCAGGGCTAATGTAAAACCAGGAATGCAGGCATGGGCTACAAAGGCGATCACACAGGAGGTAAGTATAACGATAGGAAATGCAAAACTGGTAATTACCCGCCGCCACTTCCAGAACTCTTTCCACGACACCTGCCAGGCTGCTTCATAAAGCAGGGGCGGTAGAAAAATAAAGAAAACCAGTTCGGGGTCAATGGTGATATTCGAAAACGCGGCAGTAAAACTGAGTGCCAATCCGCCCAATACCAGCACAATAGGGTAGGCCAGGCGAAGCCGGTTCGCTAACATAACCAGGGCCAGGATAATTAAAATAATATAGATGTATTGGATAAAAAGGTGTTGCATCAAGTTGGTGTTGGCTATAAAAGTAATAAAAGCCCGGCGATTTTGTGACTTCCATCAATGCATGAATCAGTCTGCGCTGAAATAAAGCCTAATGGTTCGTTAATTATTATCTGTCTCACGCAAGGCCATTTTACTTTGAAGTGCACGCTTATTGAGTTAAATTTGCAATGTGAGATTCATTTTTACGATATGTATATTGTTTATACAACTGGTAAGGTGTTTTACTGCTGAAGCAGAAACGTCTTATCAACATACTATATCGCAAAAGAATGCAGTCGTATCTTCTTTGTCCTGCAACCATGATCATCATGCTGAATTAGCGCGGTCAATTCATTTTAATTGTACACCGGTTCAAATAAGAGATCACAGGTTACCCGAAAATGTACCATCTACAGATAACCTGAGCAGTTATATTGTTGAGGCACTTCGTAAACGTGCCATTGCACATCCCGCTTCGCCCAGGTTTCTTCTTGCAAGGTTATTGTTATTTCCCAATCATTATTTCTGGTGAGTTTTGTTTAGCCCCGGAACAAAACAGATATGTCTATTGGTTTAACTGACCAGTAACAGCATTGTATTACCTAAACTCACCAAACATGTCAGATATAGTAATAGCACTATTGCTAATAGTGCCCATCATTATTGTTGTAGTAACTATTGACAGAACCAACAAAAGGCGAAAGAAGAAAGCGCAGAAAAGAATTAATGCCTATATAACCGAAGCAACCCGGCAAACCGGCATTACAAATTATTATCGTAAACAGCTGGTTCATCAAACCGTTATTATCGATGAAAGCAGCCGGAAAATGTTGATCATTGATCACAAAGGGGAGGTTTTTTCACATAACGTCTATCCGCTTGATGCGCTCAAAGGGTCGCTTATAATGAATGATAAACAGTCCTTCACGCCGGAAGGGAAAGGCCAAAAACCAGAGCATATCACCACCAGGATCGGTGTTAAGGTTACTTTTGAAAAAAATGGCACTGAGCAATATCTTATTTTGTATGATTATCTGGAACACAACATTTACCAGATGGCCGACCTGGAGAAGGAGGCCTGCCAATTGCATGATAAAATAAGGAAAGCCCAATATAAATAACATAACAAAGTTTCTATATGGAGATCATTGTTGCTTTATTGACCCTGATATTACTGGAAGTTGTGCTGGGTATAGATAATATCGTATTTATTTCTATAGTTACCGCGCGGCTTCCATTGAACCAGCAAAAGAAAGGCAGGCGGGTAGGCTTGCTATTAGCCATGGTGATGCGATTACTGCTTTTAACCGTCATTTCCTGGATACTGAAACTGGAAGGAGAACTTTTTCGCATATTTTCTATAGGCATATCCGGTAAAGACCTGATCCTTATTTTGGGCGGGCTTTTTCTTCTTTATAAAAGTTCGTCAGAGATCTATCATAAAATGGAAGGTGAAACCGGTGATACCACAAAAGCAATTAAAGTGACCGGTTTCCGGAGCGCCATAGGACAAATACTGGTGCTTGATCTGGTGTTCTCGATTGATAGCATTATCACCGCTGTAGGCATGGTAGATGAATTATGGATAATGTATGTGGCAGTAATAGTAAGCGTGGGCATCATGTTAGTGGCTGCAGAACCTGTAAGCAATTTTATAAGTAAACATCCTTCTTTTAAAATGCTTGCGCTTAGTTTTTTACTACTGATCGGCGTTGCCCTGATGGGCGAAGGATTGGGATTTCATATCCCTAAAGGATACATTTACTTTTCCATGGCATTTGCATTACTTGTTGATGTTTTCCAGATGAGAATGAACAGGCCGAAGGCTAAAGCAGTACAAACGCGTGAGCATTACCTGCCAGACGAAGCAGAAAATGTAAAGGATATCATTTAATGAGTAGCACAAGGAATGCTAATAGAAATATAGTTCGGTTGTAGTTATCAAGATACATTATTGGCATGTTCATTGTTAATGAACAAACATTAATTATTACCGTACCGATCGAAAACAACCGCCACTCGCATGAGGAAAAATTCTATTGCCATTACATTCCTGTTTATTCTTAATTGTTTATTGCTGATCTCCTGTAAGAAAGATAATAATACGCAAGATGACACAAGCGGTCCAGGTACCGATGGCCCTCCCAAAGGTGATACCACAACTGTAACGGTGTCAAATCCAGCAAATGTGTATGATGTTGAAGTTATTAAAGGAGCCGGAACCGGCGCAACGCTGTATGTGGCAACGGATGGCAACGATGCATCGGCCGGTACCATTACGGCGCCCCTCAAAACACTTGCAAAAGCTATAACGCTGGTGAAACCTGGCGGTATCATAATCATGCGGGCCGGTACTTACCAGGGCGCTGTCATTAACACTGGGTTTGGCACTGCAGATGCGTGGATTACATTAAAAGCAGCATCTGGCGAATCGGTAACCTTGCAGGGAAATCCAAGAGGAAGTTCAGTCGCTACTATCTATTTCTATAACAGTGGATGTGATGAATATGCAGCTGCCGGTTCGGTTTGTCCCGCAGCATACTGGCGTATTAAAGGTATTAAGATCATGTCTACTGCTGCTGGTGGGGCCGATGCCAACTGCGTGAAGGTTGATATGCCGCATGTACAGATTGACAGTTGTAATTTAAGTTGTGCGGTCCCTGATATTATAAAAATAGTTCGTACCGCCAATTACGTTGCTATATTGAATTCAGAGATCTATGCTGACCCTTCCATCGTAAAACCTGGCAGTAATTCACAAGGCATTGATATCACAGGCGCCGATAATATACGGGTCATTGGAAACTATTTGCATGACCTTCCTGATGTTGCCATGTATGCAAAAGGGAATGCCCGTAATCCCATCTTTGCCTGCAACCGCATCAACAATACCGGGTTTGGTACCGCCGGTGAAGGATATAATGCGATCATGCTTGGACAGCAAACCGATGAGAATCGCCTGGTAGATGGCCCTTATGAATCATACGATGGATTGGTGGTTAATAATATCATCAGTAATGTTTCCGGAGCGGCACTTGCTGCCAGTTCCAGTTCCAATTCGCGCTTCTATCACAATACCTGTTATTTGACTGCGCAGCGGAGCCATAGCGCGATGCTTATAAGCACAGAAGGTGGAATTGGATATACGCCTAATAAAGGAGTTGAGTTTGTTAATAATGTTTTTATTCAACCTTCAAGCCGTCCACGCATAATAACCAGCACCGACCGCGAGTATACAAAACCAACGCAAGGTCCGCTTGTGTTCAAGAACAATATTTACTGGAGTTCGGGCGTAGCGCCTACGTTTATATGGATCCCCAAATTCTATAACGAAAAGCCATTCGATCAATGGCAGGCAGCCTTTAAAGAAATTTATAGTGGAACAGACCTGAGTCTCAATAATGTGAATCCATTGCTCACGCTGGCGCCAAATAACTTCGAGCCGCAAACGGGAAGTCAGGCCATCAAGGGGGCGGCTCCAGGTTATGCCACCTATGATTATGCGGGGAATAAACGAACAGGTACACCCACCATTGGGGCTATTGAAATAAAATAAGTGAGAGACCGGCTTGCCGGTCTTTTTTTTTGACCAGTCGTTCTATTTTGCCGTCACAAGCCCCAGCGAATTACCCGCGATATCTTTGAACCAGGCGAATTGTTTTCCATCGGGCAATGTAACCGGGCCAATAAGTTTTTGTCCGCCTGCAGCTACGATCTTTTCCAGGTGCATGGCAATATCATCAACCTGTATGTAGACCATCACGTAATTATGCGGTTCATGGCCCAGCGCAACAATTTGTCCATGGATGCCGTCACCGGAGCCGGTATTGATCAGGGAGGCAAATGGAATGCTGGTTGGCGACCAACCAAACAAATGCTGATAAAACGATGTGGTTTGTTCCAGTTCTTTACAACCAATGTCAAAAAATACAACCGGGTGTGTGGTGCTCATAAATTGCTGTTGATTTGAATAGGGCGAAATTAATCGGGCTAACCGGCAATAAATTGTAAAAATGTTTCCTTTGGCAGCGGAATGAAATTGGGCGTATGGCTGATGGCTGGATATTGCTGACAAAGACTCCTATATTGACTCGGCGTTATGCCGGTGCGCACTTTAAAATCATTGATGAAATGCGCCTGATCATAGAAGGTATGTAGAGAAGAAAGCGACTGTTGCGGGTTTTTGGAAATAGCCGCCAGGTGCTGGTGGAACCGGATGATGCCCTGCATTTCCTTGACCGGTGAACCGAAATGGCGCAGCACCACCGCTCGTAATCTTTTACGTGTATAGCCCAGCGTATCGCATATATCCTGAACAGTGCTGGTGAGCATCGCTTCATTGAGATAATTGATTGTCGGCAGCATGGAAAGGTCCTGACCGCTGATGCGATCGGTAAAATATTTTTCTATGAGCTGAAACCCTTTTTCGATATCCTCACATTCTTGTAACGCAGACCTGAGTTCAAAAATATCAGGATCAGCCCAGTGTTCCGCCCCAGGCGCTTTATCGTTTGTTTCCATAACCGGCACATTGACAAAATAGGGGAGCATGCCTGGCTTCACCCCAATAACATACATGCTTACAGGTCCCGGATTCTCCAGCATAAAAGGGCGTTCATGCTTTCCGTTTACCCAGACTGTGGCAGTATGTTCACGGGGTGTTTTTTCATTATATGAATCAGAAACCCAAAAGTTGGAACCGAGGTTTATGATGATTGTTTGATATACCCGCTGCAAGGCAATGCCCGTACCTAATCCTTCCAGGTAAACGAGGGTGCCTACCAGCTCTTTGAGTATGCCTTTTGGCGCGTAAGGGATGAGTTGACTCATTGAAAAATGCCTTTGTTAGCGAAATTATCAGTAAGATATCCTATTTTAGAAAGGTCTCTGCCACTCCTGACATAGGGCTGTCATTAACCGGTTTTAGCTTTGAGGTATCAACAAAAATAAAATGGGAATGACAACCGAAATAAAAGATGGCAAATTAGCTATATACGTTAAAACAAGAAAGGAATGGCGCAAGTGGCTGCAAAAAAATAGTCAATCGGAAAAGTCTGTTTGGCTTATCCTTTATCAAAAGAAAAGTAATGTTCCGGGAGTTAATATCATTGATGCAACGGAGGAAGCTTTATGTTTTGGCTGGATAGACAGCCTGTGTAAAAAGCGGGATGCAGAAAGTTATTATCTGACGTTTACACCCCGGAAGCCCAGGACCAGCAAATGGAGTAAACCGAATATTGAAAGAGCGGAGCGGATGATCGATCAGGGATTGATGACAGAGGCAGGACAAAAGATGATAGACATTGCAAAAGAGCTGGGGAAATGGGTAGTATGAGTTTTATGAACGGGAACAGCCTGGTCAATGAATTGCTTACATTCATTGAAGATGATCATCAAAACTATGCAATACAACAACTACAGGTTACTGTTTTGGAAAAAGAATGTGACGGTATTAATCTTTTTGCTATGTGTTTTTGCGTCCGCAACAAATTGTACCGATACTAAACAGCAGTCAAAGAATACTTCAATCGCTTATCCCAGTCCGCAGCCGGATACGACCATGCAGGTCTTTTTACCAGGCCTGGTTTCAAAAGAAGGACTTGATTTCAATTCGGCGTTCTCATCCGATGGCAAAACCTTTTATTTCGCCCGGTCAGCCAGAAGGAAGTATATTATTTTCGAAACTACGTTTGATGGCAAACAATGGACGGAACCCATCCCTTCAAAATTGTTTGATACGTTGTATTCCAATGCCGATCCTTTTATTACAAACGATGGCAGCATCTATTTCATTTCAAACAGACCCAAAAACAATACGGATACCACAGACGACTATGATATTTACAAATTGCCCAGGCAAGGCGATACGTGGTTGGCGCCGTATAATCTGGAACAGGTTAACAGCGATAGCACGGAATATTATGTGTCGGTTTCCGATTCTGGCAATATTTATTTTGCTTCTTACAGAGGGGAAAATCTAGATCTGTATATGAGCGCTTCAAGTGATACAGGATATGAGGCGCCGGTCAATCTGGGGCCAATCATTAATTCACCGTCAGATGAACATGATCCGCTCATTGCGCCTGATGAATCTTATATAATATTTACTTCCAGCAGACCTGGTGGTTTTGGCGAAGCGGATCTGTACATGGCTTATCAAAAAGATGGCAAATGGCAGCAGCCAAAGAATATGGGGCAGAAGATCAATACCAAAACCTATGAGTATTGTCCCAATTTATCGCCCGATGGCAAATACTTTTTTTACAGTAGTGAAAGCGATGTGAAATGGATTGGGATGGAGGTTATAAGGGGGCTGGGTAGATAAAAAACCGAAAGTTTTATTTATTTAACCCATGGCTATGAAATTATCACTTTTGCTATTGGTCTTATCTGTTTTTGTTTTTCACGTTTCTGCCCAGCAATCTGATTTGAATCAACCTGATTCTACAATTCGTATATTTTACATGCGGATAAAGGAAGTGACCTTTTTGCTTTATGGAACATTCTATTAATGATGGCAGGTCTTTATAGTTAAATATTAACCAAAACTGTATCTTGGCTTCTATGAAAATAGTTATACCATTTCTTTGTTTAACGCTCTCTTTGATTTCCTGTAACCAGCATTATTTTGAAGGAGAAATAATTTATGATCTTGAAGTTATTAAGAAGGATTCTTCATTCGATTTAAATAGCATTCCTGCGGCAGGATCAAAAATATCAAGATGTGCTTTCAAAAATGGGGATTTTATTCAATGGCCGGATAAGGGTTTTGTAGAGTATCAATATTTTAATCACACGGTTAATAAGGTGTTTTATAAAGTTCGTGGAGAAGATACCCTGATGTTTCAAAAATATGATAAAAGGGGGCCAGAATTAGATTCAATACTTTCAATAACAAAACAAAATAATACAGATACCATCTTAAATAAAGTCTGTAACAGGTTAGTTTTACAGTCAAAAGAAATTAAATTGACTTTTATATATAGCCCGGAACAAAATTTTGCCATTAACCCTGACTGGTACATGAATTCAGAAGGCGGTTATTACAATATTATTTATGGACATACGAAGTCAATTTATTTAAAGTTCATTCTGGAAACCAGTAAGTTTATATCAATGGGTACAGCTAAAGAAATTGTTTATAAATCAATACCGGATGGAACATTTCCCGATATAACAAAATTGCCTCAAAAGGAGTTGAACTAGGAAATTTTGAAACTCAAAAGCAAACATATGGCCAAACCAAAGAAAAAATATGCGATTTGTCCATGCTGTTTGACGGAGCGTCATCGAACAGAAATGATTGTTTGTTTGGCTATCCTTGAAGAGATGGAGAAGAAGGAGTATAAGCATTACAAAGAACTCAATATTGATACTTACAATAATTTTATTGATGCCAGCTTTGAATGGGCATGCGACGTTTGCCTGAAAGATAAAAAAGCCATTCTTGCCAGCCCCGCCCAACAGTATGCTTCGTTGGCGCCATCGTTGGCTTATCACGATATTAAAAAGACCTGCCGCACCTGCCGCGTTGAATTTACATTCACCAAAGAAGAAAAGAAGCTTTGGTATGAACAGCTCAAATTCTGGATCGATTCCGAACCCGTCAACTGCCTGAAATGCCGCAAAGAAATTCGATTATTAAAAGAGGAGAACAAAACGATCTCGGATATTCTGAAAAAAGATGAAAAGGATATTTCCATTGACGAATTAAAGATCGTTGCAGATATTTATCGTACATGGGATAAAATTGAAAAGGCGAAGTTCTACGAATCTAAGGTGGAAAAAAGGCTTAGACTTCAGCAACAATCCGGTAAGTTGCCGTAACGCAAGAAGATGCTATCATATTATTGACGATCGGGCTTGTTTCAATTTTAGCAGGTCATGCCTTGATCACAGAAATGAGATGATCGGATGAAATTACGGCATGATCGCTTGATGAAACCTATCCATCGATTGTTGTAACGAAAAGATTGCTTGCTATCTGGTAGAAATCACTTTTAGTATGGGTAATATTGATAATGATAAGGGTGAAATCGATTGGTGCAAACATAATCTCAATTGCTCAAAGGGAAATTTCAATGACCAGGCGTGCCGGATGATCTGCGAAGATGATTGATCGCTTGTCAAAACACAAATATCAAATGGCTAAACGTAATAACACGATTGCGATGATCATAGTTTGGGTGCGCAGCGTTTGAGTTGGTTGCGATAGGCTTGATATCTATTGCTGTCTGCATAATACCGCTTGCTATATCTCAAGTATTCATTGCTACGTCCATAGCATCAATGATGATAAGTATAATTTCCTTTTCGATAACCTTAAAATCAATTACAACGTGAGCAATATGAAATGAAAAGTCCATAATATCACTCGTTATTATGAAATATCGTTTGTCAAAACCCCGATATCAAATGGCTAAACAAAAAAGCATATGAACGAGCCTCATCGCAATTCAAACGAGCTTCATCGCAATTCAGCGAAGCGGTTGTGTTAATTGATCAAGAGGTAATATCAAATGATAAAAGGGTTATTGGTTTATTATTACTTTTTTTATTAATGGAATAGCCAGTCCTGATTGAATCTACATGCTTTCATGTATGAAGCAGGCCATTGATTTTTCGTATCTTTACGATATGAATGACATGATGACCGTGGATGTTGAACATGCTGTGATGGATGCGATTCATATGCAGGACAACGGAATTCCACAACATAAAATATTGATCAGTCTTGTGACCGCCGCCGAAAAGATGGCAGGTGATGGAGCAGTTTGTTCTATTCTCCTACTTGATAAAGAAGGGCGGTTGCGTAATGGCGCTTCTCCACAACTTCCTTATGATTATCTCACTGCCATAGATGGTCTGAAACCACATCCGAATGTTGGCACCTGCGCTGCTGCTGCCGCTACGGGTACCATGGTGATTACGTTAGACTTTAAGGCCGATAATAAATGGGCGGAACTTCGTCATCTACCTATGGCCCTGGGTTTCACTGGCGCCTGGAGTATGCCCATTAAAAATCCCGCTGGCAAGGTGCTGGGAACTTTCGGTACATATTTCAGAGAAAAACGCGAACCATCCCCATTTGAGATAAGCGGTATGCAACAGCTTGTAGAAGCGGCTGCCAGGGTTTTATGTTAGTGAGAAACTCCTAAGTGGTGATCGAAGGCTATCTTTGCTACTTAAAGCATATAGCTATGAACCTGCCAGAAAATAAAGAAGCTATCTTCCCTAAAGGCGATAAAGCCCCTTCCGATTACTTTACCGGAACTGCTTTTATAAAAATGTTGGTACCGCAAAATCCAGCATTCAATACCACCGTAGCCAATGTAGTGTTTGAACCCGGTTGCCGTAACAACTGGCATACCCATAAGGGCGGACAAATATTAGTCTGCATCGATGGTGAAGGTTATTTCCAGGAAAAAGGAAAAGACATACAGTTACTTCGTAAAGGCGATGTCGTTCAGATCTTACCTGGTATTTTACATTGGCATGGGGCTACGCCTGACAGCGAGTTCACACACATTGCTATCGGTCCCAATTCAGGTTTAGGGCCGGCAGATTGGTTAGAACCGGTAACAGATGAAGAATACAACAGCTACAAAGGATAAGCTATTCAATTAAGCGTCCGGTATTCATTGGGCGTGTGCCCTACGCGTTTCTTTTTTTATCAGATCGCCACATTTTACTTCTTTCAGAAAGACGATATAAGATCCAAATCGCTGTTTCTCCCCATGTTTATACAGCCTGATAAATATAATCAGTGATATTGGTAGGTATTCCCGTAATCGATATAACCACCGGCTAAGAAATCGTGTGGACCTTCGCGTAGATAAATTTAAAAAGTATGAAATACAGAAAATTGGGAAGCAGCGGCCTTGAAGTCTCTGCCATTGGTCTGGGTTGCATGGGATTGAGTTTTGGGTATGGACCGGCAACCAATAAACAGGATGCGATTAAACTGATACGCACCGCATTCGAACGTGGCGTCACCTTCTTCGACACTGCAGAAGCATATGGTCCTTTTGTTAATGAAGAATTGTTGGGAGAAGCGCTGGCTCCGTTTCGTGATCAGGTAGTGATCGCCACCAAATTCGGTTTCGTAGCTGGTGAACCGAGTAAGGGTATGGATAGCCGTCCGGAAAATATCAGGGCTGTTGCCGAAGCAGCGCTCAAACGGTTACAAACTGATCGTATTGAATTGTTCTATCAGCACCGGGTTGATCCAAATGTACCAATTGAAGATGTGGCCGGTGCAGTAAAAGATCTGATCGCAGCAGGTAAGGTGAAACATTTTGGTCTTTCCGAAGCGGGGGCACAAACCATTCGCCGGGCACATGCCGTTCAACCGGTAGCAGCACTTCAAAGTGAATACTCTTTGTGGTGGCGGGAACCTGAAAATGAGATCATTCCTACATTGGAAGAATTGGGGATAGGCTTCGTCACATTTAGTCCGCTTGGCAAAGGCTTTTTAACTGGTGCAATTAATGCAGATACAAAATTCGACAGCACCGATTTCCGGAACATTGTTCCCCGCTTTAGCGAAGAAAACCGGAAGGCCAATCAGACGTTGGTCGATCTGTTGGCAAACATAGCCGCCAAAAAGAACGCAACACCTGCGCAGATAGCCCTTGCCTGGCTACTGGCGCAAAAGCCATGGATTGTACCTATTCCGGGCACAACAAAATTGCATCGATTAGAAGAGAACCTGGGTGCTGCCGATATTGAATTGAGTACAACAGATCTCAGCGAAATTGATACCGCTTTTTCCCTGTCCGCTGTGCAAGGCGCCCGTTATCCTGAGCACCTGCAAAAGAGAGTTGGTCGATAATTATGGTCATACAATTTGCCACCATTCATTTCCTTCCTGAATAACGCGTAGCACTACTCTATGATCAATTAATAATAAAGTTTATTAATAAAAATTGGTATGGGAATGCGGTGTAAAATATTGAAGTAAGGCATCTACATTTGCAAAGTTGTCGTATAACACGATGACCAATAACTTCAACTACATATGACCATTATTAAATATGCATCCCTGATCTGTGGAATGTCTTTGCTGATTGTCGCTGGCTGTAAAAAGAAAAACGATTCACCACCTGTAGAACCACCAACACTGGCGCAGGTTATAACAGTTCCTGTTACTGCTATTACTTCTACAACCGCAACCGGCGGGGGAATCATTGCCAATAATGGAGGCGCAACTGTAACTGCCAGCGGTATCTGTTGGAGCAAGACCAACCAATTACCTGTTATTACCGACGATACTACCAAAACAACCATCGCCAATAGCAGCATTACCGGTAATATGACCCACCTTCAATCGGGCGCAACTTATTACGTACGGGCTTATGCTATCAACAGCGTGGGAACGGCCTATGGCAATGTAGTTAGCTTTAACACCGCCAATGCAGCCCCGTTAGCATTGGATGTTACCATTACCGGAAGTGTAAAGGTAGCTGAAGTCCTAAGGGCCGGCTATACCTACTTTGACCTTGAGCAGAATCCCGAAAGCGGTACTACTTTCCAATGGTATGTAGCTAACGATACAACCGGTGGAACCATAACAACTATTGCCAACGCTACCAACAATACTTATCTCGTAACGGCAGCCAATCAGGGAAAATTTCTACGAGTGGGTGTTACACCCAGGACATTGGCTGGTACCAGTCCTGGTGCGGAATTCAAATCTTATTGGGTAGGTCCGGTAGGTGCGCCGGCGATCACATCGGTTACGTTTATCTATAACGGACAAAGCGTAACCTACGGCGTAATTACCAGCATCGTTACAGGTCGTAAATGGCTCGATCGTAACCTGGGTGCTCCCAATGCACCTATTGCTTATGACGACTGGCGGAATGAAGGCGATCTATTTCAGTGGGGAAGGGGTGCAGACGGGCACCAGCTTATCAACCGGGCGGCCTCTACCATGGCAACGGCAGCCGTAAATGGTTCTACTACTGCATTATCATCGACAGATAATCCCGGTAATGCGCTTTTTATAACACCTACGGCTGCCCCATTTGACTGGCGCAATCCACAAAATGCCAATTTATGGCAACTCAGCAGTGGCATAAACAATGTTTGTCCTGCAGGCTGGCATGTGCCAACCAAAGTGGAATGGGAAGCCGAAAGCCTGGGTGTATTACAGGATGCATATACTCAGTTAAATATAACAACCGGGGGTGCTCGAATTTTCAATGGTGCTTTTTCAAATACGCTGTCGAATGGTGCATACTGGAGTTCGACCTTGTTTCAAAGTACTACCATTAACGCCTGGTCCATTAATTTTTCAAATTCAAGTGCAGCCTCTTCTACTACCAGCAATCTACATTCACACGGACTTTCTGTGCGTTGTATAAAGGGTTAGATGGTTGTTAATATTTCATAACTTACAATATGATGTTATTCTGACCATCAAATTATAAGTTATGAAAGCCATATGCCAGGTTCGTAAACGATTGCTCATCTACATCATTTTTTCAACATTCACCAATAGTGTTTGCCAGGCGCAAACTATAGACCCCTGGAAAAAAACGGCGACAACCATTGACCCGGCAAACTATTACGGCGTTACTGTTGCCAATGGTATGATCGGGATCGTTTCCTCGCCGGAGCCTTTCAAGGTAAAGAATGTGGTACTGGCAGGCGCTTACGATCTGTATGGAAGAGGTCGCGTGAGTAACTTCCTGAACAGCTTTAACCTGCTGAACATGTACCTGGAGATCAACAGCCAAAGGATCGACGTTAAAAACATCAACAACTTTAAGCAGGAACTGGATATGCAGCATGCGGCATTCTCCACTACATTCGATGTTGGTGATGAAGCATCTGTTAAATACACGTATTACTCTTTACGGCAACTGCCCTTTACTGTGTTGATGGACGTTTCCATCACCGCAAAAAAGCCCATTAATATTACCGTGGCCAGCGTCATGGAAGCGCCGGATGCCCTGAAAGAAGTGCAGAATTATTATAACGAAATTGACCGGCCGCATGTAACCATCAGTTTGCTTACCTCCACAGCAAAAAGCCCTACGGGCAAATTGCAATTATGCGCTTCGAATACTTTTTTATTCAATGAAACGCATGGGCAGGAACCACGGGTGATCCATGAAATGTGGGATAATAATTTACACCTGATGAAGTTTGGCAAGACCGTAGCTGCCGGACAAACCTACCAATTTGCTGTTGCCGGTTCATCCATTACTTCGGCGCATGATGCCGATCCGCTTAACCAGGCTGAACGTTTAACGATGTTCGCCAAACTGGAGGGCCGCGACCGCCTGGTGCAATTCCACAACAAGGCCTGGGACGAACTTTGGAAAAGCGATATTACCATCGAAGGCGATGCCCAGACACAGCAGGATGTGCACAGCATGTTGTATCATTTGTATTCATTTTCCCGGGCAGGTACGGCGTATTCACCATCGCCCATGGGCTTATCGGGATTGGGTTATAACGGTCACGTTTTTTGGGATACAGAATTATGGATGTTTCCTGCTCTATTGGTATTGCATCCTGAAATAGCCAAATCGATGATTGAATACCGTTACCAGCGATTGGTGGCCGCCCGGCAAAACGCTTTTTCACATGGCTATAAGGGAGCCATGTTCCCCTGGGAAAGTGCCGATAGTGGTGTAGAAGAAACACCGGTTTGGGCATTGAGCGGTCCGTTTGAACACCACATTACTGCCGATGTGGCCCTTGCCGCATGGAATTACTATTGTGTTACGCAGGATAAGCAATGGTTGCAGGAAAAAGGCTGGCCGCTGTTATCAGCCACTGCCGATTTTTGGGCAAGCCGGGTTGAAAGAAATGGCCCCGGCCATTATGATATTAAAAATGTAGTTGCTGCAGATGAGTGGGCCGAAAACGTAGATAACAATGCTTTTACGAACGCTGCTGCAAAAGCTAATTTGCAAAACGCTGGCGCTGCTGCCAGAATACTGGGTATAAAACCTGATCCTGATTGGGAAATGGTAGCTCAAAATATTCCGATCTTAAAGTTACCCAATGGCATAACCAAAGAGCATGAAACCTACAAAGGAGAAGATATCAAACAGGCCGATGTTAATCTGCTGGCCTATCCGCTCCACGAGATAACCGATACCGCAGCTATAAAAAAAGACCTTACGTATTATGAAACCAGGGTAGGGAGCGGGCCCGCCATGACGCATGCCATCTTTTCCATATTGTATACAAGGCTTGGCGATGGAGAAAAAGCATTCCTGGCATTTAAGAACGGATACAAACCCAACGAACTGCCACCGTTTGGCGTTCTGGCCGAATCAGCCGGAGGAACGAATCCATATTTTGCTACCGGCGCAGGTGGTATGATACAGGCGATGCTCAATGGCTTTGGCGGACTTGAAATTACTTCCAAAGGTATTATTCAGGTAAGATCAAAATTGCCTGCTTCCTGGAAATCATTAAAACTGACCGGTATTGGTATTGAGAAGAAAACCTATTTGATAAAGTAGTGTCTGCATGATTAATAGAAGCAATATGTTTGTCACCACTTGATTTCCCATTGTGATTGGTCATTGATAAAATAGGCAAGACCATTGCTCATGTGGTGCAATGTTTTTCCATCAGGACCTGGCTCGTTTTTAGTTTCATATACACGGACTCCGTTATTTTCCCGGGTCAGATAAATAATTAAAGCGGTAGTAGTGGGCGGTATTTCATGCAACCACTGCTCGTCGTGATCTTTTACAAATGCCTGGCTCATGATTTAATTTTTTTAATTTTCTGTTCAACGGTTTGTTTTCTTTTCGTCCATCGCGCAAGCGGTTCGGGAATAAATTTCAGATTTCCTTTTTTATCCATTAACCCGGATAACTTACTGAATTTATCACTCAGCTTTTTAACCGTTGTACGTGATTTGGCCGCCGAAAATAGCTGGCTGCCTTGCCGTTTCAATTGGTCGCCAAAAACCTTCAGGCCACGGTTGATGAGTTGTAATTCTTTCCTGTATTCTTTCTGCTTGCGATAATAGATCATTAATCGGTCATAGGGTAATGGATCGGTTGTACCGGTTTTAATTTGCTGCACATACAGGTTAATGTTTTCTGATATTTCTGCCATGATCAGTTATATAAGTTGCAAAAATTACGCCCGCTCATGGCTACAAATTAGTTATTGATTGCCAATCTTATAGGGGCATGGCATAAGCGGAGGCCTCTCAACACCTTCAATCTTTATCCGTGCCTGTTATTCTTAAATTCTTTCAGTAAATTTACGAACATACAGAATAGAAGAGTTAAAACCGGCATTATGGAGTTTGTAGATTATTATAGTATACTGGGGATCGATAAAAATGCGTCCCAGGACGATGTAAAGAAAGCATACCGTAAACTGGCGCGCAAGTACCATCCGGACCTGAATCCGAATGATACTGCTGCCAATAAGAAATTTCAGCAGATCAACGAGGCGAATGAAGTGCTTAGTGATCCTGAAAAGCGGAAAAAGTACGATCAGTATGGGAAGGACTGGGAACACGCCGATCAATTTGAAAAGGCAAGAAGTTCCCGTCAGCAGCAGCCATTTGGCGGGGGCGGACAACAATTCTCCTCAGAAGATTTTGGTAACGGTGACTTTTCCGATTTTTTTGAATCCCTGTTTGGCGGGAATTCCCGGAGCAGCCGTGGTGGTAGAACGGCTAAGTATCGTGGGCAGGACTATGAAGCATCACTGAAAATAAACCTTAGCGATGCTTATACCACACATAAACAAACGATCACGGTAAACGGAAAAAATATTCGCATCACCATACCTGCAGGCATTGAAGATGGTCAGAAAATACGGCTCAAAGGGCATGGGGGAGAAGGCGTTAATGGCGGTCCTGCCGGTGACCTGTATATTACATTTTCAATTATTAATAATACCTCATTTAAGCGCGTAGGCAATGATCTTTACCTGCCGCTGGACATTGATTTGTACACGGCGCTTCTTGGCGGAGAAGTTACCATTGACACCCTCAGCGGCAAGATTAAATTAAAAATAAAACCAGAAACGCAAAACGACTCAAAGATCCGCCTTAAAGAAAAAGGATTTCCGGTCTATAAGCAGGAAGGCCAGTTCGGCGATCTGTATGTAACCCTGAAAGTTAAGTTGCCTACCAACCTTACAGAAAAACAGAAGGAATTGTTCAAACAACTATCCGAAATGAAATAAAACGCATTTGCTATGAATAGCGAACATCTAATATTAGCAAGTGAATTCTGCGCCGGTCACCACATAGAAATTTCTTTTATAGAATCCCTTGCGCAACATGGCCTTGTTAACATTACTACCATGGAAGAACAACTGGCAATATCCGATACGCAGCTTCCTTCGCTTGAAAAAATGGTGCGGCTTCATTATGATCTTGATATAAACCTGGAAGGCATAGAAACCATTTTTCATTTGCTGGAGCGTATAGAAACATTGCAGCAGGAAATGCATCAAATGCAGAAAAAGATCGGATTGTATGAATAATACAGTTGCAGGGAGCCGTTTTTAGTCCTGCAGGGTTTTCAGATAGGCTGGATAGTCTGCCTTCATGAGTGCTTCGTCGGCTTTCCGCTTTGCAATGATCACATTCCGCATCTCAGACCACGCTGTTCCCATGGCATCAACCCGGTTTATTAATGCAGCAAGATTGAGATCCCTGCAATAGATAGAAGAACCCGGTTGTTGCTTCCATGATTGGGTAATGGTACCTATGTTAAAAAGGATCGAAGCCTAATTCTTCTATCAAAGGAAATACAATTTCCTTTGCCTTTGTATTGTCACCTGAAATGGCTATAGCGATACGATTTTCTTCACCGCTGGGTTTACCCAAATTTTTTATGCTTGTCGCAAGAATGGAGTTAAATACCTTAACAACAGGAATGCCTAATTGCTCCTGAACCCACAGGCTGTCTATTCCAATTTGATCAAGGGCCGGTATGGCGCCATCGCGGAGGGTCGGATAATAGTTTCCCGTTTCAATGACAACCACGTTCGCCGGAAGATCTTTGAACAGGCTTTTGGGAAGGTTTGGTATATTCTTTTGAGGGATTGAAACAATGATCACCTCTTTGTCTTTTGTAGCTTCTTCCACAATGGCTGCTTTAGCGTCAATATCTTCCGTAATTTTTTTTAAAGACGCTGGCCCCCGGGAGTTAGCCATCGAAACCGAATGTCCGCCTTTAACAAATTTCGATGCCAGGCAGATCCCCATTTCGCCTGAACCGATGATCCCTATATTCATAATTCAATGTTTTAATAATTATTCTGGTGATCAGATTGCCGTTGTCATTTGTCTGTTTTTTTATTTGGCGACTTTTCATTTAATAACATCTCTAACTTTTTCAGTTTCGATGTCCAGAATTTGTCAAAATAGGAGATCCAGGCCTGCAGTTCTTCGAAGCCATCCTTTTTCAATGTGCAATACCTCTCCCGGCCGATGTCCTTGATAGAAATGAATCCTGCATCGTACAGGATCTTGATATGTTTTGAAACGGCGGGACGGCTCATATCGAAATTCTCAGCCAGGCTGTTGATCGTCAAACTATCTTCCGAAAGCAGCATGAGCATCTGCCTTCTGCTGGGATCTCCAATCACCTGGAAGGCGTCAAGCGTTGATTGTGCCATGTTGTGCAGTATTTAAAAGGTCGGCGATCTTCTGGAATTTTTCCAGCCAGCCATGCATCAAACCATTGTAAAAATCAAGGTTTTCTTCTTTCGCGAAACCGCTATGCTCCAGGTGAAGTTCTGTGCCTTTATCGGTTGGTTCCAATTTCCATACAACGATAGATTCAAGCGTGATCTTGCCATCGCCAGGACCGCTTTTCCAGGAGTAAGAAAGCTTTTTAAACGAAACGATCTCTAAAACCTTGCAATAGAAGATCCCGTCGAAATTTAGGCTGGGTATGGGGCTTGTCCGGAATTGAAAGTCAAGCCCTACGATGGGCTGAAAATCATTTTTCATTAACCATAACTCCATCAATTCAGGTTTCGTCAGGTATTCCCAAACCCTTTCAGGCGGGTGGGGATAGAAAAATGTGTGTTTTATGCTTCTTTCCATAATAAGTAACTTTAAAGTTACTCAAATGTATAGGTAACTTCTGAGTTACCCAAATGTTTTTCATAAAAAGGATAAATACCAACGGGTTATAAGCCTGGGTTTCCGTGTCCTGGCGCTTTAACCTAACTATAACGGTAGACTTTTGGAATAAAAATACCAATCGGTATATCTTTGTGATGTCTTAATAGTAAGGAAATGTCAAAAGCAGAAAATACGAAAAAGTTCATTGTAGAAAAAACAGCTACCGTTTTCAACAGGAAAGGGTACGCCGGAACTTCTTTAACCGATTTGACGGAGGCAACGGGTCTCAGCAAAGGCAGTATATATGGGAATTTCGAGAATAAAGATGAGGTAGCATTGGCAGTATATGATTATAATGTTTCCCTGCTGAACAGTGGTTTAAACGGAGCTACATCAGACGCATCGGGTGCCATCGATAAGCTGCTGAAAATGGTGGAATATTATAGGGCGGGATTAAAGAATTCATTCCAGCGCGGCGGTTGTCCCATTTTGAACACGGCGGTAGAAGCTGACGATACCCATTCTGCCCTGAAGGACAGAGTGGCCAAAAGTATCAACACATGGAAGAAAAACATCGAAACAATCGTTCGCCAGGGAATTCAGGCAAAAGAAATAAAATCTTCGGTTGATGTTGCAGCGTTTGCAACAGAATATATGTCGCTAATAGAGGGAGGAACTATGTTGGCAAAAGCAACCGGAAATAGTAACCTATTTTATACCTGCCTCGACCGTATAGAAAATATGATCCGTAACGAATTGAAAGCATAATTTTTTTATCTATAAACATACTGATCGGTATTGTTTATGCATAATCAATCAATTTTTATAAATCATTCAAATAACAAAATATATGAAAGACAACAACCAGGTGGAAGTAATACTTTTTTCAAAGTATTCTTTCGGCGATCCACACCAGCGGGAATTGGTGAGATGGCTGGGAAGAGAAGCCCAGCCAGCCATTATGCACCAAAATGAAACAGCAAAGAAAATAATTCTCAAAACATTGAAAGATTCACCGGCCATTTATCTGTCATGAAAAAGCATTTTGTGAAAATCCGGCCCTGTAATCCAGCCTCCTCCTTATTTCTCTCTTCATCATTTTGAAAAGCCATCTGCTTTTATAACGGCTTCCGCAAAAGCTTTCGGATCTTCCTGAGGCACGTTATGACCAATGCCTTTTAGAAGCCTATGAGCATATTTGCCTGTGAATTTCCTGGCATACACATCGGGATCGGGATGAATTAAACCGATTATAGACCAAATTAAACGCTGAACAGTTACCTTTTTGATTCATTCTCCATATCAAGGTTTTTATCAAAAGGACTTTTGGTAAATGGGTACACCAGTTGATTCATATACCCTTTGGGGAAATGCGTCTCGTGCAACCCGGTGCCTTCGGGCCAGGTATTGCCTGGCAGATAGTAAGTGCCGAATATCTTATCAATAAACGGAAATATGGTTGCAAAGTTTTTGCCGTAGTATTTGGGGTCTTCGCAATGGTGCCAGTGATGGTATTGGGGCGTAGCAAAAATATATTTCAAGAAGCCAAAGTTGATGCGGGTGTTGGCATGAATGAGCACCGCATGGATGGCCATGAAAATTATATAGGTATTAAAAGTGATCTCCGAAAATCCAAAAACGTACAGGGGAATAAAGGTCATGGACCGAGTTACAAAGATGTCTACAAAATGGGTCCTTGATCCGGCCAGCCAATCCATATTTTTTGTGGAATGGTGTACGGAATGGAAGCGCCACAGGTAAGTGTGTGAATGGAAAAAGCGATGGGCGGCATATTGAAAAAGGTCGGTGATCAGGAAGGCGAAGAAAAGCTCAATAACATACGGAAGCTGTTGCACCCATTGCTGGATCTCTGACAATCCGACCCATCCAAAAAATAGTTTTGCTGGCTTCTGTGTGATCACTCCAAAGAACTGAATGAACAAATGGCTGATAACAAAATAAAGCAGGTCGGTTCTCCATTCTTCGTGAAACTTGCTTTGTTGCCTGTTTTTAGGGAATACCATTTCAATGGGAACAAAGATCACGGCCATTAGCAACAGGTCAAGCAATAACCAGTCAACGCCCAGGTGCCAACTGTTCTTTTCAACTGACCGGCCCTGTACCTGTAAACCTCCGAAAACTATGGCCAGGATACAAATGAGCAGTCCTGTGAGGGCCCATTTCTTTTGTTTGCTAAGTACAAAACTGATGAGCGCAAAGAGAAAAGAGGCAATGATGGTAGCCGTCAACACGATCTTCATAGACTCCCCTGTGTATATTTCTCTGAATTGTGGTGTGGTGAGCCATTCCGGATATTTAAAACAAATAACGCCAGTCAGGGAAAGTAAACCAAGGAATATCGACGAATAGCCGCTTATTTTCCCTTCGCCAATTTTAAGACGTTGAACAGGTGTACTCATGTTATAATATATTCAATAAGTTGAATTCGAAAATTATGTAATTAAACTCCCGGTGGGCTACTTTTATTGTTTATTGTGTATACGCCGGCATTAGTAGCTAAAAGACGCACAAAAAGCGGTGAAGATAATTTGATGAAGTCTCGTCGCAAATCCCTCTAAAAGTAAAGTGGCGTAAAATGCAAAAAGGACCACCATTGCTGATGATCCTTTTTTGCGGACCGGACGGGACTCGAACCCGCGACCTCCGCCGTGACAGGGCGGCATTCTAACCAACT
>CBIHPP010000021.1:0-172835 GCA_966212235.1 uncultured Niastella sp. | reverse complement strand
TGATGGTTATTTGTAAATCGTAGAGACAGGTGTAGCAGATATTTTGCTGTTCACAACCTTTTTCAGAATAAGCCCCAGGATCTAACTTATAGGTAAAATTAAACGTATCGGCCATGGGAACCACCAGTGACTTCTGATTTACCATGCCCCAGTCCTGCAAAAACCGTGAACCCGAATCGGCCAGATTCTCGGTGATCATGGTCTTCACATTCGATGGCAATGCGGCCATACCCGCCGGTGCATTGCCCGCCAGAGCGGTAGCAATCGTACGGCCATGCATATCTACATAACTCACGTTGTACTGGCCGTTGGGATCGCGCAGCATAGTTTTAAAATAATGCGACTTATCGCCCACATCGGTGCCAAACAAGGCATCAAGTTCGTTTTGATCGGGCGTTCCGTAAAAATATCTTGTTTCATGACCACTTCCCAACTGAAAATCGGGGCCTACCCCACCCTGCCGGCTGATGCGGCCCGTATTATCCTGGGTAAACTCCGTTTCTATAAATGGATATTTATGCGCATCGGGGATGAACTGGTTCATCCCGATTTTTTTATTGGGATTATTGGCCGAATAATACAGGCTGGCACCCGATGTGTCGGTCATCGCCGCTGCATGCGCACTGCAATAGAGTTCCGGGCTGTATAAAGTATCAAAATCACTTTGGCTGTACTCCGGGTGATTGATGCTTACATTAAAACCGGCTGTATATTGAATCACGTTTTTGAGTGAAGGGGCAGGCATTACCTGAATGGCGGGTCTTCCCTGGTAATCATAAAATGTTTCTGCAACGATCGTATTGTTCGTGGTATTATCTTTGGCAACGGTTTGGCGGCCGCGTAAACTTCCATCGAAATATTGTACAACTATTTTTCTTTTGCCCTCTTCGGCAAAGCTGATGTTCGATTGCCAATTCAGCAATCGCTCATGACCCGTAAACTGGTATTGCCCCATTATTGAAGGACTCGCTTGCGAGCTCCAGATTGCCGTTGTCATGGCATTGGCATCACCGATCTGCACCGGACGAACGCGAATAAACAAGGTACCATTATTGTCGTAAATCAACGGTATGTTGTATGAGTTATCGCTGGTAGAGATGCGTGTAGCATTATGATAAAAGATCTTTGCCGCATCAAGACCGGTGGCGCCGTTATACCGGCCACTGGCAACTGCAGAAGCATCTATGTAGGTCCATTCCACATCGTATTGATCGGCTCCCCGTACAGCAGTCCAGTTTACCGGCAGTTCATCGCCGGCAGAGGTACCTACGGTAATACTGGTTACCGTATTGGTGCACGAGAAAATATATTTTGGCTTGGCCGTCAACTGGTTTTCAACCAACAGCACCGAAGCCACATCCCAGGTTGCATTGGTAGTTACCGATAACACTTTTACAGTAACCCTTCTTCCCCCGTAAAACACAAAGCTGTTGTTGGCATTATAACTTTTGGTTGAATCGTAGTTGATCGTAAAATCCTTTATTAAAGAAGCTGTATCATTACCATTGCTGTACGCAATCGCCAGCTTCAACGTAGCCGTAAAGGCTGTGCGCAGGTATAGCGGCGACGATTCATTGATCTTTAGTGTGATCACGTTCTGCACCAAATAGCCGGTATCCACACCCATGCCCGAGGCATTGAAAAAGGCCGAATCCTGCACGGTACTCGAAGAATCTTTTTGCAACTGGTGCTTACTGCCATCAAGTACAGCTCTTGCCACAATACCCCCTCCTTCACCTGCATGTGCAAATGCCGCAGTACAAATAAGGCTAATCAGTAATAGTATACGGTTAATGGTCTGCATTTGAATCCGGTAGTCTTTGGTTTTGGGTTATTTGTTTTTCCGGGTACGTCTTGCATTCAGCTTTTAAAGGCTCGGTGAAGCCAAAAAAATCTGGTAATCTTTATATTCTTCAGATGGTTGATAGTTGCCTTTTCCGAGCCGGGTAAAATAGAGACCTTCCTCAAACACCGAATCATTAAACTGCCCGCGCTTGTAATTGCTGAACAGCACCTCTACCCGCCCTTCCGTTTGGTATTGACCGGTGTTGCCAGGTTGTGCCATCTGATCCTGCGTCACCAACCCTTCGGTATACAATTCATACACTACTTTCTGAAAATATCCGGTCGATTCATTGACGGTCATGGAAATACGTTTGTATTGCTGACCCGGTGGAAAGAATATATTTAATGAGCTCACCTCTTTGCCGTGTTCAATTTGCATTCGTACTCCCTGTAAATGAGCCAGTACCGAATCCATGATGTGCACAGGATCCATAACAACAGATGCAGATGAAGCTGCGGACAGATAAATCAGTTTATCTTCCTTCATTACCCTGATAGAATATGTACCGTTGTTAACGGTTTCAACATCATCAATCACAAAACGGCTTCGTTTTTTATCCATAGCCACTTCACCTGACATCGTATCGATGTAATTACCTGGCTGGCTATTATTGGCATACCGGTACAACACATTAAAGCTTAAGTAACCGGCCTTCTGATAGGCCTGTTGCACTTTTTCCATAAAGGCTTTGCAGGCTGTTGTAGAATCCGCTGCCAAAGCAAGTTTATTCACCAGCATCAAACCGGCCAATATTACCAGGATAAATACCTTCTTCATATAAAGAGTTTCTCGTTTTATATTTTTTTCAACTTTCGAACTTTCATACATCTGACTTCAAACTTCTGAGTACCAACTTCATCATTCCTTCAACAATGCACTTCTTGTTTCTTTAATCGTTTGTATGCCACGTTGGGTTTCTTTTTTCATTCTGATCAGCGTACCATCGTCGTCGTATTCATAAAAACTGGCATAGTTGTTTTCATCCAGCTCTGCCACAAGTCGCAGATTGGTTGCATTGTATACATACGATTTCATCTGCGCGTTATAAGGATGTACGCGGATGTCGTCGAAGTATGTAACCGCCGAGTCGGATGCCTGCAGAATGATAGTCATTTTAGAAGCATCCGCAGGAATATCAACAATGGATTCGTAGCGCTGCCATCCTTCTATCAGATTGCCTGAAGGACTTAATTCTATTGTAGATGTATTTCCGCCCTGAATAAAATTGACCAGAATATGGTTACGGGTATAGCTTTTACACAAACATGTGATGTCTTCTTTCACCCAGCCTCCTATGATCACTTTTTTACCGGCCAGCGGTGCAAAGCCCGGTATGATGGTGTTTTTAGATGCCAACATGCCTTTAAGGGTTGAACCTACGCACGCATCAGAAACCAAAGAAGACGTAAGCTGGGCAACATCTGCATCTGCAGCTGGTTTCAGATCAGCACTAACGCTCGCTGTATTATCTACATCTACCTTCAGACTATATAAACCTGTATGCGTTTGTATGGTAGTAAAATCGCTCTGATATGCAGAGAAATCAAATGGCCGCGTTTCGGTACAAAACGTATCGCAATTGTTTGCAACAAATCCATAATCCTCAAAACCTTCATAGGCACCTTGCTGATAATGACTGTTTTCTAAAATAGCGGTTGGCAGGGTTAAGCCATAGCCATATATGCCAGCGTTATATCGACCCAACGGATCTTTATTTTCCAGTTCAAAACCTTTGCGGTTAAATAAGGTCGCTTGACTGTTCCATACCCAGCGGGTAGTGTCATAAGATGGCACCCACTGTTTATCCTGCAATTTCCAGAAAGGAGCAAAATCTTTTATGGTACCATTGGTGCGTGTATTCACCGGTTGTAAAGGATCCGATTCTGCACGCCTGCCATAATATATATAACTGCGATGCGATCGAAAATTACCAAGAATGCCGTACTGATATGGATTTACAGATGTATCTGTAATAGCACTATAGCAAAGACGGCCTGTGAAATCGGTACACTCGATCGTAGCATTAAACTGAAGTACAGCGCCCATGGTATCAGGCACTTCAGGCAGCGCCACGTAAGTAACTTCCATCACCGGCCACTTCGATTGATCGGCATACCGTTGCGAATAGTAAGTGGAATAATAATTTCCATAACCGCCTTGCATATAAGGAGGCACTGCAGTAGAAGAACCTGCATTTGCCCCATGTAAATCCTGTGAACCCTGTGTAAGAATGAAGGTGCCTGAAACATAGGTATTGTTGCGGTAACCATTCAAATAATCTATTACATTAATGGTGTCGTTTTGGAACGGTACTGCTTTTCTTACTTCGCGGTGCCAGCTGCTGTTAGCAGTTTGACTGTGCACCTGGTCTAATGACACCTGTGGATTCCAACCAGCCGTCGCCAATGATACACTCATACTGTCGACCAGGTTGGTGGAGTTGGCGTTAGGCCACATCGTTCCATAATGTCCACGCTGATCGGCCTGTAAGATGAGCTTTGCGGATAAAATATCAACTCCATCCGGAATTTGCCTGAGCTGGTTGAACTTCATGATAGAAATAGCATTGCGTTCATACCCGCCCAAATTCAGATTGGTTTCTACAATCAGGCGATCAGAAACAGAATCGATTTTTGTAAGCGAGTCGGTGAATGATGGGCAATTCCTGTTGGAAAGCAGGTTCGCCGAAAAATCAGGTGCTATGCGCACTGTTACCGTATCGGGTTTAGGGATTATAATATTTGGATTTTTGTAAACAACTCCCTGATTTGTACAGGCGCTTGTAGTTAAATCATAAAATGTTTGTACAGCACCCGTTGGGCTGCCAAGGGTCACTACTTCGTCCCCTACCCTCGCCTGATATATCGGGAAGTTGGGAATCGGACTTAATGCATAAAATCTTTTATTCAGATTCGCCTGTAAAATCGGGCAGGCATTCAAATTGATCGGGTAGCCTTTACTTTGCGCATCGCTTGCCAGCATTCCCACCGTTTTTCTTCGTGCCTTTGATATAAATAAATTGCGTGATGCAATGAGATAGTCAAAGAATGGTTTCATACATGAACAGGCCTGGGCAGCAAAAATGGCACTGTCGCGTGATGTAGGCACACAATCTTCGCGTATATCTGATTTTCTTTTATCATTTACTTTCCAGTATTGTCCCATTTCACTCGCCTCTGCGGTCAACACGCCGGTATTGGCATCAAATACTAAACGATATTTGCCTTCAGCATCTTTAACCAGTGGATTTCGCAAAGAACTTACTGAACCAACGGCACCGCTCATATTGCGGTGGCCTGAGCGAATAACTTTTATAGTTACATCGTTTCCTGAAAAAGGAGTTCCGTTTTTATCAACCAAAAATAATTGTTGTGGTCCGCCACGTACTGCATTCGAATCAATTACCCACAGTTTGTAGTTGTTGGCAAACGACGCTACACTGTCGTTGCAATTTGTTGTGCTGATGGTTTGTTTGCTATAGATCAGCAATTCATCACCGGCAGTAAGAAATGTAGTATCGGGCTTATTAAGTCCGTCTATTATTTTACCATTTTTTACTTTCAGGTGTTTAAGTAGCGCGCCGATATTCTGATAAGCCGGGGCCACCCCTTTATACACCCAGTGCGCAGGATAGCTGAATTGGTACACCGGATCATTGAACTCATTTTGTGTTCTGGTCAGGAGGGGATCACCAGTTTCAGCATCGTACATCATATTTTTTGATGAAACCTTGCTGCCCTTATCGATATGTACTACGCTGTCGATAATACCATACCGGTAAATTACTTTGGTCATAGCAGCTGACCGGAACTGATTGGTTTCTTTTTGGAACAGGTTCAACAGACTTGGAATGATAATCGGGAAAACGCCCACCTGAAACAGATCCGCATTTACATTCAGGTTACCACCTATTGAAATAGAAGTCTGATCACGCATATCTGCCATTAACTCTACATCCTTACCAATAGTGGCGGCCGTGTCAACATTTCCATTCGGATCGATGGCAGTAACTACATTATTCAGGTGTTTAAATTGTACCGACTGATTGTCGACGTGGTAAAAGTTTTCGGTATAGGAAACAGGATGAACCGAATCGATTTCGGAATACGTAGCTTCCGTACGCATTTTTCCGTTCATATCGTTCAGTTCTATTTTAAAACCCTGCGATATAGAAAGAAAACTTTGTGAATTGATACGAAGGAAATTTTTTAGCAATGGTCTGTAACGTTTCTTCGTATCATTATCCAACATCGACCAATCCCATGTGGTTGGGAAATCGTAAGTAGTATAGAATGTTGTTTCTGAGTATCCATTCGCCGAACGTGTTTTCCTGGCATTCATACTATGAACCCGTACCTTACTGTAACCAACTGAAGCGCCCGGAAAAAATGCTTCACCCAACGGTTCTTCACTGTACTGCCCGGCTGAGGGAGCCAGTGCCGACACACGGTCCTGGTATTCGATAGGTAAATGAAAAGGATTTTCTTCTGCACCAATAGCAGGCTCCCATGCAGCTACTCCACTGCTCACTCTGGTGGGCTTTCCGTTTACTGATTGTATGGTAGTATAATCATAGGCATGGCCATACACCGTTTCCTTTTTCTTCGTCATGGCATTCCAGTGATCGTAAATCTGAATAGATTTTACACGAAGTCCTCCGCCAATTTTTTTCAAGGTTGGACAATTTAACCGAACATATGAACGTGAAGGGTTTGTATGGGCAGCCCAACTCAGGGTTCGTGCTGTTCTACCAAATCCATTTAACAGGAAGATGACATTGGAGATCTGCGTTGAAAGAACTTTCACGCCATCCATAAAACTCATGTTATCATCTACCTCTGAACCGGGATAGGCTTTTGAAGGCAAATTGAGGCGAAGGAAATTAAGCGCGGCCTGGGCTAACGGGCTTAAAGAACCGCCGCCATCGGAACTTTTGTTTACGCCACCTATTTTAATCCATATAATATTCGGATTGTTTGCTGTTGTTCCATACCAATTACCGGCTGCTACATCGGGTTCTGCATAACAGGGCACATACTCTGATCCCCTTCCCCAATCATCAGAAGGCATTTTTACCAGTAACCTGAAATATAATTTTTTCAGGCCGTTGAGATAACGGGCAAACAATTCCTGCTTTGTATTAACAGCAACAGGAACTTTTACGAACGCATACAGGTAATCGGTTGAACTGAGTTCAGGAGAATATAATCTTTCGCTTGGAGTGGCATCAGGGCTTGAACCAAATCCTGCCAGTTCCATCATTTGCGTAGCACGCCTGTTTTGGACATACGCATAATCGTCGCTCTCATATTTTACTTTAATGCGTCCACCCGATGGCAGTTGAATTGAGTCGAGCATCCAGGCGCCGGCATTGTAAGCCGCCAATGAACTATCCTGTAATGAATAAGGATGATCTGCATTGGTAAACGGATTGCCGGCGGTTGCTGTTGGATTTTGTGCAGGGTCTTTATAGGTGCCCCATTTATCGGTAGCATTGGTCCGGTACCGCGGATTATTATTATTATAATTGAACAGGTAAGGGTTCAGTTCTCCTTTATTATTGCCATTGTACGTAAACCAGATCTTTTTAAGCGTCAGTTTACCCGACTCATTTACAGGCTGGTTTACACCAGGGCAAAGTTCGTAGCTATAATCAAAATGTACCGTTTTAATAGGCGTAGCGTTTTGAGGACCATGCGCCAGAAAATCGGCTTTTGAATACAGATCAATTTGTTTCAGGCAAAAAGCCTTGCCACCATTTTTCTTGCCGCCTTTCTCATCAATTTCCAACAGGTCTTCGCGATGTTGCAACGTAAAAGTGGCAATCATGGTTTTAGATTCAATGGAATTAAGATACCATAGCTCTTTTTTACCATAGATATAATGCCCTTTATCGTCGCGGTCATAGGTTTTAAGTCCTTCGTTATAATTGGCATTACCTGTTGAATACGGCGCGCGCCATTCAAAAGGACTCGCAATACCTGCACCTTTTGAATAATTGAATTTTACCCCATCACCCAGGTCGTCGTCGGTAATACCATTACCGGTTATATCCACATAATCGGGCGACAAAATACCCGAAAGCAAAAAGGTGTGGGCATAAGCAGGAATTTCTTCCTTTGTAAAGTATCCCTCTTTACCACTTCGGTTTTTTGTACTGCTTTCATCATCCGAATAGCCTGTCAAACCAGTCAGCGTGTTTTGCTTGCCATCTTCCTTTTTTACCGAAAAGCTTACCTCTTTCTGCAAAATGTTATATACGGGTAGCCCGTAAATGTATTTTCGACCATCGGAGTTCAGTACGTCTATCTGTGATATATGGGTGCTTTTACGGAAATTATTTATGCGGTCTTCCCGCACCAATGTGTCATTTACCTCTGTAGTATCGAAATATTTGGGCGGAAACAGGTATTTCCCTTCTACTTTATCTTTATGATCTTTATCAAAGGCATGATCGAGCTGATCAGGCCTTCTCCAGGCAAAGTCGCATATAGCATATCCTGCGTTATCATAATACTCAATCTTTACATTGTAAAACTGGTCTTTTACCAGGTTCAGGCGAACGGTATCCCATCCACTACGGCCCGAACCAGGCCGCCATAAGTCGAGCAGCAACGAATCATTGATCCAGAAACGAAGACCATCATCATGCCGAATTCCAAATGCATATGTGCCGGAAACAGGGGCTTTCAATCGTCCGAGCCATCGCACCGAAAAATAATCTCCCGGAAAAGTTCTATCATCCGATGATGTGCTTGTGCCGCCCTTCTGATTCCACATAGGACTGTTCTTATCCCAGTTAAAATAAACAACACTGTCAAGTCGCTGATTGTATTTACCCTTCAAAGCGGTATTACGATAATAATAACCCATCAGGCCCTTACCAACGCCCACTCCGTCTTCTGTTGAATTATCTTCACACTGGCGTGAAGCAAACTTATTAATGTTATAGTGGTAAATGTATTTATCAAGCCCTGCAACAGAGGCCTCCGCAGCAGTCAGGTACGAGATCACCTGTGCGCGTTTGTCGCGGGTATTGCGTACTGCGGTAGCTTTATTGATATCTATACTACCCACCTTCTTTTTCCCACTGTATCTATTAAGTGTATTCGAAGCTAAAATTGTGGGACTGCTTTTGCTGCTTTGATATAAAGCGGGTGTTACCACATCGTCTCCTCCGATGGCATCGTAATAAGCGGTTGTATTAATTGCTTTTTCACCCGGGTTACGGAAATAAACGGCTTCAAAAAGCCCTTCGTTATTGCGAAAACCGATGGTGTTGCCTATAGGGTTTTCCGATTCCCATGGCCCGGCTTTTGTAACGGCATAATTCGCGTTAAGGTCAACACCGCCATGCACCAGGTTGCCACCGCCCAGGTCGATGCTAGCCGCACCGGTTATTGTTTTGCTTTTTGTACGGTGGTCGGCAATAAAACCGATATCACCGCGGTATGCCCTGAAGCTGCCACCTGTACCTTCACCCGAAATAGAAAATATATCATATGTATAGGAAGGAACAGCAACGTGTGGGATAGCCGGTTTTTCGCGGTAAGGCAACTCTTTTTCGCGATTAAAATCGGTGAGGGCATCCCAGTTATTTCCCAGGTTTTGATAATTTAAATAACCGTATACAGGAATAGCCAATGAGGTATCGCCATCTGCAATGTAATCTTTGCCGTAATAACCACTTATATACAAATTCGGATCAATACCATTAATGGTGGTGCCCAGCTTAACAGTTACACTGAAATTAAAATTGGTGGTGGGCATGCTGACAGAAGGTGTATAGGTAGGCCACGCAAATGTTAAACCACCGATATCGCTGGAAGCTGATTTACCATTTTTGTTTTTAGCGTTTGCATTAAGACCCATTTGTATGGCCTTTAAGCCGGTTCGCGAATTGTATGGAGATGAGATCTGCACACCAAAGCTACTACCGCCATTGTCAGACGCCTTATTCGAATTGTATTTAAAGCCTAAACTCGGATTTATAGTAATGCCATTTTGTGAATTATTGGTAATAGAAAGTCCGGCAGATAAGCCTCCATGCGATTTTGAGCCTGCATTCAACGAAGCATTGATCGATTTCTCAATTCCCCAGCCATTATAGGTTGTATGGAATAATCCCAAACTGGCCCCTACCGAAAGTGACAAACCACTGCCGCCTGAACCTGAACCGGCAGCACCACCTGTTGATCCGCCAGTTGATCCTCCGGTCGATCCACCTGTCGATCCACCTGTTGATCCTCCGGTCGATCCACCCGTTGAACCTCCGGTTGAACCACCAGTTGATCCGCCTGTTGAACCACCAGTCGATCCGCCTGTTGATCCGGTTGATCCACCACCCGCTGCACCAGCTGCCGAACCGGCGCCCTTTACAGGCAACCCCAACAGTTCCACGCTTCCGCCTACAGTAATCCCCCAATTGATATTTGGTTTAATGGATGATACTTTTCTTATAGTATCGGTACCACCATTGAAATCATCCGGCACACCGCGCATATTTCGTGTAATGGAACCTGGATTGATATTCCAGCCAAGCCCAACCCAGCTCGCTTCTTCATCCATGCTAATACCACTGTGATAACCAATATTCACCGGATAACCACCTACATCAAGCAAAGGAATATTATAACTGAAGTCGCCTGAGAACAGGTCAACCATGTTATTGCTGTTAACCGACTGAAACGACTGGCTTTCAGGTTGCGTAGGGCCGCCGATGAAATTGTCGGCCTCCTTCTTCGCCGCTTCGGTGAAGGGGGAGTCGAGCAATCTGCTGCTCTTTTCGTTTAATAGTTCTTTATTTGACAGGCTACCATTTTCCGGTGCAATAACAGGCTTGTTAAAGCTGCCGCTTCTTCCATAACTATTATAACCCTTGTAAGAACGGAAATTTCCGTTGCGATTGAAAACGATGCGCTCAGCAATGGTTAGCTGAACAAACAGGATACTTACCAGGAATAATGCGATGTGCTTTTGAAATCTCAGCGCTAAACTCAATATCATAGTTCAGGGTTGTTAATAGTTGTACAGAACTGCCCCTTCCCCTGAAGAGGTGTCTTATGTTTGCCGGTTGCCGATGTACGATTCACGATTATCGATCCACGGTGAATTTAACAGTCCACGTTTCGTTTCGGCTATTTTTAAATCTTAATAGATATACTTTGTTTTCCTGCAGTTTTTTGTTTTGCCGCAATGGTATCTGCAACTGATTCTGTCCATATTGCAATGGCAGCTGTCCTTCCTGCACTACCGGGTTACCGGTATCTTCCAAACCAGTGATCGTGTAGGTTACTATAGAATCGGCTGCGGCATTATCATACGTTATACGCAATACCTTGCCTGCTGTAGCAATAGATGCATCTTCGGCACGCTTCACGGCTACATAAGGCGCTTCAATTACGGTAGACGCGACTGGCTTAATGGAAGTCACGCGAAATGTCCAGATATCACTCATGGCTACCGCCTTTCCGTTATTCAATGCTACTATACGCCACGCATATAAACGTGCAGTATCAAGCGCCCTTCCGGAAGCGGGGTAATTCCAAAACAGATCCTTCGTAAATACTGCATTGTTTACCGGAATATTTTGTTGAATAGCGTCTGCCTTGCCCTGGCCGGGCAATACCTCTACGACTATCATCGCATAAGCCAGATCGTTGAACAACCCTATAGGTGTTGGTGGCAACCAGGTGAATTGCGGATACGGAGTGATTACCTTATCTTCATTAGCTGGTGTATTCAATAACGGCGGACTCAACGGATCTACGTTTACCTGAATGCAATTTTCCACCAGCGTAATATTTCCCTTTTGACTATTTACCACGGTATAACATGCCTGGTATCTGCCGGCCGGCAACATGCCATTGGGATCCATATCTATTCGCGAAGCCGGAATACTATACGCATATTGAATAGGGCCAAGGTCACGCGCCTGTAACTGTCGGGCGCCATTAGCAATCGAAACGGGAGCAGAAGTAGCAGTTAATACGGGCTGGTTGTTATTTTGAACATCCAGCAGTACGAGACTTACTCTTGCAAGCACAGTACTGTTGCCGGAATTTACCAGCACCATATTCCATAACTGGTTCTTTATTAAAACACCAGAAGGAGGAACCTGCAGTGTCATGCTTACCTGAGCATATGTTATATGTAACATACCCGGTAGCAGTAAACAAAATAATAACCATTTTTTATGCATAGTTAACCTGTTCAAAAAGTTTTAAAATAAGTAACCCTTCCTGTATTATTTGGCACCAGTTGCTTATTCATACCCGGAATAAATCCTTTTTCTGCCGAAAACTGCACCTGACCAAATTTGGGAATCTGCACCGTCGTTTCTGCTGAATAGCCCAGTTGTTCTATGTTGAATACCGTTTGATGATTAAACTTAACCCCTGCTCCAACCATCACATATTTATTCAGATTGTACAAACCTTTTCCTTCAAGCGTATATAACCGGTAATCCTGGTTAAAAGCACCTGATGCATTTGTTTGCAGCGTGAATTGTTGCCAAAAAACCGAATGACTCAGCAACAGGTTTTTTGTATTGAAGTATACAAATCCTGAATCTGACGACCGGTTGTAAAATTGTGTATATACAAGAGCAGAGCTCATCATTAGCTCATTATAACTGTAAGAATGGGTAACATTACCGGTAAGGGTATAAAAGAGATTCTCTTTGTACTGACCGTCGCCCAATTTGGTGATCTGGCTGCTGGGAAAATATCCCACCGATATAACCGGCCATTTGGCTCTGCGCCAGGTGGCCAGTATACTTTTAAAAACAGTGGTGCTTTTATACTGACTTCCGATGAACGGATTACTGAAATCGTTTGTATTGGCCGAAAGCGCTACCGTTAACTGTCGCTTAAAGAATAATTGCTGCACACCTGCACTCCAGGCAGTCTGCGCCGAGCCATCGGTAAAAGTGCTGAACGATTGAAAATTCGCCCCCAGCCTTTTAAATGTACCGCGTACGGTAGTTTGTGTTTTTGGAAAAAATGCATCTGCCTTTAACGAATACGCTTCATTGTAACGGTTGCTCATCTCGAGCATCTGTGAAGGCAGACTTGTTTTTCCGGCCGAATCACGGGCATAAACCGGGTATGATGATTTAGCTACCTCAGCTGTAACAGTAATATTATCTGTAAGCCGGTAATTTCCTTCGATGGTAAAGCCCATTAATGCCGATGAAGGCACCTGTACCTGTTGGGAATCTACGGTACCCGCATTGTATAACTGTCGCTTGCCACCGAACCAGGTAAAAATAATATTGTTGCGATCTTTTATTCCCCTGCCATATCGCAATACGGTAAGGTATTGTTTGGGCTGTCCGCTATTTTTTACAATAAAGTCACGGAAACGATAGTCAACAGTTCCTGCAGCCACCGCATAGTATGCTGAAGGATTATATTCAACCTGCACCCCGTTAACCGAAATATTTTTGGCTGATAATTCAGAATAATTCACCACGCTGCGTCCAATACCAAACGACCGGATGGCCATTAACGTTTTATAACCTTTTGGCAATATGGTATCACCAATATGATGTTCTTCCATAATCTCTTTCAGTTTGGCCGGATTCTTTGCCTCGTCTATATCACGGCAAACCTTGTTTACTGATTCCTTCGATTGATGGTTGGCTGTTTTTACCATTTGCTGCAGTACAGTTATTCTGTTTCGCAGTGAATCGGCCTGTTGTTTCTTTTGGTTATATTGCTCGTTAATATCCGTGGTATCCAAATTCAGTTTCGCCATTAATGAATCTTTGTATCCTGCAACTACTTTATTAATTGTATCCTGCCTGTTGGCCGAAGCTTTGGAAAGAGAAGCTTCTCTCATTGCCTTTTCTCTCGCCTCCACCATTTTCTGCAGCAGTGCCGGATTTTTAATCCACAGATCCAGTGAACGTAACTTTTTTATTGTAGCATCCAGTTCATTTTTCAAACTATCGGGCGCTTCAGGTGAAGGCAATGAGGCCAGAAACTTCTCCCGTACCTGTGTTTTTATTTTTTGCGTGAACTGTGTATTGTTATAATTCATATTCAGGTCAGAAAAATTGCGAAAAAGATGCGAATTACTGAACCTGTTAGTAAGATAAACGCGCATTGGATATTGCCCCTTTACAGTAATATCCAGGTACGTTTGAACGGTATGCTGGTAAATGTTTTGTTCGTTATATGGCGTATCGATATTTGAATAATAGTTTACATTGTACATTACGTTGCCATGTATCTGCAAAAACGGGATTCGTTGCGGTTTTGCCGGTTGAACAGCTTTTGCAGGTTCCAACCTGACCGGCACATACACATAAGCGTAAACAGGTATTTTTATAACTGATTTACAATCACGGTGCTCAAGAAAAAAAGTAGTAGGCTCATCATCTGTCATGGAAGCAGCAGCATCAGTTGATTCATTAACCATTGCAGGCGCTGCCGTATCGCGCCGATGAACGGCTTCGCCCGCCAATGGAACAACAGGCGCATTATGAAGCAGGTTGTTTTTGGATGAAACAACTGAATCCTTCACCGCATTGATTTTCTGTTGAACAGATGACAAAACGGTTTTAACCGGCCTGCGTATTTCAGTCCTGTTAATTTGGTTGTATGCCGTTAACCAACTGCACATCATGAGTAATATGGTTCCAATGTACTTTTGCACGCTGTTGTTGTATTGCCTTTCGAGGCTTACAGCCTGCCTGCCGGCAGACACGCCTTGCTGTATAATATTAAATTCTAAAATTTTTAATCGATGTTTATTTAATCACCTTCGCTATATAAAATGTATGGAGCAAAGCTATTCTGGCCTATACCTATACCTATAAGTATAAGGCGTTCCAATCATTGGAACCCGATTTACAATTAAGGAATATTAAAAAATGTATATACGGGGGGGGGGGTGCTTACTCTAATGTAGCATGTCTAATATTAAGTGTAACCGCCTTAGTAATTACTTTTTGAGCATTCGTATTGGCAACACCTGAAGAGTAAGTGGTGCAGTTGTTTGTGAGGCTTAAACCAGTGTTTTGTGCCATAGTGATTTGTATACCCACAAGCGGGCAAATCAGCGACAAAAAAGGTTTCATAAGCATAACGGTTTGGTTTAGGGATCAGTTATTGATTAGTTAACAGGAATCTCTTTAGATTGGATTTACAATCCAAAATTAATTGTCTCAAAAAAAGCGAACCTGACAGCAATTACACATTAAAGTTACATATCCCGGATTTCCATGCAAATAAATTCTATAAGTGTGTTGTTTTTGGCAATAACCGTGTCGTTTTGGGAAATAAGTGTGCAGCCAGCATTACATTTATTTTGAACTGTGACCTCTAAAATTTTATCCTTTATTATATGTAACTAAAAATAACATTTAGGCTAACAAAATACATTTATAAGTAGTAACTCTTAGGTAACGCTAAACGATATATCAATGATAAATCCCGGACACAACCACTCAAAAAAAACAAATTCACGTACTGTGAAAAAGTAAACCACTCCTGTTTTTTGCAATAGGGCGCAATTCATTGCAAACATCAACTTAAATCATAATAATTAACATGTTAATCCGCAATACCTACTATCCAGCATTTTCACTGGTTAACGTTAATCAACATGCGGTTAACGGTTATCAACCCCTAATTTTTCGAGGAAAATAAATAATGAAAAAGTAAAACATGTATACATGAAAAAAACGTTTCTTATTGCGCTTACAGCATCCTGCTTATTTGCCTGTAAGGATCCAGACACTTCATCAACACCGCCAAATGCGGTAACAGATCCATCGACCTATGAAATAAAAACGGGTGGTAATCAAATGATCGAGATAGATACTGATGAACAGGCTGTACACACAGGTGCTTTGCCAGTTGCCTGTGAAAAAATGGCCGGAACCCCTGATGCGGTCTTTCAAAAAATTAAATCCGATTATATGCCAGCAAATGCAGGGCGTTGATGAATTTCATGTTACAGGCAACTTTAAAGACTGGGAGTTCTGGGACAGGCTGCCGACTATCAAAATACCCATCCTGGTATTGGGCGGAATGAAAGATGAAATGAACCCCGAAGGTTTAAAGAAGGAAGGGCAATTATTGCCTAACAGCCGCACCTACCTATGCCCCAACGGTGCCCATATGGCGATGTACGACGATCAGCAAAACTATTTCAACAATATGATCTCCTTTTTAAAGGAAGTTGACAATGGCTCCTTTACAGCAGATAAAAAATAGCTCCGTTTTTAAATCCGTCCATTGTAAGATCCGTAACGATTTCCGCCCACTATGAATCCCCCAAATTAAATAGTAACCTTACGTGCCAGGAGGCTGTATTCTACCTGGAATACCGCCTCTTGTTATATAGATGACGCTATATACTAAAATATGTCTACATTAGCCTCCATTTCAATTATTTGTATATAATATATGGGATTATTTAATTGGCTTACGCAGGAAATAGCGATGGACCTTGGAACTGCAAACACGCTTATCATTCACAACGACGAGATCGTAGTGAACGAACCTTCGATCATTGCTTTAAACAGAAATAACCCGAAAGATGTTTTGGCGGTAGGAAAACGGGCATTGATGATGCATGAAAAAACGCACAACGATATAAGGACCATTCGTCCGCTAAGAGACGGGGTCATTGCCGATTTTAATGCAGCCGAATTGATGATACGGGAACTAATCAGAATGGTTTACCCGAAGAAACGAATCTTCGCACCGTCCTGGCGCATGATGATCTGTATCCCTTCCTCCATAACAGAGGTGGAAAAGCGTGCAGTAAGGGATAGCGCTGAGCAGGCCGGCGCTAAAGAAGTATTCCTGGTTCATGAACCAATGGCAGCAGCACTGGGTATTGGGATAGATGTGGAAGAGCCTGTTGGTAATATGATCATTGATATTGGTGGAGGAACCACGGGTATTACAGTCATTGCACTGGCTGGTATTGTATGCGACCAATCTATTCGTATTGCAGGAGATGAGTTTACAACCGATATTACGGAAGCGTTGCGACGTTACCACAGCTTATTGATCGGAGAGCGAACGGCGGAGCAAATTAAAATTCAGATCGGTTCGGCCATGAAGAACCTGGAAGATCCTCCGCCGGATATTCCTGTAAATGGCCGCGACCTTGTTACCGGCATTCCCAAGCAGGTTTTTGTTAGCTACCAGGAAATAGCGGAAGCACTGGATAAGAGCATTTTCAAGATCGAGGAAGCCATCTTGAAAGCCCTTGAGCAAACACCGCCTGAACTGGCGAGCGATATTTACCAACGTGGCTTGTACCTTACCGGGGGCGGGGCTTTGCTGAGAGGGCTGGACACACGGATCAGCCAAAAAATTAAATTACCTGTGCATGTAGCAGATGATCCGCTTAAAAGCGTTGTGCGAGGTACCGGGTTGGCGCTAAAAAATTACCAGCATTTTCCTTTTGTTATGCGATGATAACGCCAGGCCAGCAATGGCTGGGTCAGTCCCCTATCGCCTATGCTACTCACTTCAACAAAATGATCAGCAGCACCAATGATCCGGGAATATTCTCCCGCAACGTGGCAATGGCCCGGCCCATGAGTTTGTAACAGGCTTTTACCGAGAGGTTCATGCCCTGGGCAATGTCTTCAAAATTCAGTCCTTCATAATACCGCAGGTAGATCACTTCTTTTTGTTTGGGGGTCAGTGCGAGCAGCACCTGTTCAATCTGCTGCCTGATCAGCCGCCTGTTCTCATTATGCAGCACAAGCGCTTCCGGGGTGAGTTGTAATTCGAATGGATAGGCATGCTCGTCGCCGGTTTGCAGCGATTGGTACCGGTTCTGTTTCTCGAGCACATGCAAAATGGAAGTACGTACCGATTTAAACAAATAGCTTTTAACGGAGTAATGAATGTCTAATTTCTGGCGGTTGGTCCAAACCCACACAAAAACGTCATGCAAGCAATCCTCCACCGCCGGCAGATCGGGTAAAAACTTGAGTCCGTACTGAGTTAATTGGCGGATGTATTTATTATAGAGCAGGGTAAAGGCGGCATAGTCACCTGATCGCATTTGATCGATCAGCGACTTATCCTCCAGCGCGCTATGTGAATCCAAGGGTGTCCGGGTCATGAACGGTCAGATTGCCGCCCCGTAATTTAATAACAAAATCACAGTCCCGCGACATTTCGATATTGTATATATGTGCACATCCATTCAACTGTACCAGATTTAATCGCTTAAAATCCAGCTTCAACCGATGGGTTTCCGGGTTTATCAATTTTTAGCGCCCGATTTCCTCCGGCATATAATAATTAAGTAGCTTAGGGAGGGCTTTATGGTAACAGTCAAATTCACATACGCATTAAAAAGGTTTTTTCCCAGGCTGACAGATACCAGCGCAACCGGAAAAACACTCAGGGCCGTTCTTGATGAACTGGAGGCCCGCTACCCCGGTGTAACCCGGTATGTGTTGGACGACCAGGGCCGCCTGCGACAACATGTAAACATTTTCATAGACGGCACCATGATCAAAGATCGCAACGCGTTAAGCGATCCGTTCCGGGAAAACAGCGAGATCTATATTATGCAGGCGCTATCGGGCGGGTAGAAGCATAATGGGCTAATGGGCTAATGAAATACAAAGAAAAATACAGGCCAATTTATTTACTGATATTATAAAAGTATTGCTACATGAAATCAACGCTTTTGTTGGGAACACGCAAAGGACTTATAGCTTATCGCTTTCAGAACAATCAATGGAAAATAGAGAATGTTTCTTTTGAAGGCATTCCCATTTCTATTGCCTATGCCGATCCGCGCAATGGTACCTGGTGGGCCTGTCAGGACCATGGTCATTGGGGCGTGAAGTTGCAGCGCTCGAAAGACAGGGGCAAAACCTGGGAAGAAGTAACCGCTCCCGCTTATCCCGAAGGCGAAGAAGTAAAAGACGGCGTGCCCGCTACTACCCGCTATATGTGGTCCATGGCGCATGGCGGCAATAATCATCTCTCCCGGTTATGGATAGGAACCGACCCCGGCGGGTTGTTTGTGAGTGAAGATGAAGGCAACAGCTTTCAACTTGTTGAATCGTTATGGAAACATCCTACCCGCAAGGAAGGCTGGTTTGGCGGCGGACGCGATCTGCCCGGCATCCATTCCATTGTAGTTGATCCCCGAAACGAAGACCATATACATATAGGCATCAGCTGCGCCGGTGTTTTTGAAACCACCGATGCCGGCAAAAGCTGGTCCATCTGCAACAAAGGATTGCGGGCCGATTTCCTCCCCGACCCCACTGTAGAAGTTGGCCACGACCCGCATATTGTAGTAGCCGCCCCCTCCAACCCCGATGCGCTATGGCAGCAGAACCACTGCGGCATCTTCCGTACAACCGATGGTGCTAAGAACTGGCAGGAAGTAAGCGAACCCGGCGGACCGGCCCGGTTTGGTTTTGCCATTACCGTTGCCAATGACAATCCCGACGTGGCCTGGGTAGCGCCCGCTCATAGCGATGAAAACCGCATTGCCATCAAAGGCTCATTGTGTATTTGCCGAACCGACGATGGCGGCAAAACCTGGAAGCAGTTGCGCAACGGATTACCACAGGAGAATTGTTTTGATATCGTATACCGCCATGCCCTGGTAAGCGATGGCGATACCGTTGCATTTGGCACTACCACCGGTAATTTGTTCTTTTCTTCCGACAGAGGGGAAAATTGGAATGTTATCAATAACTATTTGCCAATGATACATTCGGTGCAGTTTGCGGATTAAACTATAACCTGCCCGTATCTCCAGTGTTCTATATACTGGCCATCTTTCAACTTTACGATATCGATCGCATGCATGACCATGCGCTCATGGGTAGCTGGTTTGCCAAGGAACTCCCCTACCTGCGTACCGGAGATCGCTTTTCGCGTAACTACGGTATCCCCTTCTGCTATCTGATCAAAGATCTCCACCTTAATATCAGTAAGGGCCTTGCGTAAAACATCCATTATATAATCTTTGATCCCCTCCCGGCCGGCAGGAATATGCAGAGTAGCCGCGCTGCGGTTCACAAAATCAGCCGCTACCAGTTCTTCAAAAACCCGCACATCGCCCTGCTCTATAAATTCCTTATTAAAGCGGGTGACTATCACCTTGTTCATTTCTTGTAATGTGGGCATTTTTATTTTAATGTTTATTCCAAAGTTAGTCTGGTTGCAAAAGTCATGGGTAACGCTATCGGCTCAGATAATTGCACTTTTTGTAATCAGGCTACCTGCAAAAAATATTTAGCTCGCTTAAACCTGAGGCCATTACCTATTTATTTTAAAAGTTTATCCACATTCCGTAGGGTGGCACTATCCTTCTGGTACATATATAAGTAGTATGGACAAGCATTCATTTTTCAGCATATTGGATAAATACCAGGATGGCACAGCCAGTTCTGCGGAAAAAGCACTCATAGAAGAATATTACCGCCGCCTTGAAAAGGCCGGTACTACCGAATTATCGGAGGAAGAAGAAGCGGCGTTAAAAGACGCGATGTACAAACAGATCGCAGCGAAGGTTTCGTCGGCCAAAGCAACGATCATTCCTATAAAAAGAAAAAACTATAGCCTGGTAGCAGCAGCAGCGGTATTGGTGACCCTGGTGGGCGCCGGTAGTTATTTCTGGTTATTGAAAAAGCCAGCCACGCCACCAACCCAAGACGGAGTCGTAAAGGCAAAACCCCAGGACCTGCCACCAGGCCGCGATGCCGCCACCCTAACACTGGCAGATGGACAAACGATCATCCTGGATTCTGCTAATGGAACCATATCCAAACAGGGTGCAGCAACCGTAATTAATAATAATGGCCGGGTATCTTATGCAAATACCGGAAACGAAACCAGGCCGGCCGTTGTATACAATAAAGTCTCAACCGCCCGGGGCAATCAATACCAACTGGTACTGGCAGATGGATCAAAAGTGTGGTTGAACTCAGCCAGTTCCCTCCGGTTCCCCACCTCGTTTACAGGTGACCGCCGCGAAGTAGAGCTGGATGGCGAAGGCTATTTTGAAATAGCAAAAAACGCAGCAAAACCATTCCATGTAAAAACAAGCACACAGGATATTGAAGTATTGGGCACGCATTTTAACGTGAATGCATATAGTGATGAGGAAGCCATTAAAACAACCCTGCTCGAAGGGAAAGTGAAAGTGCGTCAATGGTCAAAGATCAATGGTCAATTGGCTACCGGTAATGGCACCTTTCTTCAGCCGGGTGAGCAAGCTGTTCTGATTGGCACTTCACCATTCCGCATTGAGCATTCACCCGACCTTGATCAGGTGATGGCCTGGAAGAATGGCTGGTTTGAATTTGATGATACCGATATAAAAACCATCATGCGGCAGGTAAGCCGGTGGTACGATGTTGATATCAAATACGAAACAAAAACAGATAATGAAAAATACGGCGGCCGCATTAGCCGCAACCTGAATCTTTCCAACATTCTTAAGATGTTGGAGAACTATGGTCTTCATTTTAGACTGGAAAGGAAAACATTGACCGTAATAAAATAAAACGATATCGGGACTTGGACGCTGATTACGATAAGCAATAAACAATTGGCAATAGGCTGAAGGTTGTTATCTGTTGCAGGGATTTTATAGGGTTTTAACAATTGAGAACAGAGTGCATCAACAACAACAACAGGCATATAAAAATGCAACAGGCAGCACCGGACGTATCTATTGTCAATTGTATTGCTGTGGTTAAAAAAAATTGCCGCTTCGTGGCCAGACGAAACGGCGGTGTTCAGTTACAATAAACAAATCTGTTGAGGAATTATTTATTCAATCACCAAACCAAACAAAGTTATGCAAATAACTGCAATGATCCGTTTGCGTAGAATTACGAACGGGTCAAACCCCTGGTCAACAGACCGGGAAAAGCTCAAACTGCTTAAGGTCATGAAATTAACCACGATCCTGTTATTCGTCACATGTTTACATGCAGTTGCCCATACCAGTGGGCAAACGGTGACCCTGTCGCTAAAGAACGTGCCGGTACAAAAGGTATTCAAGGCCGTATCCAGGCAAACAGGCGTATCGATCGTATACTGTGAAGACCTGTTCGAAGGGCTTAAAAACGTTTCAATCAATGTGAAGAACGTCCCGGTAAAAGATGTGTTGCAGCAATGTTTGCCCGGTACACCTTTTGACATCAGCGTTCAGGGAAATACGATCGTTATCAGGAAAAAATCGATCATAGAAATACCAGCCAGTTCCAACATACCAACCCCTCCGCCTCCGGCGCCCATAAAAGGAAAAATTGTAAACGAAAAAGGAGAACCCGTTCCGGGTGCCAACGTACAGATAAAAGGAACACGCAAAGGCACCACCACCAATACCGGTGGGGAATTTAACATCGATGCCGACAAAGGAGATATTCTGATCATTTCATATATAGGCTATTCTACCAAACAGATCACCATCGGTGACGATAAGTCGCTGACTATTTCCCTGGAAGTAAGTTCACAACAATTAGGTGAACTCGTGGTAACGGCCCTCGGTATTCAACGGCGCTCAAAAAGCCTTACCTATAGTACGCAAAAGATCAACAATGCCGACCTTACTACCGTAAAGAGCATGAACCCCATCAACAGCCTGAATGGTAAAGTAGCGGGGTTACAGATCAATCCCAGTGCATCGGGTTTGGGCGGCTCAGTACGTGTGATCCTGCGCGGACAAAAATCAACCCGTGAGAACCAGCCGCTATATGTCATTGACGGGGTACCGCTTACCAACTTTACAACCGCGCAACCCACTAACGTGTGGGGCGAGAGTGGTGGTATTAATGCCCCCGGCCGCGATGGAGGTGATGTGCTCAGTAGCCTGAACCCTGAAGACATAGAAAGCATGACCGTGTTGAAAGGCGCATCCGCTGCCGCTTTATACGGAAGCCAGGCCGGCAATGGCGTGATCATGATCACCACCAAGAAAGGCAAGTCGGGAATGGCCAAAGTTGATTTTTCTTCCAGCATCACCATGGAAAAACCCATGTATCGTCCGGAGTTGCAGTTTGGTTACAATCAAACAGGCCCCGATAATATTTATAGCTGGGGCCCCGCCGGTTCAAACCCCGATCACGTAAAGCCGTTCTTTAAAACGGGCTCTACCTTCATCAATACGCTGGCCTTTACTGCTGGTAACGATAAAGCACAAACATATTTCTCGTATTCCAATACCGATAACAATGGCATTTTGCCCACCAGCGAATTCAAACAGCATACGTTCAATTTCCGGCAAACGTCAAAGTTCTTTAACGACAAGCTGAACGCTGATGCCAATATCATTTTCAGCACCCAGAAAACACACAACCGGGCATCAACAGGTTTGTATTACAACCCGCTTACCGGCTTGTACCTGTTCCCAAGGGGATTGAACTTTGATCAGTATAAAAATAATTACGAGTATTTCTCGCCCAAGCGCAATATGATGGCGCAGGACTGGTGGAATATCAACCACGACAAAGAACTGGTAGGACAGGATAACCAGCAAAACCCTTTCTGGATCCTTAACCGCGATATCAACGCCGGTAAAAAAGATAACCTGTTCGCCTCTATCACCTTGAAATATCCCATTACCAAATGGTTGAATATCCAGTCACGAGGAAGCATTAACCGCAACTACGACAATTACGAATTAAAAGCCAATGCTTCTACCCAGATAACATTAGCGGACTTCAATGGCCGTTATACGTCTGACCGCCTGACCCGGACCCTGTTATATGGCGATCTGATCATTTCCGGTAATGCCAACATTACCGACAAGATCGGGTTCAGCTTTAATGCCGGTAGCAGCATTAACGATCAAAAACAGGACCGTGACTTTTTTGATTCGAAAGGCAGTGACCTGCGTTTCGCCAATATTTTCACGCTGGGTAATTTGAACCTTTCCCCGGCATTGATCGTTAGCCCGACAGGTATTCGCCGCCAGGTACAATCTGTTTTTGCTACGACCACCTTTGACTTCGACGAAAAGGTTTTCATTGATCTGACCGCACGTAATGACTGGTCATCCACGCTGGCATTTACACCCAAAGAAAACAGCGGTTATCCGTATTTTTCTGCAGGTATCAATACCATCGTCAGCGACCTGGTAAAATTACCGGCCATTATCAACTACAGTAAAGTACGTTTCTCTTTCGCTAAAGTGGGTAATGATGTGGAACCGTTCTCCACCAATCCAACCAATACCATCAGCTCGGGTAATTACGGTTCCATACAGGTTGGCCCCTACCTCGGCGCTTATCTGAAACCGGAAGACGCCCGCTCGTATGAAATAGGCACCGAATGGAAATTATTAAACAACAGGTTAAGTCTTGATTTCACCTGGTATAAAACCAATACCCGCGACCAGTATTTTGAATTCAGTGCACCATTGGGAAGCGGTTTATCCAAGTTCTTTGTAAATGCCGGTAACATAGAAAACAAGGGTATTGAAGTATCACTTGGATATGATGTATTACGCAAAGGAAATGTCAAATGGAACAGTAACCTGAACCTCACCAGGAATAGAAATAAAGTGGTTAAACTGTTACCCGAACTGGGCGGCCAATATGAGGTCACGCAAGCCGGTGTAAACAACTACTCACTGCGCATTCGCGAAGGCGGTTCTTACGGCGACATTTACGGCAAAACATTCCAGCGTGCGACCGATGGGTCTATCATGGTGGATGATAATGGCAAACCGCAAGGCAATAGTGTTTTCGAATTCCTTGGCAATCCCAATCCCGATTTCCTGGCCGGTTGGAACAACACCTTTGAAGTAAAAGATTTTGTGATCACCGCGCTCATCGATGGCCGCTTTGGCGGTAAAGTGATGAGCATTACACAAGCTGTGTTGGATGAATACGGTGTATCGAAAGTAACGGGCGATGCCCGCAACAGCGGTGGTGTTACTATAAACGCTACCAAGGTAAGCGGCGGCAAATGGAGCGGCGCTATTCCGGCTGAAATGTTCTATACCACAGTAGGCGGACGAGCCGGGATCACCGAATACTATATGTATGATGCAACCAATATTAGATTGCGTGAACTATCCGTAGGTTACAAAATGCCCTCAAAGAGCAAGATCATAAAAGATGTACGCCTGTCGCTGATAGCACGCAATCTTTTCTTTATTAAAAAAGAAGCGCCATACGATCCTGAGTTGAGTATGAGTACCGGCAACGGGTTACAGGGTATCGATGTGTTTTCACTGCCAGCTACGAGGAGTATGGGGTTAAGCCTCAGGTGTTCATTTTGATTATGACATCAAACGATGTTGTAAGTACAAAAAAGAAACAGTTTATGGTTTATAGTTTTTGGTTTGTGGTTCGCGGCAGCAACAACAAACCATAAACCATAAACAACAAACAGAATCAAAAAATAAAACAATGATCAAGCAATCAAAATATATACTTACCATAGCAACAGCCACCACCTTGATGGTTGGTGGTTGCACCAAAAACTTCAAGAAGTATAATACCAATCCATATGGCGCCACCAATGAAGATCTGTTACCAGATTATGGATTGGTAGTGGCGCAATTACAGGAAGCGCAGAAAACCATTTACGTATACCAGCCGGCCTGGGTAACCCAGTTACAGCAAAACCTGATGGCCGATGTATACAGCGGATATATGATGCCTCCTACCCCATTTCGCGGTAACAGCAACAACATGAACTATGACCTGGTAGATGGCTGGAACGTATGGGCATTGAACCCCGCATATTCCAGTTCGGTCGGCAGCGTTATGAACCCCATCTCAAACGTTGAAGTAACAACCAAAACAACAGCGCCCGATCTGTATGCCATGGCCAAGATCATCAAGGTAGAAGCCATGCACCGGGTGAGCGATATTTTTGGCCCGATCATGTACTCAAAATATAAAACGCGGGCCACTGATGGCGGTTATGATTATGACAGCCAGCAGGAAGCCTATAACAATTTCTTTAAAGACCTGAACGAAGCGATCACCATTCTTACCCCTTTACGGGCACAGGTGTCAACGCCCACGTTCAAGAACGCCGACCTGGCATACGAAGGCAGCTATGCAAAATGGTTGCAATTTGCCAACTCCCTGCGTTTGCGCCTGGCATTACGGATCATTAAAGCCGATGCCGCCAAAGCAAAAACAGAAGGCGAAACAGCACTGGCCAATGCTGGTGGTTTGTTGAGCGCCACGGCAGATGATTTTAACATCAACATTGGCGCAACCACGCATCCGCTGAACACCATCAATAATGCATGGGCCGATATTCGCATGGGCGCACCGATGGAATCTATCCTGAAAGGTTATAATGATCCGCGCCTGCCGAAGTATTTTGTACCAGCTACAGATGCAGCAGTAGCCGGACAATACAAGGGGATCCGGAACGGTATAGACATAGACGCCAAAAGCCGTTACCAGGGTTATTCGGCCATGGTCACCTTCCCCAGCAAAATTCAATTGATGACCGCTGCGGAAGTCTGGTTCCTGAAAGCAGAAGCCGTCTTGCGCGGATGGACAGGCGTTGGTACTACAGCCAAAGAGAGTTATGAAAATGGTATCAAAACCTCTTTCAGCCAGTATGGATTATCCGCAAACACATACATCAGCGACGGCGCGAGCAAACCGGCTGCATACGTTGACCCGAAAGCCATAACACCCGGACAGAACGATGTAACCGGCGCTTCGCTTAGTACCATCACTATAAAATGGGATGAAGGCGATGCATTTGAGAAAAAACTGGAAAGGATCATCACCCAGAAATGGATCAGTATGTTTCCCGAAGGACAGGAAGCGTGGAGCGAGTTTCGCAGAACGGGTTATCCTAAACTGTTCCCTGTTGTGATCAATAACAGCGGCGGAAAGGTATCCACTGCCATGTTTATCCGCCGGGTGAACATTCCACCGGATGAATATTTAACCAATCCGAAAGGCGTAGAGCGGGCAATTACGACGCTGAATGGTCCGGATAACGGCGGAACGAGACTTTGGTGGGATAAGCAATAAGTTGAAACGTACTTAAAAGGATTATAAACCATAAAGGTTTTACGATAGCAACACCTGAGGCAATGGAGAACGTTGCAACCTATCCGGCGCCAGGGGTTATGCGAGCAAAAAGGGCTTAAAGGGGAGTTCTCTTTTGCTCATCTGCAGATTTCTATTGAACGCTTCTGTGAAAGCCGGGTGCAAAAGAATAAAAGGGTTTGAAGAAGGTCTCTATTTATTCGATGCTGATTTCTATCCCCGGCTTCCCGGAAGCAAAGAGGTTAAGGAGTAAAAGAGTTTGAAGAAGGTCTCTTTTGCTCCTTATCTCTTTATTATGCTAAACGCTAAACGCAAAACGCCGAATGCTGAATACAAAAAGCGTTAAGCGTTGCGCCTTAAGCGTTAAGCGTGTCAACGCTTATATAAAATAACTAATATCAGCCATCTTCTTGCAGTTTTCTGCTCTCCGCACTACCAGGGAGGTTAAATTTGTCTTAACTTTCGGGTAATAACGTGCAAAATTATCCTACGCATACCGACGACCAGTTACTGAAACAACTTTATCAAAGCGATGAAGGGGCCTTTGCTGAAATTTATAACCGGTACTGGAAACCACTCTATACATCAGCACACAACGTGCTACAGGTAAAAGAAGCAGCACAAGATGTTGTGCAGGAAGTCTTTATTTCATTATGGAATCGCCGGGAGGCGGTACAGGTAGAAGTACTACAAGCCTATTTACACCAGGCCGTACGATTCCAGGTGTTCAAAGCCATAAGAGCAGCCAAAACAGACCAGGAATTCTTTAACCGGCTGGCCGGCATTTCAAAAGATATACTCATCGAAGATCCGGTGCTGTTCAAGGAACTGGAAACATTATACCAGCAGATCATACAAACATTGCCACCCGATGAACAGGAAATTTTCCTGTTGCACCGCGATGGTGGACTTACCTACAAACAGATCGCCGAACAAAAGAACATCTCAGTAAAAACAGTGGAGAAGAAAATGAGCCGGGCACTGAAGGAGATCCGGTTTGGGATGGATGATGCGATGGCGATTGTGATAATGGCTCACTTGCTGCAATAGTACTAATGCTATTTCTGATTTAGAGATTTTGAGATTTCAGATTTCATTATGCGCAGCATTTATATAAATCTCAAAATTCCTACATCGCAAAATCAGCGATTTCCTACTTCCTACCTCCTACTTCTTACTTCTTTTGTATTTTCGCGCCATGAACAAAGAACAGATCATTGCGCAAACAGTTGACCATGTAAAAAAGACATTGGTGAATGCAGAAGGCGGTCACGACTGGTGGCATATTCACCGCGTATGGAAAACAGCTCAACACATTGCCAAACTTGAACAGGCCGATGACCTGGTGGTAGCCCTGGGCGCTTTGTTGCACGACATAGCCGATTCAAAATTTCATAATGGCGATGAAACGATTGGTCCGCGTATGGCCAGGGAGTGGTTGTTATCGCTGCAGGTAGAAGAACCGGTGATTGAACATGTAGAAAATATCATCACACATATATCTTTTAAAGGCGGTAATCACGGACAACGCTTCAAATCGAAGGAGCTTGACATTGTACAGGATGCCGACCGGCTCGATGCCATAGGTGCCATTGGCATTGCCCGTGCATTTAATTACGGCGGGTTTAAGAACCGGCCGATGCACGATCCTGGTGTTCCACCCAATATGAGCATGAGCAAGGAAGAGTATAAAAAGAACACAGCTCCTACCATCAATCACTTTTATGAAAAGCTGTTGCTGCTGAAAGATAGAATGAATACGGAGACGGGTCAACAAATGGCTATTCAAAGACACGAGTTCATGGAAAGCTATTTGAAACAGTTTTATGAAGAATGGGATGGGGAGAAGTGAGGAATTGGAAGCCTGTCCTTTTTTATGGGACAATATTTATCTCTATTGCTTCATCAAATAGCTTTTTAATCTCTTCCTGGGAATAAGATTTGGTTTCTTTATTTTCATTATTTTCAAAACTGAAATTAATTTTAACCTTTTTCGTATTGCCCTTCTTTATTTCATTTGCTGGTAAAACAAACAGATATCCTTTATCTACCGCCAAAATAGCAGCTGTTGATTGTAAATTCATACTGCTATCGCAAGAGCTGCTTTGGCCAGGAATTGTGATATTTTGAACGGTTATACTATCAGCGTTGGGCACCTTTTTATAAACCATATCAATACAGGCGTCAGCCGTTTTATTGCCATTTACATCAACCCATATGCCGGGATAATATCCCGAACAATTGATATTAAATACAAGTTGTTGCTTGATTAACTCATAATGAACTGTAAACGACGAATTCTGAAATAGTAACTTTGCATTAGGATGTTCCGTTTTTTGATAATTACGCAAAAATTCAACCCCCTTCTTGTTACTCACAAGGGTTGAGATTTCTTTCCCTATTTGTTTTCCGTCTTCTTTCAGCTTTTCCAAATGTTCTCTGAATGTAAGCCTTCTAGTTCTCTCTGCCACCCTTGTTTCCTCAGTTGGCTTTTCCGATTTCTCTTTATTGGGCTCAGAAGATGCCAGAACAGGTTCTATTTCGACATTTATACCAGGGTTTGCGTTCACTATTATACCGGGTGCTCCAGACGCCGATGTGTTCTTTGGAAAAATCTCCCTTACCTTACTTTTTCTAAAATGAAGCACACTGTCACTGGCTATAATAGGCCAATCGTTAAACTCATTTTCCTTTCGAACTGAAGCTCTTTGTATTTTATTTGAATCACAAATGCTTGAGAAAATAGTTGTATTACGAATTGTATAATTTTGAAGTTCCCCTACAGTCAGGATTTTGTTTGTGTCTTCATCAGCAGTTAAATCAGAAATCCCATTCAATACTGCATACGTAAATACGCCATGCTTAATTTCATTGCATTCTTTAGCCGCTTCCAGACCACGTGCAGCTACCACTATATTCGTTCCATTACCCTGATACAGATCAGTAAATAATTCAAGCATCAGGTCAAAAGGGTCCGATTCACCCGGATCACGCATTTCTTCAGAATCGCCTTTAACCTGTCCAAGATTTCCCGTAGCCATATTCCCCCCCGTGCCAGATGCCGGAATAAGCGTAGCATTTTGCGACCAGGCATCTTTATTTATTTCACCACTATGACAGGCATCCAGAAATATCACTTTATTCCTGGATGGAATACTATCTAATAGATCATTGAATTGCTTTATTGAAATACCATTAGCCGAAGGATTGTTGAAATCCATATTATAAGTTCCTAAAAAAGCTTCGCCTTTTGTATAATCTATTTTTCCATGCCCGGAATAATAAAGTATAACGATATCATCAGGATTCGTCCTTTTAAATTTAACTTTCAAACTCTTCAGGTTCCCAAGCGTAACATGATTATTAAAAAGCGTGTCAACAATAATCTTCTTTTTATAACGGGCACGTAGAGAATCCAAAACATCCTTTACATCTTTTTGGGCCCAAAGAAGATTATTGGAACGATTGAGATAATTAGCTGCTCCGATACCTGCAAAATATATATTTCTCAAAACGGGTTTATCAGGTGAATATTGAACATACAAAGGCTGGCGGTAACTTTCCATTCCGGTTTTATCGAAAACAGATACTTCAATCGCGTTAGGACCTTCGGTAAGAATAAGTTTTACCGCAGTATCCATTAAATTAGTTTTACCGGAAAGCCGGATGCCTTTATTACCATGAACCGGGTTACCATTTATATACACCAGCAATCTATCGGGGTATGATTCCTTTACATTGATCTTTAATTTAAGCAACAACTCTTTGTTCTTTACTTCTCCATTTATCTCTTTGTCATTTTCAATTGCCACCACTGGAGCCTTGCTTAAATTGACAGCAATTGTATCTTTCAGCCCTTCTCTTTTACGCCGAATAACAACCATAGCATCATAAAGGTCAAGATATTTTTTATCTCCGTTTCCCATGGCCCGCAAAACTATATCAGGCCTATTATTACTATAGTCAAATTGTTTATACGACAGCGATTTACCTTCATACATATAACCCAGATGACGGGTTACCGACTTACTTCCAAAATAAATCCCATTAGGTAATAAAAAAACGGTTTCCCCCGTATTAAACGGGATCATCCTAAACCATTCCTTGTTATCGTCTATTCTTAAAACTTTTAACAGACCGTAATAATACGAAACCAGCACGTCACCTTTAAAATCGAAATATTTAATTTTGCCATCAACATGAAAACGCTTCAATTTTTCGCCAGTGGCGCATAAAAAGATCGTTGCGGAATCACCTTTGCAAGCCATCACACTGTCGCCGGTTTCACTAAATTGAGCAAAATCTTTATTGCCCGATACCATTCCATTGAAACCAGTTAAACCTTCTGCTATAAAATCCCCTATATTATCTATGTTCATCCTGCCCCTTTCATCTACGTCTTCAAATACCGCAAAAGAGCTGTCAATGTTTTTTAAATTGACAATATGAGCATTTCCGTTACTGAATTGAAGGTTCACGTAAAAACCATTAGGACTGATTGTTATATTTGTAACAATCAACCCACCACCCCCCGCCCCCGGTTCATTCATTATTGAGTCAGGAGCATTAATAATATCGTATGCAAATATGATATGCCTTTCATGCCAAAAAACTACAGCATTTGATCGACGACTGAATCCAATTCTCCAGTTAAAAGCATGCTGCGTGTTTCCTTGCGGCCTTTTAGCGTTGAGATCTACTTCGAATAGTTGAACCGAATCGCCTGTTCTAAGTATACGTGCTTTACCCGAGGCCTGATCAATAACCCCAAATTTATCACCCGTCTCCGAATAAAAGTAGCTAAGACTGCCGGTATTGCTGATCTGTTTTCCATTTATAACATCCACATTAATAACACGTTCCTTACTCGAACTAATAAATACATTTTTACAGTTTGGAGAAAATGAAACCAAATATCTTTCATTCTCCTTCAATGGTAATTCAATAACCTTTATCTGGCCGGTAACCAGGTTTACAATATTTGTTTTGCCCTTACTATAATATTGAAAAAGCCACTTACTATCCGGACTAAAAACATTTTCAATAGCATTACCTTTTAGGTTTATTAATAATTTTGCATACGGTAAAGAATAAAGCGAAATAACTTTCCCACTGTTCACCAACATGATCTTTTTGTTGGGCGACAGCCTGATATCACCTGAAGACTTTATGAGTGATTGAATTTTGCTAATAACCCTATTGTTATAAAGATTTACAATCACTCCGGCATTTGTGAAACTATTTTGAATACTCTGGCTGATATTTGTCATATTTTCTTTCATCCTCTCATGCATTGTTTGCATAAATGGCAGAAACATGCTATCACTTGCTTTTGGAGCGGGCATCTTTACTTCTATTGAATCATACACAGCCGCCATGGCCTGTGCATCAACCGATGTTTTGGTTTCATATACATATACTGGCCATCCCTTATAATCATCTTCTGACAAGCCGGTTGTATCCCTGCCAGTTGTTGTAGAAATAAACTTTGGTTCTTCGTTTAAATATTCGGCCAGCATATAAGTACCGGCATCGTTAAACCTTATTTTCTTCAGGCCTTTTACTTGAAAAAAACGTGCCGACTTATTCTTTAAATCACGCAGAATTATTCTACTGCTGGAATAAGATGCCTGGAAGTTTAAAGCGGGACTTATGATATCAGAACCATTGGCAATGAAAAATTCGGTTTCTGCTTTTACAGACCAGGAGCAAATAAATATGCCATGCTCATTAAAACAATATGTATTATTCTCATCTACTAATTCAATAAAATGGTTATTTAGTGTTTTTATAGTACCGCGAGCAGAACTTTTACCTGGCGCCTTTAAACAAACCTTGTTCCCACCACTGAAATCGTTTATTGAGAAGGTTTTGATACTGTTTTTAAAGATAAGCCGCAGGCTATCGCCCGTTTGGTTAAACCAGGCCGCATAAATAGGACAAATGCGACCTTCGCAAGAATAACATTTAGTAGCCGATGGTTCGTCTAATTGTTTATTAGAATAGAATTCGTTCAGGAACTTGTTATTTATATAATCCCATACATGAATATTATAATACTCTTCCTCATGTCTTACCGACTCACTACCAGGCAAACTCTTAATAATTAATATATCATTTAAAGGATTAAAAGCTGTTTGAACAGCTTTTAATTTTACACTAACTTCTGTAGAGCGTTGACCATTTTCCATATTCCAGATCATAACCATGGAATCCAGAACTGTAGCAACATATTTATCATTATTGCTAATAGCCGGAGCAGTGCCTTTCAGATAATATAGTGGCTTACCCGATCTAACATCTGAAATAATAGTGATTTTATCATCAGCCGTTATTAAAAACTTATTATCGGCACTGAACAGTGTGTACTTTATACCAGACTGATGACCAAAAGGAATGATAAGTTTAGGATCATTGCTTACCTGCCCTGAAACAGACACACAAATAAATAGCAGTACTGTCCCTAACAGACAGTGTAGATTGATTGCAATCAATTTCATACACCTTATAGTTATTCAGCTTAAGAAATAATGGTACATTTATAATAACGGCAGGAAATCAAAGACACACAAAAGTATACGTTATGATACTAAATAAATACGGTGTTTTTCACCTATTTTTTCTGTCCTTTGTTTCTACTCTGCATGCACAAAAAATAGTATTGATTGAAAATCAATACCTGTGTAGGGGCTGCGATTATACCAGACCAAGGTTAAGCAAGGATGACATAAAATCAAAAATTGCAACCGAAGACTCACTTACCGTTGCTGCGAATAAAATAGCAAGGTACTTTACATTTGATGGTGACCGCTTTATGCTTTTTTGCCCATCCTGCGAAACAGCCCCCAGAACTATTGGATTTAAGCAAAACCACTACCCATCACCCAATAAGTCACTTAAGGGCTTTGGCATGTATCTGGGTATCGACAAAGGTGGCAGCCATAAAGGCGGAGAGGAATTTTATACATTCAACGATGTACTGCAATTGCTAACCGATAGCATATTGGTTTTTGATCAGCTTGAAATACCTACCACTACAATCGCTAATACAAATCCTGCCGTATTAGCAAGCCTGCAGGCATCGTTTCAAATAGGCGACAGCATGATTACCCGAAGCATCCCATACGATCAAAGTAGACAACTTATTAAGCTAACCTATACTGATCTGTTTGGCAATCATAAGTCACGCGACAGTACAGATGCACTTACAGTAACCCTACAATATGTAAACAGATACAACGAGAAAGTATTGGTGCCCGAAACACTTAAATTATTTTTTGCTTCAAAAGAAGAAAAGAAAGACCTGGCAGACTGGTATAGCATTTATAGAAAGACCTTTCCGGCATGGACAAAGGAAGATATAGCAGATGAGCTTTATCATAAAATCATATGCAAGTACAACAACGCCCTTAGATCAAACCTTATTCAATGGTTAAAAAAACAACCCTGAACAAAACCTTTCGAAAAGTAGGTGGCAATAAATACGTGCAATGCCTGTTATTAGCAATTGGTTTCACAGTAATAAGCCAATACTCTCTTTATTTTACGTGGACTTTAATCAACCAGGATTCCATCGTTTCAGCTACAGGGTATAAGAAAAAAATAGCAGGCCGTCAACAATCAAAGCTGGTTAATGAAAAAACTATTGCCCGGGATTTTTTACTGATCGATGTATCTAACGACATGACATTTGATTGCGATCATGATGCAGCCACTAAAACAGGAACGCCAACAGATACCGACAGTCTTCTTTATATGCCCTGCAGGCCCCAACCTGATCTTAAAAAAATAACTGAATTATTCAAATGGTTAGCCAATAACCAGGATAAGTACAATGTAGTTGTATGCGACCTTCTCATCGATACCCTGCCGGTTAACAATGCCACCGATACCCTTTTAGGATGTATCCTCAACATTATTCAGCAAAACCCGGGAAAAATTCTTTTCGCAAGTTTATACGACAAAAACATCGACCGGTTTATTGCCTCCCCTTTTTCAAATCATATACCGCCCGCTTATAAAGGCGTAGTAAATGAAGACTTAACTGACAATTATTTACTGAAATATGAACTTAGCTATCAAAACTGCCGGGTAAAATCACTGCCACTGTTGATGTTGGAAAAAATAAACCACTATAATATTCAACCATACATTCCCGGCTTTGACAAATACATAAGCAATGATGGCACCCCAATTACAGCAGCCAATTTATTTATACCGGAAATGCTCCTTTTGAACGACGATATCGACTCCATTCGAACAGCAGGCAGTTACGATGGCTCTACTCTGGATAGTATGGCAGGTAAAATTCAATTATGGCAAACATTGGCGACGTTTAATAATTCCCCCAATTATTCCCTTCAGGAAGTATTAAGAACCAAATCCACAAACAAAAGAAATATTTTTATAGGAGCGTTTAACCATAGTCATAGCGACGTGCACAAAACAATATATGAAAACATGGACGGTTCTATTATATTGCTTAATATTTACTACAACCTTCTTTTGAATAGCAATAAAATATCCACTTGTTACATTTTGTTTGTACTACTGTTTTTTTATTTAATCTTTCTTAAAATACTGGTCTGGCGTACCCTTTCATACAAATCCCGGTACATCGTACTTAATATGGTTTTGTATTTTGTATATAACAACATTCAGTATTTGTTATTATTGGCTATGACCCTATTTTCAAGCACATTGTTTAACAAAGCTGTTAATTCAATCATTTTGTTTACCGCACTATTTATAGTTGATAACATTCTACAGGGTTATCGTGAGAGCAGGCAAAATGCAGGAACGATTGTTAAGAAAAACTGAACAGTACTTAATGGATAAGAGTTTCAGGACTTTTACATTATAACGCTCCCCTATCCTGCCTTCATTACTTTTACCATTTTCTGAAAATCGGCGTTGCTGATCTTCAGCAGGTAGGTTCCATTTGCCCATCGGTTAACCGGTAAACCAACATGATTGCGGCCTTTGTACAGGGTAATATTTTTTTGCAACAATTGCCTGCCTGTTCCATCGAACAATTGCATTTGCATGATCGTATTTTCTTTGGCATCGATCTGCAATTGCAGCTTTTCACTAAAAGGATTGTTCAATACCCGGACTATATAATTATCGGGTATAAATAAACAGGACACTATGCGGCTGTAGGTGAAATGTCCGTCGAGGTCAACCATCTTTAAACGATAATAATTGGTACCACTTACTGGATTGTTATGTAGAAAGCTGTACCAGGTACTGTTTGTTGCGGCAACCTGGCCAATGGTGGCAAAGGTTCTTCCATCGGCGCTTGTTTCAATGGTATAATAGGAAAATTCCACTTCGCGACTAACTTCCCATTGTATGTTGATCCCTTCCTGCTGGCGGGTAGCGGTGATTTGATGTAATTGTACAGGCAGCGGATTGTTTATTAATCCTGTTACATAGAAACCGCTAAAGCCGGTAACGGGAAAACTAATTTCCCACCAGTTTTTGGTACTGTTCCATACAACGTTACCGCCGCCAGGGGTAAGCAACAGCGTAGCGGGGCCGGAGCCCGTCCATCCTGAATAGTTTCCCGGGCTGGTACCTGTGCCATGAAATTGGGTAATCCGGAGGTTCTCCCTGCCCGTTATATCATTCGGGTCAACCGGAAGATCGTTTATAGTGCCCGGAGTGGCTGCATTATAGGAGTTAAACTCATCCTGGGAGAAATACAGCGTAACAATTGCGGTAGCTGTAGTGGTATTGGTTGCCGGTTTTGGGGTCGCAAAAACAGGCCATCATATTCCTGCCAGCACGGTATCCCTAAGCACGCAGTGGGTTTAATATTCCATAAACTACATAAATTTCATCACATAAATTCACTTTTTCATCACACCCGTTTTACCACTTCCCAAACCCGTGCTATTATTGCATAAAGTATAATAACCCATGCCTGTACGGTGGAAACAATACGAACTGTTTTTTGCGATTGCCATTTTTTTACTGCTGCTTGCCAATAATACTCCTTTTGCAGGCACCAAAGTCCAGATCCTGTTATTCAGTAAACATGAAGTGGAGTATTCTTTCTTCTGGCACACGCTCATCCCTTTCCTGCTAACCCATGTACTGCCCCTCACACTACTGATCGTTATAAATAGCTGGCTGCTGCCCCATTACCTGCATACCCAAAAACAATTTATTGCCCTACCCGTGGCGGCTGTCATTTGCTGGTTGCTGTTATGCATGGCATTTACTATAGCTTTTTTCTATAAAGGCTTTTATTTAACGGCTGCGCTCCCTTCTGAAGTTATTTGGCAAAGGTTCGGCCAGCGGGCGCTGGGCAAAGCAAGTTTAATGATCGTTGTTTACCTGTTGTACTGCTGCGTACGTGAAATAGTAATACAATGGGCAAACCAGGAACATCCAATGCGGTCTTTTCGCATTATGTTATGCAACAAAATAACAGCAACCGCTTTTATCTATACCGGCGTACTGATTTCAGGTTTTATTTCCCGGGTGTTTAGCGATGGTGTCGGCATCATATACATATTTATTCTGCTGCCAGTTATCATTATCATCTTTATCAATGTATATGGGTTATTGCCTTACCGGGATAAAATGCAAATACCCCTGCAAAAGTTCTGGTACATATTATTCATTGCACCTATTGTATTTTCGATCCTTTCCACCATCATTCTTGACATAATGAGCTCATCGCGAAGTTGGCTGCAACTCGCCATCCTGACGCTGATGGTATTATTACTGTCGATACCTCTATCATGGCTGGTATATATTCAACAAAAAAACAAACTCGGTGTGCTGCTACAACTGCAAAAAGACCTGGGCAACACAACGGCCGACCTCGCATTCCTGCGTTCACAGATCAACCCGCATTTCCTGTTCAACACGCTGAACACTTTATATGGAACAGCGTTAGAGGAAAATGCCGGCCGAACGGCAGAAGGCGTACAACGGCTGGGCGATATGATGCGTTTTATGCTACATGAAAACAATCGCCGCCAAATACCCTTAAAGCGGGAGCTCGAATACCTTAACAATTACATTGCTTTGCAGCAGCTACGCATTGTTACGTCAAAAGATATTTCTATTGAAACAGATATTTACAGCTGTTCCTACGATCACTTAATTGCTCCCATGTTATTGGTGCCCTTTGTTGAAAACGCTTACAAACATGGGATACGAATAACCGCCCCTTCCTTTATTAAAATAAATTTCTATTGCGATGACAAAGGCATTTACCTCGATGTAATGAACAGCCTGCACCCAAATAGAATACAGGAGGGCATGCCCCAACACTCAGGCGTTGGACTACAGAATGTAAAAGAACGCTTACAACTAACCTATCCCGATAAATTTACATTACAAATACAGGAAGACGATACGGCTTTCACCGTACACCTGCATATTCAATTAACCGACTAAAATGTAACCAAACCCTTCAAAGGATAGTCATGAAACACATTATTCTACTCTGCCTTTCCCTGGCAGCCCTGGCATCTTTTGCCCAAACCTGCAAGTTATCGGGTAAAATAAATGACCCTGCCGTCAATGAAGTATACCTGTTTTTACTGGAAGGCGATACCTTTTTTGAATCGCCTTCAGCCAGGATACCTGTATCGCCCAATGGTTCCTTTAGCACCAGGATACCTGTACCGTCGCCTGTATTTGCCAGATTAATAGCAGGCAATAAAGGACAACGGCTGATATTAAGCCCCGGCCGCGACGTAAACATAACATTTGATCCGGCCCCGCACATTCAAAATATCATTACCGGAAAAGGCGCGATTGAAAACAAACTGGTCACCAACAGTGTACTAGCCAATGCTCCATCTTTTATAAAACGAAAATGGAGTGCAGAAGAACTAACACCCGCCAACTGGGACCAAACTATTATGCAGGTTGTGGAACAGGATATACAAACAACTACCCGCCAAATTCAGCAGGCCAATGTGCCCGCAAACATCAAAACAATCCTTGCCAGTGAGTTAACCTATGCCTATCAGTGCCACCTGTACGATCTCTCCAACATTTATCTTTTCCATAGCAAACATCCAAACCGGAAAGAATTCCTTGACAGTGTTATGCACTGGCAACCCCTGCCCAACAGCCAGGCGCTGGTTAGCGGCTTTTATGCCAACATGATGGTCGATAACCGTTCGAGGCATGCAGCCTGGCCGGTTGGAAACAAAAATGACCGGCAAAAATTTGAAGCGGAATTAGCCGCTTACCTGAAAATGCCTTACGATAGTATCGAAAGCCTGGTTAAATCATATGGTGAAGCCGTTGTTATGGGTTGGTTATACACGCGGCTTTATATGCCTGCCTCTATTCGCGATAAAATATTGTATAACCGCTTAACAGAAGCTATCAGCGAAGGATCGTTAAAAACAAGCAACTACCTGTTCAACATTTTAAAGAAAAACTTTCCTCAAAGCCCATATGTTGCAAAAGTTAAAACTACTATACAGGAAGTTGAGAACACCATAAGAAAAAATACAACCAATAAACGTATAGTTTTCAAAGAATCCAACGGCATTCAATCCCTCAGTGAGCTGGTGGCGCCCTACAAGGGAAAGATCGTTTACCTCGATATTTGGGGCACCTGGTGCGGCGCCTGTAAACAGCAAATGACTTTCACCCCGGAACTGAAGAAAAAATATGCGGAGAAAGATATCGTATTTGTTTACCTCGACAATGACAATCAAACAAGGGATACTCATTGGAAAGAAATGGTGTACCATAAAGGATTGGAGGGCGAACATTACCGCATGGATACGCAAGCCATCGAGCGTATATGGCAGGCTGTTCAGGAAGCGGGAGGCAAAATACACTTTTACCCCACTTATGTTATCGTTGCTAAAGATGGAAAAATAGTGGTGCCCAATGCAGAACAACCGGGCAGCCGTGAAAAAATATACACTCAGCTTGACAAAGTTTTATAGTTTTAATGCATGCTTAGAACCATTGCCCTGGATGACGAGCCCGTGGCTCTGCAGATCATACAACAACATTGCCGTACTATTCCATTCGTAAAACTGGAAGCTACTTTCACCAACCCCAACGAAGCAGTTTCCTGGTTACGGGAGGGAAACACTGACCTGCTTTTTCTCGATATACAAATGCCTGATATTTCAGGACTGGAGTTGTTGCAGGGTTTGCACCTACGGCCTTTAACCATCTTTACCACTGCCCATAGTGAACATGCAGTGCAGGGTTTTGAATTGGATGCCATCGATTACCTGTTAAAGCCCTTTTCAGCCCAACGGTTTTTGAAAGCATGCCAAAAGGCCAAAGAATTATTTGATCTGCGGAATGCCGTAACACCTGCTGAAAAATTCATCTTTATTAAAACAGGTTCCGAGCAGGTAAGAGTAGCCATGGAAGACATCCTGTTTGTACAGAGCGCAGGCAACTATGTTTCGTTTATGTTGAAAGACGGCAAATTGCTATCGAGGTTAACGATGCCCGAAACAGAAGCATTGCTGCCTGCGCCTGATTTTATGCGTATTCACCGTTCTTATATTGTATCGCGTCGGCATATTAACAGGTTTGAAAAAAACAAAGTGTATTGCAATGAAATTACAATACCTGTAGCACCGGCCTATGCTTCCCTGCTCGACACCCTGATACAGCGCTGAGTCCTAGTCCTTGGTAACCGACTTTCGTTTGGAGGCGGTAGGCTCTCCTGTGTTCCCGTACTACCCCTGTCTGCCTGTGATATGTTCTCAGACCCCGGCCGAATCTCCCCAACTCGTCGGTCGAAGTGTTTCATCTTTTAAATCCTCACCTCGCCGATCAAACGATAATATGGCCGGCTTTTTTTGATTTACTATTGATGAAAGTTCAAAGACCACTTCAATTCAGATTTTAAATATCACCTTGAGCATTACAATCCTGCCGGGAAGCGTATAGGAGCTGGCCGTAAACGTATTTGCAGAAAGATAAAACGCCCTATAGGCTTTTACATTCAGGATATTAACAGCGCTGAGCTCGAAGTTGGTTTTCCATTTATTTGGCCTGAATTTCACCGAGCCATCGGTAAAGAAATATTGTAGGACGGGGTTGCCCACCTGCCGGGTAAAGTAATGCTCGCCCGACAATCTGAAATGTACATTGTTTAAGGGCTGGTATTCAACCGAGGCTTGCTGCTGTAGCTGGTCGATATGATTGGCTGATGCATCTACCGCAGAATGACTGGCCGTTTGAATAAATGTGGCTTTATAGTCAATGGCCACCTGTCTTCCTGCATTGATGTTAGCGCCGAGTGAACCGGTTTTAGTGATGGTATTGAATGGCAACAACTGATCATTCTGCAATTGCACCGATCGGGTGCGCTGCCATTGCAAACCGGCGCTAAAGGTGGTCTTCAAAGCAAAGGAATATTTGCTCGCCGTGCCGCTAACCGTCCATGAACCGGTAGCATTGGGATAAGGCAGCATGATCTGTTGCTGCAGATTATTGGTAATGATTGCTGATGCAATCTTATCTGCGGCAAGATGGTCATAACTGATATTCAGGCTGGCGAACAACATGATCAAAGATTTGCGGTAACTAAAACCAGCTGAGGCTTTCTGGTTGCGCTTTTCAATCAGTTCTGCGCTGTTTGCATAAAGTGTCAGGTAGTCTTTCAAAATATAACCCTGGTAAATATCTTCTATAGTCCCCAGCTGATTGCGGTAAGTATATGAGAGATAAAGATAATTTTCGGCGCTAACCTGGTACTTTATTCTTAAAAGCGGGTTACAATATACACGGGTCAACTGTTTGTTCAGCGTATACCGGCTATCGGAATAATTGATCTGCTGCAGGCTTACGGGCAAGCTTAGGTTTGCCTGGAGGATAGGTCCGGGCAAGTCATAGTCTGCTTCCGCATATATTTTCGTCCTGGTCCAGCTCAAATTATTCATGGAGCTGTCTGATACCTGATTTATCTTGTTATCAACCTGCGCCACGTTAAGGTCTGAGCCTAATTTTTGAGATTGAACGCTAAACCCCGCCTTATAACTCTGGGTGCCGAAGTTAGACGGTATTTTAAGGGATATGTAATTAGTGGAGAACCAGGTTGGGACATTTACATGCTGGATCAATTGGGCATATTTGTTATTGCTATTAAAAATGGCCGGTTTATAATCCGGACCGATGGTCCTGTTTTCCGGTCCGGCCGAATAACTGATATAGGAATAGGCCTGTATAATATCGTTTGACTTTAAAGATCTTATCAGGTTAAATTCGTTGGAAAATCGCTGCGGCCTATCATGAAGTACCTGTTTCACCGTGACGTTGTTCGTGTTCAGATCCGAATAATAATCAGTTCGCTTGTCATCCAGCACCAATGCATCATTAAGATAATACTTGTTCCTGTTAATGTTGAATGTAAATTGGGTATGCAGGAGATCATTCCGGGAACGGTTGTGTTGGGTCTCATAATACGCAACGGTATCGCCGGGTAAAAAAATAGTGCTCAGCTGGCTGTAATCCTGCCGCTGGTTGTCATGAAAATACCAGGCGTTTATCCTTATCTGTATGTCGCGACGAAATTTGATGAGGTTATTGAGGTTGAGCAACCCTGATTGATTGAATAAATACCTGCTGCGTGATAAGGCCGGGTTGTTTACCGTACCCAGGGAAAGCAGCGCAGCAGGTATTTGATTATCGATACCTTGTTCGTAATTGCTTAAGTTATGGGCAACCAGTTCCTGTTGCAGGTCGTATCCGGTGTTGTTGCCTTTCAGGTAATTAATGGCCTTGTAATTGTCTTTAAACATCATCGCGTTCAGGTCAACGTTATAATTGCCCGGCAGGCCCGCACCTACGCTCTCTTGCCCGAGCATTTGCATTTTTGCCCCTTTTTTTATGGTCAGGTTCAGGGCCACATCATCGCTCATCACCTTGTTTCGCAACACTTTTACAGGTTGATCATTTTGGATGACCTGCACCTGCTCCACAACGCTGTGGGGAATAGTCGTGGTGGCGATATTGTATTTATCATCCAGCAGGTTATCGCCACCAATATACAGGTTAGAGATCGGTTTGTTATTATAATAGATCGTTCCGTCGGAGCTGACTGTTATGCCTGGCAGTTTTTTAATCACATCACCGATCACCATATCCTGGGCGCCGGCAAAAGCAGACACCTTGTAGCTAAGCGTATCGCCATGTGTTCGTAAAACAGGCCGGCTGTTTTTAATCTCAACAGACTGCAGTTGATTTGCTGAAACGCTCAATGTAAAGTCATAGGCAACGTCTACTTCAGCTACTGGCCGGCTCAGCGCTTTGTAACCGATACTCGTTACTTTTATTACCAGTTTGCTTACAGGCGTATTAACAGGGATTGGTAACGTATAAGCGCCGCCGGCATCCGTAACCGCATAACCGATAATACGATTGTTATCGGAATTTATCAGGTTAACACTGGCATAGGGAATAGCCTTTCCGGCACTATCCGTTACCGTACCCCTTATATTTTGCGCAAAGCCGGCCATTGAAAGCAGTAAGGCGATCACTGACAGGCCCGGCACCTGTATATACCTGTTCATCATTTTTCGGGCAGTTCTATGGGATTATTCATTACAGGGCCAGAGTCCCCATTAGGCCTTCGGCGAATCACGACCTGATCCTTTTCAGGCCCGCCGGCCCGGCTGTTGGCTGCATTAATGGCTTGGGCAAATGCCTCAGGATCCTTTTCCATGGCCGCCCGTAGCTTATCGAATTCCTTTTGTGTGGTTTTGATTGCCCGCGCCGGTGGCTGTATCAAATTATGGTCATCATTCAACCCCCGCAATATCGGCGGCAAATCCTTTTCATCCGTATTACCGCCTGTTGATTGGCCCTTTGGCGGCGATGGCACCGTCTTCTCTACCCCGTCAAAGGCAAACACCACTTCGTTTTTTGTATCACGGGCGTCTACAATCACGCCGGGCAGGCCGTTTAATTTCCAGGGTCCGGTATGCACCGGCAGCTCGGGGCAAAACCATACTATGTAATCCCGCCCCTTGAAATGACAGGTGGCTTTCTGGCAGTGCAAACCGCCAAAGGTTGCCGTGTCGTTACTGATTGTCCAGTCTATGGCGGGCATAGCCCCCTCGATCAGGTAGGCGTTAACCATCACGTAATCTTTGGTGATCAATTTTTGCTCACCCGGATACTGAAAATATTGGGAGCGCGGACCTACATCACTCCGGTTAATCCCTCTCGGGTGCCCGTCCGGACTGCTGGCTACCGCCTCGGCATACACCTTTTTAAACTGTTGATCGGCTACCAACTGGTCATAACTTTTATAGGCGCTCGCGCTTTTGCCTACAAAAAGCACCATGTTATCCGTGCGGGTGAGCGCCCGTTTTGTGGTGTCCATTATATGGGTAAATTTATAATGCACCATCAACCAGGCCGTATCGGGTTTTTGCGCTTCAGCGCCAGTAAATGCTGCCAGTAAGCCAACGGCCAACAGTAATTGCTTTTTCATGGTTCGTGCTATTTTTTAAACAATACTATTCCGGGAACACCACCCGGGGAAAACTTTGGTATGAATGAGCGTTGGGCAGGGCTGAAAACCGGTTATTTGTTATCGGGGATTTCAAAAACGCTTCGTTTAGCCATCGATCCGGTATATTAATCACCTGATGTTTTGATGGTACCCGTGAAATTTTATCTTTGTCAATATGCATTCGGTCAAAAAAAGGCTTTGGATAGAAATATTGCTCCACCTGCTATTTTGGGCAGGCCTTTTTTATGTGCTTACGTCGTTGGACAGTTCGCATATTCGCATGGAAGGAAGGTCAGGGAACCGCACTTTTATGAGAGATACGTATGACGAAAAACCCATCGCAGCCTATGTGTATATTATCCTGGTGTTTTTGGCGGCGCTCTTTTATGGCAATATATTTTGGGTATTCAGGAAAATCATCCGGTTTAAAAATAGCATAGTCCGGCTAGCCATATGCGCCGGATGGTTCACCGTGGTCTTTGGCGCCAATTACTTTATCGTTGGCCCCTTGTTCAATCAGGCGAATCCGATGCCTAAAATGCCTGTCATATTAATTTCGGCTAAAAAAGGGGACACCGCATACACGCAGGTACCTCCCAAAAGGGAACCCTCATTCAGGCCGCTCAAACGCGAGGACCCTCTTCCCCGTCCACATTTCAAGGCCATAAGCTTCATGATCAATGATTGGCTGCACATGCAGCCTGTGATAGCGTTTGCTTTCCTTGTCATCGAGGGTATAGCTATCGCCTATTTCTTTCTGAAGGCATGGGCAAAAAGCGAACTCAGGCAAACCCAGCTCCAGGCCAACCAGTTGAGTACCGAGATCAAGTTCCTTAAATCGCAGATCAACCCGCATTTCCTGTTCAATACGCTCAACAATCTGTTTTCGATGGCGCAAGCCAAAGAAAACGACGAGCTCGCCGACGGTATTTTAAAACTTTCCGGTATGATGCGCTATATGCTGTATGACAGTAATGGGGAAAGGGTTCCTCTTGGTAAGGAAATCACTTACCTGGAAGAATGCATCACCCTTAATAAACTGCGTTACGCCGATGAGGAAGTGTTAGTAGCGTTTGATCACCCCGGGCAGAACACTGATGTCAGCATCGCACCAATGCTGTTTATACCCTTTGTGGAGAATGCCTTTAAACACGGTGTTGCCATAGGGCAAAGAGCGACAATAAACATCGCCATAAACGTTTCTGGTCAAAAACTGATCTTTGATTGTGTCAATACGGATTATAGTTTTATCAAAAAAATGGAAATGGAGATAAGCGGCATCGGGCTGGAAAATGTAAAACGTAGGCTGGAGCTGGCTTACCCGGGTAAACACCAGTTGATGATCAATAATGGATCCGGTAAATTTATGGTTAACCTTGAAATCGATCTGTCATGATGACCTGCATAGCCATTGACGACGAACCGAAAGCCCTCGAGGTAATAGAACGGTATTGCCAAAAGATCGGATTGGTCAGCCTCAAGGCTACCTTTCGTGAACCACTCAAAGCGATAGAGTTTCTGAACCGCGAAAAGATCGACCTGATCTTCCTCGATATCAATATGCCTGACATCAACGGAATGCAACTGCTGCAAACCTTGTCGCCACGGCCCCTGATCATTTTCACTACAGCCTACAGCCAATACGCCGTGGAAAGTTATGAGCTGAACGCGGTGGATTATTTGCTAAAGCCGGCAACTTTTGAGCGTTTCCTTATGGCAGTTAATAAAGCCGTAGCTGCATTGGCGTCAAAAAATACCACCGGTATGAATGAAGACGCTGCGGTGTTGATTAAAAGCGGGCCGCAGACCTACCGGGTTAAACTAAGCGAGATACTATACCTTGAAAAGAACGGCAATTACATTACCGTTCATCTGAATGACGGGAATATACTGATCCGTGAAAATATGGCTGACATTTTTGACCTTCTACCGGCGGCGGATTTTATCCGGGTACATAAATCATATGTGGTTGGCATCAGGCATATCAGCATGATCGAAGTTCATCAGCTTATTGTAAATAGTAAAAAGATCCCTATTGGCAGCACCTACCGCGACTCGCTCCGCGACCGGCTCGGTATCAGATAATTGTTACTCCACCTAATGCGTTTAAATCCTGTATCAACAGGTTCCGGGTAGAGCGGATCGTTGCCTCCCCGCCCCCCCACAGACCCGTGCTAGCAGCTTTCCTGCACACGGTTCCTCCATTTACGGTTTCGCTTTTACCTATTCTGTACGGTTTTTTGTACTACAAATAGATCTCACCACGCATTGTAATACATGAAGTGCCGCCAACTAAAATGTCACGCTCTCTTACCATTGTATCAATTAGCGAAGGCTGGTTTAATTTTACGCCCTGCAATATCCTGTACTCTTTATTAAGTTGTATATAATTATACTTTGCCAAAAAACCCATGAGAGGTCCGGCAGCAGTGCCGGTAGCGGCGTCTTCGTCTATTCCAATCAGTGGATTGAAAAATCTGGATTCTATAACGTGGCCCTGAACTTGCTCAGGAAAAGTAAAACAATAGTATCCTTCGAATTGATATTGTTTTGAGATTTCAATAAGTTGTTTATTGTCAGGCATGCAATCGTTAAGCAACTGCAGATTTTTAACCGGAACCATTGTGTGGGCAACTTCTGTTTGAACTACAGTTGGAGCAAGATTGTCAATTTTTAAATCATCAACTGTTAAACCCAGCGCCTTTGCTATTTCTCCGGGAGGTATTGTTTGGCCAACAACAGCAGGTTTTTGTTGCATTAACACCACTGCCACCTGATTAATATCATCAAAGGTGACAGTTAAGGGTATTGGAGTATCTGTCATCATAACAAAACGTTTGGTGTCATCCTGTTCTTCAAATATTCGCATTCCCTTTATCAGAGCGGCACATACAGCTCCTAATAAGTTATGTCCTGCTCCAGGGCCTACCTCAACGCCAGTTGGGGTAAAAGAACGAACATCAAGCGCCTTTTGCTCTGGAGAGTAATAAATAAAGGAAGTTTCGGAATAACCAAACTCTTTTGAAATATTTTGATATTCAACTAATCCTAAGTTACCATTGGTAAACACTACCGCTAAAGGATTCCCTTTGTAACTTCTATCTGAGAATACATCCAGAACAAAGTATTCTAACGATTTTCTTTCCTTCATATTAAATATTTAAAGCCATTTAACGCGAATTGCCTACCTCTTCCATAACGAATATAGAATATCTCATCAAATATTAGTCTGTTTTAGTGATAGACTTATGTTTTATAACTCGACAAAGAGTTATCTTCCGTGCATTAATTCTTACATTAATGAAAAATATTATTCTGCTGAATATTTTTTAGCAATTGATCTTTCAAATTGTATTCATTTATAGTTATTTTTAATACTATTAACATCTCCAAATTTCTTCTGTTTAACTTCTGTTAACAATCCATTTGATCTTCATTGACAAGTTTGCAAGCGGCAACCGGTTAATTTAGTTAGCAATAAGATTAAACCAAAATTACTGCAATGACTAAATTAACAGGGGGAGGCAGAATTGCCTGTTACAAGGTTATTCTGTCTGTCCAATTACTATTGCTATTTGGGATACAGCATGCCTCTTCCCAGGTAGCACCCGCGGCAAACAGCGTTATTGTTTCCGGTGTTATTAAAGACGGTGGTGATGGCAAGCCTTTAGGCGCTGTTACCATTGAAATGGCCGGCACCAAACAAGGCGGCCTATCCAATGAGGATGGTAAATTTCTCATCCACATAGCACCGGGCGCAACACTCACCTTCCGGTCCGTAGGTTATCTTCCCAAAGACTACAAAGTTACAGGGACCATCAGCAATCTGATCATTACGTTAAAGCAGGACCCCAAAACGATGAAAGATGTAGTGGTCATCGGGTACCAGACGCTTGCCCGGCGCAATGTCAGCGCCGCTGTTACATCCCTTGATCCAAAGACCATTGCAGATGTACCATCCCCTACCCTGGACGCCTTGTTGCAGGGACGGGTGGCAGGTGTTAACGTACAGAACTTCTCCGGTGAGCCCGGCGTTCGCAGTACAGTTGTTGTGAGAGGTAATACGTCTGTTAGCAGGTCTGTTAACAATGATCCCACTACTGCCGCCGGTAAGGCCAGTATGGCCAGAGCGGTTAGCGGTCCGTTGTATGTTATTGACGGCGTTCCCCAGACTACGGATGACATTGCCGCCATTAATTATGGCAATGGTACCAATACAGATGTACTGGCAGGCATTCCTGTTAGCGATATTGAATCTATTGATATCCTGAAAGACGCTTCGGCCGCCGCCATTTACGGATCCCGCGGCTCCGGTGGCGTTATCATCATCAAAACCAAAAAAGGTACACCAGGCAGGCTGCGCATCAACTTCAGCACGTACCATGGTATTACTGAAAGACCAACATTGGACAAAGTATACATGGGGGCAGAAGAAACCCGTGCCAAGATGGACCTGATCAATCATTACGGTCCCTATAACAGTTTAACAGATCTGCCCACGATCCTGACAGATACATTGAACCCGGCCTTTAACAATGCCAATGATTACCGTGGAGGTATGTTCCAGACCGGGTTGGTAGATAACGTAGACCTGTCAGTAAGCGGCGGTAGTGATGTTGTCAATTACCGTTACGGCCTGAACTTCTACAATGAAAAAGGCATCATTAAAAAATCCGGGCTGCAGCGCTATAGTTTTAACAGCAATACGAGTGTAAAGCTGTCATCCAAACTGACTGTTAATACACAGATCCGTTTCAGCCATCTTAACCGCCCCCGTTCTCTGAATGACATTACCGGCGGTTATGGTCCTTTCAATGGCGGTTACTATGCATCCAGCAGGCTGCCGGCTTCTACCTTGTACCTGAGCCCTGCCAGCCGGGAATTCATCTTTGGCAATGCCAGTAACCAAACAGATGCCAACACCAATAACAGTCTTACCATCAGCCCCAGCATTGACTGGAAGATCTCCAATAAGTTAGCCTTTAATACAGTGATCTCCTTCCAAACGGCCAACAGCCGGCGGGATACTTATTCACCAGGCAAATACAGACAAAGTGGTGTGGGCTATGCGGTGAGCTTTGCGGACAATTCCGCCAATTACCTGATGAGCAACACCCTGATCTATAACACAGCCATTGGTAATAACCACCATTTGAACTTTTTGCTGGGTCAGAATACGGAGTTCCATCAATACCGCTCAACAGATGTTGAAACAGATGGTATTCCCAATGACCAGGTAGCCGTAGTTAATGTCCTGAATAAAAATCAATCATCGGGCTTTTCCGATCTGATTGAAAGCGGCATCCAGTCCGGCTTTTTCAGGTTGAACTATGATTTTAAAGGCCGCTATCTTTTCTCCGGGGTATTCAATGCGGATGCGTCATCTAAATTTGGTAGCAATAACCGGGTAGGTTATTTCCCTTCTGTGTCTGCAGGCTGGATTGTGAGTGAAGAGCCCTTCATGGATGGCTTTTCAGGATGGCTCAGCATGTTGAAGATCAGAGGTAGCTTTGGCGTTACGGGCCGTCAGCCGGATGATGGCAACAACTATTTGTCCTATAATACTTACACTATTGGCGCTGGTAGTTTTGCGGGCAGCAACAATCCTGCTAACAACCAGAACATTTCTTTTACCTATAATGGCGTACCGGCTATTTCACCCAATTTTTCAGCCGGTCTGGCCAACAAGAACCTTACCTGGGAACATTCACAGGAAGCCAACCTTGGTATTGACATCAATATCCTGAACGGCCGGTTCAACCTGGTTACGGATCTGTATGTACGCAATACCAAACAGGGTATCTTCTCGCTGGTATTGCCTGTTACTACCGGGTTCTCTACTATTACCACCAATGCCATTGGTACACGCAACTCAGGTATAGAAACCCAGTTATCTGCACACTGGTTAAAACCAGCCAATAAATTCCAGTGGTCAACTGATTTTAACTTTGCCTACAATAAGAATATGGTCACGTCTCTGCCCAATGGCGGCAGGGATATTGTTGTTAACCAGGGCGCAACCAGTTACCTGCTCAGGCAGGGCCATCCCATCAATGAATACTTCCTGTTCGAGGCAACGGGTGTTTATAAAACTGACAAGGATGTTCCCTTTAACCCGCTCACAGGCGCCGTGCTCAATTTTTACGGCTATCCTTTCAGAGGTGGAGATCCTATCTGGAAAGACCAGAATGGAGATGGTGTATTGGATAATACAGACTATGCACCAGCAGGCAATCCCAATCCAAAATTCACAGGCGGCTTTAACAATACCTTCAGCTATCGTAACCTCAGTTTGACCGTGTTCTGTACTTATACGCTTGGCAGGAAGATCTATAATGACTACCTGGCGGGCAGGCTTTCCGGTCTGGTGCCTACGGATGATGGCGATCCCAATCCTTTGCATGCCATTTCCCACAATGGCTTTCCTGACCTGAGTGATATTAACTACTGGCAGAACCCGGGGGATAATGCAACCTACCCTTCACTCAGCTCCTTTCAGGGCACTCGTTACAAGTATGCCGCAGTCAGCTCCCAATGGGTGGAGAATGGGAATTATATGCGAATCAAGACCATGACCCTGTCCTATGTGTTCAACCCTTCTGTGTTGCAGCGTCTGCACCTGGGCAGGCTGAGGGTATATGGCATGGTAGACAACCTGCATATTTTCCAGAAGGCGCTGGCGCCGGATGCTGAACAGGTAGATCCTTTTGGCATCTATAACGGAAGTGGTTATCCCATTCCCAAGAAATTCACTGTAGGTCTTGATATGAGCTTATGATCATCCGTCACTTCAAAGTCATCAACATGCAAAACGCTTATTTAAATAGAAAACTGGTTGCGGTGCTTTTAGGGGTCCTGCTTTGCAGCAGCTCCTGTAAAAAGATCCTTGACCTGCAACCACACAACTCCACATTTACAGATGCTTATTTTAAAACCGGTCAGGATGCCAATACAGCCATTGCAGGCGCCTATGCCTTGCTGAGGAGTGTATTGCTGAACAACTATTCCTGGCATGTATATGGAGATCTGCCTTCCGGCGAATACAGTGTTAACGGCGGCCTGGATGCCTTTAATCAACCCATTTGCAATGGTCAGTTCATTGGATTGAACGTGGGGCCCTGGCAATGGAACTGGCAGAATTATTACCAGGTGCTCCAGCAGGTTAACCTCATCATAGCCAAAGTGCCGGAGATACCCGCTTCAGCTTTTACCAATCCGGATCTCAGGAGCCAGATCATTGGTGAGGCTTATTTTCTCCGTGCTTATGTTTATTTCTACATGAGCCGCATCTGGGGAGATGTACCGCTGAAGCTGGCGCCGGACCTGGATGTTAGCCAGGCGCAAACTATTCCCCGCTCACCGGCCACCGCCGTATGGGCACAATGCCTGGCAGATTGCCAGACGGCAGAAAGCAACCTGGTATTTGGTTATACAGATCTCAGTCAGACTGCAGTCCGCGCCAACAGGGGCAGCGTACTGGCGCTCAAAGCGCATATTCAGGCCTGGAAGCATGACTACAGCGCCTGTGAAAAAACAGCCGATATGCTGATCAGACAGGGTGGTTATCAGTTGGAGGACTCTGCCCATTACGCACAGGTATTTATTGGCAAATCACGGGAAGGCATTTTTGAGATCAACGTTAACTACGGTCAAAATGAAGGCATTGCTGGTAACGGTGGCGGTTATCTGCCTACCCTGGCCAGGCCCTTTATTGCCAACCAGGGCAACCTGAACTGGCCCATCAACCATGATTATGTAGTAAACCTTTATTCTGATACTGCTGACATCCGTTATGCCAAATTCTTTTACCAGGCCTATACCAGCAACCAGGGGCAGACCATTAAGTACTCAAATATTCACTATGCTGACGGCTCCTCTCAAAGTGATCCGAGGCTGAGCAACAACCTGAATATTTTCAGACTGCCAGATATCCTATTGCTGCGCGCTGAGGCACTCAATAAGCTGGGCCGGGATGGAGAAGCACTGCCATTGTTAAACGCTGTTAAACAACGGGCAGGCATTGCCGACTATACAGGCGCGGGTGGCACAGACATGGGCAGGGAAATACTGGAAGAAAGATTGCGGGAACTGTTCTTTGAAGGCCAGGCCTATTATGATCTGATCCGCACAGGGCTGCTGCTTGACTACAATGAGAATTTCAGCCCGGATCAATATTACAATGGCGGCTGGGTATGGCCCATAGATCCGTCCATGTTCAAGGATGACTTTACATTGGTGCAAACCAAATATTGGCAAGGCAAGCTTTAACCAATAAAACTGATTAGTATGACACTGAAGATAAAAATATTAACAGCGGTTTCGGCCTTTATGTTACTGGCCACCGTTGCCTGCAAGAAATCCTATACCATTGGTGGCAGCACCTTTGAGGCGCAGGTGAATATGAGCACCTATGACTATCTCAAGACCAACCATTTGTTTGATACGCTGGTGATGATGATTGACAAAACGGGTTTGAAGGATGAGCTCAACCAGGCGGGCACCTTCTTTGCCTTTACCAATTATTCCATACGCAGATATGTAGAGGCCAAAGGGGCCAACCTGCGCATCATAAGAAATGATGAGAACATGCCCTACTCTTTTGATTCCCTGAACCTGGCAGCCCTGAAAGACTCCCTGCGCAGCTATATGTTTACAGACCGGTTCACACGGGACAACATTACCAGGAATGGTTTATGGCGGCAATCGCGTGATGGTGAATACAGGTTAATGCAGCTGATCCCTACTACGGATTACACCAATCAGAATGTATTCACTACGCAACCGCAATACATTTATTTCACCAAGATCATTGCATTACCCGGTCATCCGGTACCAACAGATCCCACCCAGTTGGGATCCATAGTGGATGAGCAGCGGCTGGAAAATCGTTGCCAAACCACCGGTATTCTTACCACCACAGGGGTGCTGCATGTGCTGGGCAATTCCCATATGTTCAACTTTTATGATGACAATCACTAATCTCCAATCAAACACAATCAATCATGAAGATCCCTCAATATATAGGATTAGTTCTCCTGGCAGGCCTGGTCAACAACTCCTGCCAGAAAGTTGCACATGGCTATTTAAGCCAGCAGATCCGTTATACTGACAACCCCATTCAGATAGCCAGGGGTATTGTAACTGAGACCAACCCGGTAGATGCAGATGGATCCAGCGCCCCTGTGACCTATGAACTGCTGGACGTTCGGGATTCCGCCACCGGCAAACATGCGGATGCCATTTATGCCAAACACCAGCGGTATGTATTCATCAGCCAGTTTAATCCCGCCAGAGACAGCACCATTGATCTGTTGAATTCCGTTAGAAAACTGGTTAATGAACCCTGTTTTGATTTCAACGTACACACCGGCGCCTTTACATTTTATAGCACTACAGACAGTGTGCCATTAGGTACCTACACCTATGATGTTAAGGCTACCAATGAATCCGGCAGCAGGATCTATAAAGATGTTGGCCGGTTTACATTGTACGATGGTCTGTCTTATCAGAATGACGGCGCCGCCTGTGCCTGGTTCAGGGACGGCACTACGACCAGCGGGGACATTGGCACACCGCAAATGAAAATTGAACGACTCTCTACCAATGGCTATCGGGTCATATTGAAGATTGAAGACCAGAACGGCACCCCCTTTAAGCCATCCAATAATGAATACATTGAACGTGGGGACAGAAGCAGCTTCCGCACCTTTGCCCGTTTCCATCCGCTGACAGTTACGGACACAGCCCTGATCTGTGATTTTGAATTGACACCCTTCCCTATTATCCAGGGTGCACAGGGCTATACCATCTATTATCGCATTCCCAGCAACATAGCCAGGATAGACCCGGGTATTACACCAGCCGGCACCAGAACATACAGTGTGAACCCAAGGTTTACATTCCGTTTGTGGCAGGGTGGCACTTATTTAGTTACCATTCACTTACCTAAAGTAACAAGGGATCCGATATAATCGGATCCCTTGCCTGATCATGTAGTAGCTGTTCGTGGTGTTAGCGATAGGTCAGCTCCAGTTGAGGGTTTTGGCTGTATGCCTGCCAGAGCTCGTCAACTGTTTTGCTGGTTAGTTTAGTCCAGGTAAGGGACGTATATTTCCCTTCCCGGGCCGCCTTATCCAGGCTGTCAACAGTACCGGGATAATTCTTTTCCACCCATACCAGGAAACGGGCTGTAATACGGTAAGCATTGGTATAGTTTTGGCCGGGTTTGAGGTCTGGTAATCGCCAGTTGCCATTCTTGTTGTTGACACCAAATACATAACGCACATAATCAGCAATACCCTCTGTAAGCCATCCGGGAACAGGATGTGTATAGGCCTGAACAATGTGCATGGCTTCATGGGTGACCACATCAATATCTTCCGGATGGGCTTTCAGCCATTTGGGATTATAACGCACCTTATCGTTGGCGGTCTCTGCAACGCCATCATAGTCAGGATCAATAGTGAAGACTACTTTTTTGGCTGTGTGGGTATTAAACCGGTTAGCTTCTTTAGGGTAAACGGTAAAAAATGCGTCAATCATACGTTGCCGGGTAATGGTGTCAAAATCAGGCTGCCGGTTAATGAATACCAGCGTATACCCTTCACGAGTAATGGTATCCGCAGCAGGCGCCTGGTAGCCGTTTGGGCTGTGGCCGGAAGCCCAGGCTGGCAGTGCGGAGCCCAATGCCAGGCCGGCCATCATTACCGCTGTTAATGTTGAGTTCATTGTTGAAGTTTAGGATGAAGTTGTGAAGATATTTATGGTGGGGCCGGAATGTTGTCAACAGACTTCAAACACAGTGTTAATAGAAATCAAATTACAATCAAAACCAGCATTGCTTGAAGTATACCACCTCTCTGCACAGGATCATTGCTATTGCCAGTGCCCTCACACTGACCTGTGTACAATTCTTTCTCCTGTACAACACCTATGAATTAAAAAACGACCATTACCTCTTTGCAGAAAAACGCATTATTACGGATGAGTACCTGGGGGCCATCAAAAATGACAAGGTCATGCCGGGTGGCGCCAATATACTGGATAACTATGTAATGGGTAACCTGCCGCGGCTGGAAGCCCTGTATAAAACGGACAAACAGGCGTTCAATAAACTTGGCCAACAGGTTTGTGACAGCGCTTTCCGTGACCTGCGTAAAGCCAACAATATTGACAGCCTGATGGAAGCCATCATGCAGCGCAACCACCTGGACAGAAAGCTACGGTACGCGTCTACCATTGAGTTTATTGAAATAGCTTTCCAGCGGGACCATTATGTGCCGCTCTACCATCAGGACGGCCATAACGAGTGGATTGATCCGCAGATCCAAACAAAGGCAGGGGTCCGCATAGCCGGTACACTGGACAACCTGGAGCCCAATACCCTGGCCAGGCATGTAACGGTCAGCAGCAGTACAGAAAACAGCTACAGCATCTCCTTCAGCCTGTATGTGGACACGTATGACCGCAAACAAACCATTCTCCGGCTCATGATGCCCACCTTTCTGCTCTCCCTCCTCTCAGTAGGCGGCGTGGTCATCCTGAACTTTGTAACCTTCCGGAATTGGATCCGGCAAAAGAAACTGTCAGAGATGAAATCAGATTTCATCAACAGCATCACGCATGAATTTCATACGCCGCTGTCCGCCATCATTGTGGCCAACCGGACCATGCAGAACGAAAAGATCCTGTCTAACAAAGACAGCCTCCTCCCACTTACTGAAGTAGTACAGCGGCAGGCCGAACGGCTCAAAACGCTGATCAGCCAAACACTGGGTATTACCACCATGAACAAATTGTTCCTGCACATGGAGCGCAGCTCTGTGCACCATCTGCTGGATGAACTGTTGCTCGATTACCGGCTCAATACAACAGAGTCTGAATCTGAGGTCACCATTACCTTAAACAAAAATGCTACACGGGACGTTGTTTTGCTTGATCCTTTCTGGTTCACTACCATAATGCTCAATATTTTTGACAATGCGGTAAAATACAATACCAGAGAATCCAAGCAGATCATTGTCACCACATCCAGCGATAAAAAAGGCCTGCACATTGAAATAGCCGACAATGGCATTGGTATCAGCAAAGAAGTTAGAAAGCATATTTTTGATAAGTTTTACCGGGGCGGCAGCGGTGTTCATAACCGGGTGAAGGGACTGGGATTGGGACTATTCTATGTAAACCAGGCTATAGACTCGCACAAATGGAAGCTGGATCTCCAGAGTGAAGGAGGAACAGGCAGCACCTTTACAATCAATATACCCTTATTGGAACAAAAGACACTCCTATGAATGCTAAGATTTTGTTGGTTGAGGATGAAATTGATCTGGGCAATGTTGTTAAACAGTACCTGGAGCTTGTTGGCTTTGAGGTAGATTGGGCAAAGAATGGCAAGCTGGCGTTTGACCGGTTGCAACAGCTTCATTCCTCTTATCAACTGATCGTTATTGATGTTTCTATGCCCGTAATGGATGGCTTTGAACTGGCCAACCGGATCTTTGAAGCCGGCGTTCAGATTCCCTTTCTCTTTCTCACGGCGCGTAATGAAAAGGCAGATCGTTTGTATGGCCTGAAGATTGGCGCGGATGATTACATTTCAAAACCCTTTGATGTGGATGAACTGGTGCTTCGTATAAAAAACATCATTCGCCGCTATGCTGCTCCTGAAACGCCTCAGCGGCCTATTATTACCCGTGGCGATGTAGAGTTCAATAAAGATTCCCTCCGGCTGTCTATCAAAAACAGCAATGACATTATCCTCACGCCCCGTGAGGCAGAACTACTCCTGTATCTCTTTGAACATGAGAACAAGATCCTGCGCCGGGAACACATCCTGGTACAACTCTGGGGCAAGAACGATTATTTTCTGGGCCGAAGCCTGGATGTGTTTATTTCCCGACTGCGAAAACACCTGAACAACTCCAACTGCATCCGGATTGAGAATGTATATGGCGTGGGGTTTATCTTCAGGGTGCAAGAGTAGATTCTTCCATCATCTTTTAGTAAAAGAACTGTTCTTTGACGATTTTTTCGTTCTTTACCTGAAAGACCCCAATTTCTTCGATTGCAACGCGTGGCTTGCCTTTGAACGTGACCTCCTGTTTAAGAACGACACTGAAAAATTCACCTGCGACGATCGGTTCGCTGCAGCTATAACTATGTATAGTTTCAATGGTAGCCCGTCTTGCGATACCTTTCGCTTTGATTGCTTCCCGCCCATTAGTAAAGACGGCCAACCCCATCAATGCTGCTTTTTCGGGTTCCTGACAAACGACGTTTTCATCATAGAGTGTGTCCTGAATTTCGATAAATTTCCGTTGGGAGATCAATTCGTGATAACGAGCTGCTGTTTCCTGAGTTGTCATAATTTTTTTTTGTTGACCTCATAAAGATAAAAGGGACGAGTGACAACCCTATGTCAGCAGGGTGTTGAAAATTAATGTTAACAGTGGGAAATATATTCAAGCAATTGAACATCAATAAGCATTCAACATCCCTGATAACTTATTTCACCTTTGAAGATGAAGCTTCTTTCAAAAGCAAAGCTCATTCGGTACGCAATGTTTTCACCGGATTGGCCTTTGCCGTTCTCATCGCCTGAAAACCCACGGTAAGCAGCGCTATTCCAATGGCCGCCACCCCTGCTGCAACAAATATCCAGCCGCTAAGCGCTGTCCGGTAGGCGAAGCCCTGCAGCCATTTATGCATACAATACCAGGCCAGCGGTGTGGCGATCAACAGGGCGAGGACGATCAGCAGGACGATCTCCTTACAAAGCATGACCATAATATTCGACACAGTGGCCCCAAATACCTTTCGGATGCCAATCTCTTTGGTTCTTCTTTGTGTTGAAAAAATGACCAGACCGAGCAGGCCTAAACAAGAGACAAAAACGGTGATCCCCATCGCCACATTGGTCAATAATTCGGTGCGAAGTTCGTTCGCATACATATTGGCGATGCTCTCGTCCAGGAAATCATAGTTGAACAGTGCCCGGGGATATACGGCCTTCCAGTTCTTCTCCAGACGGCCGATGAGTGTCTTCATTTCGCCGGTAGTCATCCCCTTCGCAGCGATTTTGACCGCAATGGCATTCTCCGCCGTGAGATCGTGTTGGATGATGGCCGGCAAGGTTGCCCGATGAAATGAATTCTCAAAAAAATCGGCCACTACGCCGGCTACAGGATAGGTATCGAAAGGGCCGACGACCACCTCCCGGCCAATGGCCTCGCTCACATCGGCAAAACCCAATGCATGCGCGCAAGTCTCACTGATCAGCACTTCTTTGATACTGTCGCCTGGCAGCAGATTTCGTCCCGCGACCAGCTTTATTCCATAAAAGGGGACGTATTTGTCGTTACCGAAATGATTGGATACCTCGAACTTCTCCTTGCTGTTTTTCAGCCTACCACCGCCGAATGTACGATGGCCCGGACCCATTGGTGGCCCTCCCACTCTGATCACCTGCTCCACGCCAGCCAGTTGCCGGATCTTATTTATCAGTACCGCTGTTTTATCTGTTACTATGGCAGCCGGTTGCTCCCTCCTGTTCCCGACTGACCTGAAAGACAGCTTATCTGGTCCCTCGTCGTGTGGAGGGTCGATCGTGAGGATCGCATCTGTTTTGAAACCCAGGTCGGCATGCAGCATGTACCGAAGTTGCGAACCAATGACGAGGGACGCTATGATAAACAACACCGATATGGTAAATTGGAAAACGATCAATCCTTTGCGCAGCGTACCTTTTTCACCGCCTGGCACCGCATTGATCCCTTTCAGGGTCACTGTGGGCTCATAGTTCCCCAGCACCTTCGCCGGATAAAACCCCGCCAGGAGGGTGGTCACCGCAGTTACCAACAGCAAAAATAAAAGCGTAGCGCCATCAACCTGAAAATGAACCCCGGCTGGTATCAAATCAGCGAACACACTGAATACGGGCTTTACCATCAGCGCCGCAATACCCACTGCGGCTACCGTTAACACCAGGGTTTCGGTAAAAAATTGCACGGCAACGTTCGATTTGCTACCGCCCAGCACCTTTCGCACGCCGATCTCTTTGGCTCTTTGCATGGATTGCGCAGTGGACAAATTGACAAAATTGATAATGGCAAGAATAAGGATAAAGCCTGCCACGGCCATGAGTGTGTACAGGACCGGTAGACTGGCCTTTCTCCCCCTGCCGCCATATTCCTGATGAAAATGGATGCCCGACAGCGGTTTCAAACGGCCGGAGAACGTCAGTTGCCGGCCGTAGTGCCGTTTGGCAAAGGCAATGAATTGCGCATCGATCTGTGAAGGCTTAACGTCTTTTGCCAGCTTGATCATGACCTGGCTGGAAAGATCCATTTCGTTCCAGGCGTCCAGCTTTATCTCACGTTGAAGAAAACTAACGGGGACCGTAGCATAAGAGATCCATTGACTGAAATTATAATCACTGTTGCCTGTCCAATCGGCAACAACTCCTGTTACCGTGACCATCAGCGAATCCTGGTAATAGATGGTTTGGCCGATGATCCTGTCGGGGTCAACATCGCCAAAGTATTTTTGGGCCTTTTCCGCGGTAAGCACAACCGAGTTGGGCATGGTGAGGGAAGTGGCGGCATTTCCGCTTAACCACCGGTAGCGAAAGATGTCGAAAATTTGTGGCTCTGCGATAGCAAGGCTACCGTCGTCGGCAAAGTGCTTTGGTTCTCCATTCGGCCCACCTGGTATCGTCACGCTGGCGGCATAGTTCTGAAAGCCGGCCACGGTCTGAAAGCCGGTCATTTCCCGGCGCATGGCGGCCGGCATAGGAGCAGGTACACAATTCCAATGACCACCACCCAGCCCGGCGTCCACACAAAAGATGCGGTCACGGTCCGGATGAAAGGTATCAAAACTGAATTCGTACCGGGTAATCAGATAAATGACCAAACAGGCACAAATACCTAACGCCAGACCCAGCACGTTGACGAGGCTATAAATTTTGTTTCGGACGAGGCTACGCCAGGCAACAGTGCAATAGTTTTTAAGCATAGAGATCAATTTTCGAGGAAGGGTTCAGGCAAACCTGGCAAATAGAATACCGGTTGAATATCTAATTAATAATTAAGATTTTAGATATCGCAATACGCCCATGACTGTCCGATTCCGATACATGGGGTGTCCGAATTGCGACAAGGCGTGTTTTTTTGGTTAGAAATACGCTTAGACGAAAGGTATTAGGTGCGAGACATATACACACGAGATCGAATAGGTTAATTTGTGAGAACTGTTCGATCGATAGTCTTCTATATGATTTTTCTCAAAGGTCTGTTTGAACGCTGCTTTTTATTAGATTCAAATTATTCTATCAGTTTATCGTATGGCTTTCCGTTTTTAGCACCGGCTTTCAAAGTTCCAAAATCAGTTTCAAAACTAACTTCGCAGTCCGCGTTCTCCGTTTCATCTAACATTTTGTCGAACTTAGTAATAATAGGTATGAGCGCGGTTTTATTCTCGGAATTTCCTCCATAAGCCGGCCCGCTACCGGCAGAATAAGCGGTAAATATTAAACCCGTTTGTACGTCTTTAAAGGTGTATTGAAAACCTTCGTAAGCAACACCGTTTGGTTTGCCGTATAAAGTCCAAAGCCGGGAAAGAAAATCGCCCCTAAATCCTTCTACGTTTGTAATATTCCTGTTCATTAGTAAGGACGTGCCTATTGCAAACGTATCATCAATTCGCACAAAGCTTTCTTTTGCTTTTAATACCATATTCCTTTTTGTCTCCGGGCTTTTAGATTCACAATTTGTAAATAGTCCAATTAGTAAGAGTGCAAAAATGGGGTTTGTTCTCATATGCATAGTTAGGTAGTAGCCGGTTAATTACTTATATTCATTATCAATATTGAAATATGGCTACATTCCTGGTAAGGTAAAGAATTATTTTATTTTTTCTAAATCCCCATCTTCAAAACCGATTGTGATAGCCATGGCGAACTATTTATCTTTACCAATTGATTGTGGTAAAAAATGTTGTGACCTATTGTAGAATTGCCACGTCTTTTTAAAAGTCATGCGTATGAGTTACATAGATGATTGAAGAAGTCATCAACAGAAAGACATAAGCTCGTAACTATGAGACATAAGTTCGCAACTTTGCACCACATCTTTGAAACTTTCCATCCAATGTTTTGAACTTTCCACCCGATCTTTTGAACTTTCCACGGCATCTTCGAAACTTTCCAATCAATCTTTTAAACTTTCCACATGAAGTTGCGAACTTGTAAAGCAATGTTTGCAACTTGTGATCCAAAGTTTGCAACAGTTGTGACATAGTTAGCAACTTTTTAGCCGCGGTTTCCAAAAAACAGGGTCTACTGGCTTACTCTTGTGTAAATTGATCAACTTCCGTGGTGAAAATGAGAAAGAGCGTCATTAATTGGTAATTAAATGGAACGCTCCATGTAACAGTTGGCTATTTTACAATTTTTACATAGCTGCGCAATCACTTTTAAAACTACTGAACATCTTTTTCAATCTTAGCGAAGTACTGTATTTTGTCAAAACGTAAAAATGTGTCATTCTTCCCTACTTTTGAATAACTACCAGGTGAGGTTGTACCTATAGCTTTGCATCAGTTAAAAACAAAAAAAAAGATGTCAAAGACTATTTTCATTACCGGAGCTTCCAGGGGATTTGGAAAGATCTGGACAGAAGCATTTTTAAAACGTGGCGATAAAGTGGCTGCCACTGTGCGTGATCTCAATGCCTTAAAAGATCTCGCGAAACAATATGGAGATACCTTGCTACCGATAAAACTGGATGTGACCAATCAGGCAGATTGTTTTGCCGCAGTAAAAAAAGCGCAGGAACACTTCGGCGCCATTGATGTATTGATCAACAATGCCGGGTATGGACTTTTTGGCACCATTGAAGAAACAAGTGAACAGGACGCCCGCAACCTGATTGAAACAAATGTGTTCGGCTTATTGTGGGTAACCAAGGCTGCAATACCTATTATGCGTCAACAGGGCAAAGGCCATATTATCCAGGTGTCGAGTCTGTTAGGTGTGAATCCGTTGCCTTTGATGGGTATGTACAGCGCCTCTAAGTTTGCGATGGAGGCGCTCAGTGAAACGCTTGCCATGGAAGTGAAGGATTTCGGGATCAAAGTAACCCTTGTTGAACCCAACGGCTATGCAACTGATTTTACCAGTGTATCAGCAGTCCATGCTGAGTCTATGAAAGAGTATGACCAATTGAAAGCAGCGGTTTATGCCGGGTTCACGGAGGATATTTTTGGTATTCCCGAATCTACGGTGAAAGCGATTTGTAAATTGATTGATTCGCCTCAGCCTCCGCTCAGGCTTTTCCTCGGGAAATTTGGGTTGCCCATGGTGAAACAGACTTATCAGGACCGGCTTGCTACCTGGGAAGCATGGCAGGATGTAGCCGTGGAAGCGCATGGAAAATAATCCAAAACTTTGAAACAAATATGGCAGGATCTGTGTATCATTACATAGATCCTTCTCATGTAATTAAAATGAATCATTACAGTAACCTTAGCGATCTTCATAGCGCCTATGGATTTCCACCTCCGGAAAATCCGCTGATAAGCGTGCTTTGTAACGCAGTCCGCTCTGCCAATTTTGGTAATCGTATTGTCGAACACACAAGCGACTTCTATATAATCGCTTTTAAAAAAATGATATCCGGCTCAATAAATTACGGTAGAACGAAATACGATCATGCCTGCGGTTCCATGTTCTTCATAAATCCCAGGCAGATCATAGCAATAAACGACATTGAACAGAAGGTAGAAGGATATATGATGTATTTTCATGAAGACTTTTTGAACGGCCACCCGCTTCACCATGAAATAAGGAAATACGGCTTCTTTGAATATGAAACCAATGAAGCACTTCATCTTTCACCAAAAGAAGAAAAGATCATCGGGGAATTGTTTCATAAAATTGATATTGAATACCGGAACAATCAGGATGAATACAGCCGCGACATTATGCTCTCCCACATTGATTCACTGCTTAAATATGCCAGGCGGTTTTATAAAAGACAGTTTATCAACCGCACTATATTGTCGGGCAACACCTTTTCGAAGTTCAATGAATTGCTCAACGATTATTTTGAGAAAGGTTTTGTGAAAGAAAAAGGATTGCCTACCGTAAACTACATGTCATCGCAGCTGAACCTGTCATCAAGGTATCTAAGCGACCTTCTGAAACAGGAAACTGGTAAAACAGCGATTGACCTGATTCATCTGTACCTGATTGCAGAAGCAAAAAATCTGCTGGCAGGAGGCGATCAATCTGTTTCAGAAATAGCTTACGCTTTGGGTTTTGAGAGTCTTCCATACTTTTCCAGGTTGTTCAAGAAAGAAGTTGGCGTTAGTCCGAATAAATTTCGCGTTAAGCTCACCGGTAATTAATTGGGTACAGCGCGATAGAAATTTGTCCAACCGGCCCGATTAACTACCGAACATCTTTTTCAATCTTCGCTTCCTTGATGGCATATATGGCATTGGCAGCCCGTGGAAAACCAATGTAGGGATAGCATTGTAACATGGCAGAGATGAGCGTTTCTTTGCTGTTGCCTACCTTCAAATTACCAATCGCATGTGAAGTCAATTGTCTATCTGCGCCCAGCGTAGCCAAACAACAAAAGATCATCAGTTCTCTTGTTTTAATATCCAAACCACCTCTTGTATAGTAATCACCAAAACAGGTTTCGGTTAATATCCGGGGAATCGCTTCGGCAAATTCCGCCGGTAGATCTTTTAGGTTTTGTTTCATTCCTTCGCCATAAAGCGGGTACTGTATCTCTTTGCCTTTTTCGAACCGTTTTTCCTCTGTGACCGTTCCTTCATTTTGCAAAGGCAGCTTTATTCCCCTGCTTTTAAAAACGCTGTTGATGGTATCCAGGGCATTCAATACTTTGGGATAACCGATGAACGGCGCTAACTGATAAACAACTTCCCTGATCTCAATCGGCTTCACGCCAACATTCAATGCCGCATTGGTATGCGCTTTCAATTGTGGCAGTGTTTGATTGGTGGCAAGCGCTGTGATCGTGATCAATTCGCGGGTGGTATCATTCAGATTACCGATATAAAACACTTCACCAAAAATAAAGCGTTGCAAAATGGTCATGAGTTCTGGATCATCGGAATTTGATACAGACTGGATCTGTTGAAATAACTCCTCATACTTTTGTTTGGCTCTCTCTACTCTGTTCATGGTATCTTTTTTATTTGATGACCTGATTGGATTTTGCGCCATTGACTGCAGCAACGAGAGGGTTACAACCGCAAGTGTCAGGAGAAGATGTTTCATGGTGTGTTATTGTTCATTGATAACTTATACTTAGTAAAGGTATGCAAATGAAAAGCCAGCCTTGAAAACAAAGCAGGCCCCCTATTCCTTCATGCATACTATTTTCTTACGGATTCATTCTTTTAAAAATGCCATTTATGACGTCCGGGGTTGCTTTAGACAGCATTTCGCTAAGCCCAAATGTCACTTCATTTTTACCTTCTTTTAGTTGCCCGAATATAGCATTTATAAATTCACTGACCGGCGGATGCTCGTTGTGCAAACCTTTTCCGCCCAGGTCGGTATTGAGCGCGGGTGGAATAATTTCGATGACTTCTATATTTTTAGATTTCATCAAATGCCTTAATGAAATGGTAAATGAATGAAAGAAAGATTTTGTCGCGCAATAAACAGGCACATTTGTAAGCTGAACAAATGCCAACCCTGAAGTTACATTTATGATAGTGTCTAATGATTTAAGTTGAGCAAAAAGACTGGTCAGATGCAACGGGGCCAATACGTTTATTGATATTTCATTTTTTGCTTTTTCATAAAACCTGCTATCCGAAACATCCATCCAGTTTTGAATGCCTGCATTATTAACAAGCACATTCAAATCGGGGTGATTTTCAGCAATCCATTCGTACAATTCAACTCGCTCAGCCTCCACTGATAGATCACATCCCTTTGTTATTACTGCAGGAAATTTGTCTGACACTTCTTTAAGCGCTTCCTGTCTTCTGCCGCAAATAATCACTTCATTGTTTTCCTGGATAAACCTTTCAGTAAGTCCTAATCCAATGCCACTTGCTCCGCCAGTAATTAAAATTTTGTTGTTTGACAGATTCATTTTTATATAATTTATTTTGAATGTTGCTAAAAAACCGAACAGGCAAATTTCGCTATACCTTCGCGGCAGGATGTTATACAGATTCCTGTTTTGCTTACCATTATTCCAATCAGGCGTGTTTTCTAATGCTTAATTGAATGAACCACGAAATTCCAAAGGCGAAATATTTGTTTTGCTCTTGAATAACTTGCTGAAAGATTGCGGATGATTAAAACCCAGTTCATAAGCAATTTCTGCCACAGACAGGTTGGTGGTAGATAATTTCTCCTTCGCCTTTTCAATTAGTTTTTCGTGGATGTGTTGTTGTGTGCTTTGACCCGTAAGCGATTTTAGCAAACCGCTTAAATAATTGGGAGAAACGTTTAATTTTTCTGAAACGAATTGCACGGTTGGCAATCCGGTTTTAATTGCTGTATCATTGTTGAAATAATCGCTCAATAAGTCTTCCAGGCGGTTCAGGATTTGGTGATTGGTTATTTTTCGTGTAATGAATTGCCGCTGGTAAAACCGTTCTGCATAATTCAGTAAAGTTTCAATTTGAGAAATGATAATGCCTTGGCTGAATTTGTCAATGTTTGACAGATACTCTTGCTCAATATTACGCACGATGTTGACAATAGCAGCTTCTTCTTTGGCAGAAACAAACAGTGCTTCATTTACCGAATAATCAAAGTATTCATATTGTTTGATAGTTTTTGCCAAAGATGTATTCCACAAAAAATCTGGATGAATAAGCAACATCCAGCCCTCGGGATTTGAGGCTACATTGGGGTACACTTCTACACCAAATATTTGATTTGGGGCTATGAAAAACATGACACCTTTATCAAAATCATATTGCTGCTGCCCGTATGTCAGCATACAGCTCAAGTCACGCCTGATAAAAATAGAGTAAAAGTCTAAAATTAAATGTACAGCAGTTTCCTGGCAACTAAGATTTATAGCAGCAAAGTCAACAACGCTGATCAACGGATGTTGAGGAGGAGGTAAACCCCTCATGCGATGAAATTCGCTAATGGTTCTTATTCTGGTTGGCTTATTGTTTTGCATACTTATTAATTGGAGTTATTATAAACTACCGCAAATTCTTTTGCATACGTTACAAACTTTGTTTTGCTTAGCGTGGGACGATGGCGGAAATAATCTTCATACAACACGCCGTTTATTCTTGCTGCGTTCATCTCAACCATACCTTTTGCCAGGGCCTGGTTCATGCCTGCAGCAACCATATTATCCAGCATTTGCTCATCAGGGATTGACAACCATTTCAAACCCGGATTGCCAATGGCTTCGCCTAAAATTTGTGCCATTTGGTTTGGAGAAAGTTCATCACTGGCTATGTAACGGGTTTTTCTTCCATCAAAAGGCAATTCCATTTCTTCCGCAACAACACTTGCAATATCCACAGGTGAAACCCAGGGTTGCTTTTCATCGCCGCCATAATTCTGAATGATAGCTCCTGCTGCTTTAATGGTTGGAATAAACGCCAGCACGTTGTAGTAAAATCCACCCGGTCGCATGGTTTTAATAATAATATCATCCGGAAGTTGTAGTAAAATATTTTCAACATTGTAATGTAACGCAAGCAAGCCAACGCCTGTATTGGTATGAGCGCCGGTGCTACTGAGGTGAATCACTTTTTTTACCCCTGATCGCTGAATGGCTTGTTTGTAATTACTACCGATGTTCGTCATGGCCGTCACATAATCAAGATCTTTGTCAAATAACAATTCGTTACTAAGCGTTTCCATACAGTAAACAATATCGGCGCCTGTAAATGTTTTAGTAAGAAAACGGACATCTTCCATTGTACCTATAGCGGCTATTGCGCCTAATTCTTCAATTTCTTTCCGGCGATCCTGTTTACTACTGATAACAGTAACCGTATGATCATTTTTCACTAACATTTGAGTTAATGGCCTGCTGATATTTCCTAAAGAACCTGTGACTACGATTTTCATTTTGCTTTATTTTGTGTTTACACAAAAGTGAGCAATAGTAAAGAGACAGATGTAGCCGGATCTATTTTTGTTGTAGCCAAAAAATTATTTCTTCTGCCCGTCATATACTTCTTTCACCACCAGCGAAGCAGCAATTAATTTGGGCCATCCGGCATAAAATGCCAATTGCGCCAGGGCTTCACCCATTTCCTGCCTGGTAATGCCGTGCTCAACAGCTCTGGTCATATATAAACCAAGGAATTGAGTATCGCCAGCTGCAATCATGGCACATACCGTTGCCAGGCTTCTGCTTCTTGACGATAAACCTGAACGAAGCCAAACTTCGCCATACAATAATTCATTCGTGTATTTAGCAAAGCCTACTGATAACGGAGTGATGTTTTGTTGAATAAACGCGACCCTGTTTTCGTCGCCCGGTAAAGCCTCCTTTTTATCAAGCATCAATGGGTCTGTTGAAGGTAGTTCTGCCTGTGATATTCCAAGGTTTGCAAATACATCTTTTGCAACAGCGACCGCCGACATGGCATTAGGCACCCCTGAATAGAAAGCAAGATGCGTAATAATTTCTGAAAGTTCACCTGGTGTAATACCATTATTCAGCGCTTTAATAAAGTAATGGGGCATTGCATTGGCCTGGTTTCTTGCTATCAGGCATGATAAAGTAACTATGCAACGGTCATGCTTCGATAGCCAGGGACGTCCCCAAACTTCACCTACCAGTTTTTCAGCAATATACTTACCTAATGCAGGAGAAACACTACTTACATCAGCATTTGAAAATGCAGGTTTAGGCGCTGTTGCACCGGCACTATTAATTGTAAGCATCTTTACAATAGCTTTCCCAACGCTTGCTGCAGATTGTGGATTCTGACCGGTGATCAATCCGTCAATGGCTATATTATCATTCCAGTTAGGGGCATGTTTGTAATTAGCACCGTTTTTTATTAATGCATCTTCAAGCAGGAATGGAACAACATTCGTTGATTGCACTTCTTCTTCTTCACCATTTGTAAAACCTGCTACATTTTTGCCTGCAATCAAATACGAACCATCACTCAATTTTACATTTACCAAAGCTGCCGGACCGTGGCAGACGGCCGAAACTATTTTGCCTGATTCATAAAATTCCGGTACCAATTTTAATACGGCAGGGCTATCCCGGAAATCCCACATGGTTCCGTGGCCTCCCGCAAAGAATATGGCATCATAGTCTGAAGCTTTTACATCATCCAGTTTCAGCGTATGGGATATAGCTTTGCGAAAATCGGCATCTGCCCAATATTTAGCATTAATTGGATCGTTCAAATCCTCCAGGCCGTCTAAAGGCGCTTCTCCGCCTTTTATGGAGGCAATATCAACTACGACGCCGCTTTCCTCTAATTTCTCTAAAGGGTGGGTAACTTCGCTCAGGTTAAATCCTGTAGGGATACCGGTAGTGCCTTTTACATTACAGCTTGTAACAACGAATAAAGCTTTTTTTATTCCCTTTCCTTTGTTCATTCTTTTATTTTTAAATTGAGGTGAAAGTTCTTTATACTTTCACACCAGCTTGTTATACAGATTCCTGTTTTACTTACCATTTTTTCTGGTTAAGCAGAAAAAGCAAAGACCAATAGATCATTTGTTCTACTTTTAGCCTGAAACAACAGCCATTCGTGGGAAAGATCAATAAAATAGAAAGTGTTGCTCAGTTCAATAGTGGCCGGGGGCAAAAGACGCTGCATCCTTTGGCAAGTGTTCTTGACCAAACAGTTTCGACACCTGTAAAGGAAGCGCGTTATATTTCAGGGTTGTACCTGATTCTATTAAAAGATGTTAAGTGCGGGGAACTAAAATACGGTCGCAATCAGTATGATTATGAAGAGGGAACACTTGTTTTCATTGCACCCAATCAGGTATTTGGCTTCGAGGATACGGGAAAGATGATCTACCCAACTGGCTGGGCATTGGCATTTCACCCTGACTTAATTCGAGGTACTCATCTTGGCAGGCACATAAACGAGTATAGCTTATTCTCTTATGATGCAAACGAAGCACTACATATTTCAGATGAAGAGCGGGAAATTGTGCTGGATTGTTTAAAAAAAATCCGATATGAATTAACACGTGCTATTGATAAGCACAGCAGGACTTTAATCGTAAGCAATATCGAATTGTTTTTGAATTATTGCACTCGTTTTTATGACCGGCAGTTTATTACCAGAGAACACATTCATAAAGATATACTGGTCAGATTCGAAAGTTTACTGAATGACTATTTTCAATCTGATAAGCCACAAACTGTAGGATTACCTTCCGTTGCGTATTGTGCGGAACAAGTGAATTTATCGCCAAAGTATTTCGGAGATCTGGTAAAGAAAGAAACAGGAAAATCTGCTCAGGAGTATATACATCTTAAACTAATTGACATAGCCAAAGAAAAAGTCTTTGATCCAGGCAAATTGGTAAGCGAGGTCGCTTATGAGCTTGGATTTAAATATCCCTCCCACTTCACCCGTTTGTTTAAACAACATACAGGCCATTCGCCCAATGAATACCGAAATTCATTACATTAGGAGACAATAAGCCCTCCCGAATTTTAAACGCGAATGCTTAACATCGGGAATATTCAATAAGCAGGTTAATTAAATTTAAAAACCGCCAGTATAATGATTCCTAAAAACAGCAATTGTTGAATCGTGTAAAAAATAGCAATTTTAGGTACTGTCATTTTTATCACGGCAGCGCTATCGGGATTATTTTCAAAAAAAGCAGTCTTTAACTTTTTTAGTTGCTTGTTCCCTATCAGAATTTCATTAAGCGGAAGCAGCAGAATAAGGGACAGTTTTAGCTGAAGCCATAGCATGTGCAAGAATACCCCACCGGTTATAAACGTAAGTCCAATACCGGACAGTATCAGCAAAATACCACCTATCCCTTTTATTGGACCCAGATTCGACAAGAGTTGTAAAAGACCTGATGAGCCTTCACTTTTTATGTTAAACCTGTTTACGAAAGCACGAAAAGTGACGAAAGCGGCAACTGTGGTTCCAGCCATCAGTGTCAGACCGGAAAGATGCATAATGATCAGTAACTGTCTAAAGATTTGTGTATACATTAGGCTATTTTTTTATGAATTACCCGTTTGTAACACAAAGTTCAGCAATGAAAAACGGCTGGTAGTTCACCCAGGTTAATTAATTCTTTCCAGACATTCTTTTTCTGATGCGACTTAGCGATTGCGGCTTTATTCCTACATAAGAGGCGATATAATATTGTGGTATGCGCTGTCCCGTATCAGGGAATCTCGTAAGGAAGGTTTGATAGCGAAGTTCAGGCGGATCGTTGTACAGTGAGTTAACCTGGTGGATCAAATTTACATATACATCTTCCAGGCCCAGCCGTCCAAATCTTTCACCATATTTCACCCGCTCATAAAATAGCTGCATATTGCTATAACTGATGAAATAAACAGTACATGTTTCCAATGCCTGAATATTAATTATTGATGGCTTTTGAGGCAGGAAGCTGGCATAGTCACAAACGAATTCACCTTCCTTATTAAAATAGCTCGTCTTTTCCTCGCCATCAATAACGGTATAATAACGAACCAACCCCTGCTCAATAAAAAAGATGTTTTTGCAAATATTACCTGCCTGAAGCAGGTGTTGACCTTTTTGCCATTTTTTTACACGAAACAAAGACCTGATGATAGCTTCATCATCAGATGAAAGCGGTATATAATGTCGAATGGCTTTGAGTAGCATATCCATATTCAAATATAAACCGGAAATGATATCTTTATCAACTATTCAACATCGTTTCACCACAAACCTAATCGTTATGAAAAATTGGTTTTTGCTATCTTTCACCTTAGTTTCTTTTGTTGCCTGCAAAACAAGTACAACCGAAGAATCCTTTATAGCTTTTGAAGGAATAGACTCGACCCGCCAGCCGGGTGATAATTTTTTTAATTATGTAAATGCCAAATGGTATGATACAGCACAAATACCGGCCAGCCAGTCGGGCGTAGGCGCCTACCGGTTCATGAACTATCAGCAACGCCTCAGGTTGCAGGGCATCCTGGATAGTATATCGAAAAATAACAATGCGTCAGGTAGCCTGGAACAAAAGATTGGTGATTTCTTTGCTTCCGGAATGGATACCAATACCATCAACCAACGCAGTTTTGAGCCGCTCAAGGCCGGGCTGAACAGGATCGATGGCATCACTAATATTTCTGATATAATTCATTTCATAGCAGAAGAGGCCAAATTATACAACGTGTCACTCATTGCTTTCCAGGTTTCAGCCGATCAGGAAAACAGCAGTATGAATATGGGGCATATTACGCAAGCGGGTATCGGTATGACCGACAGGGACTATTATTTCAAAACCGACTCTGCCTCCGTTTCTATTCAGCAAGCCTATAAAAAATATCTTGCGGATCTTTTTACGTTAACTGGCTGCGATCCTATATTGGCGCAAAAAAATGCAGCGCTTGTTTACAATATTGAAAAACAATTAGCAGCCTCCCATAAAACCAATATTGAAATGCGGGATGTAAAAGGCAATTTTCATAAAATAGCCCTGGCTGATCTAAATAAAAAACAAGGCAATATAGGTTGGACGACTTTCTTCAATCACCTGGGCGCCACCATGGATTCCCTGAATGTGGCCCAACCAGGTTATTATGATAAAGTGAACGTGTTGCTGAAATCGATCCCGCTGGGAGATTGGAAAATATACCTGAAAGCGAATTATATTAGTAGTTATGCAGCCCACCTGAGCAAGCCTTTTGTAGATGCATCCTTTGCATATAACAAGGCGCTGACGGGACAGGCCGTGCAAAAAACACGCGGCGAGATCATGGCCAGCGCAGTAGATAACTATCTGGGACAGGCGCTGGGTCAATTGTATACGAAGCTATATTTCCCCGAGTCGGCTAAAACGCGGATGCTGGAATTGGTGAATAACCTGCAGAAGGCCTTTTCCAATCGCATTGACCAGTTGAACTGGATGAGTGACAGCACGAAGCAAAAAGCCAGGGAGAAGTTATTTGCCATGACTAAAAAGATCGGATACCCCGATAAGTGGCGCGATTACAGCCATGTAACAGTTGTGAGGAATACATATTTTGAAAATGTGGTATCGGCAGCTGCAAACGAATTCCAGTATAACCTGGCCAAACTTGGGAAACCGGTTGACAAAACCGAGTGGTATACGACATCCTCCACAGTGACCGCTTATAATAATCCTTACGCCAATGAAATTGTTTTCCCCGCCGGCATTCTGCAGCTTCCTTATTTTGACAATAATGCTGACGACGCCGTTAACTATGGGGGGATCGGTATGGTTATAGGGCATGAAATAACGCATACGTTTGATGACCAGGGAGCCCAGTTTGATAAAGACGGGAACGTAAAAAACTGGTGGACACCTCAGGACTACGAAAAGTTTAAGGCTAAAACCCAACAGGTCATTGACCTATACAACAAATTCACCGTGCTGGATAGCATTCATGTGAAAGGCGAGCTTACAGTAGGAGAAAACACAGCGGATATTAGCGGCGTTGCCGTGGCGCTTGACGCTTTTAAAATGACCAAACAGGGGCAGGATACCACGAGGATCGGCGGGTTTACGCCCATGCAGCGATTTTTCTTTTCAGTAGCCAGGATCTGGCGGGTGAAAATGAAAGAGGAATACCTGCGCTACTGGATAAATAACGATCCCCATTCGCCACCCATGTGGCGGGTGAATGGCCCACTTATGAACACCCCGGATTTTTATTCAGCTTTTAATGTGAAGCCTGGCGAGATGATGTACCTCGACAATGATAAGCAAGTTAAGATCTGGTAAATTATTTGTACGAGACGCTCAACGAAAAAATGAAACCCTTCAAATGAATGCATTTGAAGGGTTTTTTAATTTCGATACAACTTAATTTGCCGAACGAAGGAAAGTCCCTTTGAACTGGTAAGGGGTTGTGCCAGAAAGATAGTTATACCATATTGTAAACTTTTTGGAAGCCGGATCATAATTCCCTCCACCTCCTGTGATGGTGAGACCGGTTCCCCAACTGCTAACAACAAGCGTGTTATCGGAATTAACGGTTACAGTTACACCACAGGCTGGCAAATTGGCCAACGTCTCATTATTGGCAAGGTGAAAAAATCGAATTGTTTTATCATTCACGGCCTTGAATGTGCGGGATAATGCCAGGGCAGCCGTATCGGGCGTGCCAGTTGTATTTTTATAATAACGCCCGGTTTCCTGATAGGTGCCTGAGTAATTATTATACAACCTGCATGTAAACATAAGGACCGAATCTGTTTTCCTGATCGATATATAGTCCGGATCAGTCACTGAAGCGATCTTAAATGTAATGGCATACAGTGAATCGCAATGTAAATTGAACGTTTTGATACCAAGCGGCATTCTTCCATATGATTCACCGGTATTCACTGTTACCGCATGATCGGGGATGGAATAAAAAGAAGGATTTAGGGGTTGATACTTGATATCTGTAGGTTTATATAAATACAAAGCATTGTATTGCGTGATTGCATCAATACCAGCCTCTGCCACTTCTACCGAGACATCTTTGCTGATAACCAAACTTCCACCGGTTGCTACTGAAATATAAGTATTTGCCGTTTCTGAAGCAGAAGCGCCGTAAGGCAGGTCAACGATCTGAAGCCCTTCATTGGTAGACTTATTGGCGCCGACCAGGTAAACCATTTTTTGATACTGTTCCAATTCCAACGGGTTTTCCAGTTTAGTACATCCTGAAAAGAGGATGGAAATACCAACAGCAAAACGACTTAAATTATTTATGATTTTCATACGAATTCGTTCAATTGGTTATATGACGATTTACCAGCTGGGATTCTGCACCAGTTTGGCATTTTTGTCGAGTGAATTTTTGGGGATCGGCCAGAAATACATCTTAAAGCTCCAGTTCCTAAGGGTTAACGGCTCATTCAAAGTGATCCTGGTGAAAAACTGCTGCCTGTTTCCAGACGTAGCCGCCACGTTCATTGCGGTAATTGGCTTCGAATAGGCGGCAGGTGCGTCGAGCCACCGGCGAAGGTCATGATAACGACGGCCTTCACACGCAAACTCGACCAGCCTTTCCCTTTTGATCGCTTCTCTTATACTCGCCTGGCCCGACAATTCCGCTCCGCTTAAGCCAGGCAGCCCGGCCCTGAAACGCACCCTGTTAAATGCTGCAGCAATTTCTGCAACATTCCGGGTGATCGTAATGCCTGTAGCTGTATCCGTATAAGGCGCATTGAGCTCATTCAACGCCTCGGCATAATTCAGTAAAATTTCTGCATACCGGAATATCGGGAACACCTTGGGCAGCACAGACGCAGTCTGAAGCATGTTATCGGCATAATGATTATACTTGATACAGGTGTATCCTGTGTGGTTGTAATCATTCGGATAATTGTTGTTCGGGGCCGCTGTGCCATTGGAGTAGTACGTAATTTCTACATTCTTTGAATTTGCATTGGTACCGGTATAGGAGGTACCTTTCCAGAAGGAGTGATTAAAGCCGATGGTAGCATAAAAGCGCGCTTCCCTGTTCGCATACATTTTGGGCGTATTGGCAACCAGTTGCACGTCCGAGATATTTTTAACCACTCCCATAGGCTGATAGGCCGTAGAGGCGTCGGGGTAAGGATAAGCACCACTTGAATTATTAATATCTCTTCCATCTTTCATTTTGTAGGCATCTACCAGGTCCTGTACGAGGTTCAGCCCATTTCCTCCGCTCATATGCGAGGGGGTAGACAACCAAAGCGGAGAGTCGCCAGTAACTGCCGCATTCCGGCACCAGATGATCTCCGGGTTGCTGGTGGCAGGTATCTCGCCGATAAAGGTGTATTTATAGGACCGGTAAGGGTCAATTCCTCCGGCGCCATTCGGATAGGCAGCCGTGGGAACGTTGGGCGCCAGCGTATCGGTATCTGCTGCCCGGGGAAATATATAAAGGTCATACCTGTTGGTCTCCATCACTCTTTTAGCCGCTACCGCAGCCCTCCCCCATTTACTGTTATCATTGCTGTTGGAAATGAAAATGCTACCATCGGATCGCGTCCAGTTACTATAAGAAGGATTACCATTAAACATTGGACTGGCAGCAACCAACAATACCCTGCTCATAACGGCAAGCGCAGCACCGGAAGTGGGCCGGAAAATTTCGGCGAGTGCATCTTTGGTTGCAGGCAACAACTGATATGCCTGCTCCATATTGTCGATGATGTATTTGACACAATCATCATAAGTACTTCTTTCCTGGGAAAGCGTTTCGGCATCACCTCCCAGGTCCTGAACCGCATCGCCGGGGATAACAGCAGGTCCATACTGCTGTAGCAGATGGTAAAGGAAATAACCTCTGAAAAAATACATTTCGCCCAGGTATTGCCGCTTTGCAACCAGCGACAGGTCTTTACATTCATCAATCCTTGCAATTACCGTATTTGCCTTTCTTATACCTCTGTACCAGTTCTCATAATTATTATAATAAGAATTGGCTGTATAGGGAGTAATTTCTCCCAGGGGAAATTTTATCGCTGCATGCCGGGCATCATTCCACGATGTGAAATTTTCGTCCGAAGCGCCCTGGAATGGCGACCAGGAATTGGTCCATAACCTGTCCTCTGCGGGAAGGTAAGAAGCGATGCCATTGATATATTGCAGCAGCTTGTTTTGGGAAGCAAAAACGCTGTCGATGCTTACAAAATCATATATATAATCGTTCACATCGAGGTACGACTTCTTACAGGAACCTACGCCGGTAGCAATTACAACGGCCAAAACAGGAAGCAAAAAAAATGATCGCAATGAATAAAGTCTCTTCATTGGAAATATGTTGAAGATGATTAATTAAAGTTGAGGTAAAGCTGCAGGGTGTATGTCCTTTGCAGGGGATAGGCGGCACCATTGTTTGATGCCTGCTCAGGGTCCCAGAGTTTCACGTGATCCCAAACCGCCAGGTTAGCCCCCAGTAAACTGAAAGTGGCCGCACCAATGCCATACTTCTTTAAAAAGCCCGATTCCCAGCGGTAATTGATCTCAGCATTTTGAAGTCGCCAGAAGGAAGCATCTGCCAGCCAGAATGTAGACGAACGGTTATTGTTAGGGTTATCGCCATAAGTTAGCCGTGGGAACCTGGCATTATAATTTTCCGATTCTCCTTTTCCTGTCATGGTAGAAGGGATCCACCGGTTCGCCGGATCAGCTACGATCGATAGCACATTACCGGTAGACTGACCTGAGAATGGATAGTAACCAGCGCCACCAAGAAAATAGCTTACCCTCGACTGACGGGTGAACAACACGTTCATCGACCACTTCTTGTAATTAACAACAGAAGCGAAACCCATTACTATGCGCGGTACATTGGAATAGTTTAACGGAACTACATCATCTGTATTAATAATGCCGTCACCATTCACGTCTTTGTATTTAATATCTCCCGGCAGGTAGTTGTTCATAAATGTCTGGCGGGCACTGCTGGCAATATCTTCATTGTTTTCAAAAAGCCCCAATGCGATCAGCCCACGCTGCACACCATAAGGTACCCCTGAATAAGACTGGTAGGGGAAATTGATGCCAGTTTGCTCCCAATGGGTCACTTTATTGCGTGAGAACGTGAAGTTGCTTCTAACTGTAACAGTCAGGTCCTTTTTGATCTTCCGCGTAATGCCCAGTGTACCATCTGCCCCCCAACTACGCATTGATCCGGTATTCAGATAAGGGCTTTGGGCCGCACCCACCTCTTCGGGTAGTGTAACCCGCTGTTGGTAAATATCTCTTGCATCCGTTTTGAAAAGGTCAACGATCAGGTCCACTGAATTATGAAATAATTTCATTTCCAACCCCAGATCATATTTGATGGATGACTGCCATTTCAGGTTTTCGGTACCAACCTTGGTTTCGGTTAATGTTTGTCCCCAGCTATTAGACCCACTGCTTAGAATTGTTTGGTATGGGAACCTTACCAACAAGTTGTTGCTGTTTATTATTTTGGAGTTGCCCACTTTACCTACGGACCCTCTGATCTTGAAATAATCTAAAAAAACAAGGTGGTCCCTTACCCATTCATACTGGGTAGGCACCCAGCCGGCCGACACCGCCGGAAAAAGACCGTATTGTTCGCCCGGTTTAAAATTTTCTGAACCTGAATAACCAACATTACCTTCTAACAGATAGATGTCTTTGTATGAATAGGTGGCACGTACAGATACCGTTTGTGTTCGTAACGGAATAATACTCATATAAGGCAACTCATACGCAGCAACATTTGAGGTAATATCTTCCTGGCGATAATAATGCACGAGGCCCGAAAAATTGTGTACATCATTAAACCTGCGCGCATAATTCAGTTGTGCTTCCATATACATACCGCGGTTCACGCCTGCCGCCTGACCGTAAGTTGGTGCAGTGCCCGTTATGGAGCGTACGGTAACCAAACTTCCATCGGTGGCGCGACCGATCTGCCTGTATACGTCGGCCCCAAGCTTGGCATGTATAGCGGTATTGGATCCGGCATAAGTCCATGAGAACAACCCACGGGCAGAAAGCCCCGGTGTAATAAATTTGAGGTCCTGGTCGAGGCTGATCTTGGCATTGATCGTATTGGCATCTAATTTTCTGAAACCGGTATAATTTAAAAGATAGTAAGGCGTGAGTTCTGTACCGTTTGAACCGTAAGCCGCCAATTGACCATTAGAATATTTTATTGGTACTGCAACAGGCACAATACTGGCCTGGGAAGCCCATAGGTAGTTGTTGTTTTCCGTACCAAAGGCAGGTGCGCCCTGCTTTACAATGGCATCGTCCATCAGCAGCGACAATTTTGTTGTACGGGTAAGGTCAACATCCATGTTAGCTCTGAAGTTGAATTTTTTGTAGTTGGTGTTAACGTCATATTTGTTCACGGAGAAGTCCTGTTTGAAAATGCCCTCTTTGTTCATATATCCCAGGCTCATATAATACCGGGCGTTGGTTCCACCACCGGAAATATTCAGGTTATACTGATCGTACCTTGACCGATCTTTCAGGATCACATCGCGCCATTTCACGTCGGGATACAGGTCGGGGTCCAACCCTGTTTTGAAAAGCTCCAGTTCAACATCTGAGTAGATGGCGCTTTGCCCGCGGGCCGTTCTAGCCTCATTAGCCAGCAGGGCATAATTATAGGAATCTACATATTCAGGCATCCTGGCCGATTGGGTCGTCGTTGTATTGGCGCGAAAGTTCACTTTAAGTGCGCCCGCCTTCCCACGTTTAGTAGTAATGGTAACAACGCCGTTGGCGCCGCGCACACCAAATACGGCAGTAGCTGATGCATCCTTTAAAATGGCGAAACTTTCAATATCTGAAGGATCGATGTTATTCAGGTTACCCTCTACCCCATCGATCAGGATGAGCGCAGCGGAACTTGCACCAAAGGTGCTGATACCCCGCACCCAGAATTCTGAAAAATCACTGCCCGGCTCACCGCTACGGGTCACTGAAACAATTCCGGGAACCCTGCCGCCGAGCATATTGCTCACCGAAGTGGCAGGTAATTGCAGATCTTTGGGATCAACGCTTGTAACCGCACCTGTGGTAGTGATCTTGCGCTGGGCGCCTCTGCCTACTACCACTACTTCATCGTTGCTGTTGATCTTCTGGTCCAACACAACCTTGATCTTTTCTTTGGAGCCCTGAACCGGAAGTTCGTACGTATTAAAATTGATGTGTGAAAAGATCAATACCGCTCCTGCCTGCACGCCCTGCATGCTGAAATGGCCGTCATTGTCAGTATTTGTTCCCCTGCCAGTTAAGCCTTTTAAACCTACAGAAACAGCAGGGATCTCCTTACCGTTCACATCCATAACCGTTCCTGATACGGTAAATGTATTCTGCGCATACAAAGCAGCCGGCAACAAGAACATAAGCAACATAAAAAGCCGGGTGCTTATACCTGATAATATTTTCATAACAATTAGTTTTATCCATATTCATCAGCCAATATTTAATGAACAGGAAAGAAAAATAAAAGAAGATGTTTTTTAGGGCCTCTTAAGCAGCGATCACTCAATGGCTAATTTTCTTATGGTAACTCCCCAGCTTTCACCCAGGAAATAATTATCCCTTTCATCGGCGCTTATGCAATACGGGAAGTTGAGATTGGAAACAAACGGATCTCCATTATTAAATCCTGCACTGCCGATTACACCTGCCACCCGGGATACATAACCGGAATTATGACTGATCTTTCTGACCGTATGATTATTGCTATCCATTACCAGGATATTGCCTTCTCCATCGACGGTAATACCGGCCGGACTATTATACTTTGCATCAAGTCTGGGACCGTCAATGGATCCCTGGCTTGAACCTGAATATAATTGAACATTGGTACCATCTTTCTGTACCCTGTAAATGGAATGGATGTTTTGTACTGTGAAATAAAAGCAGTCGTCTACGGCACTAAATGCCAAATAATTATAGTCAGCCGACCCTGCCGGACCACAGGTTTCGCTAAGGATCTGAACGTTTGCCGGGTTGGCAATCTCAAGGCGGCCAAATACCCCGGCCTTATCGCGGAAATAAAGCCACTGTTCCGTATTATCCAGTGCCGCAGCAACGATCGTTCCTGCAACAACCTGTCCGTTCGACCGGTAAATGCCGGCCGCCAGGATGCCCGGCGCCCAAAGGTTTTCCTTTTTGTAGCAAATGACTTTATGCGGGGCGGTATTTTGTATGGCATAGATTGCGGTGCGGGAAGCATTAATGGCGGGCTGACCGGCAGCGAATCCCGTTTGAACCGTGTAGATCTTATTGTCGTTCATTGAAATGTACCGAACGGCATTGGATAACATCTCAAAACTCATAACCTGGTCATCGCCCAGCGCGGCTACTCCGAATGTCCGTTGGATCCGTCCGTCAGCGAGTGATCCGTCAACAGAACCGGCAACACCGGTCAAACCTACGATATTGGAAATGCTTTGGGAAATGGTATAGTAAAAGGTCTTGGCAGCTATTGCAGAGTCCTTCTCTATTTTAACCATTATTTTATTTACGCCATTATTCTGTTTGGGAGCAAGGCAATAAATGGTCTCATTATCCATGCCTACTATCGTCGCTTTGCGTGGCTTTTCATTGTCGAGGAAATATACTTTCACCAGGGACTTATCATTGCCAAAGTTTGATCCCTTGATCACTACTTTCGTACGTATTATGCCACTATCAGGCAAAACTTTTTCAATCGAAATAGGGAGGTCAGGCTGGTAGGCAACGGCCCCCCTGGTATTTGCATTGTCTTTTTTACAGGACACCAGTGCCAATGTTGCTATCAGGGTTATTAACAGCTTTATTTTCATATGGAATATATTATTATTATGTTGTATGGGCGCATACGCCTGCTTACAAAGGAGATTGTATCATACATTAAAACACGAAGGAATTGTTATACTCCGGATGAGAAGGAATATGGTACAGAAGTACATATGAGAAAGCTAAAAATAAGTGAATGGGGAATGTAGATCATTTTCATAATTGCGTTCGTTTTGGTTAAAAAAAGTCAGTCAAAAGAGAAAAAGAAAAGCAGTTAAATTATCATTTGGCAATCTTTATTCTTGCCTTTAGTAAAAATATAGGTACTGTTTAACTGAAACAGGGGAGTAAATCGGAAAACAATGGGGGCTAAATAGTATTTACCCATAAATAACCACCCCTTTTGGCCGTTTTTGCCTTTTGATACTATTCCTGAGGTTATTTTTTCATTCCTTTCAACCGACGATCCCGTTTTTGCCAAATGACAAATAATTCAGGGTCCCTCCAAAGTACTTTTGCATCATTCGTTTACTTATAAAATCAAGAGAATGGCAAAAACGGTTTTCCTTTAACTGTTATTTGCACATTTCCAAATGTAAAAAGCCGTCATATTTGGAACCATTACAATAAGAATGTGATATTTTCGCGCGTCAAAACGAACGAAAACACTTGAGAGACAATAGTCAAAGTAAGATCTCCTATTTTTTGGATCAGCCGGTCAATGAAATGGCATTACCTGAACGGTTTACTTTTCCTTTTTATTATGACCCGCATCCTTTAACAAAAATAGCAGCTACTGAGCTTCAGCAATACCTTGAAACGCAAACACACCTTGATCATAATTTTGGACTGGATGCCGATAAGGCGGGAACTGTTGTCGGGAAAATGTTTGGCGTTTTGGTGGTGCAGGATACCCAGGGGAAACTGGGCTATTTATCAGCTTTCTCAGGGAAACTGGCAGGATCAAATGATCATCCGAGATTCGTTCCGCCTGTCTTCGATATGCTGGTCGAAAACGGTTTTTTTCTCAAAGAGATAGAGATCATTAATACGATCAATGCCCGCATTAAGAAATTAGAGGAAGACAATAACTACCAGCATCTAAAACTGGACGATGAAAAATTATCAGCCCAATCCTTACAGGAAATAGCAGCTTTCAGGAAACAATTAAAAGACAACAAAGAGAACCGTAAGCAGCTCCGTGAACAGCAAAAGAATAGCCTGAGTCAGCCCGATTATGAGGTGGTTGAAGCTGAACTTATAAAGCAGAGCTTGCATGATAAGCATCAACTAAACGTTCTTACAAACAAGTGGGAACAGATCCTTTCAGCCGTGCGAACCCGATTGGCTCAATTTGAATGTGAGATCGACATTTTAAAAAATGAACGTAAGGAAAAATCAGCCGCTTTGCAGGCGCAGCTTTTCGCACAATATGTATTTTTAAACAAGGACGGTAAAAGCAAAAGTTTACAGGAGATCTTCAGTGGGACTGCTTTTGGCAAACCACCTGCGGCAGCGGGTGAATGTGCAACGCCCAAGCTTTTGCAATTTGCATTTGCGAATGGCTACAAACCACTTGCTATGGCAGAGTTTTGGTGGGGAGCTGCACCAAAATCCGAGATCAGAAGGCATAAACATTTTTATCCGGCCTGTACAGGTAAGTGCAAACCTATTCTGGCACATATGCTGGAAGGAATACCTGTTGACGAAAATCCATTTTTACGTACCCCGGAAGAAAGCAGCGAACTTGAAATAGTTTTTGAAGATGAAAGTTTTGTTGTAGTGAATAAACCGGCCGGATTACGTTCTGTGCCGGGCGTTGATATTCGTGACTCGGTTTATACCAGGCTGAAACATGTATTGGGTACCGAGCCACTTATTGTTCACCGGCTCGATATGGGCACTTCAGGGCTTTTAGTGGTTGCCAAAACCCCGCAGGCGCACAAGCATATTCAAAGGCAATTTTTGCAAGGGGCGGTACGTAAACGTTATAGTGCATTACTTTCAAAAGTGATCGATCAGTCAGAAGGTGAGATCGATCTTCCACTGGGCGCCGATCTGTTCAACCGGCCAAGACAACTGGTTTGTTTTAAAACCGGGAAAAAAAGCATTACGAAGTGGAAAATGATAAAAAAATACAACACCATGACCAAAGTTGATTTTTGGCCGCTTACCGGAAGGACCCATCAGTTGCGTATGCACTCGGCTCACGAACTGGGGCTTAATGCACCTATTGTTGGAGATGATCTGTATGGTACAGCATCTGAAAGAATGTGCCTACATGCCGCTCATCTCGAATTTACGCACCCAAAAACGAAAGAAAAGATCAGCTTTGAGGCCAAAGAAGGTTTTTGAGAATTATACATAATTGATCGGTGCTGTCAGTGTTATAGGAAAATGATCCAACCCAGCCGCCCCCCTACCCAATGAAAAAAGTCCCTGGAATTAACCAGAGACTTTTATTTATGAACTTTTTGATGGCGTTTCGCCATACCTCTCAATTCAGAATATTCTTATTTATCTATTGTTGTTGATAAGCGCCCATGTCAACTTTTCCATTAACTACGCGTGGCTTGCCATCGAGATCTTTTTCTGTGGCATCCGTGATCCAGGCAGGATTGCCCGTCAATAAACCGGGACTTCCTGTTTTTAAATGCAGGTCAGGGTTCGTTCCGGTACTGACGAAAAGCGGGTCCTTGAAGGTAGAATGCGCATCCTGCCCCGTTTTGGTTTTATAGGTAGTAAAAGATGAATAACTTGTATTACGCCAGTTGATATTGATGTCGGAAGCGTTTCCTGTCGGTGTATACCAGTCATTGTAGTCAATGATATTTCCCGTTTGCGGACTAATATTCTCCAATGAGAACAACGTGTTCTCGCTATTGGTATAAAAAACATTATTCCCGATGGTGCAATTGGAAGCTTTTGTTATATAAAATTCCCCGGAACCATCATTGTTGGTATTGTTTTTAAAAAAGCTGTTATTCCTGAAAGTACTATTAGTCACCTGCCCACTTGTACCCGAGTCATACCCGCCAATGGCAAGTCCAGTAACCTCATTGAGGTAAATCACGTTATTAGTGACGATGATATTACTGGCCGTACCATTCTCTTCATGGCCTACTTCAATGCCATACCCATTTTGATAGGTGATATTCCGATCAATTTTAATATCCTTTCCGCCATCCACATAAATGCCTGCGCTTGTAGCATAATCAGAGATGTTATTGAAGCAGGTATTTCCCCTGATCAAACCATTCCGGGCCTGGTCTACTGCCGAGTTGGAACTTACTCCATAATGCCCGATCGCTGCAATTCCAATGTTCATATTGTCGTGTACTTTGTTGTTGGTAATTGTGAATCCGTCGATGTTGCCATCTAAAGATAATGCTTCGCTGAAGCCGGTAATATTATTAGCGAACTCACAACTGTCAATGACCAGGTTTGTAATAGCATTTGCCTGCGCGGCCCCAAATCCGAATGCAATGAACGGTTGTGAATTTTGATTGGAATTCGGTATGGTAGAAGCACTGCTGGTCCAATTAATACCTTTTAACGTCACATTGCGGAAGGTTAGATCATTGACCGCTCCGTTCTTATTTGCCGAAACCAGAATACCCACGGCGTTATTCTTTGTAATATTCTGAACAGTGAGATTTTTGAAAATGAGAAACTTCCTGTCGGTGATGGTCAAAATGGTAGTGCCTGTTATTTTTGATCCGTCTATGATCACCTGTTCATTGTTGTAATTCGAAAATGTAATGGGGTTTCCCGCAGTTCCACTAACCTTTACCGTCAATTGTTCATAGTAAGTACCCCCTTTGATCATTACCGTACTTCCGGCCACGGCAGCATCAAAGGATTTCTGAATTGTTTTCCAGGCTGTGGCAAGTGTGAGGCCATCATTCTGGTTGTTGCCCTGCACGCCATCAACATAATAAACGGCACCCTGAACTTTGACCCCGCTGTCAGGAGTATCCGGAGTACCCTCCCCATTTACAGTACTCTCTTTTTTACAGGAAAAGCAAAAAAACAGAACGGACAGCAAAAAAATGTTACGCATTAACATAAGGTTTGATTATTAAAGGGACGGTACAGAAAAAATAGTGCCGCTTTTGTAAAATGGAATTTAATGACTACCCTTTATTATCCCCAACTAACAGCATATTACCATCTGCCATGACCGAAAATAGAACCGGAACAATTAATTCAGGATTTAGTAACGGTATTTTGTTTGATGATACCAGCTAATATCTTAAATTCGGGGTCTCACAAATTAAACCTTGTTCTCCATGAGAAAAACACTCCTTTTCAGTGTTCTGTCACTGTTACTTATTACACAGACTTTTGCCGTTACACTTGTTAGTCCCCGTTTGGTTCAGACACTTCTGCAAAACAACATTAGCACGGCCTACAACGTACGTATCAAACTGGTGCATACCGATGGCAGTCCCGTTACCGGAAGCATAGGTTTACGAGGATGCTGGGCCCGTAATGAGCAAACCGGCGTAGTGTATGACCCTACCGACCGGGAAGGATATGAATTTGAAGCGTTACCTGGCGGCACGTATACGTTCGGTGCTTATCCCGGCAACTGGGAAGGTGCTGTGTCGAAGACCGTGACCCTGACGCCCGGCCAGGTGGGTCCGGATGGATTTATTGAAGTAACGCTGGTGTATTGGGTTGAGTAGTGAATGATGTAAGAGGCTATCAAAAAAATGAACCCTCCGTCCCGGCTGAGCCGAGACGGAGGGTTTTTCATTTCACATCGCTCCTTTTTGGGTGTGACGTAGTATTGACGTAGCGCACTTTTCACTTATACAACCAGATATTATTTTTTTAACAAATTGATACCTCCCTGTATTTAATAGCAATACACGTGCCTGAGCAATGACTGGTGTTATAAGGTGAGCAAACCCCTGCATTGGGGCATGAAGTAGTAAAATGTGGCAGCCATTTTGCGTTTTCAGCAGCACCTTCTTCGATTAACAAAATCCGTTACATCTAAATTTCATCACAGTTATGAACAAAATTGGGAAAAGCCTGTCAGCCGGTATTATTTTACTGGCAATGTCTACTGTATTATTAAAATGTAAAAAGGCCGACGAAAGTGCCCAGGTAACCACACCAACACCAAAAGAAGAAGAGATGGTTACTGCATCAGCCGCAGCCATTACCACCTTTGTGCACCCCGGTATATTAAATACCAAAGAAAGCCTTGATCAAATTGGCGCTGAAGTCAATGGCGGCGATGCTGACCGCCTGGCCTCCTACCAAAAAGTGCTTGATTACGTGAATGGCAATTCACTGCCCAGCAAATTCTTTGAAACAGTTACCGTGGGTTCAAACGGCGCTACCACCGAGTCGAAAAACCAGATCAGGAAAGATGCGATCCTAGCTTATGCACTTGCTTTGCGGTGGGCTAAAACCGGCACCATGACATATGCCCAACAAGCCATTGCTATTTTGAACGGTTGGTCGTACACGTTTAAAAAGTACGCCGTGCTGTCTGGCTCCAATGCCTTGCAACCATCGCTCGAAGCTTCGTGGACTACACCCAGCTTTGTAGCTGCCGCTGAAATTCTGCGTCACTATAAAGCATTCGGACAGGCATCAGGCTGGTCAACGGCCGATATAAACCAATTTATCAATTACCTGAACCTGGTAAAGAATTCATACATCAACAACTGCCCTGCCTATAACAATAACTGGAACGTATCTGCCGGTTATGCGCGCATGGCCATTGGTATCTTTATTGACAACACGACCGTGTACCAAAACGGGTATAATATCATTCAAAGCCACCTGCCCATCATTATTAAATCTGACGGTACCATACCCGAATACTGCGACAGAAACGACTGTGTACACTATCAGTATTCTTTAACCGGGTTTACTTATGCGGCGGAACTGGCTAAAATCCAGGGCGACAATTCGCTGTTCACCTATAATTCAAGTCTGTTGAGTAAAGGATATGATTATATGCGCAAGGCGTATAACCACAACGCCGGTTGCGACAAATGCTCATCTACCAGCCCTGTATTCCCTGGCACGGAAGTGGCTTATAACCATTATAAAACAGCTAACACAAAAAGCTTAAGAGAGTTGCAGGACCCATTAGGCGTGCCCAACGACAGAACCTTCCTGGGCTTTACGACCTATACGCACTTTAATGTGACGGGTTTGTAATGAATCTGAATATAAAATCAACAAAGGGCTGCTCAAACAAGGGCAGCCTTTTTTATTCATCAACGCACTTCAGGAATTTTACCTGGTTATTTTTCCAACATTTGAGGCATATGCGGAGCCTATAGGGATTTCTATTTCCTGTATCCAAATTGTTTTCGTGTCCACCTTCTGAATATGCTTTTTTGATACGATGAAAGACCGGTGAACACGGACAAAACTTTTTACAGGCAATAATGCTTCTGCTTCATTCATAGTAAGCCGGGATGCTATTCTTTGATCCTTCAACACAAACACTACATAATTGCCATTCGCTTCTGCATACCGGATGTTATCCAGTTCAACCCTTACCTGTTCATAACCACTTTTAATGAAGACATGCGAAAGGCCCGTGTCATCATTGCTTTTATTTCTTTTAAGCCCGTAGTATTCATATGCCTTGTTACATGCTTTTAAAAACCGGGTCAGTGAAAAAGGCTTTAGCAAATAATCAATGGCATCCAGTTCAAATCCTTCAACAGCATGTTCGCTATAAGCCGTTGTAAATATCACCAGGGGTGGGTTGGGAATAGATTTCAGCAATTCAATACCCGAGATATCAGGCATTTTTATATCGAGAAAAAGCAAATCCACCTTATTTGTTTGAAGAAATGCTATCGCCTCAACTGAATTGGTGAAATATCCTGCTATCTCTACAAAAGTCACTTTTTCAGTCAAGCCTTTAATGACTTCAAGGGCCAGGGGTTCATCATCTATAACGATTGCTTTTAGCATAGCTTTTTGTCTTTATTTTAATATCAGCTTTGCAGTGAATTCATTTTCACTTTCAACCACTTTCAATTCATGCCTGCCGGGATATACAAGTTTCAACCGCTCCGCTACATTTTTTAACCCGATACCAGATTGATCTTTTTCCGTATCGCCTTCCAGGCGACGGTGTATGCTGTTCCTTACTTCAAAACAAACGAATGATTCGTCACATTCCAACTTAATATTGATCCATGATTTTCCCTGCAGGCTAATACCGTGTTTGAAAGCATTTTCGACGAAAGGGATCAACAGCATGGGAGCAATCAGGCGGTTGCATTGTATATCGTCAATATTATCTTCTATCAATATGTCAGGTGAAGGAGGTATACGAAGTTTTTGTAAGGCAATATAATTTTTCAGGTATTCGATTTCCTTATTCATGGGAATAAAGTCGAGGTTATTTTCGTGCAGCATAAACCGCATCATATCGCCGAGCATCTGGATGCCTACTGCCGTTTGTTCGGATCTTTCTCTTATGGCAGTCCCATACAATGTATTCAGGGCATTGAACAGGAAATGCGGATTTATTTGTGAACGTAAGAACTGCAGGTCGGCAGTTGATTTAACCAGGGCCGTTTCCATACCTTTCAGTTGTAATATTTTATCTCTTCGCTGTTGATAGAGCAGCCAGGTAAGCGGTGTAACGATCAGCAATAGAAACAGCCAGTATATTAATAATTCAAATATGTTTTGATGGCCGGAAAAAACAATGGCAGAGAAAAACGCTCCGGTAAAAGTCGAGATCAATAAACGAGACAAAACAGGGACCTGTCGCCACGAATATTGTTCCCGTAATGGAAAGAGCCAGAATGTATGGTAAAAATATAAAACCAGCACAGGAATAGTCGAGGCCAGGTAATCCATGAAGTGAGCCCGAATAGAATTTGAGAAAAAAGTAATTATAAAATAAATGAACAAAATTTGAGTTACATTATTGATAATTAACACTCTGAACTCTCTTGCAGGGCCTGGCTTGTTTATAACCCAGATCATTAATTCCCGTACACCGGCAAATGCAACAAACAGCATCACAAGCGTTACAGCCCTGTCAAAACCAAAAAATAAATTAGTAAGCGGTTTATCATTATAACCCAACAATGCCAGCAATTGATAATCACCATAATTAAATAAATGAGGCCTTGCATAATAAGAAATAATATTTACACCAATGGCCAGCAGAAAACCAACAAATACAATGACTAAAATGGGTTTGAGAATATGTAGTGTAAACAACTTTTTAGTATCACCAAATGAGATTTTTTTAACAGATGATATAACCAGCCAGTTGATTGATAAGTAACCAAGATACATAAGGAGAATGGACGCTGATTTGGGAATCAGCACGTTCCTCCAGTAAATAAATGAAAGGCCATTATCATTAAACATTGCTGCAAAGTCAGCTGCCGGTAGTTCATCAGAAAGGCTCGATAGTCCAAATAAGGAAAGGCTAAATTGCGCCACCGCTATAGTGGTAACAAATTTTATTTCGTGTTCCCGCCATCTTACTTTCATCTTTCTTACTTTTCAACAAGATTAAAGCATTGCAAAAACACTTTTTTAAAAAATGTGATAAAATGGGATGAAAACGGGATGGAAATTACTTGTCACAACCAAAAACAAAAAAAAGCATAAAATCGTGATTTTATGCGAGTTAAAATACTGGGTTGGGTAGCAATTTTTTACAGTCCGTCATACTTATATCCAATTTCATTTAGGTCATTTTTTAATTTTTCAAAGTCGTCAATGTTTGGATTAAGTCCCAAAGCAATGACTTTTGTTAATGGCTTACAATCGTAAATGTGTTTGACCAAATCCAATTTTAATGTATGGTCGTCAAATTGTTCTTCGTAATATTCGGTTGCCCACTTTTTATAGGTCGCAGGATCATTGTCAAAAATATAGAGCAGGTCAGCACTTCCGTCACCGTATTTGTCCTTAGGAAATTGTATGCTACCAATGTTCCAATTGTTATCTTCCCTTTTTCGCCAAATACAAAAAGTCGTCCCGATTGATTTAATTGGCTCTCCAAAAATAAAGTCCCTGAATTCGTCTGGAATTGTATCAACCACCCCTTTCCAAATTTGTTGTTCAGTGGTTGTCTTTTTTTGTCCAAACAGTTTGCTCAGTTTTTCTTTAAATGTTACAGGTTGAATTTCCTTTTCAATCCATTTGCACATTTCACTTTCGTGTGCTTGCCCGTTAATAATTGAACCATGTTGGCTGAATAGAACTTGAAATTCGTCACCTGAACCGTTACGCATTTGAAAATATTCTTCTTGTTTAACCTTGTCCCAGGCATTGTTGTAGGAATAATAGCGGTATTCCCATTCATTGCAAATGACAGCATCAAGTGTCGCCAAAGATTTACAAAGCCGCCGGAGTGTTCCAATGTCGGGAAGTTCTGCTAAATGTCTTGTTGAAATTTTCGTCATTGCTGTGTCGTGTTTTGCTTGCCGCTAACTGATTGTCTACATATTACTCATTTTTGTTCCAAGCTCATCTAGTTTATCTGCTATTTTATTCACATAAACTTTAAATAAAGTTCTATCAGATTCCGAAAGTGAAGACTGAATGGTATTCTGCTTTCTTTGATGCCCATTTACCTTTTTCATCAACTCAGGCATCTTATTGAGGGTATTATTATTCATCGCCTGCTCTATTTCAAATAGTATTTCGTTCATTTTCACAACATATGCTTTGGCTTCTGGATTACTCAATTTATATAAACCTGTTGTGTCACTCAATACATTCTCTGTTTTAATCGCCATTGTATCCGTCTCTGTTCTATTCGCTATGGTATCCTTCCCAGTAATTTGTTCATTACTATTTTTTGACTCTTTACAAGAAATAAAAAATGTAGAAAAAATTAGAAGTAAGGGGAATAATGTTTTTTTAGTCTTCATCGTTGTTATATTTAGTTTATTAATCAAAGCCAATCACTATTTTTTTTTAAAATCGTTATTAAAATTTTGCCGCAATTAATACTAGGAGAAATAGGTCGTCCCTAGCTTTTTTTTACTACTACAATTTTTGTATAATTCTTGTTTACCTTTTTGTACAGACTCTTATTAACCGTATACTTGGATGACATTACAAAGTCATAGATCTCTTGCTTTGTATTTAGCGTAATTGTGTCGACAGATGGAACTATAATTTGAATTTTATCGTAGATAATGTCCGATACTTTTAAAGGATTTATTTTTTGAGGCCATGGTTTTCCGTAACTTCCTCCAAGGTCAAAAATCGACTGTGTATTTATTATGTAGGAGCCGTATTTTCGTTTCTCGTCATGTAAAATTGCCTGCATATAAATACCTTCAGTTTTTATAATCATCATACAATTTATCTGTAATGGGTCGTAAATTCTTTGATTGTCGCCTTTGGTATTAATGGAATTTCTATATGGGCAGTCCCAAAACTTTTCCCAGTATCCTCTGGTCCTGCTTATGAAGGTCGGGGAAGTGTTAATAATAATTGGTTGAGCTGAGTTATTCTGAATACAAGCTGAGTCAGACCTTGTGCCTAACAAACTTCCGCATGATTCAAACAAGACTAACAGCATTGCGATCCCTAAATATTTCATGAATGAGGATTGTCTAATTGTTGAACGATGCCCAACGTTTGTATTTGCGCTAATATACGCTCCCTTTTAGCCGGAAGCAATCTTTTCAACTTATTATTTTTGAGCTATTTAGTGCAACATTAAGCCTCATCGTTGGCGCTTCGCACCCGACGAAGCTTAGTTGTTAGCAGCTGTTTTATCCTGCGGCATTATTCTGAACTTTATCTTTAATCTTTGAGACTGGAACATAGATAATGATACTATCTCTTATTGTTAGTCTTACAATGTTTGTTTTCCTGTTTAGAGAATCTATCAAAACAGTCGTGCCTTTCTTTACTACATATGGAGACTTAAGATTGTCAACAATTTGATAACCCTCAAAATCTGCAAGTGCAATAGTAGAAAAACCAATTTCCTGTTTATTTGGTCGTCCTATTTTGACGCTGTAATCACTTAAAGAAACTGTCACTGGATAATCTTCAAAGTTGTCAACTACTTCGTCTCTGTCCTTTATAAATCCAGTCAATGTATGTCCGTCTTTCCATTCTAGCTCTACCGGGTTGTAATCAGAGATTTCAAATAACTTTTGTAAAGAGTCGTTCTTGTACTCAATAAATTCACTCGTGTAAGTGTCACTGCCACCCGGTGAAGAAATATTAAACAACGGTGATTTAAAATGCAAGTGTTGTGTAACATCTTGAATGATTACACCAGTCTCACAACCCTCGGCAAGTCCAATTGAATCCAAGATTTTGCTTGTCTTGTCAAAGACTATCGCCAGGATGGTACAAAACAACAAATGACACTGGATGCCACAGAGTTCATCAGACGATTTGCATTACACATTTTACCTAGAGGCTTTGTACGCATCCGGCATTACGGTATACTGAGCAGCAAACTGAAAGTAACGGCATTACCGGCCATCCGCAAACAATTGCAACATCCCGGGCAACCCGAAGCTGCGGTGATCCAACCTGTAACAATTGCCCAACCCATTGAACGCACATGTCCCTGCTGCAAAAAGGGGATTATGCAGCATGTAATGGATTTTAACTTCCGTGGGCCACCGCCATTGTATCTGTTAAAAGAATTTCTAAAAGATGGTATTAATCCTGCTATGTCAAAAATCGCTGTGTAGTGCGGCCTGGGATTGTTTTGGATGGAAGAGAGGAAACAGGCCGCCAAATGCCTTATAAATATTAAATATCAGCAATGGTTAATGTAAAATAATAGCAACTGAACGCACTTTAGAAAATTACCTGTTTATCCGCCAACCCTATTATACTCCCGAAGCCTGCAAAGGCATCTTTACCTCCAATGCAATCCCCATAATTATTAATCGGCCACCGAAGGTTCCGTGCAACATTAAGCTTCATCGTTGGCGCTTCGCACCCGACGAAGCTTAGCTGTTAGCGGTTGTTGCATATTAACCCGACTGTCTTATCCAATTTTCCGCTCCAAGAAAATACTTTATACACTATTCCAGGTTCAATTTCAAGTTGTCCCATATTTTGGATAAGAGTAGTTTCATACCATTCCATTCCCTTAAACGCAGTTACCCATAAAATCTCATCAGCAAAGACGCCTTTAATTATGGAGATTAATTCTTCTAAATTGTCTACCGAATATGCTGAAAAGGGCTGATATATTCGCACCCATATTTCCTTGTCTTGCGTAGTTTGAATAACAAGGCCGCCAATTTGGGCCTTTGTTTCTGAAGGCTTGTCGATAGTTATCAAATCATTTTCAACAGAAGCCAGTTTGTCAAATTCTGGAAAATTATTAGCAAGTACTTTAAGAATCGTTGATGAATGTTTTGTCATAAGTCTCTGCATATTTAAAACTTCCGCCATAATAAAGTTTCGGAATAATAACCGCTAACGTTTGTATTTGCGCTAAAATACGTTCCCTTTTAGCCGGAAACAATTTTTTCAACTTATTCTTTTTGAGCTATTTAACCAAAAATGCGCCGATACTACCGGGTAGCGCAAATACAACTTAGGTTATTGGTCATCCGATTGCTATCTATGTAAAATGTTTTTTATGGATGCCACCTCACTTACCCTAATTAATTGTCGTTTTTGGAGCATAGACCCCAATTAGGCGTTGAACAGAAAGATCTTTTCATTTCACGAAAAACATTTAGCATTAAACGGAATGAATATTTCATTTAACGAAAAGTGTTTTGCATTAAACGGAATCGTCTTTTCATTTAATGAAAAGTGTTTTGCATTAAACGGGATTGATATTTCATTTAACGGATAGTGATTTGCATTAAACGGAATTGACTAATCTGCCTGACCATTTTTTCCATTTCCGCAGCCGGTTGCTGCGCGATTGTCTACAACAGGTCAAACAGGAGGTTCTTCAATTCCGCAGCAATCTGCTGCGGAATTACAATTAATTGCCCCTATATTGCCCCTTTGCAGGCGTTATTGCCCCTATATTGCCCCTTTGCGGGCTTTATTGCCCCTTTGCAAAACATAAAAAGTACCTTTACCAGTTGTTCCAATTTTATTGATCAGTCCTTTTTCAATAAGCAATTGTAGGTCATTGGAGGCAGTACGTTTTGATACCTCAAATAGTTCCTGATACCTGGCATTTGTCATACTTCCATTATCTTTTATATAAAGCAAAGCCTCAATTTGCCTTTTTTCAAGTCCATACTCTTTTAGCTGTTCCTCACTATAAATATCTTTTAAAAATGTAATCCTAATCCCACCCTGATCTTCTTCAATAACAGGTTCAGGCAACCCTGCCTCCGTACATGCAGTAATAATATTGTTAATACCCCGCCCCCATGATTCTATATACCCCGCTTTAAAAAAGACTCCAGCAATATTGGCATTCCGAGGATTAGAGGAATGAGCTCCTTTTAATTTTTCAATTGTCAGTTCTTCAGGTAATCTTCCGGGATTCCATATTTCCAGCCTATCGTCATATACCCGCAGAAAAATCCAGGTACTTGAATAATCCTTGTGAATTATCGCATATAAAACGGCTTCCCGAAGAGCTGTTTCAGGATATTCCAATGGTTCTAACCGTTCCAGTCCTTTATAGGAGATCGGGCGTATCAGGTATCTGTCATTCAATTTTTCCATTACTTTGGTAGCCATCGTAAATAGGTTCGTTTCAATAATGTCCTGGGAATGCAAATCATGAAGTTCTTTTCCAAACCGGCCAATTTTGAAACTGGTAGTGGCAGAAATCGAATAAGGTCTTTTGCCAAATAACAATATGGCCGCATTGGTCAATTGTCCATCCTTTGTAACAAGATTCAATTTTTCTAGCAGAACAGTTATTTTATTGTTAGCAGCATCAGCCGGAATACGGTCTTTCTCAATCGCTTTTTTTAAGAACCGTTGAATTGTTGGTTCGTCCAGGTCATCAATCGTTGCAGATGGAACAGGTATATCTTCCCAATGTTTACCCATTTTTTTAAGCAACCAGTTTTGCAAAGCAATCCCTTTCAATTCCTGTTTGGTGCTGCCACTTCGATAATGATATATGCCATAAAATGAAATGGGGACTGTACTGACCGGAACATCTATTGCTATATAATATTTCCCATTGTTATTATGCAAATTCACATCTACCACCAAACCTAAGTAGCTAACGGACTTATTGGGAATATCATCCATCAACTTTTTATAATCTTCCAGTCCAATTATATTGCCTTTATCATCTATCCCGATAAAAATCTTTCCACCCTGCGCATTGGCAAAACCGCATATCCATTTCAGATATTCATCACGCCAGCAACTCTTGTATTCTATATTTTGCTGTTCAATCATACTCATATTTCATTTTAATACAAAGTATGATTTTGTTTAATTTACCTGAAGTATTTGCGCTTGCTCTACGTCAATAAATTGAATATTTTATAAGCAACTATCTGCCAGTATATATAGGTCACGCGTATGCTATAAACGAAGAAAAGAAATGAACGGCATCTGGATCAAATTTAAACTCTAATCCAGATCGATACAGTAATCGATCAACCAGTTAGCTCACCATGCTGGAAAACGTTTATGTAATTCAGCCAATGAGTGCATCCTATTAGTACCACAATAAAAAACAACACTTTATGACCAGTTTTCTTGTACCCTACCTGCTGATTGTTTTAAATCACCTAAATACAAATTTGCACCCTATGAATGAGTTTGAATTGCCCAAAACCTGGACTAAAGATTTTATAATCAGACATACCTTTAGCGGAAGCATGGATGGTAGCAGAACTGAATTAACATTTTCCTACGATTCGTGTAATTACACTATACAACCTGGAATGAAATCACCCAAATCAGTTGTGTTTGCGATGACAGAAGCCGACCGCATAGAAATATTAAACAAGATGCGTGAATTGAAAATGAATACAATAAAGTCAGAAATGCAGATAGCCGTTGTAGATGATGGTTGGTCGGAGTTACTTTGCCTTGGAAGCCATTGGATAGAGGGAGGCACCTCAGCCAAAATGAGCGATAAGGATAAAGAAATATTTTCCGTTGCCTGTGGGTACCTTGAGCATTTTGTAGAAAAGAAGAAAAAATAGACCTTCTTGTCAGTACATGCTTAAAGCCTTGTCTGAACCTGGCAAAATTCCTTTCCTTTTCATTTTTTCTAATAATTCAGTCAAACTTTTAATTTCCTTTTCTTCATTAAATGGTTGCTGATTTTTGTCCAAAATGTGTCCGCCTAAACGCTTTTGGCAATACTTTACTGCATTAAACATAATTTCGAAAATATTTTTTGGGTCAGCACTTCGTGGAATTGAAAAACCAAAAACTAAATTGTTAGGATTCATATTCCCATCCTTTATCTGTTCAGGAAGAAAGTAACCTGGTTCTGTCATAGTCCAAACACTAAAATGCTGGTCGTGTCCATAATCTTTTTCATTATTCCAATGAAATAAGTCTCCATCACCCCAAGTCAAACCCACACTTTGTAAAGCATCCCATATTTCTATTCCTTTAAAGTGTGTATCAGCCTGTAACACAATAATTGCATCGCTTTTAAATTCCTGGTATAGTTGTACAAGTTTTTTTGCTTTAGAAACAGCACTTTCAACTGTTTCTGTTTCTTCAATTTTTAGTTTTGTGGGATATCTTTTTATTCGCTTTTCTAATTCATTAATATATCGTCTAAGTTTTTGAGGGTCGTAATTTGAATTTTCGTCATTATAGACACCCTGCACATCAATTGCAACTTGAAGTTTACTATAAACGTCAGGTGTTCCACCTGCATCTGCATAAGTCCACCTATTCTCTTCGGAAGAAAAACCATAGATAGTGGATTCATATTTGCTTCTCCATTCATAGTCAAACATTTTTGTAAAGTCTTCTTTTTTAAAAACGCCACCATTTACTTGTATCAAATCAATTATCCATTCTCTGTCAGGGTCTGCTTTATAATTGACATTTTCAGTTTCTCTTTTTATGTCAGGAAATGAAAGCTTATTAGTGTCTAAAATGTAAGAAGCATTTTCGGAAGGTTTGTCAAGGTTTAAGTTCTTAACTCTGTCGTTGCTTTGGGATTGCGTGGAAATATAATAGTTGTCCAGGCCCGACTTTGGTTTGGGCCTAAAAACAAAGTAGGCAATAAGTCCTAAAAGTAAAAGTCCCACTAAAATGTAAATCGTCATTCTATTCATAATTTTAGGGTGTCACACGGTATAGCACACAACGGAAAGGCGTTTGCGATGGTCTGGCAACAGCGATTGGCCAGCTCGGTACAAATGCTTAATTAAAAAACTAAAGTTGAAAATATGAAACATAAGCCGAATAGCAAAGGTCAGGCTGAAACAACTGCTGATAGCTGCAAAATTGCTGAGAACTTAATGTCGATCCAGCCTATTTCAAACGCACCTGTTGCCTGCTGTGTTGTTAATTTGGTGGTTCATAAACATTTTCTGGATGTTTTATTTTTTCCTCTCCAAACTCTTTTCTTTTTATTTTATCTTCCTCAATTTTCTCCCATTCGCTACTTGTCCAAAACCGAATGTCATCAAGGTTGTACTTATGTGCGTATTGTTCAGTCGTGTCTTTAGAAATAAAGGTTCTAAAACAAGCTTGCCTGATATCTTTTGACAATTCCTTTTTATCCGTTGAATTACTAAAATTTGGTCCAAGCCAGCTTAAACTTAAAGTATCTTGTTGCCTAACGCCCAAGTAGCATGTTGCATTGTAATAATAGTCTTCGTTTTTAGTCGGCATTAATTGCCTGGATGTTGGATTCTTAGTAAGAATTAAAATTCCTAATTTATTTAAGTCAGGACTATATACAATTGTGTCAATGATTATCTCTGTTCCTTCAAAATATTCTTTGCTATGAAAGAAATCTTTGTTTTCATGTCTTAGTATATGTTCTTTTAATTCAGATGATATTGTCAAACTGTCCTTTGTGTAATCTTCTTTTTTATTTACCGTCTTATTTAGAAATTGGTCTGGCGTGTCGGTGTTTTTGCGAAACTCCATCCATCCATAAATATTCTTGAAATAATAAAATACCAACCCCAAAACAACAACCGGAAGAATTATAAAAATTGCCTTTTTCAAAAGTCTTAATTTAAAAAGATTTCGTAACTAAAACATTTTAAGAATTGAGAACTGTCCAAACATAGCAGGCAACGTCCAGGTATTACCGATGGCGGGGAATTTTAAATTCGTCTGCCCGGAACTCCTGCCTGGCTTTTTGATAAAATTAAATAATAAGAACTAAGGCTGGGCTTTGTTCGTCAAGCCCCCAACCGCAGTACAACAGAATTACCGCTGCTGATTGTTTTCAATGTCCAGCCCTACTATTGGCAATACTCTTGTTAGCGGTTGTTGTTCTTTGTCAACAAGAAGTTTTTGTTTTTTCGAAAGCCGGTCCAGATACCAAAAAGTAAGAAGTGGTAAAGCAAACACCTGAAATAAAAACGCCAACCACATTAAAATACCTTGCACCTTGTTTTCGTTTGTCCTTATTAAAATCTGTTGCCCATAATATCCATTGGAAAATACAACAGTTTGTATATAGTTCCACCCAAAGTGCAACCCGATTGGTAAATAAAGAGAGCCTGTCTTAGCAAATGCGAAAGCCCACGAAAATCCAACAATCGCTGTCATTAAGAAAACAATAACCATCATGAATGGATTTCCAAATACGTTGAAAGTAAACCAGTGATAAATGCCAAAGCAAATTGCCGAAAGAATACATGCTTTGGTGGCGCCTATTATTTTTATTGCGATATAAAGCAAAGCTCCCCTGAAAATTAATTCTTCATACAACACAGATACTAATGCGGATTTTGAACTTTTCAATATCGCATTTCCATTAACTTGTTTATTTAGTGCCCAACTATTGTTTGCGAATGAGGTTGTCATTATTTGATATATGGCGCAACAAGAAGCAGCAACTAAAAGCCCAATGACTAAATTAGCCACTCTGTTTCTTGTCGGTCTAAATCCTAATACAGAAAGATGCTTTTTGCTAATGAACCAAAGTAAAAGCCATGAAATGATTAATTCAACTATAATTCCAGCCATCGTATCAAGATTAGGTTTTTAATGAAGTGAAGTGTTTTACAATTACCACTAACGTTCACGGCTTGGCGGTGTGGCGGTCGTCCGTGTTCCGTCAGCCGATAGCCGCAGCTAAATGTATAAATAGAAGTTCATTGTTTATTCTGCTGCCCCGGCTTTATTCGTCCGCTGAGGCCAAAGTTGATTAGCGATACGAAGCCGATTAATCGTACTTCACCCTCCATACCGCCAAACCGAATGTTGTACGATGTTGATAACACATCTATGCGTTCTATCTACAAGCCTTTTAAATTATTATTATAGTTACTTTTATTTTTTGGTATTCGGATATCTTTCGCCTGTCTCCAATACAGCCTCTGTAATGTCGATGTCTGGTGGATTTCTGTAACAATTCTTAATTTTGTCTTGAATTATTAGAACTGAAATTTGTATCTCGAATGACTTTGAAGAACCGGAATTGATTTTGATATTCTCTTCGATATATTCATCCTCAGCATTCTTGCAATCGTTACTATGTAGTCTAATTATTAGGCTTCTTATTGGCCTTGTGAGTTCATTTTTTACTTCCACTTGTAACCACGCAATATTGTCACTTCCTCTATAAATTATTTGGGCCTTTAATAGCTTTATCAATCCATTTTTGTAGACTACCTTAAGCCCGTTATCTGATATTATATAGTTTTTTGAAATTGAATCTTGTTTGTCAAGTGCAATGCTATCTTTGTCAAAAGACTTTATTTGTTCTTTCAAAGCCAAGATTTCAGCATTCGCTTTTTCAAGGTCAGATTCACATGATTTCTTCAAGGAGTTTTCAGAACAACTTTCCAGAAAAATGACCGCGAAAAAAAATAGAAAAGCATGATTGTACTTGAAAGTCATTTCTTAATTGGTTTGATTGGCATTCTAATATCGCACAACGTTTGTATTTGCGCTAATATACGCTCCCTTTTAGCCGGAAGCAATCTTTTCAACTTATTATTTTTGAGCTATTTAGCCAATAATGCGCGGATATCACCGGGTAGCGCAAATACAACTTAGTTCATTGGTCATCCGCTTGCTATCTATGTCAAATGTTTTTTTATGGATACCACCTCACTTTCCCTTAATCCACAACTGTATGTCAGCCTGAACATAAAATATAAACGGCAGATGGACTGACCATTATTAGTTCTATTCGAACCTGGATGTTCTACATATGTAATCCTCCCAATAATGATTATTTTTCCGAGCCTCAGATCTTTACTCTGACATTTCCGACTTGAATGAAACAGAATTCACTTTTTCGTATCACAAAAAGTTCGTGGCTCATTTGACTCGATTTAACGTAGTTAAATCCAAGCATTTAATAAGACGGTGGCGCATTTATGGCGCATTAGGTCCGTTTTAACGACCTTAAAATCAAGAAATTAACAAAATGGTGGCGCATTCATGGCGCATTACCTATTAAGAGCATAAGCCACATCAATCCCACCTGCCCCAATCCTTTTAACGATCTGCTTTTCTAATAATTCCTGAAGGTCTCTTAAAGCTGTCCGTCTTGAAATGTCTACCAGCTTTTGGTAACCACCATTCGTAATTTGTCCATGTTCGATCAATCAGTTAGCCCACTATGCCGGAAAATGTTTATGTAATTAAGCCAATGAGTGCATCCTATTAGTACCACAATAAAAAACAACACTTTATGACCAGTTTTCTTGTACCCTACCTGCTGATTGTTTTAAATCACCTAAATACAAATTTACTCCCTATGAATGAGTTTGAATTGCCTAAAACCTGGACTAAAGATTTTACAATTAGATATACCTTTAGCGGAAGTATGGATGGAAGCAGAACTGAATTAACATTTTCCTACGAATCGTGTAATTACACCATTCAATCTGGAATGAAATCACCCAAATCAGGTGTGTTTGCGATGACAGAAGCAGACCGCATAGAAATATTAAAAAAGATGCATGAATTGAAAATGAATACAATAAAGTCAGAAATGCAGATAGCCGCTGTTGATGATGGTTGGTCGGAGTCACTTTGCCTTGGAAGCCATTGGATAGAGGGAGGCACCTCAGCCAAAATGAGCGATAAGGATAAAGAAATATTTTCCGTTGCCTGTGGGTACCTTCAGCATTTTGTAGAAAAGAAGAAAAAATAGTAATCAGGAATGATCATAACAGGCACTTCCATAAACTTTAAGCCGGTCAGTTGATAACGTTGTCCCTTACTTTTTTCCATTGTCCTATATTGCCCCTTTGCAGGCGTTATTGCCCTTATACTGCCCCTTTGCGGGGTATTCGTTCTGCATCAATTAAAGTAATACTTTTACGCTTCTTAAAGTATTAATAAACTAAATATGAAAATTCGTTTTTTACTAAAATTCTTATTTCTCGGCTTTAGTGTCTGTTTCATGTCTTGTAATAGTGCGACTCCTGAAAACTATTTTGACCGTACCATTTTAAATTCTAATTCGTTTGTTGGTTTCGCAGAAAGATTTAGGGATTTTGAATCTCCTTCCATAAAGTTGAATGAAAAAGGAGAGCAGGTTCCCATGAAAAGAATGGAAGCGATAAGTACCAAAATTCAAATTATAGAAGCTGGCTTTGTGAAGGTTAAGGATTTAAAAGAGACTGAAGAAACTAAAGATATGGTGCAAACGGCCAAAGCTTTGCATGAATATGTTTTACCAGTTTATAAAACTGAATATGTACAACTGGCAAAGTTATATGATGAAGGGGCTTCAAAAGAAAAAATAGCCGATCAAACTCAAATGATCCATGATAAATATTATTCAGGGTTCGAAGATCTTTTTAATAAACTTATCAGTATAGGGAAAGTATATGCTGCAAAACATTCAATAAAAGCCCAGTGGCCAGATGAGCGCAAGTAGAAGCATTTCGGAATGGTGTTGGCGAATTCCGATCAACAAACAGAGGAAAAAAAATAAAAAGGCGGGAAGAAGTGATATACTGAGCCTGCACTTCATTCCCCCTTTGCTTCCGGATTTCCACAGGTAATATTTTCAGGGAGGTAATTTTAAATAAAGTTTCTACGCTGCATGATCAATCAATTCATATTGATCTCAGATGACAATAAATGAGGGTCTATAGAAAGTTTTGCGTCATTATTTGATTCAATAATTCCGGGATTGTCTGTTAGATCAATGAATAAACTATAATTTCCTGCATGGATCTTCGAAATAATCATCTTTGGCTGCCTTGTTGAAGGCACGATCTCAGGAATCAATTCATTTAACAAACCATCCCAAAACGCTTCTTCCAGCTCTTCAATAAAAGAGTTGCCTTCCCCGCTACTGTTTTTTCTATATAGCGTCCTTTTTGAAAGACTTGTGGTTGTGAAAATCAAAACTTCCTGATAAAGATGTTGGGGTTTCATAATTGACTGTTTTAAATATATGGTTTTAGTTTTTTCGTTTTCATTGGGTCGGATTACCTGCTATCTCTCCCTCTTGAATGAGGAAACAATCTCCAGCATCAAAAGACTAAATACATGGTGCATGGTTTCATCAGGCGATTGCGATTTTTCACCCCAACTTGCTTTCTTCTGAAGCAGCCAGAACAAAACAGTCACTGTTGCTGCAGTTAAAGTATCAGGAGTAACAACAGGATTGTTCGAAGCGATCCCTGCTATCGTCTCAAGCTGTGTTATGGGCATACTGCCGGCAATGGCAAATTGCGGCGCAAAGCAAAAAACTTTAAAATGGCAATCATCACTAAAGCTTAATAGCTGAACGGTCACTTTGGGAACCTTGTAAAGAAGCATCCCTTTGGAAAGTTTGTATGTTTTCAGGTCGAGCACCAGGGTAACTTCGCCTTTCTCAATGTATAGTATAGCAGCATCCTCTGTTCCCGCAAGGCCCATGAGTGGAAAAAGTTCCAACTCCGCAGAATCGGTTATTAAAAAAGAACTATTCATTCCGTCCCTTTTTGTTTGTAGCTCAGTAATGCTATTGCAATCCGCCTGAACTTCATTTATGCTTCTTACCTGAGCGGGTGATTGTTGTGTAGTGTTCATTTTTAAGTTTATGTAGTTTTTGGAAGATGTTTTTGTAGCCCCTTTTTTCAAGACGTAAATTAGCTCTATACGAGGGGCTGATCCAAATTCTGAAGCCGACAAAAGTCTGACACCGACCGGACAAAAAACAGGAAGTACTCTGTTAACAACCGGACAAAAAATGGAAATGAATTGCAAAACCGCTATAGGCAGGAAATTTAATCTGCGTAGCTATGTTGGCAGTGGGAATGTTCAGAAATGTCAATATTACATGCACGGGATCATGAATGAATCGTTCATCTGGCCAAACGACAAATATGTTTTCAGATGAATCACAGAAATAAATAGTTAGCCTTGTGCCCGGGACCTCAATGTACAATTCATGGGCATGAGTAGACAAAATTATTACATGTTCTCAAAATGCCGGGGATTGGCGGGTGCTGAAACGAAATGGGCTGATTGCCTGGAGTGAATGATCTTATTGTCAATACGCTCAATTCTTTTAGCATAGATCCAGAAAACGATGGCTATCAGCAGCACCGCAGTAAGGATGATAATGAGCAGGAACCAATTTTTTTTCTTCATGGAATTAGAGGCGGCCGCCATTTTATTAAAAGCGAAATTAGCTGCATGCAAGCGGGAAATCGATATTGCGAGGTTGACAAAAGTCTGACAATGACTGGACAAAAAATGGACATATATCGTAAACCCCTTTAAGAGAGGAGTTTAGTCAGATCTTGGTAAGATACGTTTCCGTGGCTAACTCATCATCCAGTTGTAACCGCTTGCGGAGACGTTGCCTGATCTTATAAACACTATCGGTAGAAATGCCGAGCATGGCCGCCATTTGTTTTGTGTTTAAATGTAACCGGATAAGCGCTGCCATGCGCTTTTCGGCTACCGTAATGTCGGGTACCATTTCCTTGAGTTTTATAAAAAAGCCCGGATATATTTTTTCGAATAGTGTCTTGAATTTTTCCCAGTCTTCTTCGGTAAGTATGGTTTGCCGGCTTAGCTCGCTGGCAAGCTGCTGCTGTTCATCGGTGAGTGGTTTGGTTGCTACCTGCTGTTCCAACTGTTCTATAACCCTTGTTTTTTCAATAATGCTTTGGGTAAACATATCCAGTTGATCTTTTGCTGCTGTCAGTTCTTTTTCGGCAGCCACCTTTTGCTGAAAAGCCAATTGTCGCTGAAACCTGGATTTTAAACGCTGGCGATTGAGAATCAATAAACCCACAATGGCAATAAAAACAATGGTGGCAATAATATAGTTCCGCTCTTGTGTTTCGGCGTCTTTTTCTTTTTGAAGATCACGGATCTCGGAAACGTTTGACTGATTGTCCAGTCTTAGCCGGGCAATTTCCAAACGGCTGTTTGCAACGGAACGTTCAATGGAATCGTGGAGGTTATTGTATAGTTGTGAATAGTGATAAAAGCTATCGCTGTTGCCCAGTACACGATATACATCGGCTGTGGCATAATACACGTCTTTAAGGTAATAGGGTAACGGTTGAGGTTGTTGTTGAATCATTCGCAGCGCTTCCTTCACCTGCAGCAATGCACTGTCTTTTTTGCCCTGCATTACATTGAGTCTCGCTATCATTTGCAACGAGTGGGCCGCATTGGCAATTTCGCCATACTGTTTACTGGTTCGGTAGTCGAATTCAAACAAGGGTTTAGCGATGTCGTATTTTTTTTGTAAGAAATAAGTATATCCTTTATTTCCCGAAATAATTCCTTTCCAAACTTCAGAATTTAACGCATTTGCCATTTGCATGGCAACATCATAATAATGAAATGCAGAATCGTAGTTGCCAATTTTTCGCCAGCAAAGCCCTATCGTATTCCAACGGCTCATCGTATTTATTCTTGCATCACGGGAAGTGTCTTTTTCATTTTTAATAGATCGACGAATGTAATAGATACCCTTGTCAAGGTCACGTGTGAGATAAAAAAGTTCTCCGAGAAACTGGTATTTGTGCGATTCAACTGTTATTCCTTTTTTATCAAGAATTTCAACCGCATTTAAACAATACATTGTCGACAGTTCAATTTGATTGCAGAAAAACATGGTTTCTCCATACCACCAGCTCACAGTTGCAATCAGGTATTCGTCATTTATTGCATAAGCCTGTTGCAATGCAGGCTTTATTAGTTGTATTATGGAGTCCTTTGCCGCCTTCTCCCGTATTTCCCATAACATAGTTGCCCGTAGGTGTTTTATGCGCACCTGGAAATACGGTCCTTTCGAAGCGCCTTTTTCTTCGAGCTCATTTAAAGTGGGGAAAACAATGGCAGTGTCTGTACGCTGCAATATACTCACGATCTCATTAAAGCTTTTGTTTAGCGTATCATCATCCGCGTCTAAACTTTTTACCCATTCATTCAGGGGCAAAGATCTGTTTTGTGCAAATGCAGGAAGATCTATTTGAAGTAAGACAAATAATATGAATAGCAGGTATGGCGATTTGGCAAGGAGCATCATTTGCTATTATTAAAACTATACAACAAATTTATAGCAATAGTTAGTTTCCCCTTTTATTACAAAAGGATTTTCCCACAACTAAGGTACACCCTTAAAGATTAATAAATATTGATGTTGCCAAATTGTTGATTTGATTGTGTTTAGCGTACAAATTCAGTATATTTTCCTGGAAAGTCATTTCTACTGGCACCTCGAATCCAGGAACCTGATGGTCGTCTTATTCAGATCGCTATAAAACTGGTGGCCGCCAAACATTACATCGATCTGTCCGTTTACAAAGTCACGCTGAAAAATGTTTAGTGAATTATACGTTGGGTAGACAGCTGTATTAGCCAGGAAAACTTTGGAGATGCTATCTGATAATGCTTTCAAATTATTCCTGGCATCGAGCCAGTTATTATTTTTCAATTCTTTAAAAAGCGCTATGGAGGTGGTGATACTAATATCTGACCGGCGGGCAAAGCGTTCGGGATAAACCGGACTTCTATCATGCAGAAAATATTTGCTGCACACCCCGCGGCTGGTCAAGCCCTGTGAATTGGTGAGGGCATCTGCATTACCTGCAGCGCCTACTTCCGACCGCTCATCGTTTTTAGCCATACAGAACAGGTAAGGTATGGTAGACATATCAAACACTATTTTGTATGCCTGCGCACAATAGGAAACACCCGACTTGAATTTATACAGGTAAGATAAAACACTGGAGAACGCCGCGCCATTGCTCATACCAATTGAATACAACGGTACGGATGCATTGGTATATCCTCTTGCATAAAAAGTATCACGCAGGGCTTTTATATTTCCAAGATCAACATTCGTGGTGCTATCAATGGGCGATGGTTTCCATTGGAATGATCCATTACTGTTGAGGTCGCTATTTAATGAAACCTCTTCCGCCTCCGTAACAACAACGCCATAACCGGCCGCTACCAGGTCTTTGATCGTTTGGATCCATTCATAATTGGTGACCAGGTTCAACGCACTGCCGTTGGAACCATGCAGCAGGAAAGCCACACCTTTCTGGGTGGCGGGGAAATAATAATATACGTTCTTGAGAATATCTACTCCTTTGATCTTTTCAAGCTTTAGCGTAAAGGGGGTGATGGTTTTCAGGTTGGAAGTAACACTTACATTTTGTGCAGGCATCACAAACGTATTATGCCATTCGCCGCTGTTCTGCAGCATGCTGGCATAACCGGTCCATTGATCAAACACATAACTATCTGCGACCGGGTTCGACCAGATGTGCACCGTATCGCCAATTTTGTAGGTTCCGCTTCCATAACCATTTGTCACTGTTACCGTTGCACTATCTGAGTTGGTGACGGGCGCCGGGGTACCATTTTCGTCTTTCTGGCAGGAACTATATACAATAATTGTTACCAGGCCAATGAAGTATTTCCTTTTCATAGATACTTACAAAACGTGGCCTGATATGAATAATTGTACTTATATAAATTATTCTGATAAGGTGGCTTCAGTGAATGACACGAATTTATCAATGAACGGAGATTACGTAACCGGTAGCTCCTGCATTACTTTCTTAAGCATTTGTTCATCCGTAAGGTCCAATCGAAGTGGTGTAATGGAAACCAGGTCATGTTCAACGGCCCACCGGTCGGTGCCTTCTTCCGCAGGTTCCAACGGGGTTACCGTAAACCAGTAATGTTTTCTGCCCATGGGATCAACGCCCGGTACAATCTTGCCATCATATAATCGAACAGATTGTCTTGTCCATTGAATGCCTTTTGGCTGCTGCGGAAAATTTACATTGAACAAACCCAACATGTCATTCTCAAACAACAACGCCAGCGTTTTTTCTACATAAGGCGCCAATGCCTCAAAGTCGGGTTCTGTTTTACCAACCGGCGTACTCAGGGCAATGCCTTTAATGCCCAACAGCACGGCTTGCTTGGCAGCAGCCAACGTACCGGAATGCCACATAGAGTTGCCGAGGTTAGGTCCCATGTTGATGCCTGATAGCACCACATCGGTGGTCGCATATAAATGACTGCCCAGGGCAACACAATCAGCGGGCGTTCCATTCACCCGCCAGGCTTCTATTCCTTCTCCATCAAATACAATAGGCGATTTTTTTAACGACAGGGGCCGGGAATGGGTTACGGCATGCCCCATGGAGCTTTGTTCCACATCGGGGGCAATAACGGTTACTTTTCCAAATCGTGAAGCGATTCTTGCCAGCGCGGCAATGCCTGGGCTATAAATGCCATCGTCATTAGTTATTAGTATGGTCATAGGTTATCAGTATTTATACTATATATGACATGGGATTTTCATGCCAGGCCTGCGTGGTACAATTTTATAAACAGTATTCATACATACAACCTTACATACAACATTAATGAAAACGATTCATCTCATACACAACCCCGGTGCAGGTGACGAGGCCCATTCAAAAACAACCTTGCTAAAGCTTATAGAAGCGGCGGGTTATGAGTGTAGATATTGTTCTACAGATAACAAGAAATGGCAAAACATTGACCCACAGCAGATTGATTTTATTGTCATTGCCGGCGGTGATGGCACGGTTAAAGAAGTAGCTTCGGTATTACTAAAGAAAATTTATTCGATCCGACGGCTGCCAGTAGCCATTCTGCCTTGTGGCACCGCCAATAACATAGCCGAATCATTAAACATAAAAGGAGAACTCGTAGATATTATCCGCTCCTGGAGTGAGGCGCAAACGACCGCCATTGATGTGGGTGAGATCTTCGGCGAAGAAGAAGAACCTGGTTTTTTTATTGAAAGCTTTGGTTATGGGCTATTCCCCTACCTGATGAAAGAAATGGATAAACAGGGTAAAGACGAGATTGAGGACAAGAATGAAAAAATGAGAGCGGCCCTGGAACTCATGCACACCATATCCCATTCCTACAAGCCCCATTATTGCGAACTGATCATTGATGGTGAAGACCATTCCGGTGAATTCCTGATGGCCGAGGTTATGAATACCCGCTTTATAGGGCCTAATCTTTTTTTGTCGCCACATGGCCATCCCGGTGATGGTACGTTTGAAGTGGTGCTGATACCCGGGGAAGACCAGGGAAAGTTTGCTGCTTATATTGATTGCAAACTTAAAGGGGAAGAAGTAGTATTTAATTTTGTAACCATTAAAGCCGTAGACATACAAATAAAATGGAAAGGCACGCATGTACATATTGATGATGCAGTGATTGACTTAAAAGAAAATGCACCCGTACATGTACGGGTGCAAAAGAATGCGTTTGTGTTTTTGATTTGAAATGGTTATTGGAATTCCAGCCTACATACCACACTATGCTTAAAAATTGTAGCCTGTTGCAAGGCAGCCGGCACCTTTATAGAAACAATGCCATTGGCATATGACCATTTAATTTTTTGTTTTTGTAAACCGAGCAACGTAACCCCTTTTAATTTACCTTTTGCACTTACAGGAATTGAAATAGTTGCGGGTAATGTTACCGTATCCTTTTCTGATAACCAGAAAGCATATTGTTTTTTTTCATCTTTCGACTGCGTATAGTATAGGTTGCTCGTTGAATAAGGCGCTACGGGCCGGGATGCATAAATGGCTTCGCCATTGATGGTCATCCATTCCCCTATTTCCTGCAAACGCTGATAAACAACCGGGGCCCAGTCACCATTTCCATCGGGGCCAACGTTCAATAAAAAATTGCCGCCCCTCGATACGATCTTTACCAATAATTCAAGCAAATGATGCGCGCTTTTGTATTGATCATTTTTACTAAAGCTCCATGAATTGCCCATCGTCATGCAGGTTTCCCAGGGATACGGCAATGGTTTCTCAGGCACCTCCTGTTCAGGCGTCGTGTAGTTCTCAAATTCTCCCGACACAGTACGGTCAACAACGATCAGGCCCGGTTGGTGGCTTCTTGCCATACCGGCCATGCGCGACATATTTATATCCTGATTAAACGGATCATTCTCTTTTTGCGAAGGACGAACCCAACCACCATCGAGCCATAAAATATCTACCTGTCCATACCCTGTCATTAACTCCTCCACCTGGTTGTACGTAAACTCCTGGAATTTTTTCCAGCGCTCCGGATATTTGGTGGTGCTGTAATTTACATTGTGATCTTTGGGTGGTAAATAAGGCCACCAGAAATGTTCGCTGTGCCAGTCGGGTTTTGAAAAATAAGCGCCGGTCATAAAACCTGCTGCGCGAAAAGCGTCGAAGATAACTTTCGAAATATTGCTATTGGGATTGTTGGCAAATGGCGTTTGCGAACCGGTTATTTTATAATCGGTTTGCTTGCTATCAAACATACAAAAACCATCGTGGTGCTTGGTGGTGAATACCACATACCGCATACCCGCTGCCTTTGCAGCCTTCACCCATTTCTCCGGATTGAATGCTACCGGATTGAATGTTGCCGGCAATTTTTCATATGCCTTTTTATATTCAAAATAATTATCGGCATATGGGCCGGTACGGGTTACCCAATCATCCGGACAAATACTCCAGCTTTCGACTACGCCCCACTGACTATAAGGCCCCCAATGCATAAACAGCCCAAACTTCTGGTCCTGCCATTGAGCAAGTTTTTTAATGACCAGCGGATCTTTGGGCGACTGGTATCCGGATTGCGCATGCAAGGTGCTACCAGCTAAAAAAAGAATTATACTTAATAATTGTTTCATGACCTATGGTTGTAACGTCAGTTCAATTACAGGAATTTCCATATTCGGTTTCTGCGGTAATGTTATCTGCAGATCATTGGAATTATCGCCAACCGGTTGATATCTTATCTCTGAATTATCATGCAGGAACTGCGCATATTTTACTTTCCCTTTATACCCGGGCAATGTAATGGTGGCCTGTTTGTATTGCATCAGGTGCAGGTATAACTTTTTTGTGGTTGTATTATAAGTAAGCAAGGTATTCTCAGGCGTTTTATAGTCAGCGGGGGCCTGCGTACAACCGTAAATGGCTTGCTGATTATATTTCATCCACATGCCAATACTGTCCAGGGCCCGAACGGCGCGGTAGTCAAAATAACCTCTTGCAGTGGGACCTACGTTCAGGATCAGGTTGCCGCTTTTGCTCACAGCGGTGATCAGCAAGGTAAGCAGTTCATGGTCCGATTTCCAACTGTTCTCATCGCGGAAATATCCCCACGATCCGGAAAAGGTTTGACAGGTTTCAAAAGGCATTCCACCGTACTCGCTTTTCAACTCCGATGGTTTAACCTGTTCCGGCGTAGCAAAGTCGGCCCCATCCTGGTATTCATCCAGATCAAGCCGGTTGTCGACAATAATTCCAGGTTGCAACTGGCGGATCATTTTCAGCAATTCAACAGAGCCCCAGTCGTTTTTACCTTTGCCATGTCCGTTCGCATTGGGATAAGAAAAATCGAGCCAGAGAATATCGATCTTCCCATAATTGGTGAGCAGCTCCCTGATCTGGTTATGCAAGTAGGCTTTATACTTGCTCCAATCTCTTCCCTTGTTTAAGTTGGCGTAATCTGCATCGGCTTCGCTTTTGGGTTGCAACGGATGCAAGCCGTCTACGGTAAAATCAGGATGATGCCAGTCGATCAATGAATAATAAAACCCGATCTTGATTCCTTCTGCCCTGAAGGCATTTACATATTCCCGTACCAAATCGCGTTTTGCTTTGGTATTGGTGGCCTTGTAATCGGTATATTTTGAATCGAACAAACAAAACCCTTCATGGTGTTTGGTTGTTAACACGGCATATTTCATACCTGCGGCTTTCGCTTGTTTTGCCCAGGTTTTAGGTTCGAACATATCGGGATTGAACATGTCAAAGAAAGGCTGGTATTGCGCGTCGTTCATGCGTTCCCAGCGTTTTACCCATTCGTGCCGGGCGGGTTGGGCATACAATCCCCAGTGAATGAACATGCCAAAGCGATCGTTCGTCCACCAGGCCATACGCTTATCTTTCTGTACCCGGGTTTCATGGCCGATTTTCTTTTGGGCTTGCAGGCCCTGACACATGATCAGTGAAATAAAAAAAACGGGGAGTTGTCTTGCCATATACATGGTTGGTTATTTTATATTCAATACAATATTTTCCTTACTATTTTTTCCAGCGATGAATTGGGTTGAACCGGAGCTTTTACCTGTTCATTTTGGGTTACCCACGCCCGTTCCCAGGCAAAGAAGTCGGGCGGTGTAGTGGTTTTACCTGTTAAATTATTTCGCAGGTGATCAACATACAATTTCCAACGCTGCTGATAGAACGAAGTCATCATACCAGCCCATTCCTTATAGGCGTATTCATGAAGATTATCTTCATTCCTGTTGTTCTCACCCCAATAGGTAATTAACATCATGGCATTATGCAGGTTGTTCTTTTTTTCCGCCGCTGTATTCCCTGACCGCAATGCCTGTTGCTGATAACTGCTTAACCGGTAATACGGATGGGTATTGAGCAGCTCATCGGTTAATGTATGCAATGTCAAAAATGCATTGGCTGCTGTATTAAAAGCATTCGTGTTCTTTTCATTGTAAGCGGTTACCATATTGGCAAAAATGGTGTCAGCCCTGTTGCTTAATACCTGTCGAACAAAATTGATCAGGTCAATCTTGTAGGTTTCACTGTTGGCAAACTGAGGAGCTGCCGAAGCAAAAACCCTGACTGCTTTTACAAACAAAGCCGTATCATACCCTTTCTTTAACCTGCCCCAGCTTGAAGTAGACTTTAACTCCAGCGCGGGTCTTGCACACAATACGCTTTCGGGTGGACCTTCCTGGTACCCGGGATTGCTGTAAATGGTTTGCAACAGCATTTTCCAGGCCCCAACAATTCCCGGGTTGATTTTTCCATATCGGGCTGTTACATAATCGCTGATCCATTGTTCCATCTCAACCGGTTTGTTATGCCAGCCCAGTTCCAGTACCAGGTCGTAAGAGACCGGGTTGTTATTTATACCTTCCGGCATAATGCCAACCCCTTTCATATATTGCCTGAAGGGACCGGTGGCTGCGCGATGCACTTCACCGGCATATCTTTCCAACTTGCCATTTAAGCCTGGCCGCTCGCCAAAGTTGTTTACACAACACCAGATGAAGGGCGTGCTTTCATACCCATTCCGCGTTTCCCAGTTGTTGGTATTCTCGCCAAATAACTCCTGGATCAACAAGGTTGATTTATCGGTTTCTGCCAGTAATTCTTTTTTCGGATTGTCCTGCCAGCCCTGCAATACCCAAATGGCACCGGGAAAATATAACTGCATGACCTTTTGTATATTGGCGCCTGCTTTACCCAGGTCTACTCCTTTTGTTATACCGCCTTCGTGAAACGGATCGCCCGAAAAAAAGCGAATGTTTTTTCCATATAGCTTTTTTGTTTCTTCATAAAACACACCGGCGACCCGGCTGAAAGCGGTATCGGTAGGATCGAGTATGGATGGCCGGATAAATGCGCCCCAGTTGCCCTGCGTGATAATATGTGCGCTTGTTTTGATATTGAAATCATGCGGCACCATGCCATAAAAACCCGGCATCACCGGCTCAATACCCAGCGATTGCATCCGGGCGATCATTTTTTGCACCATCACTTTCCGGCTATCGATCTGGCTTTGCGGCATTGGTCCGCCCCACCCTTCAATATTGCCCATCAACCACCAGGCATTGTAGGCAGGCCCGGTTATAAATGCAGTTATCTCTTTTTCGGTATACCCTAATTTCCGTAGCGCGTTTTGCCAAACGGCTTCACTTCCATTGGCAACCAGCATCAGGTTTACGCCGTTCAGGGCCATCCAGTCAAGCTCATGTTCCCAATCGCTCCAGTTGTAAAAGCTCATGGTGTAATTGTAGGTACAGTAGTTTAAAGCATACCGGTATTGCGCCATCGCGTCTATTGTTACCGCTTCTTTTACCAGCGGCAACGGATTGACCGGCGATAAATTATCACCCATGTGCGACATGGAACGATGGCAATAATATTTCAGGTACCAGTTTAGGCCAACCGCTGCTGCATTAGGGCCGGTAGCCGTGATCACCAGTTTTCCGTTTTGTGTCTTTAGTTGAAAAGCTTCTTTACTTGCACTGGATTCCATTTTTGCGAAAACCAGGTTACTGGCCAACCATGGCACTCTTCGTTTTGCCAATTGCGTTACCCCGTCGAATTCCCCTGCCCACAAACAATAAGGCAGTAACAACAATAGAACGTATACACTTTGTCGCATTAACTATTCAGTTTAGATTTTTATTTTTTTAAATAAGGTGTAATGGCCAATGCTAATTTTTTATACCCGGTTTCGTTAGGATGTAAGCCATCTCCAAACAGGGATTCATCAATTTTTTTATGCTTGTTTAGTAATACGATACCCGGGTTTACGTATTGTACTTTTAACTGGCCGGCCAGGGCAGCAATCCGGGTATTCAATGTAACAATGCGCTGTTCCATGGCCCTTCGTGGCATTATGCCCGATAACACAATGGAAGCTGCAGGCTGGCGAACCTTTATTGCCTCGATCAGCGTTTTTAACCCCGTGGTTATTTCAGCATCTGTATTGATGGTTAAATTATTGGTGCCGATCATCACCCATACCTGCGCCGCTTCAAAGCCATCGAGCTCATCGTGATATACGCGCCACAATACATTTTCTACCCGGTCCCAGCCAAAGGCAAAATTTTTAACGCCGGCCGGTTCCAGGTATTCGTTCCAGGAATTAGCGCCGCGGGTTAAAGGCGCTTCCGGTTTGCCGCCCCAATAGTGAATGATGGAATTTCCGAGAAATACAATGCGGGGTGGTGTTGTTTTGTTTCCCGTAATAATTTCATAGTGCCTGCTGCGCCAGTCGTAATAGCCATCGCGGCTTTGTATAACGGGAATGGTAGTAGCTAACAAGCCTGCCGGTTCCTGCAAAATGGCCCGAATACTTTTCTCATAGGCGTTTGCATATTGCATCATGCCTACGTCGTTTGGATGCAATCCATCTACCGTGCTATATACAGAAAAGCCAATCTCTTTATTCGTTAAATGATAAATACCGGTGATGCCTGCGGCCTTCATGCTAGTATAACAATGCTTCAGCACCTTGTTGGCATTTTCATATTCATGTTGGGCAGTAGTATCGATGATCCCGTTATCGGGACCACCGCTGTGATCAACCAGCAACACAGGCACATGGGGCCTTTTCTCTTTTAATGCTTTTACAGCCGCCCATATTCTGCTTTCCAATTCGGTTGCTGATATACCCGCACCCGCCGTCAGATTAGGAATGCAATCGAGCACATAGAGCCGCGCATCGATCTCATTCATCAGGGCAATGACAGATGGCTCCAATTTTCCTGATCCTGAAAAACCCAGGTTTATGAGCGGACGATCCAGCCGTTGTTGCAACAAAGCGGTCCAGGCCATACCCGGACGGGAAGCACAGGCGCCTTGTGCAATGGAAGTACCATACACAACAATGGGCTTCTCGGGCGACAACCGCATAAAATGAAATGAACTGTTATCGGGTACGCCAATGCCAAGCCAGGTAACGGTATTATACAAGGGCAGATACAACCGGTATTCATAATCCCGGCCGGGAAACTCACTGCTCACAACCAGGTTCGAAAAACGGTATTCAATGGTATCGCCAAACGAATGGCTTGCCGGCGCCCATTTCCATTGGCCGTTGGGATCAATCACATACAGGTCGACGCCGCTAACACCGGTAGCCGGCATATGCGTCATTTCCAACCCGCCTTTCACTTTATAGCGCACAATTATGTTGGTTGCATTTGTCCTGAACTTTATATACAAGCCGGCGCTGCTGTGCGAAATATTCCACACATTTGGATTGAGTGTTTTTTCTGCACGGGCCGGAAAACGATCATACGGTGCTGTTACTTCCGTTGGCCATGCCTGTCCTTCAACCACCGGAAAATCGTTGGCAGCCGGGTTGTGCCAGGTGTATAATGAATTTTGAGGGAATGCGGTCAACGAAAAAAGAATGCCGCATACCAAAACTGTTATATGATTAATACGCATTCAAAACCGCTTTTGCTTTTTGTAATTGTATTGCCGCCGGCTGAGCCTGCAGCGCCTCTGTCTCAAATGTTTTTATCACGTCCAGCAAAGGCTGCAGTTTTACCGGCTGGTCTTTATACATCGTTTTCAATAGCCGGATCTTTTCATAATCCTGGATGCCTTCTATCAGTCTTTCAAACCGGATGGAACTTCCACCCGGATAAACGAAATACGTGTCGCCTGCCGACCAGGTACTAAAGCGCGAATCCTGCATGGGGTTTCGTGGCCAGCAATTATATGCCCAGCGTAAATACCCATTGAATTGTTTATTGGCTGCATACCAGCCGAGCCAGGCGCTTTCTGCGGGTGGAGAAAAAGTAAACGTGTTGGGGCGCCCTTCATAGCAATACGTATAATACGTGGTTGGCAAACCGGCGTCGATCCTTTTACGCAATACGCCGGTATCAAATTTTTCTGCCGACGCAATACAATAGTCGTAGACGTCATTGCTTATTTCGCTATGATAACTACCGGCCAGCGATATTTTAATATCCTTATCAACACCTCGCACCAGCCTGATCACCTTCTGCATATCTTCCAGTGGCCGCTCATCCATAGCGATGGCCGTTTTGTTATACCAGCCTTTTTGTTTCAGGTGGTGCACAAAAGCGGCCAACATGGGTCGCCAGTGCGCTTCATATTCGGGTGTTCCGGTTTTTGCAATTAACAGGGTATCGCGTTGCAAAACTTCATCGTAATAATAAAATTTATTATTCCAGGGAACCATAGTGTAGCAATTGATCAGTTTGTTGATACCAAACGATTGCATGAAACTGACCCATTGATCAAAAATGGTATAATCGTATGCCCAGCTGCCATCATTCATCTTTATCCACTTGATCATGGATCTGTAGATATCAAAAGTTTGTCCGCGCCAGGGATCATAGATCATACTTACGGTAATGGTCTTTTGCCCGGCATTCGCTAACATGGTCATAAAGGGGCGCATACGATCAAAATGTTCCTTTGACCATTCCTTTACTCCGAATATTCTTGCTACGGCATATGGATTTTGCCACAGATCGAGATGGTACGTCCATAGAGAAGGCGCTGGCAGGGTAAACGGTTTTACCTGTACGTGATAATTCAGCGTATGCGTTTTGCCATTGGCAATTACATACAATACCCCGGCATATTTGCCAGCTGTCGTTTTTTGCGGAACCGCGATGCTGACCCAAACGGGTTGTGTCGTGAAAGCGGTCATATCTTTTTGCGCCACAAAGTCAATCCCATCTGCGACCAGTTCCTTATGCGCAGTAGCCGTTGTATCGATACCACAGCCATGCCCTTCTTTATTCAGGCCGTCGGTGATCACATACCCGATAAAACCGGTTGTAACGGCTGAAGCCGGGATGTGATGCCCTTTGCCATCTTTCAATATACCGGCTGTAATGCGCAGGTCCTTTATGGGTGTTTTTGTACATACCAACACCTGCGTATGTACTTTCTCCCCTCTCCAGGCGGTTGCGTGCCATTGAGTGCTGACATCATTCATCCCAGGTGCATCCTTTTTCGCATAACGAATATCAGCGCTTCCAAAACGCACCATTACATCAGCCGGCATATTTTTCCAGGAGACGGTGTTGGCGGGGTGCGGGTCGGCAGCCTCGCTATGATCAATGCCTGCCTGCACCATAGTTTGTGAAAAGGAGACCGTGCAGCGCAAAAACAAAGCCAGTACCAGTATGGCGATCTTAAAGTTCATTGATAATTGCTTATTGTTTTACAATCTCCGTATCTCCCCCACCCCGAAGCGTTAGATCAACGGGCTTATTGATCTTCCACGAGCCGCCGGTAAAATCAGGCACATCGATGGAGTTGGAGCGATGCGCCACCGACCAGCTACTTAATGGTGTAACGGCACACCAGGCAGCCAGGTCATATACATCCATATCCAATGGCAAACCGTTGCGTAAGCAATCGATCATCCGCCAATCCATGATGAAGTCCATACCACCATGCCCGCCGATCTTTTTAGCAGCCTGTTCCACATGGCGGATCAACTCCGGTGTATATTGTTCTTCAAGTTGTTTCATTTTTTGCGCATCCACCGCTTCATGCCCCAATGCGATCGATGCCGGCTCCGGGTATTTTTGTACAAAGCCTTTGGTGCCGCTCAACGCATGAATGCGGCTATACGGCCGGGGTGACGATACATCGTGCTGCACCATAATGGTTTTACCTTTATTGGTTTTAATAACCGAAGTATTCATATTGCCCCGGTAATGTTTGCCGGTGTATTGTTTATACCAGGCATCACCGGCTGCCAGTTTTTCAGCCAGCGCTTCCATCATGAAATCATTCGACGACATCGAGGTCAGGTATTCCATCTTATCGCCGCGGTTGATATTCATGGCCTGCGCTACAGGCCCCAACCCATGCGTTGGATACAGGTTGCCATTCTTCTGGTTCTCTTTCCAACGCCAGGCGCCTTCCCCCGCATAGTCATCGGCATTTTTAGGTTTCGCCCCAAACATCATCCCGAGCAATGGATGTAAATACGCCCCTTCCGCATGGATCAGTTCACCCAGTACACCCTGTTGCGCCATATTGATGGTCAGGGTCTCAAAAAAATCATAGCAACAATTTTCCAATTGCATGCAATGCTTTTTGGTGCGTTCGGATGTCTCTACCAGTTGCCAGCATTCTTCCAATGTTCGTGCACCCGGAACTTCCACGGCTACGTGCTTTCCATGTTCCATGGCATACACGGCAATGGGCACATGCCATTCCCAGGGCGTAGCAATGTATACCAGGTCGATATCGTCCTGTTCGCATAATTTCTTCCAGGCATCGTTAGCACCATAGTATTCCTTAGCAGCGGGCCAGCCGGCTTTTTTCAAGGTTTGCTGGTTGCTTTTAACGGCTGCTTCGCGCACATCGCACAATGCTTTTATTTCAACATTCTTTATATTGGTCATGCGGTTTACGGCCCAGCTTCCACGACCGCCAATGCCTACATAGCCCATTCGCACAGTTGGGATCTTTGTCGCTGCATACCCGCACATATTGAACACCTGTTTCCTGTTCTTTGCTTTTTGCACCGTGTGCAATACAGCATCGTTCAATGCATCCACAGACGCATATCCACTTAAACCCGGTAATAATAAACCACCAGCGGCGGCTGTTGTATTCTTTAAAAAATTTCTACGGCTGGAACTCATATGAATTGTTTTATTTGGAATGACGCTTATTGTTGCGCGCCTTTACTTATTTTATTATTTACGATCCGGGCATTTCCATCTATATCGGTACTGCCATTAACTGCTGTGGAAATAACGACACCGGTATTTTTTGCAGGCGAACCTGGTTGAATATGCAGGTCGGGCGTTGACACATTCACCAATAACGGATCAATGCCATTGGTGGAAGCTGCATCACCGCCACAGGCTGTTTTCCAGGCGGCAAAACTGGTGTATTCCGTACCGTTCCAGATCCACTTGGCGGTGCCGGTGGTATAATATAAATTATTATCTATGGTGTTATGGCTGCCGGTGGTGGTGTATTTATGCACAAACAGATCGGTTGGACGGGCATAAACAAGATTATTTCTGATCACATTGCTGTCGCAATTTTCAGTCAGCCGGATCTCACCTTCTATTTCGCCGAATGCACCAACAACCCGATCGTTCTGGAACAGGGTATTATTTACAACATAACAATTTTTAGTCCCGGCGCCGACGTAGTTTAAATAATCACCCATGTAAATGCCGGTGCGCCAGCAGTTATATACAAAATTGTTGCGAACAATACAGTCTCTCGTTGCATACGTTTTACTTTCACTCACCAATCCAATGCCGCGATCACTGTTGTACACCCGGTTTCTTTCTACCACCGTATTGGCGCCGCCGCAAACATAAATGGCGATAGCGCCATAATTATTAGCACCCCATACATCCACACTGTTTGCCATGGAAATATTCTGCAACACATTATCACTGACAACACCATTACGGGCAAAGTTGGTAGCAACATTGCCATTGGGATTCAGGTTATCGCCTCCGGCTATTATGATGCCGATGTTTTCGGTATTGTACATCGTGTTATGGCTAATGGTAAACCCGTCTATGTTACCGGCAAGGGTAATATTTTCACTGGTGCCGGTTTGCGTATCATGCACCGTGCAGCCGGTGATCACGAGGTTGCTGATGGCGGCCGTTCCATTGCCGATCACAAAGATGGCATGTGCACTTCGCCAGTTGTTCAGGCTGGCGCTGCTCTTTATATTATAGACATTACAATTTTTAATCGTAATATCTTTCGAATTTCCATTGACGAGTATGCCTTCGGGATCGGTATTGAAAGCAGAAGAAAACAGGTTGCAGATATCAAATCCTTCGATGGTAATATAACGTACCGCATTCAACGTTACCAGGGCCATCCACCCGGTCACTGTAATCGTACTTCCATCAATGACCGGCTTTTCACCGGTATAGGCTTTTAACGTAATTCTTTTATCAAGGGTGCCCGATTTAGGAAAACTGATCCGCTCATTATACGTGCCGCCTCTTGCCACAACGGTATCGCCGGGCACTGATTTGTTTAATGCAGCCATAATTGTTTTGAATGGTGCATTGATCGTTCCGGCATTGCCATCGCTGCCATTGGGTGATACATAATATACATGCAAGGCGACGACCTCTTCGGTTGCCGGATCGCTCTTGCTTTTTGAACAGGCTGGTATAGCTATGCCAAACAGCATGAAGAGGATGAGGTTGTGTTTATTCTTAATATTTATTTTCATTGGTTGGCTCCTTTGCTTATTTGATTATTTACGATCCGGGGATTTCCATCGATATCCAGACTGCCGTTAACGGCAGCAGAAATAACAACGCCGGTATTTTTTGCAGGAGAAGAAGTCGTGATATGCAGATCGGGTAATGAAATACTGCTGAATAACGGATCGATCCCAAAGCTGGAACCGCCATCACCGCCGCAGGCTGTTTTCCAGGCGGCAAAATCGGTGTACGCTGTTCCGTTCCAGATCCACTTTGCCACGCCTGTGGTGTAGTACAGGTTGTTATCGATGATATTGTTTGTGCCGGTGGTGGTGTATTTATGTACGAATACATCGGATGGCCGTGCATATACAATGTTGTTTTTAATTACATTATTGTTACAGCGTTCCGTAAGCCGGATCTCCCCTTCTATTTCTCCAAAGGCGCCCAGCTCTTTGTTGTTATAATTCAACGTATTGTTCACTACATAACAATCGTTGGTGCCGCCTGACGTATAATTCAAATACCCGCCAAGGTAAATGCCGGTACGCCAGCTGTTAGAAATGAAATTATTTCGCACAATGCAGTTGCTGGTAGGATAGGCATCGTTCTCACTGACAATTCCAATACCGCGGTCGCATTCATGCACCTTATTACGCTCTACTATAATACTTCTTGCGCCATCAACATAGATCCCGATTGCTCCATGGCCAGTGCCTCCGCCGACAGGTCCGGTACTCATATCGATATTATACAATTCATTTTCGCTGATCAATCCGTTACGGGCATAATTGTAAGCAGGATTGGTATTGGCCCCATAGCCCCCGGCAGCATCTATGCCGATGTTTTCTGCATTGTATATTTTGTTCTTCCTGATGATAAAACTATCTACATAACCGTTGATGGTGAGGTTTTCACTATAGCCGGTATTGCAGTCGTGGATCTCATTTTCTTCAACCAGGATGTTTTTCATCATGATATCGGTATTGCCAATGATCTCAATACCATGACCGCTTCTGCCATCTTCAGGTTTTACATTATGTTCTATATTATAGATCCGGTTCTTTTTGAGCTGGATATTTTTTGAACCCTGGTCAACTAATATGCCATTGACATTTACCCAGGGTGTTGTGCTTTTATAATTGCACACATCAAAGCCTTCTACAATAATAAAGCTGTTATTACGTACGGTCACCAGCGCTTCTTTTCCGGTGATGGACAGGCTTGTGCCATCGATGATCGCTTTTTCTCCGGGGTATACTTTGAGGGTAATGTATTTATCGAGCCGGCCCGATTTCGGAAATACGATCTTTTCACTGTAGGTACCGTTTCTAACAAAAACCGTATCGCCGGGTAATACTTTGCTTAACGCGGTATTTATGTTTCGTAAAGGATTATTGATAGTGCCCGTATTGCCATCACTGCCATCGGGCGATACATAAAGCCCGGTTGCCGTATTCGTGGTTTCGGAAGAAGGGCTGCTTTTTTTACTGCAGGCCAAAGCCGTTAGTATACTCAAAAGGGCTATTGCGCGTACAACTTTACCACACGCCTGGTATAGGATGGTTAACATACGATACAATGCATTAAAATATATGAGGAAATAATTGGTAAGAAGGGTTGTCCCTATAGTTATCGGGACAACCCCCATCATGGCTTTACTATTCAGAAATAATTTTTCGGATGCGGTTATTGTTTTTATCCAGCACATACACAGTACCGTTCTTGTCAACGGCTACACCGGTAGGTGCGCTGAAGGCAGCCGCTTCCCCTACCGCATCGGCAAAACCGGCGCTGCCGCTTCCGGCATACGTGCTTACTTTGGATGTACCAGCTTCAATATACCGGATGGACTGATCGGTGTTGTAAGTGCCACCATCCCAGGTACCATTGGCGGCAACAAATAGATTACCGGTAGCATCAACCGCCAGTCCCCAGGGATGATCAAACTTTGCCGCCGTAGCAGCTCCGTTTACATAACCCGCAACACCCGACTGACCGGCCACGGTTGTGGCGGCCCAGGTGCCGGCTGCAAATTTTTTGACAACATGATCACCATTCAGTACTACATATAAATTACCGGTTTTGTCGAACTTGATACCCGCCGGATAGTTAAGCCCGCTAACAACTGGCGTACCGGTTGTCCATTGCGCAGTAACCGGGTAAATATTGCCGGGTGAATTACAACTTGAATAATATACAATACCTGTTGTTTTATCAACCGAGATACTCCAGGGATCCTGGTTACCCCAGGCCCAGGTAATCGCAGTGCCATCGGGTGTTATTTTGCGGATATCCCAGTTACCAGGGTCAACACACCATACATTCCCGTTTGCATCCAACGCCACATCATAGGGCAGACTGAATTTCGCTGCGGTTCCTTTGCCATCGGCATAACCTGAGCTGGACGGGTTGCCACAAAACGTAGTTACATTCCCGCTACTGTCTATTTTCCGGATGCAATGATTGCCGGGATCGGCTACGTACAGGTTCAGATTATCATCAACCGTGATGCCCATACTGCGATACCATGATTGACCACTGAAACTAAACATGGCATCTCCGCCTTTGCCATTGGCAAATCCGGCCTTATCACCACCGGCCAGGGTGCTTACCGTTCTTGTATATACATAATTAAAAATACCACTGCTCACTACACTGTCGCCCCCGATGGTAACTACAAAATGACCGGAACCCGCTTTCTTCGGCACTACGGCCATTATTTGCGAACCATTCACGCCGACTACTTTCAAGGGTTTGCCATTCAGCGTAACAGACACCTGGTTGGTATCGTTGATGTAATTAGAGCCGGTGAACAATACGCTGGTGCCACCGCCGCCCTGTGCGGGTATAAATTCATTAATGACGATGGGCGCTCCGGCATTGTGCCCGTTGCCGCCGTCTTTTTTGCAACCTGTGATGCAGGCGATCAGAAAAAGACAACCGACATATATATAGTTTATTTTTTGAGTCATTGTACTGTAGCATTTCAATGTAAATAAAGTGGTTAACTACCATCCCAGATTCTGCACCAATGCCCGGTCTCTTTCCAGGTCGCTTTGTGCAATCGGGAACAGGTACATGCGATCGTCCCAGTATCTTTTCTGGAATAAGGTCCGTTGGTAAAAACCGGTAAAGGAAAATCCCAGGCCGCCATCCTCTGCATTTACATTCATTCCATAAATGGTCTGGTATTCCGTTTTTCCCAATAACAATCTTCTTACCAGGGTATGATACCGGTCGCCTTCAAAACACAGCTCTACTTCGCGTTCGCGCAAAATATGTTTCCGCATCTCATCTTTATTGCCAACAGCCGAAGCGTATACGGTTTCAATACCGGGCAAACCGGCCCGCTCGCGTACCAGGTTCAGGTACCGTACAATATCTGTGTTAGCAGGATCGTACTCATTTAATGCTTCTACGTAATTCAGCAATATTTCTGCATACCGGATAAATATATACGGGCGGTAGGTTGTGGCGTCACTGCGGATATTATCGGAAGGATTTACTCGTTTGAGCACATCATAGCCGGTAATATTATTGGTACCAGCTGATTTCTGACCCGATTTTCCATTGTAATAAAGTTCTACCCGGCCGGTAGCGTCTTTATTGGCATCGGATGAATAATAGTTTTTATCATCTACCGTAGGGGCTGGCAATACAGGCCGCCCATTGTATTGGATACAGGCATAAAAGCGGGGCTCGCGGTTGGCATACATATTCCAGTCGCCTTGTTTATGCGCCCAGGCATTCGCGCTACCTGAAGAAGCAAATCCGGTTTCTACATAACCTGAAACCGGATCATCGATCGTTCTTCCATTACTCATACTGAATGCATCTACCACGTTCTGCGTTGCGTTGTACAGGTTATAGCCACCCGGGCCAGGAGAAACGCATTTCGTCCAACCCCAGTACGACCAGTTGTTAACGGAAAGAATGATCTCATTATTCCAGCTTTTAAGAAAAACGTCGCGGCACGACAGGTAAGGATCAAAAGCGGCGCCGCCATCATCGAGATTCGTATATAGTTTATAGGTATTAAGGGCAATGACTGCTTTGGCTGCATCGGCTGCTGTCTTCCATTTTGCCGCATCATACTGGGCAGGCGCCAATGGCGAACCATCCTGGTTCTTCAGCGCCGCGAAGCGGGCATTCCCATTCCATAAAGGACTTGCTGTCCATAATGCTAACTGCGCCTTTACAGCCAGGCAGGTGCCTTTTGTTGGCCGCCCATAATTGGCGGAAGAGCCCCAGGCAAGCGGTAAAGCTTGCACAGCACCGTTCATCAATTCATTGATATAGTTTACACAGGTATCAAATGGCGCTCTTGGATACAAATTATAATCTTCACCCTGGCTCAATACGCCGGTTATTTTAACAAAAGGGCCATACTGTTTTAATAACTGCCAGTAAAACCATCCTCGCAGGAACAGGTTCTCCGCCTTGTATTGCGCTTTCAGTTCATCGCTTAATTCCACGGCAGGTACTTTGTCGATGTTGGCTTCAAATACAAAAGATTGCCTGATGCCTACATAAAAAGTTCCCCAGTTATAAAAATAGCCGCTGGCAGCACTCCAGTTTCCGGCCACCATTTGACGCACATTTGTGCCGGCAATGCATACGCTCGATTCATCGCTGGCGCCCATACTCGCATAATCGCCGCCATCGGTATTATGCATGTAGCCATATATGTTATGCAGATAAGATTCAGCGTTTGCCCTGGTTTGCCAGATCATGTCTTCCGTTAACAGGTTATCCGGCTTTTTATCGAGGTAATAGCAGGATACCATTACTACAGGCAACAATAAAAACAGAATGCCTTGTATACATTTATTTTTAGTCATAGTAAATTCCGTTTAATCGCTTTAAAATTGTGCTCTTACACCTATGGTTATGGTACGTGCAGGCGGATATTTAGCTCCTGCCGAGCCCAGTTCGGGATCCCACAATTTGAACTTTGAAAAAGTGAACAGGTTTTGCGCTGCCGCATAAAAGTACAGACTGGCAATCCCTGCTTTTCTGAGCGTGGCAGCACCCAGGTCATAGCCTATAGAAGCTTGCTTTATCCGGCAAAAACTTCCATCTTTTAACCACCGGGTACTGTTTTGATAATTGTTACTGCTTTGGTTCGATATGCTCAGGCGGGGATAGTCCACATTTTGCACAGGGTTTTCTTTTGTCCACCTGCTGGTTACATTCGACAATACGTTACCGGGATACTGGCCAATACCGGCAAATGGTACAACACCTACGCCACCGGCAGCGCCGTTTAAACCATCTATGCCCGATCCGTTGGCCATAATGCCCACATCAGATACGCCCTGTACAAAAACAGAGATGTCGAATTGCTTTATACCCAGCGTAAAACCCAGGCCGTATAATAAAGAAGGAAAAGAAGATTTATCCAGATAGCTCCAATCGTTGGCATCAACCGCGCCATCACCATTCAGGTCACGGTATTTGATATCGCCGGGCTGAATCAACGCACTGCCCAGCTTTTGTTCAGGGTTTTTATCTATATCGTTCTGATCAACGAATAATCCCTGAGATGAATAACCGGTAAACTCACCATAGCGGTGTCCTTCCCATTGTTGATAAGCATTGGTGCGTTTAGGCTGATCGGCAAAAATGATTTTATTTTTTGCATATGTGAAATTACCAAACAACCGTAACCGCACATTTCTACCAAACTTATCATTGTATTCAACACTGCCATCAACCCCTTTGTTATTCATTTCACCCATATTGGCATAAATGTTACTCAGTGAATAACCGCCCACAGAAGAAATGGATTGACGCAGGATCAGGATATCCCGCCGGCGATCGCGGAACGCATCCACTACGATGTTTATTTTATTAAACAAGCCCAGTTCAAGACCCAGGTTATCTTTGGTAGATCTTTCCCATCGCAGGTTCTCTACGCCAAATACCTGTTCTGTAATACCGGGGTAAAAAGTTGGACCTAAACCAAACGCCGGGGAGTTACCGCCTGAAATATAGGTAAGGTAGCCGAACCGGTCGACGAGGCCGCCATATCCTATCTGATCGTTTCCCGTAACCCCATGCGATGCTCTTATTTTTAAAAGGTTCACGGTACTGGCCAGCGGATCAAAAAAAGCTTCGCGGGAAATTACCCAACCAACAGACGCTGCCGGGAAAAAGCCAAACCGTTCTCCTTTTTTAAAATTCTCTGAACCGGTATAACCGGCATTGAATTCGGCCAGGTATTTATCATTGTATGAATAGGTAAGCCGGCTGGCAAAGCTTTGGTTACGAAATGGAATGGCGTTTTTTACATCGACGGCCGCACCGATTACCCGGTTACGCATATTATACAGTAGTAAGCCGCCAACATGGTGCTCGCCAAAAGAACGATCGTACGTAAGATTCCCTTCCAGGTACATGACCCGTTGGCCCGAAGAGCCGGATGAATAGCCCAGGAACTGGTTGCCTGTTCTTACGTGCTCGTACACCAGGTTACCATTACCATCCCTGGAACCGGCATACCACAGATCGTTTGTTCCTGTACGATTGTTATTAAACTCCCCATAGGAATCAAAAGAAAAACGCGCCATCGCACCAAGCCCTTTGGTTACCGCGTCGAGCTTTTGATTAAGGCTCATAACGGACTGGATGGTAGGTTTGAATTCTGTACTGTAACCCGCATTTTGCACCAGGTTAAAAGGATTGGACCCGCCGTTGTTGCGTGGGCCAGCCCACTTGTTTCCGGGATAAGATACCGGGAAAGAAATGGGATTGGTTGCATAAGCAGCATACCAGATACTGGCAGCCGAGTTACCGGGATAGCGGCTGTTTACCAGCATGGCATCGAGGTTCAACGACAGCAGGGTGGTTTTGCTGATGTTCACATCCACATTGCTGCGGAAATCGTATCGCTTGAAATTAAGGTTGGGATCGTAGCCATTTAATTTGGATACCCGATAGCTTCCGTCCTGGTTGTAAAACGAAGCAGACACATAATACCGCATAGCCTCGCCGCCGCCGCTTACATTCACATTTCCATTGTATAAAGGAGCCCAGTTTTTATAAACTGTTTTGATCCAGTTTACATTAGGATACAGGTAAGGGTCCAAACCGCTGGCCGTTTTCTGGATCACTTCATCACTATAAACCGGCGACTCACCCATATTGGTTTTGGCCTCATTCAACAACTTCATATAAGTAACGCCATCGAGCATATCGGGTGTTTTGGTTAACCCGGTCATGCCCGATTCGAGCTTCGTTGATATTTTTGGTTTGCCGGCAGTACCTCTTTTGGTGGTAATAATCAATACGCCATTGGCGCCGCGGGCGCCATATACAGCAGTCGCTGAGGCGTCTTTGAGCAAAGAGATGGATGCGATGTCTTCCGGATCTATATTATTGTAAGCGCCGCCAAAACTGCTGTTCACATCATCGCGTTGTACGCCATCGATGATGATCAGGGGCGAATTGCCACCGGTGAAGGTGCCAATACCACGGATGGTAAAGGTTGGGTTATCATAGCCAGGTTCGCCACCTGTTTGCATGGAAATAATACCGGCCACTTTTCCGGCAAGCGCATTGGTCAATGAACGCACCGGCGTACGCATATCCTGCAGATTAACGGAAGCGACAGAACCGGTAACGCTTATCTTTTTTTGCTTTCCATAGGCTACTACCACTGTTTCATCGAGCCCTTTATCGGCCAGCTTCAATACCATGGCAAAAAAAGTTTTATCGCCCACCTTCATGGTAACCGGTTCATAACCGGTGTATGTAATGGTAATAACATCTTCAGGTAATACATCTTTCAGGAGAAAGACCCCATTTACATCCGTTTGGGTACCACCACCGCGTTTTAAACTTACCGTAGCCCGCACGAGGGGCTCGCCCTGTTCATTCAACACGCGTCCCGTTATATCAGCCGGCGGGCGTACATTTTCCAGTTGTTTCGATGGGGCAGGAATTTCTTTTTCTTTAACGGCAATGGTTTTGCCAATCACTTCATAGCCAAGCGGCTGACTTGCGAATACCTGCTTCAGGGCATCCTCAAGCGGCACATCTTTAACGGAAATACTGACCGGCCGTGCGTTTTGCAGCAACTTGTCTTCATACCACAACTGGTATCCGCTTTGTTTTTTGATGAGCAGCAGTACCTTTTCAAGGGGCGCATTTTTTTCAGACAAAGAGATCTTTTGTGCATACCCTTTTGCACTTACCTGTAAACAGGTCGCCAGCAGAACAATGGCAGTTAGCTTCATGATCAGCAGTGTTTTGGTTATTCGACTACGCTCAGGAATGCGCTCAGGCCTTTCCATAGGCATAGCCGAATGAATTTCTAAATCCATAACTTTGTTTTGTTTTGGGTTAAGCAATAAAACAGTCAATGTTTGCCCTCGGCTAAGCCGAGACTATGGTTTAATCCAGGCTATTTACCGTTCCGGCTCGTACCCGGAGCGGTTTTTTACCCCCCACCCCTAAAGGGGCAGGAATAAATCCTTATTTGTTTTTTGGTTCTTGTATTTTATTTCTTGGTTCTTGTTTCTTGGTTCTTTGCTTTTGCCTTTCATTATCACATTAGTATTACCTTATTCCCTTCAATTCGAAAATGCACCTTGCTTACTTCCAGCAAATGCAGCAGTTCAGAAAGCTTTGCATCTCTTGAAACACCACCGGTAAAGGTGCGCTGGGGGATAGTGCCTTCATACACTACTTCTACATTGTACCACCTGGCAACCTGCCGCATAATGCTTTTGATATCCGCGCTTTTAAAAGCAGTTAGGCCATTTTTCCAGGCAACGGCCAGTTCCATATCAACATTGTCGTGAATCGTCAATCGTGAATCGTGAGTAAGAACAGCCTGTTCACCGGGCTTTAATATTGACGATTGCCCATTCACCATTGACGACACTTTCACTTTTCCTTCCAGCAATGTGGTGGCCATGGCGGGTTCGTCGCTATAGGCGTTTACGTTGAAATGGGTCCCCAGCACTTCTACCTGGCCCCCGGCCCCTGAAGGCGTGCTGATCTTTACAATAAAAGGAACTTTCTGGTCTGAGGTGTTTCGAAGCTGTTCTACTTCAAAGTATACTTCACCGGTTATTTCTACCCTTCTTTCATCGCCGGCGAAAGCAGTGGGGTATTTGATAGAAGAAGCTGCATTCAACCATACTTTACTGCCATCGGGCAAAATCAGTTGATATTGTCCGCCCTTCGGGGTGGCCAGCATATTGTATGTTACTGCCGATGACGTATTATTAGCTTCATACTTCAGGCTGGCGCCTTCTTTCATTACCCGGGCGCTTCCTTCCTGCGCCAGCTTGCCATTCTGCGCGCTGTCGAGTGTGATGGTCGATCCATCGGCCAGGGTCAATACCGCTTTATTGCCACCCGGTTGTACATCGGACGCCGGCTGTTGGGCTGGTTGTTCTTTTTTAACTACTTTATTTGTTGCAAACCGGCTGATGAACCAATAACCACCCAGGCCCAATGCCAGCACAACAACAGCTGCAGCGGCTATCCGCGTCCATCGAAACCGGTTCCTGTTATCCAAAGGGATTATATTGTTCTCCCCTGTTTGCGTAACCTGTTGAAAGATATATTCCCAATCTGTTTCGTTTGCAGCCGCCAGCGGTTGCAAAACCTCATATTCGGTATCCATCAATTGTTCCAGCATTGCCCGATTTTCGGGCTGGGCTATGTAAGCGAACAATTCCTGTAATTCTTCACGGGTACATGCTTTATGCATGTATCGATTGAAGAGGTATTGTATCCGGTCGGTGTTGACAGGCATTTAATGAATTATTAATGATTTGTTGGTAATGGCGTAATACTGATAGTACAGACAATTGAAAGAAGAAGTAGGACCGGGAAACAGCGAATTATTTTTTACAGGCAGCTAAATACTAGCCGATAGAGAGGTAATAACTGATCCAGCACAGAGCATATATTACTGTAGCAGACAGGGCGAGGTAGTCTTTGATATGCTTTAATATTTCAACGAGAATATTCTTTACCCGGCTTTTTGATAAACCCAGGTGAACGGCAATCTCTTCATGGGTAAGTCCCTGTTCACGGCTTAACCTGAAAATGGTTTGGCGTTGCAGGGATAGCCGGTTGATCGCTTCGCCAATCAGCCGCTGGCTTTCCTGGGCCTGCAATATAGCTTCCGTGGAATTATCGGTTTGCGACACATTCAACCAAACCTGTTGCAGCAACTGCCGGTCGCGGGCCAGTTTCGCCAGATGGTTCAATGTTTTATTACGTGCAATCGTATAGATGTATTTTCCGGGATAGTCAACCTGAACAAGGTCCGTACGGATCTCCCATAATTTGGCGAACACGTCCTGCACAATTTCCTCTGCATCAACCTTTGAGTGGGTCATTTGCAAGACAAAGGAAAACAACCGCAGCTTGTACAGGTCAAATAACTGCCTGAAGGCTTCTTTGTCCCCGTTCGCTACATATTGCAGTAATATCCTGTCAGTATTTAAATTATCCAATGGCACGCAGTGCTTTGGTTATGCAAATAAGATCAATAAATTAAGTTGAAAGCAGGCAATGTACAATTCGCAGATAAGGTTTCACCTGACTAAGTTAAATATAAAATGCTGCTTTTGCTGATTACTTGCCGGTTTGGCTTTACGATTGTACCAAAAAAAATCAGTTTCCGCAAATATGAAATAACAGCGCCTCTAACGCAAACGATTGTTTTGAACATACAAACGGTTGCATTATTTTTTTGAATGCCTGTTTAATGAGCATGTATGCCATTTGTTTGCTAACAATCATAAAAGTGAATGACAACCATCATTATAATTTACGGCAACCTGTTCTACTTTTGATTTACGGGTTTTTCATAGGATATTTAAATAATCAGAGCGAGGCCCCGATGTCTATCGGGGCCTCCTTATTTATAACATCTATGGTTATTATAAAAGCGAAAAGCCCTTCTGTAAAAAGGGCTTCCCACTTATTAATATTTTTAATTAGCTACAGGCGTGATGAGCTTTCATTCATTAATTCAATAAATTCTCCAATTCTTTTTCGTTGAGGATGGTAATGGCGCCATCGTGAATATCGATCAGCTTTTCACTTTTGAATTCACTGAGGGTTCTTATCATTGAAGCGGTGGCCGTACCCGCAATAGCGGCCAGGTTCTCCCTGCTTAAGTTAATAGACGATTTATATTTTTTACTTACAGTGATCAATGCGTCTGCTACTTTTTTGCGCAGGGAGTTGTAGGCCAGTCCCAATAATAATTGTTCTTTCTCCGTAATGTTTTTAGCCATCATGGTCATAAACCGGATAACTACTTCACGCCGCGTATTCATCAGGGCATCAAATTCATCTTTGGGAATAATCGCCAGCTCGGTATTTTCCATGGTTTCTGCGCGTTCTTTATAAACAGTACCTTCCAGTAAGGCTACGTACCCTAAAAAATCGCCCTCGCCATAAATACCAACGATCAACTCTTTCCCTTCTTCATTTGTTTTGTAGGCTTTTACTTTCCCTTTTTTGATATAATACAACCGCGCGGGCCGGTTGCCATCTACATAAATAATTTGTTTTCTTTTATATTTAATGATATCCTTGTTTTCTGATAGCAGACATAAAATATCCCTATCATTATTAGTTCTGACAACTTCGTTCAATGTATGGCCGTTTCCGTTCATCGAAGCTTGGTGATGAACATAATCCTGTCTCAGCCATTCTACCCGCTGTAAACGGCATTCAATAGCTTGCAAGAGTTCTGTTTTCTCAATTGGTTTGGTAATATAATCATCGGCGCCCAGGTCCATTCCCTTTCGCATTTCCGCCCGGTCTGTTCGGGCCGACATAAAAATAAACGGAGTGTTTCGAATTGCAGGATGTTTATGCATCAGGTGCAGAACGCCATATCCGTCTAGTTGCGGCATTATGACATCGCATAAAATCAGGTCAGGTTTCTCATGTAAAGCAATTTCAATCCCTGTTTTTCCATCTTCTGCAGTAAAAACCTTGTAATTAGCCAACTCCAGTATCTCCGCAATGTTCTCTCTGATCCCGGCATTGTCTTCAATAACAAGAATCTTTTTCATGTTTGGTTGCGTTTTAAAAATGAAATAAAGCTGTTTACCATGCTATGGCAAGCACGTGTAATGGTAAAAAGTCTTCGAAGGAACATATCAAATTTGCATGGGAATCGGTCAGGACAAGGCTGGGCAAGAGCTTATTTTCCGGAGTAGTACGTTCTTAATAAATAAAATATCGGAGAGCAATTTTCTTATGAACCACTGTAATGAAAATCAAAACAATGATTATAAAGGATGAACCTGCTAAAGGATTGGGTTACTAGTAGCACATTTGAATTGGATGGACTGTTCTTTTAAAGATAATGTATTTAAAACATCATTTCCATCCCATTCATAATTTTTTTTACGAATTCATTAGGCAAATGAGCACATCGTTTTAGGTACTTTTTGATTGGCATTTTCTAAGTAAGACACGGAAGGGAATTGCAAAGTTGCATCATTTTTTTATTTATTGCGTCCTGATCTATCCAGTTATAAATTAAAAAAGCATTAAACCTGAATCATTACTGCGTCACCTCATCCAGCAGGTACAACACCGAGCGATAGTTTTTACCGGATGATTCGGCCAGCGCCATTTCACAGGTTTTTGCGGTGGAATAACAATCATTGCATTGCGCATTGTTTACTTCTGCAACTTCGGCCTTTGTAGCGGATGCAGTTAAACCGGGATAATAAAACCCACGATCGCCGGCCATACCGCAGCATCCGGCCGTATGCGGAATAACAGGTTCTTCAACCGTTTGCGCAGCCAGTTGCAGCATGTTTTTTTGCAAACCCATTTTATGTAATGAACATACCGGATGAAACACCGCCTTGCTTTTCTTTTTGGTAATGGTGAGGCGTGGTAATAACATGTCTGTGGCAAATTGCAGGCTATCAATAATTTTTAACCGGTCGAACCGAAGCTGGTTTTCCGGTGTCAGGTGCGGGCGGCTCGTTTGCAAAGAATGCGTACAGGAAGTGATGTCGAGCACAACCGGCAGACTACCCTGCTTACTCCACTCCCATAAGGTATCGATGGTTTTATTGACGAAGAACCGGTAAGCAGGCGCAAAACCTTTGGAGGAGAATGGCTGGGCGCAGCAGGTGCCGGTTAAGTTGGAAGGGATCAGCAGCCGGATGTTGGCTTTTTCCGCCAGCCGGCGGCAAACATCCACGATCGATTCTTTTTTCTCTATATCGCGGCCCATGGTGCGGCTGATGCAGGAAACGAAATAAACGACATCTGCCTGTTCAGGCAGTTGCGGTGTAATGGCAACCGGCGCAGTGAGTTGCATGGGCCATAAAGGAAACGAAGGCGCTATTTTCCGTACGCCGCTGGTCAATTTGAACATGGCCTTTTTACCAAATACCGCATTTACCAACCGGCCGCTATGCAATCCCAGTTTTATGAGGCGTTCAACCCATCCAAAATTTTTCGCTACCTGCATCGCTATCGCATTTTCCGTTTTGGAATGGTTCTCTTTCCGTAAACGCTTTACCAGTTCACCGGTATTAATAGCCACCGGGCAGTCGGTGGCGCACATGCCATCCACCGCACAGGTATCCAACCCGTCGTAAGCATAATCCTTTAAAATGCTTTTATAAGTAGCCGTATCGCCCGATCTTTCAAGGCGCGACAAAGAACGTCGCAATACAATGCGCTGCCGGGGTGTAAGGGTAAAATGCCGGCTGGGACAACGGTTCTCACAATACCCGCACTCCACACATTTATCTACTTCCTCTTCCACCACGGGCATAGACTTCAGGTTCTTTAAATGACAGTCGGGGTCTGCATTGATAATGACGCCGGGGTTCATGATGTTGCCCGGATCAACCAGGGCTTTTAATTCTTTCATAACCGCATAGCCTTCTGCACCCCATTCGGTTTCCACATACGGCGCTATCTGCCGGCCTGTACCATGCTCCGCTTTTAACGCCCCATCGTACCGGTTGATGACCAATTCCGCCAATTCATCATTAAAGGCGCCAAAAACGGCTATATCTGCCGGCGTATCGATCGATTGCGACAACAGGAAATGCAGGTTGCCTTCCTTCGCATGACCAAATACAATGGCATCGTAATATTTATACTTGATAAACAACCGTTGCAGGTCTTCAATGGCTTCGCCGAGGCGATGCACCGGAACGGCAATATCTTCCAGCATCACCGAGGTGCCTTTTTGCCGTACGGCCGCCACGGATGGATACATGCCTTTGCGCAATTTCCAGTAACTGGCCTGTAAATATTCGTCGGTCGTGAATTCGGTCTTATACGTGATAGGCAATGCATCAATGAAAGTAAACGCTTTGGATAATTTCTCCTGCAAACCGGCGGCGGTATCAGCCTGGTATTCACACAGAATACCGGCGCTGTGTTCAGGCAACGATTTTAAAAAGACAGGCGCGCCGTGTAAGTCCTCAATAGAATGAATGGCGGCCCTGTCCATAAACTCCAGTGCTTCCGCATCGCTTTCTTTTAACGCCGGGATGGCATTGCAGGCCGCAGCAGGCGAAGCAAAGAACAGCAAGCCGGTGCTTTTGAAAGGTTTATCGGGAATGGTGTTCAGTACGGCTTCTGCAATAAACGCCAATGTACCTTCGGCCCCGATCAGCAAATGCGCCAGCACATCCAGCGGATGCTCATAATCCAGAAAGGCATTGATACTATAACCAACGGTGTTTTTTAATTTATACTTGTCCCTGATCTTCGTCGTTAAAGCCGCATTGTTCTTTATGCGTTGCCCCAGTTTTTGGATGCCTTCAAACAACTGCGGTTGTGTGGTTTCAAACCGGGCATAGTCTGTTTTGTTTTCCGTATCAAACACTTCGCCATTGGGCAATACGAATTTCACATGTTTCAGCGTGTGATAGGAATTATTGACAACCCCGCAACACATGCCGCTTGAGTTATTGGAAAGAATACCACCCATCATAGCGGCATTGATGGAAGCAGGATCGGGACCGATCTTCTTTTTATATTTTTTCAGGTAATGATTCACCGTGCTGCCCGTGATACCCGGTTGCACGCGTACCGTGTTCCCTTCCGTTTCAGCTTTTATCATGGGCCAGTTGCGCGACAGATCGACAAGAATGCCATCGGTCACCGATTGGCCCGACAAACTGGTGCCGCCGGTGCGAAAAGTAAGCGAGGTTTGATGTTGCTGAGCGAGTTTAAAAAGCTGCTGCACTTCTTCAATGTTCACGGGGAATACAATGGCCTTTGGCACCAGCGTATAAAAGCTGGCATCGGAAGAATAGGCGTGCAGGTCAATAGGACGCGTCTTTAACCTGTCGGCCGGAAAATAAGTTGCCAGGGCTTGTTGTATCTGGGTCTCTTTCGTCATAGGGATCTCCAAAATGGTTTTGCTATACTTGGTTTCAGCATGCAATTTACACCATTCGATACAAAACACCCTGAATGCCATAGACTTCAGCCTTATACACGGGGACGGCGGTATTATCAATTAGCGGTTGCAGAATCCGGCAGAAAAGGCTGGAAGTTGGGGCAAGGGAGAGCGGGCGCTTAATAAATCCATCAGTTGGTTACTATGTCTCGTCCTGGAGTAAATATGCAATGATGCTTAGAAACTATGAATTATACGTCTGCAATTATAATACATCAATTAATTTTTATGTTGTATCCGGATCTCAGGATGACTCGTCAGTAGCTAACTTTGGGATGTAAGTAGGCAATTATGGTTCGCCGGTGCTCAACTTTGAATCGTAAGTTCTGAACTTGCCTGTTAAAGTTGACTACTTGTACTTCAAAATTAATCACGGATAACGCATATTTAGCTACCAATGAAGCAAAGTTTGCTACCGATAGCTCATTGTTTGATCAAAATGCGGCATATTAAGCTACGGACGAGTCATCTTAAGTCACTTACACTGTATAGTTAGCGACCTACGTGTCATAGTTAGCTACAGACGTGTCATAGTTTGCTACAGGTGCCGCATATTGAGACTTCTGTCAGATCTTTTTCTATATTCCTTATTACTAATTGATCCAGATCAAGTATTTGTATTTCTATTTACTTTAGTTGGTTTTCAAGGCCAACTATACTGATAATTTATTAAACTAATACGAAATGACCGGTAAACCTCGTTAACAGTCATAGATCAACGCACCTAATCCCACAACTGATTGGAAAAATAAGCTATGGATATCACAGAAATCAGGCGCATCGCCATTGACAGTGCTGAAAATTACTTTCGGTACCTCGATCAAAACAATAAAGGTATTCAGGAGGTGCAGGTTTATGATATAATCTCTGTGTCGGTTACTAATGAAAGTGCAATATACAAGCTCCGACTTTCAGCCAAATTATTCGACATAGAAGCTGTTGATTTTAAGCTGCTTACAACAGGACGACGCTATTCTTCCGGTGAAATTAAAATCATTGAATATGACTCGGATAAGAATACATTGCTTATCAAACCTGAAACACAACTAAGTGAAACTTTTAAAAAGCTACAAGCTCGCGATATCAAGGTCATTTCTGATCTGAAATTTCTGGTAGAAAGAGTACGAAAATGGTACGAGTTAAAAGGCAGTAATATCCAGTTTCCCGAAAAGGCATCTCCGCTACGTGATACTTTCAACCAAATACGGTATTTGCCGAACTCGGTACCTTCTACCCAGCAATCAGAAGCGTTGAATCTCGTTTTTAAGGCACCCTTTTCTTATATCTGGGGCGCACCAGGTACAGGCAAAACCCAATTTGTTTTATCCTATGCGGTGCTGCATTATATTGAACATAAAAAAAGAGTGGCCATCATGGCCCCAACTAATAACGCGATAGAACAGGTACTACGTGGTGTTTTGAAAATGACAGGTGAAGCAGGTGTTCCCCGCTCACAAATTCTGCGAATGGGCGTGCCTTCGCGAAAATTTGCAGAAGAATACCCGGAAGTATGCGAAGAACGGGGTTTAATGAAAAAGCTTGAAGAACTTGACAAGAAGATTGAAAAACACCGAAATCTGCTTGCATATGCCCAACAACGCAATCGCCTGGAGAAAATACGCGAACAGTTTGAGCTATTTTCAAACTTCGAGGAACTTTATAAAAAGCTACAGGAAACAAAAATACAGTTTGAAAAACGAGAGGAAGAATTTATAAAAGCAAGCGGACAGCTTGCAGCAAGTAATCATTTACATTCAGAAACAACAGCCCGAAAATATACTTTACAAAAAAAAGTAAACAGCTTTGGAACAAAACTGACAAAACTGTTTACCAGTAAACCTGTAAATGCCGAAATAGAACTGGCGAAAGTAAGAGAAACACTTATCGAAATCAAGACCAGGATAAATTATTGGGAAACTGAAAGTAAGGAAAGGGAAAAAGCATTAAATAGTGAAAAAAGCGTCCAGGCCAATACAGAACAGGCCATCAAAAAACTAGAGACATCAATAAAGGAAGTTTTTGGATTTACAGATGAACTTCGGAAAATTGTTAATTCTCTAAATGAAACAAACTGGCATTCCATACGCACAGCCCTGGAAAAGCAGGTTCAGGAAGAGAAAATAAAAAACCGTTTATCCGAAGAATCTTTACGGGAATATGACCTTTTACCGGCTGCAGAAATTGAAAAATTACTTGAATCGTTACAGGCGATTAAAACTAAATTAGGCGCCTCATCTACCGAGGAACGGCTTAAAGGAGTAAGCATAATCGCATGTACCCTTGATAGCTTTATTGGTCGCTTTACCGAAACCACCCTTACTGTTGACCATGTTTTTATGGATGAGGCCGGTTATTCCAATATTATTAAAGCGCTTCCTCTATTTACATTAAAAGCACCGGTTACTTTTCTGGGAGATCATAAACAATTACCCCCCGTTTGTGAAATCAACGACTCTTTCATGGAACGGGTACCTGAGTATAAAAATATATTCCTATGGGCACAGTCAGCTATTTTTCTTGAAGGATTATTCAGTCAAACCGCATCCACCATGCTACTAGAATATTTACAGCACAAAACCATAGCAGCCGGTGGCCGTATGCAAAGAGCGAATTTAACTCATACCTTCAGGTTTGGCCAAAGACTGGCGAAAATTCTTGATAAGCATGTATATGAAAACGGATTCAGATCTTCTCTTGAAAGCGGGGACACGAAAATATTTTTTATACATGCTCCTAAAACAAATGAATTCAAAAGCCGCACCAGTGATACAGAGGTAGCAGCGATTCGTAATCTGGTTAATCAGTTCAACCAGCATGAAGACTTTATAATTTTGACGCCTTATAAAAAGCAAGTCGACAGCCTGGGTAAAATGATGCCTGCCGAAAGAAATGATTTGAAAATTCTTACAGTACATGGTTCCCAGGGAAGAGAATGGCATACCGTTATACTAAGTGTAGTGGATACCGGAGATAAATGGTTTGTCGACTCCAGACAGCCACTTTCAAATGGTCTTAACCTGCTTAACACCGCTGTAAGCCGCACTCAAAAAAAACTTATTATCGTATGCGACTACCAGTTTTGGAAGGGCCAGAACGGACAATTAATATCAGATCTCTTAGGTGTAGCAGAAGAAATTAAAATTGTCATTTAAAATGACCGTATGTTAAGTATTTCTTACCCTTTACTCCGGAGAAATGCCCTAATTTCACCTAGGGTACCATAATGTAGCGTATCATGCGGAACGTTTCTTACATGGTTGTTATAAATGGACAATTCTTTTAGGCTAAGCATATTATTTAATACCTGCAAATCCAAATAATCGATTTCATTATCATTTAAATTTATTTTTTCAAGACTATGTAAATTAGCGTCCTGGGAATAAAGAGGACGAAGGTCTTTAATATTATTACTACTCAAATCTGCCTCCTTCAAATTATACAAACCCTGTATTCCATTTACACTACTTATTTTACATACAAAAAGTCTTAGGTGTACCAGCTCCTTCAAATTTTCTAAAGCACTCGAGGCGGGCAGAAAAAGTTGGACGCAGCGCCACCTGTAACTATACAACAGGTATTAGATTCGTTTACAAAATACTTTAACTATAAGTTGTAACAATACTCAATAGCTTTTTCGCCAAAAGACAATGTCCAGCCCTGCTTTTACAAATATTTTTGTTGGCTGCCGATTTACCGTGTCAACCTAATTACTGTCACTATTATTAGAATAACAACAAAAAGTATTATTGTAATAACAATTGCGTACGCTGTGTATTTGCAACCATTTGCTGTTATTCCCTTTACGTCTTTTATGGATTGTCGTACAAATTCTGTAGCCTGCTGTTTTGCTTTTAAAATCCAATCATCAAGAACAGGATCATTCTGTACGTCAGGCGTTGCCTGTCTTTCTGTTTTAGGAATATCTTCTTTAGACTTTTCTCCCTTTTCCGTTTGTTCATTTGATCTACTAAAATTTGTTTCTTCGGTTTCTTTCTTCTTCTCCCTAAAATAGAATGTATGAATTATGTCATACCGTAGTCTTGCGTCAGGATCACTTAAAATCAGATAAGCTTCTGTGATTTCTTGCATTTTAGAAGTGGCATCTTGATTTTTGTTTATGTCAGGATGCCACTTTTTTACAAGTGTCCTATAATTCTTTTTGATTACAGCTTGGGTTGCTGTGTAGGTAAGGTCGAGAATAGAATAGTAGTCCTTGTACATTAATCTTTTTTCAGCGTAATATCAGTTTCAGAGGATTTCTTTTTAGGTGAATAACTCCAAACACCATATAAGGCTCCTATGAATATAATTGTCGCAAATAAGAGACCCATGCCGCGTCCTGCACCAGTTTGAGCTGCTGTTGAACAACCTCTAAACACGCCCCCGAAAAATATAAAAATGATTAGGGTCAAAAACACTTTGAAAATTAATCTTGCTGCAGAATTCATTTTTTTAATTCTTTACCGATGAAATATCTTATTAGCCAAACGATTCCAGGAACAACCGCCACTCCTAAAAGACCCCCAATAATTACTGGCAATGAAACATTGTTTATGCGGCTCATTTGCATAAAGAATAAAAAACCTGCAAGCATAATAGTAATCCATAAGATTACTGTAAAGGTTTGATAAGCTACCTTCATGTTTGATTAATTTAATAGTTAATAAAATTTTTTATCTGGAGAAACGCCTATTGATTGATACTCTTTACCATCAATAAATATCTAATGCGATAGTAATAAGGATTGATGAAAGAAGTCTGGAAACAGGTCGGTTTTTATACTCTTGTCGACCGAAATAATTACGTCCTGAAAATATGTTGTAATAATAGAAAATAAAAAAAGCGTTAGCAGTATTGGGCTTAACAGGGTTCATATAATAATGATCTTTGGTCGGTAGCCGTTAGAAAAACGCTGATATTTACTTGTTAGTATGCGAAGCTGAATTTGGCGGGCATTTTCCGGAGTAAATAAGTAAAAACATATAGACTTTCTTGACCTGAATCAATTTAAACCTAATCTGCAAAGTTATAAACAACCGCTTCAGAGCATTTTTTTACATAGCTCGGGTTACAGAAAGGCTATCCCCAATATCCATGCGTGTTTTAAGCCGTATATTTAGCCAGATTTTGAAAGACCAAAAACGCAGCAACCCGATACCATGCAATTATCAGAAGCGATATCGTTGATTAAAAAAGGAATTGTTCCGCAAAACTCCCCACAAACCTGGGCCGATCTCGGCGCGGGCAAGGGATTATTCTCCGAAGCCCTATTCTCCATATTACTACCGGGTTCGATCATTCATGCGGTTGATTTACATAAGCGGCAACCTAACCTCCAACATAATCCCTCGATCATATTTCACCATGTGGATTTTGTGAAAGATATATTGCCAGTTCCTATGCTCGACGGAATACTAATGGCAAATTCTCTTCATTATGTACAGGATCAGGTAGCATGCATCCAACAATTAAAAACCCATTTACGAAATCGCACGGGAATATTTATCCTGATTGAATATGACACGGATACAGGAAATGAATGGGTTCCTTTTCCTGTTTCATTTGCCCGTGCACAAACGGTATTTACTGACGCTGGCTTTTCCAAGATTGAAAAAATAGGAGAACGCTCCTCCATTTACCGAAGGGATTCAATTTATGCTGCTTTAATCAGCCAATCCGTTGATTCTTAGTGCCTCGGTCTCTTTGGAGGCTGTAACCATTTTGAAAAAAACAGTATTATTAGTTCTTCTGAATCCATTCCAGTATCTGCGGTGCATCCGTTTGCCAGGTGGGTAAAAATACACTGGTCGGATGTTTAAGTCAAAAGGCATCTAACGACATCTCCATCAACGCAAAGTGCGCCACTGAGGTCAGCGGCTTTGTTTGTTCCAATATTTACAAATGGACACTAGAGGAAACGATAGCGTCTGATAAAGCTAAGAGCACGAACTTCTCGGAAAAATGGACTGCGTTCCCCCGGGAACGTGGGTACATTTATTGTTGAGTTTTCTGGATATTGAACGGTAGTGAATCCGTAAACTAACAAAGTGGATCAAAATTAATTATATTTTTTTATGTGTTTAAATTATTAAACATTAACAAGTCTCTGATCCAATAGTTCAACAATCCTGCCCTCCCGACTAAAAAATAAACCCTTCAAAGGATTAAATTTGAAGGGGCTTTTAATTTGAATAATTTTGAATCCATTCTTAGCAAAAGCTTCATGTTCCAGGTAGGGGTCACTCGGGTATGAATTACCAATTACCATTCCGGTAACTTGCGCCATCTAAAGCTTTGATAAACTAATTGACTATGAAGTTCTACAGCATTCAGCAGGATAAAAAATATACCGATTGGGTAGCCATGCTGCCGATGTCGGAAGAGAAAAGACTAAACCTTTCTTGCAACATTAAACGCGATACACTGTGGAGTAACCCGCACGATATTTCTATGAAAATGCTCTCACGCCAGGCCCTGAGGTCTACCGTCAAATACGGGAGTATACACAACTGGATGCAGGATACCGCCATCGATATGGCCGCGCCGCCGCGCGGTTGTAAGGCAATTATATCGCCAGAGCTGAGAACATTGTTACAGGAATTCCAGGGGCCGGAGCATGGCTTGTATACCATGCAAATGACCAATTTTTATAACGACTCGGACGACGAAAGAATATATCACCTTCTGCATGTAAAAGACCAGCACTATCCGAAGTTGCTTTATAACAGTATTGAATTTGCTGTTATCGATCTGGCGGACGATGCCGAGTCAAAGATTTATCGAACTTTTCAAAAGGGACAGATCCGTTCCTATGAGACATACCAGCAAATAGCGGCAGAGAGTGCGGGCGAGTTTCCAGGTACGTATGTTAAGCCGCTATCCTGGGTATATGGAGAACCGTGGGAATTTTTATGGGGAGGTGGTACGAAAGTCATGGTGAGCGAAAATATCAAGCGTCGGATCGAACAGCAAGGCCTTATGGGAATATCATTCGAAACATTCACCCGAGTAGAGGTCATTACAGGAGCAGCCGTATAAACTCGTACCCAATAATCGCTGATAAGCTTGGGAATAAGTCATTATTTATTTTTAAATCAACATAGTGGCGATTTAGGATTTCGCCATGATATAACAGAAGGAAAAGCATCATGGAAGGAAAATGTCCCATTTTTGTAATATTAATGGTCTTTATTTTCATTAAATTTTCGAGCAATGAGTTCGACTTGTCCAGCCGGCCCGACCCAATTGGACAACGCAGCAGGTTGCCGGCTTCTTACTTGCTCGGTTCCCAAACATAGTCGCCATTTTTGTTTATATATCCAGACAATGTTTTCCCGAATTTTTTTCCCAAATAAACGGCGGCCAAACCATTCTCATAAGCTTCGGCAGAATCAAAGGTTGGTGGTACAATTACAGATCCTTCTTTATTTATAAAACCATATTTACCATCTTCGGTAAATTGAACACATGCTAACCCTTCCGAAAAATGGTCACCCAAATAAAATTGATAAGGAATAACAAGTTCACCTGTAAGGTCTATATACCCAAATCCGTCGTTTTGAACTACGCATAGGCCCTCTGAGAATTTCAAGTCAGCTCCCTGATAAATTGGTGGAATGACTATTTTTCCGCTAAACTGTAAGCAATCAGTTACAGGCTTACCCTGTACCGTTGCAAAACCAGTTGTTTATTCAAAAGAAAGCAACCCGTATAACCAGTATAGATGGAGAAGAAGTAGAAGTACAATTGTTCAATGAAACAGGCGTAACATTATACCGGGCGAAGCACCGTTTCACCGGTGGGCGCCTGAAACCGGTGAGTCTTTCAGCGCTTGCCTTACAAACCGGCGTGTATTTCCTGAAATTGTCAGGCCCTGTTACGCATGAAGTAATACGGCTTGTAAAACAATAATGTTCATACCGTTTTGAACCTTATAGGTTGCCGGACCTGACCCGCGCTGACCTATAAGGTTTTTCTTTTTTAAACCAATCACCACCATTCCTGCATCCATACCGCCGATACCTGTCTTGCTTTCTCATAATCATCTACTACTACTATCAATTGATTGGCATGATCGCTATATTGAGTTAATATATTAACCCCGGCATCTGCCAGTCTTCTGCAAAATAGCCCCAACTGCCCCGGTACGTCTTGCCTGAGTTTCTGGATCACCACCTCATTAATGTTCACTACCCGAATACCCACCTGTGCCAACACTTCTTTCGCCAGATCAGCCTCTTCTACCAGGAAATGCGCGATACAGTTATCGCCTTGCTGAAACACACCTCCGCCTTCAAGACTTATCTTATTTTTTCCTAAAGTTTCCCCTAAAAGCGCCAGTGAGCCTGGTTGATTGTTTAGTATAATTTCGAGATCTTTCATCGTATTTATTTATGTTTGAGTTGACTATCATGGGGGGCTTGCCCTCGTTCGCTCATCCCATAATCTCTCAGTATAGTACATACCCTTAAACGGTAATCCTTAAACACAGTATTCCGTCCTGCCTGTTGTGCAATTCTGTGTAATTCTATATTCCTCCATTCCGCAATACTCTCTTCATCTTTCCAGAATGACAGCGATAATACTTTCTCCGGATGGCTGATACTCTGGAACCGCTCAATAGAAATAAAGCCTTCTATTTTACTTAACTCAGGCTTTAAGCGTGCTGCAATTTCCAGATACTCATCCCATTTTCCTGGTGTAGGGATGGCCTCAAATAAGACTGCTATCATAATCTTTTGATTTGTCCAAAATTAAGAGAGATATTATTTTTACACTTCATCCAATAATGAATAATGGAAGATAAATTCGTTCACATTGCAGGACTGATCTGTGAGCCTGTTCGTGCAACTATGCTATGGAACTTGTTGGATGGCCGCTCCTACACAGCTACAGAGCTGGCGATTGCTGCGGATATTTCATCCACGTCCGCCAGTAATCATCTTACAAAATTACTGGAAGCTGATCTGTTGAAAGTGGATAAACAGGGGAAACACCGTTATTATTCTTTCGCCAATGAAGAAGTAGCATATGTAGTAGAAGCACTGGCCAATCTCGCCAACAATAAAATGATCCAATCTAATGAGCGCACAGCTATTCCTGCAGGCATCAAATATTGCAGAACATGTTATGATCATCTCGCTGGCTTTATTGGTGTGAAGCTTATGGAGGCCTTACTAAGGAAGGGCTATATGTCCAAAAAGGCAAATGATTACACCATCACTCCCAAAGGCTGGAAATGGCTGTCGCAATTTGATATTACTGAAAACGATACGGAAAAAAAGCGCCGAACTTATATTCGTGAATGTCTTGACTGGAGCGAGCGTCGTCCGCATCTGGCAGGTAAACTCGGCGCCCTTTTATTGGAGAAGTTTTTTCAAAAACAATGGTTCAGGAAAGTCCGTTTTTCAAGAGAACTGATACTAACCGCCAAAGGAAAACAAGAGATGCAGGCACTATTGGGAATAACGCTTTAGAACCCAGATCTTCACCGCGCCCGATTTCGGCAGAGGACTCTGGCCAACAGCGTTTACTGCGGTGAAGTAACACTCAGCTAACCGCCAACGATGCCCTATGTTAAACTATTCAACAGGCCGTAATCAACTATGGCTACTTATCCCGATGCGTATCGGGAATGGCAAAACGCCAACAAAAATAAGATGCAGCCCCGAGGGCCCCGGGGACGCATTTTAAAAGCGGCAAAAAAACTTAATGATCCATTCCAGACAATGAAGGTATTTTGATAAGAAGTTGGATGACTCAATCGCAGAGTTTTTCCATTTTGTCAGTCGTTTAAATTAATTCTTCTGTATCCACTCCAGTATCTGCTGCGCATCCGTTTGCCAGGTGGGTAATCCCAACACATGGTGATTGCGGTCCGCGACTTCCAGATACTCCGTTACGGAACCATTGTTTTGTTTATAGCGCTTAAAATTGCGTTTGTTCAATGATGCAGGAACGATGTTATCGGCAGGGCTCGATACGATCAGTAAAGGTGCATGCGGTTTGCTGAAATCAACTTTGGCCGCACTGCTCAATCCATCCCGGGCCAGCAGCTTTGATTCGGGCACCACGAATTTATCATACTCGGCCCTTTGTACAGCCTCCGGCATACCATTCGTAAACGCGTACTGCCAGGTTTTGAATGACATCAGGTAAGTCTTTTTGGTAGAAGTAAATAAACCAAGCGACCCTGTTGCTGCTTTGTAAAACGATAGTTCGATAGGAATAATGCCTTGTGGCGGTATTGAGTGAATAGCTACCCCGACTGCACCGTAATCGCGGTTTATTAAAATTTGCGTCAATAACCCGCCAAAGGAATGCCCAATGATGATCGGTTTTTCCGGCAACTTTTTTGCGATCTCTATGTAATTATTCAACACCGTATTTAACCGCAATGTGGCAATAGGTGAATCGGGGTGCTGACCGCGCAGTTCATTGGCTGGTCCTTCTTTAAGCGGCCATGGGGGCGCTATGACCGTATATCCTTTGCTTTCGAAAAATGTTTTCCAGTCGTCCCAGCAACGGTAGCTGACAAAACAGCCTGTCACAAACAGAATAGTTTTTGATTGAATACTCATTATGGTTGGTTTTAAGCGGTGACTACAATCACGTTGGTCCCGTTTTACCGGGCCATGACAAACAACCGTACGGGCAATCAATGGCAGCTTTCAGGAATACAGGTATTTGAGCATGATACATGACAGGATCCTGCAACACAAAGGCGTTTAACAATTCGGCTAAATGACTAACAATAAATCCTGTATGAATTTACTGAGGAAATTCATACACACAAATTTTAAATGCTCGTTTCGGTCCGAAGATGATTATTCCCCCAATGGGTAAACGTATCCAAAGATTACATTTTAAAATATGCGTTACCGTTTGGCCGATTTTTATTAAATTCATTAAATTTTCATTCTGAAAAAGGGCGTGGCCATACTATTGCTTGCGGTATACCTGTTTAACCTGGCAGGATATACGCTGTTATTTAAGTACTTCATACATCAGTCAGATAAACAACTGATCCAACAGATCGACAACAGCCAATATAACGACAGTGAGCTAATAGAAGTGAAAATTGCTTTGCATACGCCTTATGTTACCAGTTGGAGCGACTACGAACGGGTAGATGGCGAAGTAAGCGTGAATGGCGTTTATTACAGTTATGTAAAAAGAAAAATACACAACGACACGTTGCACCTGTTGTGTTTACCGAATAAAAATAAAACCCAGTTAAACGCCGCACGCATTGATTATGCGAATAAAGTGCAGGACGTACCCACCAATACAGATGATGCCGGCACACTTAAAAAAAATCCGGCCGGCAGCGAATACGATCAACCGGTATCGCCCTTTCAGTTAGCCCGGTTATTAACAGCAATCAGAACACAGTTTCATCATCCGGCCCCAACGGTCATTCATTCATTTATTACCGCCCCCTTTCACCCACCGCAGGGTTAAAACCAACTACTGTTTTTTAGACAACCCGGCTGGGAGAAATCCCCCTGCCCCATTTTTAATTAAACGCTTGTTATTCAACCATGCCGTTGATAATAAGTTCAACATACATCCTTCCATGACCATTGCCTTTCCTCAAACATGGCTGGCCATAATCTTATGGCTAGCCATTTCATGCACAACCAGCACTTCACCGAATACAGAAATGATCAAACTGCTGTCAACGATCTCAGCCAGTGAAAATTCCATCAACAACACGTTTGCACAGGAAACAAAATATAAATTTTTCGACTCACTGCTGCACGCAGCTGTTATCTATCCCGATTCGGCCACGGCCATCTATGGTATGGCCAATACCCTGCTCGAACTGGGACAGGAAGAAAAAGCCGTACAATTATTAGAAGGGCTGTTAACTGGCTTACCACCGTACATGCCCGACAACAAGAGAATAATTATGAAAAATCTTGCGATCGCTTACCTGCGATTGGGAGAAAGAAAGAACTGTATCTATAATCATAACGGCGAATCCTGCGTTTTACCCATTGCCAATAAAGGGGTGCACGTAAACAAACAGGCCGCCGAAAAAGCCATTGAACTGTACAAAACCCTTTTGAAATATGATGGCAACGACCTGGAGTCAAGATGGTTGCTGAATATTGCGTACATGGCTACCGGTGGGTATCCGGACCAGGTCCCCGCGCCTTTATTACTTACATTACCTGGTGACGATAGCAGCTGCACCATAAAACCATTTACCGACCTTGCAGGCAAATTGGGCCTTAATACAAAGAACCTGGCTGGCGGCAGCATCATCGAGGATTTTAACAATGATGGGTATGTAGATATAGTTACCAGCAGTTGGTCGTTGCAGGAAGGCATGCATTACTTCATCAACAATGGTAATGGCACATTCTCCGATGCAACTCCCACCTCAGGTTTACATATGCTCACCGGTGGGTTGAACATGATTCAAACCGATTACAACAATGATGGACTGAAAGATATTTTTGTGTTGCGGGGCGCCTGGAAAGGGAAATTTGGTAAAGAACCCAATTCCTTATTAAAAAACAATGGCGATGGCAGTTTCACCGATGTTACCGTACAGGCGGGATTGCTGTCCTTCTACCCTACGCAAACCGCTACCTGGGCCGATTTTAACAACGATGGCTGGCTCGATGTTTTTATTGGCAATGAAACAGGTCCGCAGGGCGAAATAAATACCAGTGAATTCTATATAAATAATAAGAACGGTACTTTTAGCGAAGCAGCTGCCAGTGCAGGATGCAATGTGATCGCATTTGTAAAAGGGGTCACTTCCGGCGATTATGACAACGATGGCTGGACGGATATTTTCTGTTCTACTTTAAACGGCAAAAAGATACTACTGAAAAATGAAGGCATCGTGAATGGCGTTATTCATTTTAAAGATGTATCACAACAAGCCGGTCTCACCAATAACACCTCAGGCACCTTCACAACCTGGTTTTGGGATTATGATAATGACGGCTGGCTCGACATCCTGGTTAGCGGATATGAATTTAATAAATCGCTTGCCTGGTATGCAGCGGCAGAAGCCCTGAACCAACCCACTGGCAATTCGGGCAAAATATTTTTGTTTCGCAATAATCATAACGGAACGTTTGAAGATGTGTCTGAAAAAACCGGACTGCATCATATTTCCTTTTCTATGGGCGGCAACTTTGGCGATATTGATAATGACGGCTATCTTGATTTTTACATGGGCACCGGAAATCCGCAATACACATCGCTGGTGCCTAATAAACTCTTCAAAAACATACAGGGCACCCACTTTGCCGATGTAACATTACAGGGACGTGTTGGCAACCTGCAAAAAGGGCACGGTGTTTCATTTGTTGACCTGGATAATGATGGCGACCAGGATATTCATATTGAAATGGGGGGCGCGTTTGCTGGCGATGCGTATGAAAATGCGCTATATGTAAATCCCGGGCAAAATGACAACCATCGCCTGTTGCTTTCGTTGCAGGGCAGTGTATGCAACCGGGCTGCTATCGGCGCCAGAATAAAAATATCATTTACAGAGAACGGAACAAAACGGACCATTTACCGCGATGTAAATTCAGGCGGCAGTTTTGGCAGCAATCCGTTAATGCAACACATTGGTATCGGACGCGCCACAACCGTTGATGAAATTGTTATACAATGGCCCGGCGCCAGCGCTCAACAGGTATTTAAACAGGTACAGGTCGATGGCGTGATCAACATCAAACAAAACAGTCAAACTTTCACCACTACACGGTTGAAAAAGTTTGATTTCAATACAGTAACACCAAACACGATCGATTGTTTTCCGCAAACAAAAACAACCCTGGCCGACAATTAATAAAAAGATAAAACACCTCCGGTTTTTTATGAAAAACCGGAGGTGTAATTATGTAATTTATTGTACCTCCCTATGCAAAACGCTCTTGATTTTAATCATTATCTGCCTTGATTCCCACTTCTTTACCTTTGCTAAACAGAATTGGTATTAAAAATTGGCCCGACCATTGCTATATACCCTTTTGGATAGGGATCGTTCGATGAAAACAATACTGTAAATCACGGTTCCTGAAATATCTTCAACTAAATCTGGTTAGTATAAGTACTTAAGTAATGCTAAGTATTTACAGGCGCTGATCAGCTGACAGCACCAATAAACTTCCGTTTTCACCCTACTTTTGTAATTTTGTGCCGGTGCTATACAACACCGGATAACCTATTTTTTGCAAAAGGAAAAATGGCTTGCCATTAAACTTGCGTAAGCAATATTCATCCAAACTAAAATCATTAACAGAGCGTATGCAACGTGAGCCAACGACCATATTATATATAGATGATGACCAGGATGATCTGCTGATCTTCGAAGAATCTGTCAGGTGTTTATATCCGGAAGTAACGTTGTATAAAGCCCAAAGCAGTGAAGCAGGCATGCATATTCTACATCAATTGGAATCGGACAACAAACCATTTCCTTCCCTGATCATGATAGATATGAATATGCCAAAAATGAACGGACGGGATACTTTACGGCATATACGAAATAATAAAAAATGGCAGGGTATTCCCATTGCCATTTTCACTACTTCCGCAAATCATGAAGATGTTGAATTTTGCAAAAAATATGGATCAGCCTGTATTACCAAACCCATGAGCTTAACCGACTTCAACCATATTTTGGAGAAATTGCTCCATCACAGTAAAATTACCCCCCAAACCGGCCTTCGCTGATCACCACCGGTCCTAACAAACCAGAGGGCATCAATGGCGCATCGGGTTTAAAAGCGATATTGGTACGGGTTAGTCTTTTTTCCTGTGGCAGAGCTGCATCACCGATCAACCGGTTGGGCCAGCAATTGACGACTACGATCTCCAGCACATTATCGCTCGCTTTTAACAACCCCGTCACTTCAATACGCCAGGGAGCCGTCCACAATACGCCGAGCTTTTTACCATTCAATGTTAATTCTGCAATATTTTTTACGACACCGGGCTCCAGAAAATGCTTCGCGCCGGGTTGAAGATCTTTTGCATCGAACCGTTTTACATAAGTAGCCGGGCCGGAATAATATTTTATCCCTTCTTCGGGCCGTTTCGTCCAGTCTTCCAGCGTATTGAATTCAACACTCGCAGGTCCACCCCATTTTACATCAAAATGAACGGCCCAGGGCCCTGCTAATTCCTGTACGGGTGTAAAGGAAAGAAAATTGGACGCCGTAGTTTTTATGGCCGCTGTTTTTTGAACCGCAGACTTTTTAAATACAATAAACCACGATTGAAAGGGCGCAAACTGCAAGGGAATAGCAGTATATCCATCAACCTGTTTATATGCTTTGGCCGAACTCATTTCTGCGGTCACTGCATCCCAGATCTCTGGCTGCTCACCAACAACACGAAAGCGGCACATGGCCTTTTCTTCCCGGTTATTTCTATTGGTGATAAAATATATTTCGGTATCGCCAACGGTGCGATGTATAAAATCAATGAAAGCATTTTCGTTGTCACAAATAAAATCGGGCCCCACTCCTTTTTCTTTCAACACGTTCTGCAAAGGAACATTCCAGTATATTTTTCCCTTTCCGAATATTTGCTTTTTGATCGTTTTTCCATCGCATTTACCCCAAATGGCAGCAGCCAGTTCTTTTAAACGTACATCGCACTGGGGGTAATCCTTCAACCCGCTGTCTTTCTCCGGCCTGGGACCTATTACCGTAGCGCCGGCAAATACCAGTTCTTTTAACTTCTGCAATACCGGCACAGGCATTACGGTTGTTTCGGGCAATACCAGTACGCGATAACTCATGCCATCGGGCAATACCAGTTTGCCGTTCTTCACATGTAAACGGGTCAGTAACACTTCTTCATTACAAACATCGTAATCGTAGCCTTTACCGGTGGTTGTACCAACGTTTTTGGGCAGTACGATATTCGGCGTAATGTCACCATTATAATATAAAATATCTGCTACAAACAATCCCTGCTGCAACAGGTACTGGCAACGGCTGATATAATCGAGAAAAGGACCGGCCTGGTTCCACCAGGTTACATTGGGATTAAAATGCGTTCCCGCGCCATACTCGATGCCCGGTTTGCCATCCTGCGGGCGTGTAGCCGTTGATGTATGTATCAGGAACCGGTTAATGCCTTCGCAAAAAGCCCGGTCCGCCGCCTGTTTCATATTGCCCGGATAATCGTTCCAATGACGGAAAGAGGTGAACGATTCAGCAGAGGCAGTTTTCTTCCCGTAAATATGCGCAGCCGATGACACCATCTTGGTTACCTTGTTCTGCCCTTTTTCCAAACGCACCATACCATAGCCCAGCTTTTCATCCAGTCCGCCCTCCTCATCATGTTTACCACCCAGCCAGAATTCACCCTGCGGCATATCGCTGCGGCCCAGGTTCTTTAATGCATCCATGCACATGGTGCCTGAGCGGCTCGGACCGGCTGCTTCGTTTTGCACCTTCAATCCGTTTTGATGACACAGGTCGGCAAAATGTTTGTAATGTTCATCAGCCAGGCAATCGGCTACTGTTTTTCGATAGTCGTTCAGGAACCGGTCGCTTACTTCAACGCTGCCGATGATAAATCCATTGAGAACCGGCAAGTATGGTGTAGGATCGTAACCGCGGTATTTTTTGAATTGAGCGATTATGTTTTCTGTCCAGTTAGGAAAACCATCTTCAAAACTATCATCGCACAAATACAACAGGGTTTTCCCGGCCAGGTCGCCGGCTTCCTGTACCAGGACCTTTCCTAAATTTTCAAATTGCAGGTCAACACCGGTATGACTTAACCAGTCAACCGATAACCCGCTGGCTTCCGGTTGCGCGATCATTACTTTTGAACCGGTCATGCGATGACCGGTGCGAATGATGGTCCATTCACCGGCAGGTACTTCCCAATCGAGTTGTCCATCGGCATTGACCTTACTCGTTAAATCGATCACTTTATCAGGAGCAATGGGCAGATCACCGGGCATGGTTTCCCAGGGCGTTGATACCGGGCCCATCACATCATTGGCTTTTATAAAATTGCTCGCATCCTTGCGATTGGTTTTGGCCGGAAACAGATCTTTTCGTTTATCCTTCCCTAACGGATTATTATCAGCGCCTGACGGAAAGGCTACGATGGCCGTATCGCGGTAATCTGTTTTTTCCAATGGCAGATCAATATATTCTTTCCAACCGGGCGCATTCACGAGGTTGTCGTACCCATCGCGATGGCCGGGCAGCGGTAATTTACCGGAGAATTTTTGCGGACCGGTTACGGTGAGCTTTGATTGCAGAAACCAGCGACAGGCATGTTGTGGCGGAACCCATGGACCGCCCATACACCAGCCGGAACTCATATTCACGCCCATTTTTAAACCCAGCCTGTTCGCTTCTTTCAATGCATGGCGATACAGTTCGCGCCATTCAGGCGACAGGAATAAGGCGCCCTGCGGCACTTTGGCGCCACCTAAACCATCGGCGGAATTGATCATCAGCACTTCGCCCATGCCTTTAGCTTTATATTCCTCCAGGTCGCGCGTAATGCCTTCCTTATCGACCAGGCCATTGAACCACCACCAGTAACAACCAGCTTGAAATGGTTGTCCGGGCGCCACGAATTTTTCTTTCAGGGTTGCCAAAGCAGGAGCCCCCGTAATGAACGTTTCGTTTTCGTGCATCCATTGGGTGAATCCAGTTTTTACTACAGCCAGTTGAAGACCAGAGAGGGAGCTGAAGGTGATAAATTTTCGTCTATTGAGATTCATAGTTGGTTTCTTAGTTCTTAGTTCACAGTTCTTTAGTTCTTAGTATAACGTATCAATCACTAATCACCACCAGTCCCTTTCCATTTCAAACTAAGAACTGAGAACTTATTTCTTTCCAAAAAATTTCAACTTCTCACTTGTAACAGGCGCTAACGATTTCACCGCCGCCGCCGCTTCAATGGCGCGATCGGCTTCTATTACATCGGCGCCGTTCTTAATGATCTGCGTATAAGCTTTTGCGCGTTCATCTGCCGTAGGCAGCTTATCATATACCGGTGCGGTAGAGATCATACACATGACGCCGCGTTGGTGCAACAGATCGAACATTTCTTTATTCTCGGGTTTATCCTGTGGCCCTACGTACGCCATGATCTGTTGCCAGGGAATACCGGCCTGCTCATATTCTTCCATGGCCTTTTTCGTTTTCACAAATGCCTCGAACATCACGTTCTTATTATCATCATAATAAAATTTTGCTTCTTTGGCATTGTGCACGGTGATCATAACCCAGGCTTCAGCGTGGTGCTTCTTAATTAATTTCGCCGTGGTCATCATCGGTACATCTTTTTTATCGAGGATCAGTACGGTTTTTCCTTTGGCCCATACAATCGCTTCTTCCAGCGTTGGAATACCGTATGAGGTTACATGACCATCAACATCTTTCAGCTTCAGTTTCTTTATTTCCGCCCAGGTATAGCTATTCAGTTTTCCATGACCTGTGGTGGTGCGATCGAGCGTATCATCGTGTAACAAAACCACTACACTGTCTTTGGTTAAGCGCGGATCAATTTCAAACGTAGCAGGTGCAAACTGCAGCGAATATTCCATCGCAGCAATGCTGTTCTCGGGCGCTCCTTTATCGGGTCCACCGCGGTGACCGCTGATCAGGGGAATATCCTGGCCGGTGTATTTAAAATATTGTTGTAATTGCTGCGGTGTACTGATCTTCAGTACATGCATTTTGTTTGACTGGCTGTGCGCCTGTGCAGAAACAAAGAGCGCAACAACCACTGCGAGTTGAACCATTTTTTGAGGAAAGACCATGGTGAATATTTTTTAGCCAGGCAATCAGAATTTCGAATTAAGATGTCGCAGCACAAACGTACCGTCGGGTTCCAGGGTGAACATACTGGGGGTCGCATTCTCCATAAAGAACATGCGGTAATTGCGCAAAGGCATTCCAAGTTTATGTGACAGGAACAACCGGTTCACGCCATTATGGGCAGCTACCAGGAAATTACCGTTGCTGTATTGCTTTTGTAATGACTGAAAAAAATCATCGACCCGCTGCACGATCTCCGTACCTGTTTCACCGGTGCCCCCTGCCCTGTTGTTGGCCGGATCACGCATCCAGTTCGTCCACAACGATTCGTTTTCGGCAACGAATTCTTCTTTTGTTTTGTATTCCCACAAACCAAAATCGGCTTCTATTAAACGCTCGTCTTTTACAACGGTTGTACCGGTAGAACCGGTTGCAATTTGTGCAGTTGTAAATGCTCTTTGCAGGGGCGAAGAAAAAACACCATCCCAGGTGATCGATTGTAATTGTTGTTTCAATGCTTCGGCCTGTTTCAATCCTTTTTCGGTGAGTGGAATATCGGTTCTTCCGCAATACCGGTTGTTATCGGCATTCCAGGCGGTTTCGCCATGCCTGATCAAATAAATATTAAGCATATTGTGTTTTGCTGATATAGCCTTTGCCGGCCAGGATCTCAATAAATTGCTGGTAATTCTGTTGATAAATATCTACCTGCACCGGCTGCGGATGCACTTCTTTTTCAATTTGCGTTAACGCTTTGGCAGCTTCGGTGAGCGAACCAAAATGCGTTTGCGAGGCCGCGATGATCGCTGCTCCTACTGCCCCCGTCACGTGTTTCATTTTGTAGACAGGCAGGTTCAGTACATGGCTTCTGATCTGCAACCACACGTCGCTGTTACTGCCGCCACCTGCGGTAAATACCGCCGTCACGCTTTCGCCCGACAATTGTTCTATTACTTCATACGCATACCGTTCAATATAGGCTACGCCTTCCATGCAGGCCGCAAACAATTCAGCCGGCGGCAAACCAACCGGATGAAAGCCGGTTGCCTGTGGTGCAATAAAGGGAAAACGTTCGCCCTGTTGTTTTAACGGCCACGCCATATGACGTGTGGGGACCAGTAAAGCAGCTTGCGCCGTGACGTCAGCCAGGTTATTGCCAAAATCACGCGTAACCCAATCGGCCCCGGTATTGCTTGCGCCACCGGGCATCCAGTACCCTTCGGGGTGACGATGACAATACAACCGGCCATGCGGATCGTTGATCTCCTGCGTGGTTACGCCTTTTACCACCAGCGTAGTGCCTATGGTCGTATTCCAGTCGCCAATTTGTACCGCACCCGACGCAATCTGCGCCGCACAACCATCCGTCATGCCCGCTACAATTTGAACGGTAGCAGGCAAACCCAGTTCGGTAGCTAATGCAGGTAACAGGTTTGCAATGGTTGTACCCGATGGTTGTACCGTTTGCAACCAATCCTGCTGAATGGGTAATTTTTCAATGATATAGGCCGGCCATTGTTTTTGACGAACATCGTAACCCGATTTCAGGGCATTGGTATAATCGGTGACATCATACCGGCCGCATAATTTTCCTATAATAAAATCGGCGGCATGTATAAATTTACCCAGCTGATCAACTTTAGCCGGATACCGGTTGATGAACCATAACATTTTAGGCAAACCGCTGCTGGCATTAAACGCGGTGTAGCCATGGCTGTTTTCGGCCAGCGCTACTTTTTTGCAATAGCTGGCTTCTTCCGCCGACCTCGGATCGCTGTACATGATCGCATTATGCAATGGTTCGTTATTCCTGTCGAGCGGGATGATGGTCCCGGATGTAGAAGTCACTGAAATAGCCAGTACGTCTGACAACCTTATGTGCGGTTTCGCCTGGGCAATCACCTGCTGCAGGCACAACACACAATCCTGCCACCATTGGCCGGGCGATTGTTCTTCCCTTGATTGATTGCTCAATGGAAAAGCCTGTTCGCCGCTGCCCAGCACTTCACCGGTTATATCAATTAATACAGCTCTTGCGCCTTGTGTACCTACGTCGATACCTATGAAATATGGACTGTTCATAATTATTTAATGCATGCTTCTAAAATTCATTCTCGTTTTCTTCCACTCCTTATACATAGCCGCATAATATTGTTGCTGCTGCGGATGGATCACTTCAATTGTATCATCAAAATCAACTGACACTTGCAACGCTTCATTGCAGATCAACGCGCCACCAATGACAGAGGATTGTTCAAATCCCCGGCGCACCTGCACTTTCTTATTCAACAAACCTGCCAGCAAACTGCGCAAGGCAACACTTTGCAAACCGCCGCCACAGGCCCATACATAATCGGGCTGGTGACCGGCCACTTCGCATAAGATCTTATAATTCTCGGCAATGGAACAGGCGATATCCAGGATGGTGGCCCAAACAAAATGACCGCGCGTTAACTGGTGCGATACCGGTGTGGGAAATACGAAGCCGCCTTTTATCAGCGGTGTTTTTTCATCAGCGACCAACGATCCCAATGATGCCATACAAAAAGCATCTTTGGTAGCCGCCAACTCCTGCTCGATGACCGCATAATTTTCATTGGGATAAAAGATCTCTTTCAACCGTTGAAAGTTCAACCCGGTGACGCCGGCATTGGCTTCAAACACCAGGCGGTTCTCTTCAATATCCCTGCTCGTCCAGGTACGTTGATGGGCATCGAGCATATATCTATCAACCAGTTTTACAATAGGCGTTGTGGTCCCTGAAACAATCACAATATCTTCCACAGCAGGTTGCGTACTTTTTATAGCGAGCTGTGTATCGCCGCCGCCCACTACCACCAGCGCCTCCTTTGAAATATTGAACGATGTCGCTATTGCAGGCAACACCGGTCCCAGGATGGTTCCGGAATTTTGCAGCAATGGCAGCAGGGAACTATCCAATCCGAACAGATCGCAGAGGTCATAATTCCATTTGCGTTTCTCTACATCGTACAATAAAGTTTCAGAAGCCTGCGAGTGCTCATACTTGATGACGCCGCTTAATTGATATTCAATCCAGTCGCTGATACTTACAAAGCTCACACATTTCTGCCACAGGTCTTTCCATCGCTTTTTTATACCCACTAATTTGAAAGCGGAGAACAACGAGGTAGGATACCTGCCGGTGAGTTTATATACAATACTTTTATCAGGCAGAACGTCTTCCCATTCCCGGCCGCGGTGATCGATATTTGGCAACCCTACCAACGACTCCCCATTCCGGCCCAGCAACACAATACCTTCCCGCTGGCTGGTAGCCGTCAATGCGCGCACGGTAACACCAGGCAACGCGTCAATAACCTGTTTCGCTAAAGCTGTTACCTGTTTCCATAATACATCGGCTTCAAAATATAAAGCATCAGGGTATTTTTCATCCTTTATGTAATGAATATCTTCCCGGGCAACGCCCAACACCGTTCCATTAGCGCTCGTAGCCGCCACCCGCACATTCCCGGTGCCAATATCAATAATTATATATGCTTCTTTAGTCGTCATGATATGCAATTAGATCTGTACGGTTAATAATTCTTTATTAGCCAGCCGGGCCCCGGTTTTCTTATTATGCACGTACCAGTCCACCAGCGTTTTATTCAGAATGGTCACATGATGATCTTCTACCTCAAAAGTTGCACCAGCAATATGCGGCGTAGGCAGCACATTGGGATGATGGATGATTTTATAATCGGTTTCATCGGGCGGCTCATGATCAAATACATCCAGTATGGCGCCGCGAATGGTGCCATCTTCCAGCACACGCAACAGATCATCCCGTTTTACAACAACAGCGCGGGCCGTATTCACAAAAATGGCATCGGGTTTCATTTTCGACAACAACGAATAATCGATCAGCCCTTTTGTTTGATCCGTTACCGGCAGGTGTATGGATACAATATCGCTTGTTTCAAAAAGTTCGGTCAACAACACGGAACGATAAGCAGGATCGTGTGTGGTTACATACGGATCATAAAACTGTACCGGACAGGGATAACATTGCAGCATGGAAGCGATCAGTTGACCGATGGCGCCAAACCCAACCATACCAATGGTTTTACCGGCCAGCTCATTTCCTTTGAACTGCAGGTACGAAGTATGTGCACCGGCTGCCCAGTTGTTTCCTCTTAACCATTCCATACCGGCAATCGTATTTCGCATAAAAGTGATCACATTCGCTATGAACATTTCTGCCACGGCCTGGGCATTGCGTGCCGGTGTATAAAAAACAGGAATGTTATGTTTGGTAGCTGTTTCAATGGCAACATTCGAAGGCGTTCCGCGGCACACACCAATAAACTGCAAATGCGGATTGGCATTAATAACATCGGCTGTAACATGATCGTGCTCGGTGATCAATGCATTGGCAGCGGTTGATTGTAACAAAGCGGTTAATTCATCTGCATAATAAGCACGGCCTTGCGGCTTCCACGGCCTGTAAATTACCTCACCCAAATTTTCCTGCAATGTTATTAACCCGTTATCATTATACGGCGCCGTCACTAAAATTTTCATATTTCTCAATCTTTATTATAGTATATAGTTTAACAGTTCATAGTTCATAGTTCACAGTTCACAGTTCATAGTTCACAGTTACTAGTTCACAGTTCACAGTTCATAGTTCACAGTTACTAGTTCACAGTTCATAGTTCACAGTTACTAGTTTACAGGTACCTGGTAACCGGCATCGATGACCTCATTTCCTTTCACGTGATGCAGTGTTTTCGCATTATCGGGCAGCGTAATAAATCGCGTAAGCAGGGCGCTGATGAAATATAAGATGGCCAGGATCCAGATGATGCCTTCATTGCCAACTACACTATAGAACAACCCCACCAATGCGGGCCCTACAAAAACCGGCAGACCGGCGCCAAGGTTCAGGATGGCGATGGCAGCCCCTTTATCTTTTTTTACCAGTGAAGGAACCAATGCCGATAATGGAACATAACCCGCCAGGCAGGCGCCCCATAAAATACCGGCCGTTAATACAATGGCGAAATTGCCGGGTACCGCTTGCGGCACATAATACAAACCCAGCGTAGTGATGGCGCAACCAATACCACCAAACCACATGATGGTATTGCGCCAGCCGAGCCGATCGCCCACAAAACCAAAAATCAAATTAAAAATGATATTACTGGTAAAGATGGTTCCCCAGATCTGTAACCAGGTTTTAGTATCGAAACCATGCTTCTCCATGTACATGGGTAAGAACACGGGGAAAGCAAACTGTGCAGTGGTATTAATGATGCGTACGATACCGCCTATCAGCACTTTCGGTTCTTCTTTTACAATGGTTAATCCTTTCAATAATTCGCGGGCTTTGCCGCCGGCATTATTTCCGTTTGAACCGGATTTGAACGCGGCTTTATTCAACAGCAATGCGAAAAAAGCGCCAATAAGCACCCAGAACACTGAACTCCACAACGTATTGATGTAACCCAGGCTATCAATGGCCCAGCTTGAATAAAAAGCACCCAGTACATTTAATCCACCGGTGAACACAAACCAGAACCAGCCTACAGCCCGGCCCAGTTTTTCTTTCGGACTTTGATAAGCGATCCACACCATGAAGGAATACGCGAATAAAGGATAACCAAATCCGCGCAAGGCATAGGTTACGATCATAACCGGAAAATTCAGTTCGGCTAATCCATAGCCTACAAACCCGGTTGTGCCTGCCAGGTATAATAACAAACCGGCGAGCATGGTCTTTTTCGGACCAAATCCTTCAGCCAGCACACCGGAAAACCAGGCGGATATCGCTACCGTGATCCCATAGGCAGTGAACAGGGTCGCATTTTGTTCAATGGTCATACCCCGGCCTTTCAGGTACGGACTTAACCAGCCCGTTTCCATACCATCGCCCATCATAAATATCAGGATACCTACATAGCCCCAGATAAGGGGCATGGGAATGCCGGTTTTGTCGGCGAATGAGTTGTTGTTGGCAGCAATCTTTTGCATGTATCGTTATTTATACCCCCAGCCCGCCGCGGCGGGAGGGAAGCAGGTTACTAGTTCCAGGACTTAGCTTTTAAATTCTGTTTTAATTACTATAACCGAATGGGGCGATAATTAAAGATTGACAATCATTACCCCAAAAAAGTACTAGAACATCTGTTTAAAAGCGTGATATAATTTGCAATCGTTCCTTATCAGGCATTTAATAATGACACCAAAGTAAAACAAAATTCACACTATTTAAACATAAATCAACATTAATTAATCTTTTTAAACCGATAATTAAAGCGATTTAAGCAAATATGTGGGGCATAAAGGGTAACAGCGGCTAAAAAATTAAACCATTTGTAAGCTTATTACAGAAAAGCAAATAGATTTGTGAGGAAAAGACAAAAGAACCAAAATACAAGATCCAAGAACCCAAAAAAGAACCAAAAACCAATAAATAAGAACCAATAAAAAAAAGCCATCCCGGGAACCTGCGTTTTGGAATTTGCCAATTGTGATTTGCTATTTGTTATTTGGCATTTGTGATTTGGATCTTGGGATTTTTAATCAGCCAGTTATGACCATTACCGACAGACACCAGCTCATTATCCAGAAATTACAGGAAAAAGGAAAAGTAGATATCCAGGAGCTCAGCGACGAATTGCAGGTTTCCGGGGTTACCATTCGCAAGGACCTGAAGTTGCTGGAGGAAAAGAACCTGTTGTTTCGCACCAAGGGTGGCGGTTCTGTCAATAACCCATATGCCGCGGAACGCACGATCAATGAGAAGGAGTTTATCAATTCCGATCAGAAGAAGAAGATCGCGAAAGCAGCGCTTACCTTGCTGGGACAGAATGATTCAATTATTATAGGATCGGGCACCACGGTATTTGAGCTGGCCCAGGCGTTGTATCCTCCCAAACATATTACGGTGATCACCCCGGCATTGCGGGTGGCATTGGAATTATGCAACCGGCCCAATGTCGACATCCTGCAAATAGGCGGATTGATCCATCACAGCTCGGCATCGGCAGCGGGCGCTTTTGGCGAACGGTTGCTCGAAGATATTTCCTGTGGTTTGCTGTTCATGGGCGTTGATGGCATTGAACCGGAATTTGGTTTAAGCATCACCAATTTGGCCGAAGCCAGTCTCGACAAAAAGATGATCGCGGTAGCGCAACAGGTAGTAGTAATGGCCGACAGCACCAAGTTTGGCCGCCGGGGCATTGGCCGCATTTGTGGTTTAGACCAGGTTGATTATATCATCACCGATCCCGGCGCTTCGGCTGAAACCATCAGACAGCTGGAAGAAAAAGGAGTGAAGACGATCATAGCTGAATAATCAATTGCCAATTGGCCATCAGCAATTGGCAAAAAACGCCAGCAACAATTTCCACGACTATTGAATATTGTCTATTGCTTATTGTCCGCTGTTGGTTGTTCCGGCATCGGTTGTACTGCAACAGGCTGAACGGCCGCCCCAGGCGCCGCCGGGTCTTCTACCCAACCGGCAGGTAAAAAGCCTTTATACTTCAGTAGCATGGGGTTCATTTTCTTCTGTACCCATTTGGAGATAATTTCAAACACCAGAAAGCCAATAATAATGGAGATCATCCATTCCATGGCACTGAAAGTTTGCTTGTCTACAACTGTTTTTTTGGCTGTAATTCCCCACAGGTTCTTAATACTGCGCGTAGTAAAGAAATGTTTAACAAGGCGGGTGGAAGCCATGCCAATGGCAAAACCTATAAAATTGCCGGTGTAGTTACTGTATACGTATTGCAGGAACTTCTGGCTGGTTTGTTTCATAGTGTACAATTTGATGTCACTAAAATAATACCTTCCCCCCGGAAGGCAAAGTTTATTGTTTATAGTTCACAGTTTAGAGGTCTTTAATTCCTAACAGGCGTTACAACTTGCAACTACTTATATGTCTGAATATTAGAATTTAACATTATTTCTGGTTTTTCAAAGTGCGAAGCAACTACAAACAACAAACCATAAGCTATAAACTGGTTATTTTTGCAGCATGGATTATTTCAAAAGCCTGCTGGATCTGCTGAAGACCGAACGTGACGAAGACCGGCAATTGTATCAGAAACTTAAACAAACGACTTCTGTACCACAACGCAGGGCCAGTGGCCTTACCTGGTATCCCATCGCCATCCGCGACCAGGAAATGAGCCGGGGCGATTACCTGGTCGTTGAAGTGGAACGCACTACCCATCATGATGTTATTCACCAGCTCCGTTTCGGCATGCCTGCCGTGCTGTTCTCAAACCACGATGCCGAATCGAATAAAGTAGAAGGTACCATCACCTTTGTGAAAGGAAACAAGTTGAAGATCACCCTGCGCACCGATGAGCTGCCTGATTGGGCCAGCGACGGCAAGTTGGGCATCGACCTGCTGTTTGATGAAAACAGTTATGATGAAATGCAGAATGCCTGTAAGCAGGCAGCGACCCTGGCAGAAAAGCCGGCCGAAGGGCGACTGATCCAGATATTGACCGGTGAAAAAGCGCCTGCGTTTGACACCGGCGTTCCGGTAGCCGCTGTACCGTCGTTAAACCCCTCACAACAATCAGCGGTTAACAAGATACTTCACGCCAATGATCTGGCTATAGTGCATGGTCCGCCGGGAACCGGTAAAACCACAACCCTGGTGCAGGCCATTAAAGCCATGATCAAAAGAGATAACCAGCAAATACTGGTGGTGGCCCCCAGCAATACAGCGGTTGACCTGCTCAGTGAAAAATTGAGTGATGAAGGATTGAATGTATTACGGGTGGGTAACCCCGCGCGGGTTTCTGAACACCTGTTTTCGCTTACGCTCGATTATAAAATGGCGGAACACCCCCATACGAAAGAAATAAAGCGGTTGAAAAAACAGGCGGCGGCATTCCAGGATATGGCGCATAAGTACAAACGCCATTTCGGCAAGGCAGAACGGGAGCAGCGCAAAGCCCTGTTTACCGAAGCGCGTAACATCATGAAAGAGGTCGACAATTCTGAACAATATATTATCAAAGACCTGGTTGCAAAATCACAGGTGATCACCGCTACCCTGGTAGGCGCCAATCACTATACCGTTCGCAACCTGAAATTCAATACGGTGGTGATCGATGAAGCCGGACAAGCCCTTGAACCGGCCTGTTGGGTGCCCATTTTAAAAGCGCAGAAAGTAGTGCTGGCCGGCGATCATTGCCAGTTACCCCCTACGGTAAAAAGCGCCGAAGCCGCCAAAAATGGACTTGCTACTACCCTGCTGGAGAAATGTGTGGCCAAACATCCGGAAGCTGTGGTGTTGCTGGAAGAGCAGTACCGGATGAACGAAATGATCATGGGTTATTCTTCTTCTACCTTTTATGACGACCGGTTAATAGCGCATGCTTCCGTAGCTACGCATGTGTTGTTCTCCGATGACAATCCGCTGGTATTCGTTGATACCGCAGGCTGCGGTTTTGATGAAAAGACCGAACAAACCAGTACATACAACCCGGAAGAAGCAGCTTTTTTGTTCAAACACCTCACCCAACTGGTATCGGCGCTCGACAGTCATTACAAGCCGGAGAATTTCCCCAGCATTGCGATCATATCGCCTTACAAACAACAGATCGATACGCTGAAAGAGCTGTTTTTAAGCTCCCCTGTGCTGAAGGTATATGAACATAAAATCGCCATCAATACCATCGACAGTTTCCAGGGTCAGGAACGCGATATTGTTTACATCAGCATGACCCGCAGCAACCCCGATAGCCGCATCGGTTTCCTGAGCGATATCCGCCGCATGAATGTGGCCATGACGCGCGCCCGCAAAAAGCTGGTGGTCATTGGCGATAGCGCCACGCTGTCGCAGTTTCCGTTTTATTCCAATTTTATTGCCTGGGCGCAGGACCGGAATTCGTATCAGAGTGCGTGGGAACTCGCAGAATAAGAGGATCAAGCTTCCACATCATTCTCGAGATACCGTTTCGCCTGCATGTTATACAATGCCGCATACTGACCATCCAACTGCATCAGCGCTTTATGCGAGCCGTATTCAATAAGGCGGCCGTGTTCCATCAGCATGATTTTATCAGCATTTTTCACCGTGCTAAACCGGTGCGTGATGAGGATAACCGTTTTTCCCTCCATATTCTTTTCAAGCGTGCTGAAGATCTTTTCTTCGGTGACTGCATCAATTGAAGCTGTGGGCTCATCTAATATGGTGACGGCTGCATTGCGGAAAAACATGCGGGCCACCGCTAACCGCTGGTGCTGGCCTTTCGACAAATCGACACCATTGGCAAATTCTTTCCAGATCAGCTGATCGTAATCTTTTATAAAATCATCGGCGCCTGAATACTGCGCGGCCAGTTTGATCTGTTCTTCTTTTTCCGCCGGCTGCTCTCCATTTTCGTCAAGCCTGCCCACCCCTATTGATTCGCGGATGGATAAATTATAGACCGGGAAATCCTGGAATAAAATACCAATGGCGCTTTGCCAGTCTTCGAGGCTAATATCTTTTAAATTGATCCCGTTTATAAAAATATTCCCTTCCGTGGGGTCATAAATGCGGCAAAGCAACTTAATGAGTGTGGTCTTACCGGAACCATTCACCCCAACGATGGCTACTTTCTCCCCTGGTTTTATGGTGAAAGAAAGTTGTTGCAGCACCAGCGGCGGTTCGCCCTCTTCAGCGGGATACCGGAACGATACATTATCAAATTCTATCAGCGGTGGCTCGCTGATATCGAGTCGCACTGCCTTTTCTTTGGAAACGATACGGGGCTGCATGTCGAACAATTCAAACCAGCGGGCGGCATATCGTGCCGCTTCTTCTGAAGTTGAAATGCTTTCAATATAACCGTTGATGGTTTGATAGAATCGTGTGTAGGTGGTAAACGCCAGCAACAAACCGCCAACAGCAATGCGATCGGCCAGCGCTTCCCGCGTCATGAGTGCTATGGCGGCAAAGAGGAACAACAGGTACCATAAACTCATGATGCTGTAGGATATGGTCTTTTTGCGTTCGGCCACAATGATCTTCTTATTAAAATCTTCTTTTCTATCCTTTATCTGCTGTTTCAGCCAGTCTTGCAACTTTAGCAAAATAACATCCACTGCTTTCTGTAATTCTTCAAAATGCGAGATACGGTTGCGGATAATGCGGTTATCATTAATAGAAAAATGCCTGATGCGGAACACCTCCATGCTGTACTTCTTATAGAAGAAATACACCGGCGCCGCAGCCACCACCGCAAATATCACCAGCCAGTAATTCAATGACCAAAGGATGGTGATAGAAGTTATGATGCCCGCAAAATTATTGGCTGAATTAAAAAAGAAGTCCTGCAGGTTCAACAGGCTGCTGGTGCCCCATTCCTGTGCGCTGCGCAACAGGTTCTGATAGGAGCTGCTTTCAATGGTGCCAATATCCAGCTTGCCCTGCCGTTCAATCTTATATAGCTCGAGCTGAACACTTTGCTGCATGCGAAAGATCATGCGGTAATGCGATGCAATATTGCCCACAAAGAGCGGTACCAAAAAAGACAACCCCAATAACACCGCCGACCATACCAACTGACTGGTTTCGGAAATACCCTGTTTTATTTTAATGATCTCATTAACGATGGAAGCAAAACTGGTGAACTGAAGGTATACCACCGCCCCCTGAAAGATATTAAATACCATGAGCAGGATCAACAATCTCCGGTTGGTTTGCCATGCAAAAGCAATTGATTTGATGGCTATTGAAAACATATTCCTGTAGTTTTTCATTAATTATTATTACTTGAACATATAAGTCACACCTACTATAATATAATTTACGACAAAATGTTTAGCAAAGATGGTCTTTTCTTACCAATTTGTTAAGACCGAAAAATTTATTTGGAACATTCGTTCCAATACGGCTACATTTGTACCGGAATGATCATTCCGGTATTATTAAAAACAAACAATCTATCAATCATGAGTCGTTTACAAAATAAAACCGCCCTTATTACAGGTGGTAACAGTGGAATAGGCCTTGCTACCGCAAAAGAATTTTTAGAACAGGGCGCCAGGGTGATCATCACCGGCCGCAGCCAGGCAGCACTTGACAAGGCTAAACAGGAACTGAACGGACAGGTACACACTATTCTTTCCAACACCAGCAGCCTGAGCGATATCCGTGGGCTGGCCAAAGAAGTACAAAAAATAACGCCCCGCCTCGACGTGCTATTCGTTAATGCCGGCATTGGTAAATTTGCGCCTATTGAAGCGGTTACCGAAGAACATTTTGACGAACAATTTAACACCAATGTAAAGGGCGCTTATTTCACCATCCAGGAATTGTTGCCTGTATTGAATGACGGGGCTTCCATTATTCTCAATACGTCCATCAGTGCTCACACGGGCATGGCAACTGCCAGTGTTTATTCAGCCACGAAAGCGGCGCTGCTCACGTTAGCCCGTACCTTGTCAACGGAATTGCTGCCCCGTAAGATCCGTGTGAATGCCATCAGTCCCGGCCCCATTACAACACCGATATTTGGTAAAACAGGTATGACAACCGAACAGATCGATGGTTTTAAAACGTCCATCAAGGACCAGGTGCCATTGGGCCGCCTCGGCGATCCTGCTGAAATTGCCCGCATTGCCACCTTTTTCGCCTCAGATGATTCCTCCTTTGTACTGGGTGCAGAGTTGATCGCCGATGGCGGCATGATCACTTTATAAAATTTGTGGTACTTTTGGAATGCTAATTCCAAATACGCCCGATGCCAAAGAAAAAACAATTTGACGAAACGGAAGTGCTGGTGAAAGCCAGGGAGGTTTTTAGTGAAAAGGGATACAACGGCACTTCAATGGACGACCTGGTTCAGGCCACCGGTTTAAGCCGTTCAAGCATCTACGATACTTTCGGCGATAAACATGGGCTGTTCCTGAAAAGCCTCAACCAGTACCGTTGTTCACAAACGGCCGATCTTGAAAAACAATGCGCTAAAAGCGAAAGCCCGAAGAAAAAGATCCGCGCCATCTTTGATTATGTCATCAGGGAGATAACGGCCGACAAAGACCGCAAAGGTTGTTTAATGATCAATGTGAACATGGAACTAAGCGCCGTTGACAAGGATGTGGCAGCCGTTTCGCTCACGAACATGGAAGAGCTGGAACAAACTTTCAGTTCCCTGGTAAAAGAAGGGCAGGCAAAGGGAGAAATTTCAAAAAAGTTTACGCCCAAGGCGCTTGGCCGGCATTTGTACAGCAGCTTAATGGGATTGCGCGTAAGCGGTATGAGCCGGCCCGATGCAGAGGCATTGCGAGAGATCGTTAAACTTGCCCTTTCTATATTGGATGAATAAAAAAACGCTTAACGCTTAATGCAGAACGCTTAACGCCGGGCTTCCTACAAGGTTTGCCTTTTGCGTTAAGCGTTCAGCGTTTTACGTTTCGCGTTTCCCGTTCCCTTATTTTTGCTACCATGATACAGGACAACCTATTACTTGTTTTAACGCTTTTATTTGTCGTTTGTATTCTTACAATGATCAGTGGCAAATTAAAGATAGCCTACCCTATTTTTCTTGTAATAGGCGGTCTGCTCATCAGTCTTATACCGGGCATACCCCCAATCACCCTGCATCCCGACCTGGTGTTCCTGATCTTTCTGCCACCACTATTGTATGCAGCTGCCTGGAACACCTCGTGGAATGATTTCTGGCGATTAAAACGGCCTATCAGCCTGCTGGGGTTCGGACTGGTTATTTTCACCTCCGCTACCGTTGCCTGGATCTCTCATTTACTGATCCCCGATTTTTCGTTAGCCGCCGGGTTTTTGCTGGGTGGTATTATCTCTCCACCCGATGCCATTGCCGCTACCTCGGTATTACAGGGATTAAAAGTGCCCAAAAGGGTGACCACTGTGCTGGAAGGCGAAAGCCTGGTCAATGATGCCGCGAGTTTGATCGTATTCCGGTTTGCCCTGGCGGCGGTATTCACCGGTCAGTTTCATATGTGGGAAGCTACCCAAACTTTTTTTGTGGTAGCAATAGCGGGTATCCTGATCGGGTTGGTGATCGCTCATGTTGTATATGCCATTCACCGGTTCTTCCCCACAACGCCGGCCATCGATGCCGCGTTTACATTGATCACCCCGTATATCATGTACATCACCGCAGAACATTTTCATGTATCGGGGGTATTGTCGGTGGTAAGCGGCGGGTTATTTCTTACGTTCCGCTCGCAGGATATTTTTAGTTATGAAGCCCGCATACAGGTGCTCGGTCTATGGGATACGCTGGTGTTCTTACTGAACGGCTTTGTATTTATTTTAATTGGTCTGCAGTTACCGGATATCATTAAGGGAATGGAAGAATACTCTGTTGGTGAAGCCATTGGTTATGCGCTTGTCATTAGCGTGGCAACCATCCTGGTGCGCATCATCTGGGTTTTTCCGGGGGCGTATATACCGCGCATGCTATTCAAAAGCATCCGGGAAAAAGAAACCGATCCGGGCTGGCGCAATATATTACTGGTGGGCTGGAGCGGGATGCGCGGTGTGGTATCGCTGGCATCGGCGCTGGCGGTTCCGCTTACCTTAGCCAATGAACAGGCTTTCCCGCATCGCAACCTTATTTTATTTATCACGTTTGTGGTGATCCTGATCACCCTGGTGCTGCAGGGATTGAGCCTGAAACCACTTATCCGTTTTTTAAAGATCAAAGGGGAAGAAAAAGAATCGGAATCGTTGCAGGCGCTCGACATGCGGTTACAGCTGGCACGTGCGGTGCTTGCTCATATAGACTTTAAGTATACGAAGGAAATAGAAACGAATGAAACGTATAAGCGTGTGCGCGACCGCTATGCCCGCATGATCGCCATCACGCAAAAAAAGCTGGAAGCGCAGGAATCATCAACCGATGACGAACAAACGTTTTTACCGCATTACCGCCAGATGCTGCTGGAACTGGTGGAAGTACGCCGCCGCGAACTGAACCATTACCGGCATACCAACTCCTTTAGTGAAGAACTGATCCGCGACCGGGAATGGGAGCTGGACCTGGAGGAAGCAAGACTCAGAAGATAATGTGATAATTCGATAATGTGATAATGAAAGGCAAATACCAAAATGCCAATAACAAGAGCCAAATAAAATTCAAAAAATCAAATTAAGAAACCCTTCCCTCCTCCTTTAGGGGGTTGGGGGGTATCAAACTCAACCTTCAACACGCATCCCTTGCCGGGAGCGGTTTTTATATCAACCCGGCCATTAAATACATCAGCGCGGTTGATGATATTATTTATACCAATACCCTTGCGCTTGCTTCTGAGGTCGAACCCTTTGCCGTTATCGGTGATCAGGAGGGTGAGCTTTTTAGTCTGCGCTTTTATGACGATCGCTATTTTCGTGGCCTCGGCGTATTTCAAAATATTATTCATCTGCTCCTGTACAATGCGGTAAATGGTCAGCTTTAATCCGTAATCCAGTTTTGATTCATCAAAACCGGTATGATTAAAGTGTATTTCAATTTTCTGCGCCCATCTGATATCACCGATCATATCATTGATGGTTTCAATGATCCCCAGGTCTTCGGCACTGGGCGACACCAATGATTTTGACAGTTTGCGAATTTCTTCAATCGCCGTATGAATGTGATCCGCCGCTTTATTGGTAAACATTTCCCGTTCATCGCTTTCAAAAAATGGAGACGACAGGAACAATTTGGCCGAAGCCAGGATCTGGTTCACATTATCATGCAACTCCTTTCCTATTTCAGACCGTTCTTTTTCCTGTGTATTGATGGTGGCCCGGGTAATCTGCCGCTGGTGATTTATTTTTTCTTCCAGCATTCTGATCTCCTGTTGTCGTAATTTTTCCTCAGCCTGTTTCTGGCTGGTAATATCATGCGCTACCCCGTACAGTTTCACCGGATCACCCAAAAGATTTTTTATTACCGTTCCCTGTGCATGAATAATATGCATACTGTCATTGAATTGCGGGCTCCTGAATTCAAAATCAAAATCGCCTGTAACATCAACGGCTTCCTGAATACAGCCTAATACATATTCCAGATCATCGGGATGAATGACGGACAAACGCTGATCCATTGTTGGCGCTATCTCTTTCGGCTCCATGCCAAAAATGCCGTACAGCCCATCTGACCAGATGGTAACGCCGGTTTTCAGATCAGTTTCCCAGCTGCCTAACGAAGCAATCCGTTCTGCCTGCTGTAACATTTGCTGGTTACGCAGCGAATGTTCTTCCGACTTTCTTCGTTCCGTACTGTCGATGCCAATGGCAAAATAACCGGTCACCTTGCCCTGCTTATCAAACTCCGGCTGTGCCTGCATGGTCATCCAAACCTTCCGGCCCGATTTGGCATACAACAGCATTTCCGTGTCGAAAATACGGCCAGCCCTTTTATTTGCCAGCAAAGAATTGACAGTGCGCACATCGGTTTCTTCTCCATACAAAAAATCCTCAGGCCGTTTGCCTATTGCTTCTTCCCACGTGTATTCCATAACCCGGGTAAACGCCGCATTGACCCATTGTATTCGTCTATTCACATCAGTGACCACGATGGGACTAAGCGTTTCACTGGCAATATGCGAAAGCTTTTTTAATTCTTCTTCCGCTTTCTTCTTGGCAGAAATATCCTGCATGATGGTACTCATCCGGTCTTCTCCATTCAGATCTTTGAAATACACCGATGAAAATTCACAGGGCAAATATTCGCCGTTCTTTTTAATAATGGTCAGTTCGCCCTGTACAAAACCTTTAGTCAACCGTTCCTGCAACATCTGGTGTACTTCATCGTTATGCAGTATAACACCATACCGCCCCAGCTTTATAAATTCTTCTTCTGTGTAGCCAAACAATTCGCAGGCTCTTGTATTCACTTCCAGTATTCTACCATCCGGTGTACCCAAAATGAAAGCATACAAACTGCTGTTGGCAATGGCCCGGTATTTAGCCTGCCCCAGGTAGATCAATTCCTCGGCCTGCTTATGCTGGGTTATATCCTGGAAGGTGCCAACCAGCTGTATGGTTTTATTGAAGGCCTGTTTAGGCTGGCCAATGGCCCGTATCCATTTTTTGTTGGAGCAATCTGTACAGCAATCCAGATCTAAATTAAAAGGCTCCCCTTTTTCTATGGCCTGTTGCACGGCCTTTTTAAATTGCAGATATGCCTCCTTGCCAACAAAAGAAAGCAGGTCGTACCAGGTGATCGCCTTGAGTTTGGGTAGCTCCAGCAACTTATACATCCCTTCCGTACAGGATAACCGGTTGGTTTGTACATCCAGTTGCCAGCCGCCAATGCCAGCCGCCAGTTCCGTTTCCTCGAGCAGGTGTTTATAGTTATTGGTTTCTGTAATATCTGTTATAGAAGCTATCAAATACCGGGCGCCATCCGGTTGGGTTATTACAGTTATACCGCAATTAATCCCGAATATGTGACCGTCTTTTCGTTGGATATGAAATTCAGTGACCGGTTGCCTGGGAATTGGCGAAGCCATGGCCGTATTAAATGCATATACAGTAAAGTCGCGTTGTACATCCGGTACCACGGTTAAAAAATGTTTACCGATCAACTCCCTGCGTTCGTAGCCGAGCATGCGGCAATAACTTTCATTCACATCAACAAAATACCCTTCGCTATCCAATACTAATATGCCCACATCCAGGGCATTGAATACCTCTTTGAACACCGGATTGTTTGCATTACCCTGCGCAGATAATTTACCCCGTTTTACTTTGGAATGTACACGCATATCATACTTTTAACCAACCCCACTTCACAATAGCGAGGGCCAGTGTAACAAATAATTATATGGACAAATAATCAGGTAGTTACCATGGGATGGCTTGGTCCGGAACAGGTTACAGGAAATCCTTTTTTCAGGGAATACGCGGATAAAACGGCGGTAATATGATTAGTGTGGTATTCAGATCAACCCTCAAAGGCGACCTTATTAAATTTACAATTTTAATCAATATCAATGCAGAAATTATTGTGCCTGCCGGGGGTAAATTATGCTGTATGCGGCTCTAAAGGTATTTTCTTATTCCTGATCACCTGGCTGATAAATAGATGGTTCAGCGCATCGTATAAAAAAAAGCGGACAAATCATTTTTACAATGAACTTGTCCGCTTACTTATAATAAAAACCAGGAAATTAGTGGCTACTTTACGATGTCTTTTATTTTGGTATTGGCAAACTCATCGGCCAGCTTGTTTAATTGTGCAGCAGAAGGCGTTACAGCCCCCTGATCAAAAACAATCCGGTATACAAAACGCACGGTCTCGCCTTTTTTCAATTGCAGATTTTTGGCCGATTTCCCATTGGTAAATACCTTTTCACCCAGCGGATTGGCTGCAAATAAGCCATAACCCCGCGCATGCCAGTAGGTTGGGTAATTGATGTTGCTGGGATGATCGATAATGGCAACACTGATGGAATCGTTTTTCATTTTGCCATACATCTTGCACCAGACAGCCCGGGTGCTCCAGGCGCTATCGCCTTCCTTACCGGCACTGGTTATATAATTACCACTGGCTTCAGCATCTGTATTGCCTTTTACGACGGTTACATTGCCTTTATCATCGGTAAACA
>CBIHPP010000020.1:0-181502 GCA_966212235.1 uncultured Niastella sp. | reverse complement strand
GCCGTTTGCCGTTTGCCGTTTGCCGTTTGCCGTTTGCCGTTTGCCGTTTGCCGTTTGCCGTTACGCGAGTACCGTAATCAATGACTTTATTATCGCTCCCAGTTTTACTCCTTCGAAGATCCGGCTTTCAGAACCACCATGTTGTAAAATGGATTGTTCGTGCGAAGTAATGCACATTTCACAACCGTTGATAGAAGAAATAACCAGGCTCACCAACTCAAAAAACTCTTTGCCTAAAACGGGATTCATCATAATGCCCATTTTTATACCAGCGGGTGTATTGGTATAAAAATCTTTCTTTACAAAATGACGGAACCGGTAGAAAATATTGTTCGCATTCATCAGCGATGTACACGCAACGATTTCGGCCAGTTCGGCATCGGTAGCGCCGGCATCCTGGGCCTGCGTACGGAAAGTATCTTTCAGCAGATCAAACTTTTCATTTACGGCTACGGAATAGGCAAGCAATAACGCTTCCTTTTTATTCAGGTACTGAATATTGTTCAGCACATTGCTCACATTGATCTTCAGATCTTTTATATATTTCGATTCAACCTGTAAAAGTTGTTGCGCCGCTGCAGAAGGACTGTAGTCGGGTATTTGCAGATCATTCAACAGGTTGGTGAAAGTCTCATTCTGTATTGCTGTTACCTGGCTCATGATTTGAATTTGTTTTAAAAATAACGGGACCGACTCAAAAGGGCGTCGGCCCCGTAGCGTTATCCTTACAAGCTAAAAATTAGTTCATGCTTAATTGGGTCGTCAGTGTATCCTCGCCTTTCTGCCAGTTGCAGGGGCACAGTTCGTCTGTTTGCAATGCATCCAGTACACGAACTACTTCCTGTACATTACGGCCAACATTCAGGTCGTATACGCTCACCCAGCGTACAATCCCTTGGGGGTCGATGATGAATGTAGCGCGGTAGGCAATTTTTTCTTCTCCATCTAAAATACCTAATTCTTCTGCCAGTGATTTAGAGGTATCGGCCAGCATAGGGAATTTCAGATCACGCAGATCGCTGTGGTCTCTTCTCCAGGCGGCATGCACAAATTCTGAATCGGTTGAAGCGCCGATCAAAATAGCATCTCTATCTGTGAATTCGCTGTGCTTTTTGTTGAATTCTGCAATTTCAGTAGGGCATACGAAAGTGAAATCTTTCGGCCACCAGAACATGACTGTCCATTTACCTTTAGCCGTGGCGTACTCGTTTGTTAACTCCATGAATTCTTTTCCTTTCTCTATAGATACAACCGCTTTTTTCTTAAATGCCGGGAACTGAGTTCCGATAGACAACACTTTGTTACTCATATTGTGATTTAAATTTTTACAATAAGCTAAATGAAAAACAATAATATATGGTGGAAACAATCGATGTCCGCTTTGCGGGACTTTGGATAGGCAGGTGCAAAGATGCCAAAAATTCGAGATAGATTTTTATAGTATTATTCTATAAAGTGATAGATTTTATCTATCCGGGTAACTTGCTCTTTAAAACCTGAAAGTATTCTACAACGGCCTTTTATATTGATATTTTCATCACAACCTGTTTGGCGGTATCCAGTATTAATATTCCTTCCTCCGTGTCATTCAGTTCACCTAATAAGCTACCCTTATTATTCCAGGCCGCTGAGCGGCCGCCGCATTCGCCGTCTTCGCACATGCCAACACAATTACTCAGTAAAACGGTCATCCCATATTTGTTGGCTATATCCGATAACCCGGTCCGTGCTTTTTCAACGCTTTTTACCGTCTTTGCCACACTGGCTATATATACCAGCGCGCCGCTTTTTGAGGCATTTTCTGCATGCTCAGGTATGGATATTTCATAACAAATGGCCAGGGAAACGGGCGTGTCGTTAATGACTAATCCCGAGATATTATTACCACTAACAAAGAATGGCTCTTCATCAGCATGTAAATATTTTTTTGAATTTACCTGTCGTGGTTTGTTTGGCTGAAACAACACCATAGAAATATGTATGCCACCAGCGCTTTTTATGGGTACGCCAATGCCTATGGTGATTTGCTTTGTATCGCTGAGTGGCTGAAAAGTATCAAAGCGGTTATCTGTTGCATCAGTCGCTAACTCTTTCGCCAGGGAAGGCTCATACCCGGTCAAAGACAATTCCGGAAAAATAATTACGTCAGCGCCATTCGCCGCCGCCAGCGATATGAATGTTTTATGGTATTCGATATTAGCAGCAATATCACCGGTGACAGGTCTTGTTTGCGCTACACAAATTTTCATTGGATGGTCCATTTCATTAAATGTACTTTTCTTTTTAATTATATCAACTACCCCCCCGGCAACTTTTAAAAGTTACGATATATCAAATAAAATTATTAGATTTAGTCAGTTACCCCGCTACCCTGCATTCATCTCATTCCCCAAAACCAAACTGATTATGAAACCCTGGTTGATGCTATTAATAGGCATAATCCCCATTAACGTTCTATCCCAAAATAAACCCACCTACAAAGAACCTTTCCGCCCGCAATTTCATTTTACACCTCATCACAACTGGATGAACGATCCCAATGGACTGGTATATTATAAAGATGAATATCATTTGTTCTATCAATACAATCCTATGGGCAATACCTGGGGACATATGAGCTGGGGGCACGCAGTTAGTCCAGATCTCGTTCACTGGAAATATTTACCCCTGGCCATTACGGAAGATGATAAAAATATGATCTTCTCCGGCAGCTGTGTAGTAGATAAAAACAATACCAGCGGCTTTGCCGAAAAACCCGGACAAGTTCCTTTGGTGGCCATTTATACCGCGCACATTATTCCCGATAAATCGAAACCCGATGATTACCTGCAAAATCAACATATCGCTTACAGTCTGGATGATGGCCGGAGCTGGAAAAAATATGAAGGCAACCCCGTGCTTGACCTGAATAAAAAAGATTTTCGCGACCCCAAAGTTTTCTGGTATGAGCCTGACAAAAAATGGATCATGGCCACCGTATTGCCGCATGAACACATCGTTCAATTTCATGGGTCCGCCGATTTAAAAACCTGGGCGCATTTAAGTGATTTTGGTCCGGCCGGTGATACCAATGACATCTGGGAGTGCCCCGACCTGTTGCAGGTGTCTGTAAAAGACGAACCCGAAAAAAGAAAATGGGTGCTCATTAATTCCCAACAAACCACCATGCAATATTTTGTAGGTGAATTTGACGGCGTGCGCTTCCAAAATGAAAATCCGGCCGATATCATCCTTCGCCCCGATTATGGTCCCGATTTTTATGCGGCTGTTACCTATAATAATTTGCCGCCTGGCCAGGACCCGGTGCTGTTGGGTTGGGCCAATAACTGGAAATACGGCCAGAACATTCCCACCTCTCCATGGCGAAGCGCTATGTCAATACCCCGTGGATTGTGGCTGAAAAAAACAGACAATGCCTGGGTATTGCTGCAACAACCGGTTTTAGCATTACAACCGTTGCGGGAAGAGCTTGTAGAATGGAAGGACAAGAGTGTAAGCGGTAATGTAACTTTTCCTGCCAGGGGCCAGGTCATTGAACTGGATGCCGATCTGATCCCCGCCAAAAATGCGACCTGTGGCATCCGGCTGGCAGTCGGCGGCGGGCAATCGATTATTATTGGCTATGAGGCAGCTAAGCAAAAATTGTATCTCGACCGCTCAAACAGCGGCAACACCAGTTTCGATAACCAGTTTCCTAAATGGCAGTATGCGGCTACCCGGGTCCCGTTACAGGACGGCAGGTTGAGGCTGCATATTTTCTTCGATAAAAGTATAGTTGAGGTTTTTGCCAATGATGGCGCTGCAGTGTTAACAGCCCAGCTTTTCCCCAGCATCGGCCACGACGGTATTGAATTCTTCAGCGAAAAAGGAACCACCCGTGTTCCAACGGCTAAAGTATGGCGATTGGAGTCAGCGTGGAAGTAGTCAATGGGCAACCCTTCGACATCGCTCAAGGCCAACAGGCAAGACTAAACAGGCATATTTAGTAAAAAATTCGGCAACATTTGCCAATTGCCTATTGCCGTATTGCCTATTGATTCCGACCTTCGCACCGCTAAATCACAGTATCTGTTAAAAATCATTTAGCGTAAGCATATGAAGTTCAGAAACTTTAAAATGGTCAGCTTTGTTGTTTATGGCCGTGGCAGTTTTAATCAACTCGATGAAATTTTAGCTCCACATAGAAAAGGCGATGCGCCCATGATCTTTCTCCTGGATCATTTTTTTGAAAATGGCGCCCCTACCGGGGATGGCAAGTCGCTTGTAAGTCGTATTCCCCTGCGTGGGAAAGACAAGGTCATTTTTGCCGATGTAACCTACGAACCCAAAACCACACAGGTAGATAAACTGGCAAAACAATTAAAAGATGAGTTTGGTACCGTGAGCGGGATCATTGGCATTGGGGGCGGTTCTACCCTCGACCTGGCCAAAGCAGTATCTCTGATGATGACCAATCCCGGTTCTTCAGCCGATTACCAGGGATGGGACCTGGTTAAACAAGCGGGCGTGTATAAAGCGGGTATCCCTACCCTGAGCGGCACCGGCGCCGAAGTTTCCCGTACCACGGTTTTAACGGGCCCTACCCGTAAGCTGGGGATGAACTCCGACTTCACACCTTTTGACCAAATTGTACTGGATCCGGAATTAACAGCCAATGCACCCGCCAACCAGCGTTTTTATACTGGTATGGATTGTTATATACATTGTATTGAAAGTTTGCAGGGAACCTTCCTGAATGAGTTCAGTAAATCGTACGGCGAAAAAGCACTTGATCTATGCCGGACCATATTTCTGGGCAAAGACAAATGGGATGCTGAATGCGATGATAAACTGATGATGGCATCTTATGCCGGCGGTATGAGTATTGCTTATTCGCAGGTTGGCGTTGCCCATGCGGTGAGCTATGGGTTAAGTTATTTGCTTGGCACCAAACATGGTATTGGCAATTGTATTGTCATGAACCACCTGGAGCAATACTACCCCGAAGGCGTAGTGGAATTTAAAAAAATGGTTGAGCAGAATAACATCGATATTCCTGTAGGTATTTGCAAAGGCTTAACCGATGAGCAATTTGATACTATGATCAATGTTTCGCTGGGCATGAAACCGTTATGGGAAAATGCGCTGGGTAAAGACTGGGAAAAAATTATGACGCGCGATAAACTGCGGGCTTTGTACGAGAAGTTGTAATATAATTTTATGGAATATAGTAAACGGAGTTGTTTTAAACGGCTCCGTTTTTTTATGGGGATCAGTTTATTTCCCTTACAACTTAATAACTTACGAACTAAGGAGCTTTCCGTAAATTCACAGAAACCTATTTATATGAAAAAAATAACGCTTGCACTTTGCCTGCTGGTTGCCCTGTCATCATGGGCCCAGGATAAATTTACTCCTGCTATTAAACAAGGCACCAAATTGAACTATTCGGCTTTTGTAGATGGTCAAACCTTTCCCTGTGTTTTTTCATTCGATTCTGTAAATACCGGTTATTTAAAAGTGGGTTGGACGGTTGAAGGATTTGGCAGTGGCGCCTGGATCATGAAAAACAAATCACTGGAAACCGCCAGTAAAGGTTTCTGGGGTCAGCCCTCGTCCGGCACTCAGGAAGAATTACCCGATGACAAAAGCATTCTGGTGTTTTCAAAAGCCCAATGGGACATGCTGCAAAAAGAGAAAAAATTGAATTTTGATCAGCAAACCTTTACCCTGAAAACGCCGTCTGAACAACAGCAATTAAAATTATCGGGCAAACCGGTTGATGCCTTTTTCCTGGAAAATCCAAATGCCTCAACCCGCATCTGGATCCTTAATAATGCCGCCTTCCCCGTTTTATTAAAAATAGAAGGAAATACCCTGGGCGCCGACCTCACCATTAACTCCGTAGAATAACAAATAACTATAAGTCATTAACGTCTGTTAAGCAATGTCCTTTTAAACCGGGCATTATTTAGCAGGCGCTTTTTTCAGTTTTTTTAGCCATTTTTGTTATATGAGTCCTCAGAAATACCTGCGCTATTTAATGTTGCCATCATTGTTCGGAACCAACCGGACCAAAGAATTATTGCAGGTAAATCCTACCATCGTTCCCACACGTGAAGAAGCTAAGGAAGTAAAGATCTCCGTATACGAATTCAATGCAACATCCATCCAGGAATATGGGCTTGAAAAAGTTTCGGAATGCCTGCATTGCAGAGATTCCGAATACATCAGCTGGATAAACATCGATGGCCTGCGGAAAAATGATGTAGAAACCATCTGTAATCATTATGGCATTCACCCGCTGATCATTGAAGACATTCTTAGCATGAACCAGCGTCCCAAGATGGATGAGGTAGACAATGTATTGTTCTGCCTGCTGAATATGCTCTACTTCAATGAGACGAAAAAATCGGTGGAAACCGAGCAGATCAGTATAATACTGGGTAAAAACTTTGTGCTGTCTTTTCAGGAAGATGCCCAACGGGATGTTTTTAACCCCGTTAGAACGCGGCTTAAGATCAACAATGCCAAAATCAGACAGCGCAATGCAGATTACCTGTGCTATTCGCTGCTGGATATGATCGTCGATAACTATTTTATCGTAATGGAAAAAGTGAGCGAGCAAATTGAAATTGTGGAAGAAGAAGTGATCCGCAACAGCAATACCCGTTCCCTGGCCAGGATCAACCAGCTGCGTAAAGAACTGATCGTTTTAAAAAGGAATTTTGCGCCTGTACGCGATCTGCTGAATGGCATTATCCGCAGTGAAAGTGAACTACTCGAAGATCGCACTACCAAATATTATAAAGACGTATACGATCACATTGTACAGGCATATGACCTGAGTGAAAACTACCGCGATATCATAATGAGTATGCAGGATTTATATATAAACAATGTGAACCTGCGAATGAATGAAGTCATGAAGGTAATGGCCATTGTAACCTGTTTAATGGCCCCGGCTACGGTTATAGGCGGCATATTCGGGATGAACTTCGACATCATCCCCACTCTCCATAATCGTTGGGGGTTTTTCATTGCCGTTGGCGCCATGTTGCTTATTCCCTTGTGGATGCTGAACGTTTTCAGAAAAAGAGGTTGGTTTTGATTAAATTCATTGAATAATTCAACCATCAAACAATCTATATCATGCCCTCGAATCGCCGACATTTTTTAAAACAACTGGGTGGACTCGCAGCCGGTTTTGGCGCCGCCTCCACCGGCTTATCCTTTATTAATCCTTCACACGAAGGAATACAAACAAATAAACATACGTCTGACACAGATGTAACAGCGGGTCCATTATTTTTTACCATTTCGCTGGCCCAATGGTCATTGCATAAAAAGCTGTTTGCAAAAGAAATGGACAACCTCGATTTTCCGGCAGTGGCAAAAAATACCTACGGTATTAGCGTGGTGGAATATGTGAACCAGTTTTTTAAAGACAAGGCAAAAGATGAAAAATACCTGGCGGAATTGTTGAAGCGTTGCAATGATAATGGGGTTAAAAATCACCTGATCATGTGCGATGGAGAAGGAGAGCTGGGCGATCTGGATACAACTAAAAGAATGCAGGCTGTAGAAAACCACTATAAATGGGTGGATGCCGCCAAGTACCTGGGATGTGCTACTATCCGCGTCAATGCATTCGGGGTAGGCAGCGCCGAAGAAGTACAAAAAGCGGCGACTGAAGGCCTGACCAAACTGGGTGAGTATGCTGCCAAAAGTAATATAAATGTGATCGTCGAAAATCATGGCGGTCTTACTTCTAACGGTCAGTGGCTCGCTGGTGTTATGAAAGGTGTAAAAAGAAAAAATGTAGGCACCCTCCCCGATTTTGGTAACTTTTGCATTAAACGTGAAGGCGGTCAAATGTGGGGCACTCCATGTATAGAAGAATATGACCGTTATAAAGGCGTGGCCGAAATGATGCCTTTTGCCAAAGGGGTAAGCGCCAAAACCCATGACTTCGATGAACAGGGTAATTGCATTGAAACAGATTATGTGAAAATGCTGAAAATGATAAAGGCCACCGGGTTCAAAGGTTATATGGGCATTGAATACGAAGGCGACAAATTAAGCGAAGAAGAAGGCATCAAAAAAACCAAAGCGTTGTTAGAACGTGTAGGGGCAACGATTAAATAAATTTTGAGATTTCTGATATAGAGATTTTTGGATTTATAAATCTCTATATCCCAAAATCAGCAATTGCTCAGTAGCTCGTTTCATCAAGCTTTACTTTCCCTTTGAACGTCCAGAATACAAATGAGGTATACGTAGCAACCAGCGGTGTACCAATCAGGGCAATGATCAATAAAATTTTCATGGTCTTTGTTGATGCAGCCGCATTGTGCACCGTTATGCTATTCGCCGGATTTCCTCTCGAAAACAATAAATAAGGAAATATTTCCAACGCCACCATGATCAGCAGCAATGCAATAGTTACCGAAGAACTGATAAACGCATAGCGATATTTACCAATTTTCAATTGCCGTGGAATATTGGCAATGGCCAATACCATCAATACGGGAATGATAAATGAAGATGGATGGATCCTGAAAAAATCGCTGAGATGCGGAACATACAGTAAGGTATACAACGTAGTGATCACAAAGCTCAGCACAAAAAATATAATGAACTGGCGGGCCAGTAAATATAATTTGGTATATAACCGGTTCTCAGTTTTCATGGTCAGGTAAATAGCACCATGCATCATAAAGAGGGCAAGCGTTGTAATGGACACCATGATAGAAAAGAAATTAAAGAACGATAACCAGTCGCCATTAAATTCTTTTTGTTCATTCAATGAAATTCCCAACGCCACATTACCCAACATTAAACCGAGCGACAACGAAATTATTATTGAAGCACAGCAATACACAACATCCCATGTTTTGCGCCATAACAAACCTGGTTCTTTACTTCGAAATTCTATGGCCACACCTCTGAAGATCAGCCCCACCAGGAAGATCATGAACGGTACATAAAATGCAGAAAATATGGCCGCATACGCTACGGGGAAACCGGCAAATAAAGCGCCGCCACCAATAACCAGCCATACTTCATTACCATCCCAAACCGGACCGATGGCATTTAAAGCAATACGCCGGCTTAACTCTTTATTCAAAAACAGGTGCAATGCACCCGCGCCCAAATCAAATCCATCGAGTATAGCATAGCCACTAATAACGGCGCCGAATACACAAAACCACCAAACGTTGTAATCAATACCTAAAAATGTTTCCATTGTAATTATATTTAGGGATTTTGAGATTTCGGAATTTTGAGATTTTAAAAAACAAGGACAGCTGAAACAAAAGAGATCTCAAAATCACGCAATCCCGAAATCAGCAATTATTCCTAATGAGTTAATATCGGGTTATCGCGTTTACTCCCTTCTTCAATATCTTCTTTTGTTCCATAATCAACCGGGCCATGTTGAATTTTCTTGTTCAGTAAATAAAGGAACAATACCAATAACAACGAATACACCAGCGTGAACATGACCAACGAAAATACCACCTGGTTGGCCGTTACTGTTTTCGACAGCGCATCAGAAGTTCTAAGCAAACCATACACCACCCATGGCTGCCGGCCCATTTCTGCGGCAAACCATCCTGTTTGGTTGGCGATCTGTGGCGCCAGCACCGCCCATACAAAAACCCACATCAACCATCGTTTTTCAAACAGTTTATTTTTAAAGCTCAGCCACGATGCATACACCGTTAGCGCAATCATAAACATACCCAGGGCCACCATAATGTGATAGAACTGGAAAATAGTGTTGATCTGGGTTGGCCTTTCATCCGGTTTAAACGCATTCAATCCTTTAACCGGTTTATTAAAATCGCCAAGTGTTAAAAATGATAACCCGCCCGGGATCTTTATGCCGGTTACTTTTTGTTTTTTGTTATCAACATACCCCAGTAAAAACATATCGGCCACAGCCATGGAATCAAAATGGCCTTCAAGGGCGGCCAGTTTAGCCGGCTGATATTTATGAACCACTTCAGCACTTTGATGACCGGCTACCAGCTGCAACAAAGAAAAAATAGTAGCTGCAACCAGCGATATTTTGAAAGATTTTTTTGCTATTTCAAGGTGTTTCTTTTTTAGTATATACCAGGCATTTACACTCAGCACTAAAAAAATTCCGGCCAAAAATGCCGCGATCCAAACGTGGACCAATCTTTCAACGCTTGAAGGATTAAATACCATTGCCCAGAAATCGGTGATCTCGGCGCGAGCTTCCATACCCTTGCCTACTATGTGATAACCAGTGGGGGTTTGCTGCCAGGAGTTTGCTACTACGATCCAGATGGCAGAAAACATAGAACCGAGAAATACCATGAGGGTAGAAAAGAAATGGACGCGTGAGCTTACGCGGTTCCAGCCAAAAAGAAGAATACCCAAAAAGCCCGATTCAAGGGCAAAGGCAAAGATGCCTTCCGCGGCAAGGGCGCTTCCGAAAATATCGCCCACGTATTTTGAATACGTAGCCCAGTTAGTCCCAAACTCGAACTCCATAATAATACCCGTAGCTACCCCAATTCCAAATATCAGTGCAAAGATCTTGATCCAGAAACGGGTGATCTGTTCATACATCTTATTCCCCGTTTTCAGATACAACCCTTCAAATACGACCAATAATAATCCCAGTCCGATACTTAGTGGCGGATAGATGTAATGAAAGGCAATAGTAAATGCAAATTGAATGCGTGCTAATATTTCTACGTCCATGTGTGAACGGATTTAGTTTCTGATTGCGGCAGGCAAAAAAAAGCCTCCCGTTTTATGGCGGGAGGCTTTCGTTAGTTATTTTCTTTTAAAGATTGGAACAGTACTGCAAGGTTCACCATACATAATGCTTTTGGCCACCTTCATTAATTTTTTTGTAACGGCCAGGTAAGCAAATTCTCCTATCGGAATATCACCACAACCTTTTACCACAATTTTTTTATCAACGAAAGGTTCCATATCAATGGCTTCTATCTGCTGCACAAAAAGTTGTTGCCTTGCTGTTTGCTCATCACCAAAGATGATATCTTTCGCCACCGGCTGCAGATAAGAACCTACCAGCATATACGCCCACATGGGAATGATGGCATCTGCAGAACAGGTAACTGCTACTACTTTATCCTGGTAAACAGACCAATCGTTTATTTGTAAAGCTGCCCGGAATTCCTTCTCCTTAAGGATCAACTCCATGAATAAATGCGATTTCAGATCAAAGACCGCAATATCTTCGGCAGGGTAATAGCTTTCCAGGTCAAGTGTGACCAGTTGGCTTTGGGCGACCTTATTTACAATTTCTTCACTCATAAAACTCATTTTCACAATACTTATACAAAGGTAAGGCGGAAAGTTGAAAAGTTGGCAGGTTAACCAGTTGACAAGTAAATACCCTCATTTGGGCCATTCCTTAAAAGAAAAGGGTTGACTAAGTTTTTACCTAGTCAACCCTATCAACTTATTAACTTTTCAACTAAAAGAATTTGATCCTGTTATCCTTAATATTGGCAGATTTTTTCATGAACTCCATAGTTCTGTAACCGATCATAGCACCCATTTGTTGTTGAATGGCTTGCTGTTGCATTTTGGCATCGAAATTAGGATTTGGTACCGCAGAAATATTTTCCACTTTGATAACAAATACGCCAATTTCTCCTTTTATAGGACCAGAAATTTTTGACTGATACTCTTTATTAAATGATGCACCCAATACGCGCAATTCATTACCAACATTAGGAATAAAGGTGCTGTTGAAAGTAACGCTGTCTGCTCTCAATACCTGTTGACCGGTAGCCTGTGCTACTGCTTCTAAAGTAGCAGCGCTGCCAATTTTCTTGGTGATAGCTTCAGCTTTTTTAATATTCCTTATTTTATATTCTACCAATGAACGGGCTTTTTCAACCGGCATGGTTCCTTTTTCAAAGATCTGGGCAACAGCAGGAACAACATATTTATCACCTACCATATACGCATGCTCTGCTACATTACCTTTTTTCGCTTCAGTAAATGCCCAGCGAATAATTTCGCGTGATTCACCAAGGCCCATGATCATGTAATCTGATTCTTTTACATCGGCAGGGAATTTATTCAGATTCTTCTTTGTAGCATTATCATTAAACTGACTCATTGAACGGCTTTCTGCAGCAAACTGGGCAGCCAAACCACTGGCGCCATTTACCGTTTCATCACTCGGTACAACCGGGCGGCTCAGGTAAGCGATTTTAAAAGCAGTCTCCATTTTCTTCTGGCTCAATACTTCTATATAATGATATCCAACGTAAGATGCATTATCAACTTTTACAACTTTCCTGTCGCCGGTATTACCATAGAATATTACTTCAGCAAATTCTTTGCTCAGGTTAGAAAATTGCATGGAGGTAAATTCATATTCACCTTTTTTATCTTTACTTCCTGCATCGTCACTATACTTCACTACCATACTGTCGAAGCTGGCGCCGCCTCTGATAGCATTCTCAATGCTATCAATTAATTTTTTAGCAGCGCTGTCGGTTCTTGTCTGGCCTTGCTGATCAGACATCTTTATTAATATGTGGCGGCATTTTACGCTATCCGGCATTGTGCGGCGACCGATCATTTTAGCCAGGGTATAATTAGGACCATCGAGGTAAGGGCCAAACACCTGTCCATCGGCCAGTTTGCGCAAGGTATCGGCATTTCCCATTTGCATTTTAGAACTCAACACATAACCATCAAAATAGGGTGTTTCGCTGGTATTATTAGCAAGCAGGGTTTGAATTTCGGCAGTAGTAGCGGCGGCAGCCAAAGCTTCTCTTTGTTTTGCAACATTTTCATATATAGCCGCGCTATCGCTTTTGCTGGGTGCTGCATCAAAAGTTACATACACCAGGCTGCGTTCATTTTCCTGTTTGTATAATTCTTTATGTGCATCAACATATTCTTTCACTTCTTCATCAGATATTCTGATAGTAGAATCGGGAATGGAAGAATATGGAACATTTACATATGAAATAGAAGAGCGCTGACTGTTTTCAGCATTGCCTTTTTCAAGTAACCATTTTGGCACGTACATACTCTTTCCAACCAATGAAGTGAATTTTTCGCGCATCCGGCTTTTTTCCAGTGCCGGAACAAATTCACCCCAGAAACTATTGTATTGGGGCGTATTCTTTTTCAGCGACCGGATAGCCTGATAAGCCATTTGCGCATTATATACTCCTGTTGAATCGGTAAACTGCTGTTTCAACATTTGGGGCGGATTAGGTCCATATAATATATCGCCCACTTCTTTGTCAGATATTTTAATTCCCAGTTTTTCGTATTCATCGCCCATCAGGGCATCTTCAACGAACTCGTTCCACAAGCCTTCACGAATTTGATTACGCAATTGCTCATTCACGGGATAATTCTGGGCACGGTAGTTTTCTTCGGCCATTTTATAACGTTGATCAAAATCACGGGCATCGATATCGGTGCCGTTTACTTCGCCAAGCGTTGTTGAGCTACCGCGGAACAAACCCCCGCCTCCTCCTCCCTGGAGTGCGTCCTGAACAATAAAGGCGATAAGGGCTAATGCAATCGCACCGATGATAATCCACGCAGCTTTGTCGCGGATAGTTTGAATAACTGACATATTATAAGAGTATACTTTTTCTTTTATAAGGATGGCAAAAATAGGTGAAAAAAGATTATGAACAAATTGTGGAAAACCACTCAAAACCAGCAACGAGCAAAGGTTTTACAAGTTCACACACCTGTGAACAACCACCAATTTTATAATATGAACCCCGCTCGTGAAACAGTGCCGTGAAAACAATACTAACAGGGGGTACTGTATAACCTCAAAAACCTGTGGGTAACCCCGGTTTCTTCACATTCGTTTTGGTGGATAGATGGGCGGTAATTTCCAATTAATACTTTTCCCTACCCACCTCTGTATACAAACCCCTAGTTATCCCTACCCCATTAACACCCCTTTTTTGTCAAAACCCCTTTTATTTGTCCCGATCGTTTTTATTCCACCGAAGTGGATAAGTGAGGTAAACCCGCACCCTGTCACGATTGTTTATTGTTAAAAGAAAGTGGAAAAACGTGGATAACCAGGTTGTTGTAACTTTACCAAATTTCACGGCTTTCATTTTATCCACGAATTCACAGCCGTAATAATAATAGTTTATTTATAAAATAATAGAATTAATATAAATACTATGGTAGATATGCACATCGATGTCGCGAAAAAAAATTTAACGAAAGCCGGGTTCCTTGACATCGAAATTGATCCCACCCTGGATCTGTTCCACGAAATTGAAAGATTGAAAAAAGAAAAAAATGCGATCCTGCTCGCGCACTACTACCAGGAGCCCGATATTCAGGATGTGGCGGATTATATCGGGGATAGTTTGGGTTTGGCGCAAAAGGCCCAAAATACCGATGCGGATATCATCGTGTTTGCCGGCGTGCACTTCATGGCTGAAACGGCCAAGATCCTTAACCCGCACAAAAAAGTTTTGTTGCCCGACCTGAATGCTGGTTGTTCCCTGGCCGATAGTGCACCGGCTGATCTGTTTAAAAAATTCAAAGAAAAGCATCCCGATCATATCGTGATCTCTTACATCAATTGCTCGGCCGAAATAAAAGCGCTGAGCGATATCATCTGCACTTCGAGCAATGCAGAAAAAATTGTTCAAAGTGTTCCGCCAGAGCAACCGATCATTTTTGCGCCCGACAAAAACCTGGGTGCATACCTGGTGAAGAAAACAGGTCGCGACATGGTGTTGTGGAATGGCGCCTGCATGGTGCATGAAATTTTTAGCCTGGAGAAAATAACAAAATTGAAAACCCGGCACCCGAATGCGAAGTTCATTGCTCACCCCGAATGTGAGGAAGCGGTATTGCGACTGGCGGACTATATCGGTTCCACCACCGGTTTGTTGAAATACACCCAGCAAAATGAGGCCACCGAATTTATCGTTGGTACCGAAACCGGCATTTTGCACCAGATGCAAAAATCATCGCCGAATAAAACTTTTATCCCTGCGCCGCCCAATAACAGCTGCGCCTGCAACGATTGTCCACACATGAAACTCAACACCCTGGAAAAGCTCTATCTGTGCATGAAATACGAGTTGCCCGAAATCAACATGGATGAGCATTTACGGGCGGCTGCCAAGAAACCAATCGATAGAATGTTGGAAATCAGTGCACAATACGGGTTGTAAAATGTGGACAACCTGTGAAGAACCTATGGATAAGGCGGTATTTCGTAACAATGGCTGTTAGGGAAGGGGTTTTAAAGCACTTCTGTTTCGCCGAATTGGTTTGAAAACTATATTTGCTCCATGGCTGAAGATTTAAGTGTTGTGCAAGGCACAAAGGAAGAAAAATACAAATCTGTTATTCCGCAAATAAAAGCGCTGGTTGAAGGTGAGCCCGACCTGGTGGCAAACCTTGGAAATATCGTAGCTGCGTTGATGGAACAGTTCAGCTGGTTGTGGATTGGATTTTACCTGGTGAAAGAAAGCCAGTTGGTGTTGGCGCCTTTCCAGGGACCGGTCGCCTGTACCCGGATCAAAAAAGGGAGAGGTGTATGTGGCACCAGTTGGGAAAAAGCACAAACCATCATTGTTGAGGATGTAGAAAAATTTCCAGGGCATATTGCCTGCAGCAGTAAGTCCCGATCGGAAATTGTAGTACCGGTTATCCGTGGCAGCAAGGTGATGGGCGTGCTCGATGTGGACAGCGAACAGTTGGCCGCGTTTGATGCCATTGATCAAAAGTATTTGCAGGAGATCGTTGATCTGATCATTTTCGAATAGTAACCATTGCCTTTCCATATGAAAAGAAAAAATTTTATTCAAAATGTGGCGTTGACTACTTCCGCCCTTGTTACTGGCCAGTTGGCATTTGCAGGTTCAGAAAAAGCTGGTAAAAAGGAATTGTATGAATGGCGTGAATATGAAATTCATTTTGGAGGTAGTCAGAATGCTTTGCATGAATATTTCGAAAAGGCGCTCATTCCGGCGCTGAATAAATATGGGGTTAAAAGTGTAGGTGTTTTTAAAGAAACGGGCAAGACTGATCCTCCTAAAATATATCTGCTGATTGCCTATCCTTCCTTCGAAGATTACATTAGTATCAATGAAAAAGTAAAGTCAGACAGTGACTTTAAAAAGAACAGCGAAGCCTGGGATAAAATGCCTGCCGATAAACCGGTGTACAACCGTTTCAATACTTCTTTACTGATTGCGTTTGATGGATTGCCCGCGATGAAAGTACCAGCGAAGGAACCACGTATTTTTGAACTAAGAACCTATGAGGGATATAATGAAGATGCGGTAAGAAGAAAGATTAAAATGTTCAATGATGAAGAGTTTCCTATTTTCTACCGCACAAAACTGACCCCGGTATTTTTTGGTGAAGCTGTTGCAGGACCCAATTCTCCCTGCCTAACGTATATGATCACCTTTAAAAACATGGAAGAGCGTGATAAGAACTGGGCTGCATTCAGCGCAGATGCAGACTGGAAGCGGGTTTTAGCCGATCCTAAATACGCTAATACGGTTTCGAACATACGAAGAGTGTTCCTGGAACCACTTCCTTACTCGCAGGTGTAAGATATATAATTTATTGATTTTCAATTAGATAAAATAAAAAAGGAAATGTATCCTGGTGAGATTTCATTTCCTTCTATTATATCGGTTTAAATGAGATTTTTTATCGTCCCATGTAAACCATTAATATTTGCACATCGCTCGGGTTTACACCGCTGATCCGGCTGGCCTGGCCCAACGTACGCGGTTTTATTCTTTTGAATTTTTGCATGGCTTCATTCGATAAAGAGAGAATACGATCGTAATCGAAATTTTCAGGGATCATGAGATCTTCCAGCTGATTCATTCTCTTTACGAGTTCTTTTTCTTTTTCGATGTACACATTGTATTTGATCTGGATATCGGCTTGTTCTATCACATCCTGTGTAAAGCCCGTTAATGCCTGTTTAATTTTTGGTAAACCGGCGATCATTGAGTCAAGCGAAATATTCGGACGTAATAAGACTTGTAATGATTTTTGTTTTTGAGGAAGCGGCGCAGAATTATTAGCTGCTAAATATCCGTCTGCTTCTGCAGGCTCGAGGGAGATATCTTTCAGAATGTTTTTAATTTTTTCAACGCCTTCTTTTTTATCGATCACTTTATCCATTCTATCCTGCGATGCGAGGCCAAGCCGATAACTTAATTCTGTCAAACGGATGTCGGCATTATCCTGGCGAAGGATAGTTCTGAATTCAGCACGACTGGTAAACATGCGATATGGTTCTTCGGTTCCTTTGCTTATAAGGTCATCGATCAAAACACCAATGTAGGCATCGCTTCTTTTTAAAATAACGGGTTCCAGTTCTTTTGCTTTTTGGTGCGCATTGATGCCAGCCATTAATCCCTGGCAGGCTGCTTCTTCATAACCGGTGGTACCATTTATTTGTCCGGCGAAGAATAGGTTATTGATCAGTCTTGTTTCGAGCGAATGCTTTAACTGTGTTGGTGGAAAGTAATCATATTCGATGGCATAGCCCGGACGGAACATGCGTACATTTTCAAAACCAGGAACCAGTCTCAGGGCAGCATATTGAACTTCTTCAGGTAAGGAAGTAGAGAAACCATTTACATAGATCTCAACCGTATTCCAGCCTTCGGGTTCAATAAAAAGCTGGTGCCTTTCTCTTTCGGCAAAGCGGTTGATCTTGTCTTCTATGCTGGGGCAATACCTTGGTCCAACCCCTTCAATTCTTCCGGCATACATAGGGCTTCTGTCGAAACCGGTTTTTAGAATATCGTGTACTTTCTGGCTGGTATAGGTGATCCAGCAACTGCGTTGTTCAACAGGTTTTTTAGTATCGGTATAAGAGAAGCCGACTATTTTTTCATCACCTTGTTGTTCTTCCATTTTACTGTAGTCGAGGCTGCGGCCATCAATACGTGGAGGTGTACCGGTTTTAAGACGGTCGCTTTCGAAGCCGAATTCTACCAATTGTTCGGTAATACCGGTGGCTGCTTTTTCAGCTACCCTGCCCCCGCCGAATTGTTTTTCACCAATATGAATGATACCATTTAAGAAAGTACCGCTGGTAATAACAACTGATTTGGAAGGAATTTCATGACCAAGGCCGGTAACAACACCGCAAGCCCGGCCATCTTTAATAATGAGCGACCTTACCATATCCTGGTAAAAACCAACATTGGGTGTTTTTTCCAATAGCTCCCGCCAGGTAGCAGCAAACAACATGCGGTCATTTTGAGCACGCGGGCTCCACATAGCTGGTCCTTTTGAAAGGTTCAGCATCCGAAACTGGATCATGCTCATGTCGGTAACAATACCGGAGTAACCACCCATGGCATCAATCTCCCGTACAATTTGGCCTTTGGCAATACCACCCATGGCCGGGTTGCAACTCATTTGAGCAATGGTTTGCATGTTCATAGTTACTAAAAGAACCTTTGAACCAAGGTTGGCGGCAGCAGCGGCAGCTTCACAACCTGCATGACCTGCGCCTACTACAATAACATCATATTCTGGAAACATGCTGCAAAATTACATGATGCATGTCAAGGGGTAAAAAGAGAAAAGGAATGCTAAGAGGAAATAAGGAGTGAGGAAGTATCTGGGATAGAAATATGGGTTTATCGGGATGTCATTTCAGTATAATAGTGTATGATTGGGCGCATGATTAATCGTTACCTGGTATTAGTTGTATCCAGCTTGGTAATACAATCAAATGCCGCATCTATTTTATTCTTCTCGCGCGTTGTACGGCATCGCCGGCTGGATACCAGACTAAATGTTTTAATAAGGCGGTTCGTTTTCTTTGGATAATGGACCTGTATAGAGGTGGGATGAATGTACTTTCTTACTAATTGATTCAGTCCTACATTGGGGTTGAGTAATAACCTTGAGTGATTCAGGTTTTAACTGCTACCGTATACACGTTGAATGGGAATCCTACCTGCAAGTTACCCGGTGCTTTATGCTTTTTGAATGACTCCCCTTGGTTAATTTTTGACTGATTATTTATGTTGGAGTGGAAGTCCTTCACCTGGGAAGGGATGGAGTCCCGATATGCTTACCCCTTATAAATATGAGGTGGAAGAGGTACATGCAGTAAGTGACTTGATCATTCGCCAAACCTGGACCAATAATTTACAATGGAAGTTGTTATGGGTGTTTCCAGAATGACCCCGCACCAGGGTTTATTCATGTTGGACTGTGATCAATAAGACGGGCAATTTTACAATTGCTTTCTGATAATTTGCCTTAAAATACATACGGTTTCCATCTTCCATCGACCATTTCTCCCGTTGTTTTAATACCGATCTTGTTGCTTTTCCACTTCACTTTTCTGCTTTCTATCTGCACTAAACAGGTTCTAAACAGTGATGGTCTAGGTATAGCCATGTCCGAAACACCCCTTTGACCAGAAATAACGCCTGCTTCTAACCCATTGAAACCAGCTCTCGTCATTACCTGTCGGTTTAACTCATGACTATCTACCTCAGATGGGACTGGTTCAGTATGAGGTTCATCCATTCTTGAATAGTAGTAGCTCATTATAACTAATTGTAAATCTGTTCCACGTGGAACTTTAGATGAGAAGGAGACGATAACCTGCCAACAGTAGCTTGGTTTCCATATCCGCGCTTAACAAAGGATGAGGAGTTGCCGATATTGGCGATCATATTTGCATTTTTGAAGCTGCGCATAGGCAGCACTGGATATCCCAAGAAAGAACATTGTCAAACAAATAAGGCTTTAAGGGTGAGTTTGTCCATTAGAGTATCATTCCCTTATGGGTTTATACTTGCATCTTCTTGACCTAGCTGGTCGGCAGCGACTGGAATGACTCCAGTTCCTATGGTGATATATCGAAGTGATTGGGGTAGCAGCAATTACTTGCTGCAAACAACAAGTCCAAGCTGGTGGTCTTTATTACCAATGCACCAACAAATGGCGGGTTAAGTATTGGCTGGGATAAATTAACCGGTGAGGCAGGATGAAATAAAAGTAATTGTTACGGCGAATAGTCAGTCTTCCTTAAAGCCTTAATTGATATTTTAGGGTGCGGGGTTAAGGGATTTGTTAGATGGTCAATTCAGCTTAAGACTTAGCAGATACTATAGATAGGTGTATCCTGAAAGCCCCGGACTTACAAACTCCTCTACTTAACCCAATGCAATTTGAGTTAGTATTTAGATGTAGGGTTTCTTGAAGTTTAAAGGATCATGTTTTAATGTCTGGGCAAGGGAAGCAGAGTCTTCAGATAATTCATAAGTACACTGCTATGTAATATCTGGGTGTATGTATGCTATCTGGGGTACGAATTATGAATCATACATCTGCAATGATATTAGCTCTATTATTTTTTAAGGTGTATCCAAAATGCCCGAAGACTCATCCGGAGCTCACTATACGATGTCAGTTGGCAACTATTGTAAGATAGTACTCAAGTTTGTCTCGTATGTTCTGTACGCACGAGCCAAGGTTGACTCACTTTGCCTCATAGTTAGCCAGGTATAACCTAAAGTTGGATCAGGATGTGGCATCCTGAGATCATAATGTTCCAAAGTTGGGTCTGGATACGTCATCCTGAGATCAGAATGCACCAATGTTGGCCCAGGATACGTCATCCTGAGTTCAGGATACCGCATCCTAAGTTCAGGATACCGCATCCTTAGTCACTGACGCCGAAAAGTTATTCGCTAATGTGGTATAGTTGTTCAGCTTTGCTGAAACTGAATAGCCTCGGCCAGAACCTGCTCCAATTCAACTAAAAGCATAAAACATGTAGGAATTCAGATCAGGCTAATCTGTGACTGTTTGCATAAAGACAATACCTGGTGGAGCAAGTCCAGGAAATTTGGGTTTAGCCAGGCTATATTCCGGGTAAGGGATGATACAGTTATAGGAGGTAAGCGGCGATGGTTTGTTGTTTTTCCCTTTGATACCTGGGAACATTTCAAACCGGATATGGGTGGGAGGCTTTAGAACTTGTCTTACTCTAAAGGTTAGTTTTCCTCTGACATACCCTCTGATAGGACCAGCCCAACTGGTTTATATAGTTTCTCACCGGCTTGTTAAGTAATCTCTTTTGGTATTAGAGGGGTAATTGGCAACAGAGTTTTTTTATTTTCCAGCCAATACAGTTGGGGCGATATGATCGTTTCAATATGCAAGAACCAAAGAGAATTGAGTTATGGATTGGACTATTATTTTAGACCCTATCAATATGGACCTCAAAACAAATGACGAATCTCAACATTAATGGTGAATATCCTGTTCCACGTGGAACCAAAACGCTCACAACATCAAAGGATTACTTGACTTTTGATAAATAGTACTGTAGATATTTATCCTCAGCCTTTCTCATGAGGGCCTGGTCTTTTTCAGTCTTGTCTTTATATCCGCATAAATGCAAAGCGCCATGGAAGATTACCCGTAATAACTCTTGTTTAAAGGAGACCTTATAGGTCTGGGCATTATCCTTAACCCGGTCAATACTTATATATATTTCTCCGGTAACAGCATCGGGTGTTTCGGAAAGATCAAAGGTGATAATGTCAGTATAATAGTTATGGTTCAGGTGCTGTTTGTTGATCTCTAAAAGATATTCATCCGAACAGAAAATGTACTGCAGCTGTTCCAATCGGGTCTTCTCCTTCTTAAAGAGATCCCGGATTACTGCTTTAGCGAGGGTTCGCTGGGTAAAGGAAACTGGTAATAAAAAGTGAAATTGAATGAGCGGGGATTGTTTATTAGTCATTTTTCGAAATTCGTAACAGTCATTAAATAATACAAAGCTACATTTGTTGACTATTGAATTATGAAACGATTATCAGAAATAACAACAGGAACCGTGGCCCGCATACTTTCTTTTGAGAACAATGACTTGTTCCTGAAATTAATGGAAATGGGTTGTGTGCCGGGTGAATTGGTTAAGGTAGAACAGATTGCTCCCCTGGGTGATCCCATCTCAATAACGGTGGCTGGTTATAACCTCAGCTTACGATTGAATGAAGCCGATAATATTTTTGTAGAAGAACTGGGCGTTGTTTAAGGGAAACTAATTTTTAGGCCTGCTTTTTTCTCACGTTTTTTTAGTTGAAGTTCAACATCCTTTATTATTATGGTATAAGTTAATGGTTAACCATATGGATGTTCAAGATCTTGAAACGATTTCGGCAATTTTCTCCTTTTAATGTTTATCTGCACCCATCTTCTCCTGGATCAAATTCTAAGGGCTAAAAATTAATGGACCAGGTTCCAACCATAAACAACAATCTGGAAGAGGAATGGAATGAAATTAATCGTTTTACACAGCAAGTTGCTAACTATGCAGCACAAGTCGCTAACTATGCCGCGTAAGTTGCTAAATATGCCACAACTGTTGCAAACATTACTTTACAAGTTTGCAACTTCGTGTGGAAAGTTCAAAACATTGCGTGGAAAGTTCAAAAGATCGTGTGGAAAGTTTAAAACATTGCGTCGAAAGTTTAAAAGATTGAGTGGAAAGTTTCAAACATTTCGCCAAAGTTGCGAACTTATGTCTCATAGTTGCGAACTTACGTCTCATAGTTTCGGACTTACGTCTCATCGTTGTAAACTTTGATTGGAAAGTTTCGAAGATGCTGTGGGAAGTTCAAAACATTTCGCCCAGGTTTTAAACTTTGGATGCAAAGTTCAAAAGATCGTGTGTAAGGTTTAAAAGATTTTGGGAGCGTTTAAAACATTGAATGCAAAGTTTCAAACATCAGTACTAAAGTTTCAAACATCAGTCTTATAGTTGGCGATCCCAATCCTCCCTTTCCAAGCGCTATACCTAAGCTACGAAGAGTCGCTTTAAAGTAAATAACATATTTAATCGCGTTGTCAGGAAATGCACCTCAATTACAATACAATGTTTCGAGGCCGCCAGGCAGCGTGTACAATCCAGGGCTTTGTTTTGACCTGTTTTACAGATACGTCGCGGCTCATGCACGTTAGCAATTATTGAATCTGTTTCTTTGCAGATATTATACATCGCTACTCGCGATTATTTCAAGACCTTTAAAACGGAATTACAATTATTATTTGCAGATGAAAGTCGGACTTTACTTCGGATCATTTAATCCAATTCACCATGGTCATTTGATCATTGCCAATTACATGTTGCACAACTCTGATCTTGATCAGATCTGGCTGGTGGTATCACCGCAAAATCCATTTAAACAATCGGCCAGTTTATTGAACTCATATCATCGCCTGTACCTGGTGCAACTAGCCATAGAAACTGAACCTAAATTAAAAGCCAGCGACATCGAATTCCGGTTGCCGCAGCCATCCTATACCGTGAATACATTGGCCTATTTACAGGAAAAATATCCAACGAATCAGTTTGCCATTATCATGGGCAGCGACAGCTTTGAGAATCTTTCCAAATGGAAGAACTATGAATTTATTTTGCAGCACTGCCCCATTTATGTTTACCGGCGGCCCGGTCATGAAGTGATCAATAATTTCAAACAAGCTAACATCACTGTGATGGATGCGCCGCTGCTGCAAATTTCTGCTACGCATATTCGCAACAATATTAAACAGGGTAAATCTATCCGCTACCTGCTCCCTGATAAAGTGATTGAGGAAATAGAAAGAAATGGGTTCTATCGATAACGGACAAACGTAGTTAGTATAAAATGATTTCGGCTCATCTTCGTACCCATGTAAACAACACATGAGAAATTTATTGAACCTAATCATATTATGAAAAATAGTACTATTATTTCATTTCTTATTATTATTTCTCATACCTTATTGGCGCAAAAGACCGATCACCGGCTGGAGCAAAAAATTCAGGAATTGGCGAAAACACTTCACGGCGATATTGGCGTGTATGTCAAAAACCTGCGTACCGGCAAAGTCGCCCTATTCAATGCAGATTCAGTTTTTCCAACCGCCAGCATGGTTAAGGTTACCATTTTATTAGGCATCCAGGATAAGATAGAAAAAGGCCAGTTGGAATATCATCAATTACTCGAGTACAAAGATTCACTATTATACGCCGGGGAAGATATTCTGGGATCATTTAAATCCGGTGAAAAAATAGGATTGCATAAAGTGATGATGCTGATGCTGACCACCAGCGACAATACCGCCAGTTTGTGGTTGCAAAGCCTGGCTGGTTCCGGCACCCGCATCAATGAGATCCTCGATTCACTGGGCATGATTTATACAAGAGTAAATTCAAGAACACCAGGCCGGGAGGCAAACCGGCAAGAGTATGGGTGGGGACAAACCACGCCCCGCGAAATGGGAACGCTGATGGAAAAAATTTATCGGGGCGAAGCGATCAGCAAAAAGTCCGGTGAAAAAATGATTCGTTTGCTCGGAAGAAATTATAACGATGAACAGGCGATTGCGGAAATTCCACCGTATATATTTGTAGCTTCCAAAAATGGTTGTGTAAATGCATCACGCAGTGAAATTTTGTTGGTGATGGCGCCACATGGTCCGTACATATTTTCGGTGACTACCAAAAATCTGACCGATCAAAGTTGGGAAAACTCAAATGAAGCCTGGGTGCTTACCCGCCGGTTGTCGGCGATGTGCTGGAATTATTTTGAACCCCGATCGCGCTGGAAACCATCGTTATAAGTCGTCGAAGTGTAGTACAATGCCTAAATTGTGTTTTTTCGGGTTTTGAAAGAATGGGAATGATAATTCTGCGCCATATACCTTTTTTAAAAGCGGTTTTTCTTCATAGTGTTTCTGCCTTTGGCGGACCGCAAGGTCATTTTGGTATGATGATGAAAACCTTCGTTCATCGCAGGCACGATGTTACCGAACAGGAATTGCTGGAGTATAATTCTTTTTGCCAGTTGTTGCCCGGCGCTTCTTCTACCCAGGTATTAACATTGATAGGATATAAGCGGGGCGGTATTCCATTGGGCATATTGACTTTGTTGATATGGATCTCTCCCGCCTGTCTGTTGATGGGGGCTTTTTCTTTCTTACTTGAATTTTTCGATACCAGGTCTGTAAGTAATGGCATCTTTAAATTCATTCAACCCATGGCGGTGGGCTTCCTCGCCTTTGCCGCAACCAGGTCCTTCAGACTTGCTATTCATAATAATATTACCCGCATCATAATGGTAGTAAGTACCATTACCACTTATTTTCTTTTTAAATCACCCTGGATATTTCCCGTGTTGCTGGTTATCGGCGGGTTTGTTACCAACCTCAGTGATAAACGTATTCCCGAAAAGGCGCAATCCGTTAAAAAAATTAAATGGGGGAATATCTGGTTGTTTGCCATCATCTTTTTACTGGCGGGAGCTATCAGTGAATTGGCCAGAAAAAACGACTGGCCCAATCGCCGCCCCCTGAACTTATTCGAAAACACCTATCGCTTCGGCAGCCTGGTCTTTGGTGGTGGGCAGGTGCTTATCCCCATGATGTATGAACAATATGTTGAACGTCCCAAGTCAGCAGTGGTTATCAGGAAAAACCTGAATAAGAAAGAAAACGTGATCAGCATTGAGCGGGATGATTTTTATACCGGCGCCGGTATTGTAAGAGCCATACCCGGACCTGTATTTTCCATCGCTTCTTTTATGGGCGGCATGGCTATGAAAGATAAAGGCAGCACCTGGCATGTATTGGGATGTATCATAGGATCGATCGCCATTTTTTTACCCAGCGCCCTGCTGGTGTTATTCTTTTTTCCCATCTGGTATAACCTGCAGCGCTATGTAATAGTATACCGCGCTATGGAAGGCATCAATGCCGTGGTAGTAGGTATTATGGTAGCCGGCACCATTTATATGATGCGCGATATTTCTGTGATCGGTTTTCGTACCGTTAGTATGTTGAACATTGGCGTTATATTGGGAACCTGGCTATTACTCACTTTCACCCGTCTCCCCTCTCCTATAATTGTATTGATCTGCTTATTGCTCGGTTGGGCGTTTCAGATATAATTATGCCCAACGCATAATGCAAAACGCATAACGCAGCACCGGGCGTTGAACGTTTGGCCCTACAAATTATAAAATTGCTATTACCAGGCAATTTCAGTAAATTACAGATAGAGCTCTTCTTCTTTCTGAATGTTATGACGCGCATTTTACTATATGTCTTTCTACTAGTTGCAGGCCCCTGGCCTTTGTATGCGCAAAAAGTAATTTCCATAAAATTAGAAGCTACCATTAATCCGGCGACAGCCGATTTTATTCATCGTGCTATTGAAGTAGCAGAAAAGGAACAGGCAACCTGTTTACTCATTCATCTTAATACACCCGGCGGATTATTGAAAAGTACCCGCGTTATTGTAAGCGATATTCTGGAATCACCGGTACCGGTAGTCGTGTATGTATCGCCCGGTGGAGCCCATGCCGGATCAGCCGGTGTATTTATAACTATGGCTGCCCATATTGCCGCCATGGCGCCAGGCACTAACATTGGCGCCGCACACCCGGTATCCACACAAGGTGAAATGGATACCATCATGAGTGCAAAGGCTACCAATGATGCCATGGCATTCATCAGGTCCATTGCTGCTAAACGTGGGCGGAATGCAGCATGGGGAGCGCAGGCAGTTTTGAACAGTGTTTCACTAACAGAAACAGAAGCGCTGGAAAATAATGTTATCAATTTGATTGCATCCAACGATCAGGAGTTATTGAATAAGATCGATGGAAAAAGTATTACCGTTAGTACCGGCACCGTGGCGCTGCAAACAAAAAATGCTTCTACCAAATCTCTCGAGATGGGATGGGGCGAAAAAATGCTGAATATATTGAGCGATCCCAATGTGGCGTATATATTATTCCTGCTGGGTTTATACGGACTCATTTTTGAACTGTACAGTCCGGGCGCTATTTTTCCCGGCATCATCGGTGGCATTTGTATCATCCTTGCATTGTATGCCATGCACACCTTACCGGTAAACTATGCCGGCCTGGCCCTGATCGTTTTTGGCGTTATATTATTTCTGCTTGAAATAAAAATAGTGAGTCACGGACTGCTGGCCATAGGTGGCGTTATTTCTTTATTGCTTGGGTCCATGATGCTCATTCGAACAGATGAAACCTGGGCCATGGCCAGTCTTTCATGGAGCGTGATTTTAACGGCGGTTGGTGTAACCTCGCTTTTCTTTTTGTTTGTAGTAGGCATGGGATTAAAGGCCCAACGGGTAAAACCAGTCATGGGACTGGAAGCCATGATCGGGGAAACGGGTCAATCAATAAGTGAGTTGAACCCTGCCGGCACTGTGCGGATGCATGGAGAAATATGGCGAGCCGTATCGCCGGCCGGACTTATACCCGAAGGAAAAAAAGTAGTCGTAACAGGGATTATGAACCTTACCCTGCAAGTTGAACCGTATAACGAACCATCAGTATAAATCTCTTTTATTATGGATACATTACCTATCTCGGCTTCAGCAATTGTCATAGTGGTGTTTCTGATCTTTGTATTATCGAGCGCCATTCGCATCTTGCGCGAATACGAACGTGGCGTTGTTTTCAGGTTAGGACGACTAATCTCTGTTCGCGGTCCGGGCCTCATTTTATTAATACCCGTTATAGATAAAATGGTGAAAGTAAGCCTGCGTACTGTGGTAATGGATGTACCGCCGCAGGACGTAATAACCCAGGACAACGTTTCAATAAAGGTAAATGCCGTTGTATACTTCAGGGTGTTGCAACCACAAAAGGCTATTGTAGAAGTGGAGAATTACCTCGTGGCCACTTCCCAGTTCTCACAAACCACCTTGCGAAGTGTGCTGGGCCAATCAGAACTGGATGACCTGCTTTCACAGCGCGAAAAGATAAACCAAAGGCTTCAGCAGATCATCGATACCCATACCGAACCCTGGGGCATAAAAGTATCGAATGTAGAAGTGAAGCAAATTGACCTGCCGCAGGAAATGCAGCGTGCCATGGCCAAACAGGCGGAAGCAGAACGCGAACGCCGCTCGAAGGTCATTGCCGCGGAGGGCGAATTTCAGGCTTCGCAACGGCTGGCCGATGCAGCCAGCATCCTGAGCGAACAACCCAGCGCCCTCACATTACGATACCTGCAAACACTGAGAGAAATAGCCACTGAAAATAATTCAACCACTATATTCCCGGTACCTATTGATCTGTTAAAACCATTTTTAAATATGGAGAAGAAACAAGGCTAAACTAAGTAATTCTTACTATGCCCTGGTATTCATTAACCCTGATATCCTGATGATGTTTTATTAATTTCCTGCCATATTAAAGGGGGTATTCTTTTATTAAATGCCTCTTATACAGTAACTTCATAATGGGATTATTGTACCATTAACGATTAATTGAAGCTTACCCGCCGGTCGCTTGCCAGCGTATCTAATTTTTAATGTAGAAGAAAACCGGAACATGAGTGCAGAACATCAACGACTTGCGGTTAATTCCACAAGGAATATTCCTTTGGAACAATGGGGACCGTATTTAAGTGAACGCCAATGGGGCACCGTCAGAGAAGATTTTAGTCCAAATAGCGATGCATGGAATTATATTACCCATGATCAGGCCCGCTTTCGCGCCTATCGTTGGGGAGAAGATGGCATTGCAGGCATTTCAGATTTTTTTCAAAACCTGTGTTTTGCCATCACTGTATGGAATGGCAAAGATGCTATATTGAAGGAACGGCTTTTTGGCCTGGGTAATTATGAAGGGAACCATGGCGAGGATGTAAAGGAACTGTATTACTACCTCGACAATTTGCCTACCCACTATTACATGGAGTATTTGTACAAATACCCGCAACAAAAATTCCCTTATGATGATCTGTTGGCTGCAAACAGGCATCGTTCCCGCACTGAGCCGGAATACGAGATCCTCGATACAGGCATCTTCAACAGCAATGAATATTTCGATGTAAACGTAACCTACGCTAAACAGAACTCGCAGGATATTTGCATCAGGATCAATATTCATAACCATCATACCAAGTCAGCGGAAATAACAGTACTGCCTACACTCTGGTTTTACAATCGCTGGAGTCATGATGCTTCAAAGAAGAAGCCATCCATTGCCTGGCGCGATAAAACTTCGGTAAAAGCTACCCATCATAGACTGGGCACTTATTATTTATATTTTCAACCGCCGCGCGATTCCCTGTTTACCGAAAACGAAACCAACTTTGAAAAAGTAAACGGCAAACCTAATTTATCTCCTTTCACCAAAGATTCATTTCATGGTGCCATTGTAAAGGGAGAGAATATTGCGGCATTGCGTCAAAAGAAATCGGGGACAAAGTTTGCACCGGTATATAAATTGCGCATACAGGGCGGCCGGTCCGAATCCATTTATCTGCGCCTCAGCAATAAAATAATAGATACTCCTTTTCAGCACGGCTTTGAAGACATCTTTACCCAGCGCAAGGAAGAAGCTGATGCTTTTTATGCAAAAGTACTTTCGAATGCAGCCAACCCCGGATTGGCAAAAATTCAACGCAGGGCGCTGGCTGGATTATTATGGAGCAAACAATATTATCATTTTGATATTGAAAAGTGGCTTACTACCGGTGATCAGATAACGCCGGTAAGTCCCGCGCGGTTAACCGGGCGTAACCACGACTGGAAGCACCTCAAGAACCAGGACATCATTTGCATGCCAGATAAATGGGAATATCCCTGGTATGCTGCCTGGGACCTTGCCTTTCAGTGTATTCCCATGGCTATGGTTGATCCGGTATTTGCCAAACACCAGCTTACGCTGATCATGCGGGAATGGTATATGAAACCCGATGGGCAATTACCTGCGTATGAATGGAACTTCAGTGATGTGAACCCACCTGTTCAGGCATGGGCTGCGATGGAAGTATACCGCATTGAAAAGAAACAAACAGGCAAAGGCGATATTACTTTTTTGAAACGCATTTTTCAAAAGCTTATTATCAATTTTACCTGGTGGATAAACCGAAAGGATTCAAATGGGAACAACATGTTCCAGGGCGGATTCCTCGGGTTGGATAACATCGGGGTTTTTAACCGCAGTCACCTGGTGCATGGTGATATGGAACTGGAACAGGCCGATGGCACCAGTTGGATGGGCATGTATGCTTTGAATATGATGGATATGGCATTGGAAATTGCCATGCACGACATTTCTTTTGAAGATACAGCTACCAAATTTTTTGAGCACTTTGTAATGATTGCCGAAGCGTTGAACGAGCAGGGTATGTGGAACCAGGAAGATAAATTCTTCTATGATACCTTATCCATTGCCGGTTCTGAGCCATTGCATTTGCGCATCTTTTCCATTGTAGGACTTACCTCGCTTTTCGCGGTATCGACTATTGAAAAGCGGATGTTGGATAAACTGGATGATTTCAGAAAACGGATCACCTGGTTTGAAAACTACCGGAAGAAAAACAATAAGTTCTGGCCCAACGAAGAAAGAAGCGACGGGAAAACCATCTTATTATCATTAGTGCCAAAAGAACGGGTTGTGTTCTTATTGCAACGCCTGTTAGATGAAACACAGTTCCTCTCTCCATGGGGCATACGCGCTTTGTCGAAGTACCATGAAAAGAATCCGTTTTCAGTAACCATCCGCGGCATTGAATATAAAATACAATATGAACCGGGCGATTCCACGTCAGATATGTTCGGCGGCAATTCAAACTGGCGCGGTCCGTTGTGGATGCCTATTAATTATATCATCATTCAATCTATTCGCCACTTTGGCGAATTTTACGGAAATGAACTGGAAGTAGAATGTCCCATTGGTTCAGGAAATAAAATGAACCTGGTACAGGTTGCCGAAGAATTGACCAGGCGATTGATCGCGCTGTTTCAACCTAACCAACATGGCAAGCGGCCTGCGCATGGCGCATATAGCTGGTTCTATCAACGCTCTGAAAATGCCGACCTCATTTTGTACTATGAATATTTTCATGGCGAAACGGGTGCGGGTTTGGGGGCCAGTCATCAAACTGGTTGGACGGCACTGGTAGCCGAGCTGGTACATTCTTTATCAGAAAAACATTTCGTAGAAGAAGAACCGAAGCCGGCTCAGAAATAGAAATAATAGCAGACCTGCAAATAAAAACCCGGATGATCTTTTGAATACATGCTTCAAAAGATCATTCGGGTTTTTCTGATTTATAATAAGGTCTTTCATCATTTCGCTCAATGCTGCTGTAGGGCTGCATTTCCCCACTTTCGCCATGGCATAAACATTGCAAAACTATATGCGTACAATGTCATAATTCATACATAAAAGGATAGCTATGAAGAAATTATCTGTAGTCGTTCCGGCTTTCCTTTTTGTATTCGCATCAGTACGTGCTCAGAACGATTCTGCCAGCCTACCTGCCGATACAATACCAATTAAACAGCCGGAAGCAAAAGAAACAAAAGAAAGACCCAAAGAGGTATACACCTTAAAACCTGGTGTCGATATACCGGTCACCGCTGTAGGAACAGGATGGTCGTTGTTTGCATTCACGAAGATCTATAGTAAAGACCCTTCAGATCCGGAATCAATACTGGCTTTGAAGAAAAGCAATGTAAATAGTTTCGATCGTTGGGGAATACGGCCTTATTCGAAAAAACTCGATGACATTAGTTATTTACCTTTCTATGCATCGATGCCATTGCCGGTTCTTTTTTTATTCGATAACCGCATGAGAAAAGATATTGGCAAGTTGTCGTTCCTGTATCTGGAAGCCATGTCAATAACCGGCTTGCTTTATACCGGATCAACCTACTTTACCAACAGGTACCGGCCATATGTATATAGTGAAGAAACGCCGTTGGATTATCGTACTCGTGGCGGCGGTAAAAATTCATTTTATGCCGGTCACGTGGCATTGGTTGCCACCTCCACTTTCTTTATGGCCCAGGTATATGCCGATTATTATCCCGAGTCAGGTATGAAATGGGTATTTTATGGAGTTGCTGCGGCAGCTACCGGTGCAACAGCCTGGTGGCGTCATCGCGGCGGCCAGCATTTTCCGTCTGATCTTTTATTAGGCATTACGCAAGGTACACTGACGGGGTTATTGGTACCCCGGCTTCACAGGACCAAATTGATAAAGAATCCCAATCTGTCTATAATGCCTTTTACCGGGGCTTCGCATGGATTGGCTGTAAGATATAAGTTGTGATCGCAGGAGTCTTTTAAAGGGCTCTAAAGAACGCTGAATTAATCAACATTATATTAAAGAAAACGCTACTGGAAATTCTACAATCCCCGACACATTTTTTAATGCGTTGGGGATTAACTCAAGCGCCATAAATACTTCGGGTGGGGCATCAAACGGTGGTCTAATATTCCACCGGGCTGCCGGCACAAAACCAAATTTTGGGAAATAGAATTCATGCCCAAAAACAAATACATCTGTAAAATTTAGTTCTGTTGCTTTTTGCAAACCGTAGGTAATAAGTTTAGATCCTATACCTCGTTTTTGATACGCAGGATGAACGATCATGGAAGCTAACCCCAAACTTTGATGACGGTATTCCCCATTAATGATGGCAAATCGGGAAAACAGAATATATCCTATTAATTCATCATCCGAGAATGCCACCAGCGATAATTCAGGAATAAAATTTGGGCCCTGCCGTACCTGATCAATTAGTTTGGCTTCATTGTCCTGTTCAAAGACTAATTTATTGAGGTCTTCAATCTCATGTATGTCGGCAGGTTGTTCCGGCCGGATAGAAATTTTCATTGTATTCACGTTACATAAATTATATTATACAAATTGCGAACCACGTATTCGAATGGTTAAATATCCAAATAACTGCCCCAGCCTATATATAAGATAACTTCTGGAATTTTTTCGTTGTATACAAAAGAAAAGGTTTTGTTAAGGGTTGGTGAATGAAGACGATCAAACCTCTAAAGCGGCTATTTCTCTGGTGTAATCATATTGAAGGTCTTCATGCAGGCTTAGCAGCGTTTTGTTTATTTTTTGAACCTGGCCTTTATACAGGTTAGCAATAATGGGGTTCTTTTGAATAGGAATACCGAATTCCTGAATGGATTTGCAAAAATAGATCAGCAATTCGATGGTAACCTGCGATGAACCGGTATACCGGATGTGTTTATTTATATTTCTTAATATTTTGCGCAACGTTTTTTTAACGAAATACAAATTGCTTTTATTGATCTCCGCAAATTGCTCATCCACTTCCTTCTTTATAGATTGAATGAAATGCTGCTCATCGTGTGCTTCGAAAATGAGGTACGTTAACAACTCTTTATTTTCCTTTTTGAATTTTGCCAGCCGCAAACACAATTCAGTGATTTCAGCGGCGGGCATATTCAATAGTTCCTGTTTTAGCTCATGAATGGTGGCACTTCTCATATACGCAAAAATAACAGTAGTCGGTTTTATTAAAGATCATTTATCAAAAAGCTTTTTTATTTCATCCCGAACCAGTTGCCTGGATAATATATCAGCCTCCGTATTGTAATTTACAAAGCCCGCAACGTTTTTTTGATGCGAGGGAACTTTTGTGAAGGTAACCGGACATTGAGCCAGGAGCTGAAACAGCTTTTTTACCAGGACTGCATGCTGAATAGGAGTCCCTTTTTTGACGAGAAAACCGGCTGATTGTAATTTTTCTTTCCGGGCTGGTAAACCGGTCACATACTGGCTATCAGAAAAAATATGCAAGGCTGTTTGTGCAGCATAATGACCATATACATATTCAATGGCGTTAATAACAGCCAGCAACTCCATTTCATGGTGCGTGGTATCACGGGCTTTGCCCTGCAATATTATTTTTTCATCACCAGTCAGCACGATCGCTACCCAACTGCCTACCAGGTGTTGGGTGTGACAGCTTCCATCGGTATATATGGTGATGCCATTATCGATCATAGTAAATTAAAAATAGGGATAATAAATACACGCAACCCCGGCAAGGGAAAGGTTTTTGAAGTTTTGATCACACGAAATGCACATTTGTTACCTTTGAGATACTAAACGTAATCATGTCTACACTTACCATTACAACCATACAAAGCAATTTGCATTGGGAAGACAAGACCGCCAACCTGCAAATGTTTGAAGAAAAGATCAGGCAGATACAACAGAAAACGGAACTGGTCATTCTGCCCGAAATGTTCAGCACCGGGTTTAGTATGCAAACCGAAAAGCTGGCCGAAAAAATGGATGGTACTACGATAACCTGGATGAAAAAACTATCGGCCGAAAAAAAGATCATTTTAACCGGCAGTTTGATCATTGAAGACGAAGGGAATTACTACAATCGCCTGGTGTGGATGTTGCCTAACGGACAATACGGTTTTTATGATAAACGCCATTTATTTGCATATGGCCAGGAAGACCAGCATTACACACCCGGCAATAAACGATTGATCGCTTCCGTAAAAGGTTGGAAGATCAATTTGCAGATTTGCTACGATTTGCGTTTCCCCGTTTGGAGCAGGCAGAAGCCAGACGCTACTACCCTCGCCGACCTGGTGGCATCGGAACTGGAGGCAAAAGATTTTCCATTACCACCCACGGAGGAAGGGGGCGCCTCGGTTGTTGCTCCCGATCTGGTGCCTGAATATGATGTGCTTGTTTATGTGGCCAACTGGCCCGAACGCCGCAATCATGCCTGGAAAACCCTGTTGCAGGCAAGGGCCATAGAAAACCAATGTTATGTGGTAGGCGTAAACCGTGTAGGAAATGATGGGAATGGATTATATCATAGTGGAGATAGTATGATCGTTGATGCGATGGGAGCTGTTTTATATACCAAACCGACCGTGGAAGATATTTTTACCATAACACTTCAAAAAGAATCGCTGGACGAGACCCGGAATAAACTGCCATTTCTGAAAGATGCGGACAGGTTTATCATTGCATAGTAAAGCACCTGAATAGTACCCAACCAAATGAACAAATAATTAGCATGTTAACAGCATATACGAACGGAAAAATTTTTACAGGAGAATCCATCGAAAACAACAAGGCAGTACTAACAGATAATGATGTTATTGTTGGTTTGGTTAACGCTGATCATATTCCTACCCATTACAGCACGGAAGACCTGAAAGGGTTTACCCTGGCGCCTGCTTTTGTTGACATGCAGATCTACGGCGGCAATGGAAAACTGTTCTCACAAGATTTAAGTATAGAATCGCTGAAGGCTACTTATGAATATTGCCTGCATGGCGGCTGCACGCATTTTATGATCACCATGGCCACCAATACCATTGAAAAATTCCTGCAAGGATTTGAAGTGGTACGTGCCTATTGGGAGCAAGGCGGAAAAGGATTGCTGGGTCTGCACCTGGAAGGACCTTATATCAATCCGGGAAAAAGGGGCGCTCACCTGTCGGCGTGTGTAAAGACAGCGACCATTGAAGAGGTCACGATGTTGCTGAAAAAAGGAGATGGTGTCTTTAAAATGATGACCCTGGCGCCTGAACAATGTGATGATGCTATTATTGATCTGCTGCTACAGCACAACATCATCATTTCAGCAGGGCATACCAATGCAACTTATCAGCAGGCTATGAACGGCTTTAATAAAGGAATACACGCCGCTACCCATCTGTTCAATGCCATGTCACCTTTACAGCACCGTGAACCGGGTATGGTAGGCGCTGTTATGAATCATCCGTTTATAATGAGCAGTATTGTTTGCGATGGTGTTCATGTTGATTATGCCGCGGTACATATCGCCAAAAAAGTATTGCAACAGCGTCTGTTCTTTATTACCGATGCGGTTGCTGAAACAACGTCGGGCGAATATCAACATGTGTTCCGCAACGACCGGTATACATTGCCGGATGGCACTTTGTCGGGATCTGCGCTTACCATGTTACAATGTGTTAAAAATGCAGTTGCACATGCCGGTATTTCACTGGAAGAAGCATTGCGCATGGCAGCGGCTTATCCGGCACAACTTATTACCGATAAAAAGCTGGGAAAGATTGAAAAAGGCTACCAGGCCGACTTTGTTGTGTTTGATAGTATGCTGGAACTACAACGGGTTTATTGTTGAGCGATCCCGATCTTATGCATGATCATCCGTCGTATAACGGCTGCTTTGGGATCGATGCCCCGGCGGATCGTTTCGCGGGTAGGCGCCACCTGGATATCAGGTATAATGCCCCGGCCTTCTTTTACAAGGTCTTTATCCATTACAAGTCTGAATTTGGGGAGCCGGAAACGAACTTTGGTATTCGGTAATGTAACGTCAGGGATCATCCAGGCTGAATTACCATAGGCCCCGCCGCCCGTTTCTTCACCAATTACTTTCACATTATTTTGACCTTGCAGTACTTTTACAAACAAGGTGGTGGCGGAAAAAGAATTGCCACCGGTAATGAGGTAAATATCACCGTTAAAATGATTCCGTTTTTTAGGATGGAAATAATGACGTTCAAAATAACCAAAATGGTACAGGCCATCTCTTTCTTTATGCGTTACAAATTGCATCAGTGACCAGTAGAACGGCTGCCAGGAGATGTATTTGTGGTACCGGCTGCTTTTGCGGACAGCGTATAATGAATCGGCCAGTTTAAATTTCTTATTTGCCAGATACCGCGTCAGCAAGGTTGAAATGCCGGCATCGCCACCGCCGTTGGTACGTACATCAACCACCAGGTGTTGAATATTTCTGTGCTGCATTTCGCGAAATGCCTGGCGAAAGAAAGACCGTAATTTATTACCCCTGGCAAACGTATGAACCGTCATGTATGCAGAGGACAGACTGGTATCGATTTGTACAAACCGGGAGTTGAAGGGCAGGTGACTACGCACCCCTTCTTTTGCCGGCTTGCCGGTTGGCCTGCCAGTATTTTTTGTTGTGTCTTTTATGGAGGGGTCGAAAATCGGAACACTGACTGTTTTTTCGGCGCCGATACTATCTATGTACGTTACAGAGATCTGATCTTTCAGGCCCATGACATTCCGGTAATAACTTCCGAAAGAACCGCTATTACTGAGGGTTTGGTATCTGCCGTTCATGCTGTTGCCATCGCCGGAGATATAATTCATAAACGTATCGGTAAGCTTGCGAACGCTGTAGCCATCGATGGCGGTAACGAGCGTGCCGAATTTCAATACAGAATCTTTTCTATTGATGTTGGCCGTAACCGCCATGGAGTCGCTCCAAACCTTAAAGCTCAGGGGAAACATTTTGATTTTGGCGGTATCGAGGTACTTGCCATACTGTTTTGAATATTTAACGGCCGTATGCCCGCAATGGATCTTGCTGATCACATAAGAAAGAACATTCCGGAACTGCGTTTCGGTCATGGAGTCGGTGATGTGGCGAAACCCGTCATCAAAAAAATAATCCATGCTGTCCCGGGAGGTAAACCAATACAGGCTGGGGTGCGATTCTTCCAGCACGCCACGGAATACGCGATAATCCTGTTCTAATTGCTTTTTGGAGTACTTATGTTGAGGATCAAAGGTTTGTCGCGATGCAGAACAACCAATCAGGCAGGTAATTACAATAAGAAAAGCAACGTACGATAACTTCTGCATCATGCTAGCACCGGTTTATTTTTTAAAGGCGTTCCAGCCCTGAGCTGTAAGGGTATGTACCTGTCCGCCTTTGGTATTTATTTTTACCCCATCAGCGGCATCGGTCATATAACCAATGACGCTAATCTGTTCATTTAAAACGATCTTTTCGTAATCTGATTGTGACATCGTGAACAGTAATTCATAATCTTCGCCACCGCTCAATGCACAGGCCGTTGGGTCTATTTCAAATTTAAAGGCCGCATTGCGCATTTCTTCTGCAATAGGCAATTTTTCCTCATACAATACGCATCCCAGTTGGCTTTGTTCGCAAATGTGTAGTACTTCCGAACTAAGCCCGTCGCTGATATCCATCATGGATGTAGGTACGATCTGCTGGGTTTCCAGAAACTCAATAATTTCTTTGCGGGCTTCGGGTTTTAATAACCGGCCGATCACATAGCTTTCCCCTTCCAGGTCAGGCTGCACTTGCGGGTGCTCCAGGTAGATCTGCTTTTCGCGCTCAAGGAATAGCAACCCTACATAGGCAGCTCCCAGGTCGCCACTGCAGCAAAGCAGGTCGCCTTTTTGAGCCGTATTCCTTCTAACATATTTTCCGGGTGTTACTTCGCCAATGGCAGTAATAGAAATAACAAATCCTTTTTGAGTAGAACTGGTATCGCCACCTATCAGGTCGACCCCATATTTTTCGCAGGCGGCGTATATGCCTTCATAAAACTCGCTGAGCGCTTCTAAACTAAAACGATTGCTGAATGCGATGCTAACCGTGATATGCGTTGGCGTAGCGTTCATGGCATAAATATCGCTCAAATTAACGACCACACTTTTATACCCCAGGTGTTTAAGGGGGGTATACATCAGGTCAAAATGAATCCCTTCTACAAGCAGGTCGGTTGAAATAACGGTTTGTTTACCGAAATGATCAATGACAGCAGCATCATCGCCTACGCCAAGTATGGTAGAGGCATTTTGTATTTCTATATTTCTGGTCAGGTGTTCTATCAATCCAAATTCGCCCAGGGAACTTATTTCTGTTCTTTCACTCATAGTTCTAATGTAATAATATCATTTTAAAAATAGCAATACCTGCCACGCTATAATACGGGCAGGCAGGGATGAAAAGCCAATAAAGTTATAGAATTATTCGGCAGTTATCCGGCTCAGGCTGGTTACCCCTTGTCATTCACCCATTTTAACATATCGTCGTGTATTTTTCCATTAGACGCGGCGATACGAGGCTGGTACATATCATAAGGCTTGCCGTCGAAATCAGTTACTTTACCACCGGCTTCTTCTACAATTAAAAATCCGGCAGCGCTGTCCCAGGCCTGTAATTTATGCTCATAAAAGCCATCAAAACGGCCGGCAGCAACCCAGCAAAGGTCCATAGCCGCGGAACCCAGGCGACGAACCGGGATGCCGGCCCTGATGAACCGGGAAAATGCTTCCAGCGGACCATTAGGCTGATTAATGTATGTATAAGGGAAGCCGGTTACCAGGCAGGATTTCATGAGATCGCTTTCTGTGCTCACATGAATTTGCTCGCCATTGAGGGTAGCCCCTTTTCCCCTTTCAGCGAAATAATATTCTTTTATAAACGGGTTCAGTACGGCGCCCATCAACATGGTACCATTGTGTTCCAAACCGATAGATACACAACAAATGGGTATTCCGTGGGCATAATTTACCGTACCATCAATAGGGTCTATGATCCATTTATACTCACTGTCCATGACAATTTCGCCCGCCTCTTCACTCATGATAAAATGATCGGGAAATTGCTCTTTGATGGTATCGATGATGGCTTTTTCAGAAGCATGGTCGGCCTCGGTAACCAGGTTATTAATGCCTTCTTTGTTACTGATCAGCAGATTTTTTGAATTAAAATAATGCTGCATCACCCTGGCGCCCGCTTCTGTGGCGTTTATTAAAGTTTCTTTTAACATGGCGCAAAGATAAGGGGCCCGGGGGAACCTGATAACTTGTATGCATTTCTTCCTATTTTGCATATCTATGCTGTTGTCTGTCATAATAGTTAACTATAATGTGAAATACTTCCTGGAACAATGCCTTTGCTCGGTAAGGAAGGCTATAGGCGAAATGACTGTGACCACCGGTGAGCGGAATGTGGAAGTTTGGGTAATTGACAACAATTCAACGGATGGTAGCATTGAATACCTGCAAAACCGGTTTCCGTTTGTTCAGTTTGTAAAAAACACCGTCAACCTGGGGTTTTCCAGGGCTAATAACCAGGGTTTGCAAAAAGCAAACGGAAAGTACATTCTCTTTTTAAACCCCGATACCATTTTACCCGAAGATGCTTTTACAAAATGTATTGCATTTATGGAAAGGACTGCCGACGCCGGGGCATTGGGTGTTCAAATGATTGACGGCACAGGGCAATATTTAAAGGAGTCAAAAAGAGGGTTTCCCTCATTTTGGGTGTCGTTTTGTAAAATGAGCGGGTTAACCCGGTGGCTTCCCAATTCAAAGATATTTGCCCGGTATTATATGGGTCATTTAAGCAACCAGGAGACCAATAAAATAGATATTTTATCCGGCGCTTTTATGATGGTGAAAAAAGACGTACTGGATAAAACCGGTGGCTTCGACGAACAGTTTTTTATGTATGGCGAAGACATTGATCTCAGTTACCGGCTTCTACAATCAGGACATAGCAATTATTATTTTCACGAATGTGTCATTATTCATTTTAAAGGCGAAAGCACCCGCAAAGATGGTAAGTATGTGAGACAGTTTTATAAAGCAATGGTGCAATTTGTACAAAAGCATTTTCATGGCGAATTAGCCTGGTTGTATACCGGGTTGCTGGAAGCGGTGATCTGGCTACGGGCTGCAATAACATTTGTAAGCCGCGAGCATGAAGAGCGATCTATCAAATACCAGGGAACACCCACTTTTTTCCTGGCCGGGGATGAAAAAAGTAATAATGAAGTGCGCTCCATACTAACGGCTTTCCCTGATTATACCCTCACCGCTATTCCTGAAGAGGCAAAGGAATGGATCTTCTGTGAAGGACCTGCTTTCTCGTTCGGGCAAATAATTGATCAGTTGAGATCATGCCCCGTATGGTTAAAACCATTTATTCATGCCAGTGGTACCTATACCATTGTTGGAAGCCATTCCAAAGACCAACGGGGATTTGTGATCGTTATGGATTGATCTCATTTAATAAAATGTCGCCTTTTCGGGGCATTCTATCGAAAATAAAGAAATTTCAAAAAGTCGCCCTAACCGGCGGCTTTTCTTGTTTTTAGGTATGCCGTTCACCCTAATCTTTGCAAAATGTACAATATATCAGGCTAAAAACCTTTAATTTTGGTAATGCCTGACCAAACGGGCAACTAATGAATGGCCCTAATTGATATCTCTTTACCCCGGTCGGTTGCCCGAGCGTTGCGATTGCCCGCCAAGTCTCCGAGGCGGCAACAGATCAGGGTGCTAAAGAAATTGCTGAAGAAAGCCCGGTTTACCGAATTCGGTCAAAAATACCGGTTCGATGAGATCCTGTTAAGTAAACATGCCGGAAAAAAATTCCAGCAGCTTGTTCCTACATACGATTATAACAAGATCTATTCTGAATGGTGGCATAAAACCCTGGAAGGCAAAAGAGACATTTGCTGGCCTGGAAAGATAAAATACTTTGCCCTCAGCTCCGGAACCTCTGAGTCTGCCAGCAAATATTTACCAATAACCAATGATCTGATGCGGGGTAACCGCATCGTCATGATCAAACAACTACTTTCCTTACGCACCTACCACGATATTCCGGTAAAAAGTATTGGCAAAGGCTGGTTAATGCTGGGCGGTAGCACCGACCTGCAAAAGGGACCCGGTTATTATGCCGGCGACCTCAGTGGCATAACCGCTAAAAAAGTACCATTTTGGTTTTCTCCTTTTTATAAACCAGGTAAAAAAATTGCCCGTACCCGTGACTGGAACAGTAAAATTGAAGCCATCGTTGAAGAAGCCCCGAACTGGGATATCGGCTTTGTCGTAGGCGTTCCGGCCTGGATACAAATGTGCATGGAAAAGATCATAGAGCGTTATCAGCTCAATTCTATCCACGACATGTGGCCAAACCTGGCTTTTTTTGTTCACGGCGGCGTTTCATTTGAGCCCTATAAAAAAGGCTTTAATAAACTGGTAGCCAAACCGCTTACATTTATTGAAACTTATCTTGCTTCCGAAGGGTTTATTGCATACCAGGACCGTCAGCAATCCAACGGTATGCGGCTTGCCCTGAACGATCATATCTTTTTTGAATTTGTACCATTTAACGACGACAATTTTGACGCAGATGGTAACCTGGTAGAAAATCCTGAAGTCCTGATGATTCACCAGGTTGAGGAAGGGAGAGATTATGCGATCTTACTAAGCACCACAGCCGGCGCATGGCGTTATTTAATTGGCGATACCGTTCGGTTCGTTGATAAAGAACGTTGTGAAATTATCATTACTGGCCGCACCAAACATTTTTTGAGTCTCGTGGGTGAGCACCTGAGTGTTGACAACATGAATAAAGCCATACAACTGGCCAGTGAAGAAATGAATGTGAACATTCCCGAGTACACAGTGGCCGGTATTCCTCATGGCTTGTTCTTTGCCCACGAATGGTGGATAGCCTGTGATGATACAGTTGATACAGATCTATTACGTGAGAAAATAGACAACAGCCTGAAAGATCTAAATGATGACTATGCGGTAGAAAGAAAAAGTGCGCTGAAAGAAGTTTACCTGAACGTACTGCCTGTTTCAAAATTCATGGAGTTTATGCATTTGAAGGGAAAGATTGGCGGGCAGCATAAATTCCCACGTGTTATGAAGGGTAAGATGTATGAAGACTGGGCAAAATTCATTGATACGGGCACTATTTCGCAACCAGCCTGATATTTTCGATTTTTGGATTTGGTAATTTTGCGATCTTATGTCAGCAGAAATATTAATCCCCAAATTTCGAAATCTCTAAATTTCGAAATCCCCGGTATGTTTACCTACCTTGCGTATTCGTATTAAAAAATTGGAAGATCTATAAGGTATCAGCATGTGGCAAGCCATAATAAGTGGGTTAACGCTGGGTTGTATTCTTGCTCTCTCTGTAGGGCCCGTAATATTTACCATCATAAAGCAAAGTTTAAATAACGGTCATACCGGCGGGCTGAGTTTTGTAGCCGGGGTATGGCTGAGTGATATTATATTAGTATTCATCAGTAATGCCTTTTCGGATTTTGTTTCGGGATTACTGGAGTACAAAAATATTATTGGATATATCGGGAGCGCTTTCCTGGTAGCCGTTGGTATTTACTATTTGTTTTTTAAAAAAGTGACCCTTCGTACTGATGCCGATGGTAAAGCAATAAAGGTTCGAAAGTGGGAAATGCTCAAGATCCTGTCAAGCGGTTTTTTATTAAATACCCTTAATCCCAGCGTATTTATCTTCTGGCTGGGAACCGCAACCGCATTTTCCAAATACAGTTTTAACCAGCGTCTGCTGATCTTTTCTGTTTGCCTGGCCGTTAATATTGCCGCAGATATATTAAAAGTAATGTTGGCCGGTAAATTACGCACCAAGCTTACCCTGCATAACATTTCATTAATTAATAAAGTATCGGGTATTATACTGGCTGGTTTTGGCTTAGCCCTTTTTTATGGCACCTATTTTTTATCTGATAAGATCAAATAACGGGTCTATTCGATATAAGAACAAAACAATCCCCCCTTTTTACCGTTTCATATTATCCTCATTACGGGGTAGTCTTTAACAAATTATTAGTTAAAAAACAAAAAGGCCCTGTGTAACTTGTTGCCGAATGAAGCAAGCTTTACTTTTTATATTACTGGTATCAATAGCAGAAGCAACCTTATCGCAATCCTCAGATTTTATTGTTCTAAAAAAACGTAACAACCGGACTTTAAAGACCTATTACCCCGGGGAATTTATTTCTGCCGTTACCTACAATGGGTTTGCCATAAATGGTTTTATCAAAGATATCCGGCACGATTCCATAATCATTCTGCAACAGGAGCGCAAGCTGGTACCTACTGATTTTGGTTCTACCCTCGATACCGTGTCCTATACCTTTGGTATCGACTACCACAATATAAAATCGTTTCATTTTACCAGTCAATATACCTGGGGGCGAAAAAGAGGGTTTGCCCAAATAACCATTCCCCGACTGATGAAAGTTGGCGGTGTAGCATTCCTGGTTCTGGAGCTGGTTAATACGGCTTATAGAAAGGAGTCTATTTCGGCTAATAACAAATTGCTACCCTTAGGTATAGCTGCCGGCGTGGCTGCAACCGGATTCGCCATTTCCTATTTTCAGAACAGAAGCGATAAAGCTGGTGGAAAATATAAAGTGGTATATGTGAAAAATACCAGATAGGAAAATATAGTCACCCCATTCGACGTTAAGGGAACAGCAAGCAAAATTGTATCTTGCAGACCAAAGTAGTTCCTTACTCATGTCAACTAAAACGAAAGAAAAAGCCCTTCGCATCTGGCGAATTGTAAAAAGGACTTTCCTCTTTCTCTTTCTATTCCAGTTATTTTATATTCTCCTGTTAAAGTGGGTTGACCCGCCTTTTACCTTAACCCAGCTGGGCAGTTTAATAACCGGTAATGGGTTGAAAAGAGACTATGTCCCCATGAAAGATGTTTCATCATATGCCCGGTTGTCTTTTATTGCTGCAGAAGATCAATTGTTCCCCGACCATAACGGGTTCGATTGGAAGAGCATTAATAAAGCGATGGAATACAATAAAAAGAAACCGAACCGGGTAAAAGGGGCTTCTACCATCAGCCAGCAGGTAGCTAAAAATGTTTTCCTGTGGCAGGGTCGCAGCTGGTTTCGCAAAGGCCTGGAAGTATATTTCACATTTATGATAGAATTGATGTGGGGGAAGAACCGCATCATGGAAATGTACCTGAACGTTTCCGAAATGGGAACGGGTATTTTTGGAATTGAATCGGCTGCACAGAATTATTTTAAAAAGCCTGCTAAAAAGCTCAGCCGCCAGGAAGCGGCCATGATTGCATCCTGTATGCCCAATCCCAAAAAATATACAGTAAAGCCATTGTCGCGTTATGTGGCCTCCCGTTATCCATGGGTTATGCGGCAAATGACACATCTTCAGAATGACCCCGATATTCAAAAGATATTGCAATAGTTATTCAACATGCACGTCAATCTCAGTGCTGTTGATGGTCGGAAATCCCGGCAAAATAGTTCCAATACATAACCTGCCGGTATAATCACCGGCAGCTAATCCGGAAGGAATAGTAAAGGAAAGCTGAAGGTTTTTACCTGTAAACCTTTTAACGGTCGTGTTGGTATTAATAAAAGTTTTTACATCCCCATTTTTATAAACCGCCAGCCAAATAGGTGTTTCACTATAGGCTGGTTGCTGAAAAAGGCTCATATAATTATCCGGAATGGAAACTTTTGCAGTTAACCGTACAATGTGTCCATCTGAAACAGAACAGTTGATGCCGGTAAATAATACCCTCGAAAAAGAATAGTAACCTGGCTGTACGCCATCATGTGGAAAAGGCCATCCGTGCGGTGTAAAGATCCGCCTGAAATAATCGTTATCCTGTGGTACATCCATATAAACAGCTTTACCAATCAGCGAATCTTCTATAGGCCACATATTAAAGTTATTACGGCGATAATAGGGGGAGTTCATTGAGAAGGCAGGCATGCCTGTATAAAACCAGTATTTGGAAGCCTGCTGATAAGTATCGATGAATACAACCGGTAAGCCCCCGGCTTTCTTTTGCATAGCGGTTGTCCACACCTGGTTTCCATGAAACTCATTCCGCTTAATCCATGCAACAGGTGGAAACCACGACATAATATAAAGACGTAATGCCAATACCAGCAATAAAGTAATGGGGATGCTCCTGTATAGCCATTTTTGTAAATGATAATTTTTAACCAGGTACCGATGGCTTAATACCATTAATGGAATAAATGCCGCTACGGTCCAATTGGCCTCCACCCTTCCTTTGTACGAACTTATAAGAAAGGCGATATAGATGCCAGCTAACGTATATTTCATGGCCCGTTCCAGGAGCGAGACCGTGCGGTACCGGAATGCCGCCCAAAGCAAAAACCAACCTATGATGGGGCCGGCAAAAGCTATTTGTCCCACTATGTATTCAGTAGTAAAAGCGAATCTGTAATTAGATGCATTTCGTTCGAACAAATGGTATTGAATGGATGGGAAGTTATGCTGATACTGCCAGTAAAGGTGCGGTGTGAATAGCAGCAGGCAAACCAGACCAGCCAGCCAGGTGTAGCGATTGGCAAATAGCTTTACATTCGATAATAATGTAAATGCTATCACGAGTACACCATGATACTTGCTATAGAGCATACATGCCATGCAAATACCCAGTAACAGGGAGTTAATAACGTTTGTGTTTTGCAGGAACCGCTGGTACAACCAAAAGAAAAGCACTACAAAAAATAACAGGGGTATATCAGGGACCGCCAGGATACCGCCTATCTGCGCAACTGCGATGGACAGCGCCACTGCATAAAATAATCGATCGTCTTTTTTACAGGTAAGTTGTTGAACTAAAAAAATGGTGGCGGTGTTTAAGGCAATGATAAAAATGCGAACCCCCAGTTCGTTGTGAAAAATGGCATAACCCGCTTTTATCAATGCTGCGACCATTGGCGGATGATCAAAATAACCCCAATCGAGAAAACGGGAGTAAACCCAGTAATAGGCTTCATCATCGAATAGTTCTGTATTAGTAGCTTGTATAATACTTAATAGAACCCATCCGGTATAGAACAGCAAGCGATGATTGTTATGCAGCGCTTTTTGCATATTACAACAACAGCGCAACAATAAAAACTGTTCTATGGAACAAATAAATCGTTTACCGCATGAATGGCTTTTTGTAGCCGTTCATCATAATTTCCTGAAATTTCAACCCAGGGAACAGATTGATTGATCAGGATATTTTTGTAGATAGTGTATAACTGTTGCCGGGGGGCCGGGTCGGGGTACTCGCGTAAAATATCATCTACCCAGGGTAAGTCAATATTGCATAACAGGTATAAATCATATTTTCTTTTCGTAATCTGATCGAGTATCCAGGAATGACACTTACCGAATACGAATTCGCACCATACCTTCATTACGTATTGATCGGTATCGATGAACAACAGTTTTGAATCGATCGCTTTTTGGGTATAGCTTTCTTCCAGTGCAAGCTGGCCTTTGGCTATGGGAAGTAGATCATCGTAGGTATAATTGGTGCCATGTTGCAGCAGATATTCACGGGCATACTCCGGTACCCAACTGGTATTATAGTAATTGGCCAGTTGCTCGCATAATGTGCTTTTGCCTGTTGACTCAGGGCCTATGATAACTACTTTCTTCATTCCGTTATTTTATTATGCGAATGCAGGGCCCGTCTTCTCCATTCCACTAAGCCAAATACGGCCATTACAAGCAGTATAAAATAAAAAACACTGGTGAATACATAGTGTTTAACAAAGTATAACGGTATAGAGGCTATGTTGGTAGCAATCCACCAGTACCAGCTTTCCACTTTCTTTTTAGCCATCAACCACATGCCGGTGAAAGCGGTAGCAGAGGCAAATGCGTCAGCCCAGGGAATAGTGGCCGAGGCAAAAGCATACTTCAGCCAGGTCAATGCGCTAAAAATGGCGATATAAAAAAATGCACAGAATAATAATTGTTGCAACCATTCGCGCCGGGTTGAAAATTGAACGGTTACCAGGTAATGTTGTTGCTGGTCTTTTTTTAGCCAGAGGATCCAACCGTAAATGCTCATGATGGTATAATACAGGTTAACGCTCGCTTCTCCATACAGATGGCCACCCATACTCAGGAAAATATAAATTACGGTGCTTATGAGCCCGACCGGATACACCAGGATATTTTCAATTCTAGAAAAAAATACACTGGCAATACCCGCTACCACTGCAATATATTCGGGAAGCGTGGTGTTGCGCATGTCATTAACAAACTGCTGTATAATTTCTTCGTAATTCATTATGTAAAAAAATGCAATATAGCTTATTGAAGATATAATTAGGGCAACCCATTTTTTCTATACTTTCTTGTTGGTTTCCGATATTTGGGCTAATTAATACTTTTCAATTGAGTTATTTTACCAATAAGATCGTTTGGATCACCGGCGCTTCTTCGGGCATCGGTGAATCACTTACCTATGAACTGGCAAAGCAGGGAGCAAAGGTCATTATTTCGGCCCGGCGTAAAGAAGAGTTGAAACGTGTACAACAGCAGGCCGGCCATTCCAATATTTATGTACTGCCGCTCGACCTGGAAGCCGCTGACACGTTTCCAACAAAAGTACAGGAAGCGATAGGTGCATTTGCACAAGTGGATATTATGATCCACAACGGTGGTATCAGCCAACGCTCCAAGGTAAAGGATACATTGCCTGCAGTACAGCGAAAAGTAATGGAAATTGATTATTTCAGCTACATAGAATTGACCCGGTTGTTATTACCACACATGCAACAGCGAAAAACCGGACATGTCGTTGTGATCAGCAGTGTTATGGGTAAAATAGGAACCCCTATGCGCTCGGCCTATGCAGCTGCAAAGCACGCCCTGCATGGTTTTTTTGATTGTTTGCGGGCGGAGGTATATAAAGACAATATTCAGGTTACTATTATTATGCCCGGCTATATTAAAACCCAGGTTTCATTAAATGCGGTTACAGCTTCAGGAGAGAAACTGAACCAACTGGGCAAAAACATAGGGCATGGTTATGAAGCCGGTAAAACGGCGCAACAAATACTGAATGCAATACGGAAAGGAAAATTTGAAAAATATGTAGGCCGTCCTTTTGCAAAGGAATGGCTGGCTATTCATCTGATGCGGTTGTTTCCAACATTGGCCATTAAAGTATTTCGAAATTCAATGCCGGAATAAGGAATAATAGGGCTAATATTTTTCACAAAAAGTTTTCAGGCTTTTCAATCCTTCGGCGAACTGTTGCTTCAGGCTTTTATGTATCATATAACCCATTAATCGCCCCATGGGATAAGGCAGCGCACCAGCGTTTTGCCAGGTTACTTTTGTTTCACCATTTCCCCATTCTTCAAAAAGCCAGTTATCGCGGGAGGTAATCTTTATAGGATTGATAAATTCAAAGTCAAAATGAATGTGTTTTTCATCAATATCACGCAGGGTCAGGCTGCCTGTGCCTAACTTCGTTTTTTTCCACGAATATTTATGCCCCGGTCTTTTAGATAAGCCGGTGATATTAGTTTCACTGCTGCCGCCTTTCTGGTGCCAGGGATTCCATTGAATGTGGTTATGAAAATCGGCCACTTTATCCATTACAAAAGCGCAAGGTCTTTTTATAATAGCTGATTTTTCAATAAAATACCCATCTGGTAAAAACAAGGCAATTATCAACAGTAGCACTATAACTACCACTAATGTTCCAAAAATATACAGAAAGGTCATAAACCTGCTGTTTTGTTGAATTTACTGCATTCCTGCAATACAGCCAAGCAGGTTTATTAATTTACCCGTTAAATGGTTAAAAGTCGAACCGGATAGCTGCTGTTGTATAAAAAAGATTGTCTGCTTTTGGGGAATCAGCGCCATTAGTTGTAATAACATTTTGTGGAATTACATATGCGGGCGTAAGAATGATATTCATTTTGCCGATACCATATATAACAGGACAGGAAAGCTCATACGATAATATGCCAAACCTGCTGCTGCTTTGGGTAACCGCTTGTTCACCTACCGGTATGATCAGAAAGCGTTTTTCCTGCATCCAGGTTTTAGTGAAACGCTGCGTGCCAAAATAACTATAGGCGGAAGGAGTGATTACAATAACCCCTCTTTTACCAACCGAATCGAAACGAAAAGAATGATCCAGTCCCGCATAAGCGCCAAAATCAGTTTGATTGCTGAATTTTGCATCAACGCCACCGTATATGGCAATTACTTTATTCCTGTTGTTCAGGTTTATACCAGCCTGTTCTTTTACAACCGACTGCACCAGACTTACGTCTCCATTATAAAAAAAGCGTGTGCCAAAAATATTTCCCTTCCAATTCCCTTTTTTGTTTTTGAACTTATACCCTGCCTCTACAGTGGTGGCGGCATAAGAAGCAGCAACTGCGTTATTGATAAATATAAAATTGGAGAACAGATACAGGCCATTATTTAACGTAATACCCGCAAAAGGATAAATACCCTGGCTTTTTAAGCTATCTGTACGGCCATAATAATTCAGGGCAGCATTAAAGCCTACGCCCGTTGTAAAGGTTATTTTCTTTTTTGGAAGAACCAATGAATCGGCCTGTTGTGCCTGTAAGATCATGCAAACAAAAACAAGTGGAAAAAGGGCGATTACTTTTTTCATCTGAAAATATTTATTGACTTTAACCAGATGCCCGGCTGGATGGGGGAACTTTCCATCCCAATTCGCCAACTGGCAGCGTCCTTGTGTCATAATGGTCCCTATAGATCGGGATGTCATGGACGTTTCATAAACTAATTTGTGCGTGCAGGTTGTAAGAACCTTCCCGGCTCAACGCCGGGAAGGCATGTTCTAATGAATGATGGCCTATTATTGCTTGCTTGCTTTTACTGTTGTTGCGCTATTGGCTTCCGTTGAAGTTGAAACACCTGCATGGGTATTAGACGCGGTTTCTTTAGCCGCTTGCGTAGTGTTGGCAGTCGTTGATCTCACCTTACCGGCCGTTTGTTGTGTTTTTGAAATAGCAGCTCCTTTTGTTTGCTGAACTTTTTCAATAGCAGCGCCGCTAGCCTGTTCGGTTGCCTGGTTATTGGTGTTGCCGCTTACGCCAATCTGTTTATCAGTACCTGCCGATACGCCCAGGTTATTATCACTGTTGAGAGTAGCTGCATTGGTGGCTGTACTGCTTTGAGCAGTGGCGCCAACAGCTGTATTGACCTGCGTGTTATTAACGACATTGGAAACATTTCCGCTTGTATTGGCAACGCCTTTCTTAGCTGTAGAAGCGGTATTGGCGGTAACCGTTTTGGTAGTGTTTACTGTTTTTTGTGAAGCGCTTTGCACATTTGTTTGAATCGACTGAACTGCTGTGCCGGCACCACTGGTACTAATACTGGTAGCAGAATGCAGCGTAGCCGAAGTTGCGGCCCCGAGGTTAATTTGTGCTTTTGAAACAGTTGTGAAAATGGTAGCTGCTGCAGTAGTAATAAACAGGATGTGTACTTTCATAAATCTTGATTTTAGTTTAATTGAATAGTCGTTATTATAGTTAAGACAAACGTTGCCTTCTTCAACCGGTTGCATAAACAAATGCATCCTGTTGAAACAAATCAGTGCCATTAAAATTTTAGCTGTTCAGATAAGGGGTAAACCTTAAAATAGTACACGTAATTGTGTACATAGTTTTTCTTTGACCGTTGCGAAGGATAATGGTTTAATTGTCGTCTTTGCGCTTCAGGTAGGTACAAAAAAAGATCCCGCCGGGAGGCGGGATCTAAACAAGCGTTAAATATGTTTACGAATAATCTTTATTCTGCTTCTGCCACCACTTCCTTTACTTCCGGTATCATTCGCTTCATCATGCCTTCAATACCAGCTTTTAAAGTGATCATCGATGAAGGACAACCGCTGCATGAGCCCTGTAACATCAGGTTTACAACACCATCGCTATAGCTTTTAAACTGAATAGCACCGCCATCCATTTCTACAGCCGGCTTTACATAATTTTCCAGTAATTCCTTAATGCGTTTCACCACATCATCGTCATCTGCCGCCACTATATTGGTGCTTTCCTGTTTAATGGTTGCAATCTCTTCTTCATTGATCACCGCTTTTCCTTCTTCCAGGTATTCTTTTAAAAACTGGCGAATGGTAGGAATTACATCGTTCCATTCTGTTTCAACAGTTTTTGTAAGTGTTACAAAGTTGCTGGCAATAAATACGGCTCTTATGAAGGGGAAACCAAATAATTCTGTAGCCAGCGGCGAAGGCTTGGCATTTTCCACATCCGGAAAATCAATGCTTTTACCCGGGTACAATAATTTGTTAGCCACAAATTTCATTGTCTCGGGATTAGGCGTCATTTCTGTATAAATACTAATGACAGGATTTCCTGTTTTGATCATGATATTTCCTTCTTTTAATTGAATACAAAAATAACAAAAGCCCGGTGCAATTGTTTCTTATTTTGAAAAATAGATAGGGACGCCCGATTGCACCCATGTAGGAAAGTAGCCATTTATCAACTGTTAAGTGCCTCTACAAGCTGCAAATCTGTAAAAAGCCAGCTGGTTGATGGGCAGAAATTGCGGAGAATGAGCAGATAATTCTATTTATGAACGTCTTTAATGATCGCAGTCGTCCTCGTGTGCGTGGTTATGTACCCGGCAGGCCCTGAAATTAATTAAATGGGCGGTAACGATCATCAACACGGCAAACGGCAGTATCCACAACTGGTATTTGTGCCATATTTGTTTGGCAATCAAGCCGGTAATGCCAATTGCAAAAATAATAATGGGCAGGGTGCTATGATGATGCTTTTTATAACCGTGGCGTAATGAATAAACCCCAATACCAAAGGCAAGGAAGATCATAAAGTATTCAAACGCCTCATTTTCAATGATATTTATGCCTAAAACAGGCAAACTGGTTAAAAGCAGGGGTAAAATTGCGCAATGAATGGCGCAGGCCAGTGAAGCAGCCACACCCATCGCGTCCCAGTTTACTCTAAAATTCATGGCTCGAAGATAAGAAGTAAATGAACAAGCATGCAACTTAGTTGCAAAAAGATTCGTTATAAAATAAAGTCATTGGTTGCGAAAAGGGTAGCCGTACCTTTGCTGCCTGAAAAACCCATTTATGTTATGAGCCGGAAAGTGATTTTTTATATAGGCTTTTTTGTGGTGTTGGTAATTGCCTTTTATGTGGCTTTAACGCAGGTTATACCTGGCTATGGAGAGGTAAAGCTGCCAGTGGTGAACCGTGTTCAACCTTTCAGCTTTACTAACCAGGACGGGCAAAAAGTCACCGAAAGAAATGTGGAAGGCAAGGTTTATGTGGCCGAATATTTTTTTACTACCTGCCCCAGTATCTGCCCTATGCTGAATACCAATATGCTCAAAATTTATGAGGCATATAAAGATGAACCTGGCTTTATGATCGTATCGCACACCGTTGACCCTGATAATGATAATGTGGCCCGTTTAAAATGGTATGCCGATTCGATGAAGGTAAATACGCAGCGCTGGGTGTTTTTGACGGGTAGAAAGGACAGCCTGTATCAAACTGCCCGGAATAGTTACCTGTTAGATGATCCCCAGAATAACCTGCAGAATATAAGCGACCAGTTTTTGCATACCCAGTTTTTTGCGTTGGTTGACAAAACCGGCCGGGTACGAAAAATTTATGACGGCTTAAAAAAGGAAGAAATAGAAGAATTGAAAAAAGACATAAAGCGATTGTTGAAAGAACGTAGTTCGGAAGAGCGTTTTTCGAATAATATGTTTGGCAGTTAATATTGTCTTTGTTTAATGTTTTTACAATGGAAGCGCAGATAGACGAAATACTTCGTAAAAATCAATTGAGTGTAACCGGTAGCCGTAAAAAGATACTGGAATTATTTTTAATGGCCAATGGGGCGCTGGCGCATGGAGATATTGAGAAAAAGACCGGCGAAAAATTCGACCGCGTCACTGTGTACCGCACACTGCAAACATTTCTGGAAAAAGGCATCATTCATACCATCCCCACTTCCGATAATTCTGTGTTGTATGCCCTGTGCCACGATAATTGTTCCGAAGGCCATCATCACGATAACCATGTTCATTTTATTTGTACAGAATGCGGTAAAACTATTTGTCTCGCCGATGTACTCATTCCCGAAGTAAAATTACCCGGCGGCTTCTTACCCCACGAATCCCAGATGGTCGTATCCGGTTTGTGCAAGGAATGCCGGTAAAAAAACTGACCGCCATCAGGCCATTATTATCTCCGGTTAGCCGCCAGCGGTGTATCCGGCCGTAATGTTTTAATATCCCGGTGTACTGTAACCGGTCTTTTTTTATTCCATGTAAAATAAGAGGGAAGCTGAAATTAAAGATTGATTAAAATAAATCAACTATTAGCGAAGTACTAATGCTCAAACATTTTTGCTTAGATTAAACGGAAAGTAAAAGGACTTAAGCATTAATTATTTTTATGCCTTGATAAAACATTAAATAACTATAAAAGCAAAGCCCCGATGTAGAAACACCGGGACTTTTGGTTAAGGCTCTGATTAGTAGCTATTTTATGATGGTCGGTAGCTATGCTACCTGTATCAATCTATTTTTAATGTTACAAATATAATAGAATGAATTAATATTTCGCATACCATGAACTGGGTATTTTTTTCCGGCTAGGGATGAACGTTTAGTTTGTCCATTTCTGCTTTAACAAACTGCATTAATTGCTTTATATAATCGGGCGAAAAATTAAATACAAGACCTGCTGCGCTGTATAGTTCAGGCAGTGTTTTGGTTCCACCCAATTGTAAAGACATCATATAGTTGTTAAGTGCTGCGGCTTTATTTTGCCTGAATTGCATCCACAGACCGATAGCGCCTAACTGTGCAATTCCATATTCTATATAATATAAAGGAACTTCAAACAAATGCAACTGTCTTTGCCAGCCATAAGTCCGGTATTCCGTAAGGCCTTCCCAGTCAATTACATTGCTCGAAAACTCGGTCAGGATCTCCATCCACTTTTTTGCTCTTTCCTCTGTTGTATGCGCGGGGTTTTCGTATACCCAATGCTGAAATTTGTCAATAGTGGCAATCCAGGGGAAAATAGTGATCACTCTTTCCAGCTGGTGTTCTTTTGCCCGTATCAGGTCTTCTTCTTTTTCAAAAAACACATCCCAGGCATCCATGCTGAACAATTCCATCGCCATACTGGCCACTTCGGCTATCTCCATGGGATACTCTTTAAAAGAGGTTAACTCCAATGGATGGGCGAGAAATGAATGCACTGCATGGCCGCCTTCATGTACCATAGTGGTGACATCACTCATTTGGCCAGCCGCATTCATAAAAATAAAAGGGGCTCCTGTTTCGGCCAGCGGACAATTATACCCGCCTGGGGCTTTTCCCTTGCGGCTGTCGAGATCGAGCCGTTTCATTTCACCCATTTTACGCAGACAGTCCGCAAAAAAGGGATGTACGCGATCAAAGCATTGAATACTTTTTTCTAAAAGCTCACCACCACTGCTAAACGGGTTTAGTGGAGTTGTTCCTTCCGGCTCTGCTTCCGTATCCCAGGGACGTAAGGAAGGAAGATTTAGTTTTTTCTTTTTCCGTTCGTTAATAATGTTAACCAATGGCAGAACATGCAATTTTACCGCTTCATGAAATTGAAAGCAATCTTCCTTGGTATAGTCAAAACGGCCGAGTTCTTTAAATTTATAATCCCGGTAATTATCGAAACCGGCATTTTTAGCAACCTGATCTCTTTTTTGGACTAGCTTAGAGTACATTTCGTTTAATGTCTCCTTATCTTGTATGCGTCTTTCGTTGATCTTTCGATAAACGCTTTCACGCAAATTGCGGTCGTGACTTTCTAAAAATTTGGCAGATTGTTGCAGAGTGTATTCCTTTCCGTTTACCTCAATCGTCATTTTACCGGAAATTACCCCATACTGTTGTGCCAGCACGGCCAGCTCCGACTGCAGGGGAATATTTTCTTCGCGGAACAGCTCAATGCTTTTACGAACACTGCGCAGGTAAGTAAAATATTTTTTCGGCTCAAGCTCAGATACAAATGGGCTTTCAACCAGTTTTTTATTCAGTTTATCGGCATAGGGCTGAATTTTAGGCTGTATTTCGGTTACAAAGAACACAAAAGCTTCTTCCAGCGCCTTATTTTCGGTATCACAGGTCATTTTTATCTGGCGCCAGCAGGCATCTTCACTCACTACGGCTTCCAGCTCGCTCATGTCAAGCATCCATTTTTCCAGATCAGGCTTTGAATTAATGGGTCTGTCGAGCAGGTTTTTAAAATAAGGTTCGAGACTGTCCCAGGTTGTTACCGTAAAGTCCTCCGGTAAAAAATGCCGGGGGATTTTTTTTATTTCTGCAGTATAATTCATTGGATTATCTTTTTTAAATAAGAAAAGCTACAAACTTCAGGTGTAAAAACCAGAAGCCTGTAGCCTTAGTTTACTAAAGTTAATAATTTACTTCTTGGTTTTGTCTTTAGAAGAAGCGGCCTTCTTTTTTGCAGGCGTTTCAGTAGCGTCTGTCTCCTCTTTTTTAGCTTTAGGAGCAGCTTTTTTCTTTGGCGCCTCTTTTGTTTCTTCTTCTTTTTTAGCAGCCGGTTTGGCTGTAGCAGCTTTCGCTTCTTTTTTGGCTGGTTCTTTTTCTTTCGCTTCTTTGGCTGCCTTTGGTTTTTCTTCCTTAGCAGGTGCTTTTTCTTCCACCACAACATCGCCTTCAGCTACAGGTTCTTCCACTTCTTCAGGCTCTCTTAACTTGATCTCAATTTCATTTGATTTCAGTACGCCGAACCATTTTACCATCTTCTTCATATCGCTGGAGTATACGCGGTCAAAATCCAGATCGGGGTATACTTTCTCGAAATATTTTTTAACGGCGGAATTATCTTTCTCGTCGGGCATTTTTTCACTGCTGCTTTGCATAGCAGTAAAAATATCAACCAGGTTAACGTTATCCCGAACTGTATACACTTCAATGCTTTCGAGATGAGAAAAATTATGTATTCTGCTCGAAACAAATTTTGTGCTTTGGTCTTCCAGTGACCGTACAATAGCGCCATCAGATTTACTGCTCACCAATTCGAATAACCCTGGTAAACCCGTTACAGCAACAATTTTAGCGTATTCCATATCAATACTAATTTTTTAAGGAGTTGCAAGATAATCTGAATTTGGCAAACGGTGTTCCAAAATAGTATGAAAGATAAGGATCTGGAAAGACTGGGCCCGTTTACCTGCATTTTGGCCCCAAATGGCACCCTGGGGGCCCTTTTTGACTTTTAAGGCAATATTTTTTATGCCAGCGCAGGTTTTTAGACAAAGCGGCATCCAACATTTATATACTTTCCTCAAACTAAATCATATAGTATGAAAAAAGCGATTTTAATATTAGCGATTGCAATAACAGGGGTATTAGCTGTTCAGGCTCAGGGTGGCGGTCCTGGCGGCGGCCAACGTCGTACGCCGGAAGAAAGATTAAAGCAGGTAAAAGAAAAGCTGGTGGACCTGAGGCTTGACCAGGACCAGACAACTAAAAGCGATAGCACCTTTATGGAATATTTCAGGGCTCAAAATAAAATGTTTGAAGATATGCGGGCCGGCGGCGGCGCTCCCGACCGTGACCAGATGCGTGAAAAAATGCAAAAACTGGGCGGTGAACGCGACGATAAACTGAAAAAGATCTTTACGGAAGATCAATTTAAGAAGTGGAAAGATGAAATAGAACCTTCCCTGCGCCCGCAGCGTGGTGGAGGCGGTGGTGGTGGAAACCGCGGTGGCGGCAACAACTAATGGCTTTGATGCACACGTTATAGGATGTACCCCGGTAGTTTATATTATCGGGGTTTTTTATTTATTGCCCCATCCATTGTTTAAAAGCCGCTGCATTTTCCTGGCTGATAATAATATCCTCTGTGACCAGCGGAGTAACTTCAAGCATCAGTTTACTTTTAGGATATGTTTTTATGCGTTTAATAGCGCTCATATTGACCAGGTATTTTCGGTTAACCCGGTAAAAAACAGCCGGGTCTACCTGGGTTTCAATATCAGCCAGTGACTGGTCCATAATAAATTTCTGCCCACTGCTGTCTACCATACAAACCAGTTTGTGGGTAGCGTAAAAATAGGCCACCTCTTCTGCTTTAATGCTGATGTAATCTGTGCCGCGCTTTACCAGGAACCGTTTTTTGAAACCTGATTGAGTCGCTGTCGACCAGGTTGCCAGGGATTGATAGTTGCCGGTAAAATGCTGTTTTAGCTTTTGGTATTTTTTAAGGGCTGCTTCCAGTTTTTCCACCTTTACCGGTTTTAACAGGTAATCGATGCTGTTATACTCAAACGCTTCCTGCCAGTATTCATCGTAAGCTGTGGTAAAAATAACGGGGCATTCTACATTGATCGCTTCAAATATTTTAAAGGACAACCCATCACTGAGTTCAATATCCATAAAAATTAATTCGGGTGTTGGATGCTGTTGCAACCAATCTATGGACTCCTGTACACTACCCAGCACTACATCAACCGTTACCGGTTGATCACTTAAAGCCAGTAAACTCAGCAATTTTTCTGCTGCGGGTTTCTCGTCTTCAATAATTATACATTTCATTTGATCGTATTTATTGTTTTTTGGGACAGATGCCCGACCGGTAGGACGGGAAACTTACCATCCCGACCCGATAAATCGGGATGGGATAAACGTTGTATGTCAGGCAATTTTTAAGACCGGTAACGAAACCGTAAAATCACTGGCTGATTCTGTAACACTGATCTCTTTACTGGTAGTTAATCTATAACGTTCCCCCAAATTCTGCAAACCTATGCGCGAAGAAGTTTTGCGTAATATTTTTTTCCGTACCTGGTTGTGAATGATCAATTCATCGTTCTGCATTTCAATGATTATTACCAGGGGAACGGCGTTTGTAAATTCATTGTGCTTGATGGCATTCTCTACCAGTATCTGCAAAGAGATGGGTGGAATAAGGTACTGATCATACATTGCCGGATCGATACCGACCTGTAATTGTATAGCCTGTTCAAACCGGATCTTTAATAAAGAAAAGTAATCGTTTAAAAATTCCATTTCTTCATGCAATAAAACCAGTTCGCGGGCTTTGTTTTGAAGTATATAACGATAAACGTCTGCCAGGTTATCGTTAAATTGTTTGGCTTTCACCGGATCTTTTTCAATCAGGTGTGATAATGTATTCAGCGAGTTAAAAATAAAATGCGGGTCAATTTGATTTTTGAGCGCCTCCAGCTCCGCTTCTGCCCTGGCCCTTTCCAACTGTTCTTTTTTTAGTTTTTCACTTTCTGCTTCCCGCACTAAAAATACAGTTTCATAAATATGTGTAATGAACAACACGCATATCATCATCATCAAAATGGTCGTGTTAATTACATCCCAGTTCACAATACCCGCGTTAAATAGCTTATACCAGATCACCAGCAGCAAAGCGCTGATAGGTATAGTATAGAACGATACGGCCAAAACCAGCGCGACAATTTTCCGTACCGGCTTATTGAACCAATCAAAATAACTGCGTAGCGTAAAAAGGAGGTAGCGATTCCCTTCCCATATTATAAAAGCAATGCCTATGGTGAACAAAAAGCTGAGTTTAATCTGCCACAGGGAAAGGGCCTGATAATTTATCATGCCGGTGACCAAAGGAATAACCACACCAAATGCCGGGATGAGTATTACCCTGAACCCGAGATCATTCAGTCGCTCAGCGCTGGCCGTTTTTTTAATCGGCTTATTATTGATATTGATCGCCTGCTTTTCCAGTCTGAGTACTTTTTAGTTGACAGCGTAAAAATTAGCAAATAGATTTGAAATAACCATAAAACCTGTCGGGTCCAGGTAATCTATCAGCCATGGAAAAATAAGTTGGAATAAACAATCCCAGCCTGGTACCCGATGGGTTTTATTATAAAAAATCATTGCTTATGACAATGCCCTTAATAAACTGGTGGGCGGTTTTGGTGGCCGGTATTTCATCTTTTGTGGTTGGAGGTATCTGGTACTCGCCCGGTCTTTTTGGTAAAGCCTGGATGAAGGATAATAACTTTACCGAAGAAGAAATAAAAAAGGGCGGCAACAAAGGAAAGATCTTTGGGTTTACGCTTGTTTTTTCATTGCTGATGGCGGTTAACCTGGCCATGTTCCTGGCAACGCCGGCAGACTGCCCGCCTCAATGTGCGGCCCCGGCCGATATGACCTGGGGCGCTATGGCTGGTTTTTTAGCTGGTATCTGGACGTTCTGTGCCATTGCGATTCATAGCCTGTTTGAATTAAAACCCTGGCGCCTGATCTTCATAAATGGTTTTTATAGTGTAGTCGCGCTTATTTTAATGGGCGCCATCATCGGCGCCTGGCGATAATACATACTGCATGTCTTTTTTTATACCGGCCCCGGGGTTGAATGCCCCGGGATTTTTTATTAATAAGAGAACAGGCTGAATAAAAAGCGGATCGGGTTTAATCCGATCCGCTTTTACGATCCCTGAGCCAATGTGCAGGCTATTCAGGAACTAATGCACATAATAATTTAAATGCAGTTGTGACATTATTTAGCCCGGGTAAACATGATTTCCATGTTCTTAAATTCCTTACCGTCCTGTGTCATAAACATTTCCATCTTTTGGGTATTGTCATCTACCACAGTAAAAGTCTCTCTTATATCCATTTCCTTTCCAGTAGTGGGGTCGGTTGATTTTCCTTTTAATGTAGCTGATTTCGAAGCATTGTCCCAGGTTCCTTCCATATACATGACGCCGGTTCCCATATTATCGATCCAGGTACTGACAAGCATTTTACGGGCATTGTCCCAGGCGAGGGTTCCCTGGCCTTCAAACGGTTGGCCCATCATAGTTCCAGTATGTGTACTTAGTTGGTACCGGCCGCCCAGAACCATTTTATTTACAACGGTTGCGGTGCTCTTGGTTGGCGGCGCTCCGGGCTGCATCCAGAACGTAACATCTTCTTTCCATTTACCATCCCATTTGGCAATCATTTTATGTACTTCGCCGGGCGTCATGTAATCTGTCCAGGCTTTCATTTGATCCTGTGTTTGCGCACTGGCAGTAAAAGTATTGATGATAAATAGTACAGCGGAGGCCGTAATAACAAGCTTTTTCATAACTGTTAGTTTTTATTAAAGGTATTGAATCAAAAAAAGTACCAATGTGCAAAGGGATCAATATCTATTAATTCCCGATGAAGCAGGAATGCCAGCGGATGAAAATGTAAGTAAACAAAATACCTTTTGTAATTTCATTAAAGCTTATTAAACCCTCGTGTTATGAAAAAGTATATGATCGCTATCTGGTTGTTGTTTATAGTAATTAATGTGTCTAAAGCACAGCAGGCCGTTTATTCCGCCAGGGAATTCAAACCGTTGCATGGGCTTACCGGCTTATGGAAAATGGATTCGCAACGCGGCGCTATATACGAAGAATGGCAGGTTGGGGGAGATGGGCGATTATCGGGCCGCAGTTATAAAATTAAAAACAGCGACACGGTGGTGCTTGAAAATGTGATCATCTCTTTACAGGGGGATGCTATTTTTTATACACCTGTTGTACAAAATCAGAATAATCAGCAGCCCGTTCCATTCAGGTTGATCTCATGCAATAATAACCGGTATGTGTTCGAAAACAAAGATCACGATTATCCACAGCGGGTTATTTATGACCTGGTTGCCCCAAACGACCTGCGGGCACGTATTGAGGGTAGTAAGGGAGGAAAGGAAATGGGGTCGGACTTTAATTATGTACGTGTTAGGAAATGAAAAATGCCTAACACGATCTCCGGCTTCGGGGTCTTGTGTCAGGCATTACACTTTAAATATGATCTTACTTAATCAGGAAATTGCGATCTATCGATATTCGGAATAATGCGCAAGGCGTTTTTATAATAAATTTTCTTCAGGATCGCATCCGATAATCCCATGCCATACATAGCCCAAAAGGCATGGTACTTTTTATGATAAGGAAAATATTCGTCCTCCGTTTCCAGTACCCTGAAATAAGTGGCATATTCTTCGGGCACCCAGCTATCTTTTCCAAATAATATCCGGTCCTGGTATTTCTCAAAAAACTGACGAGCCATCCGTGGTTGCCGGCCCAGTTCTGCAATCACGGCACCAAATTCCACCACAACGTTCGGCATGTCGTTTAGTAACTGACTTAACTTCGGCAGGTTGTTGGGATACCAGCCAAAATGCGCTGCAATGAATGTTGTGCGTGCGTGTTTTTTAAACATCCGGTGTTGCTCTTCTATCAAAACTTCCCACGGCGCCGGGTCATTATCACTTCTTTTCCGACCGGGGTGAGAGGTGATTTCCAGCCAGCGCTCGTTGTGTTCATCTTCTGCGTCCCAAAACGGCTTGGGATCTGCTGTATGTATAAGCACGGGTATCTTCAGTTCACCACATTTATCCCAAATGGCATCGAGCCGGGGATCATCTACGGTAACGCGTTTGCCGGTATTGTCTTTTACGGAAAGCCCCAGGTTCTTAAATATTTTCAATCCATTGGCGCCATACTTTACATCCTCTTCCAGTTGCTTAACGGCTTTTTCCGTCCAGCCGGTTTCACCGATTCCGTTAAAATTAATATTGGCAAAAACTATAAACCGTTTGGGACTGGTTGAGCGGATGTTGTCAATTTTCCTTTGAAGACTATTACCATTGTCGCCACTGAGGTTTACCATCACCGCCATGTTTAATTTATCCATGTCTTTTTCCAGTCCTTTGAGGTCGGATGCGCTCATGCCCCGCTGGTGATTGTGCACGTCGATAAACGGGAAACGGGCGCGGTTTAATTTATGTTCCGGCACTACCAGGGTAGAGTTGGGCGTGTATTTTTCAAAATCCATGTGCGTGGAAGTCTGTGCACAAGCCGAATGTAGTGTTAGTAAGGAAAAGGCAATGATGAATAACTTCCTCATACAAATAATTTCTACCAAATTAGTGGGATTTGGCAAGATTCTGAAACCGGTGGTATAAAATACGGCAGACGGCAGACGGCAGACGGCAGACGGCAAAAGGCAAAAGGCAAAAGGCAAAAGGCACTGGAGTGTGCGACCTGCAAAAATAGTCAAAGCTGTGGCGGATTCAATGCCACTATATCTTAGTCAAGGTTCATTTTATATTTATCTGCATATTTATTGATCCATTCGTACAGGCGGTACACATCGTCTTTTTTAAACAACTGTGTGCCGGGGTTCATGGTAGCCGCAGTACCGCATGCTACGCCAAAACGAACCGTTTCAGATAATGATTTCCCCTGCTCCATCATCCATACCATGCCAGCTACCATACTATCGCCGGCCCCTACGGTACTTTGCTTTTTTACGGTTGGCGTAGGAACATGTTCGCAACCTTCGCGGGTAACCAACAAAGCGCCCGATGGTCCCATGGAAACGACCATAACCTCACACCTGCCTTCCTTAATGACTTCCATAGCCGCATCATCTACTTCGTTTAGTTCAAGATGTTCTTTACCCACCAGGGCACATAATTCACTCAAATTGGGTTTTAGCAAATACACGCCTTCTTTGGCCGCCAATTGTAAAGGTTTACCGGATGTATCAATGATAAACTTTGCATTCAATTTTTTGACCACTTTGGCCAGCTGCCCAAAAAAGTCCTCAGGCAAACCGGGCGGTAAACTGCCGCTGGCTACAATAAAAGTTGGCCGTGGTTGTAATTTTTGAAGGATCTCAAAACAGGTTTGGGCTTCCTTTTCGGTGAGCGGCGCTCCCGGCATCACAAAGCGGTATTGTGAATTGGTTTCCGTTTCGCGCACTACTATATTTTCGCGGGTTTCATGCGCAACGGAGATACATTGTATGTTGATATGTCGTTCTGTAAGGTAGTTTTCGATCAGTTTTCCATTCAAACCGCCCGATGGGAAAACGGCCAGGGATTCGCCGCCTAATTCTTTTATGGCCTTACTTACGTTAATACCGCCACCGCCAGCCTCAGTGATGAGTTCACTGCAACGCATTTTTTTCTCGGGAACCAGTTTATTTACACCAGTACTTTTGTCAACCGCCGGGTTCATTGTTATTGTAACAATCATATTCCTGTTTTTTGATTGTCTGATCTTATATCCTGTAATGCATCCTCTATCCGCTGCCGCAACACATCATACGTTGTATAACCTGATGCCAGCATAATGAATTTCGATTCATTTACTTGCAATAATACTGCCGGGTAACCTGTTACCTGCAGTTGTTTACATACTGCAAATTCATGATGGGCTTTTTCTTTATAAACAGGATCCTTCAACAATTTATAAAAGGCATCAGCTGGAATAGAATATTTTTCCAGCAAATGCCGGTAGGCTTCATCGTCGCAAAGGTCGCGTCCTTCATATTGTAATGCATACTGCAGGTCCGCTGCAAAAGCTACCTGATTATTGGGATAATATTCTTTAAATACACATAATGCAATAGCTGGTTTTTCAGAATCGGGGAACCAGTCGCTCATATCCGGATTTTTGATATGCCATAGAAAATCTTCCCCAAATTTTACACCGGTATGTTCAGCTACTGTTTTGCAATTGTTTAAAAAATAATTGGCCAGTACACTGATTGGTTTTGGTGTATCAGAAAGGATCATGCCACCTGAAAGCACTTCAACTGGCATTTTATTACCGAAGTCTTTTGCTAGCTGTAACATAACCGGGCTAAATCCATAACACCAGTTACAATAAGCATCATAACAATAAAAGATCACTGGCTCCATAATAACTGTGAAATTACAGCTTCCTTTCAATATTCAAACAAAAACGGCTACCTGTACATTCACAGATAGCCGTTTACGAAAGCGTTCAAATTATAATATCTTCCCTGCTTTATTTTTTTCGTTTTCTGTAAATAAGAATGGCTTCTTCCGTTGTATTGACTCCGGTTTTAACCAATCCCTTCAAAGTGAGAATATTTTCATCAACACCTATCACCACGAATACTTTTGCATCATTACCAGTTGCATCATTGAGCTTTAATACAGTTGGTCTTTTTTCATCGATCACCCGTTTTCCCAATTCATATTTCACTTCTTTGATCAATTCTTCCTTGAGGTTCCATTTGTATTGTTTTACCTCGTTGGTACATCCGTTCTTGTTAGCGCCATAGTATGTTTTAGCATTGTAATCAGGCAGCAATTCCATTTGTTGGTCCTTTTTGCATTCATCATATTCCCAAAAGGCATCGGAAGAACGATAACCATCTTTATTGAGATCAACAGCGTGTTTAAACTTAACAGATTGCAGTACCCACATACCCGTAAACTGCGAAGTATCGTATTGGGCGTAGAGCGTGAAAATGAATAAAAAACAAACGGTACATGAAGCCAAAATTCGTTTCATAGTATAAGATTAAGGGTATAGTTCACAGAAACGATTTTCTGTAATTAGAACGCCGAAAGATCAAAAATATTTCTCTAAAAAGGAAATGTTTAATTAAAAAAACCTTTAGCAATCATTTACAAATCAATCTTTCAAGCAAGGTTTTGGTATATGGCCAGTCAGGTTGAATAATGCTATACACAATTGTATTGCGGAATGTTCCATCATCATTTTTGCGGTGACATCTTAACAGGCCTTCTTTAACACCGCCGATCTTTTCAATGGCTTTTTGTGATCGTATGTTTGTCTCTCTTGTTTTGAATTCAACCCGCATGATATTCCATTTTTCAAAACAATGCCTCAATAGTAAATATTTACTTTCTATGTTAATCTTTGTTCCCCAAACAATTGGTGACAACCAGGTGGGACCGATCTCAAGTTGATGATTCACCGCATCTATGTTAATAACACCGGTACTGCCACAAATCTTAATATTTGCCTTATCCCGGATTACATACGTCACCTGTTGGTCATTCAGATTTTTAAGCAGTAATTCTTTACTAAAATTGTCAAATGAACCTTTATCAACAATGTTATAAGGCAGGTTTTGCCAGATCCTTGTGTCCATTGCTATAGATGCTAAACCCGTCATGTGATCACTTGTTAAGCGTTCAAGATCTATATAATCGCCCTGGATGCTTTGTTCAAATTGCATGTAATTGTTATGTATGATGGAGGGAACGGTAAATGTTTAGACTTCATTTATTCCTCTTGTTTTATACCCAATCAAGGGATGCTTTTTTACCATATTATCAAAAAAAGAGGATGTATCAAAAATAGATGATGGCGCTGAAAATCGCTCCAAAGACTACCGGTCGCCATCAGGTATCGGAATAAAAAAAGGCTGCATCATTTGATACAGCCCCGGCGAAATAAGTATTATGAAAAAAATAAAAGAATATTATCTGGATCTTCTCGGCGGCCGGCTGGATCCACCGGAATTGCCACCACCATTGTTTTGATTTCCGCCAGAAGGTCTGGAAAATCCGCCACCACCGCCGCCGCTATTACCGCCGCGGTCAAAGCTGCGTGGCGCCGAGGTGTTGCCCTGTGAAGGCCGGCTTGGCGGTTCATAACTCCGGTTACCTCCGAAGTTTCCTCTGTTACCACCTGAAGGCGGTTCATAGGTGCGTTGTTGTGAAGGCCGGCCTGGTTGTTCATAACTCCGGTTATCCCCAACGCTTCCCCTATTACCACCTGAAGGTAATTCATAAGAACGTTGTTGTTGGGCCCGGTTTTCCCAACGACTACGGTCGGGTTGTTCAAAGGTTCTGGCGGATTGCCTGTTTTGCGGTTGTTGTACCCGGTCGTTTTGACGATTATTATTCCAGTCCCGGTTGCTATTGGAAGGATTGGTTATTCTATCCCGGTTTTGCGGTTGTGCATTTCTATCTGCATTGTCGGGTCTGCTCCATTGCCGGTTATTTCCGTTATTCGAGTTTAAGCGGTCGCGGTTGTACGTTCCGTTCTGTGAATTGAAATTCCTGTTTACGTCACTCCGCTGATTGTTCCTATCAAAATTGCGGTTATCATTTCCAAAACGCCTGTTGTTATTGGCAAAATCCTGCCGGTTGCCATTATAGCCTCCGCCTCCATAACGTTGATTCCTGTTGTTGGGGCCGTTGTAACGATTATAATTGTTGGTTGCAACACCTCTTCTGTTATTGTAAATATTATTGTTGGTATAATAGTTATTTACAACGGTTACGTTGTTATATTGACGATATGAGTTGTAGCTGTTATACCCATAGTAACCACCCCGGTAGTAATTGGAAGGTCCGTAATAGCAGGGGCGATAAACACGTGGTCCCCACCAGCCGCCACCTCCATAATATCCCCAGGGATACGCATTGCCAAAACCAATGCTTACATTAAACCAGTCGTAACCAAACCCAACACCGAAGCCCCAGCCAAACCAGGGGTTATAACGCACGCCGAATCCCCAGGTGTACGGGCGTGGATAATAATAACGACCATGCCAGGGCCGGTAATAATAACCGGTTCCATATACAACTGTGGGCCCATATACATAGGCATTCAGATAACCTGGCGTATAACCCATGTAAACATAATCGGGTGTTACATCATAGATGTACACATATTTCATGTAGTACACGGGGTAACGAGGTGGAATAAGTGCCACAGCATAAGGACGGCTTACACTAACCGACCAGGGACCCACTGCATTATAGGATTCGAACCAGATACCATTATCTACACTATAGTACCTGCCTCTCCAGCGAATCACCGATACCGGTGTATTGGTAGCATAATACATGTCGGTTCCGTCTATGGCTTCAAATTGCGGATCACCATCGTAGGTTACATCGGCAAGTGCTTTATTGCGTTCTACTTTTGCGGTCTGCGGTATTTGTGCGTCGGCAATGGCATCTTCAGCTTCTTCGGTCCCGGCTACGCTGGCCAGCACGTTGTCTTTAGGCGATCCTTTTGGAATTTTGGCAAAATCACCAGGCAGTTTATCTGCTGCTACATACTGCCAGTTACCACTGAGGGTTTTTGAATGATACCATCGACCTGATAACAACACATAATATTGTTGTGAATTGATGTCCATGAAAATATCATTCTCTGAATTGGACACATACAATAAACCGGTTCCCTGTACTGCTGCAAAATTGGCTTCTCCTTTCGACTGGATCAATTCTGCAGGCTCTGTACTTACTACAATATTGTAAATGGTGTTGGCGTCGGTTTCTTTTCCTTCCTCCGGATTTTTCTTATCGGCCTCTTTTATCGTGGATTCTATTTTTTCAAGATTGTTTGGAATATTAGTGACCAGTTTAAAAGGACCGGTAGCTGCCGGAGCGGTGTACCAGTGCTTGCCGCCGTATAAATAGAACTGACCGTCGCGGTTTTTTACAAGAACAAAAGGTGTGTTTACAACTGCTTCAACGCCCCAGTCTTTATTGGTCTGGAGTTTGGGCGCGCCATCTATTGAAACCAGGATAGAAGGTACGTTTGTATAAATAACCTTTGGCGGCGTATTGTTGATCTGCGTAGCCAGGCTGGTTTGCTGTTTATTTAGTTCCAGAGACGATTGCAGATCGCTGCTGGCAAAAGAAATGTTCCAGGAGGGAACTTTTTCTTCCATGGTATTGGCGATGCTTTCCAGTTTATCGTCGTTGGTTTCGCCAGGTAGTTTAATGTTGTTGATATAAACGGATTTGACCGTTACTTGCTGGCCGTCGGTTTCTGTAGTGGCTTTTAACCAGGCTACACCAAAAACCGGTTCCGATTTACCGTTTTCCAACACAGAAATGGCTGCATGCGCTTTTAAGGTATTATCTTCAAACGATTCGGGTTGCCACTGATACAGTTTAATGATGGTCCCTTCAGAAGTGGTAGCCGTTTTGGGCCAGTTTTCCTGAGCCATAACCAGGTGCGTGATCATGCTACCCACCAACACAGCCACCAGTGTAAAGATCTTCATATGGAAAAGTTTATATTTTTACAATAATCCATTACGGGTGAAATATTACTTTAATTTACTACCATTAGACGGCAGTTTTAGTTAGAGGTTTGCAAATAAGCCAACATTGACAAAATATTAGACAAAACAAGTGTTAAAGAGGTGGTGTAATTACGATAAATTAATCCCTTTTTAACAAGGTAATTATTCTTGTTCTGTCATTTAGGCTTTTACGTGTATTTTTGAGCGACTTTGATATGAAAAAGCGTAAAAACCTGTTTATTGCCCTGGAAGGAATTGATGGAAGCGGAAAAAGCACCCAAACAAAGCTATTGACCGAACAATTGACCAGTCAGGGTCATAAAGTGTACAGCACTTTTGAGCCTACCGATAACCAGATCGGAAAACTGATCAGGAATATCTTAAAAGGGAATGCCAAAGCCGATCACCGCATCATTGCCGGTTTATTTGTGGCCGATCGTTTAGATCATTTGTTAAATGAAGATTACGGCATTGTAAAAAAACTGGATGAAGGGTTTACCGTGATCATCGATCGTTATTGTTTTTCCTCCTACGCATACCAGGGCGCGCATATGAACATGGATTGGGTAATACAAGCCAACGCCATGAGCGCCGAAATTCTTCGACCCGATATTAATATTTTCATCGACGTTGCTCCTGAGGTCAGTATTCAACGCCTGCATAGCAACAGGGATAATATTGAACTGTTCGAAACACTCGATACCCTGAAACTGGTGAGAGCAAAATATATGGAGGCATTTGAAAAGCTACAATCAGTTGAAAATATTTTTACTGTTGATGGTAATCGTTCTTCCGACCTGATCGCTCATGATATCTGGCAGAAAGTGCAAAAGATGTTGGAGCCGGGGCAAGACTAATCGGTATAAAAAATAACCCCGGCAGTATGTAATCGCTGCCAGGGTTGTATAAGTGTTTCTTCTTTTTTTTGCCTCAGGTGGCTCAATGCGCTTCCAGCCAATTGGTGCCTGATCCTATTTCTGCTTCAACGGGCACTTCGTTAGGTAATGGTAGTGCACTGCGCATACAGTCGAGGATGATCGGCTTGATGGTCTCTACTTCTTCCTGAACTGCATCAAACACCAATTCATCATGTACCTGCAGGATCATTTTCGATTGAAATTTATGTTTGCGAAATTCATGATAGATCTTTACCATTGCCAGCTTGATCATGTCTGCCGCCGTACCCTGAATGGGTGAATTGATGGCGTTCCGCTCGGCAAATCCGCGCACGGTAAAATTCGCAGAGTTGATATCGCGCAACCAGCGTTTACGGCCCACGATCGTTTGCACAAAACCGTTTTCCCGGGCAAAGTTGATGGTATCGTCCATGTATTTTTGAATGCCGGAAAATTGCTTTTTATAATTATCGATGATCTCTTTGGCTTCGGTACGACTGATGCCCAGGTTGTCTGCAAGGCCAAATGCACTCTGGCCGTAAATGATACCGAAGTTCACACTTTTGGCTTTATAGCGTTGCTCTTTAGTCACTGCGGTCTCTTCTATACCATATACTTTTGCTGCGGTAGCGGTATGAATGTCCACGCCTTTTTTAAATGCTTCGCACATGGCGGGGTCGCCACTCATGCCGGCAACAATGCGTAATTCAATTTGTGAGTAGTCGGCTGAGATCAACACATGGTTGCTATCGCGCGGAACAAATGCTTTACGAATTTCCCGCCCTCTTTCAGTACGAATGGGAATGTTTTGCAGGTTGGGATTGTTACTTGCCAACCGGCCTGTTACTGCTACCGCCTGTGCATAGGAGGTATGCACGCGGCCGGTTTTACGATTGATCAGTTCGGGTAGCGAGTCAACGTACGTTGATTTGAGTTTGGTCAGTTCGCGGAATACGAGAATATCTTCTACGATCTTGCTCTGGTGTGCGAGTTTTAACAACACATCTTCACCGGTAGCATACTGACCGGTTTTTGTTTTTTTAGCTTTCGGGTCCAGTTTCAGTTTTTCGAAAAGCACTTCGCCCAATTGCTTGGGAGAAGCGAGGTTGAATTTGACACCGGCCTGTTTGTATACGCTGTCTTCTGCAATAGCCGCTTCGCGTTCCAGTTCTTTTGAATATTCACGCAGAAAATCAACATCTACCTTTACACCTTCGTATTCCATGGCCATAAGCACTTTTGCCAATGGGTTTTCTACTTCCTGGAAAACCCTTTCTACTTCACGGCTTTTTATAAGCGGTGTAATTACCTGCTTTAACTGTAAGGTTATATCGGCGTCTTCCGCCGCATATTCGCTGATCTTATCAATGGCTACATCACGCATGTTCAGCTGGTTCTTTCCTTTTTTGCCGATCAGTTCTTCTATATGTACCGGTTCATAGCCTAAAAAGCGGGCGCTGAGCTCATCCATACTGCGCTTTCCATCGGGTTCAATGACATAATGCGCCAGCATGGTATCAAAGGTTTCTCCTTTTAATTCATAACCATACCATTTCAATACCAACATGTCGTATTTCAGGTTCTGGCCAATCCACAGAATATCTTTTTTATTGAAGACGGGTTCAAATTGTTTCAGGAGCTTACCTGTTGCTTCCTGATCGGTTGGGCATGGAACGTAATATGCCTCGCCGGGTTTGATCGAAAAGCTCATGCCTACCAGTTCCACATCGTTGGCGTCCACGCCGGTGGTTTCGGTATCAAAGCAGATCTCTTTTTCTTCCAGTAATTCTTTTATGAGACTTGTAATGGCTTCTTCTTCCTGTATGGTGCGGTATTGATGCGGCGTGTTATGAATATTTTTACCGGCAGGCACTATATCGCCATCAACTGCGCGATCCTGATCTCCTGCTTCGTCCGACTTCTGATTTCCAACTTCCGATCTCGGTTTTCCTCCTTCCACCACATTGCCGAATAGATCGGTTTGTACGCCCTGTGGTACCGCTCCAGGCACTACCGTCAATTCTTCACCCAGGATGCGTTTTGCAACCGTTTTAAATTCCAGTTCAGTAAATACTTCTTTCAGTAATTCTCTGTTCCATTCTTTCAACCGGAAATTTTCTTCATGAAATTCTATAGGCACGTTGGTGATAATGGTAGCCAGTTTTTTGGAAAGGATCGCCGAGTTTTTTCCATTGCGGACCTTTTCGCCCAGGGCGCCTTTGATCGTATCGGCATTTTCCAGTACATTTTCCAGGGTGCCATATTCGGCCAGTAATTTCGCCGCTGTCTTTTCACCTACGCCGGCTATTCCCGGAATATTATCAACGGCATCGCCCATTAAACCGAGTATGTCAATTACCTGGTGTACTTCTTTGATATTCCATTTTTCACAAACTTCTTTAGCGCCCAGGATCTCGGCATCGCCACCCTGGTAACCAGGCTTATAAATTTTAATATTACCATCCACCAGTTGACCGTAATCTTTATCAGGGGTAACCATAAATACCTGGTAACCGGCTGCGGCGCCTTTTTTACTCAACGTACCAATAACATCGTCGGCCTCGAACCCATCTACTTCCAGCACCGGGATATTAAAACCCTGAATAATTCTTTTTATATCGGGGATGGCTGCCATCAGGTCTTCGGGGGCTTCCTGGCGGTTGGCTTTGTAATCGGTAAAATCGGTATGCCGTTCGGTTGGGGCCTGCGTATCAAAACAAACAGCCATGTGCGTTGGACGTTGGTTATTGATGAGGTCGAGCAGGGTATTGATAAAACCAAATTGTGCGTTCGTGTTTTTGCCTTTTGATGTTATTCGGGGACTGCGGATAAGTGCATAGTAGGCACGAAAGATCAGCGCCAGGGCATCGAGCAGAAATACTTTCTTTTCAGTTGATTGATTCTCCATATGGTATCCTCCAATTAAAATTCAGAATGCCCCGAAGTTAGGAACAATGAGGATTAAAAAAATGGTTAATTAGCCCATCGGCCCGATAGTTATACCGGTAATAGTTCCGATGGCTAATTAACCTAATATGGAGTCTTCCCCACCTGTTATGATGCAGGTGTATGAAGCATTATTTCATGTATCCGAAATTACTTTCGTTGGTTTAATGTGAAGTTTTGTCAGCAGCTGTTGTTGAGGTCTTCACTGCATGTGCAGTTTGACCACTGGTTTGCATTGATTCTTCTTTTGTAAAAGCTATCAGGTAAATAGCAAATGCCAAAAAGGCAAATGCAAACAGGTTGAATACACGACGGCGCATACGACGGGCTCTCATGGTTGAAAAAGATATTGGGTTTAGGGGTTGATTTCGAACGCCTTAAGAACGGTTACTTTTTTTGAATATTTTATAGGGGAGAATAAATATTTCTATTTAGGTTATAATAGTGGTTACAGGTATCAAGACATAGATTGTAAAGTCTCCTGCAACTTACCCTGATCAATGAAAAACTTGCTTCTATCCTTTCATTTCCTGCAATTGTTTTTGCAATGAAAACATTTCATCACGTAACCGCGCGGCCTCCATAAAGTCAAGGTCGCGGGCAGCTTTTTCCATTTCTTTTTTAATTTTTGAAACAGCCTTTTCCATTTGCGGAATGGTTTGATAAACGGCTTGCTCTTCAGCGGCTGTGGTTACCAGGTCTTCGCTGGGCGCTATTGCATATGGGTTGGCAGGATCGTATCCTTTAATATTCAATACAGAGGTTTGGGCAAATACCTGGTCGCGCGATTTTTTTACTGTTCTTGGTGTAATACCATGCAGTGTGTTGAATGCAACCTGTTTTTCGCGGCGGCGATCTGTTTCATCAATAGTGCGCTGCATGCTGTCGGTCATCTTGTCGGCATAAAAGATAACGAAGCCATCCACATTACGGGCGGCCCGGCCCGCTGTTTGGGTCAATGATTTTTCATTACGCAGAAAACCTTCTTTATCGGCATCGAGGATGGCTACCAACGATACTTCCGGTAGATCGAGTCCTTCCCGCAGCAAGTTCACTCCTACCAGCACATCGATTTCACCGAGTCGAAGCTGACGCAATATTTCAACCCGCTCCAGGGTATCCACCTCGCTGTGAATATATTTTGATTTGATATTGATACGGTGCAGGTACTTGTCCATCTCTTCGGCCATCCGCTTGGTAAGGGTGGTTACCAGTACCCGGTCCCCTTTTTTTACAGTCTTGTCAATTTCATCCAGCAGGTCATCGATCTGGTTCACGCTTGGACGAATTTCAATGGGTGGATCTAATAACCCGGTTGGCCGAACCACCTGTTCAACGACTATACCACCTGTTTTCTCCAGCTCGTAATCACCGGGGGTGGCTGATACAAATATGGTTTGATCGAGGATGGACTCAAATTCGTGGAAATTCAACGGCCGGTTATCAAGCGCTGAGGGCAACCTGAAACCATAATCAACCAACACCAGTTTGCGACTTCTGTCGCCGCCATACATACCACTTACCTGCGGTACGGTTTGGTGACTTTCATCTATTACGCACAAGAAATCTTTCGGGAAATAATCCAGTAAACAGAATGGCCGTGTTCCGGGGTGGCGGCGGTCGAAGAAACGGGAATAGTTTTCTACCCCATTACAGTAACCCAGTTCGCGGATCATTTCCACATCGTAATTCACCCGCTCATTGAGGCGCTGGGCTTCTATAAATTTTCCAACGCTTTTAAAGTAGGCAACCTGGGAGGCGGCTTCATCCTGAATTTCACCAAGTATCTGTTGGATCATATCTTTCGGCGCCAGGTACAGGTTAGCGGGAAAGATGGCGGCATTTTCTACGAGGCCGATCCGTTTATTGGTTTTGATATCCAGGCTTTCGATGGTTTCAATTTCATCGCCGAAGAAAGTAATGCGGTAACCAAAGTCAACATAGGGGAGGTTGATGTCAACTGTATCGCCCTGCACCCTGAAATTACCCCGGTTAAAGTCGCCCTGGCTACGCATGTACAGGGAATTCACAAGGGCATGCAAAAAGCCCTGCCGGGAAATCACCTGTCCCTGGTGAATGCGAATGATCCCGTTCTCAAATTCGGCCGGGTTACCGATACCATATATACAGCTAACAGAAGCCACCACAATAATATCACGGCGGCCACTGAGTAATTCGGTGGTAGCCTGAAGGCGCAGTTTATCCAATTCCTCGTTGATACTCAGGTCCTTTTCAATATAAGTATCGCTGACCGGCATATAAGCCTCCGGCTGGTAATAATCATAATAACTCACAAAATACCCTACGGCGTTCTCTGGAAAGAACTGTTTGAATTCGCCATATAACTGGGCTACCAGGGTCTTGTTGTGGGTAAGTACCAGCGTGGGTTTTTGAACCTGCTGAATAACATTGGCTATGGTAAAGGTTTTACCTGAACCGGTTACCCCCAGCAGGGTTTGGAATTTTTCACCATCGTTCAGGCCGGCCGTAAGCTGACGAATGGCTTCCGGCTGGTCACCGGCGGGCTGATATGGAGCGTATAAGTTAAAAGGCATAGATTTTATTGAGGATAAGAGACATAAACTAGTAAACAAATTTACCGCCTTAACCCTTTCCAAAGCGCTGAAACTTTGGAAAGGGCGGCGTTTATATAAAACGAATTTGTCTTTTAAATGTTCAGAGAATTTGCGGACCCTATCGGGTCGGGTGACCCACCTGAATGAGCCATTCCGGTTTTTTACCTGATGCCGAAGGTTTCGGTGGGCGTATAGATAAGGAAGGCTTTAACAAGATCGGATAAAGCTTGGCGTGTTGCTGTATTCGCACAGCGCCATATAAAACGTTAAATTTTCCGGTTCAGATAAACTGTATAATCAGGGATGTTGGCCAGGTACTCTTCCATCATTAACGGCGAGGTAAGAATAAAGTCGGCAGTAGCCCGGTCGTTGGCAACGATACAATTCCAGGCAATGGCTACACGTAATAATGCTTTTACATCGCTGTCGTGCGGTTGCGCTTCCATGGGATCCCAGAAAAAGATCAGCATATCTATTTCGCCACTGGCAATGAGGGCGCCAATCTGTTGATCGCCGCCTAAAGGTCCGCTGAGTAAAGATTTCACAGGGCGATCGAGACTATTTTCCAAAAGCTTTCCGGTTGTACCGGTTGCAATCAGCTCATGCCGGGCTAACACAGTTTTATTAAACTCAGCCCATTCTATTAGGTCTTTTTTCTTGTTGTCGTGTGCAACTAAAGCAATGCGTTTACGGGCGCCTAATTTTCTAACTTTAAGCATAAACTTATGATCTTGGTTGTTTTTTATATGCGGAACAAGGTAATTGACTTTTGAAAAACTTTAACTCCTCAAAACGAATTTTATTATCGGCTTCAACGTTTTCCACATTCAGGCATAGTAATTGTTAATTGTGAAGTTCTTGATTTTGACCCATTAAATTCAATGAAGAAAGGCGTACTGGTATATTTATTATGCCTGCTCATGCATGTATGTGCTGCGCAGGAAGCACCAACGGTATCTCCGTTGGCCAACCATTTTCCGGTTGATACTTCTACTTTTATTACTGATCTATTCGTAAACATTATCGAAAACGCGCGGGTTGTTTTAAGCTGGAAACAACCGGAAGATACCACATTTACATTTGCAGTTATTGAACGAAGCAGTGGCGGCCGCAATTTTGAAGTGGTGGCCGTTTTGAAGCAAACTGATATTAAGCCCGAAAATGAATGGATAGATGATGCACCGCCGAAAGGACGTAGTTTATACCGGGTTCGTTTTTCCGGTAAAAACGGGCAGCCCGGTTTTTCGAAAGTTGCAGAAACGCTGATCGCGGGTGATATCTCTTTTCGTTTTTATCCCAACCCGGTCGATAATATATTAATCATACGGTCCGAAGCTTTGCTCGATGTTCAAATTGTTGATGCAGTGGGTAAGCAACGGATTAGTATAGACAACCTGCAAGGTCTTCACACGATCAATGTCATGTCCCTTGAGAAGGGTATTTATTTTCTGCGCATCAACAATCACACAACAGGTCTTCTTACCCAGGAAAAATTACTCAAGAATTAAGGGCGTGTAATAACGATTGTATGCTCAACCGATAATAGCAGGCCTGCCAACCTCCCAATTAATAATGTCAATAACTTTCCTGACTCGTACCCCGGCTATTGAAACACAGGCTAAGTAGTAATATGTAGTAAATTGATTTACTTGTCGTTATATGCATAAATAAAGCATGTATTTATACGTAAAATCAACTATTGAATCTCCCAATTACCTTGGTATTTTTACTATTACCACAAAATGGTATTGCAGATATCAGATTTCAACCCTATTTTTACCTCGGTTTTTCATAGGATATTGGATTTTAAAAGCGGGGTTGAATTTCTATTCAGACCCCTTTTTTATTTTATACAACTGCCGTACTAACTCACCCGATATATTTCATCTGAAAATACGTTTGTCACAAAAAAAATCGTCCCGGGGAACCGGGACGATTTACTTACTAACCCATATAATTCAACTGAACAATTTATAAATCAGCAACCAGGCTGTTAAGAGCAGTAATGCCTGTTATATAGAGGGAGGCATTACTTTGCTGAATCCTTATACCTATGGAGCTGTTTGCATTTCTTTGATCTTTTCCCTGATCTTCACCTCAATTTCGTTTGATAATTCAGGGTTATCTCCCAGTAGTTTTTTAACCGCGTCACGTCCCTGGCCGAGCTTATCGGAATTATAGCTGAACCAGCTTCCGCTTTTATTTACAATGCCCAGTTCTACGCCCATATCCAGTATTTCGCCGGTTTTTGAAATTCCTTCGCCAAATACGATATCAAATTCTGCGGCGCGGAAGGGAGGAGCTACTTTATTTTTTACAACTTTTACTTTAACCCGGTTACCGACGGCTTCATCACCGTCTTTTATTTGTGCCGTACGGCGAATATCTAAACGAACCGATGCATAGAATTTCAGGGCGTTACCACCTGTTGTGGTTTCGGGGTTACCGAACATAACGCCTATTTTTTCACGCAACTGGTTAATGAAGATGCAAATGGTACCTGTTTTATTTATTGTAGCGGTGAGTTTACGCAGGGCTTGTGACATAAGCCGGGCATGTAATCCCATTTTGCTGTCACCCATTTCACCCTCCAGTTCACTTTTGGGCACCAGGGCTGCCACAGAGTCGATCACTACCACATCCAATGCGCCTGATAATATAAGCCGGTCAGCTATTTCGAGGGCTTGCTCACCGTAATCTGGTTGAGAAATGAGCAGGTTATCTACATCTACCCCCAGCTTTCTGGCGTACAGGCTGTCAAACGCATGTTCCGCATCGATGATGGCGCACATACCGCCTTTTTTCTGCGCTTCGGCTATCACGTGTATAGCGATGGTTGTTTTACCGGAAGATTCAGGCCCGTATATTTCTACGATACGTCCTTTTGGCAATCCACCAATCCCCAGTGCTGAATCGAGGCCAATAGAACCGGAAGAAATTACCTCCATGGGCTCCGTTGACTTTTCGTTCATCATCATTACGCTTCCTTTGCCGAAATCTTTTTCAATCTTATCTATAGTTAGCTTTAGCGCTTTTTGTTTTTCGTTGTCTGACATAAATGGGTTGTTTTTAGTTCTTTCAAATTTACCGATTGCCAAATGTAGAGAAAATTATATTATCAACACTAATTAATTTAGTATTTAGGAACTAATTATTTTGGTGAATAAGTTAACGGTTAGGGGCCGGTTAAGGCCCCGGGTTTGGAATTGAAAGGAACAGGATGCGGGTAATAATAATGTGTAGTAAAGGCAGGTTTCCCCGACTTGCCGGGGTACCAGTTGTGGGTTTGAGGGTTGCCGGTTTTGGGTTACTGGTTTCGGGCCGGTTTCAGAAGGACGTGGGTTGTTAGGCAACCGGTAAAAAAATAAAAACCCTGCCAGCGCGACTTAGCAGGGTTACCCACATGAAATTTCGAGAAAACTACTTCGGAAAAGGCAATGGCTGAAACCCATATGGGATAACAAAGTGACGATAAATCCAGATACCACCCAATACCACTTAGTGGTATTTTTAACTGCCGGCCATTCATATAATTATTTGTTACCACCTTTATCATTTTAAATTCGAAACGGCTATGACAATCTGTTAATTATAAGCATAAGCAAAAAATGCAACATGTAATCATCCGGGCTGTTAACAGTAAAACACACAGGTATTAAGGGAGAAGATGCAAGCGTGACGGTAATTTTGACATTCACTTAAAGCATCAATTTTACCACCCTTCGAACTTGTACTAACCATGTACCATCCTTGTGTCAAAACATGCCTTTACCAATGAAGCACACAAGGATGACACATGGTTGACACAAGGATGGTGTCATTTGTCCCGGGTTTTGGTAAAGTTCGTCCCGGGTTTTCCCGAAGTTTACCTCGCCGCAGGTGGGCCCGTCCCAAATGTTAAAAATAAGTTTTGGCAGATCGTATTTTTGTGTTGTTGATTAGGAATGCCATCGATTAGTATTATCCGTTAGTTGGTGATTTAGTAAAGCGGAAGAAGTTTCAATAAGCAGCTATTTGAGGCAACTATACATGACTATTCCTGACCATCGGTTGGTTGCACCTGTTAAAAAATATAGTTGTTTTCTTACCTGATATACCGGGTTGTTAAAAAAATTTATTAAAACGATCTTAAATTCCTGATTTATACAAGAATGCCAACGTGTTAATTGGTTTGATCAATACCTTTGCGACTGCCGGGCATAATACTTGCGTATAGGGGCATGAAAGAGTGATGATAGGGAGGTATTTGGCGAATCAATTAAAACAACATAAATATGAAATGTAAACAGGTGTTATTAACAGGACTTTCTTCTCTGTTGCTTTTTTCATGTGTCAGCTCAAAAAAATATAAAGGCGAAATTGTAAAGTATGAGCAACTGAGTGGCAACTACACCAAATTACAGGGCGACCTGAAAAGCTGTGAAGATGCAAAAGCTGAATATGCCCGCAATAAATCTGCCCTGGAAAGTGAAATTGAGAATCTGAAGAAGCAAAATGAATTTATAAAACAAAACAATACACAGGCCCTGAAACAACTGCAGGACCTGTCAGTTATTTCTTCTTCACAAGCCGAAAGCATAAAAAAATCATTGGATAACATTGGTGCAAAAGATGCCTATATTCAGGATCTGCAGGCTTCCATGGCGCGTAAAGATTCTTTGAACATGGCCCTGGTGATGAACCTGAAAGGCGCTATTGGCAACCTCGCCGATGAGGATATCAATATTAAGGTTGACAAAGGGGTTGTATACATTGATATTTCTGACAAGCTGCTGTTTACCAGCGGAAGCTATGTTATAACTGATAAAGCAAAAGAAGTATTGGGTAAGGTAGCTAAAGTATTAAAGAACCAGCCTGATATCGAATTTATGGTAGAAGGTCATACCGATAATGTAAAATTTGCCAAAGGCGTATTGCTCGACAACTGGGACCTGAGCGTGCACCGTGCTACATCTGTTGTTCGCATACTGCAGAATCAATATGGCTTACCACCTGCTCATATAGCTGCCGCCGGCCGTGGTGAATATTTACCGGTAGCACCAAACGATACTCCTGCCGGCCGTGCCGCCAACCGGAGAACCAGGATCGTGATCTTACCGCAATTGGATCAATTCTTTAAATTGCTTGAACCCAAGAAATAAAGGATCATTATAATAAACTTATCATAAGGCCATCCCGCTGAAAGCGGGGTGGCTTTTTTAATGCTGCGAAAAAACGCAAACGGCTTCCGCTCCTCCCGCTTCCTGACCTGTGCGGCTATAGTTCTAAGTGATTTTCCCTAACATTTACCAGATGATGTTTAATTTTAATCAACAAAGCCGGCTATTTTTTTCCAATCCCCATGAATGTGGTAATTTGTTTGGCTATCGATCATTTTTTCAGATGTGATTCGTTTGAGTAATGTAACCCCTGCGGAAAACGTCCTGACCGGTTAATATGAAACAAGTCATATGGATCATTTTGTCTGCCCTTTTTATATGTGGTTGTTTGCCTGATTGCCTGGCAAAGGATGATCCATTGGCTAAAGTGACCGCCAACAAAGGTATACTGGACCTTCGTTCTGTGAATTTAAACGATCAATCCATTCCTTTAACCGGAGAATTTAAGTTTTACTGGCGCCGGTTATTGCAACCGGGTGAAAGTGCAAATACCCCAGCTGATTATGTAACCTACCCTTCTTTATGGAATAAGATACAGCTGCATGGTCAAACACTTCCTGTTGAAGGATATGCCACCTATTCCCTTACTATTCTATTGCCTGAGAGTCGGCCCCGCCTGGCATTACTGATGCCGGATGTATATTGCTCGTACCGCTTGTTTATAAACGATTCATTACTGTTGTCAAATGGCCGGCCCGATACATCGGTTCAAACTGCCATCCCTTTCTGGTCTACACAAACGGCTGTTCTTCCTGTTGCCGCCGATACCTTGCATTTGCTTTTACAGGTAGCCAACTTCTGGCATTCAAAAGGTGGAACGTATAAGCAACCGCTTATTGGTAAAAGCGATACCCTGAGCCTGAACCTTCAACGCGACAAGGCTTATGACCTGCTTTTGGCTGGTTGCCTGTTTATGGGCGGGTTGTTCTTTTTTGGCTTTTATGCGTTTGGCAGCCGTGATAAAGCAATCCTGTATTTTTCGCTATTCTGTATAGTGTATAGTTACCGCATGATCGGTACCAGCCTGTATGTATTGCATTCGGTATTCCCCGACATTAGCTGGTTCATAACCATACGGATCGAATATTTGAGTCTTACCCTGGGCGTAGCACTGTTTTCCCGCTATTTTCAAAGTGTATATCCGAAAGATGCCAGTCGCTTTATCGTGAATGGGGTGCTATGGATCTGTTTGTTCTATACGCTGCTTATTATTGTCACTCCCCCCTGGTTATTTACTAAAGGAATAATGCCGTTTTTGGGGGTTATGTTCTTTTATATCGGAATTGCTTTTTATTCCTGTATCCGGGCTGTAAAATACAAACGGGTTGGGGCTGTGTTTGCTTTGTTGAGCTGTGGCATAATGCTCCTGATTTTCTTAATAATCAACCTGCATTATTTTCAGGTGGTCAGTACCGAAAAGTGGATCGTTTTTGCGGGGTATGTATTATTCTTCTTTTTACAATCGCTGGTATTATCGCACCGGTTTGCCTATACGCTTAAAAAAGCGGCCGAGGAAGCAGAACAGGGATTAAAGACGAAGACGGAATTTCTTTCAACCATGTCACATGAAATACGTACGCCTTTAAACGTCGTGATTGGTATGACTCACCTGTTGCTGCGAAGTACACCGCGTAAAGACCAGGAGAAAAACCTGAATGTATTATTATTCTCGGCCAATAACCTGTTGTCGATCGTAAATGATATCCTTGATTACAATAAGATCGAAGCGGGGAAGGTTAATTTTGAAATGATCCCGATGGATATTGCCTTCATTGCCCAACAGATTACAGGAGGATTGAGCAGTAAAGCCGTTGAAAAGAATATTACATTACATACAGAGATCGATAGCAGCCTTACCCGGAAAATAATCGGGGACCTTACCCGCACCAGCCAGGTAATTTATAACCTGGTGCATAATGCCATAAAATTCACAGAACAGGGATCTGTTGTTTTATCGATAGTGGCAGAAAAAATGACCGATGACAAAGTAACCCTTACCATCCGGGTCAGCGATACCGGTATTGGCATTGATCCTGAAAAGCAGGAATTGATATTCGATCGGTTTACGCAGGCGGATTCTTCTACCTCCCGCAGTTATGGTGGAACCGGACTTGGCCTGGCAATAACCAAACGCATACTGGAGTTGCAGGGTATTACCCTGAATTTGAAAAGTGAACTGGGTAAAGGATCGGTATTTTATTTTACCCAAACCTTTACCCTAAGCAATGAGCCCGTGAACGGGGACGAACAGGGCGATCAATTTGTTGTATCGGAAAAGCAATTGCAGGGTATTTCGATCCTGGTGGTGGAAGACAATCCTTTTAACATTATGGTTGCGCAATCGTTGCTTGAACGTGGCGGAGCTACTGTAGATGTTGCAACAAACGGCGAGGAAGCGCTGAATAAGATACAGCCGGAGAAATACGATGTTGTGCTGATGGACCTGAACATGCCTGTTATGGATGGGTTTGAGGCTACCCGCAGACTGCGTGCACGGGGCGTTGCCTTACCGGTTATTGCACTGACCGCCAGCCTGCCTGCCGAAGTAGAAAAAGATGTTCAAAGCGCCGGTTTAACCGATATCGTTGTGAAACCATTTAACCCTGATGAGCTGTTCAGGGTAATATTGAAGTATGTGAAGTAGTATATGAAAGATGTCGGTCCTGTTGCTCATTCCACCGGTTTAAAGAACAATTGAAAATTAACCCTGATCTCTTTTTTGATCTTGATAATGCCAGCCATTTTTTTGGGTGGATGTAAATTGAATTCCGAAAATAATAAAGTTTTTGTTCCATTCATTTGAATAAGACCGGTATTGGTAGCATTGGTTTTGAAATCGATCGTGGTACATTTTACCTGTCCTGCCAGCAGAATCTCTACTTTCCCTTTTACTGTTTGTTGATTACGTACATCAAATGCATCGAGGCTAATGAATTGAATTTTTAAAAACGGGTTTTGGTCAGCCTTTAATGTTTTTCTGAAATCGTTGGTAATGATCCGTTGGTGACAATCAAAATTATTTATATCAATGGTGAGGCAACTATTGGTAAAAACAAACTGCCGGGTTGTTTCATTTTTTACAAATTGCATGGTATCAGTTTCCAGGTATTTGGTAACCTGGCAACAAAATGAACTGAGGTTTGACCGGCCTTCAATATTCAGGGAACTGTTATTGGCCACTGCCCAGCGTTTTATCGCAGGTCTTGTGTCGTTATTACCCTGCCAGTGTATGCCAAAAAGTAATTGTAAGAAAAATATGACTATCATAACATCAATGATTTAGTCCAAAAAACAGGCCCCGTCATGAAGCGAGGCCTGTTTTGGATGTAAGGCTAGAATCCAACAGTGGCTGCAATTACGTACCCGGAAAATTTTCCTTCGTTCCGTATATCAGAAGCAGGGAAGTCGAAATATTTTTGCTGCACATATTCACCTTTCAATAACACGTTCCTGGTTATGAACCAACCGGCACTGCCCACAAGGCGTTCTACGGTTATGTTATCGTCTATGTTCTGCAATTTTCCTTTCACATAGTTATAACGTCCACCAACATACAGGTTTTCATTATTACCGAAGCGATACAATCCATCAATGGCAAACTGGTCCACTTTTCTTGAATAGGTTTCTGTATTGCTTCTTCCCCGGGCTTTTTCATAGGTCCCAAACATCTCGAATCCACATACTTTTACAAAAGCATTGAATTGAGTTGCGTCTATTTTTTTGCTGAAGCCAGGGTTCAAACGACCAGAGAATGCATTGGCAGCGTACGTACCTGATGCAGGTTCAAGCACCATAAAGTAGTTGGAGCCGGTACGGTCGCCACCATACAGCGTGTTACCGTTTTTGCCGGCGCTGCTGTTATGGTAATAAGAAGCGGCCAGGCGCACCCGCACTTTGTCATTTATTTGATTGTCATAGGCGCCTTTGAAATAAAAGGATGGGCTTTTGTGGATGTTATCATCCTGGGGAGTAGCTGTTACAGAATCAACGTTGCCTTTTATTAATCCGTTGGTTGCCCCGGCCATGGCAATGAAACCATATTTCTGAACATATACTTCGCCACCGATCTCAGTTGAGAACGCATCGAGGATATAGTTTTCGGCAAACGGATTGTAGAAAGTATGGCCGCCATCTGATCTGCGGAAGTGCTGATCACCATAGTTGATCTCCATATGACCTACTTTAATGGTGGTTATTTTCATGATGTCGTCGAATATTTTTCCTTTTAAAGGCAGTTTATCAAACTGAATATAACCGCCTTTTACCCAGGTTTCGTTATGGTGCCTGGAAGAAAGATATGAGGTAAGGTTTAACCGGATGCCATCTGCCAACGCAACATCCATGGTCAAATTCGCTGCTGCGGTATTAAAGCCAGGCGTTATGCCATATAACTTTGTAGTTGTGTTTTTTCCATAACTGTTTTCATGTTTTAAACCCTGGAATTCCTGGGTAAATCCACCACCAAAGCGGATCTTGATGCCTGTAAACTCAACGGGTGTTGTTTTGGGCGTTTCAAATACATTGATGCCTCTTTTATCATTATACCGCATATAGCCAATACTATCGCTGAACTGGGCCATCAGTGCCGCAGGCATACAGCAGGCGGTAATTATACATGCTTTTAAAAGCAAAGAAGAATATCTCATAGTAGTAAATTTTATTAGTTTAAAATAAATTTTGATTATCGGGCTTTAAAGAGAAGATTGAATTTTACGGTGATGTCGTCACCGGTTTTTATAGCACCCAACATAATGCTGGGCGGTGTTACGCTATAAGCGGTCATTTTTAGTTTGTAGGAACCGTTGACCGCAATGCTTTTATCAGGATTTACCGTGCAGAGAGCTGTTATATCGATATCCCGGCTTACGCCACTAATTGTTAATCTGCCTTTAGATTGTACCTGGTAGTTATTATTGCCGGCTGGTTTTAGAGAAGCGGAAAGAACGGTAAAAGTAAGCGATGCATATTTACTGCTGTGCATGGCTTTATAAGCGTTTTTATCCATGGAGGAACTTTCGCTTTTCAAGCTTTCAACCGGCAGGGAAAAAGTTAATGACGAAAGTCCATTGATAGCGCCATTACCATCTGTAATAAATACAGCAGTACTATTGCCTTTGTCTGTACTCATTTCCCAGTCATGAATGTTTGAAGTGCCCTCAATCCTGATCTTTGCAGGCCCTACTGTTTGATAGGTTGTCTGTGAATTAACTGTGTTAAATACACTTACACTCAATGTGATAAGGACGATGGTTCTTATAGTATGTAGTGAGGTTTTAATTGAACGTTTCATAATAATTCTTTTTATTTTTAGCTGTTGGTGTAGGTTAGGTTGGTATAGCAAAGCTATATGCGAAGTGGGAGGGATTAGTTGATGAGCGTCAAACTAAAACATGAACATTGTCATTAAAGCATGTGGGTTAGATCATGCGTTCGGCGATAATAAACAAACGGCGGTCATGTAAATGAAGAACCGTTCGCCCTCGCGAAGTTTTGGTCGCTTGTACCACAGCTTCAGCGACGGAACGCGAAGCAGGGGCCGGCCGGTGAAAAAGGAAGAACAGAGAAATGAGAAAGTGGATAACACCTCTATATGGCACATATATGGCACAAAAATTTTTATAATGGGATAGTACCTATTTTTGTGAGATAAACTATTTATTATGAAATGGACCGGACGGCGCGAAAGCAGCAATGTTGAAGACCGCAGGGGTTTTTCGGGCGGCGGACTGGCAGTAGGCGGTGGTATTATTGGGGTTATTGTTTTATTATTAAAGGTGTTTTTAGGAGGAGATGCTTCTTCCCTCCCCGAAACCTTGCCGCAACAGGGTCCGGCGAAGGAATTGAGTGCAGAAGAACAAAAGCTGGATGATGAAAGAGCGAGTTTTGTAAAAGTGGTGCTGGCCGATACCGAAGATGTGTGGGGGAAACTGTATTCAGAGTCGGGTAAAACGTATGAACAGCCTACACTGGTCCTTTTCAGGGAATCTGTGCAAAGCGCTTGCGGCATGGCCGGCTCGGCTACGGGGCCTTTTTATTGTCCGGGCGATCATAAATTATATATCGATCTGTCGTTTTTTGAACAAATGCAGCAGCAATTGAATGCTCCCGGTGATTTTGCCATGGCTTATGTGGTAGCGCATGAAGTGGGACATCATATTCAAAAATTAAATGGCACCAGTGATAAAATGAATCGACTGCGGCAACAAGTGGGCGAAGAAGAATACAATAAATACTCTGTTAAGCTGGAATTGCAGGCCGATTTCCTGGCCGGCGTTTGGGCGCATCACGCACAACGTATGAAAAATATCCTGGAAGAAAATGATATCGAAGAAGCCCTGAATGCCGCCAATGCAATTGGTGACGACCGATTGCAAAAAGAAGCCCAGGGCCGTGTGGTGCCGGAGTCGTTTACGCATGGTACTTCTGCCCAGCGGGTGTTTTGGTTTAAAAAAGGATTTGAAACCGGCGATGTAAGCCAGGGCAACACCTTTAATGATCCATCATTGAATTAAATACCTAAAACAAATCCCAAGAACCAATTCCCAAGAGCCAAAAAAGCAAATAACAAAGTACAAAAACAAGAACCCAATGCTCCTTAAGTCATTGAGAATTTGTGATTTGTAATTTACAGTTTGGGCTTTTCTTTGTGATTTGTGTTTTGTCATTTGGGATTTTCCCCCCGGGTGGCATTATTTTTTTAGGTATCCCTGGCATGAGACCGTTTGCATTACTACTAAGTTTTATGGTACTGTCCTGTAATGGTTCTCCAGGTAATAAGTTACCCACTCCCGACAGTACGCAACAAGCAATAATTGATACGCCAGAAACACCGCCTGTCGAAGTTCCTGTGCCGGTAAAAGACACGACCAAACTGGGTGGGTTGTGGTTTTTGCAACCAGTGCTGGTTTCAGATACTGCGACCGGTAAAATACCCCGGATTGAATTTAACCTTGCTACGAAACGGTTTACCGGAAATACAGGTTGTAATAATATGAGCGGTACTTTTGATCTTACCGATTCTACGCTGCAATTCAATCAGCGGATCATTACCACCAAAATGAGTTGTGTTGGATATAATGAAAGGGCTTTTCTCGAAAGCCTGTTACAAACCAATAGCTATCGGTTGGAAAACGGAACGTTGATCCTGCTATTCAATAAAACAGAATTATCGCATTGGACGCGCAAAGTAGCAACCAAACCGGTGGTCAATAAAGCATGATCCTTTGATCTCAGCCATTTGACCTGGCCTCTTCGACTCCGCTAAGGATAGCAGGGCGAGGATGTGTCAGACTTTTTTTAACCCAACGGGTCGGATACTGTCAATTACAAAAGAACTTAAGAACAACCAGAAGAAACCAATACTAAAGCCTGCCAGTACATCCGTAAAATAGTGCACCCGCAAATAAATACGGCTAAAGCCGATCATTACCAGCAGCGTGATCACTAATAAAAGCAACACCCATTTAAGCACCGGGTGCGGCCTTTCTTCCTTCCAGATAATTATCATCAGCAACCCATAAAAACACATGCTCATAAATGCATGACCGCTGGGAAAACTAAGTCCCCTGGCCGGCTCCAGCAAGGGTATAAGGGGACGATGGCGGTTAAATAATAATTTCAACCCCAGCATGATCAATAAACTACTAAGCGCAATGGCGCTGATCTTTATGGAATACCGTGATTTTTTACGCAACAGGAAATAAATGCACAGGAGAAGGTTGGCGGGTATTAAAAAATAATGGGAGCCAAAGAAAGTAACAAACTCCATAATAGAGGTCATATTATCATTAACCAGTTTGTGGGCAAACGCAAATGCTTTTTCATCGGCACCGGTTTTATCGAGGTAGAAAACACGATAAGCAATAACCACAAAGCTAAAAAGGCTAATGGTAAATATGCCTAACAATATGAGAAGTTCCTTAGAAAGAATAAGCACTTTGTCGGCTACTTTTCTTTCCTGGGGCGACAGATTCGTTTCCATATACTGTTTTTAAATGCCATTTAATTGGCGGCTTTACTAATCTGTAACCAGTCCCTGTAATATAAAACAGCCCTTATTTCACTATGTGAAAAATCATCACCCAGCTTTGCTTTAACAGGAGTGGTAGCTGATGATGGTACATTTAGTTCTTCCACAACCTGAAGAATAATTGCTATTTTATTTTCAGCAACGATTTCCTTTATATCCACTTCACCTGTTCTTACAAAAGATGTAAGGTGGGTTTCAATGGTAGAGGAAGCAAGCCCACGCACTGCTGCAATTTCTGAAATATTCTTACCTTCTTTAAACAACTGCAGGGTTATGCGGTTGGATTCGCCCTTTGGGGGTTTGGCCGTTCTCTTTTCTGCTTCCTCAACGGTTTTAATGTCTTCCGTTCTTTTATGTTCGCCTACCAGTTCCAGCAGATCAGTAGCATTTACGCCTTTCACCAGGCCTTCGGTTATTTGTACAGCTTGTTTTAGTTGTTGTTGTTTTCGTTGTGGCAACAGACAGAGCTGTTGTAATGTAGTTACATATTTCTTTGCCTTTGTTTTTACTTTCATTTCGGCGAGATGGCTTTTGATGGAATTTTCCATTTCCTCCATGCCCGGTAAAAAATAGGCGCTGCCGGCAGATACCCGCTGATGTAGAAATTGGTAGCCATCCTGTGGAGCATTGGGTAATATCTGCTCCAGTTGCCTGGTGAATTTTTCGGCCATTTCCTGTTGTTTTAAAACAGCATCCAAAACAGCCTTTGCCCAAAGCACACAATTGTTTTTATCGGGAAGCTGGCGGGTTTCATAGTCTTCGAAATGCATTTGCATGCCTTCCGCTAACTTCAACCAATCGAATGCCTGCACCAGGGAGCGGGTAATAAATATCTTCTGATGTTGCTGTAATTCCTGTGCCAGCTGGTCTTCTTCTTTTTCCAACCGGGTGAATTCCAACACCCGTGCATCGGTGTTAATGCTCGAAGAGTGAATGCGTGAATATAAGACCAGTCCTGACAGGGAAGTTAACCGGCTAAGCGCCACGTATACCTGGCCAGGTGCAAAGGAAGCACCGGCATCTATAATCGCTTTTTCAAAGGTGAGCCCCTGGCTTTTATGAATTGTAATGGCCCAGGCCAGCCTTACCGGGTATTGTTTAAAAGAGCCTACCTCTTCCTCATCTATCTTATCGTCTTCATTGTTATATTGATACCGGACATTTTTCCAGGTTTCTTTTTCAAGGAGCATGTCGTGTTCATCTCCTGGAAACCGCACATATATTTCATCGCCTTTGATCCTTGAAATGGTGGCAATTTTACCATTGTAAAATCTTCTTGATTCGCCCTTGTCATTCTTAATGAACATGATCTGGGCGCCTTCTTTAAGTTGAAGCAATGCATCGGCCGGATATGCCCGCTCATTGAAATCACCAGTCACTTCCGCTTTACGTTCACAGAGTCCGCCCGACAGTTTATTCAACTGATGCTGATTGATGGTATCTGCCCGGGCGTTGTGCGTAGTAAGGGTAATGTAGTTTTCATTATCGGGACATTCATAACCTGGCAGATAATTTTTGTGCAGCAGCTCAAGATCTTCGTCTGTTGTTTTATTATTCCGGATATTATTAAGCACCCTAATGAAATCGGGTTCGTGCTGTCGGTATATTTTTTTCAGTTCAAGATACAGCGGAGGGTTTTGTTGCAAGGCCAGGGCATCAAAGAAGAAAGGACTTCTGTAATGTTGTCGCAAAATATCCCATTCTTCGTTTTTAACTACGGGCGGTAATTGAAACAGGTCGCCGATATACAGCATTTGTACACCGCCAAAAGGTTCCTGCTGCCTTCTCCGGAAATGACGCAGGATGCAATCTATTTCATCGAGCAGATCGGCCCGAAGCATGCTCACTTCATCAATAACCAGCAACTCCAGTTCCTGCAGTAATAATTTTTTATCATTGGTAACCCGCAGGTTCTTTAACAGCGTTTGTGGAGTATTGAAGGTATTATTGGCGTTCCAGCCACTTTGTTGAACCGGAATAAATGATCCGTGGGGTAATTGAAAGAAAGAATGTAATGTAACACCGCCGGCATTTATAGCAGCCACGCCGGTTGGCGCCACCACGGCCATTTTTTTAAAAGTATTCTCCCGGATGTATTTTAAAAAAGTCGTTTTGCCCGTACCTGCTTTTCCGGTCAAAAAGATGTTGCGGTTTGTTTGATTTACAAACCGGACAGCCAGTTGAAAGAGTTGATTCGACGAATCTGCAGAAAAAGCCATAGCACCTCACTTTGCGGCAAGATAAGTAATGCAGCATAAAGCATGAAAAACTGGTGCAAAAGCTACGGGGAGAAGATATTAGATATTTTTATATCTACTATTTTATTGTGTAAGTTGGTTGAATTTTGAAAATCGGTGTGGTATTTTTTGAAAAAGGAAGAATTGTTATGTCATATTTTAAGGCCAGAAGTAAGAAATTTTGCCTTTTTTATATGATTTAGATCACAGAAAACGCGTGGAATTGAAAAAACATCTATATTAGCGGAGGCAAAATAAAAAAAGCCACCCGTAGAAACGGCTGGCCTCTAACGATTGCTTGCCATATGAAAAAAGAGATAAATCTATTTGTCTTTTTGAATACTGCGTATTAACTTGCCGTATTCTTTTTTGAGCCTCTAATGATTGCTATTTCTCTAACGATTGCTTCCCATAACCATTTTGCTCATTTGCTGAATCAAAAGTAGGATGTAAATGTGTACCTTTCAAAACATCTTACTACCGGTTTAATTACGCCAAAAGCGTGAAAGAAATCCTAAAGCCCTTGCCGGTATTGAGTTTCAGGCAAATTTCATAATTATGTCCAACCGATTTACAGATGCGTTGTTTCAATTGGTTCATTCACTGGAGAAGTCGGAAAAAAGGCACTTTAAACTTTATATAAAAAGAAGTTCGGCTAACGAAGACTTGAAAATCATACGGTTATTTGATGCGTTGGATAAATTGCCCGAGTATGACGAAAAGTTGTTGCTTAAAAAGTTACCAGATATCAAGAAGCCGCAGCTTGCTAACATAAAGACCCATTTATATAAACAGTTATTGGGTAGCCTTAGGCTGTTAAAAGCTACCGAGAATATTGATCTCCAACTCAGTGAACATCTTGACCACGCCCGCGTACTTTACAATAAGGGATTAAAACTGCAAAGCCTTAAGATTCTGGAAAAGGCTAAAGAGATCGCACGTGCCAATCAGAAATTTAATTTTCTGGCCCAGGTTATTTCCCTGGAAAAAAAGATCGAAACCCTGCACATTACCCGCAGTTCTACCGAAAAAACACTTGTATTGGCTGAAGAAGCCCAGGAAATAAGCGGCCATATCGACCGCGTTACCAAGCTTTCCAATTTGGCATTGCTCCTTTACCGGTGGTTTGTGCTGAATGGCCATGCCCGAAACCCGGAAGATATACGCGACCTTAAAACCTGGTTTAAAGAATATCTGCCTGCCGATGTGAATGCAGTAAATGGTTTTTATGAAAAGTTGTACCTGTACCAAAGCTATAACTGGTATGCGTTTATTCAGCAGGACTTTTTAATGTACTACCGTTACGGCCAAAAGTGGATTGACCTGTTTAATGAACAGCCCCTGATGAAGGAAGTAGAAACGGGGCACTATGTGAAAGGCATGCACAACCTGCTGAATGCCCATTTTGATTTGCGTAATTTCAAACAATTTGAAATTACGTTGAAGCAGTTTGAAGAATTTGCTCAAACACCGGTAGCTACCCACCACGATAATTTCCGCACGCATACATTCATATATATCAACAGCGCAAAGATCAATCAGCACCTGATGCAGGGAACCTTCCGGGAAGGACTGGCCCTGGTTCCTTATATTGAAGAAAAGCTGGAAGAATATGCGCTGTTTGTAGATCAGCATCGCATCCTGGTTTTCAATTATAAAATTGCCACGCTGCATTTCGGGAACGGCGATTATGAAAAATGTATTGATTACCTGATGCGGATCATCAACGGACCCCTTGATTTACGGATCGATCTTCAATGTTATGCCCGTTTGTTGAATATGTTGGCCCATTATGAAATGGGTAATTATGAATTGATGGAATCGCTCACCAAATCGGTGTACCGGTTTATGGCCCGGATGAAAAATTTAACGGTGGTGGAAGAAGAGATGTTACGGTTCCTTCGCCATTCATTTGGTGTAAGCCCACGTGAGTTAAAGCCTGAACTGGAGAAATTCCTGAACAAGATCAAACACCTTGAGAAAAACAGGTATGAAACAAGGGCATTTGCTTACCTGGATATTATTTCCTGGACAGAAAGTAAAGTATACCAAAAACCCATGCGGGAAGTGGTATATGAAAAATATTTAAAAAGCAGGCATCGGGTTCCTTCTGTAGTTGCCTGAGCCGATTGTCAAAGGGTGCGCTTTTAAAAGAGGCGCACCCTTTACATTTGTGGTTATAGGTCGCTTCCTTTTTATCTATAATTAAAAGCTGTTTATGATACAACGGTCATTGGTTTTAATGGCATTGTTTAGCAGTGTAATGGCAACAGCCCAGGTGAAATTAACCCTGCCGCGAAATTTGCCTGCCGCTTACGAAAAAGGAACCCGAACCAGCAGTGGGCAGCCCGGTAGTAAGTACTGGCAAAATACCGGCAATTACACCATTGATATCAATTTTAATCCGGATACCCGTTTGCTGACCGGCAAGGTTGATATTGAGTACATCAATAATAGCCCTAATACCTTACAGCATATTTTATTCAAGCTCTATCCCAATATTTATAAAAAGGGCAGCATCCGCATGATGCCGGTTCGGCCATCGGATATAACAGACGGGGTTCGCATCTCCTCATTTCAATATAATGGGACTACTGTTGATAGCAACAAGCTATCGATCGATGGAACCAATATGACGGCCCCGGTCAGTCCGCTTGCGCCCGGTGGTACCATGCGCTTTTCCATTCAGTATTCGTATACGCTTAATAAAACATCCCATATTCGGACCGGTGAAATTGAGCCCGGTGCTGATTTTATCGCCTATTTTTTCCCGCGCATTGCCGTATACGATGACATTGATGGCTGGAACAGGGAGCCTTATACCGGCCCGCAGGAGTTTTATAATGATTTCGGCAATTTTAAAGCTGCTATTACCGTACCGGTTAACTACGTGGTGTGGGCAACCGGTGATCTTGCCAATTGCAACGAAGTGTTGAGTGATACTTATTGCCAGCGGTTACAACAAGCTGAACAGCAGGATGGAATTATCACCATCATTGATTCTACTGACCTGAAACAAAAGAACATCACGCGTCAAAACGCGTCCAACACCTGGAAGTTTTCAGCAACCAATGTGACTGATTTTGCCTTTGCGGTTAGCGATCATTATATGTGGAAATCGACCAGTGTGGTAGTAGATGCTGCTACAAAAAGAAGAACGCGTGTAGATGCGGTTTTCAATCCGGCGCACAAAGATTATTATGAAGTGGTTGATTTTGGCCGTAAAACAGTGTGGGCCATGAGTAATGTGTTTCCCCGCTGGCCATTTCCTTACCCGCATATCTCGATCTTTGACGGTCTCGACCAGATGGAATACCCGATGATGGTGAACGATAATCCATTGGAAAGCCGTGCTGAAACCATTGAATTGGTTGACCATGAGGTATTTCATACCATGTTTCCATTTTATATGGGGACCAATGAAACAAAATACGGTTGGATGGATGAAGGCTGGGCTACCATCGGCGAATGGATCATTTCATCGATCATTGATAGCAGCCTTACAGACGATTACGGTGTCGGCGGGTATGAAAGAGCAGCCGGAACAGAAAATGATGCGCCAATCAACACGCTTTCAACGCAAATGAGCGGTACTTCTTATTTTGTGAATTCCTATCCCAAGCCGGCGCTGGGTTATTTGTATGTAAAAGATATGCTGGGCGATTCGCTTTTTACAGCAGCGTTGCACTATTATATTCAACAATGGCAGGGCAGGCATCCCATTCCCTTTGATTTTTTTAATTGCATGAATACTGGAGCGGGAAAAAATCTGAACTGGTTCTGGAAAAAATGGTTTTTGGATGCCGGAGTACCTGATCTGTCAATAAAAAAGGTCAATAAAGCAGCTGCCGGCTTTAACATAACCATTGAATGTACTGGCCATAAGCCTGTTCCGGTTGATTTGACAATTAATTACGCGGATGGCTCAAAGGAACGGGTACATCGGTCCATAGCGGTTTGGGAGAATTCAAATACCGTCACACTGACACTCCCTGCTAAAAAGTCTGTTAAATCAATTGCATTGGGCAGTACTTATGTGCCGGATGTTAACAGGAAGGATAATGTTTGGAATAATAAGTAATGATTTTTTTGTATGTTGTAGTCCAATTAAGCATACATAAGGTTAAAGTGGATTAATATTATCAGTTTTTTAAATTTTCATTCGTTTTTCGCGAATTAAATTCGCATCTTTGCAGACGCTTGCTGCCATTCGATTCAGTTTAATATTTCCATAGTAAAACCGCTTATTATAATGTATACCCACATTTGGCTCAAATATCTGCCTATTATCAGGATTTTGATAAAGAAATCGGCATCAGGTGATCAGGTACTCAATCTCAACCGACCAGATTTTGAAAAAGCCGGTGTTGCACGCAAGGCCGGATACAAATTCACCATTGAATACACCAATGGTAAAGTGGCTAATGTAATCAGCACATCGCAGCTGGCTCTTGACCTGGCTGCTGTAATGCTTGAGGATGCTACTATGAAAAATCTGTTTATAACAAACAACTATCAGGTTAGTTTGAATACCAAGTTTCAATTGAGCATTAAAAATTGCACGCCGCAGCCGGAAGTACTGGCTTTGGAAGAAACAACTGCGTAAGCAATTTTTGTTCATTCAACCCTTTCTCCTATATTTTCCCTAACCGGGATAATTATATTATATAGTCTCGCCAGGCTTAGCCTGGGCGGGACTTTTTGTTTTTATTTTCTTCATTACTACTTCAGTTTAATGCAATTAATAGACGTTTATAACTAACCCGATTTTAAATATTTTTTCCGCTACAAATAACAGGCAGAGGCATTAACTTGCATAAATGATCGATTATTTACAGGGTTTAAACGAACAACAGCGCGAAGCTGTATTACATATAAATGGTCCGTTAATGATAGTGGCAGGCGCGGGCAGTGGAAAAACAAAAGTGCTTACTACCCGTATTGCACATTTAATGTCCACCGGTGTGGATGCCTTTAACATCCTGGCACTTACTTTTACCAATAAGGCAGCCAAGGAAATGAAGGAACGTATTGAGAAAGTGCTGCAGAATAGTGAAGCAAGAAATTTGTATATCGGTACATTCCACAGTGTGTTTGCCCGCATTTTACGGGGAGAAGCACATCGCATTGGCTATCCCAACGACTTTACCATTTACGATACCGAGGATACGAAGAGTGTAATAAAAACCGTGGTGAACGAATTGAACCTGGATGATAAACATTATAAACCATCTGCTGTATACAACCGCATTTCAAGTGCGAAAAATGCATTAGTAGGCCCCGGTGAATATGCCACTGATTATGCCATTCAACAGGAAGATATGCGTACGAACCGCCCGGCTATTGCGCAAATTTATGATGCATATGTAAAGCGGTGTTTCAAGAACGGCGCCATGGATTTTGACGATCTGTTGCTGAAGTTTTATGAACTGCTGAAAAATGTTCCTGAATCTCTTAGCAAATACCAACGCAAGTTTAAATATATTCTGGTCGATGAGTACCAGGATACCAACCCCGCTCAGTATGAAGTGATAAAACTGTTGGGCGCCATGCATGAAAATGTGTGCGTGGTGGGTGATGATGCGCAAAGTATCTATAGTTTTCGCGGCGCCACCATTGAAAACATTTTACAGTTCCAGAAAGATTATGAAGATGCCAAAGTGGTGAAGCTGGAACAAAACTACCGCAGCTCCAAAAGCATTTTGGATGTAGCTAACGAGGTTATCAAAAACAACAAAGGGCAAATTCCGAAGAATCTTTGGACAGATAAAGGTGAGGGTGAAAAAATAAAGCTGGTTCGTCTGAATACCGATAACGATGAAGGCAAGTATGTGGCTGATACTATTCAGGAACAAAAGCTGCGCAATCATTATAACAACCGCGATTTTGCCATCTTATACCGCACCAATGCACAAAGCCGTGCATTTGAAGAAAGTTTGCGGCGTATGAGCATTCCCTATACTATGTTTGGTGGTCTCAGCTTCTACGCGCGTAAAGAGATCAAGGATTACGTGGCCTATCTGCGCGTGATCGTTAACCCCCGTGATGAAGAAGCACTGAAAAGAATTATAAATTACCCGGTGCGGGGCATTGGTAAAACAACCATCGATAAAACTGTTTTAGCAGCCAATGAGCAAAACATCTCTATGTGGCAGGTGTTGGAGCGGGCGCGTGAGTTTGGTTTTAAAGCGGGTACGCTGGAATCGATCGACAACTTTGTAACCATGATCAAAAGCTTTGCGAGCATGCTGCAAAGCAAAAATGCGTATGATGTGGCAGTACATGTAGGCAAACAAACAAATTTTGTAAAGGAATTATTCAACGATAAAAGCACCGAAGGTGTTCAACGTTATGAGAATGTGCAGGAGTTGCTGAACAGTATTAAGGAATGGACGGAGAGCCCTGATACGGAAGAAGGTGAAGTGAACGACAAAGGACTGGGCGCTTACCTGCAGCAAATTACCCTGCTGACAGATGCTGATGACAAAGATCCTAATGCGGATACGGTTAAATTAATGTCAATTCACGCGGCTAAAGGATTGGAATTTGGTTGTGTGTTTGCCGCCGGTTTGGAGGAAATGCTTTTCCCGAATGCGATGGCTATAAATACACGCGAAGAACTGGAAGAAGAGCGCCGTTTATTTTATGTAGTAATTACAAGGGCCAAAGAAAGGCTTTGGATCTCTTATGCCAATACCCGTTACCGCTTTGGCAACCTGATACAAAATGAACCCAGCCGGTTCCTTGAAGAACTGCCTGAAAAATATGTAGACAGAAGTTTTGCTGGTGGCGGAGCACGTAACCAGGGCAACAATCGCAGCGCTTACGATAGAATGAACGGTGGGGGCTGGGGTAGCCAGTCGGCCGATCAGGCAGAGAAACGCTATGGCCCTACGCCCAGTAAAAAGCCATCATCTACAACATCTACCACACCTTCATATATCTCACCGAAACCACAGGCCAAAGCGGTGGAGCATGTGCCTTCCGCTGATTTTGTTGCCAGTGATATTTCAAATTTACAGGTAGGTCAGCGGGTTGAGCACCAGAAGTTTGGATTTGGAGAAGTGATAAAAATGGAGGGCAGCGCTCATAACCCCATTGCTACGGTGAAATTTGAATTGAACGGAGAAAAAAAGATCATGCTCAATTATGCCAGGCTGCGGATCATCAGCTAACAGGCAACTAACAATAAGCAAAGGGCAATTGGCAATACGCTATTGCCCTTTGTCATTTTCGCCCTTCGACTACACTCAGGATGAAAACACTTTCATTACGCCATTCCTGAATAATTTGCCAATGGGAATGTCGGTTTTGCCAATTTCCACTAATTCGTTGGTGAAGGATTTTATTTTGTTGATGGAAACGATAAACGACCGGTGCGTGCGAACAAATAATTTATCGGGTAGCATCGCTTCTACCGAACTTATCGATTGTTTGGTAATGATAACGCTCTGCATCGTATGCACTTTGATGTAATCTTTCATGCTTTCGATATACAAAATATCATCGAGCATAACTTTTACCATTTTACGGTCGGCGCGGAAGTAGACGAAGCTGTCATTTTTCTTTTCTTCCACAACAGGTGTTGCAACAGGTTTTAGTGCGGTGGTAGACCCATTGACCGGATAGGCTTTATTAACAGCTTTTAAAAACCGGTCGAAACGAATGGGTTTCATCAGAAAGTCCACTACATCCAGTTCATACCCTTCCAATGCATATTCCGCAAATGCCGTGGTGAAAATAACCTTCGGCGGATTTTTCAATGTTTTTATAAAATCAGTGCCGTTTAATTGCGGCAGGCGGATATCGAGGAACAACAGGTCTATTGATTGTTGTTGTAAAACCGTAAGGGCCTGGATGGCATTGGCGCATTCACCCATCAATTGCAGGGAAGGAATTTCCTGTACATAACGGCGAATGATCTCGCGGGCAGGCGGCTCATCATCTATGATCAGGCAACGTATGGTTTGGGTATCATTCATGATAGGCTAACTTAAAAGAACCGCTTTCTTTTTTAGGAAGTGACATGGTATCCAGCTGCAGCCAAAGATTCACAATAAATACATCTTCTTCGTCGGTGATCAACAACTCATGTTTACCCGGGTATAATAATGCCAGGCGTTTACGCACATTAAAAATGCCGATGCCTTTATCATTGTTTTTAGCCATCTCACTGGCTTTACCATTCATGAGCTTTACATGCATCCTGTCTTTTTCAAGGGTTACCTGCAGGCTCAGCCAGGGTTGTTCCAACATATGACTGGTCCCATGTTTAAAACAATTTTCAACCAGCGGCAGCAATAACAATGGGGCTATGCCCAGGTTTTCGGTTTCGGTGGGCAAACTTATATGAACATCCAGCTGATTGTCGTAGCGAATTTGTTCCAGGGTAATATAATCCTGTATCAACTTTAATTCTTTTGACAGGGGAACCTCGGGCTGGTTGCATTCATACAACATAAACCGTAACATGTCTGACAGGCCCATGACCAGCTGCGATGCTACGGGCGCTGTATTTTGCGTATGTGAGTAGATGTTATTAAGTGTATTGAATAAAAAATGCGGATGCACCTGGGCTTTCAACAACTGTAACTGCGCTTCGGCGTTTTCCTTTTGTAATTGGAGGTTGCGTTGTTCTTTTACATACCAGTGCTTCAATAATTTAATGGAGGCCGCAATACCGCCGATCGTAATGGCGCCGCGCAACCCGGCCATGAGCGCCAAATGGACCCGGCTACTTGCCCGCGCCCGCAAGGCACGGCCATTTTGAATATCGCTCAGGATCCATTCCTGGATCTCAGGAATTATGGTTGCAGATAAAATAGTGGAAATACAGGCGGCCCCCAAAAAACATAGGGTCACCCAAACAGCCGTTCGCCCGTATTGCTGTTTGAGCAGGTAACGCGGAATTACAAAATACATGAGAGCATACGCCAGGAAGATATGGGCTGTCATGTATGCAAGCGACTCAAATATTGAGTCTAATAATTGCAGCAAATAGGCATGATTACCAGAAAAACCAATGACGGAATAGAGCACGCCCTGGAATAACCACCAGAATACCCAAAAAGCCAGGTGCCGCCGGATGCGGTGCCGGGGCTCGTCTGAGAATATGAAAGGGTATTGCTCGGTGGGAGGCATATGCTAAAATTACATTTCGTTTGGCTTTAATGGGCCTCATTTCATGTTAATATCGCTGTACATCAATTTTTCGTCGACAAAAGAAGTTTGGGGATGATGAGTGGGTTCCTACTTCGTTTTGTTTTTACTTCCTCTTCAGGCTATTGACCACCAGCTCCTCGTTTTCCTTAAGCCGGTGCTGTTTTTCCCAGGTGAGCACCGAGGTTTCAAGTACCTGTTTTAACTGCAGTCGCGTTGTTCTTTTGGAAGCGTTGATGCGCATCCCTTCAATTTTTTCTTTATAAACCAGCACCCCATCGTTGTTATAAAAATAAAAGATGTGCTGTTTGGGGGCATGAACATTACTTTCAATTACCCACCATCCTTTTTCCGATACCCAGTCCGGAGACTCCCGGGGATTGTCCTGTGCAAAGGTTGCAGCCTGTATCATAAGGCCTATGATCAGTGTAATAAACCCATTTTTTTTCATGACTATAGCTTTACTGTACAAAATTTTGAGAACTCCGTAAAGCTATTATATAGGATAGCCAGGTAATTGATAAAGTGGCTAATATGGTCGCAGGGTATGATAGAATACAATGAACCGTAGACAAAGATCAAAACGACCCATTAAACGTTTTTGTCGACGAAGTACATACCGGCTTGACAAGTACATGATGTAAATGACGCTTCAGCACCTTGTAAGTGTTGCCACTTATATGATTGCCGGGGAGGGTGAAATAACGTTTTTTTATGGGGTTAAGTCATTGAATTGTAGCAGGTAATAGTTGATCCGTATCAAAATAAAGGCTATTCGCTGCAAAGACCTGATGCGGGATTGTTTGAATGCCAAAACTTTACTACCTTATATGAATGTACGAAAAACCCCCACCCTTCGGCTCTTATTATGTAACCTTAAGCGTGTCTGGCTGGATAGATGTATTCACCTGTCATGCTTATTGCGAAATTCTAATTGAACACCTAAACTATTGTATTGAAAACAAAAACCTGCATGTGTATGAATACGTGTTAATGCCCAGCTACATCACTATTGTTGCTTCCTCAAAGAAAAAGCACATCTCTACGATCTTAAGAGAATTTAAAAATGGTACTGCCAAACAGATCCTGAAAACAATTGCAGAAAATCCGGAAGAAAAAAGAAAAGAATGGATGATGCGGTTGTTTACTTATTACAGTAACAGGTATCAGCATGATGCGGAACATCACTTTTGGCAATTTGGCAATCACCCGGTTGTTTTGGACAGCACCGAGTTATTTGCCCAGCATGTAACCGAAGTAGTAAACCTGCCGGTTACAACCAGAATGGTAGATGATCCCCATCATTATGTTTATAGCAGCGCCCATCCGCAACAACGGGTCAAGCTGGCACCCTGGCAATAATAATCCCCCATTAATTCAGTATACCTGTGTAAGCATTTCATGTAACCGGCCGGTAAAATTTTTACCTGGCAAGCGTACTCTTATGCCCAATTGAAGCGCCTGTTATAACTACTAAAAAAGCGATATCGTTAAAGCTTTGAGAAACATAAAAAAATATTAATTAAACATTATTATTCTATAACCGGCATTAACAGGAGGCGTTTTTATAACCAACATTTTGTATATTACATTCCCTTGTATCTGCTAGTTTTCTTTAGCCTGATTGTACGTATTTCCGCACCCGGAACCAATTTAACAGCATGGTTTTAGTATTAACCCAATGAATGCATTTATTAATGTTATTGATAAATCAATGCTCCTATGATTGATAAAAATAAAAACCAGGGCCTTAGGCAACAGGATTGTTCATACCTGACTTTTAATGTGGTAGACTGGATAGATGTGTTTATAAGACAAACTTATAAGCAAATCATTGTTGATGCATTAAATTACTGTATTGAATCAAAAAAATTCACCGTATATGCCTGGTGCTTAATGACGAATCATCTGCATATGCTGGCGAGGGCCCATGATGGATCGGGGCTGGCGATGATCGAAAAGGAATTTAAAAGATATACCACTACAAAGATCCTGGAGGCTATTGATATTGAACCCGACCTTCGGCGTTCATGGATGTTACAGCGATTTGAGAACTGTAGCCTGAGCCTTAAAAAAATTGAAAAATTTCAACTGTGGCAAACCTGCACAAATCCCGCCTATATAGATTTTAAACAGGTTTTTAAATTACAGGAAAGGGTTTTATACATTCATGAAAACCCGGTACGCGACGGCATTGTAAGTAACCCCGAACATTATTTATATAGTTCTGCGACTGACTATGCCGGTAAACCAGGTCTGGTTAAAGTAAACGTAATTAATTTTGAAGCCCTGCGGATGTCGTTATTGAAGAACGGGTCATCGTAAAACGTTCTTTAACGCCTCAACGGTTTTCTTCTCACTGCCCACAAAAATGGAATCATTCAAAAAAACTACCGGTCTTTTCAAAAAAGTGTATTCATCAAGGATCAACTGACGATAATCTTTTTCTGTCAGTGGCTTTTCCTTCAGGCCCATTTCCTTATATTTCATGGCGCGGCGGCTAAACAGTGACTCGTAGCTGCCGGTTTTGCTTTTCATTTCATCGAGCTGGGCAGCGCTTATACTTTGGGTTTTAATATCCTGCATTTCGAAGCCCTTTTTATCAATGCCGGTCTCTTTTATGATGGCCTGGCAGGTGGTACAATTTGCCAGATGATAAATTTTTTTCATAAACGCTTGTAATCAATTGGTAAGGTTGCGAAGATAGGGAGTATATGAACTGTGGTCAATAATGTGCCATCAATATCAGCAAGAAAATAAGCAATTGAACGTCAAAATGCAAGTCGTATAGTGGGGCTACCAGACCAATGGATTTGAAGGTGCCATTTTTACACATTATTTAGAAAATTATGGCATTACATCTGTAATTTTTTAGGCAATTCGACGACCAATTTGGTATCTTTTCGCTAAAACCAACCCAATTGCAGGCAAAACTTAACCAGGATGAGTTTGTGGCATTGGTGCACCAACACCGCGCTATGTTGTATAAGGTGTGCAATTTATACTGCACGTCTGACCACGATAAACAGGATCTATTCCAGGAGATCGTTATACAATTATGGGGCGCGTATCCACGGTTCAGGGGTGATTCAAAATTCAGCACCTGGCTATACCGTATTGCACTCAATACCGCTATTTCTGACCTGCGTAAACAAAAGAAGCACATTAAAAGCGTAGAACCCGAATTATTACCAACGGAGATTCAGGACATACAATACAGTAACGAAAAAGAAGAAAAGTTGCAGCAGCTGTATAAAGCTATCAACCATCTTACTGAAATAGAACGGGCTATTGTAATGCTGTACCTTGAAGACAGGAGTTACGAAGAAATGGAAGATATTTTGGGGATCAATCAGAATAACCTGCGCGTGAAAATGAACCGGATCAAAGAAAAATTACGTAAACTCACAAAATCTGTAGAACATGGAGTTAGATAGCCTGAAAGATATTTGGAAAAATCTGGATGAAGAAGATCTTCACCCAGGCCGTGAAGTGCCAGTTTTGTCCATGCTACAAAAACGGTCGCAAGGTACTATTGCCAAATTGAAACGCAACCTGAACCGCGAGCTGGCTGCCGTATTGATCATTTATTCATTAACCATATGGTATATTATCGCATACCAGGGACTTTACCCTGAGCTGGCTGTATTGCTTGCCCTGGTAGGCGGGGCTTTTCTATTCTATTATTATCGTAAAAATAAGCTGCTGAAACAAATGCAGTGTGTTGCCTGTGAAGTAAAGTCAAACCTGAAAACGCAGTTGTTTACGCTGGAAAAATACGTTCGCTTTTATTTTGTGGCCGGTACCATACTAACGCCGCTGGCCTATTTTGCAGCCGGTGTTATTACTTTATTTAATGGGCCTGCGGTACAGCCTACATTGGGCAATGGCCCATTTGATGGCATGCAGGATTCTTCGGGGCAAATACCCATTGCTTCGCACTTCGGTAACCATCGCTATTTTATTTTCTTTGTTTCTATGGGCGTGGTGGTCACGGTGGGCAGTTATTTTCTTAACCGCTGGCTTATTAACAAAATGTATGGCCAGCATATTCAAAAGCTAAAAGAGCTTTTGAACCAGATGGAAGAAGTGTGATCAATGGCATAATGGGATATTGCTTGCCCCGGTAGCCGGTAATAGGGCCTCAATAAAACATCTTTTCTTTTAATATTAGTACAAGGACTATTACTTTCTCCAATATTATTTTTGCATTGATTGCCGATCTGTGGGTTTTACAAATCGTTGTACTTGATTTTTAAGTAATTTCAATTCCCTAAAACGATTTGTTATGCCTACTCGTCGCGATTTTCTCCGGCAATCATCTTTGCTTACCGCTGGCTTTTTCATCAGTAAAGAAGAATGGTTCGTTGAACCTAAAAAAATTGGTCTCCAGCTATATACACTCCGCAATGAAATGAGTAAAGATGCGAAAGGCACTTTAGCAAAAGTAGCCGCGCAAGGATATAAAACAGTGGAAACATTCGGTTATGGCGATGGTAAATGGTTTGGTATGAATGCCACCGAATTGCTGTCAACCCTAAAGGCAAATAAATTATCTACGCCAAGCGGTCACACGTTTCCCGCCAGTCTTTTTCTGCAAAGCGGTTGGGAAGAAAAATGGAAACCGGCAGTAACAGATGCCAAATCAATAGGACAGGAATTTATTGTTATTCCCTGGCTGGAAGAACAATACCGCGCATCCCCCGATAACTATAAAAAAATTGCGGCAGGGCTTAATAAAGCGGGAGCCATTTGTAAGCAAACAGGTATAAAACTCGCTTATCATAACCACGATTTTGAATTTGCTCCGGTTGATGGTAAAACCGGCCTCGATATCCTTTTAAAAGAAACAGATCCCAAACTGGTGTTTTTTGAACTGGATATTTATTGGGTTTCAAAAGCCGGTAAAGATCCGCTGGCATTGTTTGCCAAACATCCCGGCCGCTTTGCCATGTGGCATGTAAAAGATATGGACAATACCCCAAAAAAGAATTTTACCGAAGTAGGCAGTGGCGTTATCAACTATAAAAAGATATTTAACTACGCGAAACAAAGTGGTATGAAATATTTCTTTGTAGAACAGGATATGTGTCCCGGTGAACCTTTGGAAAGTACTGCCAAAAGTATAACCTACCTGAAAAAGAATATCGTAAAGTAAACAGTTTATCCTATTATAATCCTTAATCTTAATTCATATGATACATCGCCGGAAGTTCTTGCAACAGGCGGGCACATTGCTTGCCGGGGGAACAGTTTTGTCGTCATTAGATAATAAAACGTTTGCGATCTTTAAAAACCGCATTGCTCCCTCCGACCAGCTTCGGGTGGGCGCCATCGGTGTAAATGGTATGGGTTGGGCCAATGTAACGGCCGCCTTGAAAGTACCAGGTGTAAGTGTTACTGCCTTATGCGATGTAGATAAAAATGTGCTGGATAAAAGGATGGGTGAGCTGGGAAAAATGAACATCGAATCGTCAAAAGTAAAAACATATGGCGATTACCGTAAGCTGCTGGATGATAAAGACGTTGACATCGTTATTGTGGGCACGCCCGATCATTGGCATGCATTACAAATGATACATGCCTGTGAAGCGGGTAAAGACGTTTACGTAGAAAAGCCGGTTGGCAATTCTATTGTGGAATGCCGCACTATGGTAGCTGCACAGGAACGGTATAAGAAAGTAGTTCAGGCTGGTCAGTGGCAACGCAGCCAGCAGCATTTTAAAGATGCTGTTGACTATGTACAAAGCGGTAAGCTGGGAATGATCAGAACGGTGAAGGTTTGGTGCTACCAGGGCTGGATGCGTCCGCAACCGGTTGTGCCTGACAGTAACCCACCGGACGGCGTTGACTATGCTGCCTGGCTGGGGCCCGCTCCCAAACGTGCATTCAATGCAAGTCGTTTTCATTTTAATTTCAGATGGTTTTGGGATTATGCCGGCGGTTTAATGACCGACTGGGGCGTGCACTTGCTTGATTATGCCTTGCTGGGAATGAATGCCGATGTGCCCAAATCAATAGCGGCCCTGGGTGGCAAGTTTGCTTATCCCGATCTGAGCCAGGAAACGCCCGATACGCTGACTACCTTATACGAGTTCGACAAATTCAATTTGGTATGGGATTCTGCCATGGGTATCGATAACGGATCATACGGCAAAAATCACGGTATTGCCTTTATTGGCAACAATGGTACGCTGGTGCTTTATCGCGGTGGGTGGGAAGTGCTGGAAGAGCCACAAAGCAAGAATAAAGCAAGCAAATCGTTTGTGAAACCTTCAGATAACGGTCTTGATAAACACTGGGTGAATTATATTGATGTAGTGAAGTCAAGGAAAATGGAGAATTTGAATTGTTCCATTCAGGCCGGGGCGCATGTAGCTACCGTTGCACAAATGGGTAATATTTCATTCAGAGCCGGTCAGCGGCTGGTGTGGGATAAAGAGCATGCAAAGTTTACCGATGAAAAGATCAATAGCCAGTACCTGATGAAGGAGTATAATAATGGATATAAATTGCCTAAAGTATAATTAAAAAGCCGTCCCGGTTTTAGTCGGGACGGCTTTTTATACTGAACCATTTATAATTTTTTGATCTTGATATTGCGGTACCAGACGGAATTGCCATGATCCTGTAAGGCAATTCTTCCTTTTTTATACGTTCCAAAGCCAGACCATTTATTGAATTTGCTGGCGGCGATCATTTTTTTCCAGGCATCGTCCCACATGGTAGTTGCCAATATTTTGGTGCCGTTTAAATGAAACTCCAGGGCGCCTTTGTTCGAGATCACTTCTACCTGGTTCCATTCCCCGGCGGGCTTTACCGTTTCGGGTGAGCTGGTAATGAGATCATACAGGTCACCGGCACGGTGCTTAACAATTTTAGCATCGGGATGCGCGGCATTATCCAACACCTGCATTTCCGGGCCCGTGTGATAGGTTTCACCGAATGCAGGCCCTTCCTGCACATAGAATATTATACCGCTATTGCCACCCGGATCAATCTTCCAATCCAGCTTCAGATCAAAGCTTTCATATTCTTCATTGGTAACCAGGTCGCCACCACCTACTATTTTACCATCTTTCCTGTTCGTTGTATCGAGGTGTATGGCACCATCGGCTACTTGCCAGGCCGAACCATCGCTTTTTTTGTTAAAAACGTGAAAATTGCTTTTCGAAGCGCCATCAAACAGCAATTGCCATCCGGCATTTTTTTCTTCATCAGTCAGGATGTTCGTCGTCATTTCAACCGGAGCAGGGGCCATGGTATCCGTTTTTGTTGAATCGGTTTCCGGTTGTTGTGTACCGGAATTTCCCTGGCAACCGGCAATGGCGCCGGCGATGATCAGGCAAGCAAAAGTTGTACGCATATGTTGATGATTTTAGTTAGAAGGCGATATTTACAATCGTTTGATCTGGATATTTCTAAACGCCACGCCATTTCCATGATCTTGTAAGGCGATGCGGCCCTTTTGGAACATGCCAAAACCAGCCCAGTTTTTGAATTTGCTACCGGCAATTAACTGTTTCCAGTTATCATCCCACATGGTAGTTGATACCACTTTGGCGCCGTTTTGATACAATTCAAGCTGGCCTTTATTAATAACGATCTCTATCTGGTTCCATTGGTCCAACGGCCGAACATTCTCAGGTGTGCTGGCAATGAGGTCATACAGGTCGCCGGCGCGGTGTTTATTAATTTTAGCATCGCGATGGCCATTGTTGTCAATGATCTGCATTTCGGGACCTGTTAAATAGGTGGCGCTGTATTTTGGATCTTCCTGGGTAAGAAAAATAATACCGCTGTTACCGGCCGAATCAATTTTCCATTCCAGTTTCAGATCATAATTTTCAAATTCTTCATTGGTGACCAGGTCGCCGCCGCCTGCGCCGCTTTGTTTGGCTTTAGGATCAAGATATAAAACGCCGTCCTGCACTTTCCAGGCAGCGCCATCTGATTTGTTATTATAAATGTGCCAGCTGTTTTTAGATGTGCCATCGAATAAAACCTGCCAGCCATCTTTCTTCTTTGCAGTGCCGTTGGGTGAACCGGTTGTTTTACTGGTGGAGTTACAAGCCAGCAATGCAACGGGGAATAAGGCGATGAGTAACTTTTTCATGTATCATTCAGAATAAGAAGTTCACGAAATCAGCAGCAATACATTAAAAAGAGACCCCTGCTTTTGAGGAGCAGGGGCTATGTAGCTTATTGATTTTTTAAAGAGAGTATGTAGCGAACCATTTCTTTAGCACTGTCGACGCTAACTGCAGGATGCGGTGTCATTGGCACTGTGCCCCAGTTTCCTGAGCCGCCTTTGATCACTTTCTCGGCAAGGAGATCAACGTTTGCTTCGGTTGCTTCATATTTTTTTGCCACATCAGTGTAAGCAGGGCCGATATTTTTTTCACTGATCTTATGACAGGTCGTGCAATCCAGCGCACCGATCATCTCCAGGCCTTTTTCGTGAGCGCTGGCAGTAGAAGCAGGAGTTGCATTATCGGCAGGTTTTTGTTCACCGCCTTTGGTGCTGTCTGATGAGTTGCAGGCAACCATTGCTGTACATAATGCAGCAAAAACAACGTATTTCTTCATCGAAACAAAAATTTTAGTTCAGTAATGTGCAAGTTAAAAGTTTAGCAAATTACATTATTTTAATCCTAATACCGACCTGTTAAATTTTTCATCACTTCCCGTGCCGGCAAAATCGTCAAAAGCCTTTTCTGTAACGCGGATGATGTGGTCTTTAATGAATATAGCCCCTTCTTTAGCGCCGTCCTCAGGGTGTTTGATGCAACATTCCCATTCCAGCACCGCCCAGCCTGCATAATCGTAAGCTGTGAGTTTACTGAAGATAGATTTAAAATCTACCTGGCCATCGCCCAGTGAGCGAAAACGGCCGGCACGGTCGATCCAGTTCTGATAACCGCCGTAAACACCTTGCTTGCCGGTAGGGTTGAACTCCGCATCTTTTACATGGAACATGCGAATGCGTTCATGGTAATGGTCGATGTATTCGAGATAATCGAGACATTGTAATACAAAATGCGATGGGTCGTACAACAGGCATGCCCGCGCATGATTGTTGGTATGTTGTAAGAAGAGTTCATACGAAATACCATCGTGAATATCTTCGTTGGGATGTACTTCGTAACAAACATCTACACCACACTCATCAAAATAATTCAGGATGGGCAGCCAGCGGTTGCCCAGTTCTTTAAACCCCGTTTCTACCAAACCCGCAGGCCGTTGCGGCCAGGGATAAACCGTAGGCCATAACAGGGCGCCGCTAAAGGTGGCGTGGGCATTCAAACCCAGGTTTTGTGAGGCCTTTGCGGCATAGCGTAATTGTTGAACAGCCCATTCCGTGCGGGCTTTGGGATTATTGCGGAATTTTTCCGGTGCAAAGCTATCGAACAGGGAATCATATGCAGGATGTACGGCCACCAGTTGACCCTGCAAATGGGTTGATAGTTCTGTGATCTCCAGCCCGCATTCCTGAACGAGGCCTTTTATTTCGTCAGCATATGTTTTGCTTTCTGCAGCTTTTTGTAGATCAATACAACGGCTGTCCCAGGTAGGTATTTGCACCCCGGCAAACCCCAGGCCTTTTGCCCACTGGCAAATTGATTTTAGCGAATTGAACGGCGGCTGATCGCCCATGAACTGGGCTAAGAATAATCCTGGTCCTTTTATCGTTTTCATGAAATGGCGCTTTGAGATTTAAAAATAAATTTCAAGAACCAAATTCCAAGAACCAAAATTCCCGGACAGGTTTTGATTGGAACTTGAAATTTGGCATTTGAGATTTGGTATTTGTTATTTGTATTTTCCCCGGTTTAAACTTCAAATGCTGTCCATTTTTCTTTACTGGCGCTGCTCTTAACTACATTATCGATAAACGCCATGCCACGAACGCCTTCGTCTACCCGCGGAAAGTCGAGCATTTCTTTGGAAGGTTGCATACCGTCAAGACGGGCCGATAAGGTCAGCGCAAAGTTGCGATAAATATTTCCGAATGCTTCCAGGTAACCCTCCGGATGCCCGCCGGGCGTGCGACAGTTATGGGTTGCGAAAGACGACAATACACCGGTATAGTTAGCGCCGGCGCGTAGTATCTGTGTCGGTTGATCGAGCCATTTAACGATCAGCGTGTTGGGTTCGTGCTGTGCCCATTCCAGGCCGCCACGTTCGCCGTATATGCGAATTTTCAATGCATTCTCCTCCCCGGCAGCTACCTGCGAAGCCATTAAAACACCGGCAGCGCCGTTATCAAACTTTAATAATACATTGCCATCATCATCCAGTATACGACCTTCTACCATTGTATTCAGGTCGGCGCACATATGTGTAATTTGTAAGCCGGTAATATATTCGGTGAGGTGCGCAGCGTGGGTTCCTATATCGCCCATACAACCGCTTTTACCTGATTTTGTAGGATCGGTTCTCCAGGCAGCCTGGGCATTGCCTTCGCGTTCCGACAATTTACTTAACCATCCCTGCGGATATTCCACATATACTTTTCTGATCTTGCCAAAAACACCGCCCTGTACCATGGCGCGGGCCTGCTTCACCATCGGGTAGCCGGAATAGGTATGTGTTAAGCACAACAGCAACCCGGTTTCATCTACTTTCTTTTGTAATTGTTTTGCTTCGTCGAGCGTGAAGGTCATCGGCTTTTCAATCACTACATGAAAGCCATGGTCAAGCGCCATCATAGCCGGTGCGAAATGCGCAAAATTGGGTGTTACAATGGTAACAAAGTCCATGCGTGTGCCGGCTGGTAATTTGCTTTCCGCCCTGATCATATCGTCATATTTGGTATATATGCGGTCATCGGGCAGAAATAACATTTTTCCAGATTCGATAGCCAGTTCAGGAGAGATGCTTAATGACCCGCAAGCCAGTTCAATAAGGCCATCCATATTAGCAGCAATACGGTGAACAGCGCCGATAAAGGCATCTTTGCCTCCACCCACCATTCCCATTTTTAATTTTCTGTTCATGAAAAAGAAATTAGAAAATGTGAAAAAGGATTTGTTTTAAAATAAAAAATTACATTTACATGCTTATTGAAATCTAACGAATTTACAATAGCATTCGATAAAGTTACGGTGGTTCGGTATAAAGTTTAAAAATTATCAATTACGAGCCATATATTAACCTAAAAGATTCTTGCCATGCAACAACCAGCTATTCAACGCAAGCAATTATTTATTGCAAGCTGTACTGCGCTTATAGTTACTGCAATGACCTTTGCGTTCCGTGCCTCTCTCGAAGGCGTTTGGGGAACCGAATTCCATCTGGATAAAGAACAAATAGGCTGGGTTTTCAGCCCGGCATTCTGGGGTTTTACATTAGCCATGATCTTTGGCGGGCCGTTGTGTGATGTATTAGGCATGAAACGCCTTATAGGTCTTGCTTTTATCGGCCATGTATCCGGCGTAATTATTTACCTGATTGCAAAAGATGCTACTATGTTATTTATAGGTACCCTATGTATTGGTATCGGTAATGGCATGGTAGAAGCGGCTTGTAATCCCCTGGTGGTTTCTTTGTTCCCCGATAATAAGACAACTATGTTAAATCGCTTCCATGTTTGGTTTCCGGGCGGTATTGTGATCGGTGGTTTGATCGCTTATTTATTTTTAGAAAAAATGCAGATCGGCTGGCATGTGCTGGTAGCTTTGTTGCTGATACCGGCTGTTATATATGGTGTATTGTTCCTAAAGCTTAAATTTCCACAAACCGAGCGTGTTACAAAAGGTATCAGTGGTAAACAAATGTTTGCTGCCTGTTTAAGCCCCTTGTTTCTGGTAATGGTAGTCTGCATGCTTTTAACCGCTGCCACCGAGTTGGGTACCAATCAATGGCTGGGTGCATTATTGCAGGGAGCAGGCGTTTCGGGTATTCTGGTTTTAGTATTCATTAATGGTATTATGGCATTGGGACGCTCTTTTGCCGGACCGGTAGTTCACCGGCTAAACCCCAATGGCATGTTGATATTTTCGGCTTTATTCGCCGGTATTGGTTTATTGCTATTAAGTAAAGCAAGCGGTGGTGCGGCCTTTGGTGCAGCCTTTGTATTTGCTGTGGGTATTTGTTTCTTCTGGCCAACCATGCTTGGTTTTGTGTCAGAATACTTACCCAATACGGGTGCTTTAGGCCTGTCATTAATGGGCGGTGCGGGTATGTTTTCGGTTTCTTTAATATTGCCTGTGATGGGCAAGTGGTACGATAAATATAAAGCAGCTGCCATTGCGGTTGGCGAAGAAACCACAAAAGCGGAAGCCATTGCAGGCTCCAATACTTTTTTGAAAGTGGCTATTATGCCTGCCATCCTGGTGGTAATTTTTGTTATTATTTATTTTGCACGCCGTAAGCACTATGTGCAGCACAAGCAGGCCATGGCATAAGCCGTTCCCTGCATAGTCAAATGCAATCGTTTGTATATTAACACCCGTTAGCGCATTATAGTACTATATTAACCTTTTGTAATAATTTAACAATACAGGTATCACATTTAATCGATTTTGTGTGAACAATTTGTAAATTTCAATCTTAACATTATAAACATGGCTAATCAATCGCGAAGAGTTGCCATTAAAAACCTGGTAGCGGGTACGGCTGCGCTGGGTACTGCCAACATGCTTTCGTCTTTTACCACTCCGGAAGAAATTAAATCAACTACTTTGAAAGGAAATATCAACCACTCCGTTTGTCGTTGGTGCTACGGTTCAATTCAGCTGGAAGATTTTTGTGTTGCCGTTAAAAAAATGGGCATTAATGCTATAGATCTTGTAGGCCCCAAGGACTGGCCTACTTTACAAAAGCATGGCATCTTCTCTTCTATGTGCAATGGCGCTGAATTAAATCTGGTAGATGGCTGGAACGATAAAAAATTCCATGCCCAGCTGATAAAGAATTATTCCGAAATGATTCCCCTGGTAGCCAAAGCAGGCTATAAAAACCTCATTTGCTTTAGCGGCAACCGCCGGGGTATAGACGATGAAACAGGCTGGAACAATTGTGCTGAAGGTTTAAAGCAGATCATGAGCATTGCTGAAAAAAATAACGTGTTCGTTGTTATGGAGCTGCTGAACAGTAAAGTGAACCATAAAGACTACCAGTGCGATAAAACGCCCTGGGGCGTTGAACTGGCCAAACGCGTAGGTTCAGAAAATTTCAAGCTGCTGTACGACATCTATCACATGCAGATCGATGAAGGTGATGTTATTCACACCATTAAAGACAATCACCAATACATTAACCATTATCATACGGGCGGCGTACCGGGACGAAATGAAATTGATGATACGCAGGAGCTTTATTACCCTGCTATCATGAAAGCGATCCTTGAAACCGGATTTAAAGGATTTGTAGCACAGGAATTTATACCAGCGCGCAAAACCAACGAGGAAAAACTGGTATCGCTTGAAAAAGCGATCAAGATCTGTGATGTATAAAACGGGTTCTTATTTCTCACGTCTTTCTTTTAACTAAAAACAAGGAATCATGGCAGACAATGTATATGATGCTATTGTGGTGGGTTCGGGAATTAGCGGCGGATGGGCAGCAAAGGAGTTAGCCGAAAAAGGATTAAAAGTATTGTTGCTGGAACGAGGCGAAAATATTGAGCATATAAAAGGTTACGAAAGCGCTAATAAAGCACCCTGGGAGTTTCCGCATCGTGGCGGCAAAACCCAGGAGATGGTAAAAGAATATCCCGTGTTGAACCGGGATTATCCGTTGAATGAAATGAACCTGAAGTACTGGACGAACGAAAAGGATTGTCCATATACAGAAACAAAACGGTTCGATTGGTTTCGCGGGTATCATGTAGGCGGCCGCTCCCTGATGTGGGGACGTCAAAGTTATCGTTGGAGCGACCTGGATTTTGAAGGAAATGCTAAAGACAAGGTTGCGGTTGACTGGCCTATCCGATATAAAGAAATTGCGCCCTGGTACGATTATGTTGAAAAATTCGCCGGTATCAGCGGTAGCAAGGAAGGGTTGTCGCATTTACCTGATGGACAGTTTCAGCCGCCAATGGAGTTGAACTGCGTTGAAAAGGATGTGGCTGCCCGCTTGAAAGCACATTATAAAGGACAGCGTCATTTGTTTATAGGCCGCGTTGCCAATATAACACAGCCCTTACCGGGCCGTACCAATTGCCAGTACCGCAACAAATGCTGGCTGGGTTGTCCGTTTGGGGGTTATTTCAGCACACAATCATCCACCTTACCGGCTGCCGTGGCTACCGGAAATTTGACCCTGCGTCCTTTTTCAATTGTAACGAAAGTGTTGTACGATAAAGACAAGAAAAGGGCCACCGGTGTTGAAGTGATGGATGCACAGGAGAATAAGACGTACGAGTTTAAGTCAAAAGTGGTGTTTCTGTGCGCTTCCGCATTTAACAGTACCTGGGTGTTGTTCAATTCTGCCACAGACATCTGGCCTGGCGGTTTGGGTAGCAGCAGCGGTGAATTGGGACATAATGTAATGGACCATCATTTCAGGGTTGGCGCAGATGGTATAGCAGAAGGATTTGATGACAAATATTATTTCGGTCGCCGGCCTACCGGTTTTTATATTCCACGCTTCCAGAATGTAAATGGTGATAAAAGAAATTATTTGCGTGGCTTTGGTTACCAGGGTGCTGGCAGCCGCCAGGGTTGGAACCGCCAGATCGCGGAATTAGGCATCGGCGCAGATCTGAAGAACGCATTAACGGAACCAGGTCCCTGGTCGTTGGGTATGACTGCCTTTGGTGAAATATTACCTTACCACGACAACAGGATCTATCTCGACACAGCGAAAAAAGATAAATGGGGTTTACCGGTGCTGGCCATCGATTGCGAATTGAAGGAGAATGAAATAAAGATGCGGGTTGATATGAAGAACGATGCCATGGAAATGCTGACTGCGGCCGGTTTGAAAGATGTAAAGCCATCGGAAAGCGATTATTTTATGGGCATGGGTATTCATGAAATGGGAACTGCCCGTATGGGAAGAGATGCTAAAACCTCGGTGCTCAATGCACACAACCAGGTTTGGGATGCACCCAATGTATATGTAACAGACGGCGCCTGCATGACATCTGCAGCCTGCGTTAACCCGTCGCTTACTTACATGGCATTGACAGCCCGCGCTGCCGACCATGCGGTGAGTGAATTGAAAAAAGGAAACATATAAGACAGAATACGCTAATGTGCTAATTAGCCAATGTGCTAAAGCTTCGTTCGAGAAGTTTTAACAAACACAGGCTGGTAACATGTTGTAAAGACATTTAAAATTTTTTTAAATTACACGCTGCTTTATATATTGTGGATTCGTCTTTAAAACTGTATTTAATTAACACATTATCACATTAGCAAATTAGCACATTATGCCAGGAGATTCTCTAAACGTACACCTAAACACTAAAGCAACTGCACAAAATACTTATGATGCTATTGTAGTGGGGTCGGGTATCAGTGGTGGCTGGGCCGCCAAGGAATTATGCGAAAAGGGTTTGAAAACATTGGTGTTGGAACGGGGTAGAAATGTAGAGCACATAAAAGATTACGCCGGAACGGAAAAGGATATCTGGCAATTGATCCACCACAATAAGGTGACCGAAGAAGACAGGAAGAACAGCCCCATTCAAAGCAAGTGTTATGCATTTGACGAGGTTTCAAAAAAGTTCTTTGTCAATGATATCGAAAATCCATACAACGAGGTAAAGAAATTCTGGTGGATTCGCGGGAATCATGTTGGTGGCCGTTCGCTGATGTGGGGTCGTCAATCGTACCGCTGGAGCGATCTGGATTTTTCAGCTAATGGCAAAGACGGGCATGGTGTAGACTGGCCCATCCGGTATAAAGACCTGGAACAATGGTACAGCTATGTTGAAAAATTTGCCGGTATCAATGGTAACAGGGATGGATTGCCACAACTGCCCGATGGCGAGTTTTTACCTGCCATGGAAATGAACTGCCTGGAGAAACATGTGGCCGCCCGGATCAAAGAAAGCTTTGCAGACCGAGCCATGATCATTGGGCGTTCGGCGAATCACACAAAGCAAGTAGGTGATCGTGGCCCTTGCCAGTACCGTAATAAGTGCCACCAGGGCTGTCCGTTCGGTGGTTATTTCAGCAGCAACTCGGCTACTTTGCCTGCTGCGAAAGCAACCGGTAATTATACATTACGGCCAAATTCTATCGTGCTGGATGTGCTGTATGATAAAGATAAAAAGCGTGCAACCGGTGTACGCATCCTGGATGCGGAAACCATGAAGACCGAAGAGTACTATGCTAAAATAGTTTTCCTGAATGCATCTACCCTGGGGACTGCGCATATCTTATTAAATTCCGTGTCGGATGCATTCCCGAATGGATTTGGTAACAGCAGCGAGCAGGTAGGGCACAACCTGATGGACCATCACTATGGTGTTGGAGCGCACGGAGATTATGAAGGGTTTGAAGATTCGTATTTTTATGGAAGAAGGCCGAATGGCATTTACATACCGAGGTTCAGGAATATCAATGAAAAAACAAAACGCAGCGATTATGTTCGCGGTTTTGGTTACCAGGGCGGCGCCAGCAGAGGAAGAGGAAAAGGCGAGGACGGAATTGGCGTTGAACTGAAACAAAGTTTAACCGAGCCTGGTAAATGGTCGATGGGTATTGGTGCCTGGGGTGAACATTTGCCCTATTATGAAAACAAGGTTACCTTAAACAAAGACAAAAAAGATAAATGGGGACTGCCAACGCTTGATATCGATTGTGAGTTTAAGGAGAATGAAAAGATCATGCGTAAGGATATGATGGACAGCGGTGCAGAAATGCTTGAAAAAGCAGGCTTGAAAAATGTGAAAACCTTTGATAATGATCCGCCACCCGGATTTTGCATCCATGAAATGGGCACGGCCCGCATGGGGAAAGATCCTAAAACATCGGTGTTGAATGGTAATAACCAAATGCATGATGTAAAGAATGTGTTTGTTACCGATGGCGCCTGTATGGCTTCATCAGCCTGTCAAAACCCATCATTAACGTATATGGCGCTTACTGCCAGGGCCTGTGATTTTGCGGTGAATGAATTGAAAAAAGGAAATCTTTAAATATCGAATCTTCAAATTAATAATTATGAACAGAAGAGACGCATTATCCCGTGTTGCATTGTTGTTGGGGAGTACGGTAATAGGGGCTGAATTCTTTCTGAGCGGTTGTACATCTGCCGATAAAAAAATTGGGCAATCTGTTGACTTCACGGCCGACGATATTGCTTACCTGGATGAAGTGGCAGAAACCATTATCCCTGCCACCGATACCCCTGGCGCCAAAGCTGCCAAAGTTGGCACGTTCATGACCGTTATGGTTAAGGACTGTTATGATGAAAAGAACCAAAAGGTTTTTCTGGAAGGAATGGTTAAACTGAATGAGGCCAGTAAGAAAAAATTCAATGGAAATGGGTTCCTGAAAATTACCCCCGAACAACGTAAAGAATTATTGACCGAGCTGGATAAAGAGCAAAAGGAATATGGGAAGAATAAGAAGAAGGATGATGATGCTCATTATTTTACCCAGATGAAACAGCTTACCCTGTTGGGGTATTTTACATCTGAACCCGGTGCTACACAGGCTTTACGTTATGTGGCGGTACCCGGCCGGTTCGATGCATGCATTCCCTATAAAAAAGGCGACAAAGCCTGGGCTTTATAAGAATATTGAATCCCGACGACCCGTCGGGGTTTTGAATAATCAATGATGAATGTTGAAGTGAAAACGCTTCGCCATTCATCATTTGATATTATAAATGGATAATCACATACAACTAATTTCATGCATAACAGAAGAAGTTTCCTCAAAGCAACCGGAACATTGGCTTCAGGATTACTGATTGGAAGATCAGCCTTTTCCATGGACGATCTTTCAACCAATGGCGCTATAAAAAAATTTGGCCTTCAGTTATATTCCCTGCGTGATGATCTGCCAAAAGATCCCAAAGGCGTTTTAAAACAGGTAGCATCGTTTGGTTATAAGCAGGTGGAAAGTTATGAAGGCAAGCAAGGTATGTTCTGGGGAATGACCAATAAAGAATTTAAGCAGTATATGGGTGAGTTGGGCATGACCATTGTTTCGAGTCACTGTAATATCAATAGTGATTTTGAAACCAAGGCAGCGCAGGCCGGTGAGATCGGGATGAAATATTTGATCTGTCCGCATTTGGGCATGCAAAAAACAATCGATGATTTTAAAAAGGCGGCAGAGAAATTCAATGCCTGTGGAGAGATCTGTAAGAAGAACGGATTGCGCTTTGCCTATCACAACCATGGATACAGCTTTGAAACATTGGAAGGTCAATTGCCGCAGGATGTTTTAATGCAGAATACCAACGCCGACCTGGTAGATTTTGAAATGGATATTTACTGGGTTGTTACAGCTGGCGCCGACCCAATTGAATGGTTGAATAAATATCCCGGCCGTTTCAAGCTGTGTCATGTGAAAGATCGTAAAAAAGGCGCTGAGCCGAAAGACCATGATGCTTCTATTGACCTGGGCATCGGAAGTATAGACTTTAAAAGTATTTTGAAAACGGGTTCTTCTAAAGGGTTGCAGTATTACATCGTTGAGCAGGAGCGTTATGATAACAGCACCCCGCTGAAAAGCGCTGCCGTAGATGCTGCATATATGAAGAAGTTTAAGATGTAAGTTTATAATTAATATATCAGGAACCCGGGAGTATATAAGTGCTTCCGGGTTTTTTTATTGAGACTGGTCAACCTGTTAACTTTACCTAACTTTAAAGAAACTATACATATTATGAGAAAATTGCTTTGCATCTTTCTTACTTTATTTCTTTTCCAACTTACCTGGGCCCAGGACAAGGATGAACAAACCATACGCAAAGTATTAAACGAACAAACCATTGCCTGGAACAAGGGGAACATTGAAGAATTTATGAAAGGGTACTGGAACAACGACTCCCTGATGTTTATTGGGAAAAGCGGTGTAACATATGGCTACCAGAATACACTAATGAATTATAAAAAGCATTACAGCAATGCCGACTCAATGGGAATCCTTTCGTTCGACCTGGTGAAAGTACAACGCCTGTCGCCCGAATATTTTTTCATTGTAGGTAAATGGCATTTGAAAAGAAATGTCGGCGATGTGGGCGGTCATTATAACCTGTTGTTCAGAAAGATCAAAGGCAGCTGGGTTATTGTAGCCGATCACAGTAGTTAACCCCCCGTCCGGTATTTACCGGGCAATATTCAACTTCAAACCAAAACATATTATCATGGCTCTTATTATTATCGGTGTTATCGTATTTCTTATTGGCCGCCTGGTGATAACCCGCAGTATTGAATCAAATGTCAGGCGCTTTGCATCCCCCGTTCGTATTCTCGGCGGAATATTAATTGTAATCGGAATTCTTACTTCCTGCATCGTTCAAATAGAGGCGGGTGAAGTAGGGGTAAAAAAACTGTTTGGTAAAGTACAGAACGATGTATTATCCAGTGGTCTGCACTTCATTAATCCACTGCTCGTTGTTGAAGAGATGGATATCAGAACCCAGAATTACACCATGAGCGGTGTGCATGATGAAGGTGGGAAGTCGGGTGATGACGCCATCCGCGCCCTCACTGCCGACGGTCTGGAAGTAGTCATAGATCTAACGGTTTTATACCGGGTATTACCAGTCGATGCGCCCCGCATCGTTCGGGAAAGCGGGTTGAATTATACCGACAAGATCGTTCGTCCACTTACCCGCACCAAGATCCGGGATAATGCGGTGTACTATGAGGCCGTATCCCTGTACTCATCTAAACGCGATGAATTTCAGGCACGCATTTTTAAAAGCATAGAAACCGATTTTAAAAATCGGGGACTGGTACTGGAACAATTACTGGTGCGCAATATAACCTTGCCACAAATGGTAAAAACTGCCATCGAGCAAAAGATCACCGCCGAACAGGATGCACAAAAAATGCAGTTTGTGCTCCAAAAGGAAAAACAGGAAGCGGAACGCAAACGGGTGGAAGCGCAAGGTATTGCCGATTACCAACGCATCATCAATGAAAGCCTTACCGACCGCCAGTTGCAATATGAACAGATTAAGGCCATGAAAGACCTGGCCGGTTCAGCCAATGCAAAAATGGTGATCATGGGTAAAGGAAATACGCCGGTTATTTTGGATGCCAAACAATAGGTGACAAGTTAACAAGTTGATAGAGTTGATAATGGGAAGAACGCAAACTGCCCCGGAAGGGAGTGTAATAAATTCACTGTCACGCCGTTTAAAGGTGTCAACCAAACCCGTAGATTTGCGAGGGTGAACGAATTATATCCTAATTGAATATCAATGAGAAAGATTATCATGGTGTTATGTTGCTTACCCCTGGCAACAGTTGCTCAAAATTTCCATTTTTCAGCCCGTTTAGGCATTGCCAATTATCAGGGCGATTTACAGGCCAAACGAGTTACTTTAAAACAAGCTAAGTTTTTAGGGTCATTGGGCGCCCAGTACGATATTTCAGAGCATTTTACCGCACGTACCTATTTCACGCTTTCTTCCCTGCAGGCCGATGATAAAAAAGGTACCAGCAGCATGAAAATGCGTAACCTGAATTTTGCGACCAAACTGTTCGATTGGGAGCTGGGCATGCAATACAATATATTGAGTTTGAATAATTCCTGGTTCACACCCTATGTGTTTGCCGGTATCGGTTTATATCATTTTAAACCATACACGCATGCAAGCGATGGTACAAAAACCTACCTGCAGGAATTGAGCACAGAAGGCCAGGGCGTTGTGCCAGGTGTAAAAGAATACAAACTCACCCAATTTAATATACCCCTGGGTATCGGCGCTACCTATGCAGTTAGTGAAGATATCAGGGTTGGACTGGAACTGGGTTACCGGAAATTATTTACCGATTACCTCGATGATGTTAGTTCAACGTATGCAGATCAGGCAGTTTTGTTAGCCGCCAAAGGACAAACCGCTGTTGACCTGGCTTACCGGGGCGATGAAGTGGGAGCCGGTGCTTATCCCGCCGCCAAATCACCCCGCGGTGGCGCCAATGAAAAAGACGGCTATTATTACATGGCCTTTACCGTAACGGTACGCTCGTTTATTGATCAATACAAACGAATAGCAGGGTTGCCGGCTTATAACCGCGATAAAAAAGTAGGCTGCCCGGCCACAAGGTTTTAAACTCCGAACCTCACCCCCCTAAAGCGGAGTTCGTTTTGGGGCATAGAATATAAATTATTAAAGGCTTTCTTTCAGGAAGCCTTTTTTGTTGCGGGGCATTCCCGGCTAATTGGGGCAGTTTGCAACTGTATTTGCGTGAGGCGTGCAGCTTGAAGCGTGCAGCTCCCTTTCCTACCCGTGCGGGAATTTCTTCTTCCAGATGCGGTAATTAATATAGATAAGCGCCGCCAGGGTGCTGGCCGACCAGATGTAGAAGATGATATTGCCAATGGTAATGTTGTGCTCCGGAACCAGCAACTGATTATAGGCGCCGATGCCCAACGTAAGCGTCAACCATAAAAACCCTAAAGAAACGGTCCAAACGATCCGTTTCAGAAAATCCTTAACATCATTTTCCATTAGGTCCATACGCGAAGAATATTAACCCCAAGGTAAGATAAAAGGGAGAAAAAGAAGGGAGCCGGAAGGCTGGGGATTTGGGCCGGGAGCAATAGGGAGAATTGCTATCGTTTAATCTTTTGAATAATCGTTTAATTTTTTCTTCGACCTGGGTAAATGCTTTTTATGATCATCTTGCCTTTTAAATGGACTATTTAATCCTTTCAATGACCCATTTAGTAATTTAAAATGATACAGAAAAATGACTTTGGCATCATGAAATCGTTTTGTGCCACCATCTATTTTTATACCTGGGGCAGAAAAAAAGTTTCTGCTATCGATTGATTTTTAAATGATACAGAAAAAAAGTTATATCGTCATAAAAAACAGAAATGACCCATTTGAATTTTTTTGGGCATCATTTAATTTATAAAATGGGGCAGAAAAATAATTTTGCTATCATAAAATTCATAAAAGGGTCCAGCGAAAAAACTTTGCTATCATGAAGTGGAATAAAATAGTGCCGATAAAAAGTTTTGACCGTCGGTTGCTTTTTTTTCTACGCGGAAAAAATCTTCTGGCATCATTTAATCTTTTTTGCCATAGCAAAAACTGTTCAAGCCATCATTCAATGGCTTTTACCATGGCAAATCCCCAAAAACAGGCAGCCAGGTTCCTTAATTGATCAGCAAATTCTTAAACTCGGTGGAATCGCCATAAAAGGCATTGAAATCGACTTTGCAGAAAATACCGTTCACATGGCCCTGCTCGCTGTATTGCCAAAAATGCCAGGGGCGGTAAATGCGGGGCTTTTCTTTTTGCAGGTAATGGGCCACCCATAAAGGATAGTCGTCAAATTCATCCCTTAGCACCTGGTCGTAAAAATCAACATTGGCGTAAATAATGGGTCGCACACCGTAATAATTCTCAACGGTTAATAGCCATTCCCGTACCCGTTCCCGCACTTTTTTATACGGCACCCCAAAGGTCCGCTCCACATCCAGCACGGGCGGCAGGTCGCCGGGTTGTAATTCTACCGTTTTTATAAAATGTTCGGCCTGTGCTTTGCCGCTTTTGGTGGCAATAAAGAAGTGATAGGCGCCGCGGGCTATTCCGGCGTCTTTAGTCCTTTTCCAGTTGCGTTTAAAAAAGCGGTCCTCGCTTTCGAGGCCTTCGGTCGCTTTAATGAAAGTAAACCCCAGTTTCACCCCTTCCACGTTCATCCCCTGTACACTTTGCCAGTCGATGGTTTCCTGGTACCGGGATACGTCTATGCCATGGATTGTATACCTGGTAGGAACTTCAATGCCAAAAGCCTCGTATCGGATAAAATGAGCACGGCGTTCGAGCCACCATTCATAGACACGAAATAACAGCATAACCACGGTTGCTGTCATAATCAGGCCTACAACGATCTTCCAAACAATGGCTACCTTTTTTTTATTTGCCATAAGGGTACACAAATATATTAGAGCGCTTAAACAAAGCGAGCATATAATATGTTGAAGTGGAAAATTTTAACTCTTTTAAACGTTAGTGCACATAAAACATTGTCTTTAAGCCCACGAACCCTAATTTTACAATTCTATGCCCGCAATTAACTGGCACGATAGTTTCAATTTATTAAGGAAGTTAACACCCCGCCGGGCATGGAATGCTGGGAAGGTATTAAGCAGTTATTATATAAGTAAAATAACCGGCAAGCCAGTACAGTGGGGGTATCCGATCTCTATTTCATTCGAGCCTACCACCTCCTGCAACCTGCGTTGCCCTGAATGTCCCAGCGGTTTACGGGCCTTTACCCGTCCGACAGGGATGTTACAAAATGATTTTTTTCGACAGACCATTGACCAGATGTCGAAGGACTTATTATACCTGGTTTTTTATTTTCAGGGCGAACCTTATCTCAACCCCGGTTTCCTGGATATGGTGAAATACGCATCCGGAAAAGGGATATATACAGCTACTTCTACGAATGCGCATTATTTGAACGACGAAAATGCCCGGAAAACGGTAGAAAGCGGGTTAGCCAGGCTGATTATTTCGATAGATGGCACTACCCAGGATGTATATCAGTCATACAGGGTGGGCGGAAAATTGCATAAAGTGCTGGAAGGAGCAAGGAATATTGTGAAGTGGAAAAAGGAGTTGAAGAGTAATACGCCGTTTGTGTTTTTCCAGTTCCTGGTAGTAAAACCCAATGAACACCAGATTGAGGATGTAAAAAAACTGGCAAAAGAGGTAGGGGTTGATGAAGTTCGGTTTAAAACGGCCCAGGTATACGATTATACCAATGACCCCAATAAGCTGATACCGACCATTCAAAAGTATAGCCGGTATCGTAAAAACCAACAGGGTGACATGGAATTTAAAAACGCCCTGCACAATCATTGCTGGCGGTTATGGCATGCAACGGTTATCAGTTGGGACGGATTGGTAGTGCCTTGTTGTTTTGATAAAGATGCCCAACATACGCTGGGCGACCTGAAAGGAAAAAGCTTCAAGGAAGTTTGGCATAACGATAAGTATAAACGATTTCGTGAACAGGTGCTGGCGGGTCGAAAAAATATTGATATTTGCGCCAATTGCAGTGAAGGCACAAGAGTATGGGGCGATTGAGTTTTATAGGAAATGCCTTATGATTGGCAGAAGAAGTGTATAAGCCGGATTGTATGATAGCTATGAAAAATGAGGAATAAAGGTTGAAAAATGATAAAGCAATAAGAAAAAATGTAATTTCGAAAAATAAAACAGGAGCGCTAAAGCACCTGTTTAAGTGAACAAACCGAGTTAGTTCTGAAAGTAGACCAGCCCAACAACCCCTGATAAGCCTGGAACGTAGAAACAAAAGCCGGAGCATCGCGCTAAGCAACCTCGTCCTCCCCATGCCTGACCGCAGAACAAGTTAAAACTTGTAAGTAACATGTCCTTGTTTGCATCTGTTTGTAGCCGGTTGCAACATTAGCAAGAAGCCATTCATAAATTGTTGAATGGTGATCCAAACATTTATAGCAAGTTAAAAAAGATCGTTAAATGAGTTGCTAACCGATCTTTCGGCACAACGAAACAGTATTATCAAACATCTTATATTAACTCCTGTGCAGAGCCATGAGTATTGAAAAAGATATACAGCAATCGAAATTCAGGAATGAGTACCACAAAACGGTGGTCAATCTGATTTTTACGTATAATTGGATAACTGAAAAAACCAAGCAGTTTTTTGAAAAAGGCGACATTACTTCCCAGCAGTATAATATCCTCCGTATTTTGCGGGGTGCGGGAAAACCTTTGTCGACCCTGCAGATACGTCAACGGATGTTGGACAAAATGAGCGATACCAGCCGAATTGTTGACCGGCTGGTGAAGAAAGAGCTGGTGCAAAAGGTAATTTGCAAAACCGACCGGCGGCTGGTTGATGTCACCATCACCGATACCGGGTTACAGTTGCTGGATAAGCTGGATAGTTACAACGAGCAAATGGATGCCATGCTGGAAAGCCTTTCGGAAGAAGAAGCAAAAATGTTAAATCAGTTGCTTGATAAAATAAGAAACTCAGAATAGCGTACATATAACATCCGTTAATCTTTAATCCGAATATGAAAAGAACTACGATCCTGTTGTTAGGAGCCTGTATTTTAGTGTTGAAAGTAGTAGCGCAACCCAAATATGAGTTTAGGGCTGCGTGGATTGCTACCGTAGATAACATTGACTGGCCAACCAAAGGAAACTTTAATACTGAGAGCCAGAAAGCAGAATACATAAATCTGCTTGATATGCATAAACGTAATGGCCTGAATGCCGTTATTGTACAGGTACGTCCCTGTGCCGATGCATTTTATCCATCGCAGTATGAACCCTGGAGCCAGTGGCTTACCGGCAAACAAGGCAAGGCGCCTTCGCCCTATTACGATCCCATGCAGTTTATGGTAGAAGAAGCACACAAGCGGGGTATGGAATTTCATGCTTGGTGTAATCCCTATCGTGCTGAGTTTCAAGTAGGAAAATCTTCCATTGCGGCTAATCATATTACCAAAATGCATCCCGAGTGGTTTATAAATTATGGCGGAACCCGCTATTTTGACCCCGGTAATAAACAAGCGCAACAATACGTGGTGAATGTAATTCGTGATATTGTAAGCCGCTATGATATTGATGCTGTTCACTTTGACGATTATTTTTATCCATATCCCATTTCGGGGAAAGAATTTCCTGATAAAGAAACCTTCCAGAAATATGGCAATGGCTTAAGCCTGGCCGATTGGCGTCGCAGTAATACCGATTCCATTATTTTAAAACTAAGCAATGCGATAAAAGAGGAGAACCGGTTTTGCCGTTTTGGGATCTCCCCGTTTGCCATTTGGCGTAACAAAAGTCAGGACCCGGAAGGAAGCGAAACCCAGTCGATGACCAATTACAGCGAGCTGTATGCAGATATTCTGCTTTGGTTGAAAAGTGGCTGGATCGATTACGTGGCGCCTCAGATCTACTTTGAATTTGGCCATCCACGGGCTGCGTATGAGGTGTTGCTCGACTGGTGGGCCAAGCATAGCTATGGAAAGCATTGTTATATTGGGCTGGGTATATTTAAATTCGGCTCAAACCCGGCCTGGCGCGATAAGACCCAAATACCCCGCCAGATACAGGCCATGCGTAAATACCCCGAAATACAGGGCGCTATCTATTTCAGTACTGCTTCTTTTAAAAATAATCCACTGGGCTGGAACGATAGCCTTCGCTATAATTATTATAAAGAACCGGCCCTGGTGCCACCCATGCCCTGGATAGATTCGGCCAAGCCTGGCAATCCGGAAGTGTTGTCCATAAAGCCGGTTGATACCGTGCTGCGGATAGATGTGGTGAAAGCGGCTGCAGAGAAAAGAAAGATAAAAGGCTACCGGTTGTACGCCTGTTATAATGAAGAATACAATAACAACAATTTCTATAATTCCCAGTTAATAGGCGCCCGCTTCGATGCGTGCGATACCTGTATCTTTTTTGCGCCATTACAGCCCGGGAAGAAATTCGTGAGGTTTTATGTAACCTGTCTCGATGATGAAAATACCGAAAGCAGACCCTATCCCAACTGGCCAATAAAACTGGAAGCAGTGAAAGTTGACAGGCTGGGCTGGACGTTGAATAAAGAAACGGCGACCGCCGTTGCCAAGTAGCCCCCCAACCCCCTAAAGGGGGAGTAAGACCGGTTACCAGTTACAGGTTTCAAGTTTTAGGTACTATACAAGATTAAAGATATAGGAGGCTTCCTGCAAAGGGAGCCTCTTTTTCTGTCGCCCGATTTTTCTACCTTTGCCCACCAGTTTATCTGGCCATTTATCGTTAATTGCGAGTCCATTAACGCGTGCTGCCCCTTAGGGGGCCAACCACAAACAAAAAACTATAAACCACAAACAAATTCAATATGCCTGGCTTTGAACTATTTGGCGCCGAAGAACGCAAACAAGTAAATGATGTACTGGAAACCGGTATTCTGATGCGATTTGGCTTCGATGCAGCCCGTAAAGGAATATGGAAAGCAAAAGAGCTGGAAGCAGCTATCAACACAAAATTTGGCTGTCAGTATACACACCTTGTTTCAAGCGGAACAACCGCCTTAACAACGGTATTGAGCGCCCTGGGAATAGGCTATGGCGATGAGGTAATAATGCCCACTTTTACGTTTGTGGCCAGTTTTGAATCTATCATTAGCGTAGGCGCCCTTCCCGTGCTGGTAGACGTAGATGATACGTTGACCCTGAACCCGGAAGCCGTTCGCAAAGCGATTACCCCAAAAACAAAATGCGTAATGCCCGTGCATATGTGCGGCGCTATGGCCGATATGGACGCCCTGCAACAAATTTGTAAAGAACATAACCTGCTTTTATTAGAAGATGCCTGCCAGAGCTTTGGCGCCAAATACAAAGGAAAATACCTGGGCACCATTGGCGATGCCGGTACGTATTCATTTGACTTTGTAAAAATTGTTACCTGCGGCGAAGGTGGAGCTATTGTAACCAACCGCGAAGACGTTTATATAAACAGCGATGGTTTCAGCGATCATGGTCACGATCATAAAGGGGTTGACCGCGGCGCTGACCTGCATCCGTTCCTTGGATACAATTATCGCATTTCAGAATTACATGCCGCCGTTGGCCTGGCGCAGTTCAATCGCCTCGACGATTTCCTGGCCAAACAACGCGCCGGTCATGCGCAATTAAAAGCCATTCTTTCACAAGTACCCGAGATCAGTTTTCGCCGGATACTTGATGAAGAAGGTGACAGCTGCACATTCTTAAGCTGGTTTCTGCCTACAGAAGCCATTACCGTGGCTGTAGTGGCAGAATTAAAAGCCCAGAATGTTTGGGGCGGTAATTTCTACTGGTACGATCACAACTGGCATTACATCCGCAAATGGGAGCATCTTAAGAAAGGCGTTACCTTAAATGCCCTGCATCCTGAATACAAAACAGCCATCCTGCAACAAGCCAATAAAGATTTTTCAGCCAGTGATGCGGTGATGAACCGGGGTATTTCAACCCAGATCACTTTATTGACAACCGAACAACAGTTGAAAGAGAAAGGCGAGAAAATAGTGAATGCGGTTAAAAAAGTACTGGCCGCACAAAAGATCTCTGCCTAAAATAATTTTAATACCAGGCCGGCGTTTAGAAAGTGATTTCCTGAAAAGGAAGATCATTGCTAACCGCATGAAAAATCAGCGAATTCAAAAAATGGAAAGAACTGCTAATGCTATAAAAACAAACTTAGCCCTTTGCCTGGGAGGGCTATTGATTATAGCAGCTTGTAATAATAATGCCGGGCAAAGTAAAGATATGTCCAAAGTAAGCGACTCTGCCCGGCTCGCCGAAAAGCGGCTGGATAGTCTCAGAAGAGCGAGCTACCGCAACAATGACCTGTCGATCATTTTCATGGAGGCTTCTTCAGAGATCATGCAGGCACAAATGGCGCTTGAAAAGGCCGATTATGCCGGCAATAAACCAGAGATGGTTGACAGCCTGATCATCAACAGCCTTAAAGGCGATACGTTGTACCTGACCATACGGAGAATGTACCGGGCGGGCGCCGCGTTTGCGCAAACAGATGCACAAAAGGCCAAGTTTAATGACATGGCCATGCCCGACAGTTCAAAACTATGGTTGCAGAAATACTTTAAAGGGTCAACCCCCGCAGCAGCCCTCAGCGCTTTAACGCAGTTTCAAAACGATTGCGTGGTTATTAATAAGATAGTGCGCCGGTAACCCTTCATCATTTATTCTCCAGCCTATTCACATATTCCAGCGACCCCAGGCGGAAGCGCAACGGAATACGGGTTGTTTTTTCAAACTGCAATTCCTTTTTACAAAAAAAGCCAAACTGTAGCGTATATAAATTGTTACCTATAGTATTAACTACGGCTGGCGCCTCAAAATAGGGCCGAATGGGCAATTTTGCCCGGTTTAGTGACTGAAAACCAACTGTTGATAACTTTTTGGACCACTGATACATAGAAACAGGAGCCACGCTGGACGCTGAAAACAAGGGTTTCCCCGATGTTATATTTACCTGGTTTTGAGCCGAAATAACCCCCGACTGAAAACAAAATGCCGCAAAGACATAAATTTTATAGAATCCTTTCACAACGTTGATTACATTTGTTTGTAAATTTACGGCCTGATTTTTGTGGTTGCCGCGAATTTTTTAAATTTTTTGGCGACTAACTGACTAAAATATTGACGCACATGGCATTGAGTCAAAGTTTACAGCAAAAGTTATTACAAAAACTTTCTCCCCAGCAAATTCAGTTGATGAAGCTGCTGCAGGTGCCTACCGCTAATCTGGAAGAACGGATTAAAGAAGAGCTGGAGGAGAACCCGGCTTTGGACCTGGAGGAGAATCATGATGACCAATTTGATTCGGAAACGAAAGATGAATTTGACACCAGCGACGAAGAGGATTTTGATGTAGATGGCAGCGAGGATGAATATGGTAACATAGACATCAGTGAGTATGTGGGAGATGAGGATGGCGAAATTGCTGATTATAAAATGCGGGATGATAACTATCCTGAAATAGACGACAAAAAAGTTGTTCCATACCGGATAGAAACGTCTTTTCATGAACACCTGCTGGCTCAGTTGGGCATGATGAAGATGAGCGATAAAGAACGCAGGATCGCAGAACAGATCGTAGGAAGTATTGATGATGATGGTTACCTGCGCCGGGAAACAGCTGCTATCGTTGATGACATGGCCTTCAGACAGAATATTGAAACCAATGAACAGGAAGTAGAGAAGGTAATAAAGCTGGTACAACAGTTCGATCCACCGGGGGTATGCGCCCGCGATCTGCAGGAATGCCTGTTATTACAATTGGCCCGTCAGCAGCGGGGAGGCAGAAACGTTGACAAGGCGATAGATGTGCTCACCGATTATTTTGATGAGTTTACCAAAAAGCACTACGATAAAATTCAGCGTGGACTTAACCTCGATGACGAAGGATTGAAAGATGTGATTGGCCATATAATACGCTTAACGCCAAAACCCGGCGGTAATCATGGCGATATCAACAAAGCGGAAAGTTATGTAGTGCCCGATTTCTTTGTATACAACAACGGTGGTAAACTGGAGCTTACGCTCAATTCAAAGAACGCACCCGACCTGCGCATCAGCGAAGGGTATCGCGATATGTTGCGTGAATATGATAAAGGCAGCAAGAAAGATAAACGGCAAAAAGAAGCCATCCTGTTCATCAAACAAAAGATCGATGCGGCCAAATGGTTTATTGATGCCATTAAACAGCGGCAGCATACCCTGAGCAGCGTAATGGAAACCATCATGAGCTACCAGCGGGAATTTTTCATGACCGGTGATGAAACCACGCTGCGGCCCATGATCCTGAAAGATATTGCAGAAAGAACAGGGCTCGATATTTCTACCGTAAGCCGGGTAGCCAACAGCAAGTTTGTACAAACTGAATTTGGAACGTACCGGTTGAAGTTCTTCTTTAGCGAATCGCTCAGCACCGATAGCGGCGAAGAAGTATCGACCCGTGAAGTAAAGAAAATACTCAGCGACCTGATAGAAGGCGAAAGCAAAAAGAAACCATTGAGCGACGAAAAACTCACAGAGCTATTGCAGGAAAAAGGTTATAATATTGCACGGCGAACTGTTGCCAAATACCGCGAACAATTGAATATTCCGGTAGCCCGGTTACGAAAAGAACTGTAATAGAAATTTGTTTATGTCAACAACAACCCTCACTGCCCTGCCCTCCAAACAACCTGCGATCGTCAGGGCATTGGCGCATTTGTTTTCTTATATCTTTCATCCGTTATTTATTCCAACATATGTAACGGCTTTCCTGTTGTTTGTTGATCCCTATTCTTTTGCGGGTGTCGCCGATAAACAGAAATTTTTCCGGTTGATCGCTGTTTTTTTTAATACTGCTTTTATACCGGGGTTTGCTGTTTTTTTAATGTGGCGGTTGAAGTTGATCGAATCCATGCAATTGCGTACGCAAAAAGAAAGAATAATACCATATGCGGCTGCCATGATCTTTTATTTCTGGGCGTGGTATGTATTCCATAAACAACCCGAAAATCCGCAAGCCATCGATGATTTTTTATTGGGTTCCTTCCTGGGTGTTTGTGCTGCCTGGTTTTTGAATATTGTTAACAAAATAAGCATGCACTCTATTGGGGTAGGCGGCCTGGCGACGTTCTTTTTGCTACAGGCTTTCAGTGAACAGGATGTTACAGGCATTTATTTTTCTTTCGCCATACTAATTGCCGGCGCGGTTTGTACTTCCCGGCTCATTGTTTCAGATCATTCACAACGTGAAATTTACCTGGGCTTTGTAGCCGGCGCTTTTTGCCAGTTGATCGCGGTTTGGTTATGATAATGCTGGAAGAAGTATAAAAAAAGAAAAGCCCAATCATAGGGTACGATCCTATATTGAGCCTTCTAACCTTCAAAACCATCTGAATTTGTGTCCTAATCTAACCATTCAGAACTTTAGACTTTTCTATATAATTTTTTGAGGGATGATAAATGAACAGGCAGCTACCATCCTTTATTGTTTCAATAACTTTTCCGGTTTCTTTTTGAGGAAGCGCAGGGCATCCGAAGCTGCGGCCGTTGATAGGGCTGCGACTTAAAAAGCTGGCGCCTACATAGTTTGAACCATGAATAACAATATTCCGTTCGTCGGCTTTGTCGTTAATGTCCTTTTCCAGACCTTCAATTTTTAAAGCCAGTCCATGACCGCCGTAATACGTATTGCCGGTTACATAAAATCCAAGACTGCTTTTATGCGACTCAGGGTTATTTGAAAATGAACGGGCATATTCACCACCCGAATTGCGGCCATGCGCTACCCACGTATTGATCAGCACTTTCTTTTCAGCCATATCAATTACATAAAATCTTTTCCTGCGCGACGACTGACTGAAATCGCAGATGGATAACACCTGGTCTTTCATTACTTTTCCGCGTTCTACCAGGGTCGTATACCCTTTCAGTGCGTATTCAAAAGCTTTTATCGAGAGACCGATTTTTTTCAGGTTCATGGAGTTGTATAGGTCCAGCGTTTCTTCTGCCAGTATTTCTGCACGCGATTTGGCGATCTCACCAGTTGTTGCATTTGCCGGAACAATGGCATTGGACACACTAACCACACCATTTTCCTTTGCCTCGTTTCCTGTACCGGTGGTGATAACCGGCGACACAGCTAAAAAGCACAACATCACACCAAATGACATTGATTTATAGGTTTGTTTCATAGGTATTGAACGTAAAGCGATTTGCGATTATTGATTTAAAACAGTACCGCTTTAAAACGAGGCTTCAGACAAAATATTTTTGACTTTGCAGGCAGAAAGGCTGTGTTTTCCGGATTATTCCGGAACCTATGTAGTTTGAAGTATAATACAATAAGGGAAAATCCTTATCGATAAGCAAGTATTTGGAATACAATTAATTGGCGGGGCTTCCATCCCTTTTTTCAATATTAAATTCATTGGCGTAGATCTTAATAAGAACGAGGAATAAAGAAATAAGAATGGGACCGAATATAAGGCCGATAAACCCAAAAAGGCCTACCCCGATGATAACGCCAAAACCGGTGATCAGGGGATGCACATCACCAATTCGCCTCAACACCCAAAATCGGAACAGGTTATCTACCGTACCAATAATGCCCAAACCGTAAACAAGCATAAAGGCGCCCTTGGCGGGGTGGCCATCGGCAAAGAAAAGCAGGCTTACAGGAATATAGGCAATGGCTGCGCCCAGAACAGGCAGCATACTGGTGATACAGGTGATCACAAACCAGAACCAGGGTTCATCAACGCCCAATATCAGGTAACCGATGAGGCCGACTATCCCCTGTAAAATAGCGATCAGGGGTATGCCGATCGCATTCGAATATACCATGGTGTTAAGCTCCTTGCGCAGCAGCAACGTATTCTCATCTTTCAACGGCACCCAATCGTAAAAGCTGGATTCCATTTTACGTCCGTCAACCAGCATGAAGTATAAAATAAAATACATGATCACAATGCCGGTGAGTGTATCGAACGTAGCCCCGAGGATCTTCGGTAAGGTGTTGCCGCCCCAGGCGGTAACTTTTTCAAGATTGGCATCGGTCAGGATCTGGAACTTATACCGGGTTTCTATTTTTGCAATATATGCCTGCAGAGAAGCCAACACCTCCTGCGAATGTTCCATGGCAAATGCAATTTTGGTGGTTAGCATATTCACCACCAAAAAAATGGGCAGCAGAATGATCAGGAAAGACAATAGCATAAGCACAGTAGCGCTCAGACTTTTTTTCCATTTATACCGGCCTTGCAAAATGAACAACCATTTACGCAGCAGAACATATAGAGTATAAGCCCCCAGGAAAGCGGGTATCAGGCTGCTTAACTGATTAAACAGTACTATGCCCAGGGTAATAATGGTGGCCAGTATCAGGACTTGCCGTATGGCGTTGTTGGGAATTTGCTTCATGAAGGTTGTGCTGAGCATTAAAAGTAATTAATAATTGCAAAAGCCATTCCCTTAAAAAGTAAGGCCCCCGATGCATCGGGGGCCCTTGTTTATAACAGACGTTATATTTTAACTTTCTTCCATTTACCTTTTTTGAAAATAATAATACCGGCAATGGTGATGCCTGTTTCGGCTAAAACAATGGCGATAAATACACCCTGGGGCCCGAGCTTAAAGACCAGCGCGAGCAGGATGGCCAGCGGCACCTGGAACAACCAGAAACCAAAGATATTGATCAGCGTGGGTGTTCTGGTATCACCGGCCCCGTTAAAAGCACTGGTAACAACCATCCCTACGCCAAAAAAAATATAACCCAGGCTTACTGTGCGCAATGCCGATACCGCATAGGACTCAACGGTAACATCCCTGTTCATGAATGCCACTATAGGTTGGGCAAATAACAGGAACACCAGCGTTACAAAGATCATGAAGATGGTATTGTACTTGGCAGTTCGCCATACCGATTGTTCAGCTCTTTCCGGTTGCTGAGCGCCCAGGTTTTGACCAACCAGCGTGGCAGCAGCATTGCTCATACCCCATGCTGGTAATAAAAAGAACATGATCAACCTGATGGCTACCCCATAACCTGCTACGGCCGAATCACCGAATTCAGTCATAATGCGGGCCAGCACCATCCAGCTGGCGGAAGCAATTAAAAACTGTGCAGCGCCTGGCCAGGCGATATTTGAAATAGATTTCATAACAGGCCAGTCGGGCACAAAGTCCTTTATGCTGATCTTGATAATCCTTTTGCCACCGAATAAATGGTACAGTTGGTATAAGACACCAATACCGCGGCCAATGGTAGTAGCTATAGCTGCTCCGGTAATACCATAGGCAGGAATGGGACCAGCTCCGTAAATTAAAACCGGGCATAAAATGATATTACAAATATTGGCGATCCATAGCGATCGCATGGCAATAGATGCATCACCGGCTCCCCTGAAAATACCATTGATCAGGAACAGCAACATGATAACAATGCTGCCGCCATATATGATGCGTGTGTAATTGGTGCCAATGCGAATGGTTTCAGCAGAAGCGCCCATCAGTTTCAGGATCTCCGGCGCAAAAAATAAACCTGCTACGCTAATTATGACTGTTATAAAAAGCGCCAGCATCAACGATTGCATGCCGGCTTTAGATGCCGCCTTGGGATCCTTTTCACCAATTCGTCGGGCTACCATGGCCGTTGCAGCCATACTTAAACCAATAGCCAGCGAATAGACTATGGTAAGCACCGATTCAGTTAGCACTACCGTTGATACGGCTTCGTTTTTACCAAGCCGGCCTACAAAAAAGATATCAACAACGGCAAAAACAGATTCCATGCACATTTCGAGTATCATGGGTACGGCCAGTAAAAAAACGGCACGGCGTATACTGCCCTGGGTATAGTCTTGTTCCTTGCCCGATAAAGCCTGTTTGAATAAAGAAAAAAATGTTTTGATACGTAACGTACCTATGTTGGGTGTTTGATCCGACATACAAATCCTGTTTAACTGGTAATACAATAAAAGATAATAAGTGCGCAGTAAGCGCTGTCAAAATGGTGCAGGGAAAATAAAATGTTCGTGAAACATGCCTGATGCCGCAGCGAACCGAGTCTTAAAGTTTCATTTTTCTATCATTGAAGAGAGGCAAAGGTAGCCAATGCAGGCAATACCCAAAACTTTTTTTGCCGGCAAACGGGCAAGACGCAAATAATGAACGATGAAAGCGGATTTTCAATGGCTGAACTTCTCCCGATAATTTACTTTGTAAATTAGACCGATCGGTTTATTTTTGTGTTGTGACAAAAGCAGAAAAAACCAAAGAATTCATTATTGCCAAAGCGGCGCCGCTGTTCAATAAAAAAGGATATGCCGGTACATCTATGAGCGATATCATGAAAGCAACCGGTTTGGCAAAGGGCGGGTTGTACGGCAATTTTGAAAGCAAAGATGAAATTGCTGCCCTCGCGTTTGAATATAGTTACAACCAGTTAAAAGAAGATATCGGTCAAAAAGTACGGGTTAAGAAAACCGGTGTAGAAAAACTGCTAGCCGTTATACAGTATCATAAGAATTATACCACTTCATCACCCATTGAAGGCGGATGCCCGCTGATGAATACGGCTATTGACGCCGATGATGCTTACCCTTTTTTAAAGAAGAAAGCCCGGCAGGCCTTGCAGGAAATGCTGGGGTCCCTGCAACACTTTCTTAAAAAGGGCATCGAAGAAGGATCATTCAGAAAAGACCTGAATGTAAAAAAAGAAGCTGAGCTGATATTCGCACAAATTGAAGGGGGTATTATGATGGCGAAGGTGATGGATGATGTAACGGTATTGAACAGGTTACTCGATAACCTTAAGTACCGGATAGAGACAGAATATAGGATCAGTTAACATGAAACGAATAGATAATTCAATTATAACAATACTATGCAACCAAAATCATTTTATACAGTACGGTTTAGTGATTGTGACCCCATGGGTCATTTGAATAATGCGCGGTATATAGACTATATGCTGAATGCCCGCGAAGATCACCTGAAGCAATTTTACCAGATAACCTTACCTGAATACCATAAGCAGGGAGTAGCCTGGGTAGTTCGCCGCCACGACATACAATATGTACGTCCGGCATTTTACAATGAAGTGGTATGTATTGAATCCCGGCTCATTGAACTGGGTGAATCACATGTGCTGGTAGAAATGTTAATGTTTGATGAAAAGCTAACCTCCCTGAAAGCCATCATGTGGACCAACTTTACCAGTATAGATGTAAAAACAGGCCGCAAAAAAGACCACCCTGCTACATTTATGGATTTTGCTACCACTATAAAAGTGGAAGATGTAGATATACCGGCAGGTATAAACGAACGCATAAAAGCGATAAAGATCCCCGTTCTATAAGGAAACGCTTAATGCCAAACGCCTAATGCTTAACGCTAATTCAATTTCGCGTTTTGCGTTAGGCGTTCTGCGTTTAACAACGTTCTGTTAAGGAATTACTAATACCTTTTACTCCCGCTTATACTTTATAAATACGGCTTTCTTCTTAGCATTTCTTTAATAAACTTTCAGGCTTTTGCGCCATCTATTAGTACATAAAAGCAATACGCTTAAAGCAACAACAATTAAAATAATTCACTTTAAAAACATTACATATGAAAGCGTTTTTTACACTTACAAGCATTGTACTGATAGTAATTGCCAGTTTAGTTAGTTTCACTTTATACAAACATGGACATTATACGGCGTCAGCCTTATTAGTATTGACAAGTTTTTTGTCTGCCACATTATGGATCTATGTACTTGCCAGCAAAAAAGTAGTGTTGAGTTAATATAAATAGCTTCTTTCAGTCATAACATAAGGGTTCCGGGAACTGGTTTTTAACCGGTTCCTTTTTTTATCTGCCTGCCTTAAGTTCAACCTGGTTTCCTAATTCAGGTTCAGCCTTTATAAACCAGCCAGGCAATTCGGGCTCATGTAATTTCCAACGACCGTTTTCATCACGGGCAAGCGTTGCTGTGATCAACCGGCCATTGTTATCAACGACAGAGATGTGAAAATAAATGGCCACTGAATTAATGCGGGCGAAATGAAATTCCCTTTCCTGACCGTCTGTACACAAAATGATGGTTGAAAAATCTGTTTCCATATTTAGCCCGTTTAAACCCATATACAAAGGTGCACAATAATCTTTCCAGACTGAATTTTTACTGTAGGGCGGCAGCATATGATCGCCTTAATATCTTATAACGGATTGCAAGTCAAATAACTATTTATATTCTTTATGTTTTGCCAGTTGTATTGGTCCTGGATCCGCATCGGGCGATACTGGGGAATATTCGATTTTGTGGGGTAATGAATTGTACAACGTGTTCAATAAATCGCACACCCATGACCATCCAATGATTTAACGTGCATAACCTGATTTTTGGCAACTATCTCCTTAAATAATCGTATATTGATAGGGTACGATACGAGTCGGATTCCATTACTAACCTCCTTTGATCAAGTCCCTTTTACTGCAATTATTCTAACTACTTTTTTGCCGAAAGCATGAAGAAAACTGTTATTGGCTGGTTGCTGATGCTTATGCTGTTTTTTACCGCCCGGGCCGATCATATAACCGGCGGTGAAATGCATTACACTTTTATCGGCATTAGTAATGGCCAGTACATATACGAGGTTACCGCTAAATTATTTATGGATTGCTACAGTAACCGGCGGCTTCCCAACCCGGCATACTTTAGTGTTTTTAACCGGAGTACAGGTGCACATATTACAGATATTTCCGAGCCTATGGCCCACCAGGACAGATTGACCTTAAGCAATCCCAGCCCTTGCATCACCAACCCGCCTGCAGTTTGTTACGATATTGGCTTTTATAATTTTACAGTAACGCTGCCACCAGTAGCAGAAGGATATGTGATCGCAATACAGGTGGTATACCGGGTGCAGGGAATAAGCAACCTGACGCCAGGTTACGGAAATATCGGCGCTACCTATACCGGCGAAATTCCGGGAACCAATTCACTGGCATCAGGGCCGCAAAACAACAGTGCTGAATTTACCGGTGACGATATGGTAGTTATTTGCGCCAATAATTCTTTTTCATACAGCTTTGCTGCATCAGATAAAGACAACGACCAGTTACGGTATTCGTTTACCAATGCCTTTATCGGTGGCTCCGGTGGTGGCGGAGTCAATTTTCCGGCAGCGCCACCGCCCTATTCGCCAGTGCCCTACGGATCAAATTATGGGTCCGGTTCTCCATTGGGAAACAATGTGAAGATCAATGCAGCTACGGGGCTAATAACAGGTATTGCCCCCGGCGATGGTGTTTATGTGGTAACGGTACAGGTAGAAGAGATCAGGAACGGCGTTGTTATTGCCACGCAGCGAAAAGACCTTCAAATTCGAATAACGGCCTGTACCATTGCATCGGCCTCCATGCCGCCGGAGTATATGCTTTGCAAGAACTCGCAAACTATCACGCTGGCCAATATGAGCACCAGCCCCTTGATCACATCAACTACCTGGGAATTGATCGATAATAAAGGGATCTCGATTTTCAATTCAAACAGTCCTGTTACCAGCTATACATTTGCCGATACCGGAACCTATACGGTAAAACTGGTTATCAATCGCAACCAGCAGTGTTCCGATTCGAATGTATCACTGGCCTATGTGTACCCCGGATTTAAGCCCGATTTTACAACCAATGGGATCTGTTTTAAAAAGCCCACGCAATTTTTTGATGGGTCGGTTACCAGCTATGGCGTGGTAAATTCGTGGGATTGGAGTTTTGGCGATGGAACGGGTAATGATGTATCTGCATTGCCTTCGCCTGTCTATACTTATGTATCTATGGGGTCTAAAAATGTGCGGCTGGTGGCAACCAATACCAAAGGTTGCCGCGATACCACGTTTAAGAATATAACGATCGTTGATAAACCGCCTCTTTCGCTTGCTTTTCGCGATACCCTGATCTGTATCCCTGATGGCGTGAAACTACAGGCAACGGGCAATGGTATTTTTAGCTGGACGCCCGGTACGGCCATGGTGAACGGGAATACGGCAACGCCAACCGTTACACCCGTGGTTACTACTACCTATGCTGTTCATCTCAATGATAATGGATGTCTTAATCACGATTCGGTAAAGGTGCGGGTAGTTGACCATGTTACATTGCGGGTAATGAATGATACCACTATTTGCCAGGGCGACACGATTCGCCTGCATGTGCAATCGGATGGATTAAGATATCTCTGGACGCCTATCAACCAGGTTCCGAACCCAAACGTTCCCAATCCCAGTGTGGTAACCTGGTTCCCTACCAATTACCAGGTAACGGCGGGTATTGGTAGCTGTACCGCCACAGATTACGTGTTGGTAACAACGGTGCCATATCCCGTGGCAAATGCCGGTGCCGATACTACCATATGTTTTGAAACCTTTGCCAGGTTACACGGCAGCACCGAAGCCTATACCTATGCCTGGTTACCCACGCCAACGCTTAGCAATTTGAACATATTGGATCCTGTAGCCACGCCCGGGACTACCACGGCCTACGTTCTTAGGGCCTATGATAACAAGGGTTGCCCCAAGCCGGGGTATGATACCGTAGTCGTAAAAGTGCTGCCCGATATAAATGCATTTGCAGGAAGAGATACGGCCGTTATAACGGGTCAGCCATTGCAATTACGGGCTACTGGTGGTGTAGGCTATCGATGGGTCCCGGCTACCGCTTTATCAAACCCCGTTATTGCCAACCCCGTGGCAACATACAACACGCCTTCCACCGGTATTATATACAAAATACTTGTGTATAATGAAGCCGGTTGTGTGGATTCGGCTTTTATAAAGGTTAAAGTATTTCAAACGATGCCATCGGTTTTTGTGCCCAATGCGTTTACGCCTAATCGGGATGGGAAAAACGACCTCTTGCGCCCGATTGCCGTTGGTATGGCGCGCATCGATTACTTTCAGATCTTTAACCGTTGGGGGCAATTGGTATTCAGCACCTCAACCAATGAGCATGGCTGGGATGGAACCATTGCCGGCAAGATACAACCCGCCGGCACCTATGTATGGCTGGTAAAGGCTGTTGACTATACCGGCGCCCGGTATGTACAACGTGGAGCTTTAGTATTGGTAAGGTAAGTAACTAAATGAGATCACTTTGGTAAAGCGGTGCACCGGAACCAATTGTTAGTTTACTTTTCCGGCCACCTGTTTCCAATCCATCGAAAATACGTTCATCAGGCAATTGCATAGTTCACTGATGCGGGTAGGCTTGGTTAAAAAATAGTGTGCGCCTAACTGCATAATTTCCTGTTTGTCTTTTTGATTGGAGCTGGTTGTGTAGATAATAAGTGGAACCTTTGAATATTTGGGAAGTTTCTTTATTTCAATAAGACATTCTTTGCCATTTAATCTTGGCATATTCAGATCGAGGAAAATAAAATCAGGCACCGGTATTATTTCTTCTTTTAATTGCCTTAATGCCGCCTCTCCATTGTTGGCATAATAACATTCGAAAGGAATTTTAAGATCCTTCATGGCTTCGTTAAGAAATAACTGGTCGTCTTCATCATCATCTATTATGAAAAGGGTTTTTGTTTTGTTCATCGGGTTGTTAATAGTTAATAAAAATACCACTTTTAAAGGGTATTTTTCCGCTTAAAAATTATTTTAATCCGGATTAAAGAATCGTATTTTCTGCAACTTAGGGCCAGCCTGGTTTTGCATTACATAATATACAATATTTTCTTTTTGTATGATCCAAAGTTTGCAGCAAGCAGGCGAACTGAAAGAATTTGTCCCTGAAACATGTATCTTCAAACTTACTATACTGCCGGTAACGATTGTCAGCTACCGGCAGACTTAACCAACGATTAATGGATCAAATGAAAAAAGTTTCGAAACACCTGTTCATGGTATCATTGCTGTTGCCGGTATACCTGCATGCACAAGTAAATAAAACTTCAAATGGTGCAGTACACCGTGATTACTTTGTACAATCCATCATACGAATTGCCGATCCTGTTTTAACAGCCCTCAGCAAAAATGAACTTAAAAAGAAAATGCCGGTAGAGGCAAAACAAAACGACCGGCAAAATTATACGTACCTCGAAGCATTTGGTCGTTTACTGGCAGGTATGGCGCCCTGGCTGGAACTGGGTCCGGATAGCACTACGGAAGGGAAATTGCGAAAAAAATATATTGATCTCTCGGTCATTGGGGTTCGTAACGCCACCGATCCCACGGCGCCCGATTACATGAATTTTAATAAAGGCGGCCAGGCCCTGGTAGATGCGGCGTTTTTGTCGCAGGCCCTGTTACGTGCACCCAATCAGATATGGGGCCGGCTCGATACTAAAACAAAGAAAAATGTATTGGAGGCTCTTAAATCATCACGTGTGATAACACCAGGCCATAGTAACTGGCTTTTTTTCAGCGCCATGGTAGAAGCGGCCCTGTTGCAGTTTGAAGGAAGCTGCGATAAAATGCGAATAGACTATGCCGTTCAGCAGCATTTGCAATGGTATAAAGGCGATGGCGCCTATGGCGATGGCGCTAGTTTTCACTGGGATTATTACAACAGCTTCGTGATACAACCTATGTTTTTGGAGGTATTGCAAACGCTCATTAATAGCGGTGAGAAAGAAAATAGAACATATGAACTGGAATTGAATCGCGCCCGCCGGTATGCAGCTGTGCAGGAACGAATGATCTCGCCGGAAGGAACGTATCCACCCATTGGCCGGTCGCTGGCTTACCGGTTTGGTGCATTTCAATTGTTATCGAAGGTTGCCCTGATGCATCAATTGCCCCGTGATGTGTTGCCGCAACAGGTACGTTGCGCATTGTATGAGGTTGTAAAAAGACAAATAGAGGCGCCCGGCACTTTTGATAAAGAAGGGTGGTTGCGAATAGGATTGGTGGGGCATCAGCCTGGTGTTGGCGAGCCGTATATTTCAACCGGCAGCCTGTATTTATGCTCAGAGGCCTTTTTGATCCTGGGCCTGCCGCCAACAGATCCATTCTGGAAAGAAGCCGATGCCGACTGGACGGCTAAAAAAGCATGGAAAGGAGAAGAGATCCCCATCGATCATGCAATTGAAAACTAAAAGAAGACTATTTGATGCAGGATAAAAAACGCACCATACTGGCCGTGTCGGGAAGCTTGCGTTCCAACTCTTCCAACACGCTTATTTTAAAGGAAATTCAAAAATGGGTCCCGCAACATATAACATTTACTATTTACCAGGATATGGCAACCTTGCCAGCATTTGATGATAGTTTGGAAGCTCCGGAACCCGTTATTGCCTGGCGCCGCCTGCTGGCAGAGGCAGATGGTGTTTTTATTTGTTCGCCCGAATATGCCTTTGGTATTCCCGGAGCTTTAAAAAATGCCATGGATTGGACCGTGGGTTCTGGCGAGCTGGTTAATAAGCCTTTGGCCCTGGTAACTGCAGCCATGGGTGGTGATAAAGCCCATACAGCCTGGCTACAGATCTTTACAGCCCTGTCGGCCAACATTCCTGATGGCGGTTCTTTATTAATCCCTTTTGTTCGTTCAAAACTCAATGAAAAGGGCGAATTGTCAGATGTTGCCACCAGGGAAGCCTTGCAGTCGATTCTCGGGGTACTAATAAATTCCATTAAATAAGCAATCGGCGCAAAAAGTTAGACAAGGGCTACGGCTAATCATTTTCACTTATTATTTCATTATTCTTTCCACAAAAACAGGCCTATTCACCCCGATTGGTTCATTATTTGCCTTTACACCCCCGACCATAAAGTTTAAAAACTTGTTAAAGGAACTATCAACACCCAGCCAAATCGCATAAAAACTCGTTACTATAGTCCGGAGGCCATTCTCAATGTATATAAAATCTATAACCAGTACAGTTGTCATCGGTCTGCTGCTATTTGCAGCCTGCCGTAAAAAAGATAATGATTCTGTGGACACATCCACTGACAATTGTGTGGTGCAACAAAGTGCCGGAAGTGGAACATTGGTCGATGGCCAGTACATAATAGCTTACAGAACTGCCGCCAACGCCAATTTAACCACCAGCGCCCGCACGGCTTCTTTTACCAATACCTTGTTTGCACGTAACAAGATCAGTACTACTGCTTTGCGGCAAACCTTTACAGGTGCTACAGGTGGTTGTATTGCCCGTTTATCGCCCATAGAACTACAACGGCTGAAATTGGATACAGCCATCAGCCTGATAGAACAGGATCGTATTATTGCCTATGGTTCCTGCTTCCAGGTTGTTGAACCAAAATTAATTACCTGGAATGTGGCCCGCGTTGGCTATGGCGATGGTACTGGCAAAACAGCCTGGATCATTGATTCAGGCATCGATTTTACACATCCCGATCTGAATGCAGATGCTACCCGAAGCAAGTCGTTTATAAGCGGTGTTACCTCTGCAGCCGATGAAAATGGACATGGCACCCATGTGGCCGGTATTATCGGCGCAAAGAATAATTCGGTAGGTGTGCTGGGTGTAGCTTCCGGCGCCAGTTTGGTGGCTTTACGCGTGTTTGATAAAGATGGCGAAGGGCTGCTGTCATCCATTGTACAGGCTTTGTCGTATGTAAACAGCAATGCCAAAGCAGGTGATGTGGTGAATATGAGCCTCGGTGAAGATGAGGTGTCTGCCATTCTCGATCAACAGGTAAAAAATACAGCAGCCAAAGGTATTTTTATAGCCATTGCTGCCGGTAATGATCATAAACCTGCTATAAATTTTTCACCCGGCAGGGCCAATGCAACGAATATATACACCGTTTCTGCCGTAGATAGCCTGGATAATTTTGCTTCTTTCTCAAACTACGGAAATGATGCGGTTGATTTCGCTGCACCCGGCGTACGTATTACGTCTACTTATTTGAATGGAAAATATGCCATCTTCAGCGGCACTTCCATGGCAGCGCCACATGTAGCGGGCTTGTTATTACTCAAAGGAACCAGCATAACCGCTTCAGGCACCGCCAAAAACGATCCCGATGGTACAGCCGATCCTATTGCCCATAAGTAAGGGCTAACACCTGATAATCTTCATCCTGGGGAAATTGTTGCCCAACAAAGCTGGTTCTAAATTTCGATGCATGATGCATCCATGAAGTTAAAACAGAAACAGCCCCGCAGATATATCATCTCCCAGAAGCTGGATGCATTCTTCCTCGATGTATATGCTTTCGGACAGTTTCTTGCACGCTTTTTCAAAACCTTGTTTTTACCGCCGTACGAGTTTAAAGAAATTATCAGGCAGTGTTATATGGTAGGCGTAAAATCTTTGCCCTTAATAACACTGACCGGATTTATAACGGGTATTGTATTTACAAAACAGAGCCGTCCATCACTATCAGAATTCGGGGCTACTTCCTGGTTACCTTCTTTGGTCGCTATTGCTATCATCCGCGCGCTTGCTCCATTGGTAACCGGGTTGATCACTGCCGGAAAAGTTGGTTCGAACATTGGCGCCGAACTGGGCTCTATGAAAGTGACCGAACAAATAGATGCCATGGAAGTATCGGCAACCAACCCGTTTAAATTTCTGGTTGCTACCCGTGTATTGGCTACCACCTGCATGATGCCGTTATTAATGTTGTATATGGCGCTGCTTGCTTTGCTGGGTGCTTTTGTAAACGTGCATGCCAATGAACAAACCAGCTTTGTTTCATTTATTGAGAACGGTTTTCACAGCATAAATTTCCTGGATATTTATTCATCGGTATTAAAATCAGTTTTGTTTGGTTTTACCATCGGCATCGTGAGTTGTTACCAGGGCTATAATGCCACACAAGGCACACAGGGCGTTGGGCGCGCCGCCAATACATCGGTGGTAATGGCCATGTTCCTGATATTCATTGAAGAGATAATTGTTGTACAGATCACTAACTGGTTCAGGGCTACCTAATGGAAAAACAGGAAAAACATATCGACAGAACAAAGCAGGTTATTGTTATACGTGATTTGCACAAATCATTTGGACAAAACCATGTACTACGCGGCATTGATCTTGATATTTACCAGGGTGAAAATGTAGTAGTGCTGGGCAGATCCGGGACCGGTAAATCGGTGCTGATAAAAATTATTGCCGGCTTGTTAAAACCCGATAAAGGTTCGGTAAATGTATTGGGAAATGAGGTGGCAACCATTAACTTTCGTCAGCTTGAACAACTTCGCTTACGCATTGGATTTTCTTTCCAAAGCAGTGCCCTGTACGATAGTATGACGGTGCGCGAAAACCTGGAATTCCCCTTGTTGCGGAATTCAAAACATTTAAGCGTTGCACAGGTTACCCAGGCGGTAGAAAAAGCACTGGAGGCCGTTGGCTTATCACAAACCATTAACCAGTGGCCGGCCGAATTATCGGGTGGGCAGCGCAAACGCATAGGCATTGCCCGCACATTGATCATGCAGCCGGCTATCATGTTATATGATGAACCTACCGCGGGCCTCGATCCTATTACCAGCATGGAAATAAATGACCTGATCAACGAGGTGCAAAAAAGATATAATACCAGCTCTATCATTATTACACATGATCTTACCTGCGCCAAAGCAACCGGTGATCGCATGGCGGTTTTACTGGATGGCCAGTTTTTGAAGGAAGGGTCCTTTGAGGAGGTTTTCTCAAGCAGCGATGAACGGTTAAAAAGTTTTTACGATTACAATTTTATTACCTGATTTCCAATAAAATATTTACTGATGAACACGGAGAAAAATAAACGAACTGTAATAGTAGGCCTGTTTGTAACAATAGGCCTGCTGATTTTACTGGTAGGCATTTTTACATTGGGCGGACAGAAAAAGTCATTTGTGCCTTCCATTAATATACAGGCTGTTTTTGATAATGTGAATGGCCTGCAAAAAGGAGATAATGTTTGGTTTTCGGGAGTTAAAGTAGGTACCGTAAAAACGGTGGAATTTAATGGCAATTCGCAGATAAAAGTAACTATGCATATTGAAAGAAAAGCACAGGAGTTTATTCGAAAAGATGCCAAGGCCAAAGTAGGCGCCGAAGGATTTATTGGCAATAAACTGGTAGTTATATATGGCGGTACCCCACAGGCAGGTCCTATTGATGGCGGCGAACATTTGCAGGTTGAAAAAACCCTGAGCACCGATGAAATGATGGTCACCCTGCAAAAGAACAATGAGAACCTGGTAGCCATTACCACCGATTTTAAAACAGTAAGCAACCGCCTGGTAAACGGTGAAGGCACGGCCGGGGCATTGCTCACTGATGCCACTTTATACAAGAGCCTGGAAAGTACGGCACTCAATCTGCAAATGGCTGCCCGCAACAGCGAACGGTTAAGCAGTCGCATTGCAGCATATACTGCACAATTAGAAAAGCCGGGTAGCCTGGCTAATGGACTCGTACATGATACTATCATCATGTCGAATTTGCAGGCTGCCGTAAAACAGATCAACGATGCTGCTAATGCGACCCATACATTTACAGCTAATTTAAAAACAGTCAGCGATCAGCTGAACACCAGCGATAATACGATTGGTTTGTTAATGAATGATAAAGAAACTGCCGAACAGATAAAAAACATTATCGGAAACCTGAACTCCGGAAGCCAGAAATTGGATGAGGATCTGGAGGCGCTGCAACACAATTTTTTATTCCGTGGATTTTTTAAAAGAAAGGCCCGTCAGGAGGCTAAAATGAAGAATAGCGAGACTGGTTTACCTCGTTAGGCAACATCGATTCATATTAGTGTTAAAGTTTACTTAATGCCTTGTTTTGGCAAACAGCTAGCGCCCTTTGCTGTTATAAAGGTGTAATTGATTTTTTAATAAATAGCAAGGACGTTAATAAGCTAAAAAAGAAGTGAATGCCTAAATCTAACTATCCCAAACTTAGAATTTTAATCTTTCCGCTTTTACTACTTGTAGTAGTTTGCTTCATGTTTGCAGCACCTGCAGCAGATTATCTAAAGAATAAAAAACCCAATACAGCTATTGTTGTGAAGGATTCAGCCAGCCAGCCTGATACCCTGAATGCTGTTAACCGTTTTGGTGTTTTATATGATCAAATGAATTTAGACAGTCTGGGTCTTTCACAGAACGCATTTAATTATGCGATACAGGGCTATATGGACCTTGTTTCAAATGGTGCAGTGAGTAATAACCATATTCTTTCCATTGTAGATTTTAGTTTACCCTCTTCAAAAAAGAGGTTATTTATTATAGATGTCACGTTGGGTAAGTTGTTATTTAACACGTTTGTTTCGCATGGCAGAAATTCTGGCCAGGAAATGGCCACGGAATTCTCGAATGATGTAAACAGCTTTAAAAGCAGCCTTGGTTTTTATGTAACTGGCAGTACCTATTCAGGCGAACATGGCTTTTCATTACGGCTCGACGGAAAAGAGGCAGGTATAAATGACAATGCTTATGACAGAAGTATAGTAATGCATGCCGCTAATTATGTCAATGAAAAAGTTATAAAAAAGAAAGGCTTTATAGGGCGCAGTTTAGGATGCCCGGCCGTGCCGCCATCTTTACATAAAGCGATCATCAATACTATAAAAGATGGCAGTTGCTTATTCTTATACAGCCCCGACTCGTTTTATATTTCTCATTCCAGATTGTTAAATGTGCCGGGAATACAACAACCCATTACCGGTTAATAATATTGTATCAGCCATAATAAGAAAAGATTGACTAACCCGTCAATCTTTTGGTTTTTCAAATAGTGAAAGGTACTCTTCACTAAAAATGCCTTTATCAATACCGCATGATGGGGCAGTCGAGCGAATTCTTTTTTCCAAAAGTGTATATTAAGCCGATAGAATAATTCGCGTAATGATCATACTTGTCAGGGTTGACAGACTTGCTGAAACCATCAATATAATCGGAAAAAGTGAACCGGTACGAAGCTTCCGCCATAATAGACAGTTTATTGGAAATAGCATATCGTACACCGCCGCCTACAGGAATAACAGGTATGGTGCCGGGTAACGAATGCAGGGTGTCTTCGGCTAATCCTTCGATGAGCGATGGTTCGCCGGCAAAATAATCATAGTTGATCTGGCTCCAGTCTCGGTTGATGCGTAATGAACTCAATCCAACCCCGCCGAAAATATAAGGAGATATAATTTTTTTATCGCCGTAGTTATTACCTAAAATATTCCATACCAGCAGTTCAGAAATTTCGGTATTTCGGGCAGTGAATTTGAAATTCCGTTGCTTGCGCCATGCGGGGTTATCATAATTGTCATCACCTGCCATTAAGTTACCATGGGCCAGGTTGGTGCGCAATGAAAAGAACCGGGAAAGGATGCGGTTATAAAAAAGATTGATCGCAAACCCAGGTGTTTTAAATGCACCTGCAGCTTCGGGTGTTAGATCGCCCTGGTAAACGAACATGCCGGCACTAAAACCTATTTCGTGTTTGGGAACATTTATTTGTGCATGTACCGAACTAAAATAACAACATAATACAAGGGAAATTGCAATGGCCTTTCTGGAAAACACTTTCATGTAATGGATGTTTAATCAAGTAGAAAGAGGCCATGAATGAACAGTTTTGTTATTGGATGATAAGAAATAATTGATGTAAAGTAGAAATTGAGATCTATAGTTATAGTTTAAACGTAAATAAGTTGGAAGTATGTGAATACGATTTGTTAAATAAAAAACAGAATTGGTTATCAGCAATATATCTTCTAAAAAATACCGTTCAATAATTCAAGCAGCAATTGTTCGCATTTGCTGTTTTCGCCTTGTAATAATGTAGGAAGGAGGTTTCAGGTGGAAGTTTAATAATAAGGCAAATTTGGCGCCTATTTTTTTGAAGATGGTATTGAAGCTTGAAAGACCCTGCCTTATTTGCCCGTTTTCTAACAAATAAGGGCATAAAAAAGCCCTGTAGAAACAGGGCTTTGCACTTTAAAAGTAACACCCATGAAAAACTCGTTACAATAATATCTTAGTTATAATTTGACGATGTTTGGCAGTGATCATTGTGTGTATGGCCATTTTTTATTTCGCTACTCATTCTGCCAGTCTGTTTAACACCCAATTGTTAATTGTTAGGTGCACCGGCATCGATCCAGCAGGTAATAATGGCTTTTTGTTGTGCGGAGAAAGTTGCGTCCTGTGGCATTTCACCACTTGCTACAACTCCCCGGATTTGTGCCCGGGCATTGAAAATCTGTGTATAATTGGTAAGGGCGCCCGGGCCATTGGTGCTTCCGCTTGCATGGCAATCGGGTTTTGCACAACTCGACTTCATTAAAGGACTTACAGTGCCTGAGAACGTTGTAGTAATGGTGCTGCAATCGACAGGTGGTTCATTTTCGCTATCTTTTTTACAGGCATTTACCAGTATTACTGTTAACACGATACAAGTTACCAGGCCAGGCATTTTCTTCATACAGAAGGTTTTATTGGAAATTAATTATTTCATCTTCTTCTACGATACAACGGGTAAATAGGTTGCCGGATTGGTCGCGTTGTACTATCGAAAAGAAGATTTTGTAGCTAATCTATAGTAACCTCACTGTATAAACAAAATTGCTATGACCTAAAAATAGGTCCTATAATAATAGTTGCAATCATGTTATAGACGAAACCGGCAAATGTATCGAGGAAATGCCCCGTTTGATGTCAATTTTTCTTCCAGGTGTTGATGAAATTAACGTAGCTATCGCTGATGGGCAGCTCAACACCGGCGGCTAATTGTACTTTTCTATTTTGAATGGCATTTACTTTGCCTACGGGTACAATATAACTGCGATGTATTCTTTGAAATTTATCAGCGGGCAATTTCTCCAACACTTTTTTCATCGACATCAGGGTTAATATTGGCTTTGCCCCGGCTATATGTATTTTTATATAATCTTCCAGGCTTTCGATATAGTCAATTTCACTCAACTGTATTTTTACCAACCTGTACTCTGAATGCACGAATAAACAGTCATTATCTTCCTGTGCAGGTGTGCTTTTATACTTATAATAATCGATTGCTTTATGTACTGCCCTGGTAAACCGTTCGATATTGATAGGCTTTAGCAGGTAATCCACGGCATCCAGCTCAAACCCTTCGATGGCAAATTGTTTATGCGCTGTGGTGAAGATGATCAGTGGCTTTTCTTGCAAAGAGCGTACCAGATCAATACCCGAAATATCTGGCATATTGATGTCAATAAAAAGCAGATCTACCTTTGTATGACGTAATAATTCAACGGCGGAAATGGCATCATCGAACGTATGCATCAACTTTAGCTGAGGAAACCGTGAAATATATTCCTGTAATAGTTCCAATGCCAAAGGCTCATCATCAATAGCAATACATTTCAATTGCATAACGAAACAGTTTAGGCGAGTAAGATCAATTCTACGGAAAAGAAACCGTTTTCGTTGGTTATATTCAATAAATGTTTGTTAGGATACAAATGTTCAAGTCTTTTTTTAGCATTGGCAATACCAATACCAGTGCGTTGCGGAGTGCCGGCGGGTTTAAAGATCTTATTGTGACAGTAAAAAGTAATGCTTCGTTCGTCGGCTACCAGTTGAATGGTGATCGTAGCGTTTTCATGATTGCTGATCCCATACTTAAATACATTCTCCACAAACGTGATCAGCAGTAAAGGTACAATGCTTTTATTCTCCAGCTTACCCTTTACAGTAAAATCAACTAATACCTTTTTGCTCAATCGCAGGCGTTGCAGCTCAATAAAATCATTGATACAATCCACTTCAAGCTGTAATGGAACAAAATGTTGCGATACATCATCCGTAATATACCGCATTATGTTCGACAGCTTCATAATGCTGTCAGCCGTTTTTTCGTTTTTGGTAATGGCGAGCGAGTAAATATTATTGAGTGTGTTAAATAAGAAATGCGGATTGATCTGGGCTTTTAAAAAGGATAGTTCTGCCTGTGCTTTATCGGCCTCGGCGCGGGCAATTTGTTGCAATGAAGTGCGCCACTGACGGGTAACCTTTAGTGCCATGCCCAGGGCAATGGTCATGATGTATAAAAATATGCTTACGATATCAATGCGCATTGACTTTGGTCCCGGATCATGTGGCGGGCCGTTACCTGGTTCGTCATACACGCCATGGTCGGTCATGAATGTTTCTGAAGGAGGCGGTGTGAAATGTGGCCGGTGGTTTTGTAAAAGCACTTCAAATGGCCTGCCATAAGAAACCAGGGCAAACAATACCAGCACAATTGCGATATAGAATAGATATTTCCTTTTAAAGTAAAGTTTAGGGATCAGGACATAGGTATTCAGATAAAAAACGATAATGTAAGTGAGGCAAAATATCCAGTAGCCGATTGATAACATGATAGATCCTACGCCCTCGGTGCCGGTCTGGCCACTTAAAAAAAGCAGGGGCAGGGTCAAAAAGGTTAACCCCGCAAATAAGTGTATTAATATGTCAGAGATCCTGGAATAGGGCATTATACAAAGAAATAAAGCTGAAATTACATATTCTTCATTGTATCGGCAGGTGAACAGAATGTATAGACGGGAAGTAAGACCGCATGGTGGCAAACATGAATTATGATCCATTGGAATGCCGGCCATTGATACCTGTCAGGATCGATTCGCCTGTTACCTGATAAATTGGGGTCAGGGAATGTGGTCGTAAGTTGGTGTTATTTAATGAATTATCGATCGTTTATAGGGGCGTTGCCTTCAAATTCTATAACCTTTCGCCCGAATTTTATAAATCAGGTTCCAAAAAAACGGTATATTTTTACAGAGACATGAAAAAGTTCCTTGTTTCCATATTAGCCATCTTTTACCTGGGCACCTCGGTAGGCGCCACTGTAAACCTGCATTACTGCATGGGCAAACTGGTGAACTGGGATCTTTCCATAAAAGAAACACATACCTGTGGCAAGTGCGGCATGGAAAAGGTGAAAACCAAGAAAAATGGCTGCTGCGAGGATAAATATCATGTGCTACAGGTAGAAAAAGACCAGAAAGGGGAAACCCGATACCAGCCCGAAGCACCGGTTGGTATAGCTGTTATTACCACATTTCCATCTTTTATAACTCCGGTCGTTTCTTCTGTTAGCGAAGAATATCCCGTATCCAATGCTCCTCCACGAACCGGGGTCCCCATACATATTCGCTATTGCATTTTCCGTATCTGATCCCTTCTTTATTGAAAGCCCGGCAATCTGTTGGGCCAATGGCATTAATTACACATATGCCTCTTCCTGTCATTTTATAATATTCACCATAAAATTTATAGTATATGAAAAAGCTACTGTTGCTGGCAATAGCCTGCTTTATGCTGCATGTTGGTTTTGCCCAGGATAAAAAAACTAAAACGCCCAAGGGCAAAATGGACACAACGGCTATGCATAAAACGTATACCTGCCCCATGCATCCGGCTGTATTAAGCGATAAGCCGGGTAAATGCAACGAATGTGGAATGGGTCTCGTTGAAAAAATAGTCTATGTATGCCCAATGCATCCCGAAGTAGTGAGCGATAAACCTGGCAAATGCCCCAAGTGTGGTATGATGTTGAAAATGAAAGCGGATACTCCCAAACATAAACATACAGACAGCACTCATAAAATGTAACCACACCTGTTTGAAAGAACGTCATTAAAACAAAAAACTATTTAAATGAAAAAGTTATTTCCCGGGTTTTTGATAACCTTATCGGTTGTTGTGTTTTCGTGTAACGATAATGCTTCAACAAAACAAAAGGAAGAACAAACGGCCGCTGCCCATGATACGGCTGAAAATGCCGGGGCAAAAGTAGTGAAAGCTTCTTTTACAAACGTAGATGCAGCGGTGGCAGCCTACATAAAGAAGATCACAGATAATTACCTGCAGTTAAAAAATGCGCTTACCAACGGAAAAGCAAATGAAGCCGGCGACGCTGCTAAAAATATGTTTGAGGGCTTAAAGGGTTTTGATAAATCACTGCTCACTGCCGAACAGAAAAGTCTATATGATCAGCAGGAAGCGGGTTTAAAAGAAAATGCTGAACATATTTCAGGTAGCACCGGTGATATAGAACACCAGCGCGAACATTTTGTTTCGTTGAGTGCAGGCATGTATGCATTGGCAAAAGCTTTTGGTGGCGGCAAAACATTGTACCACGATCATTGTCCCATGGCACAAGATGGCAAAGGCGCTATGTGGTTAAGCGAAACAAAAGAAATAAAAAACCCTTACTTCGGTGACAAGATGATGGAATGTGGCAGTGTGGAGGAAGAAATTCAATAAGCAATTGACAATAGGCAAAAGACAAAGGGCAAGCCCTGAGCGAAGTCGAAGGGTAGGCTTACAAAGTGTTGAGCGAAGTCGAAACGCAGCTAAAATTATTTTTACCCATGATCTCATCATTAATAACCTGGTCGTTAAAGAACCGGTACATCGTATTGGCGATGGCAGCGGCGATGCTGGTTTGGGGGTTTATCAATGTGCAGAAGAATCCCATTGACGCCATTCCCGATCTGTCGGAAAACCAGGTGATCGTTTTTACTGAATGGATGGGCCGCAGCCCGCAAATTATCGAAGACCAGGTGACTTATCCCCTGGTAAGCAATCTGCAGGGAATTCCTAAAGTAAAAAACGTACGGGCTACTTCTATGTTCGGGATGAGTTTTGTGTACGTGATCTTCGAAGATAATACCGACATCTATTGGGCGCGTACCCGGGTGCTGGAACGCCTCAATTATGCGCAGCGTTTGTTGCCCGAAGGTATCACCCCTACATTAGGACCCGATGGTACAGGCGTGGGACATGTTTTCTGGTATACCCTCGATGCCAAACAAATGGACCTTGGCGAACAACGGGCTTTGCAGGACTGGTACATTAAACTGGCCCTGCAAACCGTGCCCGGTGTGGCTGAAGTGTCTTCCTTTGGTGGATTTGAAAAGCAATATCAACTCGTGCTAGATCCGGTTAAGCTGCAGTTTTATAATGTTTCGCTGATGGAAGTAATGAACAAAGTAAAAGCAGCCAATAATGATGTAGGCGGGCGCAAGTTTGAAATGAGTGATATGGCTTATATCATCCGGGGCTTGGGGTACATTAAAAACAAAGAAGACCTGGAAAGTATTGCGCTTGGCAATTATAATGGAATTCCCGTTCGGGTAAAAGACATAGGCGTTGTTCAAATGGGCGGCGATCTGCGTTTGGGCATTTTTGATGAAAATGGACAGGGCGAAGTAGTTGGCGGTATTGTGGTCATGCGCTACGGAGAGAATGCCGATAAAGTGATCACCGGTGTAAAAGAGAAAATGAAGGAAGTAGAGAAAGGATTACCACAGGGAGTAACTTTTAAAACGGGGTACGATCGCAGCGAACTGATACAGGCTGCCGTTGGGAATGTAAAGAACAAGCTCCTGGAAGAAATGGCGGTGGTTTGTGTGATCGTTATCATTTTTCTGTTTCACTGGCGCAGCGCCTTAAGCATTATTATACAAATACCCATCACCATTGCCGTAAGTTTTATTTTATTAAATGCTATCGGGTTGTCTTCAAATATTATGTCGTTAACCGGCATTGCCCTGGCAATTGGGGTTATCGTTGACAACGGCATTATTATGAGTGAGAATGCATATCGCCACCTGGCCGAGTACCAGCAACAGCAAAGCGAAAAATCATGATCCAATGACGAAATTATTTAACAACATACGCGGAAAGGATAAATACCGGATCCCTGAGCTGGTGCGCATACAGATAATAGAAAAAGCCTGTAAGCAGGTATCGCGGGGCGTATTCTTCTCAACCATTATTATCATTACGTCGTTTTTGCCGGTTTTCTTATTAACCGGGCAGGAAGGAAAATTGTTTCACCCGCTGGCCTACACCAAGACTTTTATCATGGTGGTAGATGCGCTGCTGGTAGTAACCCTGGCGCCGGTATTGATCTCTTTCTTTATGAAAGGTCGCTTTAGACCCGAGACCGCCAACCCGGTGAACCGGCTGTTGGAACGGGTATATGAACCGGTGATACGGGCTTGCGTTAAATGGCGTAAGACGACGATTGCAGTGAATATTATTGCACTGGCAATTAGCATCCCCCTCCTGTTGAGCCTGGGTCGTGAATTTATGCCGCCGCTCGATGAAGGCTCTTTGTTGTTTATGCCTGTTACGCTGCCCGATGTATCGAATAGCGAAGTAAAACGCATTTTACAGGTGCAGGACAAGATCATTAAAACCGTTCCTGAAGTAAAGAATGTGTTGGGGAAAGCAGGCCGCGCCAATACCGCTACCGATAATTCGCCCATCAGCATGATTGAAACCATTATACTACTGAAACCGCAGGCGGAATGGCGACCCGGCATTACAAAGAATGATATCATCAACGAACTGAATAGCAAACTGCAGATACCCGGTGTAACCAACGGCTGGACGCAACCCATCATCAATCGCATCAATATGCTGTCTACCGGTATTCGGACCGATGTAGGGGTAAAAGTATACGGACAAAACCTGGATACTATTTATGCATTTGCGCAAACCATCAAAAAACAACTGGATGGCATTGATGGAATTAAGGACCTGTATGTAGAACCCATTACCGGCGGAAAGTATATCGATATTCATATTAAACGTGATGAGATCAGCCGGTATGGATTAAGCGTTGATGATGTAAACCGAGTCATTGAAATTGCTTTAGGTGGAATGAAGTTGACCACTACTGTGGAAGGGCGGCAACGCTTCTCGGTAAATGCCCGGTTTGGTCAGGACTTTCGTAATAACCTTACTTCATTAAAAAGGTTGCAGGTTCAAACGATGAATTATGGCCCGGTGCCTTTGGAAGCAGTGGCTGATGTAGCCATTGCGGAAGGTCCGCCGATGATCAATTCAGAAAATGCGATGTTACGCGGTACGGTATTGTTCAATGTACGGGAAAGAGACCTGGGAAGCACGGTAACCGAAGCCCGCGAAAAACTGGATGCCATGATCAGTAAATTACCAAAAGGTTATTACCTGGAATGGAGCGGTCAATACGAAAACCTGATCCGCAGTGAACGCACCTTAAAGATGATTTTGCCCGTGGTATTGCTGATTATTTTTATCTCCATGTATTTCGCTTTTAATTCTGCACGCGAAGCATTTCTCAGTTTAATAACCATTCCGTTTGCATTGATCGGCGGCGCCTATATGATCTGGTTCTGGGATGTGAATTTATCTGTTGCTGTTGCGGTTGGGTTCATCGCGTTGTTTGGCCTTGCTGTAGAAACCGGTATAGTGATGGTGATCTATTTGAACGATGCCATGCAGCAACTGGTTGCGAAAAAGGGCAATTCCAGGGAAACCATCACCCGGGAAGACCTGCGGGAATATGTAATTGCCGGCGCGGCCAAAAGGCTGCGACCCAAGATTATGACCGTGTGTGTATCGCTGTTTGCATTGGTGCCCATATTATGGAGTCATGGTGTTGGCAGTGATGTTATGAAACCGATCGTTTTGCCAATGGTAGGCGGTGTACTTACTTCCGCCACCCATATTTTATTAGTTACCCCGCTGATATTTTTAATGGCTAAAGAATATGAATTACGCAAGCATGGTAAGATAGATGTGCTGGAGGCGAAGCATTAAACGTGAATATTTAACAGGATACTATGTTCAGAAAATTAATCATAGCAGGTATAATATGTAACATGGCGGCAGGCTTACAAGCCCAAACACCCATGACATTGCCCGATATTTTAACTACGGTGGAGAAAAATAACCCGGGGTTGAAAATGTATGAAGCGGAAGCGCGCGCTATTAATGAAGCTGCTAAAGGGGCCTACAGCTGGATGCCGCCGGAAGGGGGCGCCGGTTTGTTTATGACACCGTATAATACGAAAGAAATAAAAGCCGATAAGGCCATGATGAAAGAAGGCATGGGCTTTTTCATGATCTCTGCCCAACAGATGTTCCCCAATCGTAAAAAACAGGAAGCGGAAGCCGCATCGATGCGGTCGATGGCGACAGTAGAAACGGAAAAGCGAAAAGTAGTATTGAATGAGTTGCTATACGCTGCCAAAAAGAATTACTATGAATGGGTAACATTGCTTAAAAGGCAAGCTGTGCTTGATGAGGGCAGCCGCATTTTGGATTTCATGATCAAAAGCGCTGAAATAAGGTATAAGAACGGACTGGGAAAGATCAGTGCTTATTATAAAGCAAAAGCAGCATTGGCCAATATTGAAAACATGAAGCTGATGCTCGAAAACGATATGCGACAAAAACGCATTATGCTCAACACCCTCATGTACCGGAAAACCGATCAGGAATTGGCTGTTGACACCCTATATACCTGGAAGCAATTTCCCGCCGATATGCTTGATTCCGCTTTCCTGTTAGGCCGGCGCAGCGATATACAGGTTTTGCAACGGAACATAGAAGTGAACAATATGCAACGGAACGCAGAGCTGGCCAAGCTGAAACCGGAGTTTGGTATTAAGTACGATCACATGATCGGACTTAGCACCCAGCCTGCCCAGTTTTCAGTAATGGGCATGGTCAAATTGCCGCTGGCAAAATGGTCGTCAAAAATGAACAGGGCAAAGGCAGAAAGCCTGATATGGCAAAATGAATCGTTGAGAAGCCAGCAGCAAATGATCCTGAACGAAGCAGCGGGAATAACGAGCTCCGCCAGGGCTGAGCTTGAAACAAAAAAGAAACAAATGCGGTTATACGAAACGCAGATCATACCGGCCTTGCGCAGGAATTTTCAAACCATGCAATTGGGCTATGAACAAAACACCGAAGAGTTATTTGAACTGTTCGATGCCTGGGAAGCAATAAATATGACGCAATTGGAATACCTGGACCAGTTAAAAGCAGCGCTGCTTATACAGGCTGAATTGGAGAAGGTCCTTGAGATTAAATGATATTAGTTATGCAGAAATATAAATCAATAGGCACCAGGCAATCAACAACAGGCAATATTAAACCTGCCAGCTGGCTATTGCTTATTGCCTGGTGTCTATTGCCTGGTGTTTTCATCGCGTGTAAGGATGTCAAAAATAAACAGCCCGTGACGCAGGCGGCAACCCATGAAACCTATACCTGTCCCATGCATCCGCAAATCATTAAAGACAAACCGGGTAGTTGTCCCATTTGTGGTATGGACCTGGTTAAGAAAACAGCCTCTGGTGAAAAGGTAAGTGATGTTACGTTGAATGATCTGCTACGCCCTTCTAACCAATATGTGCTTTCGGCAATTCCTACGGTGCATATTCAGGAGCGCGATGAGCCTGTAGAGGTGCTTACCTATGGCTTTATTACTTATGATACCAGGCAGGCAGGTACGGTTTCTTCAAACGTATCGGGCCGTATTGAAAAGTTATATGTGAAATTCCGGTATCAGAGAATAAACAAAGGGCAAAAGATCATGGATATATACAGCCCTGAGTTGTTAACAGCGCAACAAAACCTGTTGTTCCTGTTAAAACAGGATGCAGAAAACCAGGTGCTCATTGATGCAGCCCGCCAGAAACTGGTATTGCTTGGTATGAGCAACCATCAACTGGATCAGGTGATAAAAAGCGGGAAACCTGTTCTTACCGTCTCCATCTTCAGCGCATACAACGGTCACATTCATGAAAGCAGTTCGCCGGAAAATATGCAAGCTCAAACACAAGCCGGCATGAAAGACGTTTCGCTGATCACAGAAGAATTGCCATTAAAGGAAGGGATGTATGTAGCAAAAGGGCAGAATTTATTTGCCATCTATAATCCTTCCAAAGCATGGGTGGTGCTGAATATATTTTCTGGCCAGGCGGGCATGGTTAAAGTAGGCGACAAGGTGCGCATAACACCCGAAACGGCACCCGGTAAAGATTTCAGAGCTGCCATTAATTTTATTGAACCGTTTTACCGGCCCGATAGTAAAACAGCTACAGCCCGTGTATATTTTGACAATCCCAATATGGGTATACCCATCGGTAGCCAGGTGAAAGCAACCATATTTGCGGGCGCTCGCTCAGCTCGATGGCTACCCGAAGAAGCCGTTTTAACGCTTGGTCTCGATAAAGTGGTTTTTGTAAAAAAGGATGATGCATTTATAGCCCATAAAATTGAAGCGGGTATTGTGAATAATCATTTGATCCAGGTGTTGAATGGTTTGTCTGAGCACGATGAAGTGGCTGCCAATGCCCAATACCTGGTAGATAGCGAGAGTTTTATTAAAGTGAAACAATAGCAAATAATTTATGCTACAGAATATTTTTAATAATGGTCCCGGCAGCAGGAATACTGTTCAACGTTCGTTGCGTCGCTCCCGACATGTCGGGATGCGTTCTGTTCTCTATGCTGCTTTTTTTGCTATGCTGATCTTAACAGCCTGCAAAAGCAAAAAACCAGCCGAAGCAACCAGGGCCGATACATATTACACCTGCTCCATGCACCCGCAGATCATGCAGGAAAAACCAGGAACCTGTCCCATTTGTCATATGGACCTGATTGCTGTCAAGAAATCAAATGAAACAAGGGATGAAATAATGCTTAGTGATGAGCAGATACAATTAGGCAATATTCAAACCGATACTCTGGGCCGAGCCCTGGCGGGCGATAAAGTGGTATTGACCGCCACCCTGAATTTTGATGAAATGAAAGTGAATACGGTAAGTGCCCGTATTACCGGCCGTATAGACAGGCTGTATTATAAAAATACCGGCGACTTCGTAAAAAAAGGCGATCGCTTATTTGATCTGTACAGCGAAGAATTGAATACCGTGAAACAGGAATACCTCGCAGCACTTGAAAGACAACAAACCCTTGGCAATTCTATCATCGACTTTAAACAATTACTGCAAAGCGCCAGAAGCAAACTGATGTTATGGGGCGTGAGCGAATCACAAATTGATGCTTTGGCAAAAACGAAACAATTTTCTCCATTGACAGCATTTTATAGTACGGCAAGCGGATATATTACGGAGCTATTGGTAAAAGAGGGGCAGTATGTAATGGAGGGTGGTGTGGTTGTACGGCTGGCCGATATGTCAACGTTGTGGGCAGAAGCCCAGGTATATGCATCGCAACTGGCTTCTGTAGATTATAAGGGCGTGGCCACGGTACAACTGCCCGATATGCCGGGGTTAGCAATTACAGGTAAAGTAACATTTGCCAATCCTGAAATAAGCGCCGATACCCGAATCAATTTATTGCGTGTATCAATACCGAATACGAACAACCAGTTAAAACCCGGCATGCCCGCCTATGTATTATTGAAAAGCAATGCCGGGAATGCCATGACGCTGCCGGTTGATGGGGTATTGCGCGATGGGAAAATGGCTATGGTATGGGTGCAAACCGCCAGGAATACCTTTAAAAGAAAGTTGGTTGAAACCGGCCAGGAAAGTGGTGATCGCATTGAAATAAAGTCGGGATTGCAAAATGGCGATGTTGTAGTAGTAAGCGGCGCCTACCTGTTGAACAGTGAATACATTTTCAAAAAGGGGGCTGATGCTATGGAAGGACACAAACATTAGAAAGCAGTACGACTCATAGCAAAAAAAATCCGTCCCGGTTGAACCGGAACGGATGCAATTGTGAAAACACTATTAATTGTTGAATGACTGGACGGCGTTGCTTATTTTACTTTATTCACTACTGTTTCTTCAACATAACTGTGGCTTCTGTTGATTTTGTAAACTTCAGTAGAGTTGCTCTTTTTAGATCTCACCACTACATTCAGAGAAGCGTCACCGAACTCTTCTGATTTCAACAGGAATTTTTTAGAAATATTGGTTCCTGTGAATTTCTCTGTGTACAATACATTACCATACTCATCGCGGAAGGTAACAGAGTACTCATCTTCTATGGTATTGGTCAGGTTCAGTTGGAATACAGGTTGATTTTCTTTATTTCCGATGAACTTTAATTCAGTAACATGCTTGGTTGGGCCTTCTTCATTAGCTAATGTAGTATTAGAAAATGCGAAAGTAAAAGCGATTAATGCGACTGCGATAATTCCGTAATTCTTCATTGCCTTATTCATAATTGTGTATTTTATAGATTGTTGATTATTCCGTTCAATTATTTGCTATGGTAGTGCAATCGTGGCAGGCAGGCAATTCGTACGTCTTTTCGAAGAGAGGAGCAACTTCTTTGTTGAGGTAACACCCTGTTTGGTGTTTGTTGCGTTTTGTGACACAAACTTAGGAAGGGGCGCGACGCTGCAAAAATCAACTCTATCGCGTTTATAGGATGCTAAACTACCCTACGAAATGTTAAAAACCGCTACAGGAGCGGGTTTTGTAAACAAAGAAGCATGATCTCCAAGGCATTTTCTCCCCTATAAAAGGCCGGCATTTAATAATTTTTTAACGCATTTTGGGACGACAACGTCATTTTCCCCTTCTTCTGGAAGAAATATATCTTTAATATGCTCGCTAACGATTGTTAGCATTACGACAAATATAATTATCTTTGGTACCACTAAAAATGGTTCCCATGTCGGTGCAGGAATTAGAAAAAATCTTTCTATCTAAAATTGAACAGGAAATAAAGATAGAGCCAAAGGATTGGATGCCAGACGCATATCGAAAGACGCTGATCAGGCAGATCTCCCAGCATGCCCACAGCGAAATCGTTGGCATGTTGCCTGAGGGCAATTGGATCAGCCGGGCGCCCAGCCTGAAGCGGAAGGCTATTTTAATAGCCAAGGTTCAGGATGAAGCCGGTCATGGTTTGTACCTGTATTCAGCTACTGAAACGTTGGGCACTACACGCGAACAAACCGTAAACGATCTGCACAGCGGAAAAGCAAAATATTCTTCCATATTTAATTATCCCACGCTTACCTGGGGCGACATTGGCGCCATTGGCTGGCTGGTTGATGGAGCGGCCATATTAAACCAGGTGATGTTGTGCCGTACTTCTTATGGTCCATATGCACGCGCCAATGTGCGTATATGTAAGGAAGAAAGTTTTCACCAGCGGCAGGGATTCGACATCTTATTGATGCTGTCGAAAGGTACGGCCGAACAACGGGCCATGTGCCAGGATTCCATAAACCGGTGGTGGTGGCCTTCGCTTATGATGTTTGGTCCGCACGACAGCGAATCAACGCATAGTGAACAAAGCAGCCAATGGAAAATAAAACGCATGAGCAATGATGAGCTGCGCCAAAAGTTTGTAGACATGATTGCTGAACAGGTAAAAGTGTTGAACATGACGTTGCCCGATCCCGATTTAAAATGGAATGAACAAACCAATCATTACGAGTTTGGAGAAATTAACTGGACGGAATTCTGGAATGTAGTGAAAGGGAATGGGCCTTGCAATAAACAACGCCTCGATGTGCGGCGGAAGGCATGGGAAGAAGGCGCCTGGGTTAGAGAAGCCGCAAAGGTATACGCAGAGAAAAGAAAAATGAAACAGGAAAAGCAGATTGCATAAGCGAGCCAGGAAGTAAGAGGTAGGAAGTATGAAGTAAGAAAAACACGCGCGGAATAGAAAATAGCCGGGCTAATTACCGGGAAAGAATTGCAAGAAAATAAAAAAACGATTGTAATGAGTATACAGCTGACAAAATATTATTACGGTGATATACCCGAAGACAAAGGTGGCGGGGGATTAAAAAATAATCAACGTAAAACCGGCGCCGGTAATGAAGAGGGAACCGGTGCAGACTGGCCTTTGTGGGAAGTGTTCATTCGTAGCAAACAGGGCATCGATCATAAACATGTGGGCAGTTTACATGCAGCCGATGCACAGATGGCTATTGAAAATGCCCGCGACGTATATACACGCCGCATGGAAGGCGTAAGCATTTGGGTAGTAGAAAGTAAATACATTCATGCTTCTAACCCTGATGAAGCAGAATCGCTATATGAACCGGCTAATGACAAAGTGTACCGGCACCCTACATTCTATGATCTGCCCGATGAGTTAACACATATGTAAAACTTGAAAATGACAAACAGCACAATCAATTATACTTTACATCTGGCCGATAATGCCCTTATACTGGCGCAACGCAACAGTGAATGGTGCGGGCACGGGCCAGTGCTGGAGCAGGATATTGCCATTACCAATATTTCACTTGACCTCATTGGCCAGGCAAGAAGTTTGTATCAATACGCTGCCGAATTGATCAATGGTTCTGGCGCTACAACTGGCGAGAACAGGCAGGAAGCCACGGAAGACTCCCTTGCTTATATGCGCGACAGCCGGGAGTTCAAAAATTGTTTATTGGCCGAACAACCCAATGGCGATTGGGCACAAACCATATTGCGGCAATTCTTTTTTAGTACTTATCAGTTCTTTTTATACCAACGCCTGCAACAATCGACCGATGCAACGCTTGCTGCCATTGCAGAAAAATCTTTGAAGGAAGTAACCTATCATGTGCGCTGGAGCAGTGAATGGGTAATACGGCTAGGTGATGGAACGGAAGAAAGCCATAATCGCCTTTTGAATGCCCTTGATGAATTGTGGATGTTCACCGGCGAATTATTTATACCAGCCGGTTACGAAGCAGAGGCTGCAAAAACAGGTGCCGGCGTTGATGTAAGCACCTTAAGAGCTGAGTGGGAGCAGCGAGTAAACGAAATTTTTGCCGAGGCTACACTCAATACTACTTCAACTACCAGTGGTGCACAAGGCGCCTGGACACAAACCGGTGGTAAAGATGGAATTCATACCGAACACCTGGGTTTTATACTGGCTGAAATGCAATCGATGCAACGGGCTTATCCCGGTTGTGAATGGTAGCAATCGGTGAAACGCACGTTTTGAAAATTGAATTTTGAAGGGATGGGTACAATAGAAAACATATCGGTGAAGGAAATATGGTCCATACTGGAAGAAGTATGCGACCCTGAAGTGCCCGTGTTATCGGTTATTGACCTGGGAATAATCAGGGATGTTAAATTGATGAGGACAAATGATGAAGAAGGTATTGAAGTGGTTATTACCCCAACATATTCCGGTTGCCCCGCCATGGATGTCATACGAATGAATATAAGGATGGTATTGTTGGAGCATGGCTATAAAAATGTGCAGATCACTACGGTGTTATCACCTGCCTGGACAACCGACTGGATGACCGAAGCCGGTAAGCACAAATTAAAAGCCTATGGCATTGCGCCGCCAAATCCCAAACAACAGGTTTGCAATACCCGGCTTTTTGCCGAAGACGAAGCGGTTCCCTGTCCACTTTGCAATTCGTACAATACCCGCCGGATCAGTGAGTTTGGATCTACAGCCTGCAAATCGCTGTTTCAGTGTAACGATTGCCAGGAACCGTTCGATTATTTTAAATGCTATTAGTAACTTTCCAATCATACATTGTTCTGCTTAAATAATAGAATTATATGCCGCCTATTCTTTTTACGATTGAAGGAGGAATTGCTACTATTACCCTGAACCGGCCCGATAAACTAAATTCTTTTAACCGCGAAATGGCGTTGCTGTTGCAGCAAAAGTTAGATGAATGCGCTGCTGAACCTGGGATCCGCTGTGTGTATATAACCGGCGCCGGTAAAGGGTTTTGTGCCGGGCAGGATCTGAATGAGGTCGTTGATCCGAATGGCCCCGGTATGCAGCGGATATTAAGCGAACATTACAATCCTATCATTATCCGCATCCGCAATTTAGCCAAGCCGGTAATAGGGGCCGTGAATGGTGTAGCTGCGGGGGCCGGTGCTAATATTGCATTGGCTTGTGATATTGTGGTAGCCACGCAGTCGGCCTCATTTATTCAGGCATTTTCAAAACTGGGTTTAATTCCTGATAGTGGGGGTACGTATATGCTGCCCCGGTTGATAGGCTGGCAAAAAGCAAGTGCCATTATGATGCTGGGTGATAAAATTGCTGCCGCGCAGGCCGAGCAAATGGGCATGATCTATAAAGCGATCCCTGACGAGGAATTTGTGACTGAAAGCAAAAAGATAGCGAGTAAACTGGCTCAAATGCCAACGAAAGGCCTGGCCTATACCAAACATATACTCAGCCATTCAATGACCAATAACCTGGAACAACAATTATTGCTGGAAGATGAGTTTCAACAAAAAGCAGCGAACACCTGGGATTTCAAAGAAGGCATTCAATCATTTCTGGAAGGTCGGCCACCACAGTTTAAAGGAGAATAAATTATAATTATGTCAGCCAATTCAAAAGCTACAGCCATTATTGATGCCATGATGCATAAAGACTATTTCAGCCAATGGCTGGGCATTGAAAGGCTGGAAGAAAAAGATGGTTTCTGTAAGTTAAAGATGACCATTCGTGCCGAAATGTGCAATGGATTTGAAATTGCCCATGGCGGTATCAGTTATTCCCTGGCCGATAGCGCGCTGGCGTTTGCATCGAACAGTCATGGCCGGCAGGCTGTTTCGGTAGAAACATCTATTTCTCATATAAAACCACTTAAGGCAGGTGATGTTATAGTTGCTACGGCAGAAGAAAAAAGCCGCACTAATAAGATCGCTATATATGATGTGCGCATTGAAAAAGAAACTGGTGAACTGGCCGCGCTTTTCAAAGGCACTGTATTCAGAAAAGAAACCGAATGGGACGTTTGAGGTTCCATTCGGTTTTTCACTTATTAATGATTTACCAGTTTTAATGCTCCTTCACTATACCGGTTTCCGATATTCGGATACTTGCTGATCAGTTTTTCAATGTTTTTCAATTCCTCCTTACTTAAGTTAATATCTACAGCAGCAGCGTTTTCTTCCAGGTATTTTCTTTTTTTCGTGCCGGGGATAGGAACGATATCATCGCCCTGTGCCAGTACCCAGGCCAAAGCCAGTTGAGCCGGTGTACAACCTTTTTGAGCAGCCAGTTCAGCAAATTCACTGACCAGTTGCTGGTTGTTTTCCCAATGTTCGGCATCAAAGCGAGGCAACGTTCTGCGATAATCGTCGCTGGGCAAACTATCCTTATCTGGTACAGTAGCGGTAACCAAACCTCTGGCCAACGGACTGTAAGGCACAAACGTAATGCCCAGTTCACGAATAGTATCCAGAATGCCGCCTTCAACGTCCCGCGTTAATAATGAATATTCACTTTGCAATGCAGTGATGGGGTGTACTGCATGCGCTTTGCGAATGGTTTGAGCAGAAGCTTCTGATAAGCCAAGGTAGCGCACTTTGCCTGCTGCAACCAGGTCGGCCATAGCCCCTACCATATCTTCCACGGGTACGTTGGGGTCAATGCGATGCGCATAATATAGATCGATGGTGTCGATCCCCAAACGTTGTAAGCTTTTTTCAACGGCCGTTTTCAGGTAAGCCGGGGAACCGTCGAAGTAGGTAGCGGACGTACCGGCAAAATTAGAAGTTGATCCTTCCGTTTGTCTAAAGCCAAATTTAGTAGCGATAAACACTTTGCTCCTGTTAGGCACCAGCACCTTTGAGATCAGTTCTTCGTTGTGGCCATAGCCATACATATCTGCCGTATCCCAGAAGTTTATACCCAGGTCCAATGCTCTGTTCAGCGTAGCTATCGATTCTTCATCATTGCGTGGTCCATAGGCAAAGCTCATTCCCATACAACCCAGCCCGATAGCGGATAGCTGAACACCCGTATTGCCAAGATTTCTGTATTTCATAAAATTATGTTTAAGAAACAAAATTAACCCAAACGAATAACCTGGTGATTGACCATTTCAAACCATTAATTACGAAATTCAAACAATTAGTGTATTGGTATTTGAAGAAAATTGCATGTTTTCCGGTAGGGCAAACATGGCGCTACAATTACTGGCAACCAAACTATCTTTGATAAAAGATACCAGGCGTATGATCTATTCATTCAAAGGCTTTATACCTGTTATACATCCGTCTTCCTTTATTCATCCGCAGGCTGCTGTTACCGGGAATGTAATTATTGGCAAAAATGTATATGTGGGGCCAGGAGCAGCTATCCGGGGCGATTGGGGTGGCATTGTCATTGAAGATGGATGTAATGTTCAGGAGAACTGCACCATACATATGTTCCCGGGTGTTACGGTGCTGCTGAAAGAAAGTGCGCATATTGGGCATGGTGCGGTAATTCATGGTGCAACCATTGGCAAAAATTGCCTGATAGGTATGAACAGTGTGATCATGGATAATGTGCAGCTGGGGGATGAATGTATTGTGGGTGCGCTCAGTTTTATAAAGGCTGATGAAAAGATCCCTGCGCGCAGTTTATTGGTTGGTAACCCGGCAAAGATCATAAAAGAGGTATCGGACGATATGATACAATGGAAGACGAATGGCACCCGTTTGTACCAGGCGCTGCCCGGCGAAATGGTTGAACATTGGAGCCCCTGTGAGCCATTGCGAGAGTTGCCTGCCGACCGGCCGGAGCAGAATATGCTGTATAAGACCTGGAATGAGATTAAGGGGAGTTAACTTGTCAACCCAGTCAACTCGTCAACTGAACACCTTATCTTTGCGCACAATTATCAAGTAGTGGAAAAGTCAAACTTTGTAGATCAGATCAGGATATTTTGCCGCAGCGGGCATGGCGGTGCAGGTAGCAAGCACTTTATGCGTACCAAATTCAATCCCATGGCCGGTCCGGATGGTGGAAATGGCGGCCGTGGCGGCCATATTATCCTGCGTGGAAATAAAAACATGTGGACGTTACTTCACCTTCGCTATTATAAAAATGTGCTGGCCGAGGACGGTCAGGGTGGAAATAAAAACAATATGACCGGCCGCGATGGCAAGGATATTATCATTGATGTGCCATTAGGCACCATCGCCCGAGATGCAGAAACCGAACAAAATGAGGTTGAAATACTGGAACACGGGCAGGAAATAGTGTGGATAAAAGGTGGCCGGGGCGGCCTGGGCAATGCCGAATTTGCCACTCCTACCAACCAGGCGCCCGAACACGCCCAACCCGGAGAACCGGGTCTGGAAGGCTGGAAAGTACTGGAACTGAAGGTACTTGCAGATGTAGGACTTGTTGGTTTCCCCAATGCCGGCAAATCGACCCTGCTTTCGGTGATCACTGCTGCCAAGCCCAAGATCGCCGATTACGCATTTACCACCATTAATCCGAATTTAGGCATCGTGGCTTATCGCGATCGCAAAAGCTTTTGCGTAGCCGATCTGCCTGGTATTATTGAAGGCGCCGCTGAAGGCAGAGGATTGGGGCATCGGTTCCTGCGCCATATTGAACGCAATTCCATATTGTTATTTGTAATACCGGCCGATAGCAACGATCATAAAAAAGAATTCGATATTCTGCACAATGAGCTGGAACAATATAATCCTGAGTTGCTGCATAAACAATTTCTCATAGCTATCAGTAAAAGTGAAATGCTGGATGATGAATTGAAAACAGCTATTCAAAAGGAATTACCAGCAAATGTTCCGCATATTTTTATTTCTTCCTTTACCCAGCAAGGTCTCAACGAATTGAAGGACCTGTTATGGAATACATTAAACGAAGGACAGGAAGTGGTGAATAGTTAGTGCCGCCACTGCTGATATAATATTGTTGGTAAACGCAATACAATTTCATTGCAAACAGGATGTGACAAAAAACACATTTCATACAACTTTTAGGGTATTGAAATTGTCACCGATATAGCTACCTTAGGTACCCCTAAAACTGTTACCTATGTGGGCTATAACCAGTATATTAAAGCGCCTGACAATTCTGTTGCGCAATGTTTTTCGTGCTTTATGGGTATTCTTCCCGGGTATTCTTTTCCTCGTACTTACCCTGGCCTGCTTCTGGAACCTTGCTCAGGGGAAAGACCTGATGGTACTTGCTACTGAGCACCGGGGCTTTTTCCTGCTGTTCCAATCATTGCTTGCATTTCTGGTGCTGGTTAGCTGGTATGCTGCGCGTACGGTAGCCAACGCCAAAAAACAAAGCGTATATACCGCACCGGATTATTTGCAGGAAGGCTATTATAAACATATGCCCCGTTTTATCGGCTTTACCTTATTTACGATCATTATACTGGCTTTTGTACAAACACCATTGTTTGGCAGTGCTATTGAAGATGACAGTAAAATATATTTTATGCTGCTGGCGGCTTCCATCCCCTATTACTTTTGGATGAATAAATTTTTTGAGCGCCGCTTTAAAGTAATCCGGGTTAACCGGTTGTTTTTGGTAACGCTGCTGATCATGCTCACCGGCTCTACATTAATTACGCTCAACATAGGCCGGTACTCCTGGCTGGTTGTGGTAATGCTGTTGTTGTTACAGGCTTGTTTTATAATTCTGGTTGTTACCCGGCGGGAAGCCTTACAAAAAAGTAAAAAAGAGCTGACAAATGTGACACCCGCAACTGAAAAAGCAAACCGGTTGGCAAAGATCCTGGGCATTCCGCCGGAGGAAGTACGGTTCCATTTTAATTTCCTGTTGATCAGCCTGGTCGCACTGTCTGTTTACCTGGTTTGTACAGTCGATGTAGGGTTTGCGGTAAGCATGGGTACATTCCCATTTGTTTTACTGGCCTTTTCGGTATTTATGGGGTTTGGTTTTATCCTCACGTTTTTATCTGTTCGCATAGGCATAAACATCCACCTTATTTTTGTGATCCTTGTTTTCGTTTTTGGTCAATGGACAGAACGGCACCAGGTGGCATTGGTTGAAAAAAAACCAACCATAAAAGAAAGCTTTGCCAACAAAGCCAGCGTTAGAGATTATTTTATTCAGTGGGTAAAAGACAGGGATACACTGATTAATAAATCGAAAGAATTCCCGGTTTATTTTGTGTTATCTGATGGCGGCGCTTCGCGTTCGGGTTACTGGGTGGCCTCCGTATTGGGAAAGCTGGAAGATACATCGCAACATGGGTTTTCAAAACATTTGTTTTGTTTATCCGGCGCATCGGGCGGTAGTGTAGGCAATGCCGCCTTCTTTACTTTATTGAAAAATGCGGCTGACCAGCCCGATAAGAACTTACCCAATAAGCAATTGTTCTTCCAGGCGGGCAAAGAATACCTGCGCAGCGACTTCCTTACGTATACACTCAGCCGTATGTTAGGCCACGACTTTTTTGTAACCATGTTCCCATTTAATACACAGGGCGACAGGGCCCAGGCGTTGACGGATGCATTGGAACAGGCGCCAAAAGATAGTGTGTTGTTGAAGAACCAGTTGCAGGTCCCCTTTTCAGAACTGGCGGTGTATAAGAACCGGGTGAATACAAGCTTGCCAATCCTTTGTGTGAATACTACCCGTATGCAGGATGGAGCCCCCTCGGTGATCAGTACAATAGCGATAGATCCGATTACATTCAATAACCGCGTCGATGTGCTCGCCCGGTTGAATAATAACCGGGATATGAAATTGAGTACGGCGGTGGTTTTAGGCGCCAGCTTTCCATACCTGAGCCCGGCTGGGCGCATAGACGGGTTAAAATTTTACAAAGATGGACCGAAGGAATATCCATTCTATTTTGTTGACGGCGGTTATGTTGATAATTCCGGCGCCGGCGTCGTTCATGAAATGATCATTAAGTTGAATTCCCTGCGCGACTCAATTTGTAAATCGAACACAGATACTATTCTGCGAAACAATTGTCAGAAAATTACTTTCTATGTAATGCACATCAGCAACGGGCCCGAAGGTGATATATTATTAAAAAAGGTAAACCCTTTTGTGAATGACCTGGCAGCCCCCCTGAAAACATTAATGGGCTCTTACGGGGTGCAAACAAGTATTAACGATAGCCGCCTGAAAAATTACCTGCGTAACCTGTATGGTAATGAGCTGCATTACAAACCCATTAACCTGTACCGGCCCCGGGAACCCCTGAAATATTCCATGAACTGGGTTATTTCGGGCCGAACCCTCGATAGCATGGACCAGCGGTTATATTCACCGGATGTACGGGCATACATGAGCCGGGTTTTGCAGGAACTGAAACGATAAAGGAATAGGGGCGATCAAACATTTCAATCATGAAACCATTGCCCATGGCCAATTAAGAAATTTTTTCAATAGGTTTGTCCCCACAAAAGCTATCATATATGAAGAAATTTCTTTTAACGGTTATGTTAGCCGTTACTATGGTGCGCAGCTTCGCCGATGAAGGCATGTGGCTGCCGCTATTGCTTGGCCAACAGGTGTACAACGATATGGTAAAGCGCGGTCTAAAGCTTACCAAGGATCAGTTGTACAGTATGAACAAAGCCTCTATCAAAGATGCTATTATCATTTTCGGTGGGTTCTGCACCGGTGAAATTGTAAGTAACGAGGGACTTATTTTTACCAATCACCATTGTGGTTACGATGCGGTGGCTACTGCCAGCTCGGTAACCAACAACTACCTCAAAAACGGTTTCTGGGCAAAAAGCAAAGGGGAAGAAATTCCTTCACCCGGCTTATATGCAGAATTTCTAACCAAGATAGAAGATGTAACAGCCGAAGTGCTTGATTCCGCAAAAGGCTTAACCGGATTGGAACGCGTAGCTAAAGTTACTGCCGCTACAACTGCCATCAACAAGCGGTTCTCCGATGAAAGCACCAGCACCATTGCGCGTGTAAGCTCCCTGTTCAAAGGCAATCAATACCTGGTGTTTGTTTACCGCCGGTATTCAGATATACGGCTGGCTGGTGTTCCCTCTGAAAGCATAGGCAAATATGGCGGAGATACAGATAACTGGGAGTGGCCCCGTCATACCGGCGACTTTTCTGTATTCCGTGTTTATATGAGCAAGGATGCAAAACCAACCGCTTATTCACCCGAGAACGTTCCTTTAAAACCAAAACATTTTCTGCCGGTTTCTATCAAAGGCATTAAAGATGGCGATTATGCCATGATATATGGTTATCCGGGCGGCACCAACCGCTACGAAACTTCGTATGGCATCAAACAAAAAATTGATATCGACAATCCCACACTGGTGAAGTTGCGTGATATGCGGTTGAAGTTTATGTTTGAGCAGATGAAAAATGATCCGGCTGTTAAACTGCAACTGGCCAGCGATTATGCTTCCATTGCCAATTACTGGAAGTTCTTTGATGGCGAAAGCAAACAACTGATCAAATACAATGTATACGATCAGAAAAAAGCAGCTGAAGAAAAATTCCAGGCATGGGCCAATGGCAAACCAGAATTTGAAAACATTTTCAAAGACTGGGGAACTGCCTACGACCAGTGGCGTCCTTTTTCAAAGCATCGCATGTATATAAACGAAGGCATATTCGGATCACCGTTGTTAGCCTTTGCGGCTTCATTGCAGCAGGTTGAAAATGCCATTGTGAAAAAAGGCAGTACGGCAGATATCAAGAAAGCCCTTGACGCTGCGAAAGAAGCAAGAACTGAAATGCTGAAAGGGGAGAACAAGATCTCTGACCAGAATATTGTGGCGGCTGTGTTAATGATGTATTATAATGACGTTGATAAAGCCCAGCACCCGATTGGTTTTTATGATGGCATAAAAGCTAATTATGGCGATCTGAAAGACGAAGCCACTTATAAAAAATATGCAGCCAGTATTTTTGCCAACACCATGATACTGGATAATGCCAAATGGGATGCTTTCAGTAATAATCCAGATGCTACCGTATTGCAAGCCGATGTGGCATATGCAGTAGCCAGTGCCTTTTTAAAGAACTGGCAGGGTAAGTTTCTGCAGAATTATCAACAATTCACGCTGAAGAACAATGAATTTGGCCGGTTGTACCTGAAAGGCATCATGCAAAAGGATACGGTAAAAGCGAAGAAAATGTATCCCGATGCTACCTTCACCATGCGGGTAAGTTTTGGGAATGTAAAAAGCTATGCCCCTCGCGATGCTGTTAAATACGATTACGTGACCACCATGAAGGGCATTTTGGAAAAATACAAACCCGGTGATTACGAATTTGATCTGCCGGAGAAATTACTGGAAGTAGCCAGGAAAAAAGATTTCGGGCAATACATCGATAAACAACGCAACGATCTGGTTGTCGGGTTTATTACCACCAACGATATTACCGGTGGTAATTCAGGTTCGCCTGTCATCGATGGCAGTGGTAATTTGATCGGATTGGCATTCGATGGCAATTATGAAGCATTGAGCCATAAAATTGCATTCGACCCCGTGTATAATCGTACCATTTGCGTTGACGTTCGTTATGTGTTGTGGTGCATTGACAAACTGGGCGGCGCTACCAACCTTATTAATGAGTTGAAGCTGGTTAAACAATAATCAAGCTATAATAAAGCTGAAAAGGGTGATTCGCCAGCTGGCAGATCACCCTTTTCTCTTTTACAAATACATTGTTATTTTTACCGGTTCGGCAGGTGAAAATTCCGGTATGCCGTTCTTTCGTATTATTTTTGCGCCACAACCCCAATATCAATGGAACAACAAAATCAGGCAGACTTATTAACTGAAATTCAGGAAGAAATAAACTATGTTGACCCGGTTTCGCCGGGCATCCGGTTCGCCAATTACCTCATTGATCAAATTGTTTTGGCGGTCATTGTGAATGCAATCAAGTATGGCCTGGCCCTAATTACCCTGGGCCAAAACTTTAATGACCATGTATTGTTTCAGGAAAACATGACAGCCGTGTTGAATGGATTTTTAATTTCGCTTGTTTGCTCATTCACTTATTATACTGTTTTTGAAGGCGCCAGCAATGGCAGAACGTTGGGTAAAATGCTCACCGGAACGATTGCTGTTACACAGAATGGTACTCCGTTTACTTCCAGACATGCGTTGATGCGTACTCTGTGCCGGTTCATTCCCTTTGAACCATTCAGTGCATTTGGTTATATGCCCTGGCACGATAGCATGACCAAAACATGCGTAGTAAAAAAGACATGGTAGTTCAGTTGACAAGTTGATAGTGTTGATAAAGTTAAAAAGTCCGGAGTTTATGCCCCGGACTTTTTTTATTAAAGCCTTGTCAACCTTGCAACATGGTAGCCTTATCAACATTCTCACCTCTTTCGCCTTTTCAACTTCTCGTCAATGCACATCTTCTTTGCGAGGTCGTATAATTAACCGCAGCGTGGGGTCGTTGGTCATAAACGACCAGAACCAGCTAAACGCCAGTTTCATTTTATTGCGGAAACCAATTAATGGAATAATATGAATGAACAGCCAAACCAGCCATGCACCAAAACCTTTAAAGAACAATTTCGGAAGATCAACCACTGCCTTGAATTTTGCAATAATGGCCATGCTGCCTTTATCATTATAAGCAAAGGGTTTTAGCGGTGTATTGTTTGCCTGTCTGATCAGGTTTTCTGCCAGGCAGTTGCCTCCCTGAATAGCTACCTGGGCCAGCTGCGGATGTCCATTCGGAAAGTTCTTGTCGGTAGACTGGAAACAAATATCACCCAGTGCAAAAATATTTTGCATGCCCTGCACTTTATTAAACTCATCAACCAGGATCCTTCTGCCGCGGGTAATAACGGTGGCTGGTAATCCGGGCACTTCCCGGCCAATTACACCAGAGGCCCATATCAGCACGTTGGTCCTAATGGTCCTGCCGTCTGCCAGGTACACCGTATCATCAACAAAATCCTTAACGGCGGTATTGGTGATCACATGCACGCCCAGCTTTTTTAATACCGTAGTGGCCTCTGTCTGCGATTTTTCGCTCATGGGGCCCAGTAATACCTTGCCTGCGTCGATGAGGTACAGGTAGGTACGGAGATTTTTTATTTCGGGATATTCTTTCAAAGCAATGTTACGGCCCAGCTCAGCCAGCATGCCTGCCAACTCAACACCTGTTGGACCGCCACCGGCAATTACAATATTTAAATGTTTTTCTTTTTCCTTGAGATCCTCGGTACGCACTGCTTCTTCCATATTCAGCAGTAAATGGTTGCGTAGGTTAAGAGCATCGTCGATGGTTTTCATGGGCAACGAATTTTCTTTTACGCGCTCCATACCAAAATAATTGGTCTCCGTACCCAGGGCTAATACGAGGTAATCATATTCTACCACACCGGTATCTGTTTCAATATTGTTTTTTTCGGGATTTACTTTCTTTAAAGCGCCCATGTGAAACCGCAGGTTGGTTTTCTGTTGAAACAATCTGCGAAACGGATAACTGATATTCGAAGGCTCAATAAAAGCGGTAGCTACCTGGTATAAAAGGGGCGGGAAAAAATGATAATTATTTTTATCTACCAGGGTAATGTGAAAACGGCTGTCTTTTGAAAGTTTCTTAATAAGGTTAATGCCGGCAAAGCCGCCGCCGACAATTACGACTTTTTTAACTGGTTGTTCCATAACTCGTTCTTCTTATTAACATTAATGAACAATTATGCCCCTTTATTGTATAAGGGCGCACATTTCGCCTAACTAATTTTTTCTGGTTATGGCAAGAATTAATAAAGCATGGATGGAGAATGATAGCCAGTGCAAAGGTCGTTACTATTCCTGAAATGGCATAAAAAAAACATGGGAGTATCTATTGATCCGATGTTTTCAATTAGTTATCATTTTGCCGGTATGTACCCAGAATCGCCCAGGCCGAACGTGGTATGGCTTTAATAATATAAGAAGAAGAGCCTTTAGGATTGCAGTTCCGGGTATTCTGCCTTTATTAATGGGATTACTTCATCAATAATTTGCTTAAACGCATGAATGTGATTTTCGAAGTCAGGGAGTTCCTGTTCCGACCATTGGAATAGTTCTATTTGTTCAGCTATACGGGCTGCTGAAAAAATGTTCAGGTTATTGAGGGACGATTTCATGCGGTGCGCCAGGAACTTCACTTGTTTAATATCCTTTTCTTCAAATGCGCGTTCGAGGTTGGCTATACCACTCATGGTTTCGTTGATGAATACATGCAACATCTTTGCAATGAACTTTTCATCGCCGCGGGTAATTTGTTTTAGTTTACTAAGGTCGTATAAAGGGGCATCGGTAACGGTAGTTGTTTTTGCAGGGCCGAAATGGGTTTCGCGACCGAGCCATTTGGCAATCAACCGTATCAGGTCTTCCTCTTCAAAAGGTTTACTTAAATAGTCGTTCATACCCGCTTGTATGCATTTCTCCATCTCCCCTTTTACGGCATTGGCTGTAAGCGCTATGATAGGGATATTCGAACGTATTTCGTTGCGAATGACCCTGGTAGCTTCCAGGCCATCCATAACCGGCATTTGAATATCCATTAATACAATATCGTATTTATTAAGTCGTATGGCATCCACGGCTTCAACGCCATTTACCGCTTCAGAAATAGAAGCGCCATATTGGTTCAAAATGGTTTCAGCAACCACCCGGTTCATTTCATTATCCTCTACCAGCAATATTTTTTTATCGGCCAGTATATGCGCCTCTACATGACTGTTGTCTTTTTTGGGTAGATCGGTTTCCATGCCTTTAGCAAAAGACAATTGTATGTTAACCTGTGTGCCTTCGTCTTTTTTGCTTTTTACCGCAATCGTTCCGTTCATTAGTTCAACCAGTTGTTTCACGATGCTCATGCCCAGGCCTGTTCCTCCGTAGCTCCGGGCAATACTTTCATCTTCCTGGCTGAATTTATTAAAGAGGTTTTTTAAATATGCCTCATCCATGCCCTTGCCGGTATCGCTGATGATGATCTCAAGCTCCTGCGAATCGGTCAGATCTTTATTAAGCAAGCATTGTAAAGTAACATTGCCGCGTTTGGTGAACTTTATGGAGTTACTTAGCAGGTTCATCACCACCTGGTTTATCCGGTAGGGATCGCCTTTTAATACTTTGGTTACTTCGGGCGCAATCAATACTTCAAAAAGCAATCCTTTTTCTTCTGCTTTTAATTTTAATACCCGGCTGGTATTGGTTATCAGATCGCGCATATTAAAGCCGATCTCTTCGAGGGTAACCTTACCTGCTTCCAGTTTTGAAAAGTCGAGAATATCATTAATGATTACCAACAGGTTTTCGGCAGCTGTGCCTACGATCTCCAGAAAAGATTGCTGTTGCTGATTGAGTGTGGTTTTTTGCAGTTGCTTGCTCATACCCAGGATGGCGTTCATGGGCGTTCTTATTTCATGGCTCATATTAGCCAGGAATAAGTCTTTGGCGTGAACCGATTTTTCGGCTATCTGTTTAGCCTCGATCAATTGTTGTTCCAGTATTTTTTGTTGGGTAATATCAAGGTGAATACCAATAGAGCCAGTGAGTTGTTGTTTGTCGTTATATAGCGGAGCGCCGCAAACCAGCCACCAATTGGTGTCGTTGCTTTTTGTTTTAACGTTCATTTCATATGCATCAGACAATCCCATTTGCCGGGATCTATTCTTTTCTTCTATTACGTTTTTATTTTCATCTTTCACAAACAGGTCAGATGCGTTTTGACCGATCAGCTCATGTTCTTCATAACCGCTCATTAAGCAAAAACTCTGGTTCACATACCGGATATTTTCTTCCAGGTCAACCTCAATAAGCCCCAGGTTCATATTGGCAATAATGCTCCTGTATTTTTCTTCCTGTTTTTTAAGTTTGATCTCCGATCTTTTTCTTTCGGTGATGTCGTTATACGTCCATAAATGCCCGCGGTATATATCATCAATAAATAAAGGGATATAATTTCTTTCCCAAACCCGGCCATCGGCCATTTTCAGTTCTTCGTTATTTACGGGTTTACGTTCCTTTAAATTTTTAGCTGTACTGTTTAAAAATTCTTCAGGGTATTTAAAAAGCGATGTGCCGTTTTCGTATAATTCTGTACATTCAATGCCAACCAGGGTTTCGGGCGAGCCTGGGTAAGCAAAGAATTCAGTGAATTTTTTATTGGTTAGAACTACTTTGCCGTTCTCGTCTTCGAGCAATACGCCGGTTTGCAGGTTAATGAGCAGGTGCGATAGCCGGTTGGCGGTTGCTGTTAATTCGCCCTGGATGGCTTTGTAGTTTTGAATGTCGGTAAGGGTCCCTATTATTGTTATCGGTTTGCCGTTTTTCGATTTACTGATCACCCCGCCGCGATTCAATATCCATCTTGTACTTCCGTCTTTAAGTTTTACGCGGTATTCAACGCAATGTTTGGTGATTTCTCCACTCATATACTGGCGGAAAGTTTCCACGGGTATATGCCGGTCTTCTTCTATGATACCCTGCCACCAGGTTATGTTTTCTTTACCTTCAAATACATTTGAGTTAAGGTCAAGGATTGATTTTTCGTTAACGGCAAAGGTCATCGTTCTTTTAGGGAAATTATATTCCCATACGTTATCATCAATGGTCGACAATGCCAGGCGTAAACGCTTTTCTGATTGTTGCAGCAGGTCGTCGGCTTTCTTTTTTTCCTGTAGTTCGTGTTCGAGGTAATTGATGACATCAGACAGATCGTCGGTGTCGTTATATATCAGGGAATTTGTGCCTTTGAACTTATTAATGGTTTCTTTTAATTGTTGAATAGAAGCGTGCTTCAGCGTTGCCTCTCTTTTTAATTTTTCGTTGATCTGAATATATTCCTTTTCACTACATGCAAAAGCATGATTAAACAATTTGCGGTCCCTTTCATAGTCTTCATATGAGTCATGAACTGCCTGAATAAAACGGGCAAGGTCTTCCTGCAGGAAATAATCTTCAGGAAGGTACTTTTTGATTTGCCGTTCAAGCAATTTATTGAAGCCCATATCGCAATTATAACTCGTCAAAGGTGGTGATGGTCATGGTTTGGTTATGTAATTCACATTTGGCGTTATCATTGAAAGGCGATATTTCACCATAAGAGTAAAAGCCTGTCAGCAACGTTTTATTACCAAATGTATCTGCAACAGCTTCTACTTCTTCTTCGGTACGTTTGCCTAAAATGATCTTACGGCCAACGCAGCTGATCAACAATGCCAACTGAGGTGCTGCAGCTAATTTTTGAAAAGCCTGGCCTGCTGCATGAGTAGCGGCATCAACAAGTTTGTCGAAATTAGCTTTCATGAATCGTACTTTTGAACCATTGGGGATATCACCGGCAAACACCATGCTACCAGTTTCCTGGTCAATAGAAAGTATGGTTCTTACAATAGGTTCATCTTCATTATTTAATATAATGCCCAGCGGGAACAACAATGCGCTCCCGGGTAATTCATCGGCATAGGGGCCGAGGTAAGTTTTATACAGGTCCAATGCTTTTTGACCTTCAATTTCAAATAACTGGTTGGCAACTGATTTGGTAACGGTACGTTCGGGACCAAAAATTTCCCAGCCGCCCATGGAAGCATGGGAAACTACAAAGTGTTTACCATAAAAAGGAATAGCGACAATGTTGCCACTGGAAGGCTTTTCATTCAAGCCCACAACGGTTGATTGAAAATTGGTACCATCGCCTGCAAGGCCTCCGGTAACAGGCACCCGGTTATTCACCAGTTCGTTTATGCCACGCACCAGTTCGCTGCCATTTACGTTACTGCCATCTGAAATAACCAGAATGTAGGAAAGGTTTACAAAATTGATCAACCTTATCAATGACTTGCCGGCCTCGTAACTGCTTTCGTAATCACGAATATTTACCGCAACGGGCTGGATAGACGTTTTTTCCAGTTCAATAGCTGCCACTGAAACCGAATTATCGTTTACCCGATTGTTTATAATTTCACCGGCTGTAGAGCATAAGACGATATGTGCTTCAGGGAATTTCAATTTTAATTTTTCATAAACCGGTTGGGTGTTTATAATTTCTTTTCCGCCAAAGCCCAATACCAGCTGGGATTTAGTGAGATCGGCCATGGCGGTTTCGTTTTGCATTTCAAATGTATTGTTGTTATATGTAAGCAGCGTCGTTTGCATATGGAAAGCGTTTAAAGGTTAATTAATTCATTCGATACAATTGGTTATATGATTAGTATTGACGCAGGCAACTATAAAATTGTGCATCTTATATGAACGAAAGTTGAAACTTTTTATTCACATACAAAAGCCAGGGGTATGGGTTAACCCTTATATAATTTAGCCTAAATATTTAAAACAAGAACTTTGTTGTTCTACTAAGATATCCTGAAATGATGTTTTGGGAAAAGATATTGTTAATAACCGTGAGTTTATTGACATATGTCAATAAGGATATGGGTTTGAGTTATACAGATATACTAAAAATGACCGGCATAAGTCCGTGCCAGTGGGTATTAATAAGAGGAATTATTGCGCGAGGCTTAATAGTTTATTTTTATGCTTCATGGTAGCTTGATAGCCTGTTTCATAGATCAGATCGGCTTTGGTAACATCGAACATCCCGAATTCGTGCAGGTCAGGTTCAATAAACAGGTCAAGCTTTTCTACCTTACTGTATACAACAGATGCAATGGCCATGTGAAAACATTTTTCTATCAGGTTCATTTTACCGATGCGTTTGCCATTGCCCATTCCTTTGGGAATAAAATTCACATTACAGCCAATGAGCAGGTTGCATGTGTTTTCGAGCGGTTCAACCGGGAAGTTGTTTAACAGGCCACCATCGACCAGCAGGTGATCGCCTATTTTAACCGGCTCAAAGATCGCCGGTACCGAAGAGGATGCAATAACCGTATCAATAAGGCTGCCTTTTGAAAAGGTGATGGCTTCATTGTTGGCAAAATCTGTGGCTGTTATAAACAGCTTTTTATGCAGGCTTTCAAAAGAATTATCGGGTATATAGGTTTGTAAAACTTTACGAAGTGCCTTCATGGAAAAAAGACCGTCTTTATTTAATAAAAAGCTCGACCAGCCGAAGTAGGAATTCTTTTTAAGGATATCCCGGATTGTTTGGGGAGAATGGCCGGCTGCATACAGAGCGCCTACAATGGCCCCGGCACTTACACCGGAGATGGCATCAGGTTTAATATTCAATTCTTCCAGCGCCTGTAAAAGGCCCAAATGAGCAAACCCGCGAACCCCGCCACCACTGAGAACAACGCCTGTATGTAGCATCAAATAATTGTTTAGTTATAACTGGCGCCAAAGTATAAGCTTTTGGCAGTAATTGCAATAGATATGAGTGAATTAGTGGGAAAATAACTAAAAAAACCGGCGACCACCAGGCCGCCGGTTAGGTTAATAAATAAATGTTTACTGTACAATGCGCAGAACGGGATCCCAGATTATCTGCTCACCTTTTTTGTCAATGACTATGACACGGAGCCAGACCCTGGATGCTGATTCAAGTCCGCTGAAAGTATGTACAGGGGGTCAGCGTTGTTTCGCTTACCCAAACACTTTGCGGCGTCAAAGGATCAGCAGTATACTGGTGTACGTAAGCCCTTGCTTGGGTTACCCTGCCTACCTGGGTAGTTACCTGGCCGGACATGCCCAGTTCAACCCGAAGTTTAGGCGGCGCCTTCTGCGGTTTACCAGTATCGGTATTGATTTGAAAACCACTTCCCAGTAACAGGGCTTTGTCGCCTTTACAGATTTGGGTTACGTAATAAGCCAGTTCTGTGAGTATTTGTCTCAGTATGGCTTGTTTACCGTCTTTGATAGCTACCATTTCCCGATCGAACCCGCCGGCATTGGATAAAGCGGTTGAAAACTCGTCCAACGCTTTTTCAACATCTGCCAGGGCAGGTGTAGGATTCGGAAATTGGGCATTATCTTTCAGACTGTCCAGGATGCGACGGGTTATTTTAATCAGGTCGCCTGCACGACAGTAATTGAATGTAAATAGTATTCTATTTATTCTTATCTTTTTCATAATACTTGTTTTTTAATAGTGAAAATTTGATGTTTAGAACGTGCTACTAAAACAGGTTCTTACCAGTTCATTGGCCAATAAAAGCGGGTACAGATGGCAAAAATGATCAGCGATGCCTTACCAATCGCTGCCAGGGAGAAGGTTCGCGGGTTCGCTCTTCCCGTTAGCCCTGAGCGAAACTCCTTTGGCAGTGACTGATGAAACAAATGTATATCAGGTTCCAACCCGTTTTTTCAAAAATGTGACGGAGTTGTACTGTTGGTGTGACGAACTGAGGAAATGGGTGTGACGAACAGCACTTTCTCCTAGGGAAACACTAATTCAGGTGTGACGAGATTCGAAAAACGGTGTGACGAACAGTCGAAAACGGTGTGACGAACAGCATTTTCTCCTGGAAAACTTAAGTTCAGGCATGACGGTGTTGCCCTCTTTCTATACGATAGCCAAAAGCTGAAACAATCAAGTCGATACTAACTGGCGGTACCATTGATCGCGTTTGGAAACCCTGGAATAATTGCAGTTTTTGTATTTAACGGGTTAGCAGCATTGAATACTTCAATTAGTAAGGCCGAGCATTTTTTCCTATGAACAGATTCATTTTATTTAAATGGGGTAGAAAAAAAGTAAAACGATCTCAAAATTATTTGTATGATACGTTTGAAAAAGTTTAGGGGGGTAAAACTTTTTATTTGAGTCGGAAAAAAGATTAGATGGGTGAGAAGAAAA
>CBIHPP010000019.1:0-190296 GCA_966212235.1 uncultured Niastella sp. | reverse complement strand
TCTATCCCCTCAATCCCTTCTCTTCTACCCTCTTAGCTCCTCTCTTTTCTTTTTCCGCTTCCCTTATTTCGTTTCGGGTTGCAAAGGTAAGAGTTTCTTTCAATCTGCCAAATCTTTTTCGAAATTTTAAGAGCTAATTTTCAGTGGTTTATCTCGCTATCCTCTTTCCCTTTTCTCTATCCCCTGCCCCTTTTTTATTCGGGGTGCGAAGGTAAGCGTTTCTATCTTTTCACCAAATCTTTTTCGAATTTTCTAAGAGCTAATTTTCAGCGTTTCATCTTGCTATCTTCTTCTCTTTCCTCTTTTCCGCTGCCCCGTTTTCGTATGGGGGTGCAAAGGTAAGCGGATTTTGTATTCCACAAAATCTATTTTGCCTTTTCTGAAACTTTTTTCGTGGGAAGCTAAAATATGGGAGGCCCGCCAGCAGTTAAAGATGTCTTTTTGACGTTTTTGAGGGGAATTACGGGTGTGGAACCCGGAAACTGACACATGCAGAGCCAGCCGAGGTATGGTCAACATCAATAAAAGGAAGTGAACGATCAATCTCCTGTTACAACCAGCTTCTTTGTTTCGAGCAACTGACCGCTGTGCGATATAAAGCCTACGGCATAGTTGCCCGGCAAATAAATGTGCATTGGGATAATGTTGCGGTCGTTAACCGGTTCGCGGTGAACCATTTGTCCTAACATATTCCAGATCACTACGTACTTAACAGCGGCCGAACCGTTGATGCCCACATAAAATTGCCCGGCCGTTGGATTAGGCCAAAGCAACAACTGGTACCCACCCGGCTTGTTGCCCACGGGTACTATATTGGAATAAGAAACACCGCCGCCATAATCAACAAGTCGTAACCGGTAATAACTGATGCCGGAGTAGTTGTTGGCATCGTTCATGGTATAATTCAGATAAGTATTACTGTATCCATTAATTGCTTGCGATGGAACAGAGTCCCGGTTGCTGAAGCGGGTTTCATTGCTCAACTTACGTTCAACAACAAAATATTTGATGTTTACCTCGGGTCTGGTAGTCCAGTAAACATGCACATTTTGGTAGTCCATGCGGTAACCATTGAGCCATACCCGGGTATATTGCAAGGCCGTATCGCCTTTTCCAACCAGTTTGGTGAAATAAGAAGACGAAGAAATGGTACCCTGAACCGTGCGGGTATTAACACCGCTGCGGGCCAGCGCCCCACCCGATGTCAGGTATCCGGTGACCGGGTATACCTGCGGATACGAAGTATCCCATGTATTCCCGGCATATTGCGATATGTACGAATAACGCCTGTTGGCATTGAACAAACTGCCTTCATCGGCCATAAGGTGCTGCAAGGCAATCTCTGTTTCATCGCTATTGGGCCGGTTGCGTTTGCCTATTTCCCAGGTTTTGTTCACCCCCTCCTCTTTCAGGTCAGCGCCGGAGAACAGATCCTTTTTTGCGCCATCGGAAACCCTTGCATGAAAATCATCGCCCTGGTTTGACTTACTCCTGATGGCTGCCGGTGTATAGGCATTTTCATCGGTACCAATGGGGAATATCACCCAGCTATCGCGGCTGCGGACATTTTCGCGCACCAGTAAACCGGTCCCTGAAGCACCGGTGATAATATACCGGATAGAATCGTAACCGGTAATGGAGCCGGGGGCACCATCTCCCAGCACGAGGGTATTATTTTGCAGATACACATGTCCCGAATCGAAATGCAGGGTATGTCGCACTTTGGTCGTGCTCCCGGTCAATTCAATCCCGGCGCTATTTTGAACATGCAAATGAGCAAATGCAGCGCCGGTGCGGGTAACGGCATTATAACCACCATCGATCTGTTGCCGGCCGCTATCGGTTCCATTAAAACGGATAATGCCCCCGGTGCCGGTTGCATCTTCGCCCAAATTACCTTCATCGGTGATCAGCGCATCCTTATCGTTCTCCCATTTCTTTCCTTTGAAATTCACTACGGCTTTTTTGTCAACACCGAGCTTGCCCTGGTTAATCACATTGGAAAATATAGTTGCCGTATCACCGGAAAAATAGATCTTCCCTTTCTTAGGCACATAAAATCCTGACGTTTGCGCCTGGCCGGCAACAACGCCAGCGAGGAACAAGAGAAAAAGGATGATATGTCGGTGAGTGGTCAATGGTGAATCGTGAATGGTGAATTTGGACTTCTATCTATTGTATCAATGTTGCATCAAACGTTACGCTTCCTAATTGTGCTCCCAGGAAAGTGGTGCAGGTGAAACCAATGGTAATCGTATTGGAACTGCTGATATACGAATAGGCAATGGCAATACCAGCGGTTAATGCACTGCGTGGATTGATTATTACGGAAGCATTGGTAGTGGCTCCGGTTATAGTAGCAGTAACCTGACGGGTAGCCCCTTGTCCAATGGTTGTATTATCAGTAATACTAAAACTGGTTTTGATCATATTGTTCAGGGCCGTTCCCGAGCTACCTAATTTATACGTACCGGCTACATCAAGGGTTGTTGCCGGATTGGTAGTAGCTATGCCCACTTTGCCGGCACTGGTAATACGCATTCTTTCGTTGCCAGTAGTGATACCACCGGTGAACAGGATCAGGCTTTTGGAAGCAGCCGTGTTGCCCATGATAAAATCCTGACCGGCACTGAACAAATACCCGTTATTGGGACCGCTCAGGATATTGTTGGCGCTGTTATAGCCGCCGCCGTTGATACCCAGGTTCACATAGTTGGTGGTTTCTGTACCATTGTTGGCCGTGGCTACTATATCGGTACTGGCCTGGCCTTGTGAAGAATTATTCTGGATATTGAACTGCAGATAGCCATTCCGCTCTCCTTTTGCGATCAGCAGGTTGTAGGAGTCTGTCGCACCGGCATCGATCAATACTTTTTCAGGCGCATCAACATCAAAATCGCTTGTACCAATGCCCAGATTGCCACTGCTGGTCAACCGCATTTTTTCGGTATTATTCGTAATGAAGGGCAGATCATAATTATCAATCGTCCCTATTGTTTTTAATGACCCTACTGTATTACCGTTCAATGCCCAGTTGCTGCCGGCGCCGCCGCTGGCGGTAATAACACCGGTCGTTGAATTATAACTAATACCACTACCTGCACTGAACAGGCCACGTACCTTCTGATAAAAGTTAGTAATATTTGATGTATCAACCGATGACAGCTTGTTATTAAAAGTAGTCCAGTCGGTACTTGATAAAAAACCATTTTGTGAGCTACCGGCCTGCTTAACCTGTACCGTAGTTCCAGTGCCTAATACGGCATTTGTTCCTCCTGTAATGGTTAATACATTCGAACTGGTTTCAGTGAGGTTTCCGCTGGTATAGGCATTGGCAAAGGTAGACAGTGGCAATTTTCTAACTAACCCATTTGTTATAGTCAGCAAACTATCTGCTGAAGTATTGGTTCCTGCTTGTACTCCTGTTAATGTTAACGGATTATTACCTATTATATGCAGTTTGGTAGAAGGCGTGGTAGTACCTATTCCAAAGTTCCCGTTTTTATCTATAACGGATAAAGTGGCTGACGAAGAACGCCATTCTGTTAAATTGGCCGTTTGCGTAGCAGAGTTGGCCTGGATAGCCAGCGGCACACTGGCATCACGCTGCCCTTGTACCAATACACCGGTATTGGTTATTCCGCTGGCAAAGGCAGGAAAAGAGGTTGTTTGCCGGTCGCCACCCAATATGGTGGTATGATATGAGCCCATTTGCAAAGCTCTTCCACCCCCGCCCTGCCAGAACAAATCGCCACCATCACCGCTAATGCGAAAATCACCACTGCCGGAGGTATTGGAAAAAATTAACTCGGCTAACGAACCTACTCTGCGTATTTCTGTCACATCTTTTACTACCAGTTGGTTAGCCGGATTGGTAACACCAATACCTACTCCCGAAGAAGTAATGCGCATGGCTTCTGTACCGGACCCCATGATATTGGCAGCGCCATAACTGAGACCGGTACGAAATGTTATGGGGGCCGCCGATTCGGTACCCAGCATCATCTGGGCGCCGTCGTTCCCTAAAAACGAGGTGTTCACATTCGTTTTGGTAAAAGCAAATAACATATTACGGGTATTGCTGCCCGAGCCAAACTGCACTACACTGCCTGTTTCATTAGAAGGCACATTCGTTTCTCCAAAGGCCATCCGGTTGGCAGTGTTATAGCCATAATTAGGATAGGTGGTAGCAGAAGAAACAATGGTGCCGTTTACGTCCAGCTTCTGGGAAGGAGCGGTGGTGCCAATGCCCACATTGCCAGCGTTGCTGATCCGCATCCGTTCAACATTATTAGTAACAAATGGAAGTGCATAATTATCAATAGTACCTAACTGCTTTACCGCGCCGTTACTATTTCCTGCTATAGACCAGTAATTATTTAACGTGGTAGTATGCGTTAACGACTGCCAATATCCATTCGCACGCAATAGCAACTGTTTGGATGGGGTGAAATAAACCACCATGCCATCCGGCGGATTCAGTGCGTTGATTAAAGCCGTGTCTGCGATACGGGTAAACAGTAATCCCTGGTTTGTAGACTGTAATTCCAACACGGCGGATTTCTCAACCGTCCAGGGATTGTTTCCCAATCGTAACTGCTGCGATAAGCCTGCTTTGGAGCACAATGCCATGATCAGCACTGGTCCCAACCATCTGTTGATACGCATATACCTGCTTTAAGCGGTGCGGTTATCGGTGGTTATTTTTTGATGATGTACCAGTTGGTACCATCTGTTTGCAACGTTACGTACGTCCAGTCGTTATATATAATATACGTGCTGCCGCCATCAATAGTACCTGAAGCAGGCGTGATGGTCAGTTCCTTATCAATGCCACCGGTACCTATCTTTTTAATGGTATAGATACGGCCGGCAAAGCTGGCAGGGGCCGGTAATGTAACCGTAAATGCTGCTGAAGAGGTATTGGCCAGAATGGTATTATCACTGGCTGTTACCGTATAGTTGGCTGATACTGATTTAATGGCCATAGATAATGAACCGGCTACCTGTACGGTAGAGTTGGCATTACCTGTTGTACCGGCTAAGAAAGTTTTGGCGGCGGCCACGGTATCCTGGAAGGTTTTATTACCACCAAATGTTTGAACACCTGTTGTAACCACACCACGGGCGCCGGTGCCGGCATTGGGAACATTTAAAAAGATGCTGTCGCTGCTATTGGTAGAAACGGTGAGGTCAGTTCCTGAATTTCTGAATGCAAATACCTGTGCCGTATCGGTGTTATCATTAATACGGCGGATGGCATTGCCAAAAGCCGCTTCGCTCACTTTTCTCTTTTCTACCACACCGTTGGTTAATACGAGCACAGAGTCTGCACTTGTATTATTAGCTACGCTGTTAAGCCCAAGCGTTCCGTTTACGGTAACATTGTTGTCAAAAGTTTTATTACCACCGAAGGTTTGCGTACCGGCGGTTACAATACCAGGGTTGGTTGCATCGGCCGGGTGTAATATGATCTTGCGCGAAGTGCTGTCTGTTACGATAGAAGCGCCATTGACATTAGTCCCGGAAGCTACCGCCCCAATGGTAATGGTTTGAATACCGCTTTGAATTTTTGACCAATCGTCGTAGGTTAAAAATCCATAGGGTTTAGTGGCAGAAGCGCCATCCTGTACAGGAAGGTAAACAGCAATGGTACTGTCTGATGTACGGTTCTCTACTTTTACCGAATCTTCAGTAGTACTGGCTTCAGCCGTTATAGAAAGGGTTTGCTTTTGTATTCCGTTGATGGCTTTAATGGCGTTGGTAAAGGCGCTCGAAGACATAGTCCGTTTGTATACGGAACCATCGGCGGCCAGCACCAGAACTTCTAATTCAGTAGACCCGCTTGCCAGGTTCTCGAACTTTACGGTCCCGTCTACGTTCAGTTTAGCAGAAGGCGTAGTAGTTCCAATACCCACATTGCCATTGGAACCAATGATCATGCGGGCGGCATTATCTGTTTTGATCGTAAAGGGCGCGCCATCGAGCGTACCAACAAAATTGGTAGCTGAGTCGGTGCCACTGTTACCGGTCAACGACCAGTTTGCTGTTGCATCGGCCATACTGGCGAGCTTTTTCCACGCGCCGTTGCTGCGTATGCGCAAACTATTATCTGAAGTAAGATAAATGATCATACCGTTTGGCGGTGTAAGGGAGTTGATCGCTGCAGTATCCGTTAAACGGGGTAACAGCAAACCCTGCCGGGTACTTTCCAGTTCAAGGATAGAACTCTTTTGAATGCTTGTGGGATTGTCGCCAATCTTAAGCTGGGCATTCGCCAGCATTCCCGTGCCCATAAGGGCTGCCAGCAGAAGGCCTTTTCGGTTAGTCAGGATATTAAACAATTTCATTTTTGAGGGTTTTGTTCTTAAAATATATTGTCAAATAAACACCAAACCCCATTGAGAAATTAAATCAGCTGCAATGTCTATTTAATGAATGATTGATATCACAAGAAAGTGGTAGGTAATTATGCTTATTTATATCTGTTAACCGTCTATACGGTATCGTGTTAACGTTATGCCTTGTCATAAAAAAATACACATACTCAACAGTATCTTTTAATGACCGCCATCAGGTAACAGGTTATTCCGGCAAGACTAAGAAAAGTGCCGTCGGTATGATACCGGTTATAAGCAATAATATTTTTCGTAGCATCCTTTACTAATCAAGGTTATTGTACAAAACTATTTTCGGGAATCTCCTGATTGTTTCCACGATCCGCATGTGTATTATTAAAGTTTAGAATAATATCAACTACCGGTAATATAAGTGATTACCCAAATACCCTTAGTCATTGCTGTTCAAAATAACGAATGTTGAAAACTTACAGGCCGATCACCGGCTTTCTGGCAAAGGATGGTTTGATGTTTGTTTATTACCGGCTGATTTGTACATAAGTAGGATGTAATTGATACATGTTGCTAAATAGAGTTATGTGAATGTATACAGGGATTGTATACACAATAAAGCAAGATGCGTTTTTCTGCGGGTGTTGTTTTGCTATAAAACAGACTAAACATGCAAGCAAACCGGCATACAACAGAAAATAAATTATCACTCACATACTTACTAAAATGATATAAGAAGCACTAAGACAGAATTGATTATACAACTACATGTGTACAACAACGTTACCAGAAGTATGAACAGGCAGTGGTTGTTCATATAATTTTCATGATGACCGCATTGCTAATTCAAAAAATTATCCTACTTATGTATGACATATTCTTTCTAAAATCCTTATCTAACCTTATCATGAAAAGAACTGTACACCAATCGCTTTGCCATATTGGACCATTGCCTGGCCTGGCGCCGGCAGGGTCGTTGTCTGGCTGCATTCACTATTATGCAACACCGTTAATCATAGTTGCATATCCCCCTTTCAACAGTTACATACCAAATTTTGCAGCAGTGCCTATTGAGCTGGCATGCGTAGCACCTTAACAAGGTGTACGTGATTTGATCCCTATTATATCGGAAACCCTATTGGTGGCTACAGGCCGCTATCCGTACCTATTCCCTACACTATAGTATAGCCCGTCATTTTACTGAACGCCAGTGAACCCTGTTTACTGGACCATATATCTTTTTGCCTGCCGGAAATCTGATTTCTGCAGGTAACGGGAATCCTATTGCATTAAATACTTATTCGCCAACCATTAAAAATTAAACACGATGAGTAAACGACGACTACTTACTTCCTTATTCCTTTTGCTGTTGTATGGTGTACAAGCCACCGCACAACAGGCTGACAATTACAGCGCCTGGTTTTCCGAGGCCTACCGCTCGTATCCCAATATTCCACAGGGTGTATTAGAAGCAGCAGCCTGGTCCGCATCACACCTGCAAAACCTCACGGCTGAAACAAAAGGTGATGGCGACACGGAGCCGATGCCTCAACAATTCGGCATTTTTGCATTGGTAGCAGATGGCAGGGGTTATTTTAAAAATAACCTGCAAGCAGTTTGTACGCTTAGCGGTATCACAACTGAGCAATTCAAAAAAGATGTACGGCTGCAGATCCTGGCTGTAGCAAAATTCCTGAGCCATGAAGCCAATTTACAAAAATTGCCGGCCAACAGCATACCGGAAAATTTCTCGAAAGTGCTCGAGAAACTTAGCAACATTCCTGATGATGGCAGCGCTATTAATAAATACGCGCATTCATTGTACACCTATGATGTGTATGATCACCTGAAGCGGGGTTTTACTTCGCCCAAATTAAAACAATCACCACGGAACATACAGTTCGACAAGATCTATGCGCCTCAAACGTTGCGTACGTTGAGCGCACCCGGGGTACAGCTCGATTACAAACTGGACAGAATAAAAGCCAACGGGATCGTTTTACCCACCAGTAATACAGCAGCTCCTGCAACTGTTGACAACAGCAATGCCCGAACAGAAAGCACCAGTGGTGAGCAGGCGGTACAAAGCACCGATTATCCCCCTGCCTTATGGGATCAGGCTAACACCGGCAACTGGGGTGTTGGCCGGGGAGGTAATACGATCACGAATGTAGCTGTACATACAGTTCAGGGATCTTATTCGAGCTGTATCTCCTGGTTTAATAACGCGGCGGCAAAAGTGTCGGCACACTACGTGATTCGTTCATCAGACGGTCAGATCACGCAAATGGTACTGGAAAAAGACAGGGCCTGGCATGTGGCCGACCAGAATTACTATACAATAGGTATCGAGCACGAAGGCTTCGTAAATGATGCCTCCTGGTATACCACCGCTATGTACAATAGCTCGGCAGCCCTGGTGCGTGACATTTGTGCCGACAATAACATAGACCCTACCAAATGCTATCGTGGGGCTTCTTCTTCAGGTTATGATCCATTGGCTATAACCGTGCGTGTTAAAGGCCATAATAATTATCCTCAAACCAGTTCCGATAAGCATACCGATCCCGGCATCAACTGGAACTGGCCGCGATACTATGATCTTATCAATCCGCCTGCGTTTGTTACCACCATTACGTTTGCAGTAAAAGATCAAAGCAGCGGTTTGGCGGTTGCCAGCACATCGGTTAAAGTAACCAGGCCCGATGGTACCACAGCTACAGTAACTACCGATGCCAGCGGCAAACTAACATATGGCATCAACGCCGGTAAATATACTTTTGCATTTACCAAAAGTGGTTATACAGCATTAAGCACCTTCTTTACCGGAGGTGGAGCCGATGATAAGATCACCGCTAACATCAACCTCAATTCCACCAGTTCGGCCAGAGTTGCTTCCGGCTCACCATTGCTGCAAGCGCCGGTCAACAGCATGACCTTAACCGGTTATGTGCGTGATGCCGATCAAAACACCGCCCTGGCAGGTGTACAGGTAAAGGCCGGTACTTATACCGCCACTACCAATGCACAAGGCTTCTTCACACTTACTGTACCTGCAGAAACAGTGACGCAAGGAAAAATACCTGCCACCATTTCTGTTCAAACGAGCAAGGCAGGATACATCAACAACAGCATTAAAAACCTGTATGCGATTCCTGATACCTACGAAATGCAGATAGCGCTTACTGCCGCAGGTTCACAAAGCAATTTGCAGACTGCATCATTACAAACACCGGGAGAAACCCTTATCCGCCGTCATGGTTTGTTTGATAAAACAGTCGCTGAACAATTGGAATTTATCGCACCACAAAGATCAACCGTTGCAACTGCCAGAGAAGAAGGTTCAGCAATAACTGCAGCCGCCCTGGCCGTACCGGCCACCATTCGTGTGTCAACCAGTTGCGCCTGCACTACCTGCAGCGATCCGGTAGTTGAAGTAATGAGCCTGGAATCGTATGTGCAAACAGGTTTGGATGACGAATGGGTCAGCAGCTGGAATGCCAATTCACTGCAAGCCGGTACCGTTGCCTACCGCTCACGCGGCGCCTGGTTTGTGCAAAATCCTGTTTCCGGCAATTACGATCTGTCTGCAGCGGCCTGTCACCAGACCTGGCAAACCGACCGTGCGGCCAGTGTTAAGACTGCCGCCATTGCTACCGCTGGTATCGTGCTGATCAAGAACGGAACAATTTATAAAGCAGAATACTGTGCTGAATCGAACAACTCCGGTTGCGGAGATGGTTTCAGCGGCACCAGCACCGATTATCCCTGTATTGCCGATGCGCGTTGCGCAGGCAAAACAAAGAGCGGACATGGCCGCGGCATGTGCCAATGGGGATCCAGCTACTGGGGCACTGATCAAACCTATACCTGGATACTGAACCACTATTACAATCCTGATGCTGCTGCCATTCAAACTTCGGCAGCGCAGGCTACCAGCAGCACCAGCGATGCCAGGATCACTGATGACCGCACATTGAAACTGGCGCCCAACCCGGCCACCGGAAGCGCTATCACTGTCGAATATACGCTGGCCGATGCATCACAACCTGCCAGCATTGTAATTACCGACAATTTTGGACAGATAGCCCAACAACGCAATGTGGTATTACAACAGGGTATCAACCGCCTTTCGGTTAACACCGGCGGTTTAAAGGCTGGCATCTATAACGTAACCATCCGTCTCGGCGCTACCGGAAAAGCAACGAGCAGCAAGTTGTTAATTGTGAAATAGTAAGTAGTTAAGCCGTGCCACGGTTTGAAACCGTGACACGGCTATATAACAAACAGTCAAAACATTATGCTATGATAAAAACGCGACAGATCCTTCTTGCGATATTCGGTTTACTGTTGGCTTCGATAGTAGAGGCACAGTCAACCAATATTACGTTTGTTGTAAAAGATCAGAATACCGGGTTTGCCGTACCCGGTGCTTCTGTACAGGTAACCGCCCCCAATGGCAGCACCAGTACATTAACAGCAGCCGCCAATGGAAAATTGGTATTTACGGCCGTAAACGGGAAGTATGACTTCGCCATTGCGGCCAACGGCTACAAACCATTAGCCACTTACTTTTCATCGGGCGAGGTAACAACCATTGAAGCCCGTATTAACCTGGAGCCGGCTAATGATAACACGCAGCTACTTCAGCTTCGTGTAGATGCAAATCAAACTGTTATTAGCGGGTATGTAAGAGATGAAGAAAAAAACACCCCGCTCGCCGGCGTACAGGTTGCCACCGGCTCAGCGGCTGCTGTAACAGACAGCAAAGGATATTTTTCTCTGGTAGTACCAGCTTCTACAGCCGCTATTACCTCCAAAGCAGCACCCGCAAAAACGGTAATCACCTTTACGAAGAACGGGTATTCGCCTTATTCTGTTCAGCACTATGCAATACCTGACTCCTATACGACAAAGGTGGCCCTTACACCGATCGGTTCGGCCCGGCTGCAACAGAACGGACAACCTGTTATGGAAACAGAAAATGAGGTACACGGTCTGTACGACAGAACCGCAGCCGATGATCAGCAACGTTATGCGGAATCAACGGTTCCCCAGGCAAGAGTGGAGGGAGTGCTGGCAGCTACAGTGCCTACCAGTATACGGGTTGGTGTTACTTGCAATTGTACTACCTGTAGCACAGTTGATGTAATGACCCTGGAAGAATATGTAGGAAGCGGCCTGGATAATGAGTGGATCGCCAGCTGGCTGGCTCCTTCCTTACAAGCCGGCGCTGTTGCCTACCGTACCTATGGCGCCTGGTATGTATTGCATCCTGTTAAAAGCAATTTTGATATTGCGGCCTCTACCTGTAACCAGTTTTGGAAAGCCGGTTCCTATACCAGCTGTATCAATGCGGCCAAAGCAACGGCGGGTATTGTGCTGATCAAGAGTGGCGCCATTGCCAGGGCGGAATATTCTGCAGAAAACAACAATTCCGGTTGCGGCAATGGGTACAGTGGTACTGGTACTACCTCGGGCTGGCCTTGCATCTCCGATGCCCGCTGCGCCGGTGAAAACAGTAATGGCCATGGCCGCGGTATGTGTCAATGGGGTTCGAGCCGTTGGGCTACTGACAAAACCTATACCTGGATCTTGAACCATTACTACAACCCGGGTAGCGTAACTATTCAATTGCCACCCAGCCCAGCGGTTACCGTAATGTCTTTTGCGGTGAAAGATCAAAGCACCGGCCTGGCCATTGCCAGTGCAGCTGTTTCTATTACAAAACCTGATGGTACCACCGCAACCGCCACCACCAATGCCAGCGGTTTGCTTGTATATGGATTAAACAACGGTAAGTATACTTTTGCTTTTTCAAAGAGTGGTTATACCGCGCTCAGCACCTCATTCACCGGCGGTCCCGATGATAGTGTGTATGCTGATATCAACTTAGATGTAGCCGGCACGGCAAGAATAGCGACCAATAGCTCTCCCCTGTTGACACCCACCAATCAAATGGTGTTAACGGGTTATGTACGCGATGCCGATTTGAATATGGCGCTGAGCGGTGTGCAGGTAAAAGCGGGTAACTATACAACGACGACCAATGCCAACGGGTTCTTCTCTATAACCGTTCCGGCAGACGCCGTTGCGCCAGGCAAAACGCCTGCTACCATTTCTATACAATCTACCAAAACGGGCTATGTCGCCAACAGTATTAAAAACCTGTATGCCATCCCCGACACGTATGAAATGCAAATCGCGTTGACATCAGTAGCGTCTCCCCGTGCCATGGCTTTAGCTACCAGTGAAGACCTGGTTATGCGCCGCCACGGTTTGTTTGATAAAACGATTGCAGAACAAATGGAGTTTGTACGTCCAACGGTTTCAAATGCACGCCAGGAATCAACAGCTACAACGACTGCAGTGCTTGCGGTTCCCACCACCATTCGCGTGGCTACCAGTTGCGCCTGCGCTACCTGTAGCAGTCCAAGGGTACAGGTAATGAGCCTGGAATCGTATGTGCAAACGGGTGTGGATGACGAATGGGTTAGCAGCTGGAATGCAGCTTCCCTGCAAGCAGGAACAGTGGCTTACCGCTCACGCGGCGCCTGGTTTGTACAAAATCCTGCCGCTACCAATTATGATCTATCTGCCGCAGCCTGTCACCAGACCTGGCAAACCGATCGCGCAACCAGTGTAAAGAATGCCGCCATTGTTACCGCTGGTGTCGTACTGATCAAGAACGGAGCTATTTATAAAGCGGAGTACTGCGCTGAATCAAACAACGCTGGTTGTGGCGATGGATTCAGTGGTACAAGTACTGATTACCCTTGTATCTCTGATGCCCGCTGCGTTGGCAAAACTAAAAATGGTCATGGCCGCGGCATGTGCCAATGGGGTTCAAGCTATTGGGGTACCGATCAAACATACAGCTGGATCCTGAATCATTATTACAATCCTGACACGGCCGCCATTCAAACAAATGCAGCGGCGGTGGCTACCAGCAGCACCAGCGACAGCAAGATTGCCGAAGCCGGTACTTTAAAACTTGCGCCCAACCCGGCCAGGGGAAGCGCTATCACCATCGAGTATACGCTCGGCGATGTGTCACAACCCGTAAGCCTTGTTATTACCGACAATTTTGGACAAATAGTGCAACAACGCAGTGTGGTATTACAACAGGGCATCAATCGCCTGGCTGTTAACACCGGCGGTTTAAAGGCCGGTATTTATAACGTAACCATTCGCCCCGGTACTACCGGAAAAGCAACAAGCAGAAAATTGTTAATAGTTAAATAGTGAATGGGCGGTGGTGAGTGGTGAGTGAGTTCACTAAATTTTTACATCCCGCCAGATCCAAAAGATTCTGGCGGGTTAATATTCCAAATTCAATTCTAAATACAAACAAAAAACAACTATGAAAAGAAGCACCGCAAGAAACATGTCATTCGCAGTTCTCGTCCTCATGATGACTGCCATGTCGTGTAACAAAAATGAAACGCCTAAAACAGAGGCCACGGACAAGGAGCCAGTACAAACACCGGTAACTATATCAGTGGAAGAGGAAACAGCAGCAGCTGCTGCTGCCCGGGTGGCCTCACCGGTTCCAGGCTATAAGGTAACTTATCCTTATGGTATAAAGAACCCTGATTATGCCGCCGGGTATCATACCGGTGATGATTATGCTGCACCAAAAGGAAAACCAGTAGTAGCCGTGCTGGGTGGTAAAATCGTTTGGTCGAATAATAACGGCGGCGCCTATGGCCGTTGGATCGGCTTGCGGGCTACCAATGGCCGCGATTATGTGTATTGCCATCTTTCCGTACGTTCTGTTAGCACCGGCGCCACAGTTACTGCCGGACAAAAAATAGGGGAAGTAGGCGAAACCGGTAATGCGACCGGACCACACCTGCATTTTGAAGACAGGCCTAAAGGCGGTGGTTACGGACAGGTGAGAAAGCCGACGTGGTAAAATACAACGAGTTATTAAGTTATTAAGTTCATGAGTTTGTAAACCATTCAGCGAGCCAGGAACTAAATAACTTAATAACTAATGAACCTCTCCCCTTTAGGGGGTTGGGGGTACAACCGTTACCAGACACTCCCTCCTTCCGGGAAAATGAGGGTTATCCATGTCCGTTCAAACGGTTTGTTTCACCAGTATTTCATGTGCTGTAAACAGTGTGCCCCGGCGTATTCATCATAAACGCCGGGCACACTTTCTTCTTAAATAAAAAATATATAAACAAATGAAACAAACAGAATCCCCGAACAAAACATGCATTAACCGATTGCCCGGCCTGTTCACCATGATTACCCTGATTGCCTTATCAGTCACCGCCTGCAAAAAAGGAGGAGCCGACAAACCGGCTGCCACCCATGACGAAGAACCGGTTGCCATAACAGAAGCTGCCGAAACCCATACCTATATCAAACTCTTTGATGGCGGTGCAGATGGGTACCATTCATGGCGTATCCCTTCCATTGTACGCACAACCGACAACACGCTGCTAGCTTTTGTTGAAGGACGCATGAGCTCGAATAAAGATTATGGCAACATCAACGTGGAGTATAAACGATCTATCGACAATGGCTCAACCTGGTCGGCGATTAAGGAAGTGGTAGGGGCAGGACAGGGTACCTGGGGTAACCCAACATCCGTTGTTGATCGCACTACCGGCCGCATTTGGGTATTTATGAGCTGGAACTCCGCCACCAAGAACCAGGGTGGTACAGATGGCTACGAAAAGATTGATACCTGGGGTGACCGTAAAGTATATTATTCTTATAGCGATGACGACGGCCTTACTTTTCATGACCCCGTTGATATGACCAGTACATTATTGCCGCCAGGATATACCTGGGATGCCATGGGCCCCGGCGTTGGTATTCAAACAAGCAATGGTACGTTGGTCATTCCGGCCATCGGCAGAAATATTTACAGCACCGATCATGGCGTCACCTGGCAATGGAAGGCGATACCAGGTGGCACCAGTGAAGGCGCCATTGTAGAGTTAATGGACGGGCGCCTCATGCGCAACGACCGGGCTAATAAAAGTACCTGGGAGACCGGCAAACGCCGCTGGGTTTCACGGGGCACCATAGCCGGTACCTTCAGTGCATTTACACCGGATGATGTGTTGTTCGACCCCGCCTGCCAGGGTTCAATTGTACGGTACACCGGTGTCCCCGACCGTATTATGGTATTGAACTCAGCCAGCACCGAATCACGTGGTAAAATGCGGGTGCGTATCAGTTATGACGGCGGGCTTACCTGGCCCATTAGCCGTAGAATTTATGACTGGTTAACAGAGGCCGAAGCTATGGCGCAAGGCAAAGGCGGTTATAGCAGCATGGTGAAAACTGCTGACTATACCATTGGCGCACTTATCGAGGTCAATGAAAATACAGGCAGCAGCTCAACGAGCAACCGTTCTATTGAGTTTCATAAATTCAACTTGCCCTGGATGGTAGACGGTAATACCGAACCTGTTCAATAATATTTGTTATAAAAAGTAGCCCCCTGCTAAAAAGCGGGGGGCTTTCATTTTACTTAATCCTTATTTCTACATAAAATTTACAAAGGTATTTGCACCAGCAGGCGACAGCCGTTCATTGGTTTGGAATCAATTTGCATGGTGCCGCCCAGTGTTTCCGCCCGGTTGAGAATATTCAGCAAACCGATGCCTTTTGCCTGTTTGGTTACATCAAATCCTTTTCCATTATCCTGGATCAGCAGCGTGAGGTGATCTGTATTCAACTCAATGGCAATTTTCACATAGCCTGCCTCTGCATACCGCATGATGTTACTGGTTTGCTCCTGAATAATGCGATACAGCATCAACTGTACATCGTGCGACAATTCATCTTCCAGGAAGGGATCGTATTCAAAATCAACCGTCATGGGCCGCCCCAATTGCATGTTCTTTATGATATCTTCTACCGGGTCAATTAGCCCCACTTCTTTAACGATAGAGGAATTCAATGTTTTAGATATCTTCCTTATTTCCTGAATGGCCAGGTCAATATACTGCGATGTTTTTTCGACCAGGAATTCCTTGTCATCGGTATTGGTTCGGGCCGTTGTTAACATGATCATGGCCGATGATAATATCTGGTTCACATTATCATGCAATTCTTTTGAAATTTCATTCCGCTCATATTCCTGGCCGGCGATCATGGCCTGGTTAACGCGTAAGCGTTCCTTCTCTTTTTGCTGGGCCAGCTCTTCTTCCAGCTTTCTTTTTTCCGTGAGGTCCTGTATGGCGCCGATGGCCCGTACCGCCACCCCGTTCTTATAAATGATGTAGCCTTTATCTGATAAATATTTATAACTGCCGTCGGCACAACGGAAACGGTATTCATCGTGCCAGTAATTATTGCGGGCCATTAAACACGCGTTGATATGGTGCATCACCCGCTGGCGGTCTTCGATGTGTATCTTCTCTAACAACCAATACAGGTCGTTCTCCATATCATTTTGATAATACCCTGTTAGTTCGCTGAATGGTTCACTGCGATAGATGTTCCCTTTTTCAATATTCCAGTCCCAGATGTAATCAGACGTAGCTTTGGTGGTATAATAAAAACGCTCGTTAACTTTTACGATCTCTTCCTGCGCATTTTTTTCTTCGGTAATATCTATCGACTGCCCGCCAATAAGGCGTTTATGGGTGGAGGTTTGCAGCAGGAACTTGAATACGAGGTACACACCCGGCGTACCATCCTGCCGCAATGAGTTTTCAATAGTGATCAGCGGCTGTCCGTTCTCCAGCACCTTCAGGTTATTGGCAACATACTGTTCTACCATGTTTGCAGGCATCAGGTCCCGCATATTGGTATACAGGTGGCCTTCATTCAACTTCCACACCCGTTTAAATATATCATTCATGTAAATGATATAGCCATCTTCATCGATGATCCATGCGGGGCTATGCGTATTGTTCATGAAGGACTGAAAGATGTGCTCGCTTTCGGTCAATCGCGATTCCGCTTCCCTGCAGGCAGTAATATCATTAAAAGTGACAGCAATTAATCCGGGCACCGATGTGTTGAACTCTTCCAGCAAACAGGTATTCACCGATAACCAGGTGAGTTTCCCCAGTGCATTGGTAAAACCGATAACAGTTTGTTTAAAAATTTCTCCGGTTTTCAAAGTGAGTATGGCCGGGTACTCCTTTACCGGCATGGGTGAGCCATCTTCGTTATAGGCCCTGCCCTCCAGTTCCGACAAATTTTTCCCGATCAACCGGTCGTGGGTAAAACCCGTGATTTCGCAGGCTTTGGTATTGGCCGATATAATGGTACCCTGTTCGCCCTGTAAAAGCATGACGCCTTCCTCTAACGAGTTGAGCAATGTTTTATAAAGCACATTGGGCTTTAGTTCTTTTTTACGGTGAAGGGTGGCCTGCAGATCGCGCAGGATGATCACCACATCGAGCAGGTAATCGGTTCCGGGAAATTTATGGGTATAGCAGGAAACACGGTAGGTTCTGCCATCTGGCGAAGCCACAAAAATATCTTCTACGGATTCATCCAGGGCAATGGCTCTTTGTAACTGGGTGCGTACTTCAGTATGGCCGGGGAACAACTGGTTGAGGAATTCAATGATGTTCTTCTTCGAGGGTCTTTTTGATTGTTTAAACCACAATTCTTCTGCGGTCACATTCCAGTGCATCAGATTAAAATGCCTGTCTGTAATGAATACGGCGTCATGAAAATCATTTAAAATAGCTTCCAGCCAGGGAGCCATCTCACGATAATTGGTTGTAAAAGTTGCGCTCATAGGGATCTCTGTAAAGTTAGGTCACGGGATTCGTCCTCTCCCATCATTCCGAAATTGTGCCAATATGTAACCACCTTACAATCAACGCTGTTCAAATCAGGCACCGGATATTCTTTCCCACAATTAGAAAAACGTTCCCATACATTAGTATCTTATATGCTCCCCGTGTTTGTGTATAAGTTTTTGTTTGTTAGTAAATTAAATAGTTCCACTTATCTTTATATACATAAAAGTGCGAGTGGCACAGACATATGTCAATCCTACATTTCCCATTCTTCTTTTAACATGGAATACACCAGCAGGTCAACAAACCGGCTGTTTACAAATTCACCCTGCCTTATTATACCTTCTTTTTTAAAGCCCAGCCGTTCGGGTATAGCCTGGCTTTTATAATTTTCTGTAGCGGCTCTGATCTCGATCCGGTTTAATTGCAAACGCGAAAAGCCCTCATCGATCACTGCTTTGCAGCATCGCGTTATGATGCCTTTCCCAAGCCACTGCTGATCGAGCCAGTACCCGATGGAAGCGGTTTTATTGGTAAGATCAATATTGTACAGGCCCAACCTTCCGATCATTACACCATTTGCCATGATCACATAGCCCATTTCAGTATGATTGCCATATCGCAGTTTTGAGCTATTTATATATTTTCTGAAATCCTCCACCGATCGCATATGATCAACCCAGGGAAGCCATTCGCGCAAATGGAGACGGTTGTTTGACACGAGTTCATTCAATACTTCTGCATGACGCTGATCAAGCAACTCAAGCGCAATTGTATCATCAACCTTTAATTTAATGGCCATATTCAATAACATGAAATGTTGAGATTTCGTGATTTCGGAATTTAGAGATTTATTAGTTACTGCCCTCATTTTAAATCACAAAATCCCAAAATCGCTAAATCAGCAATCACATCAATATTTGTAAACAAGTCGTCAAGAACCATTAACACATTTGTTCACGATACATATAAATTCGTACACTAAGAGAGGAGCACATTTTCTCCTCCCTGGAAACACCTTTTATAAGCCTGGTCCTGTACGCTGACGATTGCTTATACTATTCCGGCCTCCGAAAAACACTCACCGTAGTTTTTACGACATACAACCAAAACATTAAAACATGCAATCAAAACTGCTATGTAGCATCGCATTTATTGTAGCGTTACTTACTTGTTCCAGCTCGTGGGCGCAAAACAAATTAGTGAAGGGAAAAGTACAGGATGAAAATGGAAGTCCGGTACCCAAAGCGTCTGTACTGGTAAAAGGTACCAAAACGGGTACAAGTACCGGCGATGACGGCGCCTTCGAGCTCAGTGTTCCTGCCAATGGAACCCTCGTCATCAGCGCCATTGGTTTTGACAGGAGTGAAGTAAAGATCAGTGGTCAGGACAATTTAACCATTGCGCTGAAACCCGACGACAGATCATTAAACGAAGTAGTGGTTACGGCCCTGGGCGTAAAGCGGGAAAAACGAAACCTCACCTTCAGTTCGCAGGAAATTAAAGCCGAAGAACTGGTACGCGCCAAAGAACCCAATATACTCAATGCCATGACGGGTAAAGTAGCCGGTGTTCAAATTACCAGTTCATCGGGTACGCCCGGTGCTTCAAGCCGCATCGTGATCAGGGGTGTTACTTCTATCATAGGTAACAACGAAGCATTGATCGTGGTAGATGGTATACCGGTAAACAATTCCGAAACAGGCGCGGTGAACAGCGGTCCCGGCAGCAACCGGTTGATCGATTTTGATCCGGCCATTATTGAAAGTGTGAACGTGTTGAAAGGCGCCGCCGCTACCGCCCTCTACGGTTCGGCCGGTGCAAGAGGCGTGGTGATGATCACTACCAAAAGCGGGGCCGGTAGTAAAAAACCATCGATCACCCTTACGCAGGACCTGTCGTTTGAAAACGGCATCTTCCCGGAAATACAAAGCAAATATGCGCAGGGCGACAGAAAAGATATTGGTGGCGTGTTAACCGACAATGTATATTATGATGGCGAAACAGATAAGGCAAGCAGTTCATGGGGACCGTTGATGGATACACTTCGCGTAAACGGCCAGCCGGTGCAAAAAAGAAATCAGCTAAAAGACTTTTTTCAAACAGGTGTTACTTCCAACAGCACCATCAGCTTTTCCGGTTCAACCGCGCCGGGCTCGGGTTATTTTGCTTCTTATTCTTACCTCGATCAAAAAGGCATTGTACCCACCACTAATTTAAAAAGACATACGCTGTTCACCAAGTTTACCACCAAACTGACCGACAAATTAACGGGCACCTTTCAGTTTAATTATGCCAACAGCCGTACCAATCGCATGCCCGAAGGTTATATACTGGAAAGTCCCATCTGGACCATTTACTCAGCCCCCATATCCTGGAACCCGTTGCCATATCTGAACCCTGATGGTACCCAACGCGTTTTCCGTTTCTCCCGCAACAACCCGTATTGGGTACTGGATAATATATATACCAAAGGAACGGTTAACCGCTTTCTGCCGGTTGTTACCCTGAATTACGCACCGTTCAACTGGTTGAACATTATTGAAAGAATGGGAGCAGACATATACAATGAACAGGTAAAATATTATGAGGCCCGCGGTTCAGCAGCCAATCTACTCGGCGTGGTTGTTGACCGCGTAAATACATTCCGGCAGTTTAACCACGACCTCATCATCGATGCACATAAACAGTTCGGCAAATTCAACATGCAGTTACTGCTGGGCAATAATGTGCTATCGACGTACAGCCAGAACGTGCAGGGCCGCGGGGTGGGCTTGTCCATCACCGGTGGTTACGATAATGTGGCCAATGCATCTACCCAAACCTATAGCGAAAAACACTACCTCGTCAGAAAAACAGGTTTTTACTCACAGGCGAATATCGAGTACAACCATATCCTCAACCTGGCCCTCACAGGCCGGTACGATGGCAGCTCGGTGCTGGCGAAAGACAACAACTTCTATCCATACGGATCTGTTGCAGCCGGTTTTGTTTTCTCTGAGTTGTTCAGCCCCAAAATTTCTTCCATAATTAACTTTGCTAAATTACGGGTATCCTATGCTGCAGTTGGAAATGACAATGTAGATGCCTATGCGCTCACCACACCTTATCGCAGCATCAACAATGATAATAATAACGATATCGGTGGTATACCCTTTCCCTACATATCGCAAAATGGCTTCCAGTTAAGCGATGTATTGGGCAATCCGTTGTTGAAGAATGAACTCGTTAATGAGTTTGAGACCGGCATTGAATTGAAAGCATTGAACAACCGCATTGGCGCCGAGATCTCATGGTTTAATAAAAAAGTACATGATGGCCTTATACCGGTCACCATTTCACCAGCTACCGGGTATAACCAGACTACCATCAATACCGCCCGCATGCAAACGAAGGGTATTGAAATTTTGCTGAACGCCAACCCGGTACGAGCTGGCAAATTCAGCTGGGACCTGGTATTCAGCTTTACCAAACTCAGGAACAAAATACTGGCTTTGCGGGAAGACCTTACCAGTGTGAGCCTGGGGTTTACGCAAGCAATCGTAGGCCAGCCTTACGGGGTTAAATTCGGCAGCCGCTATGCCCGCGACAGCTCAACCGGTCAATTACTCATCGGCGCTGATGGATTGCCTTTTGCCGATGACAAACAAGGCATGCTGGGCTCTGTTACACCCGACTGGCTGGCCGGTTTAACCAACAACCTGAGTTACGGACCATTTAGCCTCAGCTTCTTTTTCGATATGAAAAAAGGTGGGGTTACCGAAAATAACGTAGATGGATACGGCTATTTTTACGGCACGCCCAAAGTAACCGAAGACCGTGGCATGCGGGTAGTACCTGGCATCAACATCACTGACAACAAAGCCAATACCGTTGCCGTAAAAGGACAGGATTACTACAGAAGAATAAACGGCATGATGGAATCTGTTATACAGGATGCCACCTATCTTAAACTTCGCAACGTAAGCATAGGCTATGTGTTGCCGGCAAAGTTGATAGAGAAAACGCCCCTTAAATCGGCTTCATTAACCATTACGGGCCGAAACCTGTGGATACACAGTCCGCATTTCACCGGCGGTGATCCGGAGAATAACTCCTTCGGTTCCTCCAACGGATCGCTGGGATTGTATTCTTTCTCCACCCCTACCCCACGATCGGTGAATATCAGTTTAAAAGTGGGATTATAAAACAACTGTGGTATCCATTGAACTATTTAAACACGATCATTATGCGCACAATAACATATACTGTTCTGATTGTTTTTTGCATCGCCCACCTTACTGCATGCAAAAAATTCATTGATGTTAACAACGATCCCAATAACCCCCTCGCCGTACAGGAAGCATTGATACTGGCCCCGGTGGAATTGAATATATCCTCTGTGCTTTCGGGAGGTGCAAGCACCGGTACATTGACGAGTGGCTTTTCGGCTGTGCTGGTGAATCATTATATGCAAAACGTAGCCCTGAACCAGCCTGTGCCTAACGAGGGTACGTATTTATTATACAACACAACTGTTAATGATAGCTGGAAGAATATTTATGTAGCCTGCCTGAATAACCTGAAGATGATGAACGAGAAAGCTACCACCAATGGCAACTACAATTATTCGGGCATTGCCAAAATACTCACGGCATTTTGTTTGGGTGTTGCCACCGATTACTGGGGCGATATTCCTTACACCGAAGCGTTTGGCGGCATCAGCAAACTGCAACCGGCCTATGATTCGCAGGAAAGCATTTACAAAGCCATACAACAATTATTCGATGATGGCATTGCCGATATCAATAAGAACGCCCTCATAACACCCGGCGGCGACGATTACTTTTATGGCGGTGACATGGACCAATGGAAACGGCTGGCCTATACATTAAAAGCCCGGTATTACATGCACCTGACCAAAGCTCCGGGGTACACGGCCCTGGCCCAGGCAAACCTGGCGTTGACCGCCTTGCAAAATGGCATGCTGGCCAACAGCGATGATGTGACAATGACCTATGCTGGCGGAGCGGGTGCACAAAATCCATGGAACCTTAATTTTCAGCCGGTGAGTACCCTGGTATTGTCATCGGCCTGTGTAGATACACTGGTTACCCGTAACGATCCGAGATTGTACAAGATGGTAGCCAGAGCCAAAGCAACCGGTTTATACACTGGCCGGCCAATTGGCGCTGTGAACATCAGCGGCAACCTGAATATTTATTCGTTACCCGGTTCTGCCTACGGCGCTGACAATTCACCCGTATATGTATTTAATTATTCAGAAGCGTTATTCCTGAAAGCCGAAGCCACGCTTATAAAATCAGGGTTTGCAGCCGCACAGCCTGTTTACCAGGCCGCCATCAGCTCACACCTGACAAAGCTTGGCATTTCATCGGCCGATAGCGCCAACTACCTGGCCAGTCGTGGTACATTGACCGCAGCCAATGCATTGCAACGGATCATGGAAGAAAAGAAGATCGCTAACTTTTTATCTATAGAAAATTTTAATGACTGGCGGCGGACCGGTTATCCCCTGCTGACGAAGGTGCCCAATGCGCTCTCGAATATGGATATCCCCCGTCGGCTGATATACCCCGAGGTAGAGATCTTATCGAATCCGCAGGCAGCTCAAACCGCTAAGTTAACGGACAGGGTTTGGTGGGACCAATAACCCCCCTGCCCCCTAAAGGGGGAGCGCAGGAATTAGGAAAAATGTGTGGGTCCGGTCAATTCGAATTAAAAACATATGCAGATTGAACCAATAGACCGAAAGTCAGCAGGCTGATTTCGGCAGTCACATGACAGAAGAAGGTGAGCCAACCGCCGGCTGGGCGGGGCTCACCTTTGTTATTTCAGTCACCCACCCATCATCATGGCAAATTCTCAACAATCTTTTTGCTACCAGCGGTATAAATAATACTTTTGTAGCCGCGTTTTTTCAAGGAAAGTTCTTTTGCAACACATTATTGCCCGATAGTATAATGGTAGTACGTTAGATTCTGGATCTAAAGGTTGGGGTTCGAGCCCCTGTCGGGTAACAACTGAATGCTATCAAAAAGGCCCCGGTTATATCGGGGCCTTTTTCATGAAAAGCGGGTTATTTCAGGACCCCAAATGGAAGGATGGTCTACACTTTTGGCAGGTCTGTCTCGTTTTGGAATATCATATCGCAGGATTTCGTAAGTTGTAGCCTCAAACATTAAACGGCCGTTTTTTTGAACGAACTGGAACTGATACAACAACTCCGGGCGGGGGACGAACTGGCATTCAAATCATTGGTAGAAAACTATCAGGACCTGGTATATAATACCGCGCTGGGTGTGGTACAGAACAGTGAGGATGCCGAAGACGTTGCCCAGGAAGTCTTTATTCAGGTATTCCGCTCTATTGATCAATTCAAGGGCGATGCCCGCCTTTCTACCTGGATCTACCGCATTACCACCACCAAAGCACTGGATCACATTCGCAGCCGCAAACGCAAAAAGCGTTTTGCCTTTATTACAAGTCTTTTTGGGGCCAATGACGAACTGATACATGAACCCGTTGATTTTCAACACCCCGGGGTGACGCTGGATAGGAAAGAACAGGCAGCCCTGCTTTTCCGCATGATTGAACAACTGCCTGATAATCAAAAAGTAGCATTTACTTTACATAAAACAGAGGAGCTGAGTTACCAGGAAATCGCCGACGTCATGCAGTTGTCGGTATCAGCGGTGGAATCGCTGTTATTCAGGGCGCGGCAGAACCTGCGTAAGCTGTTGGAAAAATATTATGCACAGAATAATTCACAGGACAAGTAAGCGGTTCGAAGGATTTGCCATTTATTGGCGTCAAATTAATAAGTTTACATCGTAAATTACATTTATGTCAATCGATTCAAATAACGACTCCCGGGTAGATGCGGTGCTGAGTAGCCTGGAGGGTATGCAGCGGGCCAAAGCGCCTGACTTTCTGTATACCCGCCTGAAAGGCAGGATGGAGCAGGAGTTTGACCAGGGCGGTCCACTGGGCCGTTGGCTTACCAGGCCTGTGCTGGCTTTAACGATTGCAGCTATTGTACTCATACTAAATGCGACCACAGTGCTTAAAATGTGGGAGCAGAATACTACCAATAATAGTACAAATGAATCAGGGCAGATAGTAGCCGCCGAATACCCGGCTGGTATATACCCTGTATATAATGAAAATTCACTGGAACCATGATGAGGCCCCCCCGACAACGATGGCTTTTGGTACTTGTAGCGATCTTATTATTGACCAACATTGCCACGCTTTCCATTTACTGGATCAAAAAACCCGACCACGATGGTGGTCCTGGCCGCGACCCCAGTAACCGGGAGAAAAAAATGGGTCAGTTTATGGTTGATCAAATGAAATTCGACGCTACCCAGGAAGCTTCCTATTGGAAATTGCGCGATTCCATGATCGCTATTCAAAAGCCGGTGATGGATTCTATCCGCAGTTCTAAAAAAAGGTTTTTCGATCTGTTGAATCAACCCGAGGCAACAGACTCTATGTTGATAGCCCACACCAATCAAATTGCCGATCTGCAGAAAAAACTCGACCTCGTTACCTTTCGTCATTTCCAAAAAGTACGCGGCATATGCCGGCCCGATCAATTGCAAAAATTTGATACGGTCATCAAAGAGATCGTAAACCGCATGACGCCTTTCAAGCGATTTAATAACAAGTCTGATTCGGCAAAGAAATAGGATTGTTTCTGCTAATTGGTTTTTGTTCCTTTTACATAAAACCAAACTCCCTACTTACCACTAACAACTACCAGTCGGCTCATAGGCCAACGACTCGTGCCGTCCAATTTTACCACGAAAAGGGTATAACCCTGTACTCATTTTGGTTGTTACTTTGCTATAAGTAAGTACACCAAAAAATTGTTTATGCGCTCATTCAGCTTGTTTGCCATTTTTTGTAGCCTGCTTACCAATGTTAGCCTCGGACAGGATTGTAAAGGCTACTACTTCCTGCAACCAAACAAAACCATTGAAATGACCATCTACAATAAAAAAGGAGAAGCCAATGGAAAGCAGGTGTATACGGTATCGAATGTCACTAACAACGGAGGCAGTACCAGCGCTACCGTTAATTCGGAAATGTTTAGCGAGAAAGGAAAATCCCTGGCCAAAGGTCATAGTGAAATTAATTGTACAGGCGGCGTTATGATGTTAGACATGACGATGCAATTACCGCAACAACAACAGGAACAGTTCGGCAAGGCGGATGTAAAAGCCGATAAAATTTATATAGAATATCCCGTGAACATGAATGCCGGCGATAAATTAAAAGATGCCACATTGGATATGACCATAGACAACTCAGGCATGAAACAATCCGTAAACATGGTTACCAGTGACCGTACGGTTATCACAAAAGAAAGTGTTACAACAACTGCAGGCACCTGGGATTGTTTTAAAATTACTTACAAAAGCAAGATCACCATAAAAACGATGGGCATTGGAATGCCATTTAATTTGGAAGGAACAGAATGGTTTGCACCCGGATTCGGTGTTGTAAAAACAGAAAGCAAACATGGCGGCACGGCCATAACAGCCATCAAATAAGTAATATCCTCAGTACGGAAACCAGGCCCCGACTTTTAGTCGGGGTTTTTATTTTCAATCCGGTATCACTCGTTTGAGTGGGATGCAGGGTGAATCATGATTGATCAATGGTGAATCGTCAATAAACAATGTTTATAGTGGGCATTTGAAGATTGATGTGGGAGCCCGACACGTTGGAGTTTTGGGTTTTGGATTCCCGTTTCATCCGCCAGTTGGCGGACCGTCTCACGACAATAATTGTATACACTGCTGCAATGAATCTTTCCAGAAAGGAATGTTGCAATGAAATGTTTGCCGGATCTTTTCTGTATCGAATAAAGAAAAAGAAGGTCTTTTTGCCGGAGTAGGAAATTGTTCGGTAGGAATGGCATTCACCGTACAGGCGCTGCCTGTTAATTCTTTGATGGCTACTGCAAAATCATACCAGCTGATACGTCCCTGATTGCTGTAGTGATAAATTCCGGGGTGCCAACCATCAGCAGCTATTTGACTATTAGCAACTATCTGTATCATGCATGTAGCCAGATCGGCTGCATACGTAGGCGCGCCCACCTGGTCGCTCACCACATTGATAGCGGGACGGTCCTGCATCAGCTTCATCATGGTCTTTACAAAGTTCTTACCAAATGAAGAATATACCCAGGCCGTTCTGATGATGATCGTATCGGGATTGGTTTCCAGGCAAAGCTGTTCGCCTTTTAGTTTAGAAGCACCATACGTATTTATCGCATCTGTAGGCGCGTCTTCTTTGTAAGGAGTGGCCGACTGGCCATTAAATACATAATCGGTTGAAATATGAATGAACCGGGTATTATAGCTTTTACAGGCCGCGGCTAAAATACGCGGGCCTTCGGCATTTACCTGGTAAGCGATCTCTTTTTCTGATTCTGCTTTATCAACCGCGGTATAAGCCGCACAATTTAAACAATAAGCCGGGCGATGTGCAGCAAATAACTTTTGTACAGCCGCTTCGTCGTGCACCGGCATATTCTCATGCGTAGTAAAAATAAATTCAAATGAAGGATGCGATTCCGACAATACCCGCAGCTCCTGCCCTACCTGTCCATTGGCGCCGGTCACTAAAATAACTGGTTGCGACATAAACGACAATTATCCTTTAAATTCAAAGGGGTTCACGCAATTGGCAAATACAGGAAGTACCAGGTCTTTATCCGATACAATGGCCTGCGCTAAAGGAATTTTCCAATCTATTTGTAATACCGGATCGTTATACAAAATGCCATGTTCACTGGCTTTGCTGTAAAACTGATCACATTTATATAATACTTCAGCCACTTCGCTTAGTACAGAAAACCCATGAGCAAAGCCTGCGGGAATAAATAATTGCTTTTTGTTATCGGCAGATAATTCGATCGAGAATACTTTACCATAGGTGGGAGAACCTTTCCTGATATCAACCACTACATCCAGAATGGAGCCAACCAGCGCACGCACCAGCTTTGCCTGGGCAAAGGGCGGTATCTGGTAATGTAATCCTCTGATGACACCATACGTTGAACTGGATTGATTATCCTGCACGAATTGATTTTCAACGCCTGCACCACCGAAACTTTTTTGATTATACGCCTCGAAGAAAAATCCCCGGCTATCGTCAAATACCATGGGTTCAAAAATCAATAAACCCGGAAATCCTGTATCAATAAAAGGCACTATATTATATTTTGAGATTGATAGATTTTGAGATTTAATAAGATATTCAACTTAATGAAATCCCAAAATCTCAAAATTTCGAAATCAGAAATTGAATTATTTATCTCTTCGCGTATTGTTCTTCATAGTAATGCTGGTAATCGCCCGAAGTTACATGTTTTATCCAATCTTCATTATTCAGGTACCAGTCTACCGTTTTCTCCAAACCTTCTTCAAACTGAAGGGAAGGTTCCCAGCCAAGCTCTTTTTTCAGTTTTGTAGCATCGATGGCATACCGCATATCATGACCGGGACGGTCTGTTACATACGTGATCAGTTTGGCAGAGGCACCTTCGGGCCGGCCCAGCTTTGTATCCATGATCCTGCACAAAAGATGAACAAGGTCAATATTCTTCCATTCGTTAAAGCCGCCCACATTATACTTATCGCCTGTTTTCCCTCTATGGAAGATTACATCAATAGCCCTTGCATGATCTTCAACAAATAACCAGTCGCGCACATTTTCGCCCTTACCATATACCGGCAACGGTTTATTATTCTTGATGTTGTTGATCATTAACGGAATGAGCTTCTCCGGAAAATGGAAAGAGCCATAGTTATTGCTACAGTTGCTCATGACAACCGGCAATCCATAGGTATGATACCAGGCCATTACAAAATGATCTGAAGAGGCTTTGGAAGCCGAATAAGGTGAACGGGGATCATAAGCAGTTTCTTCTGTAAAGAAACCTTCAGCACCCAACGAGCCATATACTTCATCGGTTGAAACGTGGAAAAAACGTTTCCCCTCCATTTTCGATTCCGTTTTTGCCCAATACTTACGACTAACATTTAGCAGCGTAGCGGTACCTAATACGTTTGTCTTTACAAACGCCAGCGGATCAATGATCGAACGGTCAACATGGCTTTCCGCCGCCAGGTGGATCACCGCATCAAAAGCATACTTTTCAAACAATGCTTCAATACTTGCAGGCTCTGTAATATCAGCTCTTTCGAACCGGTAATTGGGAGCGCTTTCCACATCCTTTAAATTCTCGAGATTGCCGGCATAGGTTAACGCATCGGCATTTACGATTAAATAACCGGGATATTTGTTTAAAAATAACCGTACCACATGTGAGCCAATAAAACCGGCCCCACCGGTGATCATGATCGTTTTTGAAAAGTTACTCATAGTAATATTGATTAAAGGCACAAAGTCAACAGGAAAAAATACAAATATCAAAACCAAAAACTAAGAACGCCCTCGTTAGGTGTTACTTCTTCACAAATTCCTTAGGTTGTTTAAACCATTCGTCTTTAGGTAATGATTTAAAATACTCATAGGTAACTTTCAATCCGTCTTTACGGCTTACTTTAGGCGACCAGCCCAGGATCTCTTTTGCCCGGGTGATATCAGGTTGCCGTTGTTTGGGATCATCAACCGGCAATGGTTTATAAACAATTTTTTGTGTAGTACCTGTAAGCGCAATGATCTCTTCGGCAAATTCTTTAAGCGATATCTCATCCGGATTTCCCACATTAACCGGCGAATGGTAATCGCTCAGTAATAACCGGTATATTCCTTCAATGAGGTCATCTACAAAACAAAAACTCCTGGTTTGCGAACCATCGCCAAACACCGTCAGATCTTCGCCCCGTAATGCCTGACCAATAAATGCAGGCAGCGCACGACCGTCGTTCAATCGCATGCGAGGGCCATAGGTATTGAAAATACGTACGATGCGGGTTTCAACACCATGGAAAGTATGGTATGCCATGGTGATGGCTTCCTGGAAGCGTTTGGCTTCATCATATACACCTCTTGGACCAACCGGGTTTACATTACCCCAGTATTCTTCATTTTGAGGATGCACCAGGGGATCACCATAAATTTCAGAAGTAGAAGCAACCAGAATGCGGGCGCCTTTTGCTTTGGCAAGGCCCAGGCAATTATGGGTACCCAACGATCCTACCTTCAATGTTTGAATAGGTATTTTGAGGTAATCGATCGGACTGGCAGGAGAAGCAAAATGTAAAATATAATGCAGTTCGCCGGGAACATGAATGAACTTGGAAATATCATGATGATAAAACTCAAACTGTTCCAGCTTGAATAAATGTTCAATATTGCTCAGGTTACCGGTGATCAGGTTATCCATACCAATAACATGGAAACCTTCTTTAATAAACCGGTCGCATAAGTGTGAACCTAAAAAACCGGCAGCGCCTGTAATAAGTACTCTTTTCCTGGACATAGAGATAGGTTATTTTTTAGTTTTAACAGCCGGATCAGCTACAGCCCGGCCCACACTTTCGTAATAAAATCCTAATTCTTTAATCGCATCTGATTCAAACAGGTTGCGCCCGTCGAAGATCACTTTATTCCTGAGCGCGGTTACGATCTTCAGGAAGTTAGGCGTGCGAAACTCATTCCATTCTGTGGCAATGATCAACGCATCGGCATGTTCCAGGCATTCGTATTGATTCTCGGCATACTCTATTTTGTCGCCTATCAATGCCTTAACATTATTAACCGCTTCAGGATCGTATGCACAAACGCGGGCGCCTTCTTTTAACAGTTCATCTATTATATATAAAGCCGGTGCTTCCCTGATATCATCGGTATTAGGTTTAAATGCCAGGCCCCACAATGCAAATCGTTTTCCTTTCAGATCGTTCTTGAAAAACTTTTTGATCTTGGGAAGCAGGTGCAGTTTTTGTCTTTCGTTCACATCCATGACCGCATTGAGTATTTGGAAATCATACCCTACTTCATTAGATGATTTTACCAATGCCTGTACGTCTTTGGGGAAACAGCTGCCGCCGTACCCGATACCCGGGAACAGGAAGCGTTTACCAATGCGCTCGTCGCTGCCAATACCCCGGCGCACCATATCCACATCAGCACCCAGGCGCTCGCACAACTGGGCTACTTCATTCATGAATGAAATTTTGGTAGCCAGGAATGAGTTAGCGGCATATTTGGTAAGCTCGGCCGATCGAACATCCATAAAAATAACAGGGTTACCCGAACGCACAAACGGTCCATACAGTTCACCCATTACTTTGCGCGCTCTTTCAGAAGAAGCGCCAATTACTACCCGGTCGGGTTTCATAAAATCTTCCACCGCTACCCCTTCGCGTAAAAACTCAGGGTTACTCACAACATCAAAATCACCTACATATGTTTTGGAGATCGCATCGTATACTTTCTCAGCTGTACCTACTGGTACCGTGCTTTTATCAACGATCACTTTATAATCGGTCATCAGTTCGCCCAGGTCTTTGGCAACGCCCAAAATATATTTAAGATCGGCGCTTCCATCTTCACCGGGAGGTGTTGGCAAAGCCAGGAAAATGATCTCGGCATCTTTTATTCCATCATATAAATTGGTTGTAAAGCGCAGCCTTTCTTCTTTCACGTTACGAAGAAATAATTTTTCCAGGCCTGGTTCGTAAATAGTGATCTGACCAGAAGAAAGTTTTTCAACTTTAGTTTTATCGATATCTACGCAGGTAACATCATTACCTGTTTCAGCAAAACAGGTTCCGGTAACCAAACCAACGTAGCCTGTGCCTACAACAGCGATTTTCATTTTGAGAATGTTTTAAAAAGTGCCTTAACGCAAAAGATTATTGTTTCTTAATAAACTCCAATACTTTACTGGTAATAAACTGGAGTTGTTCATTACTCAGTTCGGTATGCATAGGTAGGGATAATACACGTTCGGTCAACCAGTCGGTTGTCTTCAGCTCAAATTTTGCTCCACCAAAAGCCTCAAACATTTTCTGCCGATGAGCAGGTACCGGATAATAGATCATAGAGGGAATACCCTGTTCGGCCAGGAACAGACTCAGGGCATCGCGGTCAACGCCTTCGAGTAACAACGTATACTGATGGAACACGTGGTTGCAGTAAGGCGCCCTGTACGGAACTGTGATCTTTGAATTTCCGGCAAAAGCCTTATCGTAAAAATCAGCCGCGCTTCTACGCGCAGCAATATATTCATCCAAATGCGGCAGCTTAACGTTTAAGATAGCAGCCTGTATGGAATCGAGCCGGCTGTTGCAGCCAACGCGATCATGGTAATATCTTTTCGCCTGGCCATGGTTAGCCACTTTCCGCAATGCTTCTGCCAGGGCATCGTCATTGGTAAAAATGGCGCCGCCATCACCAAAGCATCCTAAATTTTTTGAAGGGAAGAAAGAAGTGGTGCCGATGGTACTGAGCGTACCGGTCTTTTGCACCGTACCATTGCTCAATTGAATATCACCGCCAATAGCCTGTGCATTATCTTCTATCACCGGGATCTTATAGCGGTTGGCTATTTCCATGATGGCTTCCATATTAGCCGCCTGTCCGTATAAGTGAACCGGGATGATTGCTTTTGTTTTAGGCGTAATGGCCTTTTCAATAGCAATGGGATCAATGCAAAATGTTTTTGGGTCTACTTCTACAAAAACAGGTTTCAATTGTAACAGGGCAATTACTTCCGTCGTAGCTATGAAAGTAAAAGACGGCGTGATCACTTCATCGCCCGGTTGCAGGTCCAATGCCATTAAAGCGATTTGCAGGGCATCTGTTCCATTGGCACAGGGTATAACATGCTTAACACCCAGGTATTTGCTCAGTCCGGCCGCAAAGTCCTGCACCGCCTTGCCCTGTATGAAAGTGGCGCTGTTTATCACCTCCTGAATAGCTAAATCTACCTCAGTTTTAATTTTTGCGTATTGCTGCTTTAAATCAACCATTTGTAGGGGCTGCATACTATTCTTTTTTTTAATCAAAACGGGCACAAACGTACTGCAAAAAAATGGTGTGAGCAAGCATATCCGAAACTGCGGCAGGGCGCAACCCGGGAAGATACAACCATATGTAATTTATTTATCCTGTATATTCAGCCCCGAACAGAAATGGGTTCTTACCAGGCGGGTACTTTGTTGCTTAAAAAAATAGCGGACAAATACACAATAAAACAGCCCGCCTGCACTATTTGACAATTCTGACGATAAAAACGACATTTGTTTTTTTTGAATTCAAATTATTACCGTGCACCTGTTTATTTATAATATTTTTTTGTTTTTATATGGTATTGGTATCCGTATTACCTCCCTATGGAACTCCAAGGCCCGTTTATGGCTTAAAGGCAGGAAAAATATCTGGGAGGAACTGCACTCGGCAATAGGCAATCGGCAATCGGTTTCTCCTCAAAGCCGAAGCAAAGGCCCCATGCAGAATACGGCGAGCGGTACGGGGAAGACAGCCGTTAAAGTTCCGAAACGAGGCACGCCAACCCAGGAAATAGCTGACCAGGAAGAGGCGTCGCCCAATTCACCATTGACCGTTGACCATTCACCCCTCGCCTGGATGCATTGCTCTTCCCTGGGTGAATTTGAACAGGGCCGGCCGGTTTTGGAAGCCATCAGGCAACAATATCCCAACACAAAGATCCTGTTAACCTTCTTCTCCCCCAGCGGTTACGAAGTGCGAAAAAACAGCTCTGGCGCCGATTATGTGATGTACCTGCCCATGGATTCCAAAACCAACGTTCGCAAATTCCTGAACCTCGTACAGCCCGATCTGGCGATCTGGATCAAATATGAATACTGGTTTTATTATTTAACAGAATTAAAGAAAAGACATATTCCCCTGGTACTGGTATCGGGTATTTTTCGAAAAGATCAGCCGTTCTTTAAATGGTATGGCCGGCTGCACTGGTACATGCTGGAAAGTTTTAACCACCTGTTTGTACAAACAAAAAAATCCAAACAATTATTGGGCACTATTGGCTTTACGAACAATGTAACCATCAGCGGCGATACCCGCTTTGACCGGGTAGTTCAGATAGCAGAACAATTTAAACCAATTGACCCGATTGAATATTTTTGTGGCGACAATACCGTCATTGTAGCCGGAAGCACCTGGCCCGAAGATGAAGAGGAACTGGACCATTATGCCAATACCCATCCTGAAATAAAGTTCATTATTGCGCCGCATGAAATAGATGAGGAACACCTGAAAGACATAGAGCAATTATTCAAGCATAGTGTACGATTCTCAAAATTAGTAGTTCCCGGTAGTTCCCCCGTACCCGTTCCCCGTAACCGGCCACTGGAATCCGAAAAACCGAAACCCAATACGCTGATCATCGACAATATTGGCATGTTATCTAAACTGTACAAATATGCTACTATTACATACGTAGGAGGTGGATTTGGAGACGATGGCGTACACAATGTACTGGAAGCTGCGGTGTATGGTAAACCGGTGGTAATTGGACCTGTATATGAGAAATATGTGGAAGCCGTTGAACTGGAAACTGCAGGCGGGCTTTTGGTGATCAATACAGCCCTTGAACTGGAGGAAACATTTAATGAATTACTGACAGACACCAACGCATATAAGGCTAGCTGTGAAGCGGCCCGTAATTATGTATATAATAATAAGGGCGCCACAGAAAAGATCATGCAATTTATTCAGGAGAACCGTCTTTTAACCAACTGATAAAAGTGGCGGGTGCTTTCTTTATTTTCATCCCAGCCCAGTTTTACCTTTAATTCTCTTTCGATCCAATATTGAGCCTCGGGTAATATGCGAAAACCATTGATGGTTTTAATACTGCGTTCATACATCACTTCGTCGTTGCGGAACAGTTCGCTGATAAACACAAACCGGTCGTTGATGCCAATAGCACGACGCAGGTCACGAACCGGCGCATCGTTCAGAACATGTGCCACTTCCTTAACTTCTTTTTTTAACTTTTCATTAAGGGAGGCCTCTTTGGTGTCCATTACCTCATTTAACTCTTTTACTGACTGCTGATGGGCCAGTGTGGGGATTTCACGAAGGGGGTCAAATTTATAGCCATTTTCGCCATGTCCGTTTTTCTCATGATGGTGGCCATTATTGCCATTAATATTCTTTTCCACATTGCCATTACCATTGACCACCGCCGCAGCCGGGGTGTTTACAACAGCCTGAGTTTCAACCTCAGCCGGAATCTCCACCACAGCTGGAATAGCTACCGCCTCGGGTATATTTACCACCGGTGGGGCGCTTACTTCCTCCGCTGTATGCCGGTTTTGATAGCTATGGCCATTAGCCGCCGGCATAACCACAGATATCTTGGAGGTGCTTACAGTCCTGTGCGTGGACGTAGACATCTGTACCAATTCTGTTTCAATTAATTGGGCAGTGACTAATAGTTGAAAAGGATCCGCATTTTGTGCAAATTGTTCATTTAATTTGCCAATAAGTTGTGCTAAACGTTCCATAATAAGCGGGTACTTTTTTATGGTTAGAGTTAATTGATAAAGTTAACAATTATTGTACCCAATTCCGTTAAGATGTTTATAGAACCTAATATATCGGGTGAACGCCGCGGCAGTATTGAAGTTATTTGTGGGTCAATGTTTTCCGGAAAAACGGAAGAATTGATCCGGAGACTGAAACGGGTAAAGATCGCCAACCTGCGGGTAGAAATATTTAAGCCTAAGATAGACGTGCGATATGATGTTCAAAACATTGTTTCACACGACGAAAAAGCCATTCAAAGTACACCAATTGATAACTCTCAAACCATATTATTATTGCACGGCGAGGCAGATGTCATTGGCATTGACGAAGCCCAGTTCTTTGATGATCAGCTGCCGGATGTTTGCGACCAGCTGGCATTAAAAGGAATTCGGGTAATTGTAGCCGGTTTGGATATGGATTATACCGGTAAACCTTTTGGACAAATGCCGTTTTTGCTGGCCAAGGCCGATTTTATTACCAAACTGCACGCCATTTGCATGAAATGCGGCCAGATTGCCAATTATTCCTATCGTAAAAAACCGAATGATCTGCAGGTAGTGCTGGGCGAAAAAGACCTGTACGAACCGAGATGCAGGAAGTGTTATTATGAAAGAAATTGATAAGTTAACAAGACAATAAGTTAAACAATATTCAAATAAACCCAAAAACAAAAAGCCTCCGCCAGTTGGCGGATTGGGGGTATGAACCACATTTTTGCTTTAATCAAAAAAGACCTGTTGCTCGAGATCAGACAGCAATACACATTTTATGGCATTGTGCTATATGTAGCATCTACCATATTTGTTTTATACCTGGCAATGGGCCAGCCTGAAGAGAAAGTTTGGAACGGGCTGTTCTGGATGATACAGTTGTTTATTTGTGTGAATGCTGTAGCCAAAAGTTTTCTGCAGGAAAGCCAGGGCCGCATGTTATACTATTATACCGTTGCCGGCGCCCGCGATTTTATGCTTTCCAAATTGCTGTTCAATGCCGGTTTAATGATACTCATGAGCCTGGTAAGCCTGTTGTTATTTCAGTTTTTAATGGGCAATCCATTACAAAACCCCTTCCGGTTCGTAGGTTTTGTTTGTTTGGGCGGTTGTAGCCTGAGCCTGGTATTTACCTTCCTAGCCGCCATTGCAGCCCGGGCACGACAGGGAGCTGCCCTGATGGCCATTTTGGGTTTTCCGTTAATTATTCCACAGGTATTATTGCTGATGCGCATGTCGAACACCGCTTTTGCCGATGTAATACAAGCCGGTTTGTTGCAAATTATATTCTTACTGATAGCACTGGATATACTGATTATCGTACTGGCTACTATATTGTTCCCCTTCCTGTGGAAGGATTGAACAGTTTGTGGTTTATGGTTTATGGTTTGTAGTTGCTGCCGCGCTTTGAGCTTACAACCAATAAAGTATGCCCGCTTATGGGGTAAACCATAAACAACAAACTACAAACCAGAAACTATATAGCTTCTTTCCCCTAATTTTGCCCCACCTATTTCGGATTATTGGGCTCATCGATCGCTTTCAGGTACCAATGATCATTCAACAAACTACAGGACTCTATGCGCCAGTACTGGTGGAAAATACTGAGTATAATATTACTGATCTATACTTTTATTGCAGGTCTTTTAATTCCGCTTCCGCATAAAGTTGCCTACGAAGACAGCAACCTGTACGAAAGCATGCGCAACTTCTTCTTTCATGTACCCATGTGGTTCAGCCAGTTGGTATTAATTACCGTTTCCCTGGTGTACTCCATCAAATACCTGCGCAAGCCCGATCCTGTTTACGATATATACGCCACAGAATTTGCCCGTACCGGAACGGTACTGGGTTGCCTGGGATTGATCACCGGCGCTATATGGGCAACCTATACCTGGGGTGCAGGGTGGAGCAACGATCCCAAACAAATTGGCGCCGCAATCGCCCTTCTTATATATGTCGCTTATTTCGTTTTGCGAAATTCCATGCCCGATATAGATAAAAGAGGCCGGGTAGCCGCCGTTTATAACATATTCGCTTATTTTATTTATATCCCTATGATCATGATCTTACCGCGTCTTACAGAGTCTTTGCATCCCGGCGGTAAAGGATCAGAGGGAAATCCCGGCATGGGTGGCAGCAGCCTCGATGCAACGATGCGTCTCGTATTCTGGCCCGGCGTACTGGGCTGGACCCTTTTGGCCACCTGGATCTCCACCCTTCGGCTACGCGTTCGATTACTGGAAGAGAAAAAACATATCGCTTAATTTTTAGTATGAAGCAACTAATTGTAACCCTGATCGTTTTATTTGTCCAATTACTGGCCAAAGCCCAGGACACTGTACACAATGTTGAAAGAACACCTACCGGTTTATATGTCGGAAACAAGATCTATGTCGTACTGGTGGTTGCTGTAACTATTCTGGTTGGTTTGTTGTTGTACGTGATACGGCTCGATAGAAAGATCTCAAAACTCGAGAAACAAAGCTCTTAACAAAAGAGGGATTGGTTAGTGGTCAGCAGGACATTTTCCGCTTGCCGCCAGCCATTTCCTTATGCTTGTCATATACTGCTCAATACATAAACAAAAACAGCTTCGTCATGTCAGATTACAGTTTTTTTGGCGCGGTGGAAAAGAGCTTCGATAAAGCCGCGCAATTCACCACCTGGGATCCCGGTATCCTGGAACAGATCAAACAATGCAATGCCGTATACCGCATGCATTTTCCGGTAAAGATCGGCGATAAGATAGAGGTGATCAAAGCTTATCGCGTGCAACACTCACATCACAAACTGCCCTGTAAAGGCGGTATTCGTTTTGCCCTTTCCGTAAACCTCGATGAAGTAATGGCCCTCGCCGCCCTGATGACTTACAAATGCGCAATCGTAAACGTTCCGTTTGCAGGCGCCAAAGGCGGTATCACCATCGATCCTAAAAAGTATACAGCCTATGAACTGGAAAAAATTACCCGGCGTTATACGTCAGAATTGATCAAGAAGAATTTCATTGGACCCGGCATTGACGTACCCGCACCTGATTACGGTACAGGCGAACGGGAAATGGCATGGATCGTTGATACCTATACCAGTATGCGTCCCGGCGAAGTAGATGCACTGGGTTGCGTAACCGGAAAACCGGTAACACAAGGTGGTGTACGCGGTCGTCGTGAAGCAACCGGCCTGGGCGTTTTCTTTGGCCTGCGCGAAGTGTTGAATATGAAAGATGTGATGGATAAACTCGGTTTATCTGTGGGCGTTGAAGGTAAGCGCGTAGTGGTACAGGGCTTAGGTAACGTGGGTTATCACACCGCAAAATTCTTTCAGGAACACGGCGCCAAGATCGTAGGATTGAGTGAATGGGAAGGGGCTATTTTCAATATGGATGGTCTTGATGTTGATGCGGTTGTAGAACACAGGAAGACAAAAGGATCGATCGTGAATTTCCCTGGCAGCACCAACTTTACTAAAAATACCGATGCGCTGGAAATGGAATGCGATATCTTAATTCCTGCCGCGCTGGAGAATGTGGTCAATGGCACCAACGCGCCTAACATAAAAGCAAAGATCATTGGAGAAGCCGCCAATGGACCGCTTACACCTGAAGCCGATGAAGTTTTTGCCAAAAGAGGAATATTGGTGGTACCGGATATGTACCTCAATGCAGGGGGCGTTACCGTATCGTATTTTGAATGGCTGAAGAACCTTAGCCATGTGCGTTATGGACGCATGGAAAAACGCTTTACAGAAAATCTCAACAGCCATATACTGGGTCAAATGGAAACCCTGACCGGCAAGAAAGTGAATGTAAAAGAAAAAGAGTTGATCCTGCACGGTCCAGATGAAGTAGACCTGGTACGCAGTGGTTTGGAAGAAACGATGATCGCCGCTACCCGCGAGATCATGGAAGTATGGAAAGCCAATCCGCAAATACCGGATATGCGTACAGCCGCTTACGTGGTTGCTATTAATAAGGTAGGTACCAGTTATGCTGAGTTGGGGATATTCCCGTAAAGCAAGCAGATCTTATTATACCAAAGCTCTCATCTGCACCGGATGGGAGCTTTTATTTTACTCCTAAAGTATATGACTATTAATACCAAATACATTCTTTATATTTAATATTCGAACCATTACAACCTGAACTCAATTGCATGTGCAATGGCATTGAATATTAAGCTTGATTTTAACGATTGTTATCCAATAAAATTATTGAAGGATAATTTTTCATTAAGCTTCTTTAATTCAACATTACAGACCGGAGAGGAAATTCCAATAGGTATTAATATAAGCGATGAACCGCATCCGCTTATACCCAACGTTTATAACCTTGCATTTGGCCCACTTGGAGTAAATAATCAAATAGATGATAAAGTAAAATTATGCCATCAGAATCATTCTAAATTGTTCTCAACTATTGTATTTACCGGTCTGTCTTTTTTAAGAAGCAACAAGGAAAAATTTCTTGGTATTGACGGTTCAAACAATGCCAGAGCCTACATGTATTACCGATGTATGCAAAACAATTATGACTATTTGAAGCAGTTCATAAATATTTATGGGGTTAATTATTATATACGAATTTTACGAAAAATAAAAGAAGATGATGATTGCATTCCTTTTGATGAAGAAGATATAAAAACTTTGCCGCAAACTATTGTAAGGCATTCGCCTATAAAATACGAAAAACTGCACATGAAATTGGTGCAACAGGTTCCAAAAAAAGAACCAAATTTGAATCTGGTTATGAAACCTTTAAATTGGGTGTACTAATTCAGGAACCAAGACTCTCCCCTACTTATACAACGCCTGGTCCTTCACATAATCAATTCCATTCTCCTTCAGGTAAGTAATCCCCCATTCGCTGATGAATGTGTACAAGGGCGATAAGGATCTTCCAAATACACTTAAACTGTATTCTACCCGGTAAGGCTTTGCCGACAATACATTCTTCTCAATTAATTGATCGCGTTCCAACTCCTTTAATTGCTGACTTAACATCTTTTCCGATACGCCCGGCAGGTTATCTCTTATTTCACTAAATCCCTTTTTTTCAAACTGGTGAAGATGCGATAATATCAACAACTTCCACTTACCGCCAATAAAGCTGAGGGTAACATCAACCGGACAGGTATATGTTTTATTATGCAGCTGGATCATAGAAAACAGTTTCTGCAAATTAATAAACTTACCGGTGGTTGGCCGGACTTACTTTCTGGTAAGTTATTGTTTCACCTATCCATACCGACTAACTTGGACCGCGAAATCAATAATATGAAACAAATCCTATTACTGCTTTTATCCGCATGCATCGCGTTCAAAAGCAGTTATGCACAAAACAATCATAACAATATGGAAAAGAAACAGAATTTCTCGGTTGAAATTATCCGGTACAACATTGCAACTGATCAGCAAAAGAATTTTGAACAGGCCTATACCAATGCCGCCAAATACCTGAAGGCATCACCCTATTGCCTGGGTTATAAAGTGATCCATGGCAAGGAAGAGCCTGCGCATTACATTGTCATCATTCACTGGACGTCAATGGAAGAACATTTAAATGGCTTTAGAAAAAGTGCCGACTTTATGCCTTTTCTGAACCTGGTGAAACCGTTTTATAATAACATTGAAGAAATGAAACATTACGATACCACATCTATTGAATGGGAAAAAGAATAATTGACAGGATGGTTTGATGGTCAGTCCATCAAACCATCAAACCCTTAGGGCTCCCTCTTTTGCTCATCCACTATATGGTTGGGCTCGCCAAACAACACCTCTTTATACTTGTTGTACAGGAAAGAAACCACCAACAGTAAAACGCCCAACGAAATAAACGATATCGTTTTGGTAATGGTTCCGGAACCGGCCAGATCGTACAGGAATAATTTAAGCAGGGTTACCAGGAACAACACAATACCGGCCAGACGCAGATGCTTTTGCTTTTTCCGGATACCCAGGACTATCAGGGACAGGGCAAATATGCCCCAGATAATACTCAACCCCAGTTTATACGGATTTCCTTCGCCGTCAACGCTTGTCCAGCACAGGTATTCGGCACTAATAAACGACAAAACAACCCCATATACCACCAGGGACCAGGCTTTTTGTAATACAGGAACCTGTTCAAATTCGTTCGTAGCTCTTTGGCCCACGTACAGCATAATGGCCGTAACAGCAATCACAATATACCTGACGACAAATTCCAGCATCCCAAAATAATCACCTCCTTTTTGCCAATAGACCCGTGTCAGCTCATTCAATACCGGTAAAGCCTCGCTCACCAGTATCAGCATCATCAGGCCAATACCGATCAGCGAAAAAACGGACAGCATTTTATTACGCACCCATCGCTGATTGATCAGCATCAGTACAATATTAAATACCATGCTGTATAACAACTGGCCAATAAAAGCGAACGCACTGGTACGCGTATTCCAAACCTCATAAAACGCATCATACCCCCGACCCGGTTTTTCCAGTTGCCTGAAATACCCGTTGATCTCTATTTGGAAAACAAAATAACTGGTGGCCAGCAACATGGCCGGCAATGCATAATTGTAAAAGCTTAGGTAAAGACTTGTTGCCGGTAGTTCCGACTGGTATTTTTTATGTCTGTTATAAAAGATCATGGTCCCCTGTGCAGTTGCAACCAGCAATCCTGTAGCAAACACGACATTTATAAATGGATGTACCGGTGAGCCATTGGGAAAAGTAAAAGCAGTGGCATGATTGAACCAGTCCTGGGCGAGACTTAAAAAGCTCAGTGCTGCCAATCCCGCGCCCAGCTTTTCATACGCCGGTGCCTTCCGAAGCCGGCCGATCAAAAACACCAGCACTGCTTCGGCGGTCCATAACAGCGTTACCCAGTTGCCATCGAATTGTACGGGAACGGCAATGGTACAAAACACGATCACCAGTCCCAATACCAGGTAATACAGGGAACGATCGGCCAGTTGCAATCGCCTGATCACCTGGCTTACCGTTAAGTGGATAGCCGCATTCACCAAAGTAAAAGCGCCGGAATAATTATAGCTCGATTCTTTATTCACCAAACTATATCCAAACCCATAAAATATAAAAGCATTGCCTAACAGCACAAAAACATCATGCACCCCGTACTGTTCTTTTTTAATGATCTTATAGGCCAGGAACGTCGTATAAAATATCAGGAAGAAAATACTGAGATAGGCCCAGGCAATGGTTGAATGCACAGCTGCCTGGTAACTGAAAAAATACCAGAATATATAAATGAACCAGGTAAGTGCAAATGCCGAATAGAACAACGATTTCCAGTATTTACGCAATGACACGATAAGGATACCGGTGTTAATAATAGCGATATAACCAAAGAATACTGCATAGCGCCCCGAATTATCGCTTAACAAAAAGGGAATAGCGTAAGCGCCCACCTGTGCGAGGTGTGCAATAATAACCCGGTTATACAATAAGGCGGCATATATAGTGCCAGCGGTAAATACCAGCATGAGCGCAAATGCAGCCATCTGAGGCATTAATCCGTAAAAGCTGTACGCTATATACGTCATGAAATACAGCACAGCCAAACCGCCGCCCATCAAAACACTGCTGTATGCTTCGTATTTATTCTTTAATCGCATGGCAACCACTACCAACGCCGCACCGCAAACATACCCGGCGATCACACGTACTACCGGGCTTACCAGGTCATGGTCAATGGCGTATTTGGCGCCAATGAAAATACCTATAATGGTAACCAGTATACCTACTTTGCTGGCAACGTTCTTTCCTATAAATTCTTCGAAAGTAGTGGATGAGCGTGAGGCAGCAACAGGGGCAGCCTTTCTTTGCGCAGGCGGCGGAGTTGGTGGTAGCGGGGCAGACCGATGGGGCGCTTCAATAACTTCCCTTACTTCAATGGTTTCAATTGTTTCAATTTGTTCCGCCTGTTCCGGCATTACTGTGCCGGTGGCATTTACTTCCCGCTTTAGTGTCTGGAGTTCATCTATCAACTGTACCAGCTGATTGCTGATACCTGTCTGCTGTTGCGACAGTTGCTGAATGCGACGGCTAAGCGCTTCAATTTTCTCATGGATCGTTTTATCCATAAACGATAAGCGGGTTTTGGTTGCTCTAAAGAAAGCATAAAAAGCGTTAACAACAACTTAAATTCCATACGCAGGCAAGGCATCAAGCAGTTGCAGCTGATTATTTTTCTTAATATAGGCAAAACAGGAAGAACCATTGGTAATCACAAGGTAAGATACCGGTATGGCTACGTTATACCGTAATACCTGTTGTAATACGGCATCATTTAACGACACATCCATCCCTTTGCATTCAACCATGAGCCAGGGTTGATGCTGCGCATCATATACCAGGATATCGAACCGCTTTTTTAACTCCCCCAGCCTGATCTCTTTTTCAATGGCTGTGAGCGAAGCCGGATATTTCTTTACCTGTAATAAGTATTGTAAAAAATTCTGACGAACCCATTCTTCCGGCGTTAGCCGAAGCCATTGACGGCGATTTTCATCAAAAATAAATTCCTTCCCTTCGTCTTCTTTCATACGAAAGGGGAAAGAAGGATATTCAATCCTGATCATAGCATCAAAACTACTATTTGTTACATACATGGCAACAGGGGAAAAAGTACCGGCCGGGCCATCCATAACTAAAAAACAATATAATTTGCCTAAAATAAACGATATTTATTGACTAACTTAAATTTGATCGCTATCTGGCGATCAGGTGCTTCCATTTTCCCTACGCGGCAAGATCCCCACCGGGATAACGATTGACCCAACAAAAAAGCAATGATAATAAGATGAAAACAAAAGAAGAAATAGTCAAAAACTGGCTGCCCCGTTACACAGGGGAATCCCTGGATCATTTCGGTGAATACATTCTGCTCACCAACTTCAGTAATTATGTAAAAATGTTTGCCGAATGGAACAATGTACCCGTTACAGGCATTGACAAACCCATGCAGTGCGCTACTGCAGAAAACATCACCATTATTAATTTTGGTATGGGTAGCCCTACCGCCGCCACGGTTATGGACCTGTTAACGGCTATTGAACCCAAGGCCGCATTGTTCCTCGGTAAATGCGGTGGGTTGAAAAAACGCAATACGATCGGCGATCTAATTTTACCGATCGCCGCCATTCGCGGTGAAGGTACCTCCAACGATTATTTTCCACCAGAAGTACCCGCCCTGCCGGCCTTCGCCCTGCAAAAAGCCGTTTCAACCACCATTCGTGATTATGGCGTTGATTACTGGACCGGTACCGTATACTCCACCAACCGCCGGGTATGGGAACATGATGAAGTTTTTAAGGAATACCTGCAAAAGGTAAGGGCCATGGCCATTGATATGGAAACTGCTACCATATTTTCGGTAGGCTTCTTTAATAAAATTCCTACCGGCGCCCTGTTACTGGTAAGCGATTCGCCCATGATACCGGAAGGCGTAAAAACAGAAGAAAGCGACAAAAAGGTTACCGCTAATTTTGTTGAACGCCATGTACGTATCGGCATTGATTCCCTGAAACAGCTGATCAACGATGGGTTAACCGTACGACATTTGAAATTCTGACAAGATTAATTCTTAAATCAATTAAGATCATTGGCAAACAGACAACATAGCGTTGTCCATTGCCAATGACCAGTTTGTTATTGTTTAATTACACGATATACTTTTTTATTCCCATTAATAGTTACAGATAACAGGTATATACCAGCCTTCAAATTGCTGTTGGTTACTGGCAAATGATACGTTCCCTGTATCATACTTTGTTTGCCGGTTACACCTGCAATGGTATAGCGGCGCCCCAATACATCAAACAGCTCAATATCTACCTGTTCATTTTTTGATAACTGCAGCAACAGCTCCGATTCCCCACTTGCGGTACTGGTTGTTAACCTAACCACATCAGTTCCACAATCAACAAAGGTCATTACCGTTGAATAACCGGTGGCGCCCGATCTATCCGTCGTCTTTAAGCGGTAGTAGCTTGTTCCTGCCAACGGTGATACATCTGAATAATTGTAAAGTTGCTGAGCAGTAGCGGTCGATTTACTTTTTACGGCTGCCATTGCCAAAAAGTTTTTACCATCATCGCTCCGTTCAACCGTATAATAATCCATATTGATCTCAGCATCGGTTGTCCAGGTTATATGAGCTGTATTATTTTTACAATTTGCATCCAATTGCACAAACCGCACCGGTAATGGAGTGCTGGCCGAAACAGATGCCAATGTAAAATAAGGCGTACTGGTAAAATTAGCAGCTGGTACCGTAACTGTTACTTTGCTCGCCACAACGGAAATGCTAGCTGGTGAACCAAATATGGTAGCATTGGTAAAATCGCCGTCATTATCAACCAGCAATCGAAGATCAGCCACATTGAGCGGTGTATAACCAGGTGTAATGAGATTGAAATCAAACTCAAGTTTCAGATCGGCATTGGTAAAATTGCTTTTTTGTGATAACCACTCCCGGCGAAGCCTGCAACAAATACCTGCCGGCACCTCGGTAGCGGCTCCGCCAAACATATAGAGATCGTTATTATTGGCAGCAATAAAAAAGGAACGGTCGCCCGAGGAGAATGTGCCGGTATTGTTAACCTGGTTCACCTGTTTTGTGGGTCCTACGTACAGGGTAAGAATATCGGGTACAACCGATGTGCTTTTTGATTGCTTTTGGCTCAGTGCGCTATTATCATCGCGCCCAATGCCTGTAATATTATAATTATAGGCAGCATTTACAGCCCGGTCCCATATGGTTGTTCCTATAGATGACAGGTAATTGTGCGAAAGCGTGACGCCGTATTTAATAGCCAGGTAGGTCTCTATCTTATTCCTCGTTGTTGTACTATGTGAAGTATTGCTATAGGAGATAATTTCCCCAATGCTACCATCAAAAAATTCTTTATTGGTGGCTGCACGCTGGCACCCTAAGGCATTGAACACATCTGGAGAGATTCGATTATTGCCTGCTTTAGTACCTGCAGTAGCCCCGGCAATAAACATTTCGCGCTGCGCCGAATTAAAATCAAAAGTAGCCAGACTGGGGTAATTAGGCGTCCATTGATTACCAACGATAAGGTCATTCAAATCCCATGAATCGTTAAAAGCATATCCGGAGCGGATGTCGAAAGAATTAAATGTATTACCAGCTGCATCAAATACACCAGAGAACAGGAATTTACCTGGTTTGGTAACATTACTGGTACCTGGTTTTATAACTGCATATACTGTATAAGGATTATTACCCGATGATAAAATACCGCCCGCAGTGATATCCATAAAATCAGCAGTGGCCACAGCTTGTGCAGCATCATCAAAATCAACCACCGGGTTAAAGTTGATGTTATTGGTGCTGTTATCATAATAAACCGGGCTGGTAGCGGCTACAGCCGATGTGGCATTACGCCCGTTGCCCGACTGGTCGTTCCATGTTGTTATAGTGGTAGCATTGGTTGTAGATGAAGTACCGTTATTGGCTTTTACCCAAAAGGCCAGGTTGCTTTGTGTACTCCCCGGAGCAACGGTACAATTGGCAATAGCGCGGGTACCCGTTGGGTTGGTAGCCGTAGGAACGCGGTTCACGCCCCCAACCGTTATTTGCGTACACTGCGCATCAACTACATTTCCGTTTGTGGCAGTAGGGGTATTCATATCATAGGCTATCCAGAAATAATTGGTGCCGTTTAAAAGCGTTTGTGAACCATTGGCAGTAATAGTACCAGTTGCCGGGTTTATACCACCGCTCACAAATTCGGTGCCGGTAGCAAACATAAACACCGGCGAATTGCCTGTATAATAGATATGAATTTTGCTTACATCATTGGTGTTGGTCCCTGGTATTGATGACCCAGTCATATTAAATTGCAATTGTGTTAGACTAAGCACCGATTTACAACCGCTGGCCACTACCTGCACGGCAATGACTGGCTGTGATGTTTCACATTTTGATACGGAAGCAGTACTGGCTTGTGCAACCGTACCTGACACATACACCTGGTTGCCCGGGGTAAACCGGTACAACTGGTTGGTGGCCGGTTGACTATTAAGATCATACTTTTCTATGCCATACACCGACGCAGGTGCAGTACCAGTCCCGTTCAACGAATAATAATCAGTAGCATTGCTGCCACCATTTATCCCAATGGAAGCCGTAGGATTGTTTAACGTGGTTGATTCACGTTTGTAAATAAACTCAATAACGTTGGTGGTTTCATACAACTTAACCTGGAAGGACATAGAAGCTGCCGTAGCCTGGTAATCCCATTTCATATTTAGCCATTCTACCGTCAATACCCGGTTAGGGGCTGAACCCGACAAGGCAAAATTCACATTACTGGTGGTACTGTTCGTTTTCAGGTCATCCCACAAAGGCGCCAGTATAGGTCCCTGACCGGTAGTGGCAAGGGTATTCTCATACTTGAAATCCGATGCTGCAGCACCCATACTTATAAAGCCATTGGAACTGGCTTTGAATTGAGTATAGGTATTACAGCCATAAGTAAAGGTGAAGCCAATATTCTGTACCGTTGAGAGCGAATCATCCTTATCGGCGCCAATGATCGTTGTTCCACCGGCATTAGCGGTATAAGTACCGGCAGAAGCCGCAAATGTGTAATTTATCTGCGCATGGCTTATAGCAGCGCATAAGATGGTCAGCAATAGCACAATAAACTTACCAGCGTTTTGGTTCAGGACGGTTTTCATTGATACAGATTAGGGTTACGGTTATGGTACTAAAACATATATACACAACCGTAAATCTGTAGCAATATTCATTTAGCAGCAATCTAATTCGACGAATGAAATAGTCTTGGCATTATTGTAATGAATAATCCTTTACTATAGCGCTTATTACAATAATATAACAAAAAAAACGTACACCAACAATCGAAGGTGAAAGTTTAAACAATGGCCTATTGTTTATTGACCGCCTACCACCCGGTACACCGGATACCGTACATGTTCCGGTTCATAATAAGGCGAATTTCTGTATACAAAATCGAGTTGAGCAGAAGCGCTTCCGGCAAATGCGGTATCGGCGGCCTTGCGTTCTTCCAGTTGTTTTCTAATAGCTGGATGTTCCTTGAGGTATTGTGCGGCGATATCTTCAAATGCATATGGACTGTATCCTTCTTTGCGGCCCAGGATGGCATCAAAATAATTCCAGGCAAAATAAGAATCCTCGCTTTGCGGTTCCAGCACTTCTACCAGAAACCGGTTGGCCGCCTGGGTAAGCGGAATATAATAATCTCCCTTACGGAATTTCATCACCTGTTTACTGGCACTTACCTTCACATCGGTGTTCAGGTGATGCATCTCGTATTGCCTGGGCGAGGTTTTGTAATCCTCGATGTGGTATACTTCCACGTTCACACTGGTATCGGTGGCAAACCTATGCATTTGCACTTTATTAAGGTTCAACAGTTCAATCACCTTCCACCAACCCTGCGGAATGATATAGGCCATCGGCTTTTCAATAGTGATCTTCGGGGTATAAAAATTAAAGTAAGGCAATTGCTTTTCGTACGGTTTGCTGCGATCGTAATACAGACGCGGCAGCCCCGACACCTCACTGGGTTTATAGCCGGCTTCATATCCTTTGAACAACACCTGTTCGTGCCGGGTAGTGTCCACCTTCCAGTTAAGGGGAAAACGGGTGGCGCCAACAGTCGCTATTTTTGATTCAAGTCTTTTCTGTTTTATGGCAGCACTGTTTGCTGCTGTAAATTCTATGAACGCTTGCATTAAAGCGTGGGTAGCTTTTACCCGTTGATCATAGGATTTCAGCATATGGGTTTCGGGCAAAAAGGCAAAAGTGTTCCACAGGGTGGCGTACCCGCTGCTGAACCTGGCCATATCAAGAAAGGCCGTCATGCCCGCATCAGGGGTATTGCCTTCGAAATCAACATACGGCACCAGGTCGTAGCCCTTTTCCTTCATGCCTTTATATAAAGCCGGTTCAAAAGTGGCATGTAAATAATCACCCATAACGCCGCCCAGTTTATTATACTGTGAGGTGAGCAGCGTCATGATCTGCTGGTAATCGGCGCCATTGCTTACATGGTTATCTATAAAAATATCGGGATCGCACTGGTGAAAGATAGCCGCAAAGGAGCGGGCTTCTTTGGAATCGCATTTAATAAAGTCGCGGTTCAGGTCGAGGTTTTGCGAGTTGCCGCGGGAGCCAAAACTGGCAGGTCCGTTTTGATCGGCGCGGTACCAGGGACTGCGGTTCAAACAGCCGCCAATATTGTACACCGGTATAATGGCCAGCACCACATTGTCGGGCAGTTTTATTTTGCGAACGGCGATGTCGCGCACCAGCAACATGCTGGCATCGATGCCATCGGGTTCGCCGGGGTGAATACCATTATTGATCAGAATAATGCGTTTGTTCTTCCGGTGCAGGCTGTTCAAATCAAAATCTGCGTCGTTTGAAACCAGCACCAGGTGCAGGGGGAAGCCCGCATCGGTAGGTCCCATGGACTGCATTTTTATAGCGGGAAAGCGTTCATCCATCATTTTCCACCACGTAATGATCTCGCTATAGGCGGGTGTTTCCTGCGCATGGGTCTGTTCGAATTTGGTAAGAATGGACTGGCTGAAAAGGGAAACGGGTAATGCCCAAAGAAGCAATACAGGTAATATTCTCATAACGTGACTGTTGGAGCCTTAAATATAGGAAATGTTACCAGTTACCAGGCACCGGTTGCAGGAAAGGCTGTAGTAAGTGGGGAGTGGTTGATACAGGAGATTATTAATCTAAGCAACAGGTCATTTATTAGGGAACATCCTACATTGCCCTGCACCGGGGTTGCACTGCAACACTCTGGTCAGTGCAACCCCGGTGCAACTCCAGTGCAACCCTTAGCGCATAATAGCTACACTGTTACCGCATTGGATGCGATCTATTGGTACCCATGATCACCATTGCCAGGTTTACGATTCGTGTAAATAAAAAAACCTCCCGCGGAAACGGGAGGAAAAAAACAAAAAAAATAATACGTTGAATTATTTCGCCAGGGTATTAACCTTCCGGGCCAGCTTACTTTTCAGGTTAGCGGCTTTATTCTTATGGATAATACCTCTTTTAGCCAATTTATCGATCATAGAACTTACTTCAACAAACTCCTTTGCAGCTTCAGTACCACTCTTAATTACTTTCAAATCACGGATGGCATTACGGGTAGTTTTACCGTAATACTTATTTCTTTCACGCCTTTTAGTAGCCTGGCGCACATCTTTTTTGGTAGCTTTATGATTTGCCATTTCGTTCGAAATATTTAAATCCGAAAAATTTCGGGGATGCAAAGGTAAGGATTTGCACCATAAACTGAAAAATAAAACTCGAAAAATATTGAACCATCCTCATATCGTATGAAAAACAAGCTATTAACACTTCTTATTTTCCACCATATTACCCTATAACCCCCGTCCCTTGCAGGTTTTAGCCTGTGCCCATCATAAATAGAAGCAAAAAACACAAAATCAGGTAAATTGGCTTCCGTTCCTACCTTTTTTGACCGATATTTGTACCCCGATTTTAAATAACTCAATACACTTAAGTTTCAATTGCATCCTCATGAAGGATTTTTCGTATATCACCAGTTCCCACCCAGCCTTTATTGAAAACCTGTATCAGGGTTTCTTACAAGACCCAAACAGTGTTGATCCCGACCTTAAAAAGTTTTTTGAAGGGTTTGACTTTGCCGTGGGACAAGGCAAAAATGGGACAAATGGAACAGCTATTTCAACAGAAACCTCCGGCGCAACCACAGAAAGCTTCGATTGGAAAAAAGAAGTAGGCGCCTACCGCCTCATTTTGGGTTACCGCAATAAAGGCCACCTGATCGCTAAAACCAACCCCATTCGCCAGCGTAAAGACCGCGGCGCCAATTTAGACCTTGGGTTCTATGGTTTTACGGAAGCTGACCTCGATAAAACATTGCACGCAGGCAATATGATCGGTTTGGGAACCACTACCTTGCGCAACATTCTGCAGCACATGCAGCAAACCTATGCGGCTCATGTAGGTATCGAGTTCAAATACATCAGCGATCAGAAAAAGGTAGACTGGCTGACCAACGAAATGGAACGGAACTTTATCAGGCCGTTACCCATTGACAAGAAAAAACGCATTCTGGAAAAACTCAACCAGGGTGTCATCTTCGAAAAGTTTTTGCATACTAAATATATCGGCCAGAAAAGGTTCTCGCTCGAAGGCGGTGAAACCACCATTGCAGCCCTCGACGCTATCATTACTACCGGCGCCAACAGCGATGTGCAGGAAGTAGTGATCGGGATGGCACACCGGGGTCGCCTGAATGTGCTGGCCAACATCATGGGTAAAACCTATGAGCAGATCTTCAGTGAATTTGAAGGCACTGCCAAACTCGACCAAACCATGGGTAGCGGCGACGTGAAATACCACATGGGCTATGGCAGTGAAGTGCAAACAGCCGATGGCAAGACGGTTCACCTGAAACTGATGCCCAATCCATCGCACCTGGAAGCAGTTGACCCGGTTGTGGTTGGTTTTGCCCGGGCAAAAGCCGATGTTCTCTACAACAGCGATTTCGACAAAATATTACCGATACTGATACATGGCGACGCTTCTGTAGCTGGCCAGGGTGTTGTATATGAAGTGTTACAAATGAGCGACCTCGATGGTTACTATACCGGGGGCACCATTCACTTCGTGATCAATAACCAGATCGGCTTTACCACTGACTTTGAAGACGCCCGCAGTTCTGATTACTGTACCTCACTGGCTGCCATGATACAGGCGCCGGTGCTGCATGTAAATGGCGATGATGCAGAAGCGGTGGTTAAATGCGCTGAGATCGCTACCCGCTACCGGCAGGAGTTTAATTCAGATGTATTCATTGACATGGTTTGTTACCGCCGTCATGGACACAACGAAGGCGACGATCCTAAATTTACCCAGCCGCACCTGTATGCGTTGATCGAAAAGCATGCAAACCCGCGCGAAGTATACGCCACTTATTTGCTGGAGAACGGAGAAGCGGATGCCAAAGACCTGGCTAAAGAAATGGAGAAGAAATTCTGGGCCGACCTGCAGGAACGCCTGGATGATATAAAGCAGAATCCCCTGCCCTATCATTACCAACAGCCTGAACTGGCCTGGAAGAGTTTGCGCAAAGCCACCGAAGAGGACTTTGACAAATCGCCGGTGACCGCTATCAATGATGGGGATTTCAAGAAAGTGTTTGATGCGCTGATGAAATGGCCTGATGATTTTAAACCATTGAAAAAGGTGGAAAAGATCATCCAGGATAAAATAAAATTACACAACGAAGAAGGTAAGATTGACTGGGCAACCGGTGAATTGATGGCCTATGGCAGCCTGTTGCTCGAAGGAAAAGATGTACGCATGAGCGGACAGGATGTAAAGCGTGGTACCTTCTCGCACCGTCATGCTGTATTACGCGACGAAAATAACGACAAAGCATACAGCCGGTTAAGCAATATCCCCGGCGCCAGCGGTCAGTTCAGAATATACAATTCATTACTGAGCGAATATGGCGTACTGGGTTTTGAATACGGATATGCCATGGCCAACCCCAACGCCCTGGTTTTGTGGGAAGCACAGTTTGGCGACTTCTGTAATGGAGCCCAAACGATGATCGACCAGTTCATTTCGGCCGGTGAACAAAAATGGAACCGCATGAACGGTGTGACCATGTTATTACCCCATGGTTACGAAGGACAGGGACCTGAGCACAGCAGCGCCCGTATGGAGCGTTTCTTACAAATGTGCGCCGAACAAAACATGGTGGTAACCAATATTACAACTTCCGCCAACTTCTTCCATGCGTTGCGCCGCCAGGAAGCATGGCCTTTCCGCAAACCGTTGATCAATTTTGCACCCAAAGCCAACCTGCGTCATGCCGGTACTTATTCACCCGTGCAGGAATTTATAAACGGCGGCTTTAAAGAAGTGATCGATGATGTATATGCTGGTGATGCTAACCAGGTACGGAAAGTATTATTCTGCAGCGGTAAAGTATATTTCGATCTCGCAGAACGTCAGCAAAAAGAAAATAAAAAAGATACCGCCATTGTACGGCTCGAGCAATTATATCCTTTACCAACCAAACAGCTGGAAGAACTGTATCGCAAATACAGCAAAGCCACCTGGTTCTGGGTTCAGGAAGAGCCGCTGAACATGGGCGCCGCCTCCTTTTTACAAATGAACCTGAAGAGCATCAATTATGGTGTTATCAGCCGCCAGCCCAGCGCTGCTACGGCTACCGGTTATGCCAAGGTACATGCCCAGGAACAAGCTGAAATTATAGACACTGCATTTTCGATATAAGATTCACGATTGCCGTTGCGATTAAACACGATAAATAAGAAACGTTTTTTATGATAGATATAAAAGTTCCGACAGTTGGAGAATCCATTAGCGAGGTTACTTTATTAAAATGGACAAAGAACAGCGGAGATTATGTTGAACGTGATGAAGTGATCGCTGAACTGGAAAGCGAAAAAGCCACTTTTGAAGTGAATGCCGAACAGGCAGGCGTTCTGAAACAATCAGCCCAGGAAGGCGACACATTGAAAATTGGCGACATCCTGGCTTCGATCGATGAATCAGCCCCCAAACCAGAAAAACAGGCAGGCTCCAACGGAACGCCGGCTAAAGAAGCAAAAGCGGAACCAGCAAAAACCGAAGCGCAACCAACTCAGGCTCCTGTTTCAGGAGTATCAAATGATATAAAAGCAACACCGGTAGCAGCCGCTATCATTGCCGACAAAAAAGTAGATCCCAAATCAGTTACCCCCAGCGGATATAGCGGTAAGATCGTTAAGAACGATGTACTGGCAGCTTTATCAAATCCCGGAAAAGTAACCGGCGGCAAACCATTGTTCAGCCGTGAAGAAAGAAGGGAAAAAATGAGCCAGCTGCGCAAAACCATCAGCCGTCGCCTGGTAGAAGCCAAGAATACAACGGCCATGCTGACCACCTTTAACGAGGCAGACATGAGCCGCATCATGGACATTCGCAAACAGCATAAAGACAAGTTCAAAGAAGCGCACGGTGTTAACCTTGGTTTCATGAGCTTTTTTGCCAAGGCCTGCGCCATTGCATTGCAGGAATGGCCGTCGGTAAATGCGTACATCGATGGCGACCAACTGGTTTACCACGATTATATCGACATTTCCGTGGCTGTATCTACACCCCGCGGTTTAACCGTTCCGGTTATTCGCAATGTAGAAAGCCTGAGCATGGCCGACATTGAAAAGAAAGTAATAGAAATGGCCGGCAAAGCAAGGGATAACAAATTATCGATGGATGAATTAACCGGCGGCACCTTTACCATTACCAATGGCGGTGTGTTTGGTTCATTAATGAGCACGCCCATCATTAACCTGCCACAAAGCGCTATCCTGGGTATGCATAAAATTCAGGAGCGTCCCATGGCCATCAACGGACAGGTGGTTATTAAACCAATGATGTACCTGGCTTTAAGCTACGACCACCGTATTATTGACGGCCGCGAGTCGGTAAGCTTCCTGGTACGGGTGAAAGACCTGCTCGAAAATCCAGAACAATTATTGTTTGGAAAGGATCCGGTGAAAGCGTTGCTGGAATTATAATCGAGAAACGTTAAACGTGAAATAATAACAAAGCCTCTGCTGATTGCGGAGGCTTTGTTATTTTGAAAAGTTAAGGGTATTAAAGATTTTCAGAGTGCGTTTTTCGTTTCACGTCTGCCGTCTCACGTTTAAACGATCCTTTCGCCCAGCGCCTTCGCTATCGCTTCCTTACCGCAATTCACATGCAGCTTCTGGTAAATGTTTTTCAGGTGCGACCGGACCGTATCAAACGCCAGGTTCATTTCAGCTGCAATCACCTTGATGCTATAGCCTTTAATAAGCCATTGCAACACTTCTATTTCGCGGGGCGATAAATTATATTTATTGGATGTTTCCTTTACCTGAAATGTTTTTAACACTTTGCGGGCAATAACGGGGCTCATGGGCGCTCCGCCTTCCAGCACTTCCTGTATGGCATCGAATAACCGGCCCGGCGGTGTTTTTTTAAGCAGGTAACCATTGGCGCCGGCACAAAGACATTCAAACAATTTTTCATCGTCTTCAAAAACCGTGTACATGATCACGGAGGTTTGCGGCCGGGCTTCCTTTATCATCCGAACCCCTTTAATGCCATTATCACCGGGCATGTCAATATCCATCAGCACCACATCGGGCTCATACACCCTGGCGATGTTCGCCGCTCCGGAGCATTGGTTGTAATCCCCTACCACATCGTATCCGTTCATCTTTAGCAGATAGGCTAAAGATTCCCGCAGGCGGTCATTATCTTCAAATAATACGATTTTTACAGGCATATACAAATGTAACCATGTTATGCTACTAAAAGGATCGCTCATTTGGATGAGGCAATGGCCAATGTGATAATTTCCTCCCCTTTAGGGGCCGGGGGTGTCTTAACCAAGCGGAAAATGGACCCGGGTCACGGTTCCCTCTCCAGGTACCGACAACATGGTAATTTCCCCCTCCCATTTTTTTATGCGGCTTCTGATATTCTTAATGCCATTGCGATGGGTTACCGTGGTCATATCAAACCCTTTTCCATCGTCCTGGATGATCATGTGCAACTGCCCTTTTTCTATCCACACTTTTATTTGCACATGTTTGGCATTGGCATGCTTGTAAATATTGTTGATCGTTTCTTTAAATATTAAAAAACAATCCCGCCGCTGCTCCATGTTCAGCTTATACCGTTCAAATTGCTCTTCCAGTTGCAGGGAATAGTCAATATTGGCGGCATCAAAAACCTCAGCCGCATAACGGCGCATGCGCGCTACAGTTTGCTCCAGGGTATCGTTCCTGGTGTTGATGCTCCATACAATATCATCGAGGGCCTGGCTTGAATTATGTACTTCTTCTGCTATCCGGTCGAGAAAAGTACCGGCGTCTTCTTTCTGCAGCAATTTCTTTTTACTCAGTTCCGATAGAATGCTGATGTTGGTCAAGGTAGTGCCGATATCGTCGTGCAGATCGGTTGCTATGCGATCGCGTACCTGTTGCAAACGCAACAACTGGTTTATGCGATACCGGTAAATCGTATATAGCAAGACCGCAAGCGCCAGTGAACATAAAACAATGAACCAGCTTGTTCGCCAAAAAGGTGGATCGATAATAATGACAAGCATGGTTACCGGGCTGTTATCGGGTAATTGCTGTGTGGCCTTTACTTTAAAAACATACCGGCCCGGCGGCAGATTGGTATAAGCCACATAATTTCTGTTGCCGGCATCTATCCAGTTGGTGTCGTATCCGCTTAACTGATAGTAATAGTTGAACCGGCGCGGCGAAACAAAATCCAGCGCGGCAAAACTGAAAGAAACAGCATTTTGCCGGTAAGGCAGGCGCAGGAACTTTTTATAAGCCATGCCGGTATCGCTTACCAGGGGCTGGTTGTTCACCATGGCCTGGGTAATTACAACGCGGGCCGGTTTATTGAGCAATGCGATTTGGCCGGGATTAAAAATTGAGAGGCCATTGATGCCGCCAAATAACAGCGTACCATTGGTTGCTTTATGATAAGCGCCTGTATTGAACTCATTGCTTTGTAAACCATCCTGTACCAGGAATACGGTGAAGTTCGACCTATTGACGTCCTTCAAACGAGCAGGTAATACAAAACGGCAAATGCCTTTGTTGGTGCTAAGCCATAAATGCCCATTATCATCGGGCAATATGCCATACACCGTGTTATTAGGTAATCCCTGCGCATCATTGATCGTATACGTTTCATTGGTGTTGAGATCACAGGCGATCATTCCCCTGCCCAACGTGCCTATCCACAACATTGGATGCCGGTACCAGATGCATTTGAAAATTGTTTCGCGGGCAACCAAACTATCGATGGTTGTATTGGGCTTTGTATATAATTTACCGGTAAGCGTGTTCAGGAACTGGATACCTCTTTTTTCAAAGCCTATACAAAGCGTGCTGTCATTGACCATGGTTAACGAGCGCACATTATTCTCGAGGGTACTGTTTCCCGGTCCGCCGTTTATATTGTAATTTTTGATCAGCCCTTTTTGTTTATCCATCAGGCACAATCCGCCATTTCGCGTACCGGCCCATACCTGGTTGTTTTTGGCTGGCAGCATACACCAGATGGTATGATCAGGAATTTGTGCATCCGACAGGTTGGCCCCACCGGGATAAAACCTCGTTTTGATCTTTTTGGTAACAGCATCTACGATCAGCAATCCATTACCCTGGGTTCCCACCCAAATATCACCAGGAGCATCGGTATACAGTGAAACAACACGGTCATAATTACCCTGTGCTTTGGGCGCCGGCGGATAATGATACGTTTCAAACGTATTGTTTCGCATATTGGCAAAAGTAAGTCCGGTACTACTGGTCCCGATCCATATACTACCCTGACGATCGGTAGAAATAGCCCGCACCTGTTCAATGGATATATTCTCCGGTACATTGTTACTGTTCAGTACCGCGAAATTATTCAGCCGTTTATCGTAATGACTAACGCCGCCGCCATCGGTACCGATCCAGATACCGCCCTGCTTATCTTCCTTTATAGATAACACATCATTATAACTGATAGAGAAAGGGTCTTTTTTATTAACTACATAATGACTGATGGTTGCGTTATCAGGATCGATCACATATAGCCCGTTGCCATAGGTGCCTACCCATATCTGGCCAACCGCATCGGCATTTACAGATTCAATGACCAGGTTGGCCGGCAAAATATTCTGCCCGCCATAACCTGCAAAGGGCACAAAACCCCGATCCTGTTTCCTTTTTATATACAACCCTTTACCATAGGTTCCTATCCACAGCGTAGTGTCTTTGTCTTCATCCATGGCACTATAGGAGATACCATCCTTTGAGAGTGCTGCCTGGCCCAAAGACGACGTGCCTACCAGTGTTACAAGTTCTGAATATCCATTGTTTGTCAACACCCATATTCGTTGATAACTGTCCTGAAAAATGCACTGAATGGAGTTTTGCACGGCCTGACCATACTCTGAAAATTCAAAATGGTTTACTTTATTAGTAGCAAGATCATATTGATACAACCCTTTGTTTTCCGTTCCTATCCACAGCGTTTTGTTTTTGTCGTGATACAAACAACTCACCGGAGGCAGTACCATACTATCAGCACCAATTGTACGAATGGGCGTGAACGTCTCATTATACAGGTTGAGTTTTTCGAGCCGGCCACCGCTGGTGATCAGCCACAATGTGTTGTTTAGCCCGTTAATAATTTTTCCCAGCCGGCTGCTGGCAGTAGTCGTTATATCGTCGAAGTTCTTTTTGAAAATGACCAGTTCCCTTCCATCGTAGCGGTTCAATCCGTCCTGGGTGGCCAGCCATAAAAAACCGGCATCATCGGTAGCGATATCCACCACACTGCTTTGTGAAAGCCCTTCGTTTATGCTCATATTTCTGAAGGAGAAAGGAACAGGCTGGCCCCATAACGGCAGTTGCATTAATAGCACAAATGATATCAGCAGTCTTTTGGGCATTCAGGAGAGTAACATTGAGCAATTAAGGTATTGTTTTTTTGGGAATAAACCCCGTCAGGCGGGCTATGGGTTGTCAGTTACTGGTTGCCGGTCTGTATTTGCTCTTGGGCTTTTGCCTGTATTTGCGTGTAGCGTAAAGCGTGTGGCGTGCGGCTGCTAATTACGTATTTCTTATCTTGCATCCCCATGAAATATTTCTCCCACATGAACACCGCCGTGCAGTTGTTGCAACAATACAATGGCAGTCAACCGTTCGGGAGTTTTATTAAACAGTTCTTCAGCCAGCATAAAAAATACGGGTCCAAAGACCGCAAGCATATTGCGCAATTGTGTTATGCCTGGTTCAGGCTGGGCAAAGCGTTGCCAAAACTGGATACAGGAGAACGCATATTAACCGGTTTGTTCTTTTGCAGCCACGAACCCAATGAGTTGCTGCAACACCTGAAGCCAGACTGGAATGAACAGACTCACCTACCCTTACAGGAGAAGATCGAACTGGTAAACAACCAACAGGCGACCGGGTCATCCCCGTCCGTACCGGCACAGGCGGCCGGTCAGTCCATTAGCCTGAACGACGTATTTCCATGGGCAGATCTGTTGAGTGATGGCCTTAACTATGATTTATTTTGCGCCTCCTTCTTTACACAGCCTGATCTGTTCCTACGGTTGCGGCCCCGCGCAGCACCAGTGGTAAAAAGCAAACTGCAACAAGCGGGGATCTCCTTTCGCGACATAGGCAATGCCTGCATCGCTTTGCCCAATGCTTCAAAGATCGATACCGTCATTGAACCGGACCGGGAAGCAGTGATCCAGGATTACAGTTCACAACGAATTGGGGAGTTGATGGAGTTTATTCGGGATTCTATTGGGGGCACTTCGAATTCGCTCAGTATCTGGGATGCCTGCGCCGCCAGTGGTGGCAAATCTATACTCGCATATGATATCTTCAACCGCATTGACCTCACGGTTTCGGATGTAAGAAAATCGATCCTTATAAATCTGGAAAAACGGTTTGCAGCAGCGGGAATAAAAAAATACTCAGCTTTTCTTACAGATCTTTCTACTTCGAACCTGGACATTCAACATTCAACATTCGACATTATCATCACCGACGTTCCCTGCACAGGTTCCGGAACCTGGAGCCGAACGCCGGAGCAGTTGTATTACTTCGACCCACATCAAATTGAACGCTTCAGCGCATTGCAAAAAAAGATCGTACAGCATGCCATTCCGCACCTGAAACCAGGCGGCTTTTTACTGTATTGTACATGCTCGGTATTTAACAGGGAAAATGAAGAGGTGGTGCGGTTCATTGAGGAACAGTACCCGCTGCAATTGCTCAGAAAAGAATTATTTACCGGCTATGCTATGAAGGCTGATACTTTGTTCGGAGCGGTTTTTCAAAAAAGATAATGCAGGCTATTTTTTCAACACCTTGCGCTTGTACATCCTGTTATTACTGTTGTATAAAGTGACTTCATAAATACCAGCACTCCAACTGGCCGTATTTATTGCCGTACTAAAGTAACCGGTAGGCTTGTCTGCTTTTTTCGCATAAACGATGCGGCCCATCATATCGGTTATTTGAATGCCCATATTGGTTACGGCTTCAGGCGTGTTCACTACCACCATTAATTGCTGATCGAAGGGACTGGGCAAAGCCAGTAAGGTATTATCCGGAAAACAAACGGCATTGATCGTCTGTTGCAGGTTGGCTATTTCAACGGTGGTATCGGCAGATCGTATGGTTTGTAAAATACGGTATTGAACGGCGCTATTACCTGTAAGCCTGATGGTATCATTGTATGCATAGCTGTTTGCTTTAAATGATACCGACGTTGATGACAGCTGGCCGATATTTGTAAAACCCGTTTCACCAGGCCACTTTCTTTGCACGGTATACACCGAACTGGTATCGTCCTTACTCTTCCAGTTTATTGAAACAACACAATTATTAAACGACGTACTGGCCGTAGCATACTGTTTTGTGAGCAAAGCAACTCCCTTTTTAAAATTGGGGATCCCATAACCAAACCGGTAATCGGGACTGGCATATTTATGCGAGCTCTTTTGCACAGCATCCATGATCTGCATGTTGGTAAACTCGGGAAACACCTGCCATAAACAGGCAACCATGCCGGCCATAAGGGGGCAGGCATAAGAAGTTCCGCTACCGGTAGCGGGATTACCGGTTGTTGTTGCTATAACGGCAAATGCACCAACAGCCACCACATTGGGTTTTAATAACCCGGCGCCATTAGGCCCCCAGCTGCTTGTATTGGCAATATTTCCGCCTATATCGATAGACCCAATCGTGAATGCGTTTTCTGCATCGGCCGGGCAACCTACGTATTTCAGATCAGTTGAACCGCTACCGCTGTTACCGCCTGCCACTACTACCAGTATGCCCTTCTTTGCAGCCATATCAGCCGCTATAGTGACCATGGCTGTTTTGCCATTGCGTTGGGCATAGGAGTAATTAAAAATAGAATTATCAAAATTTGCATAGCCAAGCGAGGTAGAGATCATATCAACCCCGGCACTGTCGGCAAACTCAGCCGCTACGGCCCAATGCTGTTCTTCAACCGGGTATTCACTGTTTGAATCTTCTGTTTTTAACAACCAGTAGCTGGCATGCGGCGCCGAGCCAACCAGCACACCTGGCCGGTTACTCGCCATCAGCGAAAAAACGTTGGCGCCATGTATATTATCTTCATTTACACTGGCTTCGTTATTTACATAATCCCAGGTCCCCAATACCCTTCCCTGCAAGCGCACACTGTCAAAAACAGGATTTGTGAGATAACCAAAGAACCCGGCATCGAGTATAGCAATCGTCATTCCGCGGCCGGTAAAACCCAGTTTATGCAAATAGTCTGCATCATGAATATGTATCTGGTTGTACATATTGCCATATTCCAATGCAGCAATACCTGTTGGTGCAGTAATATGATCTACCGAAACGGGTGGTTGAATGGGTGCTGAAGCCCGCTCATCGGAGAGGCCGTTATTGCCCGTATTTAACCTGGGCGCAATACCGCCCGATTTCTTTACAAAAGGAAAAGAATTGATCCTGGCCAGCGCACTGGGGTCGGTGACTTTTATAAGCACCTGGTTCAACCATTTGCTATTATTTATGATCGTAACGAATGGAACGTTGCGAATGCTATCGAGGTAGGCCGGGTTAATTGGAAGATCAGTAGAATCAATGGCTATATGTTGGCTGGTTCTGCGGGCAATTGATTTTGCCGATAAATATGCCTGAGGTGCAGACAACGTATAAGGTGTTCCTTTTTTATCGGTAAACTGAACTATGTAACGGGAAAACTGGGCCTGTGCTAAACCGGTAGAAATTATTCCTAAAAATATAAGCGTAATTATTCTTTTCATGGAAGGTAGTCGTTTATGGTAAGGAACCTTCAGACCAATGCAAATTACGGCTAATTATGATCAATAATAGTCATTCTAATGGCAAAACCCTGCTTGTATGCAGCAACGTTAGTTGGTGGCTGGTATTCCCATATATCCACTTCTTTATACACCAGTCCAATACCCTTTGCATATTTTTCGACCCAGTAGGTTTTAGAAGCGGGTATGTTTGGTTTAATGGGCAGATTGGTTGAATCGGCGATTTGAACAACAGTAATGGTGCTGTCGTAATTCTTATTATTAAGCGTAATAGAAGCGCCTACGTCCTGGTACGTGTACTCCCAGTCCTGCATATCTTCATCATTACTGAATTCGTAAATACTTTCGTATGGATTATCCGGTAAATAACCATTTCCTCGCCAGCTACGCCCTTCTTGTATGGGCGCTGTCAATTTTAAAAACCGGAAGTTAGCCTCATTCACTTCTATATTTTCCCGGGAAGGGATTACATGGCAAGTAAGCATAGGCCGCCAGTAATTGTTGCTGGTGTCAAGCAAATAGCGGACAACGCGCCAGCCGGCACGGCCCAGATTATCTGTAGCGGGGCCTTCTACCGTATCCTTGGCTAAGTAAGAAACTACGGTTTCTGCCAGGTTCGCACCATCGTACCGGGTGGAGTCGAGGCGGTATATTATATACTTTCCTGTTTGCAGGTTGAAATAATCCGTTACCGCGTCAGAAGCAAAATCATCATTCTTTTTATCGCACCCGGCTAACTGGATACTTAAAAACAACACACCGGTAATGATCACAGAGATAAAACATTTCTTCATACAACAATTTGTAAAACAGCGACTTTGTTACAGGACAACAACGGGAGCGTTTCTGTTGCTTGTTCATGGCTCATTTAACCCTCCCTGCTACAAAATTAAAAAACCACCCCGGCTTCGCCGGGATGGTTGGTAACGTCAATTAATATTTTTTTATTGCCTGAGAATCAGGCTTATTGTCCTCGTTGTATCACGCCACCGCCAATCACATCATCGCCTTCATAAAAAACCGCACTCTGACCGGGAGCAATGCCTTTGGCAAAATGAGAGAACTGTACCTGTATGCCGTTTTGATGGGTATACAAGGTCGATAAAGCGCCTTTATCCTTATAGCGGATCTTCGTAAGGGCTTCCATGCCATCGGTAATGCCCTCGTATTTTATCCAGTTTATTTTGGTTACCAGCATTTCCTGGCGGTTCAGGTCATCTTCTTCACCCAGCATCACGGTATTGGTTTCGGGTATGATGTTGGTAACATATACCGGTTTCCCAAACGTGATATCCAGGCCTTTACGTTGCCCGATGGTATAGAAAGGATACCCTTTATGTTTACCCAACACTTTGCCTGTTTTATCTACAAAAAGGCCACCTGTTACTTTTTCTTCCAATCCGTCTACTCTCCGCTTCAAAAAACCGCGGTAATCATTATCTGGCACGAAGCAGATCTCATAGCTCTCGCTCTTCTTCGCCAGTTCAGGATAACCGTAGTCATGCGCCATTTGGCGGATAGCGGTCTTATGATAGGTGCCCAGGGGTAACAGGGTTCGGCTCAGCAGATCCTGCTGCAAGCCCCACAGCACATAGCTTTGATCTTTTGTTTCATCAACACCCTTGCTGAGGTAATACCGGCCATTTTCATGCTGGTGCACATTGGCATAATGCCCGGTAGCAATATAATCGCAACCCAGTGCATCGGCCCGTTTCAACAGCGCACGCCATTTAATATGCGTATTGCACATGACACAGGGATTGGGTGTGCGGCCAGCCAGGTATTCTTCTACAAAATTTTCGATCACAAAATCGCCGAACTCATCCCTGATATCAAGAATATAATGGGGAAACCCGTGCTGCACGGCAGCCATGCGGGCATCGTTGAAAGAATCGATATTACAGCAGCCGGTTTCTTTTTTACCACCGCCACTGGTAGCATAATCCCATGTTTTCATGGTAATTCCCACTACTTCATAACCCTGATCATTGAGCATCAGGGCAGTTACGGTACTATCAATACCGCCGCTCATTGCCACCAAAACTTTTCCTTTCCGGCTCATATCCTTAAAATTAGCTTGCAAATATACATTTAATGGCCCAAAGGGGCTATTACCCTCACCTGGGGCGATGCCAACAGGCAGGTTCAATAACACCAAAAGCCTTTAAATTGTTGATTTAAAGGCCATTTATTACTCAAGGCGCATTTCGACTCTTCAGCTACGCTCAGGGGCAACTCCCTGCTTTTTGCCTCATTTGTACTATCTTGAATCCTTAACCTTTGTCAACCAAACACCAGCGTCATCATGAGAAAGTTAGATTCATACAATCGTGTATGGAAGATAGTGTCCTGTTTGCTGTTTTTTATAAATACCGCTTCAGCCCAGGACCTTGCTTATTATCTGCCCGACAGTGTTACCTACAATCCCGCTATCCCCAAGCCTAAAGACATTATTTACCACGAACCCGGCGAATGGCATGTTACGCACGACCGGCTGGTAAATTATATGCAGGCCATTGCGGCGGCGGCCCCCGACCGGGTTAAGCTGGAAAGAATGGGATTTACCTATGAAAGCCGTCCGCAGGTGTTGCTGATCATTACTTCCCCGCAAAATCACCAGCGGCTGGAAGCCATCAGAGAACAACACGTTCAGTTAAGCGACCCGCAAAAGTCCGGTTCACTCGATATAGCCAATATGCCCATTGTGGTGTACATCGGCCACTCCATCCATGGCAACGAATCGAGCGGCGCCAATGCGGCTTTAATAAGCGCCTATTACCTGGCAGCCGCGCAGGGAAAACAAATCAATGAATTGCTGGAAAATACCGTGATCCTCTTTGACCCTTCCTTCAACCCCGATGGTTTACAACGCTTCAGCACCTGGGTGAACCAGCATAAAAGCAAAAACCTGGTCACTGATGCCGATAGCCGCGAATTCAATGAAGTATGGCCCGGCAGCCGTTTCAACCATTACTGGTTCGATTTGAACCGCGACTGGTTACCCCTGGTACATATTGAAAGCCGTAACAGGTTACAATGGTTTCATAAATGGAAACCCAATATTTTAACCGATCATCATGAACAGGGCAGCAATGCTACTTTCTTTTTTCAACCCGGCGTGCCTTCGCGGGTAAATCCGTTAACGCCGGCCGGCAACCAGGAACTCACCGGTAAACTGGGCGCCTTTCATGCCGCTTTTTTAGACCGCATCGGCTCCATGTACTTCACCCGCGAAAACTATGATGACTTTTATTATGGCAAAGGTTCTACCTACCCCGATATAAATGGCGCCATTGGTATTTTATTTGAACAGGCTTCCTCGCGGGGACATGCGCAAAAAACAGAGAACGGCATCCTGCGTTTTCCGTTCACTATAAAAAATCAGTTTACCACTACCCTGTCTACCCTGGAAGGGGCCAAGGCATTGCGAAAAGAATTCCTCACCTACCAGCGGGATTTTTATAAGAACGCATTGGCCGAAGCCGCCGCAGCGCCCGTAAAAGGATATGTATTCGGCAGCACCCGCGATAAAACCAAGACCATGCTCTTTGTTGATATGCTTCGCCGCCAACAGATTGAGGTATATGATCTGAATACGGCATTGCAGGCAGATGGATTTTCTTTTGAAAAAAACAATGCATTTGTAGTACCGGCCCATCAAACCCAATACAAAGTGATCAGGGCTATTTTTGATAAAACGCTCAATTATAAAGACAGCCTGTTTTACGACATTACCGCCTGGACCCTACCACTGGCTTTTGGCTTACCCTACGCCGAATTAAATACAGCGCGCTTTTCCGCATCGCTGATGGGAACAAAAGTTGATAAAGCCGTGTTGCCAACCGGCACCATGGCCGGCGGAAAAAGCAATTACGCCTACCTGTTTGACTGGGATGAATATTATGCGCCGCGTGCGTTGTATGCCTTGCAGGAAGCCAGTATCACTGTGCGTACGGCCACCAATGTTTTTGAAATACCTGTTCAGGATGGTAACAGGAAGTTTAATTACGGCACCATTTGTATACCGGTAAAAGCGCAAACGATGGATGCCGACAGGCTTTATCAGGTGATTAAAGATATTGCGGAACAAAATGGCATTCGGGTATATGCAACCAATACAGGTAATGTGATCAGTGGCAGCGACCTGGGAAGTTCTAAAATGCGACCGGTTGCACAACCCAGCATTGCCATGCTTACGGGCACAGGCGTAAACGCTACCGATGCCGGAGAAATATGGTTTTTGCTCGACCAGCAGTTTAACATCCCATCTACGCACCTCGAGGTACCCGTATTTAACCGGGCCGATTTGAATAAATACAATACCCTCATTATGGTGGGCGGTACTGGCTACAATAACCTTGATAAAGAAAAGTTGCGCAACTGGATCCAGGCTGGCGGCACTTTCATTGTTACCGAAGAAGCCGTTCAATGGGCTGCGCAGAATGGCTTAACCAATGTAACTTTTAAAAAACCAAAAGAAGATACAGCAAAACTAATTGCTTACGCCGAACGGGAAAACCGCACCGGCGCTCAAAGAATGAATGGCGCTATTTTCAGGGCCATCACCGATTTGAGCCACCCGCTTGCTTACGGTTATAATTATCCATTTGTGGATCTGTTCAAAGCCAATGCCGTTTACCCCGAGCGAAATAAAAACCCGTATTCCAATCCGCTGGTTTATGGCGATAAGCCACTGCAAAGCGGGTTTGTAACAAAAGAGAACTACGATGCCGTAAAAAATTCCGCGGCTGTACTGGTGAACACATTGGGCGCCGGCCGTGTTATTTCTATAGCGGACAATCCCAATTTCAGGGCCTTTTGGCTGGGCGGCACCAAACTGTTTTTAAATGCCATTTTCTTTGGAAAACTGATAGAACCGGCCTCTGGAAAGAACGAATAAGATGGTTACATCACACCATCAATTGATCTTATTCAATTTTTATGCACACCTTCTGAACGTCATATGGCTATTATTTTGGGAAACCGTAAATTGCCGGACAAACAATATTAAGTACGAAGCTAAATTTATTAAGTATGATCAAGTTACAAGTAATCGGCAACCTGGGTAAAGATTGTGTTACCAACAATGTGAATGGGAAAACAGTGATGAATTTTACGGTAGCACACACTGAAAGATTCCGTGACGCCCAGGGAAACCAGAAAGACAAGACCATTTGGGTGGATTGTGCCTACTGGAGTGACCGTACAGGCATTGCACCTTACCTGCGCAAAGGCACCCAGGTATACGTAGAAGGAAATCCGGAAATGAGAACCTTTACAAAAAACGATGGCACTTTTGGCGCCTCGTTGACTTTACGGGTTCAAACCATACAATTATTGGGCGGCCGTCCTGAAGGCACTGCCAGTGGAGACTATACCGGCGGTAACAACAGCAACAGCTATGCTTCTGCACCAGCTGCACCAAAAGTCAATACGGGTGTTCCTTCCGGCACTGATGTAAACGAGCCGGTTGACGATCTGCCATTCTAAACTTAATGTGCTAGTAAAATACAGTTCGATAGTTAAGAATATTAAAAGCCGGTAACATCGTAAAGAGGTTACCGGCTTTTTGTTTTTAGGCCCTGAGCGTAGTCGAAGGGTCGATCCTTTACAACTTACCGCCCGAAGCCTGTATCCTTTGTGTTTCAAATTCTTTAACGAGCTTCTCCAATTCCAACTTGCTCACTGCTTTTTTCTGGTCATCTATATCTATTACATACAAATAACCCCGGCTACTAACAGTGGCACTAAACGCACTTACCAAATTAAATTGATGACTTTCCAGCAATCGCCCGTTCGAAACATTCCACAACTCCTTCGCACACAAACAACCCATCGTGGGCGTGAGTGGATACCAGGGTTTGTTCCTGAAATATTCCGGATCAATGGTAGTGCCATGCGCAATGATGGAATTGCGGCCAAGCTTACCCGCATAAAAAGCTTCTGTTATCGAAGGAAGCGTTCGCATCGACGGTGGTAACAATTGCAGGTAAGACCATAACATATCAGCACCAGGAGACCACACAACACTGTCGCCTGCATGAAAATAAGTTGTCCATTTTCTTTCATAAGGCATTATCAGTTGCAGATTGGGCGTGGGACCAATAAGCTTATTATATGTTACTGCTGTTCCCTGTATACTGTAAATGCCTTGCGGCGTATTGCCATCGGGAATAAAATAAGGCAACCCGGAGGCAGAGCGGGCAAGCTGTTCAAAAACCATAAGCCGGCCATCGGAATGCCGCATAAAACGGCCATCGGCATTTTGTACAATGGCCAACCCGGGATAGTCGCGATTATGCCGTTGAAATGAATAGATCATTTTTTTCTTCACCACCTGCTGATAGCGGAACAATTCGAGCAGGTCATTGGTGGCCGGCCCTTTATAATACTTATAAGTATTCAGGTATTTATCGAGCTCAGCCAACACGGTGATGTTGCCGTAACCGGGAAACTGCTCCCGGATCCTTTTTTTGATAGTACTTGTATTTACTTTAGAGGTATCATAACGAAGGCTATACGCCGCGGCAATCGCAAACAACAACGGGTTGGTTTCTTTGGCCAGCAGCAACTGAATGCTTTGAATGTATTGCTCGGGATATACGCCGTATACCGTTTCCAGCATGGCGCGTTTTGTATCATAATGTAATGAATCGTACTGAACGAACATTTGCGTGATGCCCAACTGCGTGGTATCATTATCGAGCATAAACTGAACAATAGCCCGGCAGGCAGCTTCATACTTATCTTCTGTATTACTATCGAGGGGCGCCAGAAAAGCTTTGCCTACTACATTTTCGTGCAGGTCTTTTACTAAAAGTTGGCGTTTTTTATATAGAACAAAATCACTATAAATATCTTCACGGCGCGGCTGTGCGGGAGAATCATATTGTAATAAAATGAGTAAACAGATTAGTACGGCACGAACCTTCATAGTTGTAAATATACTTTACTGACGGAGAAAAAATCTTTATAAATTGGTAACTTGAACATCCTGATTTTTGGTGCGCAATGCTTAATGGCGGGTATTCAGCAAGAAACGTGCAGTTATTAATTTATTTAGTTTAAGTTAATAATTTAGTTTGTGGTTTGGTTTTTGCACTTTGGTTTGCCCGCCGTCAGCATGCTGTCAGCGAACCCATATCCTTTGTAATGCCCTGCAGTTGATTGAACCCCGCCCATAAAACGAGTTAACTCGTAATTGATCACCTTATCGATCTGTCAACTTATTAACCTTAACTCTATGTCAAAGGATTACGCATCTACCCGACGTAAATTTTTACAGCAGTTATCAGCAACCACCGCTATGCTGGCGGCAGGTCCTTTTGCCTCATTAGCCAACCATGAAAAACTGGAAGAACGCATCATCCGTTATCAAAAACCGGTGAGCCCTAATGATACCATTCGTATAGGCATTATTGGTACGGGCATTATGGGCCACAACGATGTGCAAACGGCTTTAAAAGTACCGGGTATTGAACTGGCTGGCGCCTGCGACCTGTACAACGGCCGGCTCGACAGAATGAAAGAACTGTACGGCAGTTCATTATACACTACACAAGACTATCGCGAACTACTGAATAAAAAAGATATCGATGCTGTGATCATTGCTACCAGCGATCACTATCACGCCCGCATTGCTACCGATGCCTTTCGCAAGAACAAACACGTTTATTGCGAAAAACCAATGGTACATAAATTACGGGAAGGCCTGCCATTGATCGGCGCACAACGCCTGAGCAAAAAAGTAATGCAGGTAGGCAGCCAGCGGGTAAGCAGCATGGCTTATCTGAAGGCAAAAGAATTATACAAAGCCGGTGAAATTGGCGCCCTTAATTGTGTGGAAGCCACCTACGACCGGCAAAGCGCCATTGGCGCCTGGGAATACACCATGCCTACCGATGCATCGCCGCAAACCGTTGACTGGCGCCGCTATATAGCCGGCATGCCGCAGGTTCCGTTCGATCCGAAAAAGTTTTTCTGGTGGCGTAATTACAAAGCATTCGGCACCGGTATGGCAGGCGATCTGTTTGTGCATCTGCTGTCGGGCGTTCATATGATCACCGATTCTTTGGGCCCTACCCGCATTGTTTCGAGCGGACAACTTTCTTACTGGAAAGATGGACGGGATGTACCGGATGTAATGACGGCCATTATGGATTATCCGCAAACCAAAACCCATCCGGCTTTTCAGCTCATGTTGCGGGTGAATTTCATCAGCGGTGGCGGCAATAAAAGTCTTATCCGTTTGTACGGCACGGAGGGTATGATTGAACTGGATGGTAATGGGTTCACGGTTACACACAGTATGCTACCCAAAGCGCCGGGCATAGGCGGTTATGATGCGTTGAACACCTACCCCACTGCCATGCAGGAAGAATTGAAGAAACAATACAATGACAAGTGGACAAAAGACGATCAGAAAAGACCGGAAAAAGCACCGGTAAAATATAAGATGCACGATGGGTACAGCGATCACCTCGATCACTTCACCAATTTCTTTGATGCCATTCGCGCCGGCACCATGGCCAATGAAGGTCCCGAATTTGCCTTCAGGGCAGCGGCGCCCTGCCTGGCTGCCAATGACAGCTACTTTCAAAAAAGGATGATTTACTGGGATCCCCTCAATATGCGGTTGAAAGGGGCGTAGGCCGTTTATGGTTTATCGTTTGTTGTTTCTGATTGCTACACGACTCAGTAAACTGTTACAGGCGGACCAGGTTATATCCTCCGGGACTCGACATACTATAAAAATGAATGATTAACAGGCTTTTATTCAATCAGAAGGCTTGTTTTAATAATATATTTTTACCCTGTTTTCGTACGAAAACGATACGTTTCCGTATATTTTTACCCCATTTCCGTACGGAAACTATACCCCACCATTTTATTTTACCCCGTTTCCGTACGAAAGCCATACCCTACCATATTATTTTCACCCGTTTCTAATTAGAACCGATGCGGCGCCGGCGGATTCTTCAACTCAAGGGCTTACGAACTCACAAACTAAAGAACTGAGAACTTGGAACTGAGAACTTTCTTTTCTTTGCACCATGCCAGACAAAATATACTCGTACCAACAACTTTTCAATTTTACCACCGGGATATTTAAGCACATTGGATGTAGTGAGGACCAGGCAGCCCTGGCAGCCAAAGTACTGATCAGCGCCGACCTGCGGGGTATTGATTCTCATGGCGTTGCCCGCCTAAGCGGTTATGTTCGCCTGTGGGAAGCCAAACGCGTAAATGCCACACCAGCTATAAAGATCATTCATGAAACCCCCTCTACTGCCGTGGTGGACGGAGATAGCGGATTGGGACTGGTAGTAGCGCCCTTCGCCATGCAGGTAGCCATAGACAAGGCAAAGAACGTAGGTACCGGTTGGGTAAGCGTACAGAATAGCAATCACTTTGGCATTGCGGGTTATCACGCCATGATGGCATTGCAACATGATATGATCGGCATAGCCATGACAAATGCAAGTCCGCTCGTAGCGCCCACTTTTTCTACCGAACGGCTGCTCGGCACCAATCCCATTTGCGTAACTATACCCGCCGGGGAAGAACCCGCTTTTGTTGCCGACCTGGCCACCACAACAGCTGCCAATGGCAAACTGGAAATATTACAGCGCAAGAACCTGGAAGCACCGCAAGGCTGGATTCAGGATGCAGCAGGTCATTCTTCTACAAATGCCCATGAATTAAAAACAGGCGGCGCCCTTTTGCCACTGGGTGGCGACCGGGAACATGGCAGCCACAAAGGGTATGCGCTGGGTGCCGTGGTAGATATTTTTTCCGCCGTGTTAAGTGGTGCTAATTATGGCCCCTGGGTGCCGCCCTTTCCGGCCTATGTACCCATGCCCACCGATATGCCGGGCAAAGGCATTGGTCATTTTTTTGGCGCCATGCGCATAGACGCGTTTCGTAATGCCGATGAGTTTAAACAACATATGGATAATTGGATCCGCCGATTTCGCAGTGCCAAAACCGTAGCGGGGGAAGAAAAAGTGCTTATCCCAGGCGATCCCGAACGCGAAATGGAAGCGCTCCGGATGCAGGACGGTATTCCTTTATTAGGCGCTGTGGAAACCGATCTGATCGCATTGGGTGAAAAATTCGGTATAACGCTTTAGTTGTCCCGGCATTTAGCGAGGCTGGCGTTGAGCGATTCGCCCGCCAGTCAGGGTTCAACTATAAACTACAAACCACAAACCATAAACTAGGCTTCGTGCCTTATCTTTGCAGCCCTTTAGCAACAAAAAATAAATATTTTCAGATGAAAATCATGAAGTTTGGTGGTACCTCGGTTGGCAAACCTGACAGAATGCACCAGGTAGCGCAACTGATTACCAAAGACAGTGAGCCAACCATTGTAGTGTTGAGCGCCTTAAGCGGTACAACCAACGCCCTCGTATCCATTGGCGAAGCCATGGCAGCCGGCAACCGCGAACAGGCTAAAGAATTGATCGATAAGCTGGAAGCCCATTACCAGTCATTTATAAAGGAACTCGTGAAGACCGATAAATTCTATGCCAAAGCAAAAGGCATTGTATCTGAACACTTCGAATTCCTGAACATCATCTTAAAGATATCTTTCAGTGAAGCCCTGAGCAAGGATATACTGGCACAGGGAGAATTGCTTTCTACCAAATTATTCAGCGTATACCTCGAAGAAAAAGGGGTTGATCATATGCTGTTGCCGGCGCTGGAATTTATGACCATCGACGCACAGGATGAACCGCAGCTGAGCACCATCAAAGTAAAGCTGTCGCGTATTCTGCAACAGAACAGCGATAAAAAATTATTTATCACACAAGGTTATATCTGCCGCAATTCCCGCGGTGAAGTAGACAACCTGAAACGTGGTGGCAGCGACTATACCGCTTCACTGGTAGCGGCTGCGGCCAGTGCATCGGTTTGTGAAATATGGACCGATATTGACGGCATGCACAACAACGATCCCCGTATCGTTAAAAAAACAGTTCCCATTGAACAACTCAGCTTTGAAGAAGCGGCCGAGCTGGCTTACTTCGGCGCCAAGATCTTACACCCTACCTGTATTTGGCCTGCCCAGCAACAAAAGGTACCGGTGAAATTGCTGAATACCATGCAGCCCGCAGCACTGGGAACAACCATTACCCAGGAAGCCGGTTCTGTTGGAGTGAAAGCAGTAGCCGCTAAGGATGGCATCATTATTATCAATATCAAAAGTAGCCGCATGCTGCTCGCATATGGTTTCTTAAGAAAGATATTTGAAGTGTTTGAAAAGTACCGTACGTCTATTGATATGATCACCACATCAGAAGTGGCCGTGTCGGTAACTATTGATAATGGCGGGAACTTAACATCGATCGTAAAAGAGCTGGAGCCGTTTGGTACCATCAGCGTAGAAGACAATCATACTATTATTTCAGTAGTAGGAAATGAAATTGCACAGACCAAACATATATTGAGCAAATTGTTTGAAGCCTTAACACCTGTACCTGTGCGTATGGTAAGTTACGGCGGCAGCAAGCACAACGTATCTATGCTCGTTCCTTCTTCCTACAAAACACAAACCCTGCAGTTGCTGAACAAGGGGCTGTTTGGACTGGAGTAGTGAGTGGTCCAGTGGTCTCACGAATTATAAACAGACTCTATTAATATAAAAGCCGGTAACGTCGCAAGATGTTACCGGCTTTTTCGTGAATGCGAATAATTTGTCTAATGTTTTTTGCTCTCCCTTTAAGGGGCTTGGGGGTATTTCAGCCATCCGTTCTTTCCCATCCACTCCTGCACCAGGTCCATCCATTTTACATCACTGGTCGTATTGTTCAAACCAAAGCCATGGCCACCCTTTTCGTACAGGTAAAAATCAAACGGCACTTTATATTTTTGCAGGGAGGTCGCAAACAATAACATGTTCTGCACTTTTACGGTACTGTCGTCCTCGGCATGCACCAGGTAGGTAGGCGGTGTTTTTTTGTTTACCTGCAGCTCGTTCGAAAAAGCCAGCTTCTTTTCGGACGAAGGATCTTTTCCCAGCAGGTTATCGCGCGAGCCCATATGGGTAATACTATCGGCAAAACTAATGACCGGATAGATCAGTATCATAAAATCGGGTCGCAGATTCACTCGCTTACCTACAGTGATATAAGCATGATTAAAGTGCGTACCAGCTGTAGAGGCCAGGTGCCCGCCGGCAGAAAAACCAATAATACCAACACGGTTCTTATCGATGCCCCAGTCTTTTGCATGTTCACGCACCAGTTGAATCGCTCGTTGTGCATCCTGTACCGGGCCGATTTCTTTATTGATCATGGTAACATCGCTGGGCAACCGGTATTTTAAAAGAAAAGCTGTTACACCCATTTCATTAAACCGTTTGGCCACATCAATGCCCTCATGGCCGGCAGCCTCCATACGATAGCCGCCTCCCGGAATAACAATAACGGCAGCGCCGGTTGCCTTTTCTTTCGGTGGCTGGTAAATGGTGAGGGTAGGACGACTCACCTTACTGTAACCGATGCCTCTTCGACCTGTATCAATTCGTTCTTCATCAGGTACCGGTTTCGAATTAGGGATCGAATCAGTGTACAACGGTATTACCGTTTGGGCACGGCTAATCAAAACAATGCATATTAAGGTTACGAAAAGAGTTAGTAATTTTTTCATACATGGCTACTTATAACCAAATTTACTTGTTTGCATTAAAAATAACAGCCATTCTTTTAGACTAATCAGATTCCCGGCCCAATTGCCACAGTGATTTTTGGCTGAATATTAAGTTAAATGCCCATACCGCCCCTTTACTATCCCCCGCAAGTGAACCACCTTTGGTAAAACACCAAAAACCTATAATATGAAAAAAATTTACTTTGCTTTCATTCCCTCACTTTTTTTCCTCCTCACTGCTTGCAAAAAAGACAATACGAATAACGACAATCTTATTAGCGGCACCTGGGAACTATATAAAGCGGAAACTACCGGCTATATCAATCCCACATTTGTGAACGGGTATTTTACTTTTAAGTCCGGGGGGCGGCTTGAATACAAAGACATGAGGGGAAACATATATGATGGCAGTTGGAACCGCACTTACCACGAGGATACAAAAAGAACAACCCTGTACATTTCGGTAGAAGACCCTATCCCGAATACAAGATTCGAGTTTTTCGATGATATGCTTTTTACAAATACCGACCATTTCGAGGCATATATTATCAATATTTCCGACAAATACACATTTTGGTTCAAACGCTGACCCTATAAACGTTTCTGTTCCATGCATCGTAATGTAAACACCAAAAACCTTGAAATATGAAAAAGATCTACTTTGTTCTCATCCCTGCGCTCTTACTGTTCATCGCTGCCTGCAGCAAGGACTTTCTAAAATCATACGACAAACGCATCACCGGCGGCACCTGGGAATTATATGATGTAAATAACTTTGGTATCGGCAGCCGGTATAACCCGGCATTCACCAGTGGCCGGTTTACCTTTGAGCCAGGAGGCCAGGCCACCTATACAACCAACACAGGAGAAATATACGAAGGCAGTTGGGACATCAGGCACGACCGGCAACAGGATAACCAGGTTCAAAGCCTGTTTGTAACCGTGATCAATTTTAGCACCCAGGATGTATTGTCGGAGTATTTTGATGATTTACAGTTTACCGGCACCAATCGCTTCAAGGCATTTATATACAGCGGCGGCCGCACGTATACCTGTAAGTTTAAACGATGACCATAAATGAAAAAGCCGGCAACCTCATAAAGATGTTACCGGCTTTTATTATGCTAAAAAGTTAAGCGACTTTTTTGACCATTGACCATTGACCATTCACTTAGATAACCAGCATCGCATCTCCATAGCTGAAGAAACGGTATTTGTCTTTGATGGCTTTTTTATACGCCTCCATAGCCAGGTCGTAACCCGCAAAAGCACAAGTCATGATCAGCAGACTGGTTTTAGGCAGGTGCAGATTGGTAACCAGTGAATCGGCAATATTGAACTGGTAAGGTGGGTGTATAAAAATGTTGGTCCAGCCTTCAGACGGCTTCAACAGTTTTTCTGCTGTATAGGAGCTTTCAATGGCCCTCATCGTGGTTGTACCGATGGAACAGATACGATTATTGCCCTGGATAGCTTTATTCACGATCTTACAGGACAGTTCCTCAATTTTGTAATACTCGGCATCCATCTTGTGTTTGCTCAGATCTTCCACTTCAATGGGTCTAAAAGTACCAAGGCCGGTGTGCAGGGTTACTTCGGCAAAACGAACGCCTTTAATTTCCAGGCGCTTGATAAGCTCAATACTGAAGTGTAAACCGGCAGTGGGCGCTGCTACCGCACCTTCATGCTTTGCATAAACGGTTTGATAGCGTTCTTTATCCTCTGCTTCCGGTTTGCGTTTGATATACTTGGGCAAAGGCGTTTCACCCAGAAATTCCAGCATATTGCGGAACTCCTCATCAGTGCCATCCCACAAAAAGCGAATGGTTCTTCCGCGCGAAGTGGTATTATCTATTACTTCAGCGATCAGTTCATCGTTCTCGCCAAAGTACAGTTTATTACCAACACGAATTTTACGGGCCGGATCCACGATCACATCCCACAGCCGGTTGGGTTTATTTAATTCACGCAACAGAAAAACCTCAATTTTCGCTCCCGTTTTTTCTTTCCGGCCATACATGCGGGCCGGGAACACCTTTGTGTTATTCACTACGAACACATCCTTGTCATCAAAATAGTCCATGATGTCGCGGAAATGTTTGTTCTCTATCTGGCCAGTTTGGCGATGCACTACCATTAAACGCGCATCTTCACGTCTTTTTGTAGGGTGTTGGGCAATAAGGTTAAGTGGTAAATCGAACCGGAACTGTGAAAGTTTCATGTGTATTTTTAACTGTTTTTAAAAGCCACATGATTCAACAAGGGAGGAGTAAGCTCAGGGTACATCGGGTATCTTCCGATACAAACGAGGTCTTACGGCACCAGGTTTGATATCATGTAAGGCTAAAATTCGAGCGGGCGAAGGTATATAAAAAAAGTGCCGGTTCCAAATTTAAAAATCGGTAATATGATAGAATTGTCGCCGGCTACAGGAAATACCTTAAATCCTCCACCCCAGTTTTGGTATATTATTACGAAATTTATAGAAGGGAAAGTGTAGGTACAAATAAGACTTCATCTCGACGCATTTGCACAGTAAGCCAGGTATCAGATTAATAGTCACGGGTCATTAATTATTGAACTTGTATGAGAAAATTTATCCCCTTGCTGCTTGTCCTGCTTTTAGCGATTGATAGGCCATCCAGGGCACAACTGCCAGCCCATAAACCCAAAGTAGCTCCACAGCATCCGGCCCAGGTCATTGCCAGGCCGGCTTCTAAAAAATATCCCAGCCTGTTATGGGAGATCAGTGGCAACGGGCTTAAAAAGCCTTCTTATCTCTTTGGCACTATGCACGTAAGCGATAAACTGGCATTTCACCTGGGCGATTCGTTTTACACAGCCATTAAAAGTGCCGATGTAGTGGCCCTGGAAACCAATCCCGAAAGCTGGCAGGATGATTACAGTCAATCTGTTTTTTTCAGGGGACGCCGTAGTGGCAACAGCTTACTGAACATGTATGCCAACCGGTGGGAATGGCCATCGGACCATATGCGTATTACCTCCTTTGCGATAGATCGCTATGAAGAAACCATAAAAGCCGCACTGGCCGTTGAACCATCTATGATCAATGGCATGTTGTACCGCACTTATGGCCGGCAGGCAGAAGACTTTGAAGAAGATACCTTCCTTGACATGTATATTTTTCAAACCGGTAAAAAACTGGGCAAGCGGGTGGGCGGTGTTGAGAACTTCCAGGAAAGTGAAAAACTGGTGATGGAAGCATACAAGGCCATGCTGCGCGATCAGCATAAAAAGAGAAGAAGCTACGACTACGAAGGCATGATGACCAATCCCAAAAAGGTAGAAGACGCCTACCGCAAGGGCGACCTTGACTTGCTTGATTCACTGGAAAGCATGACTGTTTTCTCCGACGCCTTCCAGGAAAAATTCTTATACAAACGCAACGAGATCCAGGCCAATTCCATAGACTCCATCATAAAAAAAATGTCGCTGTTCGTTGGCGTGGGTGCCGCCCATTTACCTGGCAAACGGGGCGTCATTGAATTGTTGCGGCAAAAGGGCTATTCCATGCGCCCCGTGCGGATGGACGACCGCAACAGCCACCAAAAAGAAACCGTTGACAGGATCCGCATCAATAATCCATTCACAACGCAAACCGGCGACGATGGCTTTTACACCGTTTCCATTCCAGGAAAGAAATTCTATCGCTTTACCGATTGGAACGGCATGGACGTAGTGCAATACGCTGATATGGTGAACGGCGCCTATTATATGGTGACCCGTGTAAAGACCAACAGCCTCTCGTGGGGACATGGCAGTGAACAGGTATTAAAAAAAATAGACAGCCTGCTGTATGAAAATATTCCTGGTAAAATCTTAAAGAAAACAGCCATTACGAAAAACGGCTATAAGGGCCTCGATGTTGTAAACCGCACCCGCCGCGGCGATTACCAGCACTACCAGGTATTTGTTACACCCTTCGAGATCATCCTGTTTAAAATGAGCGGCAACGGGGAATATATTAATACCGGCAATGAGGCGCAGGAATTCTTTAGCTCCATCCGCCTGAAAGAATATTCCACCGCAGGCTGGCAAACCTGGCAACCACTTACCGGTGGTTTCACCGTGCAACTGCCGCACACCCCTTCCCTGCTGAAAGATAATGGCTTTGGCACCGACCGGCTGGAATATGCCGCCCGGGATGCCTCAACAGGAAACAGCTATCTTATAATGAAAGCCAACCTGCATAATTATTCCTTTATCGAAGAAGATAGTTTTGAACTGAACCTGATGGACGAAAGTTATGGCTATTCTGATTTTATCGATAAACAACTTAACCGCCGTTTTATCTCGTTGAATGGCTATCCTGGCCTGGAAAGCAAATACAAGCACAAAGATGGCAGCTTCAGCAGTGTAAAGTATGTGATACAGGGACCGATCTATTATGCCGTAATAGCAAATTACAAAAACGACAACCCGGGTGTGCAGCGCTTCCTGCAATCCTTTGCCATTGCGCCATTTATTTATCCTGCGGCCACAGCACGCACTGACACCACCCTGAACATAACCGTTACCTCGCCGGTGTATGCAGAGGCCAATAAAAAAAATGGATCCCCGGGCATGGAAGAATTGCTGCAATTGTCAACGGGCGCAGCAGATGACGACATCGACGATTATAATTTCCCCTCCTTTGGCACCCGGCTGATAGGCAACGATACCATTGGTGAAAAAATATTGGTGATGCATTTTAAAGTACCGCAATACAGCTATAAAAGCGACAGTGCTACCCTATGGAAAAATGCAACGGTAACCACCTGGTTTGCCGACAGTACGTTTATTCTAAAGCAAAACAAACAATACACGCTGCCCAATGGCATGCATTGCCGCGATATTCAGTTAACAGATACCAACAGCAGCCGCCTGATAATTGCCAGACTGTTTTACCTGAACGGACATTTCTTCAGCATTTCAACATTAACCGATACGCTTAGTAAGCGAAGCGCTTTATTGACCAGCTTCTTCAACAGTTTTAAACCGGTAGATACCCTTAAAGGTGAATCGCTGTTTGCCCGAAAATCGGCCCGGTTCATGAAAGACCTGTTCAGCAAGGATTCTATAGCTGTCAGAAAAGCGCGCAAGTCTTTATACGTGGTAGCTTTTGATTCATTGGATGTTTCCCTGCTCAAAACAGCCATCGACTCGCTGAACTGGAAGATGAAAGATTACCTGGTTTTAAAGAAATATTTTATTGAAAATCTGGGCCGGTTGAAAGATTCAACCATTACCCCCTACCTGCAAAAGCTGTATTGGAAAGTGAAAGATACCGCCGATTGGCAATCGGCCATTTTAAATGCATTGCTGAACCAGCGAACCAAAGCTGCCTTCGGGGCATTTAAAGACCTGGTGTTGCAGGAACCACCGATCATGGATGAAGATGTCACTTATACCAGGGGACTTAGAATGCCGGCGTTGACAATAGATTATGCCACCACGGTAGTAAAATCAGGAAATAAGAATGCGTACTACGGCCGCTGGTCGCCGTTGTTCGATACCCTGTCGCTTACTAGGGTTATTTTCCCGGACATATTGCAGCTGATGAATATCGATGACTACCGCAACGATGTCATGAATTTACTGGTCACGATGGTCGACAGCGGTTATTTAAAAGCGGCAGACTATGAAACCAGTTTTCCAAAGATCTATCTGGAAGCCAAACAACTATTGAAAAAACAACTGGCTAAAGAGAATAAGATAAAAATGGAAAAGGCCGTCCGTAAGGAGGCGCCAGCATCCATATTTCCGGGATACGACGACGATGAAGACGCTGTATCTGATGCCGGCAATACCGAGCTGGACCGGTATGCGATATTGCTGCAACCCTTCTACAATAAAAATCCCGGCGTAAAGGCCTTCTTCGAACAATTACAAACCACCCAGGACCGGCGCCTGTTGTATAATACGTTCATCCTGTTGTTAAGGAACAATTATATAGTACCCGATTCATTGTTTACAAAATATGCGCAGTTAGATGAATACCGCAGTGAATTATATACGGACCTCGAAGGCATAAAAAAGACAAGCAGGTTTCCGCGGCAATACAAAAATCAACTGGACATGTCGAGAAGCCTGATCACAAAGTCCCTTAGCAATTTCGACAAAATAGATACCCTGATCTTCCTCGACAAACTGCCGGTGACTTATGAAAAAAAGAAAGGGTATGTATACTTTTTTAAATACAAACGCATGCGCGATGACATCACCTGGCAGGTAGCTTCTGCAGGTATGCAACCCGAAAAGGCGGATGAGGTAGATATGAAAAATGATGATTTTACCTCGGTGGAAGAAGATCGCAAGTTGGACAACGACAAACCGCTAAAAGAACAATTGCAGAAAATGCTGAAGGAAATGTTGTATGCACACCGCAGCAGCGCTTCGGTATTTTATGACGCCCGCTCCTACAGTATGTACAGGAATTATTTATCGGAGATGGTGAAGAGTCAGCGGTACAGGGATTAGTTGATTTTTCTACAAACCCACTAACACAAAAGCTCGGCTGGCCGGGCTTTTGTGTTATATTTCATTTTACTATTATCTTACAGCCGTTATTAATGATATCGTCATAGGTATATGCCAACTTTCTTAAGATAAGATTATTACTATCTATGTAACCCCAGCTGTTATCTTTATATACTTTTTCATCTACAACCCATATATGTAATGTGTCTTTTAGGCCTGCCCTATACCAAACGTCCCTAACACAAAAATTCTGATAAAACAACCGCTTCTTTCTTCTTGCTTTTATCCTATAAGGTCCACCATTATCTGAAATAAACTTTTTATTAAGGTAATTCTCATCAGAACCAGGAAATGGTGTTTTGGGAAAACAATATACACTTACCCGTAACTTATTTTGTACTTCTATAAAACTTTTCTGGACTTTTCTACTTATACAGAAAAACGAAAAAAGAGGCAATAACAGAATTACTAATATTATCTTTTTCATACTTGTCGAAAAATAAGGCTTCTTAACTAAAGTTGCAAACCATACATTGAGTTTCTCAAAACCTGTTAACTTGTCAACTCATCAACTAACCAACTTATCCCTACCTTTACCCAATGATAGATGAGCAAACGGTTATCACCCAAACAAAGAGCTGGATACAAAAAGTTGTAATAGGTTTAAACTTCTGTCCGTTTGCCAACCGGGAGTTTAAAAACAATACTATTCATTACCACGTGGAGCAGGGCACTACACGTACAGATGCCAGGGAGACATTACTCAAAGAATGCAAGCGACTGGATAAGGACAAGTCCATTGCCACTACATTAATTATTTTCCCTAATGCTTTCCAGGAATTTGATACCTACCTGCAATTGGTTGCATTTGCCGAAAAGCTGCTGCAGCAGAAAGGATATGAAGGCATTTACCAGTTAGCCAGCTTTCATCCGTTTTACCAGTTCGACAATTCCTCACCCGATGACCCGGCCAATTACACCAACCGGTCAATATACCCCATGCTGCATTTGTTACGGGAAGATGACATTCACAAGGCTGTTCAGTTTTATGGCAATGCTGAAGCCATTCCTGAACAGAATATTCAATTCGCCAGAGAAAAGGGAGAAGTGTATTTGAAAATGCTTAGGGATAGTTGTATGTAATGATCAGCGATCAATTGATCACCCCTTTTGGAATAGAAGCAATCAACTGCTTCGTATATTCTTTCTGCGGATGAAAGTATACCTGCTCCGCATCGCCGATCTCTTCGATCTTTCCTTTGTTCATTACCATAATGCGATCACTGATATATCGCACCACCGACAGATCATGCGATATAAAAACAATGGTAAAACCCATTTCCGCTTTCAGGTCGTTCAACAGGTTTAACACCTGCGCCTGTACGCTAACATCCAATGCAGACACCGATTCATCACAAACAATAAACGATGGGTTCAACGCCAGCGCCCGGGCAATAACGATCCGTTGCCGCTGGCCACCTGAAAATTCATGCGGGTAGCGATGAAAGTGTTCCGCTTTCAAATTTACTTTCTCCAGCAGCTCCACTACCCTGTCTTTCCGTTGCATACTGCCGGAAACGATATTGTGAACTTTCAGGGGTTCTGCAATAGCCGCCCCAATGGTTAATCGCGGATTTAATGAAGAATACGGGTCCTGGAAAATGATCTGGATATCCTTTCGCATTTCTTTCATGGACTGCACATCAACCTTTGCCAAATCGACACCATCATAATACACCGAGCCGGAAGTAGGTTGAATAAGTCCCAGCAAAGTACGGCCAAGCGTGGTTTTACCGCAACCCGATTCACCTACCAGACCAAGTGTTTCTCCTTTATAGATCTCAAACCGGAGATTATCGACCGCCTTTATATATTCCAACGGCTTGCCTAATAAACTTGTTTTTGACGGGAACCACACATTCAGGCGCGATACCTGTATAAACGGTTGCCTGACGGTTGTATCGGGTTCTTTTACAACAGGCGGTTGTTCGGCTGGTTGCGCATAACGGACCGGGTCAAACGGCCGGTTATTTTCCAGGAAATCGCTTACAATAGGTAGTCGTTCTCCTTTAGGATGCAATACGGGTCTACAGGCCAGTAAACCTTTTGTATAAGGATGTTGCGGGTTGCTGAAAAGATCCGCTACCCTTCCCGATTCAACGATCTCTCCCCTATACATAACAACGGCGCGGTCGGCCACTTCAGCCACCACCCCCAGATCGTGCGTGATAAAAATAACGCCCATCTGCTGGGTTTGCTGCAATTCCTTTATCAGCTGCAGAATGGTTTTTTGTACAGTAACATCCAGTGCCGTGGTAGGCTCATCGCATATCAGCAAAGATGGTTCACAGCTCATGGCCATGGCGATCATCACCCGTTGCTTTTGGCCGCCACTCAATTGATGCGGATAACGGCGAAACAATTGATCCGGATTGGGCAATTTCACCTGCTTGAACAGATCGATCGTTTTTTGCCTGGCTTCTTTTTTAGATATCTTCAAATGCAATCGCAATGCTTCCTGCACCTGGTGCCCGCAGGTAAATACGGGGTTTAAAGAACTCATGGGTTCCTGGAAGATCATCGCGATCTTATGACCGCGAATGCTACGCATTTGTTCCGGCGTTTGCGTCAATAAATTCACTGGTTCATTTCCATCGACCGAAAACAAAATGTCACCAGTCGTATACCTTGCCGGCGGTTTGGGTAATAATTGCAGGATGGATAAAGACGTCACCGATTTCCCTGACCCCGACTCGCCTACAATAGCCACGATCTCCCCACGATCAACGGTGAGCGAAATCCCTGACACCGCTGTTGTAGTTCCGATCTCAGTGACAAAGTCAACCTGCAGGTTATTTATTTGAAGTAAAGGCGCTGGCATTTTTGTGGTATGAGTATAAACAAATATCGGGAAAACCGGCTATTTTCCTCTATACCATTTTCTGTGCCTTAGCCAATTTGTGGAATCGGGTTTAGCAGCAGCCGGTACAAAATGATAAAGAAGAGTATCATTTTGTCTGTGATGAACGCTGTACCTATCATCAGAGTAGATCATAAAAGAAGTGTCTGTTAAAATTGTTCCCTGTAATACATTTATTCTATGCCGGTTGTAATGTGTATGTCTAATAATATTCATTTCAATCTTATTTCCGTTTATCCGGAATGATCCCGGATTTTTTGTATCGCTAAAAGTTGGCTGGTTTGTCAAAATCCGCTTAGCGACAAAGCTGTCTATTCCTTCATCTTTTAAATAACCCAAACCCATATTTACTTTATAGGCAACTCCGTTATTATAGAATAGCAATAATTCGAACTGATCTGCCGAATTTAAATGTATAAAATAACCATTCATTTTTATGCTGTTATTTTCCACATACCCATTAAGCGGCAGCGTAAAGTTTTTGTGACAGACCGTCCAACAACTGCTACAGAGTGAAAAAATGACAATTAGTAGAACCCATCTCATAAATCCTGGTTTTAATACAACGTATAGGAATAGTGCTCTCCAATATAACACTAAAATATAAAAGCCCCCCGGCAAATCGGGAGGGCTCTTTATACTTTAAACTTTAAACTTCCTACTTCTTACTCACCCTGATCACACCACCACCATTATAAGAATGATACTCTCCATTATACATGGCTTCGGCGCTTACAGGACCCATGCGATAATTACCAGGCGATACCGCCCGCACTGCATAATAATATATTTGTCTGCTGCTACTCATATCCACAAACAAATTAATGCGATCGTCCCGTACATCCAGTGCCGTAGGCGTATTCGAATCCTTGATCCATTCCATACCAGGGATCTCTTTGGTACGTGGATTTTCAATTTCAAATCCGGCTGGTATAATATCGGTGATCACCACATTATCAACTGCACCGCTGTAGGTTTTTTCCAATGTTACCTGCACAATCACCAGGTCGTTCTGGGTAAACGAATTACCATCAATAACACGGCCGTAGCGATCAAAGAAGCGGCGACGTACTTTGATATAATTATCTTCTTCTTTATAAGTACCACTGGCACTGATGCCTTCGCTTTGCCAGTAATAATACAAACGGCCTTCACCTTTCGACGTAATATCAATACTGGTTCCGCCCAATTGTTTGGCAGTTAACTTCAGCGGACTGCCCTCTACACTACTTATCGTTTTGCCATTCACTTTTATATCGGCTGAAACAGTAGCCTTGTTGGCGGCACGGGCCATTTTGCCCAGTGATAGAAAACTAAACGAACACTCCTGTGTACTGTACCAGCTGCGTTGTTTTAATTTATCGGCCACATGCTTTGCCATGACAGGTATTTGCGGGTTAGATGGGTCCGCATCCAGCAAGGCATTCAATGAAATGGCCTCATCGCGAATATCTGAATAAAAGCTGCCGCCGGTTTGTGCAACCGATACTTCGCCGCTAAATGACGAAGGCAACAACTCCTTGAACTTCGCTTTATCTCCTGCTATGGCATACGCCACACTCAACAGGTATTTACAATCAAGACTCAACAGCATGGGGTTGGCTTTATAATAATTCATGGCGCTCACATTGGGCTTGCCCGCCATGGCCAGTACATATAAACTGTAAGCCACTTCCTTAGGCGCTATTTTCTTTTTATCGCTTTGATTGTAGTAATAAAAAACAGTCTCCTTTGTTTTCAACCGGTTATTCAGATAATTGAGAATACCATTCAAAACATTCTTATCTACTTCAAACCCGGCTTTCTGTGCTTCCTGTAAAAAGTGACCTGCATATACGGTAGCCCACCAGTTTTCACTGCCTTCTCCATCCCACAGGGTAACAGCGCCATTATACAATTGTCGCAACTTGATCTTGCGAATGGCTTCCGTTACATTCCAATTCGCGCTTGACTTGCCACCCTTGTTACTTTGTAACTGATCGGCCAGGTCGCTGAAATACAATTGCGGGAAAGCGGTTGAGATGGTTTGCTCCGTACAACCATATGGATAGGATACCAGGTAGCGCATCTGCTTACCCAATTCCAATGCCGGACTGCGGCTTACGACCAATTGGTAATCGGTACTGTTTGGCAGAAAATCATTCAACGGAATATTGAGGTGTTGTGCACTACCGCCAGTTAAAGAACCGCTACCTGTAACCACCTGTAAAGGCGAGGCTGGTCGTATGCTGATCTCGGTTTCATCAGTGAATTTCTCACCCAACCCCTGCACTTCTACTTTTACCTTACCTGTACTCACAGCCGGCGACGCTACCACCTGGAAGATGGCCTGCCCTTCACTGTTGCTGTTAACAGTAAGCGATTGTTGTTTATCGCCCAACACATTCAACGGACCGCTCACATTCAACAGCGCGGTAGCAGATGCAGAACGGTTGGTCGTATTGGTAATGGTAACCGGTATGTTCACCGTATCGCCCGGACTTAAGAACCGCGGCAACGCTGTACTTAATACAAGCGGATCAGCTACCGTCATGGCGGTTTCGCTGCTGCCAAAACTTTCGTCTTTAAAGGCCACTGCCATCAGGCGCACTTCACCGCTGAACTGCGGAATATCAAATTCAAATTCAGCATCACCGCTAAAGCCGGTCTTGGTTGTGCCACTCCAGTAAGAAACGATCTTGAACCGTTTGGCCGGCATGGGATTGGTGCGCTTGCTCATTTCCAGTTCACCGTCACCACCCGTACTGCTCAGCGTAGCTTTCAACTCGGGGAATAACAATGGATATAGATCATATCCATTTACATCGAGCGCTTTAGGCGCATAGAAATGGTTATATGGATCAGGCGTTTTAAAATCTGTTATTTGCAGCACACCATTATCTACAACGGCGAGAGTCACAAAACTATTGGCTGCTGCTTTTACGGTCACCTTCTGGTGCGTACGCGACCGTACCGACTTTTGGGCTACAATTTCCACAGCTATTTTGCGGCTCTTCTCTTCTACTTTCAAACTTTTATAGCCATGCGCCACCGTCAATGGAATGTCACTTACTTCATGTGGCTTGAAGAGCGTGGCTGTAACATATACATTTGGCAGGTGTTCAGCAGATATTTTCAGATCAACCGAAGCTGTACGCTTTTCTACATTTACATATTGGTAAGAAACTACTTTATCGGTTTCCATGGTTACCAGCATGCGGCCGCTGAAAGGCGTTTTGAACAACAGTTTGGCACTTTCACCTGCCTCATACGAAGATTTATCAGCTTCAATATCAATATTACCTTCGGTATTTACTTCAAAGGAAGAATTATCACCGCCCCAGAATCCGTAACTATAAAAACTTTTGCTTACATAACTGCTTGAACCGGGGATAGCCACCCGCAATTCATATTCGCCGGGTGAACGGGGAATAAACGGAAACGTAGCGCTTTCGCCGCTGATGGTAATGGTTTGATCGGCTACTACCTTGTCATCCTTTTGCGATTCGTACCTGAAATAACTTCCACTCTTGGTAAGCACCGTACGATATTCATGTTTGATCACTTTTACTTCGGCCCGGGCCCCATTCAATACGCCCTCATTTTTATCCAACGCAATGAGCGGGATCTGCATCGTTTGGTTCAGCGGGTAATACCAGTAGCCATCGCTTCCCACGCCAAAGAAAACACGCTGGGTATAAATATTGGCCGAAGTGCTGCGGCTCACCGGGCGACCGGTTTCATCAAACACGGTTGCATAGAAAGTGGCCTGTAGCAATCCTTTGTTTGCAAACAAAGCAGGCGCTTCATACACTTGTTTGGCATTTCCATTTTCATCGGTACTGCCTTCTTTTACATTTTTATCGAACGACAGCCCCTGGTTCTCGATACTAAAATCAAACTTGTTGTATTTTTTAGGACTGAAATTAACCGACTTCACCTGTATCTCGGCTTCATAATTACGATTCGCAGCGGGCGGTCCAAAAAAGTTAACCGCATTTATAGCCATGGTGATTGATTGTCCCGGCTCAAGGAAAGGCTTGTCGAGTTTAGCGCTTACCTTAATGCGATCGGGTACAAATTCTTCAATGCTGAAATTTTTGCTGGCCAGCAATACGTCGTTCGATGTATATACTTCCAGTGTATAACTACCGGTTATAGCCGCTTCTGAAATATCAACATCACCATCGGTGGCGCCCTGTACGTTTAATGTTTTCCTGAAATTCTTCAGTTCTTTACCGTTTGGCAGCAGGAATTTCATTTTTACCGGTAACTCACCCGGCGATTTCCACAGACGATCGCGCAGGATAACGGCAAAATTCACTTTTTCACCCGGACGGTAGATATTCCGTTCTGCATAAATAAACGCATCGAGCCCGGTGCTGTTGCTGCGTTTACCACCTACCTCAAACCGCGAGGTATTTACTTTAGTACTGCTGAGCGGCAGGTAGTTAAAATCAGTAGCTGTTTTAGCAATGATCATCGCCGGTTTAAACCCGGCAAACTCCTTGCGCGAAAAAGCTACTTCAGCCACACCATCGGCATTGGTAGCCGCGGTTCCCAGCACCTGGTTGTTATTGCCATACACCAACACATTCATCCCATTCACCGGCTGTGCCGTTTTAATGGAGTTGGCAAATACAAACAGTTTATCTTTTCCTTCCCGGGCAATTAACCCGATATCTGATTTGGAAATAAAGCGACTGTCGGAAACCCAGTAATCAGTAGCCGACCTGATCTTGATATGATAAATGCCTTTGAAGTCGGGCAGACGATCTTCTACATTAAAAGTAAACAACCGGCTGTTACCGTATTTAGGTAACGAACGCGAATCAATTTCCTGTTCGTATATAATATCACCGAAAGCAACATCATTGCCATTATCATAATCCCCCCCATAATACTCTTCTTCATCGCCGCTACTCTGTCTGTCATCATGCGGACTATACCCATAGCGCTGTGCTGCCAGCAGGTTGCTTTCGTAGATCTTTGAAATGATCACTTTTACTTTGGGAATATTGGTAATGCGCACTTCAATATTCTGGTTGCCCAGGGCGCTCAGGTATACGGCTTTACTATTACCAAAACTCAACGCTGGTTCCAACTCACCAAACGCTATATTATTATCGTATTGTTCACGCAGCTCGCCAATGCGGCCTTTCAGGCCTTTGTTAAACGTAATAACGTAACTTTTATCCGCATCAAAATTTTCACTCGATATCGAAAACCCATCATCGGTTTGTTCAACAGCAAACTTTACAGCCGGGTTAAACCGGATGTTTGAAGCAAGGTTCGACATCACCACCTGTTGGCTGGTACGCACAAACACGGTTCCGGTGAGCCCATCATGTTCGGCATGCACATCATTGATGGTCAAATTATAAGGAGAAGGAATGCTCACTTTATTTTCTATCGCCTCTTTGGTTCCATTCACACCGCCATCTGGCACAAGTCCTTTATCGAATGATATCTTGGCCTCCAGATCTTTATCTGTCATCTTGAACCCCGTAATACGCAACGATATTCTGCTATCATTTCCTTCCGTAATGATATTGTATTTAAGCGGCTGGCCATCGAGTTGCAGCGTCATTTTATCTTTAATGCTGGCCGGACTGATGGCATAATTAAAATACAGATCAACCTGCGGATAGGCGGTTGTGGAATGCTGATCGGCCAGCAACCAGGTTACATTTGTATTTTCCAGTTTCAGATAGGGTGTAAAAAAACTGATCTCCTCATCCTTATCGATCTTGCCATATTTGCTATGATCAAGAAGGTCGCTCCGCAAAGTAGCCTTATAAGAAGTAGCCGGCGACAGATTTTGTGCCGGCGAAAACACCAGTTCATCGGGATGCTCCCAACGAAAACGACCCTGAATTTTTGGTTCGAAAGTAATATACTCGGAAGAATCCCATTGATTCAACAATGAATCAGGCACCAGGGATTTATCAAAACGGAACACCAGGTTACCGAGGGATTCTACTTCACCTTTGGCATTGGTATAACTCAGAGAAACTGCACTTCTATTACAGGCGGATACGATAAACAATACCGACACCGCTATTGTAATCAGGGAAAACAGTGGCTTGCGCATATAGGGTTAAAGTTATTAGAGAGGTTGTTATGCCCACCCGTACCGAACGTATTCAGCAAGGTTGGGGGCGGTAAAATACAAAAAGGAATTAAATATGGAAGATTTAAGTATGCACCGTTTTAAATACGCTACATTATATTTTAAATTCGTTACGGGGGCAGGCTTGAGGAAGCCATACATAAATTTAATTGTAGAGGAAAGTTACATTCATTTTATTCATGCAGCTTGTTAATTTGTTATTAAAGCTGCAATTATTTTAGGTGCCCGAAATGGGATTCTTTGTAATAAAGAGTTGGCTTTTGAGTTATTAGATCTTACCCCGAAAAATTTTATAAAGATTCTTACAAAATAATAGATAATGATGATTTACTAACAGGATATTTGGGGGTAGTTAAAAGTGAAGCAATTCACAATGAATAAATGTTGAAAAAGTATATACCCGAAAAGCTAAAAAGCCTAATTAGGCGTGCCACGGTTTGGAACCGTAGCACGCCTTCTCTCAAATGGCTCAAACGCTCAATGATTACGATCGCCGTTATTATCGTTTTATTTTTCTCCCTTAACTGGGTATTCCCGCTGCCCGACAACATTGAATACTCCACTATTATTACCGATAATAAAAGCGAAGTCATACACGCCTTCCTGACAAACGATCAAAAATGGCGCATGAAAACAGAGCTGGAAGAGATATCTCCACTCCTGCGCAAAACCATTGTTGAAAAAGAAGACAAATATTTTTATTCGCATCCCGGCGTGAATGCGTTGGCCATAGCCCGCGCTTTTGTAAAAAATATCTTTCGCAGGAAACGTACTTCCGGCGCCTCCACCATAACCATGCAGGTGGCACGGGCGCTTGAACCTAAACGAAGGACCTACTTTAATAAATTGATTGAAATATTCCGGGCCGAGCAACTGGAATGGAAGTATAGCAAGAACGAGATCCTGCAACTGTACCTGAACCTGGTGCCCTATGGCGGCAATATTGAAGGCGTGAAATCGGCTTCTATTCTCTACTTCAAAAAGCAACCCGATCACCTGTCCCTCGCCGAAATCACGGCGCTCTCTATTATTCCCAACCGGCCTTCCTCGCTGGTAATGGGTAAACACAACGATCGCATTGTACAGGAACGCAACCGCTGGCTGCAACAATTTGCCAACGACAAAGTGTTTACGCAGAAAGAGATTGCAGATGCGCTCAGCGAACCATTGACCGCCACCCGCGGTACTGTTCCGCAACTGGTACCGCACCTTGCCTGGAAACTGAAACAACAGGGTGGCGATATTATTAAGACCAATATTGAACTGAATACCCAGCTGAAAACGGAAAAGCTGGTAGCCGATTACAGTCGCATTCTCACCTTAAAAAATATCCGCAATGCAGCGGTGATCATTATCGACAACCAAACGCACAACGTAATTACTTATGTAGGCTCAGCCAATTTTACCGATACCATCGATGCCGGACAGGTAAACGGCGCCAACGCCATTCGCCAACCCGGTAGCACCCTGAAACCCTTGCTGTATGGTCTTTGTATGGACGAAGGCCTGATGACGCCCAAAGCCATCATCACCGATGTGTCCGTAAATTATAACGGGTATGCACCCGAGAATTACGACAAACAATTCAACGGCTATGTTACCATGGAGTATGCACTGGAACATTCTTTAAATATTCCGGCGGTAAAAGGATTGCAATGGCTGGGAAAAGATCCCTTTATTTCAAAACTGGCCGATTGCAATTTTCAACAGATCAAAAGAGATCAGCGCAAACTGGGTTTATCTATGATACTGGGCGGTTGTGGCGCCACCCTTGAAGAGTTAACCGGCATGTACTCGCTGTTTGCCAATAACGGCCAATTCGTTTCCCCGAAATATACCCGGGAAGAAGTTCAGCAATCCAAACAGGGAATAAGGATTTTAAGCGAGGCCGCTACGTTTATGATCAATGAAATTTTATCAAAGGTGAACCGGCCCGATTTTCCATTGAACTGGCAAAGCACGGAACACATGCCCAAGATTGCCTGGAAAACCGGCACCTCCTACGGCCGCCGCGATGCCTGGAGTATTGGGTACAACAGGAAATACACCGTAGGTATATGGACGGGCAATTTTTCCGCACTCGGTATTCCGGAGTTAAGCGGCGCCAATATAGCCACGCCCCTGCTGTTTAAAATTTTCAACACCATCGATTACGACAGCGATGAACAATGGTTCAGCCAGCCGAAGGACTGCGACATACGCATGGTTTGTTCAGAAACCGGTTTACCACCCGCCGGACACTGTCAAAACACGGTCACCGACTACTTCATACCATTGATCTCTTCTACCCAGCTGTGCAATAACATAGAGGAAGTAGCGCTGTCAGCCGACGAAAAGATCTCGTATTGCAAAACCTGTATGCCGGCCGGTGGATATAAAAAGAAGTGGATCCGCACGGTATCGCCTGAAATGCAACGCTATTATGAAGAACGCCATTTGGTGTATGAGAAAATGCCGCCGCATAATCCCGCTTGTGAACGGGTATTTAAGGAAGGCGGACCGGTCATCACTTCGCCGCGCAATGGCTCGGAATATTTCATCAGTAAAAAAAATCCGGAGCCTTTACAGCTCACCTGCAATGTAGGCAACGATGTACACAAAGTGTACTGGTATATCAACAACAAGTTCTATAAATCGGACAACGCGCACAACCGCCAGTTCTTTATACCCGATGAAGGACCGATAAAGATCAGCTGCACGGATGATAAAGGCAGGAACCGGGATATCAGGATCAGTGTGAAATATATAGATCTATAAGTTCTTAGTTGTTTGCATTGGAACTGTGAACTGTGAACTATGAACTGTGAACTGTGAACTAATTAACTTTCCTTATATCACCACTGCCCGAAACATTCTTATTGACGGTAGGATCTCCTTTATAGCGTACATCACCACTGCCGGAAATATTGGCATCCAGCTTTACACTGGCATTCACATCGATGCTACCACTTCCCGATACCTGCAGGTCCGCTTCTTCTGACCTTAAATTAATGGCTTTTATCTCGCCGCTACCGGTTACATCGCCGCTGAACTTTTTTGTATCACCGGAAAGGTGCACTTCGCCGCTACCCGAAACATTGGCTTCTATTTCAGGCGCATCAACATCTAGTTTTAACTCACCGCTTCCTGATACACTTAAGTCCAGTTTCGTGTCGTTTGTGATCTTTGTTTGCCCGATAATATTACCCGAGCTGTGTACCTGAATTTTACTGTAGCCGGGCGAAGTAATATATATTTTCACGGGCTTGCGGGGACGCAGCCTTACGTTGTCTTCTTCTTCAATGTTCAAAATGCCATTCACTACATGCATTTCAATATGCGGAATGATATTTTCTTCGGCTTCTATTCTTACACCCGCCGGGCTGCCTTCACTAATATATACATCAAAACTGGCATGCAGCTCAACGCCCGTAACATCGCCAAACTGCTTGCTTTCCGTTGTCACTTTTCCATTTCCTTTTACCCGGTGGCCGTTCCACATACAGGCATTCAATAAAACAATAGCGCCCAGTAATATGATAGTGATCTTCTTCATAAAAAAGCTTTGGATAGATGATTAGTGTTATTATTTATTTCACCTGGGTAATACTGCCATTACCGGTTATATGGGTGGAAGGCTGCGCATTTCCTTTATAACGCACTGTCCCATTTCCTGTAAGCGATACATCCAGCTTTATACTGGCATATACTTCCGCATCACCATTTCCCATGATGTGCACCTTGGTTTCTTCCGCCATCAGGTCAAATGCTTTCAAATTACCATTGCCCAATAATTTACAATCAAAGTATCTTGACTGCCCTTTTAACTGAATACCACCATTTCCGGTTAGCTCAGCCACTACTTCAGGCGCATCGACATCCAGATTTATTTTGCCATTTCCACTCACGTGAAGATCGATCTTTGAAGAATCTACTATTTTGGTTTGCCCTATGATATCGCCCGATCCAACGGAATGTATTTTCGCAAACCTTGGGGCTGTTACAAAAATCTTTATATCGCGGTTAGTGCTTAACCACACCCCTTTTTTGGAGCGTACCTTTAAAATATTATCCTCAACAAACGTTTCAATGTAAGGCAGAAGATTACTTTCCGCTTCAATTTTTACGGAAGCCGGGCCATTCGCCACATACACATTAAAAGAACCAAAGGACGAAACCCCGGAAAAATCACCGGAATTCCTGTTCTCGGTGATTACTTCGTTATTTCCTTTTATCCGCTTTCCGTTAAACCCGCAACCGGCAGCCAGCACGGTTGACAATAAGATCAGAGTAGCTAATTTTTTCATGTGTAGGTTTGGTTATTAAGTAATACAAAATAACCTGTTTTTGCATCATTTGACGCGAAGGGCATGAAAATGTTACAGTAAATGGCTGATGAATAGGGGATTAATTTAATATAGGTTGAAGACAGAGAGGACAAAAGGCAACCCCAATGGGCAATAGACACCAGGTAATAAGCATTGAATAATTTTGCTAATTGTCAATTACCTATTGCTTATTGATTTTCTTACCTTCGCACCACCATGACGGAAAAGATTTTAATTCTCGATTTCGGCAGTCAGTATACTCAATTGATTGCCAGGGCCGTCCGGGAGGCCAACGTATATTGCGAAATAATTCCCTATCACAAAAAAGTTGAAATAGATCCTTCACTGAAAGGCATTATCCTCTCGGGTTCGCCCTTCTCAGTAAATGATCCAAACGCCCCGGAAGTAGACGTACAAGCCCTGCACCGGCAACTGCCCGTACTCGGTGTTTGTTACGGCGCCCAGTTAACCGCCAAACAATTCGGCGGCCAGGTAGCCAAAAGTAACAAGCGTGAATACGGCCGCGCCCTGATGCACAAACAAACCGACGATGTGTTGCTGAAAGATGTTATGGACCAGTCACAGGTTTGGATGAGCCACAGCGATTCGGTGCTGCAAATGCCAACAGGCTTCAATGTGCTGGCTACTACTGACAGCATTCCCTTCGCTGCGTTTAAAAAGAACGGCGAATCCAATCCGTTGTATTGTGTTCAGTTCCACCCCGAAGTATATCACTCGGTGGAAGGGAAAAAGATCATTAAAAACTTCCTCGTAAATATCTGCGGCTGCCAGCAAAACTGGACGCCCGCCCACTTTATAACCGATACGGTTGATGCTCTGAAAAAACAGATCGGCAACCGTAAAGTGATCATGGCATTGAGCGGTGGCGTTGATTCTACCGTTGCTGCTACCCTCATACACAAAGCCATCGGCAATAACCTGTATGGCATTTTTGTAGATAACGGCGTATTACGCAAAAATGAGTTCGAGCAGGTACTCGATACCTATAATACCATTGGACTGAATGTAAAGGGTGTAAATGCCAAGCAAATGTTTTACGATGAGCTGCTGGGCAAAACCGACCCGGAAGCCAAGCGTAAAACCATTGGACGCTTATTTATTGAGGTATTTCAGCAGGAAGCCAAATCTTTTGAAGGTGTTGAACTGCTGGGACAGGGTACTATTTACCCCGATGTGATTGAAAGTGTTTCGGTACATGGTCCATCGGTAACCATTAAATCGCACCACAACGTAGGCGGTTTACCCGACATCATGCACCTGGAACTGGTGGAACCTTTGCGCTTCTTATTTAAAGATGAAGTACGCCGCGTTGGACGCGAGTTGGGCATTCCCGCCGAACTGTTAAATCGGCATCCCTTTCCCGGCCCCGGTCTGGCCATTCGCATTCTGGGAGAAATCACCCCCGATAAAGTACAATTGTTACAGGAAGCCGATCACCGGTATGTGCAGGGTTTGAAAGAACATAATCTATACGACCAGGTTTGGCAGGCCGGCGCTATTTTGCTGCCGGTGAAAAGTGTAGGGGTCATGGGCGATGAAAGAACGTATGAATTCACCGTAGCTTTACGAGCAGTTACCTCGGTTGATGGCATGACCGCCGACTGGGCACATTTGCCCTATGAATTTTTGGCACATATTTCGACTGATATCATTAATAACGTTAGAGGCATTAACCGGGTGGTTTATGATATTAGTAGTAAACCGCCTGCAACGATAGAATGGGAGTAAACGTCTGTAGATAATACGTTATTTGTTATCCCGCCCAGGCGGGGTAACATTGAGTTTCATGAGGAGTGAATAACCAGCGACACTTCAATATTTGTACATAAAGCATTCCCTATGACGAAAAAATGGATCGTATTATTACTTTCATGCCTTGCCTTGGGTCTGGTAGCGCCTGTATTCGCACAAATAACACCAACTTATCAAACAGCAACGACAGCGCAAACAGACACTACCCGCCAACATATTGCGATTTTTACACCACTGTATCTTGATTCGGCCTTTGACCAGGCCGGCAATTACCGGTTCGATAATAAAACCTTTCCAAGACAAGCAGGCCCGGGGCTGGCATTTTGGGAAGGCGCTGAATTGGCAATCGACTCTTTAAAGAAGGAAGGCATTAAACTGGATATTCATGTATATGATACCAAAGTGCCTCCGCAACAGATAGATTCCCTGCTGGTAAGTGAAGCGTTCAAATCAACCGATCTCATCATTGGACAGGTAACAGCTACCGAAATAGTAAAACTGGCCAACGCAGCAGCAGCACTGGATATTCCTTTCATCAATGCCAACATGCCGATCGATGCAGGCATTACGAATAACCCGCATTACGTTATTCTTAACCCGACACTGATCACGCATTGCAATGGCATTTACCGTTTCCTGCAAAAGAATTATTCGTTACAGGAGATCACTGTTTTCAGAAAGAAAGGTGTTACGGAAGACCGGCTGCGGGGTTACTTTGCCGAGTTTGAAAAGACTACGTCCGTAAAACTGAAGTTGAAGTACATTATGCTCGATGGTATCATCACACCCGATAAACTGTCAGTATACCTCAACAGCGGAAAACCGAATATTTGCCTGGTCGGCAGTCTGGATACAGCATTCGCCCGAACACTTTGCCAGTCACTGGCCCTGTTAAGCACTGCCGGCAGCCCCAATGTGGTAATAGGCATGCCAAACTGGGACCAGATCGATTTTGAAAAATCGCAGTACAAAAACCTTGAAATAATCTACAGTACGTCATTCTATGTGGCGCCTACCGGTAAACTCGCAGCAACCGTGACTGAAAATTTCAAGTCAACGTTCTACTCGCGGCCATCGGATATGGTTTTCCGTGGTTATGAAAGCCTGTACCACTTTGGCCATTTATTACACCTGTATGGGAAGAACGTGGGATCGAGCCTGAGTGATAAAAAACACATGCTCTTTGGTGATTTCGATATTCAACCGGTCATCAATAAAACGACCATGACGCACGACTACTATGAAAACAAAAAGCTATATTTTTTAAAGAAAGTAGATGGTGTGATTAAGACGGTGTATTAAGTTGTAAGTCATAAGTTTTAAGATATTTTAGATGTGCCACGTTTTGAAAACGTGGCACATCTTTTTTTACAGAGTACTTTATAACCTGAAATGCATGCCATTAATAGCATTTACAGATAAAGGTCTCTATTGTGAACGGGGTAACTTCTACATCGATCCCTGGCAACCGGTTGAAAAAGCAGTGATCACCCATGCCCACAGCGATCATGCCCGCAGCGGCAGCCAGGCCTACTTATGTCATCGCGATACCCTGCCTTTATTGCAATTACGGTTAGGCCCCAACAACTACCAGGCTGTTGAATGGAATGAAAAAATTTACCTGAATGAAGTTACAGTATCGCTGCATCCTGCAGGCCACATAATTGGTTCATCACAGATCCGTGTTGAACACAAAGGCGAAGTATGGGTGGTAAGCGGTGATTATAAAACCGAAGCCGATGGCATTAGCGGTGTATTTGAACCTGTCCCCTGCAATACTTTTATTTCAGAATCCACCTTCGGATTGCCCATTTACAACTGGAAACCACAACAGGAAATATTTCACGATATCCAACACTGGATACGCAACAATGAACTGGCCAATAAAACATCCGTGTTGATTGGTTACAGCCTGGGAAAAGCACAGCGGCTTTTAAAAGCACTGGAAGAAGTAACAGGCAATATTTATGTACATGGCGCTATCTGGAATGTGCATGAAACCTTATTACAGGCAGGTTGGAAATTACCGGCCGTACAACGCATTATACCCGATACACCCAAAGAAGCATTTAAAGGCAGTGTAATAATGGCGCCGCCATCAGCCGATGGCAGTCCGTGGATGCGTCGCTTCGGTTCGCACAGCGTTGGTATTTGCAGCGGTTGGATGCAGGTGCGCGGAAACCAACGACGCAGAAATGCCGATGCCGGTTTTGCCCTCAGCGATCATGCCGATTGGAATGGCTTGCTACAGGCAGTAAAAGCAACCGGTGCGGAAAAAGTATACATCACACATGGGTTTCAATCGGTTTTCAGCAGATACCTTACTGAAATTGGGATAGATGCGAAGGAGGTGAAGACGGAATATGGAACGGAGGATGAATCCCCCCTGCCTCCGCCAGCTGGCGGAGAAGATGAAACCCAGGCGTTTTAATCTATACCGAATGGTAAAATACATAAATGAATAAACATGCTTCCAATATGAACCAGGATAGTGACTCCTCTTTAGGGGTCGGGGGTATGGTAGGGGGCATGTATTCCTTTGCCCAACTTATATTCATCCTTAGTGCGAGCACAAAAACCAACGACAAGCTGAATGCGTTGTCAGCTTATTTTGCGCACGCCGATGAAAAAGATAAAGTGTGGGTGATTGCCCTGTTCAGCGGACGCCGGCCACGCCGTACCGTTAGCGGCACCCAACTGGCCGTATGGTGCACCGAGCTGGTTCATTTACCCATCTGGTTGTTCCAGGAATGTTATCATACCGTGGGCGATCTGTCGGAAACCATTGCTCTATTAATACCCGAAAAAAAGGGTTCTTACTCTCCCGCCACCGGAGAGTCTGTCCCGCCTCAGCGGGAGGGTTGGGGGGAGGCTGCTCAGCCCCTTCATTACTATGTTGAAAAATTCCAGCAGCTGGAAAAAGCAACAGAAGAGGAGAAGAAAATATTTATTCTGCAGTCGTGGCTGGAGTTGACCAGTCGCGAACGTTTCGTATTCAACAAACTATTGTCAGGCACTTTTCGCGTTGGGGTTTCACAAAAATTAATGGTGAATGCACTGGCCCGCACCGTACAGTTGGAGCCCAGTATCATTGCCCACCGTATCAGCGGCAACTGGGACCCTGCTACTACTTTATTTGATCAGCTTTTAAGCGAACAATCGACCCAAACAGATTACTCAAAACCCTACCCTTTCTACCTGGCTTATGCACTGGAAGATGCATTGCAGGAACTCGGTGAACCGGCCGATTGGCAGGCAGAGTGGAAATGGGATGGTATACGCGGACAGGTGATCAAACGAAATGACCAGCTGTATGTATGGAGCCGCGGTGAAGATCTTATTACCGACAAATTTCCCGAGTACAGTATCCTGCAAAGCAAACTGCCGAATGGCATTGTAATAGATGGAGAAATATTGCCGTACAAAGAAGGGCAGGTTCTTAATTTTAATGTATTGCAAACCCGTATCGGGCGAAAGAATATCACCAAAAAACATTTGCAGGAAGCGCCCATAGGTTTGTTTGCATATGACCTGCTGGAATTAAATGGAGAAGATGTAAGAGGCTGGGCATTATCCGAACGCAGGGCGGCATTGGAAGAGCTGATCGGCGCCATGCAATTGCCCTGGCTGCAACTATCCCCTATTGTTACCTTCAGTAATTGGGATGAATTAACGACCATCCGCGAACAAAGCCGCAATATCAACAGTGAAGGGTTGATGTTAAAAAGAAGATCATCGGCATACCTGGTTGGCCGCCGCAGGGGCGACTGGTGGAAATGGAAGATCGATCCGCTAACCATCGATGCAGTGATGGTATATGCACAAAAAGGAAGCGGCCGGCGCAGCAACCTGTATACCGATTACACGTTCGCCGTAAAGGACGGTGATAAACTGGTTCCCTTTACAAAGGCTAATTCCGGTTTAACCGATAAAGAGTTTGCGCAGGTAGATTCGTTTGTAAAAAGGAACTCGCTCGAAAAGTTTGGCCCCGTTCGTACTGTAAAACCCGAACTGGTATTTGAAATAGCTTTTGAAGGCATTGCCGCCAGCAACCGGCACAAATCGGGCGTAGCCCTTCGATTTCCCCGCATCAGCCGCTGGCGCACCGACAAACCACCCAATGAAATAAATACCCTCGAAGATCTGAAGAAGATGCTGGAAATTTATGGAAAATAAGTCCCGCCACCCCTATTCGGCCAGGTTTCCTTTTAGAATCTTATAACTTCTTACTTGTCGCATCTGTCGTAAATTAGCAGTACAATTCCTGATCGAATGAAACGTCTATGACAAAATTTTCATATTGAACCTCAGGAAAATGAAAATTTTGTCATGGTAAGTTCCATCTGGCCAAAAGAAAATAAATATGAACAGATGAAAAAATGGATGGTCCTGGCACTGATTGTGATCTGCGGCGCGGCTTTTACCGGGGTGTTAACCAATGGCGAATATGAACCCGTTCCTATTCCGCCAAGTGTGCAGCGTACGGGTGGCGATGTGCAGAAAGGATACGATTACCTGGTTACCGGTGATTATGTAAAGGGCGGCATCCCCTTCAACATGTTTGTTATGGGCATGGGCAAAGACAAGATCAATTACCTGGAACGTACCGGTAAAAACGCCGACATTTCACACGAATACACAGCCATTACTTCAGCAAGCGGAGAAGTACTGGTAGCTCCCAACTGCATGCAATGCCATGCCCAGGTATTCGACAATAAATTGGTCATGGGATTGGGCAATACATTCATTGATTTTTCAAGGAATGAAAAACTGAACCTGAAGAACCTGAAAACAGCTGAAAACGTACTTAAGCTCACAGCTCCCAATAAATACAGAGCAGCCAAATCATTTTTTGATGTAGCCAAAACGATCAGTCCATTCCTGATCACCGATATCAGGGGCGTAAATGCAGCCGATCGCCTGGCCGCTGTGCTGGTAGCGCATCGCGACCCGGTAACATTCAAATGGAACCCCGAAGCGAAGCTGGATATACCCGAAGGCGTTATTCCCTCCGATGTACCGGCCTGGTGGTTGTTGAAGAAAAAGAATGCGATGTTCTATAATGGGTTGGGCCGGGGTGATTTCGGGCGTTTTTTGATGGCATCGAACCTGCTAACAGTAAACGATACGGCCGAATCGCATGAGGTTGATACGCATATGCCAGATCTGCTGGCCTATATCTATTCATTAGAACCACCAAAATATCCGGCGGCAATAAATACCGCCCTGGCCAATGAAGGCGAAACCATTTTTATAAAGAATTGTTCCGGTTGTCATGGCAGCTACGGTGACAACGAAAAATATCCCAACCTGTTGATACCAGGTGCCGTTATTCAAACCGATTCTTTTTTATACAAAAGCAATTATTCCAATCCGCAGTTTGTAAACTGGTTCAACCAAAGTTGGTTCACTACCGGCGATCATCCAGCCCGGCTGGAGCCTTTTATGGGTTACATTGCGCCCCCACTCGACGGCATTTGGGTGACCGCACCTTATTTACATAACGGATCGGTGCCAACGCTGGATGCATTGCTCAACAGCGATCTTCGTCCCAAATACTGGGACCGTGATTTTGACAAACCGGAATACGATTATGAAAAGCTGGGCTGGAAGTATACAAAAAAAGAAAAGCCCGGCGGCAACACGATCTATAATACCGACCTGCCAGGCTATGGCAATTACGGCCATACCTACGGCGATAAATTAAAGGAGAAAGAGCGCAAAGCGGTGATCGAGTATATGAAGACGCTTTAGGATGTTGAAGGGTGATAGAGTTGATAATGTTGATAAAGGAGAATAGGCTTGTTGTGTGGCTAACTGGTAACCGGGAGTAAAAAAATTTGAATTAAAAACTAATGCTCGGCCTTTATCACCTCCATCAACTTTATTAACTTTTCAACTAGCTCCCCCTTTAGGGGGTTGGGGGGTAAAAAAGCAAACCCCGCTTTCGCGGGGCCTGATGTGCAAATAACCCTCGTGTAACATCATTTAATCAGTTTCTCAAACGTAGTATGTTCGCCTGCTTTTATTTGCAAGAGGTAAGTACCGGGAAGCAGCGCCGACAAATTACTCATGGCTATCGCATTCTGGCCTTTCAGCCCTTGCTGTTGAAGCTTACCTACCAATTGGCCACTCGCATTGAACAGCGCTACCTGAATCATTCCGGCTTTCTCCAGTTGCATACTAATTTGCAGGTTATCAATAAAAGGATTGGGGAACACATTGGTTGTTGTCAATAACATATTCCCGGTTCTTATTGCCACCATATTGCTGTAATACATACTTCCATCCAGATCTGTTTCGCGTACGCGGTAAAAAACAGTTCCTGTAAAAGCGGGTGCATGCATATACACATATGAGGCAGTTGGGTTATCAGTGCCATTGGCCATCATATTACCTGCTACAGTAAACGACTGACCATCCTGGCTATATTCAATGGTAAAGGAACGAGCATCTGATTGCGTATAGGCAAACCAGTTCAATTGAACCTGGTCGTTATGATAAACAGCCTGCAGCGAAGAAAGCCTTACAGGCAATACAACACAGGAAGCCGGGTTACTCATGGTAGGAATATAGGTAGCAGTATCACCGCCAACCAGCCCGCCATTGACATTCAGGTCACTGGTAGTTGGCGGCACAGCCTGGTTAACAGTAAGCCGTTGAGCGCCTGCGCCATAACCGGCGACGGTTTGGTTATTACCAATACTACCCGCAACATATAAACTGCCATTTCCCTGTACCTGGCCATTATTACTAAAAGAGCCGTCTATTCTTACCTGCGCGTTGTTATTATTTATAAGAAAGGGATTGCCATTGATCGTATATGACCCGTGCACTCTCATCAACCCTTCATTACGTGTGCGTATTGAAGTGGTAATGCTGCCGGTAACGGTGATCATCCCAAGGTTAACCAGCGAATCGCCGGTATTGTTGCTGCTGATCGTATTATTGCTGCCTTTAAAAACTGCTATATTTTGATTCCTGAACAATCCTGCTATATTAAGATCCCCATTAACAGTTACCCGGCCTCGATTATTAATACTGGTTCCGCTGCTGGTAGTGAGCCCCTGCGCAAAATTCAATACACCGTTATTTGTAATAACTGCACTGCTGCCAACATTGGTGCCCTGGCTAAAGGTCATTGCACCACAGGCCGTATTCGATACCGTGATCGGGTTATTCTGGTTCCAGTTACTGCTCCACGTAAAACTGCCGTTATTGGTGATGGCAGCGCCATTACTAAGTGAAATATTATTAATGTTTACCGTTCCATTGTTGGTAATATTGCCAGCGAAATTATTTGCCTGACCAGGCGCAAAGGCACCACCCGCCTGTATTTGTATGGTAGAACCATTATTGGCATCCAGGTTACCTGTATAGTTACCCCCATTAATGACCACCATGGTAGCGCCATTGTTTAATTGAATAGCGCCACTAAAACCAGTGGTGATACATACCGTTTGTCCGTTGGTAAAAGTACCGGCGGTATTGGAAAAACTGCCGCCAGGGCATTGGGCAGTTGCTGCCCGGGTGGTAAATACCACCCATATGATCACCAATAACCAATGATTATTGGCCGGGGTACGAAAATTAAGTTTCATGTGGTACGAGGGTTGGGTTGCGCATACCATTTCTCCAAACACGCGCCAGATTAAAAAACAAAGCGCTTCCCATTACCAATTACCTGTACATCTATCTACTTAAATATCTGTACATAATACACTTATAACCATATATTAATTTTACGGGATTACTCTTATCGCATTGGTAAAAACATATAGACAACTGTATTTACTTCCCTTTAACGGAAAAATTTTCCAAAATAGGGAACGACATGCTTTTTCTACCCGGATAACGAACCTGTTCCACCATTCTAAAATTCATTAAATTAGCCGGCAAAGGAAAAGGCATACGAAACACAAAACAATGTTCCTGTATGCCCTTGTGTTATGCGGCTTCAAACATCTACCGGATATAAGATCATAGTTGACTGGCTGGCCAATAAAGGCCTCCATCCCTTTCCCTTCCAGGAAGAAACCTGGCAACATATCATCGATGGCAAAAGCGGATTGGTAAATGCGCCCACTGGCTGCGGAAAAACCTTTTCTGTTTTTCTGGGCGCTGTTATCGACTTTATCAATAAACATCCCGCAAACTGGCAAACAAAAGCCAATAGTGGACTACAATTGTTGTGGATCACCCCGCTACGCGCATTGGCCAAAGATATTGGCCGGGCCATGGAAGAAGTGATCACCGAACTTGGCATGGAGTGGAAAATAGGCATCCGCAATGGTGATACCGATATCAATGAACGGCAGCGGCAAAAACGCAAGATGCCCGAAGTATTGATCATCACACCTGAAAGCCTGCAACTGCTGCTGGCGCAAAAAGGGTATCCGGCGGTTTTTGAAAAGCTGCAGATTTTGGCGGTTGACGAATGGCACGAGCTGATAGGTTCAAAAAGAGGAGTGCAGGTAGAGCTGGCGGTTTCAAGGCTGGTTGGCCTGCGGCGGCAGTTTATTGAAAGCGGAACTACGGCTGAAGACCATGAGATGCCAGCACTGCCCGATGTGGCGCAGGCTGACACAAACTCAAACCTGCGCGTCTGGGGTATTTCCGCCACCATTGGCAATCTCGACCAGGCGAAGGAAGTATTGCTATCGCCAGTGGCCTCCCCCCACCCCCCTCCAGTGGAGGGGAAGTTCATAGAGGCCGGGGTGATCGTTAAAGCCAACATCCGGAAAGACATCATCATTGAGTCCATCATTCCCGACGAAATTGAAAAGTATCCCTGGGCGGGGCATCTGGGACTTAAGCTGATCCATAAAGTATTGCCCATTTTAGATGCCAGTCGCACCACCCTCATATTTATCAATACCCGGGGTATGAGTGAGCAATGGTACCAGGCATTGTTAACAGCCGCGCCCGACCTGGCCGGCGTCATCGCCTTGCACCACGGCAGCATTGAACAGGAGTTGCGCATCTGGGTAGAAGAAGCCCTGCACAGCGGCAAGCTCAAAGCAGTGGTTTGTACTGCCAGCCTTGACCTGGGTGTAGATTTTCGGCCGGTTGAAACGGTAATACAGGTGGGATCGCCCAAAGGCGTTGCCCGTTTTTTACAAAGGGCCGGACGAAGCGGTCATAGTCCGGGCGATGTAAGTAAGATCTATTTTCTACCCACTCATTCGCTGGAACTGGTAGAAGCCGCTGCATTGAAAAATGCCGTTGCAGAAACGTTTATCGAAAGCAGGGAACCCATGCTGTTGTGTTTCGATGTGCTGATACAATACCTGAGCACCCTCGCCATTTCGGATGGTTTTCGACCGGCGGCCCTTTTTGAAGAATTACGATCAACATATTGTTATCGCGACATGACCCACAACGAGTGGATGGCCATCCTTGAATTCATCACCACGGGTGGTAATGCGTTGCAACAATATGACGAATATAAAAAGGTGGAGATCATTGACGATGTGTACCGTATCACCAGCCGGCGCATAGCCATGCGGCATCGGATGCACATTGGCACCATTGTGAGCGAATCTATGATGAAAGTAAAATTCGTAAGCGGTGGATTTATTGGCGTAATAGAAGAATGGTTCATCACCCGTTTGTCGCCCGGCGATGTATTTACCCTGGCCGGCCGCAACCTGGAGCTGGTAACCATCAAGGATATGACGGCCCTGGTTCGAAAATCAAATTCAAAAAAATCCATTGTCCCCAGTTGGCAGGGCGGTCGCATGCCGTTGAGTGCTAATTTGGGAAAGAAGCTGCGGGAGAAGTTTGAAGAGGCAAGGAATATGTCGGAAGAAAGAAGCGGGAAGTCGGAAGTAAGAAGTAGGAAATCCGATATCGAGAGTCAGAGGTTCGACATTGAACAACCACCAACTACAAACGGCAAACCCCGTTTGACCGGGTCATCTGGGCGGGCACAAACAAAAAAGTACACGCCCGATATTGAGTTGCAGGTTTTGCAACCCCTCTTCAACCTGCAGCAAGAGTTATCGCATGTGCCCGGGGCCAATGAACTGTTGATTGAACAAATAGAAACCAAGGACGGATATCACCTGTTTGTTTATCCATTTGAAGGCCGGCTGGTGCATGAAGCCATGGCAGCCATTCTGGCCTGGCGCATCAGCAAAATAACGCCCATCACTTTTTCCTTTGCCATGAACGACTATGGGTTTGAATTGCTGAGCGATCAACCAATACCGGTGGATGACACCAATGTTTATGAGTTGTTCACTGCCGATAATTTACTGGCTGATATTCAGCGAAGTGCCAATGCAACAGAAATGGCAAAACGAAAATTTCGCGATATAGCTGTCATCGGTGGATTGATATTTCAGGGTTATCCCGGCGAGCAAAAAAAAGCGCGGCATTTACAATCCTCGGCCTCTTTATTGTTTAATGTATTTTCTGAATATGAACCGGGCAATTTACTATTACGGCAAAGTTACCAGGAAGTATTCGATCAGCAGATGGAAGAAGTACGACTACGAAACATGTTGGAAAGGGTACAACGATCGAAGATCATCATTACTTTTCCACAGCAATTAACCCCATTCTGTTTTCCTATTAAAGTAGATAGCATGCGGGAAAATCTCACATCGGAAAAACTCGAAGACCGCGTAAAAAGAATGCAGCAACAATTAAATGGCTTATAGTGTTTATGCTTTGTTGCCTTTGCTTGCAGCTTGAAGCGTGCAGCTTGTAGCCAGCTTCTTTTCCACATTCCTCCCATAACAGGAAAAAAAATGCCTGCCTTTTTATTTGCCGTACCGAAAGCACGAATAAAAAAAGCAGGCATAGTAACTTTACACACACAGCACTAACCAACAACGTTTACATACTTTCAGAGGATCAACAGGTTAATTAACAATGGCTCTCTGAATAGATTCCATAAGCTAGGGATTAATACGAGCCAAACAGCCAGGCCTTTCCAGGAATTGATTACGGGTACGCTGTTTTCAAAGGTTGCAGATGATGCAGGGAATGGATGAACGTGTTTTTACAGGGACAGTCTATTGACTAAGGTAAAAGGCGAAAAAAAGCAAGTTGATTGACATTGGATTTTTACCGGTATCCATAGAATATTAGAATGACTTTTGGACGGTTGAATTAAAGGACTCTGGACGAATACGAGGCTGCTATCCCCGTCAACCAACTTGGCCCCAAAAGTACTTGTGGATAACTATGTGGACAAGAGCAGAATTGCCCTATTTTATTTATTCGGTATTTACTTACCACACTAGTAAGATACACATACAGGTAGAGTGCTAAATACATATACAGATAGTAAACTTACCTTTAAAATAGTTTACGTATATTCCGAAATAATATAATTTCGTAAATCTGCTATAGTATTTGTCACGAAAATTTAAGACTTTGGGGGCGAAAATGAAATCGTGTAAACAGACATTTTCAATCCCTTATCTTATAAAAAAATACAACCCGCATGAAAAAACCTGACACCGAAGGCGTTATTAAAGTAGCTATTGCTGACGACCATGCCCTATTCAGGGCCGGAGTACGTACAGCCTTATCTGCGAAAAGGGACGTAGAGCTCATTGCCGAAGCCGACAACGGCATGCAGCTCTTAAACCTGCTCAGACACATCGAACCAGACATTATTTTGCTGGATATCCAGATGCCTATTATGGATGGTATTCAAACCTTGCCTGAGATTCGCAAACTTCGGCCAGAAGCAAAAGTCATTATTCTTTCCATGCACAACGATCACTCCATGATCAGCAAACTCATGGAAATCGGCGCGAACTCTTATCTCACCAAAAACTCCGATTCAGAAACCATTTACCAGGCCATTAAAACCTGTTATGAACAGGAGTTCTTTTTTAATGAGCTTACCAACAAGGCTTTATTAACTGGTTTGCGTACCAAACGCACAGATATAGCCGGACCACAGGATGTAAACTTATCGGAAAAAGAGATTCGGGTTTTGAAGCTCATGTGTGAAGAAAAGACCACGAAAGAAATTGCTGACATCGTAGAGATCAGTCCGCGTACTGTTGAAGCTATCCGCGACAAGCTGAAAACCAAAACCGGCGCCAAATCCATGGCCGGTCTTGTTATGTACGCAGTTAAAAATGGAATAATCGATCAGAACGTTTAATACGTTTCAATTAGTTCTCGTTCAGTCAAAATGTCTGTTATATCCGTCTCGTCTCGTGTTTAACCGAGACGGGACGGATTTTTTTTGCTTCTTCCTTTTCTAATGTTCAAACACTGCCTGATAGATGATATAGGTAGCATGACCATAATTCATTTGTAATTTTTTTTATTGAAACCGAGACCAAACGCACACCAAACCCAGACCAAACGCAGACAAAACGCACGTAACTTATGCATTAGAACTGTATTTTGTATGGTTTAGATCAAAGTTTAAATTGTGTTTGTAGTGATCCAGTTATAATACATTTCAGAAAAAGACCTTTATCAGCCAGCATTAGCAATGACTTTTTGTCTTTTTCCATTCTTTCCTGAACTTCACCCCATGAACTGGTTGTTTTACAATGAAGAGATAATACCGGCTGACACCCCCATCATTTCTGCCGGCAACAGAGGACTGCGTTTTGGCGATGGTTTGTTTGAGACCATTAAAGTGGTGAATGCCCGTCCGCATGACCTGGCGGGCCAGGGGCATATGCCGCTATTCGATTTCCACCTGGAGCGGATGAACCACGGCCTGGCGGTTTTGCAAATGCAACTGCCGGTTCATTATACCGCAGATTATCTTACCCAGATCATTCTTGACCTGTGCAGTCGCAATAATATTCCCGGCGCGGCTCGCATACGAATGACCATCATTCGTGGCAATGGCAACCTGTTTACAACCGATGATCCATTTGCATCGATCATTATTCAGGCCGAACCATTGGCAGCCGATTATCTTGCATTGAATGAAACAGGATTTAAAATTGATGTTTGTCCGGGCATTCAAAAAAGCGGCGACCAGCTGGCCAATCTAAAATCGAACAACTACCTGCCTTATGTAATAGCTGCGCAGTACGCCAGGCAACAGCAGTTGAACGACTGCCTGGTCCTCAATACCCATGACCGAATTTGTGATGGAACCATCGCCAACATCTTCTACATACATCAAAACAACATTTATACGCCGCCTTTGTCTGAAGGTGGTGTAGCCGGTGTAATGAGAAGTTATTTATTGGCTACACTTCCCAAAGCAGGTTATACCGTTCATGAAAAACCATGTACGCCTGAAGATCTTGAAGCGGCCGATGAAGTGTTTTTGACCAATGCCCTGTATGGCATCCGGTGGGTAAGCCAGTTTCGCAATAAAGTTTACTCAAATCAATTAGTGACCACTTTGTTTGATGAAATTATTAAAAGGCTGAATAATTCATAACTTGCTGCAACAGTAAACTAAAAACAAAAGCTATAGCAGCCATCAACATCTTCTGGTTTCGCCGCGATCTGCGGTTACACGATAATGCGGGTTTATATCATGCATTAATGAGCAACAAACCGGTATTGCCCATCTTTATTTTCGATACCAACATCCTGGACCAATTACCCTCGAAAACAGATCGCCGGGTGGCATTTATCCATAATGCGTTGAATCAATTGCAACAGCAATTAACGCAGACAGGCGCTTCGCTGCAGGTATATCATGATACGCCGCTCAATGCATTCAAAAAACTGGTTCAACAACATACTATCGACAAAGTATTCACCAATCACGATTACGAACCCTATGCGCGGGAAAGAGATGACACCATTGCGCAGTTCTTACAGCAGCACAACATTTCGTTTTACACGTATAAAGACCAGGTGATCTTTGAAAAACAGGAAGTGGTAAAAGATGATGGAAAGCCCTATACCGTTTTCACACCGTATAGCAGGAAATGGAAAGCCACCATGAACCCATCTTATTTGAAAAGCTTTCCAACAGAAAAATACTTTAACAACTTTCACCAGCAATCTGCCAGGCCTGTCCCTTCATTGAGTGCCATAGGGTTTAAAGAAACGGACATTACCTTTCCTCCGCCTGCTCCTGACAAGGGCATCATTAAGCAATATGACAAACAACGGGATTTCCCCGCTACTGAAGGAACCAGCCACCTGGGGGTTCACCTGCGGTTTGGGACCATCTCCATTCGCCAACTCGCGAAACAGGCAACCACTTTGAACGAAACCTTCCTGAATGAATTGATCTGGCGCGATTTCTTTCAAATGATCTTATGGCATTTTCCCCATGTTGGTAAAGGCAAGGCTTTTAAACCGGAATACGACTTCATACAATGGCGCAATAATGAAGATGAATTTGCCCGCTGGTGTGCTGGCAATACCGGTTACCCGATCGTAGATGCGGGTATGCGCGAATTGAACGCAACCGGCTTTATGCATAACCGGGTTCGCATGATCACCGCCTCTTTTCTGGCCAAACATTTATTGATCGACTGGCGTTGGGGCGAAAGCTATTTCGCCGAAAAGTTGTTGGACTTTGACCTGGCCAGCAACAACGGCAACTGGCAATGGGCCGCAGGTTGCGGTTGCGATGCAGCGCCTTATTTCAGGATCTTCAATCCGTATTTGCAAACAAAAAAGTTCGATCCGCAACTTGCATACATAAAAAAATGGGTGCCGGAGTTGAATGAATTAACTTACCCCGCACCCATCGTTGATCATGAATTAGCCCGTAAGCGTTGTTTGGAAGCCTATAAAAAAGCACTGGACCGCTAACCTTCGTAGGGAGGAAACTGATAATGGTTGTATAATTTTTTTATCACCAGGTTAATGTACCGCTTCAAATACGTTTCATTCAGAAAAGTATTTGTCCAGTTTTCAAACCGCAGGCATTGCACACCCAGGTAAAAGAAATAAATGCTTACGCTGGCGGCAGGGATCAACTGCTTTTCTGCTTCAGGAATGGGCGTAACAGACTCGTACCCTTTTATAAAACTTTCCAGCTTTAGTTTATACTGATCTTCTTCCCGCTCTGTATTGTACACCTGCAACATATAATAGGCAATATCATGTAGAAGCCAGCCATTACCACAAAAGTCAAAATCGAATAAGGTTACGTCCTCGTTATTGTGAATATTCAGGTTATCGAACCAGATATCAAGATGAACGATCCCATTCCGGAATGGATACGCCTGTACGTTATCATACTGTTGTAATAAATATTGTTGCGCATGCTGCATAAACTGCATCTCTTCCGTATCAACAGAAATATATTGCTTTAACAACTCAAATGAATCATGCAACAATACCTGTGGGTTATATTGAATTCGTTGTAACGATAGTTCATGTGTTACCCGGTGCATACGGGCCATAATTTCACCTATTTTAAAATGAAGGGCTTCAGAAAAACTAAGCACCTTCTCGCCTTTTGCAAAAGAAAACAGCACGCCTAACCGCATGCCTTCGGGCGCCGGTATTTGTTGTATATAATTTCCCTGCGGATCGGGTATGGCATACGAAACCGGGATATCATGTTCTTTCAATAACTGTAACAGCCTGATCTCTTCAGTTATTTCTATGCCACTCCGCCAGTTTAAACTATATATTCTAAACACATATTTATGCATACCATCAGTGACCTGGTATGCATGATTAATAGCTGCACGTAATAAACGACAGGTAGTACCTGCCCCTAAATGATACTGCTGTTGCAGATACCTGCCCAAATGAGTAGCAGAAAGCGTTGAGCACACAACGGGAAAATGTTGCATAACAATTTAATTTTTAATATTAGCGATTATGTAAGAGGGATCCTGTAAAACAGGATTATTCGGGCAGAGGCTGATAAAGAAGGGCAGCGTGCAGAATGGAACCCGACGTAAGTCGTGACGCGGACCGAAATCCGGGGCGCGAATATAAAAACAGTTTTTGAAATCCGGAAGAAAATAAAAAAATCGAATGAAGAAGCGCTTTCTACTTCAACCCACCTTACGCCACCGCTAAAACTTTGGCGGCCCCGATGAGTCGGGGGTCGCCAGGCCTACGTCGGGCAGGCATTCAAAATTGATTATTTAATATTTTCCTGGTGCTGCGCCATTCTGTTGGCGGTGCTGCGGAGTTTGTAGTAATAATCGTCGATATCCTGACCCGATCTAACGGTTAAAGCAGATCCGTAGTGAACAGGTTCAACTGAATAAGTAACACAGGCTTTGTCGTATTTACTGCCCGATGCGCGGGAAGAAAAGAAGGCGTTCAGGATGATTTCTTCTTTGGTTAAAAAAAGGATCTGACCAGTAGAATCGCACTTGATCTTTTGTTTGGGATCGCGTTTGCCGTTGATCAGTTCTTTATAGATATTAATTTCCGATTGATCTGTAATTGTTTCAGACAGCGTATCGCCATGGTTGAAGAATTTCAAATGTATTTTATCCACATCCTTAAGCAAATCTGCAAAATAAGTTTTGCCTTTGCTTTTTTGCGTAACACTACCGCAGGAAACCAACGTTATGAGGACTAAACCAAGGGAAACTTTTTTCATATTATTACTTTTACAGGACGGCACTCGCTTTACAAGTTCGCTTTACAAATCAAACACCCGGTTCAAAGTACACGTAACATTCCCGGAGATTCAGCAAAGGGTATACCATATTTCTAAACCTCCAAAAAGATAATGTCTTTCTGTGCACTTACTTTCTTTAACCGTTCGTAAATATCCAAAAAAGTATGCACTGCAGCTTTGCCATCGGGTCCCAATTGCAAAGAATAGTTATTCACATACAGGTCGATATGCTGCCGCATCACGGATTCACTCATTTCCTGGGAATGTTGTTTTACATAATCAGTTATAAGCGGGTAATTTTTGAAGGCGTATTCCAGGCTTCGTTTAATTAATGTATCTACTTTTTGTTGCAGGGCGTTATCAAACATTTTTTTCATGACAATACCACCCAGCGGGATGGGATTACCGGTTTGCTGCTCCCAGTATTCCCCCAGATCAACCAGCTTGTGTAATCCTTTTTGCTGATAAGTAAAACGGTTTTCATGAATGATCACACCGGCATCCACTTCGCCGTTCAGTACCGCATCTTCAATGGCGGAGAAAAGCATGAATTTCTTTTTTATAGCCTGGGGATAAGCCAGCGAGAATAACATATGTGCCGTAGTATGTTCCCCCGGAATGGCAATGGTCATGTTATTCACGGCTGTATCGTTCGCATGCGCCTGTTTTGTAATGAGCAATGGCCCCACCCCTTTGCCCAGGGCGCCACCGGCATTTAATACAATGTATTTATCAAGCAGCAAAGGCAATACGCCATAACTGATCTTCGTAATAGCTAACCGGCCCTGCAATGCCCATTCGTTGAGGGTTTGCACATCTTCCAGCACAGGTTGAAAAGTTAGATCCCCTGTATCAATCTTTTTATTGACCAGCGCATCGAATATAAAGGTATCGTTCGGGCAGGGGGAGAAGCCAAGTGTAAGATTCATTTAAATTTGAGTTCTTGGTTTTGAATTCCTGGTTCTGGTACCAATGCTTCAGTTTATGGTTTGTAGTTTATGGTTTCTGGTTCTTTAATTCAAGGCTCATCATTTTACTTTGTACCTCGCGGCCTTCTTCAAAGCTCACCATTCACCATTGCTATTAATTGTTCATTGAGAACCTGTATAGCTTCCTTCATCTTCCACTTCGATTTATCGCGTTCGCCCACCATATTGGAAACAGCACGCAATTGTAAATATGGAATTTTTTCCATCAATGCTATATAATGAAAAGCAGCGCCTTCCATGGATTCAACAACCGGCTGGTATTTTTGTTGCAATTGTTGTATGCGCGCCGGCCGGGTGGTGATCTCATTAATGGTTACTGCTTTTACCAGGGGCAGGTTGTATCGTTGCAACATTTCCCCCTCATCATTTACCAGGTTTTTACCGGTGTAGGGATCGGAAATTTGTGGCAGTCCCATATCGAACACATCTTTAAATTCATTATTTTCTTCCACGCCCAGATCGCCGGTCACTTCTTCATTTACCAGCACCAGGCTGCCCGGTGGGTAGCTATCGGAATAACTGCCGGCTACGCCAGCCTGGATCAGTAAACCAGGCCGTTTTTTTTCAATGGTTTTGGTAAGCCAGTAGGCAGTACTCATGCTGCCAATACCGGTGATCAGCACTTCAAACCTGTTATTGCCAATCAAACAATCCCGGTCTGCCAAATAATTGATCGTGGGCTGTATTTCGAAGTTGGTAGCAGCTATCAGCAAAATTTCCATGCTGCAAAACTAAGGGCTTCCCGGGAAACGGAAATTACGGGTTACAGGATACAGGTTTCCGGTTACCTGCCTTTAAATTCAAAAGCATTACAAACCATCGACTGCTTTTGTAACCCCGAACGGCCGCCCTGCATCCAATAACAGGCTCCGGCTTAACCGGGGGTAACCTGCAAAAAGGAGAAAAAGAGCCTGATACCCTGACCAAAGCAAAAGGAAGCGTTACCTTTGCGGCAAATTTTCACATCAACAATGGTGTATCTGACTCGTGTTGAACACTTTAATGCGGCCCATAAACTGTACAACCCCAACTGGAGCAAGGAGCAGAATGATATGGTTTTTGGTAAATGCGCCAATGAAAACTGGCATGGACACAATTACGAATTATACGTTACCGTAAAAGGCCGACCCAGCGTGGATACCGGGTTTGTGTTTGATGTAAAGGAATTGAGCCGGATCATTAATCAATATGTTATTGAACAAATAGATCATAAGAACCTGAATGTGGATGTGTCTTTTATGAAGGATCAGCTTTGTTCAACAGAAAACCTGGCTATCGCCATCTGGCAGCAGATACAGCCCCATTTACCGGCTGGCGTGCAATTGCATGGCATCAAGCTGTATGAAACACCCCGCATTTTTGTGGAGTATTTTGGGGATTAGGCGACAACCGTTCACTCATTAAAAACGTTATTACTTGTATTTTGAATAACATGAGCAAAAAAGTAGCTGTTTACCGAAAGGAACATTTTAATGCGGCACACCGCTTATATAATCCTGCCTGGGATATGGCTAAGAACGATGCCGTGTTTGGCAAATGCAACAATCCCAGTTTTCATGGCCATAACTATGAAATAGTGGTTAAAGTAACCGGCGAGCCAGACCGGGAGACGGGATATGTGATGGACATGAAAATATTAAGTGACCTGATCAGGGATCATATACTGGAAAAGTTTGATCATAAGAACCTCAACCTGGATACAGAATATTTTAAAACCCTGAATCCCACGGCTGAAAATATTTGTGTTGTGATCTACGATCTGCTACGGGCACAAATTGATCCGCAGTTCGACCTGCAGGTACGTTTGTATGAAACAGAACGAAATTTTGTGGAGTATCCGGCGTAAGGGTTTGGGGTTTGTAGTTTATGGTTTGTGGTTAAGCTACAACTTGAAATTCACGACAAATATTAAGCGTTTCGCATTATGCGTTCTGCGTTAAGCGTTCCGCGTTAAGCATAAAAATCTAAATCAACGGAGATGGCCTACAAGAAAATTGAACAATATGACGATAAGATCATGCCGGAGCTTACACAGCATTACCGTGAAACACTGACATTATTGGGCGAAGACCCGGAACGCGAAGGGTTATTAAAAACGCCGGAACGGGTGGCCAAAGCCATGCAATTCATGATGCAGGGGTATGATATGGATGCGAGGGCCATTTTAAATTCAGCTAAGTTCAAGGAGAATGTAAGCGAAATGATCCTGGTAAAAGATATCGAGCTGTATAGCTTGTGCGAACACCATATTCTTCCCTTCTTCGGAAAAGCGCATATTGCCTATATTCCTAATGGATATATTACAGGGCTTAGTAAAATTGCCCGGGTAGTTGATGTTTATTCCCGGCGATTGCAGGTGCAGGAACGACTCACCACCCAAATACTGGATGCCCTTAAGGATACTTTGCAACCTCTTGGCGTAGCAGTGGTTATTGAGGCATCGCACCTGTGTATGATGATGCGTGGTGTGCAAAAACAGAATTCGGTGACCACTACATCGGCTTTCTGGGGTGAATTTGAAAAAAATGAAACCCGTAGCGAGTTTACCAAGTTAATTTCCAGCAGACTACATTAATAAAATTAAACGAGAACCTGGAGATAAAATGAATGAAGCATGAGCCAGGGATGTAAGAAGTTGAAAATACCATAATGTAAATTTTTCAAACTTCCTACCTCCTATACCCTACTTCTTTTTTGGATAGTTAACCACTTTGTGGCATTTTTGTTTCTTTAAACCCCTTTTTACATTATGACACATGCTTTTGTGTTCCCGGGACAGGGCTCTCAATTTCCGGGGATGGGAAAAGACCATTATGAAAACAGCGCTTTTGCGAAAAGATTATTTGAACAGGCGAATGAGATCGTGGGGTTTCGTATTTCGGATATTATGTTTTCCGGTAGTGACGATGATCTGAAACAAACCAGGGTAACTCAACCTGCCATTTTTCTTCATTCTGTAATTGCATTCAAAAGTATCGATAATGCACGTCCCGAAATGGTTGCAGGCCATTCACTGGGTGAATTTTCGGCATTGGCAGCCAATGGCGTGTTAAGCTTTGAGGATGGATTAAGACTGGTAAGCATTCGGGCGCAAGCCATGCAAAAAGCCTGTGAATCGAACCCGTCGACCATGGCGGCTGTATTGGGATTGGATGATGCCAAAGTGGAAGAAATCTGTTCCCTGATACAGGAAGAAACCGATGAGATAGTTGTACCGGCCAATTATAATTGTCCCGGCCAGCTGGTGATCAGTGGAAGCACCAAAGGCATTGAAATTGCCATTGAGCGACTGAAAGCAGCCGGCGCTAAACGTGCATTGGTTTTACCCGTAAGCGGCGCTTTTCACTCGCCTTTAATGGAACCAGCCAAAGCCGAATTGTCGAAAGCCATTGAGGCAACCACCTTTTACAATCCCAATTGCCCTGTTTATCAAAACGTTGTAGCCAAAGCGGTGGGCAACAAAGAAGATATCAAACAAAACCTCATTGATCAGTTAACCAGCGCTGTTAAGTGGACCCAAAGTATCAAGACCATGATCACCGATGGCGGCACCCACTTTACAGAATGCGGACCTGGTAAAGTATTGCAGGGATTAATAGGTAAAATTGATAAGAAAGTTACTACTGATGGAGTGAGCTAAGACAGCGTGAAACGGCAAACGTGAAAAAGCCATAAGCTACAATAAACAAAAGTGGATCATCAATAAAAGGATGATCCACTTTTGATTTTTAAATACTTATATATGGCTGTATTGCTTGTGCCTTGTGTCTTGTGCCTTGTTACCTTATCTTATCATTCCCTTAAACTTAGGTTCACCCAAACGGGCATTACTGTTTTGCACTTCTTCGCTTAATCTGGCACGTTGTTCAGGCATTACAGCAAAACGGGCAAAGCTGCCGTTGCTTATATAATTCATTACACTGCTTAAACACCCCTCCCCTGCATCGCCCCAGTCTTTATCTAACCCATCTGCGATCTGGTAATTCAGGCTTAACCCGTTAAAATAATTCCCTTCACCATTTTTATTTACAGTGCGGAATGATACCGGAAAAATATACCAGTCAAATACGGGAATGGGATAAAAGCCAACCGGTTTACCATGTGTATGGGAAGGCCCTATCAGTTGTACTTCCATATAGGGCATCAAACTGTTAATCAACAATTCACTGGCTGAAGCGGTATTCTGGCTTACGATAAAGAACAGGCGGTTCAAATTGAGATTGCCTTTTTTGGTAAAGCGCTCCGTTACATCGTAGGCCGCATATTTATCGTTGAATTCTTCCTTCAACATGATCTCATTGTTACCGGCGTCGGGCACCAGGTAGTTTGCCAGTAAATTCTGTACCGACACATATCCGCCGCCGTTATAGCGAAGATCCACCACTACATCCTGTACCTGCCGGGTATTGAACTTGTCAAAGACGCGTATGAATTCATTTTTTATTTCGTTGGTATCGCCCAGGAAAGAATTAAATACAAAATAACCGGTTTTATGGCTGCCGGTCGTATACACAGAATCAAACAATAAAGGATGTTCCTTATAAGAAGAGGCTTTTAAGGTAATGGTGGTATCGGGACCATTGGGGCGGCCAAACAAAAAAGTACCAGTGGTACTTTGGTAAATGGCTTGTATAATACCAGCTGCATTGGAAGCATTTACATTTGTATTTCCATTGATCTGCTTAATATGCCAGCTGCGTTTGATACCTGCTTTGCCTGCCGGGGATTCTCTTTCTACATACGATACCCGCAGATTATCATTGGTAAGAAAAAAGACGTTCATGCCAAAATCGCCGCCGATACCGGAACTCAAATTCTCCCATTCCGATCTCAATATGGCAAAACTCCAGCGATCAACGGGTGTGGTAAACCCGGGCTCTTCGCTAAAAGTCCTGATCCCTTCCATGACTGCATTGGGATCCGGGAAGTTGTGCGCATCGAATGTAGGGGGAATGTTATTGTACCATAGATAAATATCACGGGCATACGTTGCAGCGGTGTCGTTTTTTACTTCACTACTTACAACATCGTGATTTTTTTTGCAACTTACTACAGTAAACGCAATTACGAATGCGAGCCCTGATACAACCGTTTTCATAAAAGAAACTGAACGTTTTCTATGTGACTTATATCTACACTATAAAGATGGCATTTCAATGGAACAATTCACATAGGGAGAATGGCAACCCGGATAACTTTAACAATTTACAAAAAATCGGGCAAATTGTTTGGGGTGGGTGGCAGGAAGAAGAAAAGTTAATAGGAATTGGGTAATGGGGTATTGGAAGATGAAAAGTCCGAAACCAGAGGTATGAGGTACGAAGTAAGAAGTACGAAATAAGGACTCTTCTTACCTCCTACCTCCTACTTCCTTCATTTTTAAACGGTAATACTGCAGTTGATCCACTCCGGATCAAAATGCGCTTTGTATTTTTTGTAGAAGTTGATGGCCGGTTCATTCCATTCAAGTACCTGCCAGGCAATGCCACTGAATTTCATTTCTTTAGCTTCCACGATCAATTGATCGAACAACATTTTGCCCAATCCTTTGCCTCGCATCTTTTCGGTAACGATCAGGTCTTCCAGGTACATCCGCTGGCCTTTCCAGGTACTGTAGCGAATGTAATACATGGCAAACCCCTCTACCTGTCCATCAGCTTCGGCCACAAAAGCCCACCAAACCGGCCGGGCGCCAAAACCGCTTTCAACGAAATGTTCCATGGTTACGGTTACTTCCTGCGACGCTTTTTCATAATCCGCCAGTTCCTGGATCAGTTCCAGCAACCGGACACAATCTTCTTTTACTGCACGACGAATGTTTATTTGCATTTTATATAGTGAATATGATTTTACTATTTCAATTTATTTAACTTCTCCGCCAACCGGCGGAGGCTGGGTGTATCCTGGTCCTTTAACAAACCGGCCGGGTTTGGCGCCGGTATGTTCCCCATCCTTTAAAACAGGCACGCCGTTTACCAGTACATAAAAAACACCTTTGGCAAACTGGTGCGGCTTATCGAATGTTGCATGGTCCTGGATGGTAGCCGGATCAAAAATAACCACATCGGCATAATGACCGGCTTTCAATTCGCCACGTCGATTGATCTGCAGGTTCGTTGCCGGCAGTTTGGTCATTTTGCGAATGGCTTCCGCCAGTGATAACACACGTTCATCGCGTACATATTTTCCTAACAGGCGCGCGGCATTGCCATAAGCGCGGGGATGACAATTGAACTGCAGAAAAACGCCTTCAGGTGTATAAGACCCTTCATCTGAACCAAAGCTTACCCAGGGCAATTGCTGTTGCTTCTTTATATTTTCCTCATCCATTAAAAAATAAATAGATTCAATGCGCGAGCTGTCCTGTACAATCAGGTCCATCACCGTTTCTTCCGGTGATGCGTTGCGCATGCGGGCTATTTCTGCCAATGATTTACCGGTATATTTTTTCAGGCTATCCTGGCGAAAACCAACGAGCAGGATACGATCGGGCGAACCCGCTGCCACATAAAAGTTCTCCCATGTAGTCGTGGGTGTAGTCATATCCCGGATGGTTTGTTTGCGAATGGCGGCATCCCGCAAACGGCTCAGCAATTTTCCAAATCCACCATCCTGCAAAGCAGGCGGTAAAGTAGCCGTCAACCCCGTACCACCGGCCACATAATTATACATATCGGCCGTAATATGTAAGCCTTCCGCGCGCGCCTTTTCAATGCGGCGGATCACGCTATCCATTTTATTCCAGTTGCTTTTGCCGGCCGCTTTCAGGTGATATATTTCGGCGTGAATGTGTGCGCGTTTTGCAATTGTGATCAGTTCTTCTACTGCTTCAAACAATTGTGTGCCTTCGCTGCGCATATGTGAAATATAAGAACCACCATAACGGGCCGCTTCATCACACAATTCTACCAACTCATTGGTTTTTGCGAAAAAAGCCGGTGGGTAAATGAGCGAGGAACCCACGCCCAACGCTCCTTCCTGCATGGCTTGTTTTACCAATTGCCGCATACTATCCAACTCTGCAGGTGTAGGCTCACGATTGTCTTCACCCACTATATAACGCCGAATTGTAGTAGCGCCTACAAACGAAGCCACATTACAGGATATGCCTTTTTTCTGTAAATAATTCAGGTATTCACCCAGGGTAGTCCAGCTTACTTTGTATTTAACAGCGGTCTGGTATTGCTCCATTTCCTTTTTCATGGCTGGGGTCAATGGTCCCATGCTCTCCCCTTCACCCATTACTTCCAGTGTTACGCCCTGTTTGATATCGCTCTGCGAGCGTCCATCCTGTATCAGCGATTCGTTGGCCCAGCTCAGCATGTTTATGAAACCGGGTGCTACCGCCATACCTTTGGCATCGATCACCTGCCGCGAATGGGCTGCGCTTAAATCGCCGATAAAGGCAATGGTATCGGCATTAATAGCGATATCGCCTTTGTAGGGTTTATTGCCATTACCATCGTAGATTATTCCGTTACGAATGATGATATCGAACTTGTTTTCCGATGATAGTTTACAGGCATTACCCGTTGCAGCTATGCAACCAGCCATTAACCAATGGATAAGTTTCATATGTAGAAATGTTTCTGAGTTTGCAAAATGTCAGCTGCCTGGTATTAACCTATAAACCGGCCAGCGCCTGATCAAGGTCAATCAAAATATCCTGCACATTTTCCATCCCGATACTCATTCGTATAAGCCCATCCGTAATGCCGTATTGTTCGCGTTGTTCTTTTGGTACTCCATAGTGCGTCATTGATGCGGGGTGGCACAATAAAGTATCACAGGTACCAAGCGAAACGGTACGGGTGCACATTTTTAACCGGTCCATCATGTTGATGCCGGCTTGCAAGCCGCCTTTCAACTCAATGCTCATAATGGCGCCTGGGTGCCGCATTTGTTTTGCCGCCAGGTAAAAATCGGGGTGCGATGGCAGTCCGGTATAGTTTACGTTGGCAACGGCAGCATGGCCTTCGAGGTAATTTGATATTTCGGTTGCGTTATGACAATGACGTTCCATCCTTATTTCCAGTGTGCGCATGCCATTGATGAGCAAAAAAGCATCGAACGGATTGCTGTTGCCGCCCAGCAGGCGAATGGTTTTGCTGGCTTTGGTATTCATAAATTCGAGGTCGCGCCCTATCAGCACACCGCCTACTGCCGTACCATGACCGTTCAGGAACTTGGTGGTGGAATGAATGATAAAATCAACGCCATACCGGAAAGGTTGCTGCAGGTACGGTGTTGCAAATGTATTATCACAAGCCACCAGTTTGCCATATTTCCGGGCCAGGATGGTGAGCTCTTCTATATCTACACACTGCAATGTTGGATTGGCCGGTGTTTCCAGATAAACCATTTTTATTTGTGGATGAGCCTTCAGCGCTTCTTCCGCTTTATTCAGATCGCGCAGATCTGCTATCACTGCTTCAATACCTAAACCGGGCAGTATTTTATCCATCATTTCCTGTGAGCCGCCGTATAAGGAGTAATGCGATAATATTTTATCGCCTGCTTTCAGGTTCGATAAAAACAGCGTGCTGATAGCCGCCATACCAGATGCATGAAGCAATGCTTTTGCCACCAGCGGCTTGCCGTTAGCATCGGCCACGCCAAAGCACTCCATGGCAGCGATCTTTTTTTCCGCCTCTGAAAAAGTAGGATTTCCCCATCGGCTATAGATATACCCTTCTTCCTGTCCGCTAAAGCGGCGCATGCCCTGTTCGGCGGTATCGTACACAAAAGTGGAAGAAGCGTAAATGGGCACCAGGTGTGCGTAATTGGGATCTTGTTCATGTCCGGCATGTATTGCCAACGTGCTAAAGCCGGAAAACGGGAATTGATTGTTAGCCATGTTTAAAAATAATGAATACCCAATATAAAAAAAGCCGAATATCGAAGTACTTTCTTTACTTCAATATCCGGCCTTGAAAAATCTATAATTTTTATTCCTGCGTTATGCAGAAAGCAGTATTAAATTTCGTCTGCAAAAACAAGCAGCCTCGCCAATCTTAGCGAGTTGCGAATTAGCAGTTTTCCATTATCACAACTTGTCCCGCTTTAGCGGATTATCAAATTAGCAAATTATCACATTGTTCTAGTATCCCCACTTGATCAGCGTAGCACCCCAGGTAAAGCCACCGCCGAAGGCAGCCAGCACAATGTTGTCGCCTTTTTTCAGCTGGCTATCCCAATCCCACAAACACAGGGGAATAGTACCTGCCGTGGTATTGCCATAACGCGTAATGTTCAGCATTACTTTATCGTGGGTAAGTCCCATGCGGTCGGCTGTTGCATCGATGATCCGCTTGTTGGCCTGATGCGGTACCAGCCAGGCAATATCAGCTCCGGTGAGTTTATTTCTTTCCAGCAATTCAGCGCTTACATCAGCCATCCCTTTTACGGCGGCTTTAAATACAGGCTGACCTTCCTGGTAAATGTAATGTTCTTTGTTAGCTACTGTTTCTGCTGTAGCGGGACGCAGGGAACCACCGGCCTTCATATGCAGGTGTTGACAACCTGCGCCATCGCTTCTCAGGATGCTGTCGAGCACACCATATCCCTCGGTATTTGCCTCCAGTAATACCGCCCCGGCACCATCGCCGAAAATGATACAGGTAGTACGATCGCTATAGTCAATAATAGAGCTCATTTTGTCGCCACCGGCTACGATCACTTTTTTATAACGGCCGCTTTCAATTAATGCGGCGGCGGTAGTGAGTGCGTATAAAAAACCGCTACAAGCAGCCAGTAAGTCGAAACCCCAGGCATTTTTGAGACCAGCCTTGTAGCAAACGAGGTTAGCGGTTGAAGGGAACATCATATCCGGGGTAACCGTTCCAACAACAACTGCATCTATTTCCCCGGGAGTTATGCCTCTTTTCTCTAATATTTGCTTAACGGCGGGAACGATCAGATCAGATGTGCCTTTCTCTCCTTTTAAAATTCTTCTTTCTTCAATGCCGGTACGGGTCCGGATCCATTCGTCATTCGTATCAACAATTTTTTCTAAGTCTGCATTTGTCAGCTTGTCTTCCGGAACAAAACCACCAACAGCTGTGATGGCGGCAGTAATTTTTTGCATCATGCTTCTGTTATACAGGTTTGATATTGAATTATTTTGGGAACAAAGTCACTATCAATAAGTAAATAAGCTGGCAAAGATAGTATAAACCCGTTTATTGTTTGCGGTGCCCCCTTTCACCAGCCGCTATTCCTTATTTTTCCTATAACGCATTCATTAAGTAAAAGTTATATTCTGAAGGCGCGAATTTAGGAATAACCACAAACATCAAACTACAAACAACAAACCATTAACCAGAAACCGTTATTTTCGCTACATGATCGCATTTGTCAGAGGGCAGTTTGTATTAAAGACACCAACTATTGTTCATATTGAGGCCAATGGCGTTGGATACGAGCTACAAATAAGCCTGCATACTTACGCATACATACAGTCGCTCGATAAAGGGCTGCTCTATACGCATTTGCACATTAAGGAAGATGCCCATACGCTGTATGGCTTTTATGAAGTGGCAGAAAAAGAACTGTTTTTGCAGTTAGTGAGCGTATCGGGCGTGGGTGCAGCTACTGCACGAATGATGCTGTCTTCCCTGAAACCCGACGAATTATCACGTGCTATAGTACAGGGAAATACGAAGCTGTTGGAAGCCATTAAAGGCATAGGAAAAAAATCGGCCGAACGGATCGTATTGGAACTGAGGGATAAGCTCGGCAAAAGCAAGCCAGGCCTAAATATTTCACCGTTGATAAACAATACGTTGGAACAGGACGCGTTAAATGCCTTGATTGCACTGGGAATTGCCCGGGCTTCAGCCGAACAGGCCATTCAACGTGTTACAAAAGCGGAACCTTCTCTTAGTGCAGTTGAAGAAATTATTAAGAAAGCATTAAAAACCATTTAAGCCTATCGGATCGGAACTCTACCTAACTAATTCTTTAGAGAAGATTGTTACGCGCACCTTACAGAAACCGAATAACACTTGTGTTAATAGTAGCTGCTTGCGTTGGTATGGGTTCTACCGCAAAGGCGTTCTATGCCCCGAGGCAGGATACCACCAAACCGCAAGGTATTGACACATTGAAATATCCCCTGCACGACCGGCGGGGCGATAAATTTACCTTTCCTCAAAGGAATTCGCTGGGCTTAAAAGACCCGGCCAACATCCACGATTCCATTATTTACGATCCCAAGACAAAGCAATACTACATCGTTGAAAAGATAGGCAACTTCTATTACCGGAAGCCCACCTATCTCACCTTTGATGAGTTCATGGCTATTCAGGCCCGTAAACAGGAAACGGATTACTTTCAAAAAAGATCGAATATCCTCAGTAATCTCAACCGCAAAATGCTGCGGCCCAAAATGTCCATGACCGATAATCTGTTTAACCGCATTTTCGGGAATGGCAAAATTGAGATCAAACCGCAGGGTGAAGTAAACATCCTGGCCGGTTATCAGGGGCAGAACATCAAGAACCCGGCGTTGCCTGAAAGGTCTCGCCGGAACGGGGGATTCGATTTTGACATGAACGCTAACCTGAGCGTGATCGGAAATATTGGCGACAAGCTAAAACTGCCCATCAGCTATAACACCCTGGCGAATTTTGACTTTGATAACCAGCTCAAGCTCGATTATACCGGTACCGATGATGAGATCATCAAAAAGATTGAAGCCGGTAATATTTCGTTCTCTTCAAAAGGAACCCTGATACCCGGCGCCCAGCAATTGTTCGGGATAAAAACCCAGTTACAATTCGGTAAACTTTTCATTACCGGTGTGCTGGCCAACCAGCGTTCACAAAAACAATCGCTCGGCTTACAGGGCGGCTCGGCCAACACCTATTTCGAGTTCAAGGCCAATGATTATGAGGAGAACCGCCACTTCCTGTTAGCCCAGTACTTCAGGAATAATTTCAACAAAGCCATGGCTAAGCTGCCTGTAGTAAGCTCACAGGTACAGATCTTACGTATGGAAGTATGGGTTACCAACCGCAATGGTTCCACTACCGAAACCAGGGATATTGTGGGGTTGATGGACCTGGGGGAAGTAAATCCTTACAGGCCCCCTCCCACTATCACTCCTACTCCGGGAAACGGGAACGGATTGCCCTATAACGATGCCAATGACCTGTACCGTAAGATCATAAACGACCCATCCAGTCGTAACCCGTCCGGCATCACCAGCAAGCTGTCGACACTTGGATTGAGCCCTGTACAGGATTTTGAAAAAACATTCGCCCGTAAATTAAATCCCAGCGATTTCTACTTTAACCCCCAGATCGGTTTTCTGTCAATTAATCAGCCTTTACAATCTGATGAAGTGTTGGGTGTTGCTTATCAGTACAGTTATAACGGCAAAATTTTTCAGGTGGGTGAGTTTTCGCAGGATGTGCCGCCCGATACCACCAATACCGTGGCCGGCACCCAGAAAGTGCTGTTCCTCAAATTGTTAAAAGCTACTTCGCAACGTACCAACCTGCCACTGTGGGACCTGATGATGAAGAACGTGTACTCTCTGAAAACAAAAGACGGCAGCTATCTTTCCAGCGTACAACCAGCAGATTTTAAATTAAACGTTTCATACGAAGAACCAAGTTTAGGGCAGAAGCGCTTTTTGCCGGAAGGAACCAGTCCCGGTGTGCCATTGATCACCCTGCTGAACCTTGACCGGTTAAATGCCCGGAATGATCCTTTACCCGATGGGGTATTCGATTACCTGGAAGGATTTACCATTTTGTCGCAGCAGGCCAGGGTTATCTTCCCCATTCTGGAGCCCTTCGGACGTGACCTGGAAGCGGCTGCTTTCAGCACCAGTCCGCCCGAAATGAAACAGAAATACATTTACTACCCGCTATATGATACAATCAAAGAAATAGCTAAGACCTTCTCTAACCTCGACCGGTATGTAATCAGCGGGTATGCCAAAGGCCAAAGCACTTCCGAGATCTCGCTGGGCGCCTTTAACGTACCGCAGGGTTCGGTGAGCGTATCGGCAGGCGGACAAATACTTACCGAGAACGTTGATTATGTGGTAGACTATAACCTGGGTACAGTGAAGATCATTAACCAGGCCATTTTGAACGCCGGCTTACCGGTGAATGTGCAGTTTGAGAACAATGCCGGTTATGGTATTCAGCAACGCAACTTTATGGGCATCCGGCTTGACTATATGGCCAAGCAAACCGCCAGAGAACAATTATCGATAGGCGCTTCTTTGGTACGATTGGGTGAACGCCCCTTCTTTACCAAGACCAGCTATAATGAAGATCCCATTCGTAACACCATGTATGGTGTGGACTTCAATTACAGCACCCAGTTTCCCCGCCTTACCCGGTGGTTAGATAAATTGCCGTTCTATCATACCACGGAAATGAGTTCCATTACTGCATATGGAGAAGCGGCTTACCTGAAACCGGGTCACCCCCCGCAAATTGGTAAAGGCAGCAGCAGCCAGGTATTCATTGATGACTTTGAAGGATCGCGCAATGCCATTGACCTGCGTTTTCCGCTGGTAAGCTGGGGCCTTGCTTCTACCCCGGCCGGAAATGGTCTGTTCCCCGAAGCTGATAAGCGGGATACATTGGAGTATGGTTACAACCGCGCCAAGCTGGCCTGGTATAACATTGAACCGGTACTGCAGGATAAATCAAGCGCCGATAACCCAATAAGGGGTTTAGCGTTAGACCCACGCACACGTTCAGTAAACGTAAAAGATATCTTCCCCCAACGTACACCCGACCTTGGCCAGGGCAGCCTGGTAACGTTCGATATGGCGTATTACCCCGAAGAAAGAGGTCCTTATAACTACGATGCACGCGTGGGCAGTATTGACCCAAGTGGCAAATTGTTGAACAAAACAAAACGTTGGGGTGGTATCATGCGCGGTATTGACCAGGTTGACTTTGAGACCGGCAACGTAGAGTTCATTGAATTCTGGATGCAGGACCCATACATTCAGAACCCAAACAGCACGGGTGGCGAATTGTATTTCAACCTGGGTAATATTTCAGAAGATGTGTTGAAAGATGGCAAACGCTTTTTTGAAAATGGTATCAGCGGCGCAGTTACTACAGCCCGTGAAGATACAGATACCCGTTGGGGGAAAGTTCCGGCCAACCCCATCCAGGTAACCCAGGCATTCAGTAACGACCCATCGGACAGACCTTTGCAGGATGCCGGTTTTGACGGTCTGGTAGATGATGCAGAACAAATAAAGTTCCAGGCTTACCTGGCCCAGTTGCAAAGCATTGGCGCCGGCGCTTTTCAAAAAGCTTCCCAGGACCCTTCCAGCGATGATTACATCAATTATCGTAACGCGCAATTCGGCGCAAACGATGGTATTCTTATCCGTTATAAAAACGTCAATAACCCGCAAGGCAACTCACCTGTTGCCGGCAGTGGCGACAAATATGTAAGCGCCTTTACTTTATATCCCGACCAGGAAGAGTTCAACCGCGATAATACGCTGAATGAACTGGAAGAATATTTTCAATACAAGGTAGATCTAAAGAAAACTAACTTCCGGGTAGGTACTAATTTCATTACCGACAGTATACAGGTCAAACCCAGCGGCAGCACTGCCGAAACCTGGTACCTGTTCCGCATTCCCATTAAAGAATACCAACAAAAAATAGGGAACATTCCCGACTTTAAGTCAATCCGCTTTATTCGTATGTTCCTCACCGGTTTTGAAGATTCCGTGGTTTTACGGTTTGCCAAACTGGAGCTGGTACGTAACCAATGGCGCCAGTTCAATTACCTGCTTGATACGACCAACCAATATAAACCCATTCCAACCAATACAACCACAACAGTAAAACAACTGGCGGTGAATGTAGAGGAGAACGGTTCGAGGTACCCGGTTAACTATAGAACGCCCCCGGGTGTAATTCGTCAGCAACAGTTAAGCAACAACAACGTAAACCTGTTGCAGAATGAACAATCGTTAAGCATGCAGGTTTGCAACCTGGCCAAGGGCGATGCAAGAGGTGTTTTCAAAACCATGAACCTCGATCTGCGTCAGTACAAATCGTTGCAGATGTATTTGCATGCCGAGTCTGTTAAAAGTACCAGCGATATAAAGAACGGCGAATTGTATGCGATCATTCGCCTGGGTAACGACCTCATCAGTAACTTTTATGAAATAAAGATCCCCCTGGAAATGACACCCTGGGGAACCACCGATGATGAACTGATATGGCCAGCCAATAACAGCCTTGACCTGTCGCTCGACCGATTGACAGCATTAAAAGTGGCGCGTAACAACAGTGGTAATACCTTTCAGTATTTCCAGCAAACAGATGGCGACGGAAAGCAGTTTGCAATTCTCGGTAATCCTAACCTGGGTGAACTACGAACATTTTTCATAGGTGTACAAAACGTGAATCGCCCCGATGCCTGTACAGAATTATGGTTTAACGAGCTCAGGCTTTCGGGATTAGATGAGCATGGCGCCTGGGCGGCCACCGGCCGTTTGGACATTAAACTGGCCGATTTGGGAACCTTGTATATTTCGGGTAGCGCCAGAAGTACCGGTTGGGGTACGCTGGAACAACGGGTGAATGAACGCTCACGCGAAAGCTTTACCCAATTGGATATCGCTACTAACCTGGAGCTTGGTAAATTGTTACCAGCGAAAGCAGGGATCTCAATTCCGGTGTATGCCAGTTATTCAAAAACGGTAACCACGCCCGAATATGACCCGTACGACCTGGATATAAAACTGAAAGACAAACTCAACGGCGCATCGGGCTCTGCAAAAGACTCCATCCGTAACGATGCCGTTGACGTAAAAACCATTAAAACGGTCAACTTTACCAACGTAAAAAAGAACAACACCAATGGTAAAAAGCAGCAGATCTGGAGCATTGAAAACTTCGACCTAAGCTATTCTTATTATAAAGAAGAACAACACAACCCGCTGATCGAAAGTAATGAGGTGGTTCGTCACCGCGCAGGTTTGGGTTATAATTATACGTCAACCCCAAAATACTGGGAACCCGTGAAAGGGATCATAAAAACAAGATCACCCTGGGTAGCTGCGGTCAAAGAGTTCAACATCAACCCTATGCCAACCCTGCTTGGGTTCAGAGCAGATGTTAACCGCCAATTTGGGACCTACCGGCCCCGCAGCGTTGGTACACCCAAAAACCTGATCCCCGAAACATATGACAAGTACTTCACGTTTGACCGTACTTATAATTTGCGTTGGGATTTTACCCGTTCGCTAAACCTTGATTTCACGGCATTGAACAGGTCATGGGTAGATGAAGACAGCGGGCGACTGGATGAAGCAGAGAAAAAACGCATGTGGCATAATTTCTGGAAAGGCGGACGTACCATTCAGTACAACCATAAAGCAACTGTTTCGTATACACTGCCAACCAGCAAACTGCCTTTCCTCGACTGGACAACCGTTCGGGCCGGCTATACCGCTACGTTCGATTGGTTAGCCGCCTCGTTACTGGCAAGGGAATTGGGCAATACGTTGTCGAACTCCCAACAAAAAAACGTTACTGCCGAACTGGACTTTACCAGGCTGTACGCCAAATCGAGGTTATTCCGGGCCTTTGATGAAGATGCGCCGCCTGCACCACCCATACCGCCGCTTCCCGGCGCTGGTAATAAAACCGACTCTACCGGCAAAAAGAAGAAACGCGACAGGAATGCACCACTGGAATTAAGCAGCGGTGTAAAATTTGCAGGCCGCATTCTCACTTCTTTAAAACGGATAAACGTTCAATATTCAGAAAATGCCACGACCACCATTTACGGCTATACAGATAGTACACGCGCACTGGGTATGAACTTTAAATCGATGGCGCCGGGTCTTGGATTTATATTCGGCCGTCAGCCCGATACCAACTTTGTAAACATGATGGCGGCCAAAGGCTGGCTAACACCCGATTCCAATTTCAACTACCAGAACCGGCAGGATTACCAGCAACGGCTGAATATCACAGCTACGCTGATACCGATACGGGATCTTACCATTGACTTAACGTTCGATAAAACGTTTGGTAAAATGTACAGTGAGCTATATAAAGACACCTCCGGCACCGGCCTCAATTTTGCCCGGTTGAACCCATATACGTCTGGTAGCTTCAGTGTAAGTTACATTGCGTTAAGTACTATGTTCACACCAGTGAAGCCAAACGAAATAACAACCACCTTCCAGAAATTTCAGGATTACCGCATACAATTATCGCAACGGCTGGCCGAACAAAACCCTAACTGGCAGAAACTCGATCCGAGCAAGCAGTTTACCAGCGATGGATATTATGCAGGTTATGGCCGTTATGCACAGGATGTATTGATACCTTCCTTTATAGCGGCTTATACCGGCAAAAGCCCAACATCGGTACCGCTGATAAAACGGGATAACCCGAATATCCGTTCCAATCCGTTCTCCGGTATTTTGCCAAGACCTAACTGGCGGCTTACCTATAATGGTTTAACCCGCATAAAAGGCATGGAAAAAATATTCACCAATTTTACCATTACGCATGGGTACACCGGTACGCTGAGCATGAATAGCTTCACATCGGCCGTATTGTACCGTGATTCGGCAAGTTATCCATCGTTTATTGATACCCTCACCGGGAACTTTATTCCATACTTCCTGGTGCCCAATATCACCATCAGTGAACAGTTTGTACCATTGATAGATATTGATATGCAATTCACCAACCAGCTCACCGCTCGTTTCGAATTTAAAAAATCAAGAACGGTTAGTTTGAGTTTGATCGATTTCCAGCTCAGCGAATCGCGGTCAACCGAGTTTACGATTGGCGCAGGGTATCGAAAACGAGGCGCTTTTTCGTGGATCAAGTTTAAAGGCAAGCCGTTGCAGAACGATGCCAGCTTCAGGCTGGATGTTGGGTTGCGCGACGATATAACAGCCAACAGCCGGTTAGATCAAACGCAGGCCCTGCCTACCAACGGACAAAAAGTGATCACCATTAACCCCACAATAGATTATGTGATCAGCAACCGGGTTAATTTGAAATTATACTTTGAACAAAGACGGGTTGAACCGAAGATATCGACCTCACCGCCCATTACAACTACCCGGGCCGGCGTACAGATACGAATCTCGCTGGCGCAGTAAACAAATACATATAATAAAAAAAGCGTCCCGAATCACCGGGACGCTTTTTTTATGCTCAGGCTAAAAGCCGAAAGCCTAAAATCGTGTTTCATAATTATCTCCTGGCTTTGGGCATAAAGAAAAGGTGAGCCATCCATCGAAGGATGACTCACCTTATATTATAATTTACATTTATTTCTTCGGCTCTCCTGTGTGTAGCTTGCAGCTGTATTTCTACTTCTTCGCCGTAGGCTCCGGTTTTTTCAGCAACATAACGTAACCGCACAAATTCTTTTTCTTCTTATTAACCTGTACCGGTTTTATCATATGGTATTCACTAAACTGGGGAACGTAGGTGTAACTGATAATATTACCATCCACATCGCCCCACTGGTTCCTTTTATATATAACCTGGCGTTCATTCCAGTCATACATACGTACCTCATACAATCTCGAGGAAGGATCACCAATAAAAATAAATTGATAATTGGTACCGGCCTGCATAGGTAAAACTACCGGCATTTCATACTCGCTTTCCATTTGAACAGACGCTTCACGCAGTAGTACATATCCCTGTGCAGAACTTGCTTTTTTTATACTATCTATAGTTTGCTGATAAGGATTGCCTTCACAACTTTGAAGCTTGATGACGTCATTTTGAGCCCGTAAGGAATGGGAAAATAGTAAGTAAATACATGCTAATAAGCATGTGCATAGGGATTTACACATAGACATTGGCTTTTAAGCAGGATTTTGGAAATAGTGCAGTATAAAATTACTCAAATTGCCGGCACATGCAAACGGTTTTGCGAATATTTCACATATTCTAAATGTATTATGTACCAGGGTTTTAAAATTCCTATTAGCATAAACCCTTAGCATGTAAAACTACTAACGTACAAATTGGGAATTGGTTCGGAAAAACTACCGGTGCAGGTAATAAGAATTCGCCTGGGCCAGGCAGGTTAACACCAGGTCGTTGATGCATACATGCGCAGGTAAACTGGCCGTATAATACACAACCTCGGCCACATCAGCAGCAGTAAGCGGCTGGTATCCTTCATACATTTTTTCGGCAGCTGCCGCATCTCCTTTAAACCGCACCATCGAAAATTCGGTTTCCGCAGCGCCGGGATGAATGGCCGTGACTTTTATTTTATGGCGAACCAGATCAACGCGCATCGATTGTGACAACGCATCCAGGGCATATTTTGAAGCGCAATATCCGTTCCCACGTTCATATACTTCCTTACCGGCAATAGAACCCATATTAATAATATGGCCCTGTTTTCTTTCGATCATGCCGGGCAAAACTGCTTTTGTTACATACATCACCCCTTTTACATTGGTGTCGATCATGATTTCCCAATCAGCTGTATCCGCATCTTCAAAGTAATCACGGCCCAGCGCAAGGCCGGCATTATTAATGAGGACATCGATGTTGTTAAAGGCAGGCGGCAGTTGTTCAATAGCGTTAAAAACAGCTTTGCGGTCACGCACATCAAATACCAGGGAATGTACCTGTACTTTATAAGTTGATATTAATTGCGTTGCCAGATCGTTGAGGCGATCGGCCCGGCGGCCAGTAATAATTACGTTATAGTTATGGGATGCAAATTTCTCAGCCATCGCTTTTCCAAAACCCGATGTGGCGCCGGTGATCAGTACTGTCTTCATGAACGGTGAACAATTTGGCAGCGAAAATAAGCAAAATACCGCTACAGGCTTCGTGCTGCATCCGCCAAGGCGGGACATGCGTTGCACGCAAATACCGTCAAAAGCGAAAAGTTAAACACATTTGGAGCCTGGGCTTGAGGTGTTAAGATTGTAGTTTCATCGCAGCAAAACAGCCGTTCCTCTTCGCATTACTAATTTACCGGTATAATCTGTTCCCCGGGCCATCCATACATAGGTTCCGGCATCCTGTTGCTTGCCGGCTATGGAGCCATCCCACCCCGATTCGGGCGAATTGCTTTTATATACCATTTGCCCCCACCGGTTATAGATGCAGAAAAAATCGAGCGTGGCAATACCTACCGGTATAGGCCGCAACACATTGTTGCGACTACCACCCGGCCTGAATGCATTGGGAACAAAAATATCGGGAGCGGTTTTAAATACTTTGATATTAATTGTGTCGAGGTCAAAACATCCTTCTGCCGTATACGCCCTTAACTGGTACGAAAAATTATCATCCAGCATGGCGATGGGATTGGCAATGTCGTTTCTATTGAGGTGTAATGGTGGCTGCCATTCATAAAAATCGGCCCCTCTTCCATTCAACAACAACGGCTGGCCAACTACAATAGATGTATCTCTTCCTGCAAAAGCAATAATTTCATTTTTAACATTCACCACAATCGTATCTCTTCCGGGCTTGGGGCATCCCAACGTGTCCCATACACTAAACACATACGAAGTCGTTCTTTTTGGCCAGGCCAGTGTATTCAGGTTATACGGATCGCTTAAAGTGCTGATAGGGCTCCACATAAACCGGTACCCTACCATGCTGGCATGTATACTGGCCGTATCTTCATAACAAATCAAAGTATCGGCCCCGGCCCTGGCAATGGGATAAGGTACGGTGCGAAAAGTTACAGCATCTGTGGCACTGCACTTACCAATATGTGCAATCACCTGGTAGGTAGTAGTAGCCGTTGGCGTTACCCAGGGTTGTTTTATATTGGGATTACTGATATATCCGGGCACATTGGCCGTCCATTCAAATTTCAACCCGTCTGTTTGCGGATTTAATAAAATGGTATCCGTTAAGCAAATGGTACTGTCAACGCCCGCATCCAATGTTACAAAATCAACTACCCGCACCCGCACATTGTCGGTATTCACACAACCATTTTCATTTAGTGTAACGGTATAGGTGGTAGTGGTTTTTGGCCAAACGGATGGCGTTGATGTATTCTCATCCAGTATATTATACATGGGCGCCCAGGAAAAGATGCCATTGCCGCTGGCATTCAGTTTCAGGGTATCAATACTACAGATCAATGTATCCCTGAACGCAAGGGTTATCGGCGGCTTGTCTCTTACATCGGCAGTTCCGGTTACCGTTCCCACACATCCTTTATCACTTTCGACAGTGAGGGTTACCGTTTTAAAACCGGTGGTATTATATTTCCAGGATGGATTTTGCAAATTTGAGACATCGTTACTGGTAGTTTCATCGCCAAAATCCCAACTCCATTTAGCGGCCGAGCCGTATCTTGATGTGGTCAAATCAATAAACTGCAGCGGCAACAACACGCAGGTGCCCTGAACTTTAAAAGCCGGATAAAACCCGGGATATACTTTTGCCAGCGTCACGGTTTCATCTTCACACTGACCGGCCAGTACCACTTTCAATTTAACCTTGTAAGTACCGGTATCAGCATATTGGTGCTGTACACGCCCTTCAATATCGGTAGTAGTAACAGGCGTGGTATTATCGCCAAAATCCCAGGTGTACACAGAACCGGTTGGATTAACCTGTTCATTTTTAAAAGTTACCAGGAAATCGTCGCAATAGGAATAATTTGGTTTTAAGAACGCCTTCAGGGGAATGCAATCCGACACTTTTACATGTACATCTTTACGATGAATATTGATCAGGACCCCGTTCCGGTATTCGTAAGCGCAAACAGTAATAACATACTGGCCAATGGTAGACGGTGCAATACCGCTTATAATTCCGGTTTTTGAATCGATGGTCACCTGCCCACCCAGGGGCGCATTTCCATTATAAGGTGATTGGTAATTTAAATTGGAATAAGGCGGTGATGAAGCAGAAGGAGGATTGGGCGTTCCGGTTGAGGCTCCAACAAATCCACTACAAAAGGTATAAGTGATTACGTCAATATTGTCAGGTTCGCTGGCGGCAAAGCTCAACGTAAAATTACTGCCGCGGCAAATGGCGGTGGCATCGTTGGGAAAAAACCGGGGACTTGAATTTTTATATGCTTCAGGTACTGTATTGATGTTGGTTCCCGGAATTTCGCACATATAGGTAGCGCCTGCAGAATTACTACGGGCAACCAGGTTAACAATATTATCAATGCGGCAACAACGCTGGTAAGCGATGGTATATCCATTTGAATTAATGGGCAGTGTGATGGTAGTAGAAAATGACCTCACCCGGTAGCATACATCAGTGGGCGGGTTGCTTATACAGGGATTGGAAGCGGCATCAAATCGTAACCATTCGTCACCAGTGGTGGGCGCGTCAAATGGACTGCCGGCTACCTGGCTATTATTCCCTTTATCAAAAACGGTCATCCTTATTGTACCGTCCAGCTGCCCGCTGCTGTTCGCATTACAATCTATGTAAAGCTTTAACGTGACCTGGTATACTGCCGTATTGGCGTCACTACCTGGCCCCAGATACACATAATACATTTCCCCGCCCTTAATATGCTCAGCAATCAGGGATTGGATTGATCCAAACAACAACAAAACTATCGCCAGGGCTTTTCTCATTCACTGCTTTATAACGCCAATTACGTTATCTAATTTGACCATGCATCAAAAATTCCTCTACAAAAACATTACTCAGTACAGGTTCCTCCCACATCCCCATGTGGCCGGAATGTTCAAGCGTATGAATATATGACAATCCCGGCATATAACACTGTTGCAGCACCTGCTCATATGGCACTGCCGTATCGTGTTTTCCCATTATAAACAGTACAGGGCGAGGGAAATTTTTGAGAACATGGGTTCTGTCTGGTCGCACAATCATGGCCTGGTAATAGTTTACGAGTGATTGGCCAATAAAGTTGGTAAACCGGGCAAGTATTTTACGCACCAGATCGGGTTGGTGCTTTTTTGTTGCTTCTGAAAAAAGATTGGGAATTGATTGCTCTAAAAATTTTGCCGCTCCATTTTGCTGAATAAATTCAATGCCGCGGCGGCGGGCGGTCTTTTTTTCTTCACTATCAGCCAAAGCGGTAGAATGAAATAAACCAAACGATTGTAATCTGTCGGGCCAGGCATCGGCAAATGCAAGCGTGATATACCCCCCCATGCTATGCCCGATCATATTAACGCTGTCAAGATTTTCCTTATCCAGAATAGCACGAATGCATCCTGCAAAATATTCCATTGACCAGTTGGCATCGTTTATGGGGGATTTTCCGCTTCCGGGCAGGTCGGGAATAATGAGCTGAAATTTATTTTTCAGATTTTCCACCTGGTTTTCCCATACCGTTCCATCTTCAGAAAAACCATGCACCAGCACCACAGGTTGTCCTTTCCCTTCAATACGGTAATATACCGGCTTATCATCAATGAGGATATTGTTTTCAGTTGCCATAACAGCAAGTTACTAAAGTTCCATATTGATCGTCTTCCGACTATGGGAAATGTTGGTGGTATGTTTGGGAGTCCACTTCTTCATTCGCAAATTGCCCCGGAAATAACTGCGCATGGCGATAATCCCCAACAGAGGCGCAACCGCTGTATTTATTTGTTGCGGTATAAACCACCAGCAAATGCCAAATAAAAGAGTGAGTACAAAAACTACTTTGAAGTATTGCTGTAACCATTTCCGTTTTAGATATACAACAAATGCAACGGGCAAATGGGTTGGTAATGCCCAGCCTGCATTGAAATTATCCCGGCAAACCGTATCGATGCGTATTGCCCATAAGGTTATGATCACTACGCCTATTAAACCCAGTAACAAAAAAAAGATACTGTCAAATACATTCAAAAACTGTTGTGCCCGTTTGTTAGTACTAAAAGACAACAATCCAATTATTATAAACAGCGCAGAAAAAACAAATAACGGCGTCATCAATGTAAATGACGGCGGTTCAGGCGCTATTGAAAGAGCCATTTGTTTTTGCGTTACCAGGGGGTGACTATCGGCCGTTGCGCTATCAAGGCCTTTCATCATGTAATCGGGCAGAAACATGGCCTGATCATTTGTCACTTTTTCATCGAGGTTATTTCCCAATAACAGATCAATGCCCAGCTTGCTCCAATACTGTCCGCCTTTATCGAGATAGGTATGAATTAAATCCCGGAAGGTGGGCGGGTTTTCGGGTATTATTTTTTTAAAAACTACCGAAGCGCCCGTTTGTTGCACAATCATATCCCGGGCACGGGTGGTACAATTATCAGTATGAAAATAATAATTGTAGAACCGGTTCTGCGGCAATGCATTTTGTTGCAAGGCTGTATATAACCGTTGTTTTTGGTCGCCCGTCAATTGCAGGTCCTGCTCAATAACAGAACGCTTTTCAGATTGGTATTCCTTTAAAAACTCCTGGAATGAATAATTGGAAAGGGCATATTCCATGATGCCCCTGGTAAACTTTGCTAAAAAGGCAGGATCATAGTAATCGAAGGTGCCGTAATTATATACCTCATCAATACCGCGGGTGCTGTCGGTAACCCGAATGGCGGTATGCCCAAATGTAGAATACAATTCAGCGCCGGGGCTGCAGGTGAGTAAGCTGATGCGTAAATGGCTGGTATCGGGCTGTGCGGCAGCAGATAAAAAGAAGAGCGGAAAAAGAAATGGTAATAACTTAAGGAGCTTCATCAGGTTGAATTTAAATGTCAATTACCTGTCACTCCCGGCTAAACCGGGACCGGTTACCAGTAACGGGTTCCGGATTACAGGTTGTGAATAACAGGTATAAATTATCATTATTCCTTGCCCTGGAATCCGGAAACCGGAAACTTTGTATTTTATTATCGTCTGCTGTAATTCGGCGCTTCTCTTGTAATTTCTATATCGTGTGCATGACTCTCTTTCATACCGGCATTGGTAATGCGAACAAACTGTGCCTGTTGTAACGCTTTAATATCCTTCGCACCGCAATAGCCCATACCCGATCTGAGGCCGCCAACATATTGATAAACGATCTCACTTAAACTTCCTTTAAACGCTACCCGGCCTTCAATGCCTTCGGGTACATACTTTTTAATATCGGCTTCTACATCCTGGAAGTACCGGTCACCACTACCCTGGCTCATAGCGCCCAGCGAACCCATACCGCGGTATTGTTTGAATTTTCTTCCTTCATAAATAATTGCTTCGCCCGGGCTTTCTTCCGTTCCGGCAAAAATACTTCCCATCATCACCAGGTTTGCACCGGCTGCCAGCGCTTTTACCATATCACCGGTATAGCGGATACCCCCATCGGCAATTAATGGAATACCCAGTTTATGAAGAACGGAAGCAGCTTCCATAATGGCGGTGATTTGTGGAATACCTGCTCCGGCAACAATTCGGGTTGTACAAATAGAGCCTGGGCCAATACCTACTTTTACAGCATCTGCACCGGCCTCAGCCATGGCTTTTGCACCGGCGGCGGTGCCCACATTACCAGAGATCACCTGAAGCTTTTTGAAATTCTTTTTCAGTGTCCTTAATGCATCCAGCACGCCTTTGCTATGACCATGCGCACTATCCAGGCAAACTACATCAACCCCGATTTGTTGCAGGGCAGCAGCCCGGTCGAGCAAATCACGGGTAATACCCAACGCAGCACCAACCATTAAACGACCGTACGAATCCTTCACGGCATTGGGATAACTTACCACCTGCAGTATATCGCGGTATGTGATCAGTCCAAACAAGGTACCGTCTTTTCTAACAACCGGTAACTTTTCAATCTTATATTGTTGTAAAATCTTTTCTGCCTTTTTGAGCGTGGTGCCTTCAGGAGCGGTAATGAGGTTTTCCCTCGTCATAACCTCACTAACGATGCGTTTATTATCGGTCTCGAAACGCAAATCGCGGTTCGTTAATATACCTACCAGTTTCTTATTATTATCAATAATGGGAATTCCGCCAATCCTGTTTTCTTTCATTAAACGCTGGGCATCGCCAATAGTAGCTTCTTTATGAAGGGTAATGGGTTCCAGTATGAGTCCGCTTTCGCTTCTTTTTACCTTTCGCACCTGCTCAACCTGCTGCTCAATGCTCATATTTTTATGCAGAATGCCCAATCCGCCTTCACGAGCCAGGGCAATGGCCAGGTTCGCTTCTGTTACCGTATCCATGGCGGCCGATAACATGGGAATATTTAACTGGATATTTTTTGTAAGCCAGGTACGGATCTCAACTTCCCGGGGTAATACCTGTGAATAGGCGGGAACCAGTAGAACGTCATCGAACGTTAAACCTTCACCAAAAAACTTACTTGACTTGGGGGATTTCTTCTGAGGAGCGCTGCTTCTTGTTGCCATAGGCAAAGATAGGATGACAAAATAATATGCTCCAAATGAAATTTTAATGACCTCTTTTCTCCTTTATGACAAAATAATTAGTATTTTAGCGCTAAACTTATTAGTCTATGTCAACGGCCGGTAAAAATCTGAAATATCTGCGCAAGCTGCGTGGATGGACACAAGAAGAATTTGCCACCAAGATCCAGATCAAACGATCACTGCTGGGTGCTTATGAGGAAGAGCGGGCAGAGCCTCGTATAGATGTGCTCGAAATTGTAGGTGAACTATTTAAATTGACACTGGATGAGTTGCTGCTGAAAGATCTGGCAGAAAGCAAAGGTAATTACCTGGCCAAACGACGCGCTCAAAAACTGGCTGCCGGCACCAATGAAATACAGTTTGTACCGGTTAAAGCCGCTGCCGGTTATCTCGCAGGTTATGCCGATCCTGAATTTATTGACGAACTGAATACGTTCACCCTTCCCATGCTGGCGCCCGGCCAATATCGTGCTTTTGAAATTGTGGGAGACTCCATGTTACCAACTCCGAGCGGATCGATCATTGTTGGAGAAAAGGTAGAAGACATAAATGATGTTAAAAATACCTTCACCTATATAGTTGTATCGCGCAACGAAGGCATTGTGTATAAAAGAGTGATGAAGAACAACCGGACGAAGAATAAATACACTCTTGTCAGCGATAATCCCACCTACCAGCCTTACCAGGTTAATGGGGAAGATATTATTGAAGTATGGAAAGCCACGATGATCATTGGAAAGGCTAATGCCCAACCCCACTGGAATGTAAATCAACTGGCCAATGTAGTTAATACTTTACAGGAACAGGTAAGCTATTTAAAGAAAAAGATAAACTAACCAGTCATTTATTAAGGGCCTGGCTACCGTTCCGCTACTTCGGGAACACGCCGGGCATCCTAAAACTCCTTCACCGCAGCTATTTGGTTGTCATATTTGTCATGATCTTCTTATATTGGAGCAATATTTGAAGGGCTGTCTACGCGCGACCAGACATTCCCACCGGTAATTTGTAATACTTTTTCCTTTCCTGGTTTACGGTTAGCCTGGACAGAACGAACCCGCCTGCGCTATAAAATACTATGTACATCAGGGATGGATATTTCCACCAGGCAACGGATATACGCAAGGCGCTGGCTGTTAAAAAGGTATTTTTTTATGACGCTTTTTCAAAAAGTAAATTCGGCTATTTTTGCCACCCCTAAAATGACCTATGCTTAAAGGCCTGGTTGTTATATTACTGCTTTTTATTGATGCCGGGATGCTGTTGGCGCAGCCCAAAATAACCCAGGCTATAAAGGTTACCCAGGCCCCCCGGATTGATGGGTCATTGGATGACTCTGCATGGCAACATGCTCCGGTAGCTTTCGATTTTATTACCAATACGCCGGTGTTTGGCAATCCCGCTACAGTAAGAACAGCCGTACGGGTTGTGTATGACAATACATCCATCTATATAGGCGCTTACCTGTACGACGATACCGCAGGGATACGACGCCAGTTCACTACACGCGACAATCTGCAAAGAGCGAACGTAGATTATTTCTCAGTTTTTTTAGATACCTATAAAGACCGGCAGAATGGCTTTCAGTTCCTGGTTACCGCCCGTAATGTGCAAACAGATGCCCGGGTGAGCACCAATTTTACCGGGGAGGACGGTACTTATGGTGATGTGAGCTGGGATGCGGTTTGGGACAGTAAAGTGGGGTTTCGTCCTGATGGCTGGATCGTTGAAATGCGTATACCGATCTTCTCCATACGCTTTTCACGTAAATCGGAAGCTGAATGGGGCATCCAGTTTATGCGCTTCAGTCGCCGGTTCAATGAAACGTCTTTCTGGAATCCCGTCAACCCCGCCGTAAGTGGCTTTGCCAACCAGTTTGGAAATATAACCGGGTTAAATAACCTGGTTCCACCATTGCGCCTAAGCTTTTCACCGTATGTAAGCGGAGGCTATCGCCAAACACCGCAAGTAAATAGTGTGCAGCAATACGAAACACTTAAAAGCGGGGGAATGGATGTTAAATACGGCATCAATGAAAGTTTTACACTCGATGCCACGCTCATTCCCGACTTTGGCCAGGTGATCTCGGACAATGTGGTCAACAATTTGAGTCCGTTCGAGATCAGGTTCCGCGAAAACCGTCCCTTTTTTACAGAGGGCACCGAACTGTTCAATAAAGCCGGCATCTTTTATTCGCGCCGTATTGGTAATAAACCCGACAAATATGATTCGCTGCAGTATAAAATACGATCCGGTGAATTAGATGGATACCAGTTATTAAAAAATCCCTCCGTAACACGGTTATATAATGCCGTGAAGCTTTCGGGGAGAACGGCCAATAACCTGGGCATTGGCATTTTTAATGCAGTTACGGAAAATGTAAAAGCCAGGCTGCATAACCGGGGTACCGGCGCCGATTCAACTGTAATTACCGAGCCACTTTCCAATTACAATATCATTGTACTTGACCAGACCTTAAAGAACCGCTCCTACATTACTTTTACCAATACCAATGTGCTGCGTAACGGGCAGGAACGCGATGCCAATGTAACTGCATTGGATATTGCGCTTTACGATAAAGCCAACCGGTATGGGGTGGTTGTAAAACCACGTTACAGTGTGGTATACGATAAGCCCAATCGGTATGATGGTTTTGCCAATTACCTGGAAGTGGGAAAAGTAAGCGGCAACCTGCAATATTCCTTCATCAATGAAATGAGATCGGCCCAATACGATCCCAACGATCTTGGGTTTCAATTATCGCCCAATGCCTTTAGCAATACCGGAACGGTTAGTTACAATATTTACCAGGCCACCAACTCCTTTTTAAATCAGAGCTATAAAGTAGCTGTTAAACAGGATTATTTGTTTAAGCCTTTCTCCTATCAAAAAACAGCCTTAGAAGCATCTGCATCCTGGTTATTTAAAAACTTTTGGAACCTTACACTCACTGCTGATGCGGCGCCCCGGTGGTATAATGACTTCTTTGAAATGCAAACACCTTCGAGTTTGTTTAAAACACCACGACAGCCATTAAAACGATCACCTTATTATAGCCTGTTTGCAGAGGGCAGCACGGATAACCGCAAACCATTAATAGTAAGCTGGCTCATTGGCGGCGCCGAAGGGCCTTTGCCCAATGACCCCTATTATGCCCTGCAATTAGCAGTCAGATACAGGTTCAGCGACCGGCTGATGCTGGAGGTGAGCTATAAACGCCAATACGATAATGGTCAGTTTGGTTATGCTTTTATTCGCGATCCGGTTACAGCTGCTCCGGTGCTGGCTCGCCGTAAATATGCCGATGTAGCGGGTGTCATCAGTGGCGTATACAATTTCACATCACGTATGAACCTGACATTCAGGGCCCGCCATTACTGGAACCGGTTGCATAATACCAACCTGTACGATCTTCAGACCGACGGGTATTGGACAGCAAAGAACGGATTGATACCTGCCGATTACAACATTAATTACAATGCCTTTAACCTGGATGTATTTTATACCTGGGATTTTCGCCTGGGCAGCCGGCTAATATTAGGCTGGAAGAACTGGCTGGGAAAAGATTACGAATATCGCATCAATGGTAACTCGTATAAAGATTATACTCAAAATGCCTGTCAGCTATTCAGCTCACCACATGGCAATGAATTAACCATCCGGTTTATTTATTTCCTTAACTATCAGCAATTGGGAATGGGAAATAAAAACTACAAACCATAGATGTCTTTCGCTACCCGGAACGTATTACAATGCGCTTCTACAATTGTTTTAATATCAGGTGAATAACCGCCACCCATAGCAACCACACAGGGTATTCCATGTAGTTTCAATTGCGAGAAAACCATTTCATCACGACGCCTGCATCCTTCCATACTTATTTTCAGCTTACCGAATTTATCGGTTGACAAAATATCTACCCCTGATAAATAAAAAACAAAATCAGGCTCCAGCTGATTCAGCAGGGTATGCAGGGTGTTTTGCAAAAGGCTTAAATACAGGCTGTCTTCAGTTCCATCGTTCAGCGCAATATCGAGATCGCTCTTTTCTTTATGAAAAGGATAATTGTGAGCGCCATGCATACTGAATGTAAAAACACGGGGTTCGTGTTCAAATAAACTGGCTGTACCATTTCCCTGGTGTACATCCAGATCAACAATTAATATTTTTTGAGCAAACTCTTTTTTTAACAGGTAATTGGCAGCCACTCCAAAATCATTCAACAAACAAAACCCTTCTCCCCTATTGGCAAATGCATGATGCGTTCCACCTGCCACATTTAAAGCCACCCCATGTATAAATGCATGATGGCAGCAATCGATGGTCCCCTGGGTGATCACCAGTTCCCGCCGGGTAAGTTGGGTCGATTGCGGAAATCCAATATGCCGTTGCTCACGGGCTGATAATGTTTGCTGATGCAGTTTTTGAACATATTCGGGGTCATGCGTCCATGACAAGACCTCATCGGAACAGGGAGCTGGTGCAAAAAGATTATTGGCAGTAATGGTGCCTTCATATAACAACTGTTCAGGGATCAGCTCATACTTAAGCATGGGAAATCGATGCCCTTCCGGCAGCGGGTGCGCATAAACAGGGTCAAATGCAATTTTTAATACGGGAGAGGTGGCACTCATTGCAATTGTACAATATGATCGTTTACTATAGCAAATACATTTTCTTCATAATCAGGCTGCACCAGCGCAATGCCGGTAAACCGGCTGAAAGCCGGCAATACACAAAACGCTTTCGCAAAGTAAAAACAGGGAAAACTAAGTGATTGTTTGGCAGTTCCCTTAATACGTACCCCGGGGTGAATGTGCCCCGAAAAAAAATACGCATCGTCAGGGGGAGCAACCTCATCCAGGTCGTGCCGGAATCGAAAACAACTGATCTGTAATTCATCAGCAGCAACATGGATCTCGCATTGCCGGTACCAGCTATCATGCAGGATATCATGATTGCCTTTTATCAGGTGAATGGCGAGATCAGGAAAATCGTGCCGCCACCGTTGAAAAAGCTCCAGCTCCTTGTTCTGGTGGCTGTGAAACAGATCGCCCACCACTAGCAGTTGCCGGGGTTGAAAATATTGTAAAAGATGTACGAGTCGCTGCAGATCTTCTTTATACACGGCTTGCGGCACCGCTATCCCCGACTTTCGAAAATGCCCTGTCTTTCCAAAATGCAGATCAGATACGATAAGCGCTTTGGCCTCTTCCCAAAAAACACATCGATGAGCCGACAACCAAAGTTGCTGCTGCAATAATTTATATGAAACCGGCGCTTGCATGCTGTTTTAAAATTAAAAAATACACTGCAAGGTATTTAAAAACAATAAAGCCCGGCAATGCAACCTGTGTAAAGAGTTTTCGCCGGTAATAACCCATTGGGGAAAAAAACAACATTCTCTGTGTTTTTTCACCTTTCCATTGTTTAAAAACAAACTAGTTTGGGGAGCAATATTATTATTTAATGTCATCGATCATACTGGATATTAATTTCCTGCTAAACGAACTCGATAAATCTTTTTATACGATGCCGATGATGATCGTATTGAACATCCTGTTCCTTATAGTGGCATTGCGAAACAGATCGGCTGAAAAAGCCTATAATATTTTCATAATATATGGGGCATTGTTCCTGATAGAAAATATTGCAGGCATATGTTTATCACTTTTTGATAAAGTACTCATTAAAAACAGTTCCTTCACAACTACCATAGGCGCCTATTCAGTGCTTTGTTTTGTTGTGATAGAATTTATAGTCTTTTATTCATTCTTTTACTTTCAATTCAATAACAAACGCATTCAAACTAAAATAGCTGTAACCGGTAAAATATATGCAGCAACAGTTGTTTTATTTACCCTGTATGCCAGCATATTCCCGTTTCCTCTTACTATCAAAAATTTAACGGCCTATATTTATGTAACAAGCAGCATCCTGATATTAATACCGGCGTTTTATTATTTCTACATATTATTTATTGAAGCGCCAACAAAAAACCTCCTGCAGGAACCTTCATTCTGGATCACGACCGGCATTGCCTTTTTGCACAGCCTGAATATTCCTCTTTTCCTTATTGAGAATTATTTGCTTAAAAAATTTATAACTGTATGGTATAGTATGTATTCCATTAATTATATTGCCTATTGTTTCTTATTTATCCTGCTTATCATTTCACTTTTATGTGATAAGAATTATAAAAGCCAGAAATCGGCCAATCATTTATCCACATCCTTACCATAAAATAGGTAATACTACTCTAGTAATTATTTATTCCATTAATTTTCTTTGTCAGCATTATGTAATCAACCAATTGCCAAAGCCTGCATATGCCCGGGGACCAACATACCATCATCATATTTATTATAATTACCACATTATTTATACTCATACTCATCTCATTCATTGTATTCATCTTATTTCTATATCAGCGTCGGCATATTTCCTACCAGAAAGGCCTTGAAATACTAAAATCTGATTTTGAAAAAACCTTATTAACTACCCAGCTCGAGATTCAGGAGCAAACTTTTCAGAATATATCCCGCGAAATTCACGACAATATTGGCCTATCCCTTACCCTGGCCAAATTGAACCTGAATACAATCGATTGGAATGATCCCGATCACTCCCGTGAAAAAGTAGGCGGTTCCATAAATTTTATTTCCCAGGCAATTGAGGATCTGAGTTATATTTCCAAAGCATTACATACCGGGTTTATTGAAGAAAATGGTTTACTGAAAGCGCTTGAACTGGAAATAAATAAGATCCAGAAGCTGGGCATTTTTAATATTCGTTATGATGTAACCGGTTCTCCGGTATATATGAAAACCCAAAAAGAACTGGTTATTTTTAGAATTATACAGGAAGTGCTGAACAATTGCATAAAACATGCTGATGCGTCTGCGATCACGGTATTGCTGAATTTTCAAAACCAGTTTGTGGAGATTGAACTTAGTGACAATGGAAAAGGTTTTACCCGAAAATCGACTACCAGCCATGGAGGGAAAGGTACCGGGTTAATGAATATTGTTAAACGGACAGCTTTTATTGACGGAACCTGTCAGGTAAATAGCTTCCCGGGAAAAGGCACTACCGTACACATGAAAATTCCATATTAAAAGGCAATGGTGCGCCATGGCCGGTTTATTTAAAGTGACAATGACCAATTTATATTTATGAGTAATCCCGAATTCACCATAAAGGTTGCGCTGGCCGACGATCATATATTGTTGCGCGATGCCTTGGCTTCGCTGATCAATACGTTCGACAACTGCAAGGTGCTATTTACGGCGTCCAATGGGCAGGAAACGCTGGAAAAAATCAAAAGCAATCAAATGCCCGATGTGCTTATTCTTGATTTGAATATGCCCTTGCTTGACGGGTACGATACATCGGCCTGGTTGCAAAAACATTACCCGGCAATACATGTTTTAATGTTAACCATGTACGACACCGATCTTACGCTTATTCGTCTCTTACAGGCAGGCGTACGTGGTTTTTTGAAAAAAGACGTTCACCCCGACGAATTAAAATTCGCTATCCGCTCGGTTATGGAATCGGGCTATTATTACTCGCATAACGTAACCGGTAAATTGGTGAACCTGTTTAGAAATACCCTGGAGGACCTGACGCATAAGAAAAATTTGCTCAATGAACAGGAATTGCAGTTTCTTAAAATGAGCTGTAGCGAATTAACGTATAAAGAAATAGCTGTTGAAATGCAACTCAGTCCACGGGCTGTAGATGCCTTACGCGATCAGTTGTTCAATCGTTTAGATGTAAAAAGCCGTGTAGGTTTGGCCATGTACGCCATACGGCATGGGTTGGTGAGTTTCTGAGAATATCGAGTAATCAATATTAGTCAATGAGTTTATTGCGCATCCCATACATGATCAGGCCGGCAATGGTTTTAGCGCCTACCTTCGATTTCATATTCTGGCGAATGGTTTCAATGGTGCGGGGACTCAGAAATACTTCTTTTGAAATTTCTTCAGTGGTTTTATCGGCAGCGAGCAGCTTCAGTATGCGAATTTCTTTTTCGGAGAATTTTACTGGATTGGGATAAAACTGCCGCACCTGCTTTTTGGTTTGCAATTTCGATAGTACAGCTCTATTAACAAGATCATTAAAGTAAAAGTCATCATTCATGCAGGTGAGTATAGCCTGATAAATCTCTTCAGGATCAGAGGTTTTGGTGAGATAAGCATTGGCGCCCATTTCCATCATTTTGGTGATCATTTCCTGTTCGTCGTACATAGTAAGTACTACGATCTTTACCTCACTGTATTCCTTACGCAGGATACCAATAGCATTCACCCCATCTACTTCGGGCATGCGAATGTCCATCAACAAAACATCCGGTTTTTTGATCTGCATTTTATGCATCAGATCTCTACCGTCTTCGGCTTCCCAAAGGATCTTCAGGTATTCTTTTCCTTTCAGAGCCATTTTAATGCCGTCGCGAAAAATTTTGTGATCGTCGGCAAGTGCTACTTTAATAACCAGTTCAGTGCTCATAATGGGTAAGGTTGGCTTATTAATGGGTTATAAGTTGTTCCGTTTCAGGTACAATACGCCCTACCGTTTAACCCCTTAATCATTACCTGATTTTTATTGGGGCCCTAACCTTCAGGCAATATCGTATAAAAAAACGATTCCACTCACATTGTAAACGTTAGTTTACCAGGATCAATCGAAATAGTACCAGTTTATGCTGCGACATTTTTACGTAAATACGGGTAATTCCCGAACAATTAAAAAAGAGCAATTCCGCTATTGTAAACAGGCAGGTGGCCGACTATTTTTGTTTCAGAAGTTGATTGGTAAGGACTGGCAACCTTAAAACATCCAATATTCTGATTTCCGTCCTAAAAATAATTTCCAACGATCTTATGAATGCCACCTGTCAAATCCAATATCAGTCAACTTCTTCTTTTTGTTTTAACCACACATCTTTCCGACAATCACCTCATCCTAACAATTCCGATAGCAATTGGAAATCATACCCTTTTGAAAACACAGTTCGGTTGATACCTGTTTCTATCTATTGCATTTGCAATCCGTCAGCCTGTAAATAAGAAAAGGAAAATTTTATTGCAAGAGCTGCTACTTTTCAGCGCCCCGTTTTTAAAATCCGACACCACTTAAGCATTTACACTTATCCACATTCTTTCAAAAAATGTGAACAACTACATCATGAATGTCAGTTGTACGAATTCTGTCAATAGTAAATATACGGCAAATAGTTAGAAAAATCCCCTCTTTTTTTATCGTATAATTTCTTAGCAAAATCCCCCGAAACGCAGGCCCGTAGAGCGTTATGCGCAAAATTACACCATTTATGGGTGCTCGCAACCCGTTGTATATCTTTTTTTTTGGAGGTTTCTTACTACTCGGAACCACTTTTACAACCTCTAAAAACTTACTACTATGATGCAAACTGAACTCCTCACTAAACGTAACATTGCTACTATTGGTGAAGAAATTACCCACGAATTAGGCGCTGAATTGGTGAACAACTACCGCAAGGCTAATCCGAATGATGTAAATGGTTACATGATCGGAAAAGAAATTTTGAACCAGATCCTGGCTCAACCTGGTTGTGCCGGCATCCAGTTCTTCAATGCCATTAACGAAGTAGGCCAACAAACCCTGGTTTATGTTGGTCTTGATCAAAACGGCAAACAATTGGTTAACTATTCTGTAGTTACTGCCGATGCTCAAATTCAATTGGAAAAAGGAATTGTTGCCGACAGAAGCTTTCCTTCAGGCGATGATGGAATTTTCGGTGACGACGGCTGGTTTATTATTGATTAAATAAACCTGAATCTCTATATTTGAGGTAAATCGGCCTGATATAGAGAGTTTTTTCTTACATATCAGTATATATTCTTCGCTATTACCCGTAATTCTTTTCTTTGTCTTTTTAAGGCACACAAAAAGAAAAGAATTATGGGTAATATTTATTTATTGCTTGTACTCCTTCTTAAATGATAAAGTCTTATTAGACGTTTCACTCAGCCTTTTCCTTAGTACTTATACGCTCGTAGAATTCTTTCTTTTTAGCTATTTTATTTGGATCATCATTGACAGCAAGCAATTTAAAAAGGTAATTGCTATTGTTTCCTCCTTGTTCATAATATTCATTTGCTATTACTTTTTTACCACAAAATTCAACTTTTTCGATTCAGTACCAGTGGCTTGTGAATCGATCCTGATATTTACATTTTCCCTTTATTATTTATTCGAACAAATAAATAAGCCGCGCGTGCTGTTTATATATAATACGTCCATGTTCTGGATCATTCTGGGTTTCCTGGTGTATTTAGCGGGCTCTTTTTTTATTTATACCTTTGCAGACAATCTAGCCAGAGGTGAACGAGGGAATTTTTGGTTTATACCATTCATATTCAATACCATAAAAAATCTTTTCTTTAGCATTGCTTTTTCGCGGAGAGAAGCAAAGGATAAAAGCAGTTCGAGCCTGTCCTCATACGATAATTTTTTTAAAAACCCCTATAACCCATTATAAACCCGGCGTCCGATATACTCATGTTTCTGCTGCAGGTTAATCACGGCACCCAGTTTCCCATGGTACTATATTTTGGTACTATTGGCATGCTGGTTCTTACCATTGGCTTAATCGTATTCATCATTTTTCACCAGCGCAAGGTGATCCGTTACCAAATGCAATTGCAGCATATGGAGCAAGAGCAACAAAAAATGTTGCTGAATGCTTCCATCCGCCTGCAGGAAGAAGAACGCCAACGTATTGCTGCCGACTTACATGATGATGCCGGACCGTTGCTGGCCACGGCACGTTTATACCTGAACGAAAATTTGGTTAACCTCGATAAAACCACACAGCTGCAAAGTATTTATAATGCCAAGCAGATCATCGATGATACCATTCAGCTTATTCGAAATATTTCGCATAGTCTCATGCCCCCTACCCTGAAAAACTTCGGTTTGGAATCGGCTGTGAACGATTTATTCCAGAAGATCAGTGGCTCAGGTAGTATGAATGCGAGTTGCCGCTTTCACGATTACCGCGAACGCCTGCACGCAGACCAGGAACTAATTATTTTCAGGGTGATACAGGAGCTGGTAAATAATATTTTAAAGCATAGTAATGCCAGTTTTATTCATCTTACGCAGAACCTGAGTGGTAATAAATTGTATATTCGCCTCCATCATGACGGCCGCGGTATTACTCAGGCCGATTTTGATAAACTGAATAAAAGTAATGTGGGATTGGGTTTGAAAAACATTCAGAGCAGGTTGAAACTGTTGCACGGTCGCATTTATTTTGAAAAGGATATTTCGCAAACGTACTATAAGGTTACTATCGAAATTCCAAGGCTGGAGGAAGAACCGGTTGCACCACAGATATAAAATAATTGGTTCATATTTTGATAAGGGCTAAGAACATAAATAGCGGGGCGCGGATAAGTGTTTACACTAACGAATGAATGCAATACCCCCTGAATGCTTAAACACTGGAGATTTTTAGTAATTTAGTTTTGCCAATATCATAAACAGATGGGACCTATAAAAGTGGCTATTGCTGATGACCACAAAATATTCCGTAAAGGAGTTATATTGTCGTTAAGGCCTTATACAAACATTAAATTCGTACTCGAAGCAGAAAACGGTCAGGAACTGTTGGATAATTTACCAACCGCGCCTGAACAACCCGATGTAATTTTGATGGATCTGCGAATGCCTTTAAAGGATGGCATTGAAACCACCAAAGTTATTGCACGCCAATATCCTAACATTCACGTGATTGCCCTTACCATGTATGAAGATGAACGGTTTGTGAGCCACATGATGGAAATAGGCGCTAACGGATATCTGCTCAAAAGCGCCGATCCTTCTGAAATAAAGAAGGCCATCATGGAGGTGATGAGTAAGGGATATTACCTGAACAATTTTGTAAACAGGATACTTTTAAAGAAATCACACGCCCGGGTAAAAGTAGTACCAAGTTTAAACAACGAAATTACCCTGAGCGACCGCGAACGGGATGTGATCAAATATATTTGCATGGAGTTTACCGCCCATGAGATTGCACAAAAATTAGAGGTGAGCCCACGGACTGTTGAAGCTATCAAAGATAGGTTGATGGAACGCTTTGGTGCTAAAAACACGGCTGGCCTGGTTTTTTTTGCAGTTAAGAATAACCTGATAGATTAAACTCCCGGCAATCTTGACAAATAACTGATGTATGTATTATTTGTTTAACGCATAATAGCCGGCTATATGTTGATACCCTTTTTTCCTTCGTCAAAAACTGTTGGAACCCCTATGAAGAACCGGTTTGGCCCCGAACTGATTGACCATGGTAAAAACCGGTGGAAGTATATTTATTGCCCTGCCGCTGGTAGTAATGCTGCTATCGTTACTACCCGTATGCATTCTATATGTACGTAAAGTAGCCATTTCAGCTATACTTAACGTCCTGAAAATTCTTTGCCTTTTAGTAATTCTTCAATACCTCACTCTTTATTTCATTCAACCCGGATCTCCCGTTCTGCAGACCGGTTTTAAACTGGCTGAATTTACCCTGGCATTTTACCTGTTTAAATTAATGATGACCTCCAGCCAGGGAAAAGATATTATGAATATGTTCCTGGTATCGTTCCTTTCTGTAGTTATTACTATTTATTCACTCAAGGGTATTATGGCTTTTCCGCGAACAATGATCATTATACAGGCTGCCGTTCTTACACTGCTCGCGTTTATCGTATTGTTCCACCTGATCAGTAACCGGCACATTGTTTTAGTAAACGAACCCGCCTTCTGGATAGCGGGTGGTTTGTTATGCTATTTTGGAATGGTGGTTTTTATTGAAGCGATAGCAGGAAATCAATCTGATCTGCCACAACAAATTCAACAGGAAAAAGACCTTATTATAACGATTGCCGACATGCTACGAATGATCATTTTTTCAGTAGCCGCCGGTGTGGCAGGAAAAAAGGAGCAGCCTTCCCGCGACAGGTTTTAAGATTAGCTAATTGTCATTTCCGGTATCTCTCCTTCTATCAGTAATTTGCCCAATGTTTTACTGCGAATTTCTTCCACTGTTACACCAGGCGCCCGTTCAATCAGCTTAAAACCTCCCTGCGGCAACACATCGAGCACCGCCAGGTCAGATACAATGCGTTTTACACACTTTACACCGGTTAACGGTAAGGTACAGGCGGGTAATACTTTTGATTCTCCCTTAGGGTTGGTGTGCATCATAGCCACTATTATATTTTTAGCGCTGGCCACCAGGTCCATGGCGCCTCCCATTCCTTTTACCATTTTACCAGGTATCTTCCAATTGGCAATATCACCGTTCTCCGATACTTCCATGGCGCCCAAAACAGTCAGGTCTACCTTACCGGCCCTGATCATCCCAAAACTTTCTGCACTGTCGAAGAAAGCGCCACCAGGTATTACCGTTACCGTTTCTTTACCCGCATTAATCAGATCGGCATCTATTTCCTCTTCAACCGGATAGGCTCCCATACCCAAAATCCCATTCTCTGATTGCAGCATGATGCTCATACCACCGGGAATGTAGTTAGCTACCAGGGTGGGAATGCCAATACCCAGGTTTACATACATACCATCGCGCAATTCCTGCGCTATCCGTTTTGCGATGCTGTATTTATCTAAAGCCATATTTATGTTTATGGTTTATAGTTTGTTGTTTATGGTTACTGCTGCTCTTTGAGCCTGTCCTTTTTCATTTCTCATTCTTTATTTCTCATTTCTCATTTACCTGTTATCCGCACCGTTTTTCGTTCAATGCGTTTTTCATAAGCAGTACCCTGAAAAATACGATGTACATAAATGCCTGCTACGTGAATGTGATCCGGATCAAGTTCACCGGGTTCAACAAGCTGTTCTACTTCTGCAATGGTAATAGTGCCTGCTTTGGCAATAGAGGTTGAGAAGTTGCGGGTTGTTTTTCGAAAAACCAGGTTGCCATAACGATCTCCCTTCCAGGCTTTCACAATGGCAAAATCGGCATACAGTGCATGTTCCATCAGGTACATTTTATTATTGAACTCGCGCACTTCTTTACCGGTCGCTATTTCAGTACCATAACCAGCCGGTGTATAAAAAGCGGGAATACCCATACCAGCCATCTGAATACGCGTAGCCAATGTGCCCTGGGGTATAAGGTCAACTTCCAGTTCACCGCTCAGCAACTGCCTTTCAAATTCAGCATTCTCCCCCACATAGGAGCTCATCATTTTTTTTATCTGGCGGGTCTTCAGCAACAAGCCTAATCCAAAATCATCTACCCCGGCATTATTGGAGATACAGGTGAGATTTTTAATGCCTTTGCGTACAAGAGCGGCAATACAATTTTCTGGTATGCCACATAAACCAAAGCCACCCAACATAATAGTAGCATTATCGGGCATGTCGGCGATAGCCTCATCGGCATTGGCAACAACTTTTTGCATAGCAAGCAATTTATTGATAAAAATAAGGAACTACCCTTCAACCCGCCAAAACGGTTATCCCGAATTAAAATAATTTTTTAATCACCCACAAGTCCGTCAGGACGCGCAACAAGGCCGGCAGGTATATGATGATACCTCTGGCTGGCCTGGATTGCTCTTACTAAACAATATGGATAACTTACGGCTTCAGTCTTCTCCTAAGCAGGCTGTCATCTTTGACGTTTTTAAGCGGGAATCGTTTGATACGCCTATTGGGATTGGGGGTTGGGGGGAAACCAGTAGGAAGCACACCTTGCCGGGGCAATACGATCTTTGACGAGTCAACAAAAGGCGGTATGGCCGGCTTTTTTAGCCCTTTAGATGAATCAGATTTCACCCTGGAAGAATCAGATTTCACTTTGGACGAATCAATGTGCACATTGGCTGTATCAAGCGGTTTGGGTTTGTACATTTCTTCCCGTCGGCGGTTGGCCTGGGTAGCCAGGGAATCGAACATGTCCCGGGCAATGTCGGGACGGCTCATATAGAATTTATAGCTCTTTGCAAACTCATCTTTTGTGACCTTGTGTATTTCAAAAACCTGTGCGTATAATTTAAATGTCTCCGCTTTCAGATCTTTGGAAGAATCCTTGATAAAGGTTTCCCGGAACCGTTCGGCCTGTATCACATCCCATAACACTTTTTGCATTTTATCCTTAGGCAATACACCAGCGGGGATCTTATCTTTATCTGTACAACTTATCAAACACCACACGAAAGCGCTCAAACATACCAGTAATAGCCGGCTCATTTTAATTCCTGTTTATACGTATTGGAATTGGAGATATCTATCTTTTGTAATATTTCTCTTGCTTTTTGCTTCTCTTCAGGCGTACCTCTTTTAAATATCCGAATCAGCTCGGCAGATTTCCCCTGGAAAAAAAATGCGACGATCATGGTATTGGGAATATCGTTATTCATGGTATTGATCAGGCTCAGGGAGTTGAGTATAGCGCTACGGGCCTCGGTGTCATTTTCGTACATATAATCCATTCCCAGGCGGTAAAAACTATATATAGCATCATGCATCAGATTATACCGGTTGTTGGTAAGGTTTTCCGTTAGCCAGTACCGGTTGCGTAACCCATCAAAAGCTTTCCAACCGGAAATATCTCTCCCCTCAGGCGCATTGCTTACAATATTACTGGCTTTCTGAAACCAGGGATCGCCGCCACGCAATGAGAAAGAATCGAAATCAAGTCCAATGATCACATATGCATAATAAGCCAGTATAGCTGTCAGGTTTCCTACCATAGGATCTGAGCCTGACACCCGGTTATCATTAAACTCAATAGACTGGTATTCTACATATTTAAAAACAACCGACTCATCTATAAAATTGATCAGGGGACATTCGTAGTTAGTATTATACACCGGGCGGGCAGCCTGAACCATTAAGGTTGCCTTATAAACGTTCCCGCCTTGTGCCTCGTTCACATTCAATATAAAATTGCAAACGATCTTTTCATTTGGCTGAAAGGTTTCTTTGGTCCATTTGCGGTTATTCAGAAAATTATTGAGCGCCGCCTGGCAGGTTTGAAACGTCTTCTTATCGGCAGGTGTTCCCAACTGGGTGGTATTGATGGTAATACGGGCTTTAAGCTCCTGGGCCGATAAGCAAACCGGCACCGTTACCATCAGGCAAAGTATCCATACAATCTTTCTACACATACAGTATGTTTACGATTCTATCAACGATATCTTTAGCTACTTGTTGTTTGGGCTTGCGGTCATACACGATTTCGTTTCCTCCTTTTTCAAAAATAGTAACCTTGTTGGTATCATATCCAAAACCGGCGCCTTCATCTTTCAGGGAATTTAATACAATGAGGTCTGCATTTTTGGAGGCCAGTTTATCCAACGCATATTGTCTTTCGTTAGCTGTTTCCAAAGCAAAGCCCACCAGTAATTGCCCATCTTTTTTCAGCTGTCCCAGGCTTTTAAGTATATCTTTTGTTTTAGTGAGTTCAATGACCAGCGTTCCGCTTGTTTTCTTGATCTTTTCAGGCGCGGTTTCAACCGGCGTATAATCAGCTACAGCAGCGCTCATCACAGCAATATCAGCCGATGGAAATTCAGTCATACAGGTGTCGAACATTTGCTCCGCGGTTTGCACCTTGTGAACATAAATGCCCGGTAATGTGGTTTTAACGGAAGAAGGTCCCAACACGAGGTGAACCTCAGCTCCACGCCGGGCCAGCTCCTCAGCAATAGCCAATCCCATTTTGCCGGATGAATGATTACCAATAAACCGAACGGGATCAATGGGCTCGTAGGTGGGTCCGGCTGTTACCAGTGCTTTTTTACCAGCCAGGTCTTTTGCACCAAAAAAATTGTTTTCCAGGTAAAGCATAATGGCTTCGGGTTCGGCCATACGCCCATCGCCATATAAACCACTGGCCAGTTCGCCTTTATCAACGGGAATAATGCGGTTACCAAATGACTCCAGCTTTGCCAGGTTAAGCTGCGTGGCCGGGTGATGCCACATATCTTCATCCATAGCAGGTGCCACTACCACCGGACAGGTAGCAGATAACCAGGTAGCCAATAACATATTGTCGCATAACCCGTTTGCCATTTTAGCCAGGGTATTGACGCTTAAGGGGGCAACGACCATTACATCGGCCCAACGGCCAAGCATTACATGGTTCGACCAGGATTCGTTGCTAACCAGTTCAGTTATGACCGGATTTTTTGACAATGTTGCCAGGGTAAGCGCGGATACAAATTCTTTAGCAGCCGGTGTCATAACTACTTTTACTTCAGCTCCTGCCTTTACCAGCAGGCGAACAAGCAAAATAGATTTGTAAGCAGCAATGCTTCCGGTTACAGCCAGCAATATTTTTTTATCCTGGAACATAATTGGTTAAAATTAGGTCATTTGCATTAAACAAAATGGGCCGAGCCCTACCCGCTTTATCAACAATAACATAAGTACAACAACCCGCCCAGGGGGCTATAAAACTAAAAAGCGACAGGTTAATTTCTGTCGCTTTCCATACATTTTTTACCGTTATATATTAACTAAACAGGTCGTCTTCATTTTTACGATAATAAATTTTATCATCGAGGAATTCCTGGGTGGCCAGTAATGAAGGGTTAGGCATACGCTCATATGCCCTTGAAATTTCTATTTGCTCTTTGTTCTCATGAATTTCTTCCAGGCTATCGGTATGGCTGGCGAATTCTTCCAGTTTATTATGCAATTCCTCTTTCAGGGAGATATTGATCTGGTTAGCCCTTTTTGCAATAATGGCAATAGATTCGTACACATTGCCGGTTTTGCCTTTAATGGCGTTCAAATCTTTTGTTTCGGCCGTGTTAGCGGTATTGGCGCTAATTTGTCTTCGTAATTTGCTCATTATTGTTGGCTTTAAGATTGTTTTTTGATAATGTCTGGTAATTTTCAACTTCCTTCTTCAAACTGCTTTCAGGAAAACGGTCTATAAAATCATTGCACTCGGTTATTACCTGTTCAAAACGGGCAAGTTTCTTTTCTTCCACACTATTCATAGCGAATAAATAGTATGACTTGATAACCTGCAATTTATAAACATCACTTTTCTGCGAATCAGGGAAATCGTTCATTAAACTGGTGAAAGCGATAGCCGCTGCCCGGTAATGGCTCATATTATAATATAATGAAGCACCGCCGTATCCCTTTTCCTCCAGCTTTGCCCGGCATTTATCCATGATCTCGGATGCCTCTTTATTTTTAGGCGAATTAGGATGTGTGTTTATAAACGTCTGCATCAACCCGATCGTCTTTTGGGTGTTGGTCTGATCAAGTGAAGGCTTGGGGGATTGCCTATAATAGGTATAAGCCCGCATAAATTCCATTTCCTCAGCCTTGGGGCTGTTCGGGAATACTTCTACAAATTGCTTGAAAAGATTCTCAGCCTGCATCCAGTCGTTCAAATAATAGGAACAATACGCATACTTATAAAAAAGATCCTCGAACTGAGGCTGCCCCTTCATTAAAGGGAAGAGCTCCTCATACAATTGCTGGGCAAAGTGGTATTTCTGGGCCACATAATACTTTTCTGCCATGCGTAATTTGTAATCATAGTCAGTACTCTTCTGCACCTTGGAAAACCTGGAGCAGGAAATTACGCAGAGAGAAATTATTGCAATTAATATAGCTGAACGCATAAAAGTGGGCAAAGTTAAGGTTTTCCTGCAAATATGTATGGAAAGGTGCTGTAACCCAAAAACAAGTCGTTAAGATAAATATAAAAACCTTCCCCCGGCAAAACGGGGGAAGGTTATACTATTAGTTAAAGCAATTTAAGCTAAAGTACTTTTTAGCGACCACGACGCAGGTTCGGGTGCGGAGCAGGCACTGTAGTAGGACCTTCTTCACCAGTTCCATCGCGCAGATCAACTGTGTTGCAATCGCCGCCCATTTCACCATATTTGAAGATGAAACGGTCTTGATTAATACCTTCTTTATCAACCATGTAGCTGATAACGGCATTCACGCGATCCCAACTTAACTGTTGCTCAGATTTGCTTGAAGAGCAATAACCGATTACAGCTATTTTACAGTTTGGATTATCTTTTATCTTTTGAGCAGCTGAAGCCAGTAAAGCCTTGGCATCATTGCTTAAAGAAATTGATTTCGGTTTGAAAGTAACGCTTGGTAAATCACCGATACCACAAGCTGGTTTCAGACCACCCTGAGCGATCAAGGCAGACAGAGAATCGCAACATGCAGGAGGAGGACATTTACCTACACCATCAGCATCAACAGGTTGACATTGTGTTGGTGTAACAAGTTCCTTGTCTTTGTAATCAGGAACACCATCACCATCTGTATCACGGCTAACACCATGACTATCAACAGGAGCACCAGCTGGTGTGTTAGGCTCCTGATCGAATTGGTCAGTAATACCATCGCCATCAGCATCATCCAAAACTGGTTTGGGGAGCTTCATGTGACGGGGTTTGTTAACCTCGTTGTAGGCGTAATCCAATGGATTCAGCCACCATAAAGGCTCAACAGCTTTGCCACCTATAGCCACGTTAATACCTAAAGACAGGAAGTTATAAGTATCGTAATCTCTTGATTGAGCTGTAGCTGTACCAGGGCCATTTTCCTGCCATTGGTTACCGTCTAACAGATCAGACTTTGTAATAGTCAGTTTATCTTCGATAGCCAGGCTTAGCTTTTTGTTCAGTTTGAATTGAACACCGGCGCCCACATTTCCGATGAAACGGAAAGGCTTATCAAACAGTTTAGGCTGGCCATTATCTGTTTCAGCAGTAGTTTCATAATCACCGTCAAGAACATCTTTCAGGTCTTTTTTGATGTCTTTTCTGTTCTTGTAACCGAAACCATCTGAAGTACCTACGTATTTATTATAAATATTCAGGAAATCAGCCGCGTAAGAAGTGTTGCCTTTCAACGCATCAATTTTAGTATCATAGATCATACCACCCAAACCCGCAAAAGCATATACATTGAAGCTGCTTTTTGCTTTATGAAAACGGATGTTGCTCAATGTTACCACGCCCTGAATGCTCAGGTCGTACACATTTGTTTTATAGTTGTAGAACACGCGGTCGGTTCCAGCAACGTAACCATTTTGCGTCCATGCAGGATTTCTAGCAAAGAAAGAAGAAGGCTGGAAATTCAACCCTTTGGTTGTTCCATAACCCAACTGACCTCTTAAAGAGAAAACGTACCCTAGAGCTTTGCGTGCATGTAACGCTGCGCCGAATAAAGGGGTACGGCTACGTACATCACCAGAAATAGTGAAAGCGCCTGCTTGTAAACCTAACTCCCACTGATTACGGGGCTTGGCGGGGTAAGGATAGTTGTTTGCCATGAACTCTGTGTGCTGGGGCAATCTTTTAGAAGGAACCACAGAAGAGTCCATTACATCGTACGAACCACCCAATTGTGCCTGGGAGGCCGCAGATATTAACAGAAACAATAAGCTTAAAAAACTTACGTACTTTTTGCTTGCCATAACTAAATTTTATGTGAAGGATTAAGTAACCTGAACTCAGAATCTGTGCAAAAATATTAATTGACAGCTAACTACCAAATTTTTTTCCCCAACACAATGTGCATTATCTTGCTGTTTTTCACACAGTAAGATCATTATAGAGCAAATTAAATGCCTCTTACGTCTTACATTTTAAAATAGTAATTTGCTCATCTTATACACCGCATGAAGTTATCACTAGCAATATTACGAGAAGAATTGCCCGAATTTGAGAAGCAATTTCATAATGCGGTAAAGAGCCACGTGCCGCTACTGAACAGGATTATGCGGTTTATCGTTAACCGAAAAGGCAAACAATTACGCCCCATGTTTGTACTGCTTTCTGCCAGGCTGTGCGGGCCTGTTAACGATACCACCTACCGGGCAGCATCCTTAGTAGAATTACTACATTCGGCTACCCTGGTCCACGACGATGTGGTGGACGAATCTCTTGAACGTAGGGGATTTTTCTCTACATATGCCTTGTGGAAAAGCAAGGTATCGGTTTTGGTAGGCGACTACCTGCTGGCCAAAGGAATGCTGCTTTCGCTTGATCATGACGATTACCGTGTATTAAAACTGTTGTCGAATGCCATTCGCCAAATGAGTGAAGGTGAGTTGCTGCAAATGGAAAAATCACGGTCACTTAACTTTGAAGAAGATACCTACTTCGAGATCATTAAGGGTAAAACAGCCTCCCTCCTGGCTTCTGCCTGCGCTTCCGGCGCCTGGTCAACGACCCACGATGAGGCCATAACCGAAAAAATGCGTGTTTTTGGTGAAAAGGTAGGCATGGCATTTCAGATAAAAGATGATCTTTTCGATTACGGCAATGAGGCCGTTGGTAAACCTACCGGCAATGATATCCGGGAAAAAAAACTCACCCTTCCACTCATATATACCTTGCAAAATACAGACGCCGCTACTCGTCGCAAACTGGTTTATATTATTAAAAATCAAAATAAAATACCCGAAAAGGTGCAGGAAGTCATTAATGTGGTGAAACAATCCGGCGGCATCAGCTATACTGAGAAAAAAATGTTTAGCTTCAGGGATGAGGCACTGGCCATTTTACATGAATTTGATAATATAGAAATACGTAACGGCCTCGAAGAACTTGTACGCTATACTACCGACAGGAAATACTGATATTAAATCCCAGGAACCAAATACCAAGATCCAAAAAATCAGTATCATAGATATACAGTGGATTTGAAATTTGTTATTTACGATTTGGAATTTATTATTTGGATCTTGTGATTTGAGATTTGAGATTTGAGATTTTTATAATTTATGCTACAAAAGAGATGGAACATACTAACAGCAGAAGAAGATAAAGTGCAGCAATTGTATGCCGGCCTTAAAATACATCCTGTTCTTTGTAAAATACTTACCCAGCGTTATATAGATGATTTTGATAAAGCCAAACAGTTTTTTCGTCCGCAATTGACCGACCTGCATGATCCCTGGCTGATGAAGGATATGGACAAAGCCATAACACGCATTTTATCGGCTTTTGAACAGGGGGAAAAAATACTTGTTTTCGGCGATTATGACGTGGATGGTACTACCGCCGTAGCCTGTATGCTACGTTTTTTGCAAAAGGTATATCAACCTGATAAGGTCGACTTCTACATCCCCCACCGCTATCGCGAGGGCTATGGCATCTCTAAGAACGGGATTGACTTTGCCATTGAAAAAGGCTTTAATCTTATTATTTCGCTCGACTGTGGTATTAAATCGGTTGCCCTCATTCAATATGCCCTGGAACACGGGATCGATTTCATAGTATGCGACCACCACACGCCCGATGAAGTGCTGCCCCCTGCCGTAGCCATTCTAAATCCCAAACAAAAAGATTGCGAGTATCCCTTTAAAGAGCTATGCGGCTGTGGTGTTGGGTTCAAACTGATTTCCGCACTGGCACAGGAACTGAAACTCGACCCTTACGCTGCCTTTGAATACCTTGACCTGGTGGCCACTGCCATCGCTGCCGATATTGTGCCCATGACAGGAGAAAACCGTGTAATGGCATTTTTCGGTTTACTAAAGGCCAACGAAAATCCCAATTATGGCATTCTGGCACTAAAGCAATTGAGCGGGGTTCAAAAGGAATTGTATATCAATAGCCTGGTATTTATGATCGCACCCCGGGTAAATGCAGCGGGGCGAATGGACGATGCACGCAAAGCCGTTCAGATGTTTATTGCCAATACCCCCCAGGAAGCCCTGCAGTTTGCCGAAATGTTACATTCCGACAATACCGACCGCAAGGAAGCCGATAAAAATATTACAGAAGAAGCACTGGCCATTATCGAAAACGACCAGCTGCTGCAGACCCGGAAATCTACTGTCGTTTATCAAAAACACTGGCATAAAGGCGTGGTAGGTATTGTTGCATCGCGCCTCATCGATTATTATTACCGCCCAACTATTGTACTTACCCAGTCCGGTGAATATGTAGCCGGTTCTGCACGAAGTGTAGCGGGCTTTAATGTATATGAAGCCATTCATCAGTGCAAGGACCTTCTGCTGGGTTATGGCGGCCATTTTTACGCCGCCGGCATGACGATGGCGTTAGACAAGGTTGAAGCTTTTTGCGAACGGTTTGAAGAAGTGGTAGCAGCTACTATTACCCCCGAGTTGCTGACCCCCGAAATAATCATTGATGCTGAAGTGGAATTTAAAGACCTCAAACAACCTTTTTACAACATCATTCACCAAATGGAACCCTTTGGCCCCGAAAACATGCGGCCTTTATTTGTTGTAAAAAATGTAACCGACTCCGGCTATTCACGTGTTGTAAAAGATCAGCATATCAAGTTCTCCCTTCGACAGGATAATATATTATTTAATGGAATAGGGTTTGGAATGGCTAAAAAATTCAACCTGCTTGAATCAAAAAAACCGGTTGATGTTGTGTTCACTTTAGACGAAAATGACTGGAACAATGAAAAACACTTACAGCTGCGGGTTATAGATTTCAGATTGGCCGAAAATGGCCAGCCCTTGCAAAAACCGGCAATTGAATCATGACAAGCAGAAGGCCCTGAAAGTAACGAGTTTATGAACATTCGTTTGGATTTGCTTTCAATATTGCCTTTCAATCATTGATTTTTAACCATTTCGCGTAAACAATCCATACCCCAAAAGGTTTACTGTATAAAATTTTAGGGTACAATAATATGTACGGCGGTAAGAGTTTGCCATTATTATAATATTTTTACTACCCACCCCGTGGGGTGGTTTTCACCTGCTACCAATGTTGTGATTGTATGAAAAATAACCAGGCACTGATTCCGGTATATGATATGGCAGCCTGTATACCAGGCACCAATTTCATTATTAAAAAAACCGAAGGTAACTCTGTACCATCCTATATGGCCATTCCGCACCGGCACACTGATTACAAGATCAGTTTTCTGCAGGAAGGGGAAGTAACGCATTATACCGATTTCGAAAAATATACGATCAAAGCGCCCGCATTATTAATGCTGGCGCCTGACCAGGTGCATCAGCAAACCGGCAACTCCTATTATAAAATGATGCATGTTTCTTTCAGCAAAGAATTTTTGCTTACTGAAACACAGGGTGTGCTTGCCTGTTGGGAATGCATGTTCAGCCAGGTAGTTTTACCGGTTATTAATACTGAACAGCTTCAGGAGATATCAGTTTATATTGACCTGATGTACCAGGAGTTCAAGGATAGCAAACCACAAAAAGGGCTTATTCTGAAAAATTTGTTGAATGCGTTCATCATTTGTGCAGGCCGCCTGGTAAACTGTAAAAATGATAATGTAGTGAATAATGTAGTTCACATGGACTACTCACAAAACCGCATTGTACGCAATTTCAAATCACTCATAGATGAAAACTTTGTAAACGCCACCCAGGTAACACAGTATGCCGATATGCTTTATGTTACGCCCGGTCATTTAAACGATCTCATAAAAACGGTTACTGGCAAAACTGCTAAACAAATCATTAATGAAAGAAGGATCCTGGAAGCTAAACGCCTTCTGTTCTGGGGTGAGCATTCTGTAAAAGAAATTGCCGGACGGCTTAATTTTGAAGACGATGCGTACTTTAACAGGTTCTTCAAAAAGCATACTGGTAATACACCAGCCCTATTCCAGCGACAAATCCGTGAAAAGTACAATTAATCCCCCAATAAGGTAAATATTTGAGCACGTAAAGGTCATTACTTTTACACAATCATTTTTACAGGCAGGCATAGCAAAAGTTTTAGCAATTATCGATAGCATGGCAAAGGCGACCTGTTGAATGGACGCTCGTTATATTAATATTGAATCCACGAATCACCCACCTCCGAACACCTGAACATTCCCGTGCCCACGCCAGCTGAAACGGTACAGTGCAACACATTTGTAGAACTGCGTTGAAAACGATAACTACACATCGAAACTTAGATGTAGTACGATTTGCTTGCTCACAACGATTTATTGTATGTCATTTAAACCATGTATGATGAAACCTTTAGATAACGTAGAAATCAGTTACAAGTGGATTAAGCTTTTAACTGGAATTGGTTTGGCCACTGCTTTGTATAGCTGTGCAAACAGTTCCGCCACACCCGAAATGCATCAGCAAGCGATGGCGTTACCGGTAGTATCAGTTACATCCGCAACAGGTACCACCTTCCGGGAATACCCCGCTTCGCTTGAAGGAAAAGTGAATGTAGAGATGAGGCCGCAGGTAGAAGGCTATCTCCAGAAAATTTATGTAGATGAGGGCGCTTATGTAAAAGCAGGTCAGCCGCTCTTTAAGATCGACGCTCGTGTTTATAATGAAGCGGTAAACAATGCGAAATCAAGTCTGCTTGCCGCACAGGCCAATGTAGCAAGAGCACAGGTAGAAGTAGACCGTTTGACGCCGCTTGTAGAGCACAACGTGATCTCGGATGTGCAGCTCAAAACAGCCAAAGCTAATTACGACGCAGCTGTGGCCGCTGCCGAACAGGCTAAATCTGTCATAGCCAATGCACAGATCAATGTCGGTTATACGGTAATGAAAGCTCCGGCCAGTGGATATATCGGAAGAATTCCATTTAAGATCGGAAGCCTTGTTGGAAAAGAGGATGCCCTCACTGTAATTTCCGATATCAGTGAAATGTATGCTTACTTTTCATTGAGCGAGCCTGACTTTATCATTTTCAAAAATCAGTTTGCTGGTAACACTATTGAAGAAAAAGTAAAAAAGGTTCCACCAGTTGAACTGGCGCTTGCCGACAATAGTATTTATGCGGGAAAAGGAAAGATCAACAGCATCGAAGGACAATTCGATAAAACAACGGGAGCTATCAGCGTTCGGGCTACTTTCCCCAACCCGGGCGGCATACTTCGCACCGGCAATACCGGCAAGGTTCGCATACCACAATTATTTAGCAATGCGCTGGTTGTACCAATTGAGGCAACCTTCGAAGTGCAGGATAAAGTGTTTGTATTTGCGGTGGGCGATAGTAACAAAGTGGCCAGCAAGCCGATCACCGTTTCAGGCAAAACAACCAACTATTACTTTGTAACAGATGGTGTGAAAGCCGGTGACAAGATCGTTTTTTCCGGAGCTGGCAACCTGCAGGATGGTGCGGTGATCGTACCACAGCCAATCTCTGCTGACAGTTTGTTGAAAGTGAAACCTTTATAATCGAAGTTGAAAATCAGAAGTGGGAAGTCAGGGTTGACCATATCCTGGCTATAGGAGGGTTTTGTGCCTTTTATTGCCAATGGGACTTCTTACTTCTGGCATCGGACCTAAGACATCAGACTTCAAATTCAAATCATTTCCCTCATGTTAAAAAGATTTATTGAAAGACCGGTCCTGTCAACGGTTGTTTCTATCATCCTGCTTTTGTTAGGCGGGCTGTCGTTATATACGCTGCCCGTTACCCTGTTCCCTGATATTGCGCCACCAAGCGTACAGGTAACTGCCCTTTATCCAGGGGCCAATGCAGAGGTAGTAGCTCGTTCCGTTGCCACCCCGCTCGAAGAAGCCATCAATGGTGTGGAGAACATGTCATATATGACCTCCAACTCAAGTAATGATGGCAGTATGACGCTGACTGTATATTTTAAACAGGGTACCAATCCGGATATCGCTTCTGTGAATGTGCAGAACAGGGTATCTAAAGCAGTTAGCCAGGTACCGGCAGAAGTTGTTCAGGCAGGTATCTCTACACAAAAAGTACAAAACAGTATCATCATGTTCGTGGCACTTTCGAGCGACAACAAGGATAAATATGATGAACTGTTCCTGGAAAACTATATCAAGATCAACCTTATACCTGGGGTACAACGCGTACCCGGGGTTGGACAGGCGCTGGTTTTTGGCACAAAAGATTACTCCATGCGTATCTGGCTTAAGCCCGATCGTTTGGCCGCCAATAACCTGTCGCCCCAGGATGTACTGAATGCAGTAAAAGATCAGAACCTGGAAGCCGCCCCAGGCCGTTTAGGCCAAAGCAGTTCCGAAGTGTTTGAATATGTATTGAAATACAAGGGTAAAATGAACCAGGGCGAAGATTATGAGAACATGATCATCAAGTCAAATGCCGATGGTTCCATGCTGCGGTTGAAAGACGTTGCCCGGGTTGAGTTCGGTTCTTACACCTACTCTACCAACGCACGAATGGATGGCAACCCCGTATCGGGTTTTGCCGTGTTTCAGACTGCCGGTTCAAATGCCAATGATATCCTGAAAGAAGTAGAGCGCTTGCTGAAGGATTTTGAGAGAACCCTGCCCAAGGGTCTCAAAACCACCATCATGTACAACTCCAAGGAATTCCTGGACGCCTCTATTGACCAGGTAACGGAAACCCTGGTGATCGCCTTTATACTGGTGTTCCTGGTGGTGTTCCTATTCCTTCAGGATTTCCGTTCTACGTTGATCCCGGCCATAGCTGTTCCGGTGGCTATTATCGGTACCTTCTTCTTCATGCAGTTATTCGGCTTCACCATCAACCTGCTCACCCTGTTTGCCCTGGTGCTGGCTATTGGTGTGGTGGTAGATGACGCCATTGTGGTAGTGGAAGCGGTGCACTCGAAAATGGAACGAACGAACCTGCCGGCAAGAGCAGCAACCGTTCAGTCAATGAGCGAGATCTCCGGCGCCATTATATCCATTACACTGGTAATGGCGGCGGTGTTCATCCCCGTAGGCTTTATGCAGGGCCCTGCCGGTGTGTTCTACAGGCAGTTCGCCTTTACGCTGGCCATTGCGATCCTTATTTCTGCGGTAAACGCCCTTACCCTGAGCCCGGCATTGTGTGCCTTGTTTTTGAAGAACCCACATGCAGGCGAAGGTGTTGAACATGGCCCCAAAAGGGGATTCATGAACCGTTTTTATGCAGGCTTCAATGCAGGTTTCAATGGAATGACCGACAGGTACATACGCAGTTTGAAATTTTTAACGAAACGCAAATGGGTCGCAATAACAGGATTGTTACTTATTACTGCGACTGCATTTTATATGGTGCAAAAAGCGCCCACAGGCTTTATTCCCACCGAAGATCAGGGCTTTGTTCTGTTTGCGGTGAATACACCTCCCGGCAGCTCGCTGGAACGTACGCACCAGGCAACCTTGCAAATTGACAGCATCATTAAACAGGACCCTGCTTACAATCACCTGTATGTGATCGACGGTTTGAACTTCATCAGCAATGCGAATGCATCGCCTTACGCAGCAGGTTTCATGCGATTGAAGGATTACAAAGACAGAGGTGCGGTTAAAAATCCCGACCAGATTGCAGCTGGCCTTATTGGCAAAGTGAGTCAGGTTAAAGGCGCCAATGCCTTCTTCTTTAACTTCCCCACCGTACAGGGTTTTGGTAACGTGAGTGGTTTTGAATTCATGCTGCAGGACCGTACCAACGGCCCGCTCGATAAACTGGGCGGTACCGCCTGGCAGTTTATTGGTGCGCTGATGCAAAGGAAAGAGATCGGGTTTGCCTTTACCACTTTTGCCGCCGGTAACCCACAGTACACGATTGATGTGGATTATTCAAAAGCCAAACAATTGGGCGTATCGATCAATGAATTGATGCAAACAATGCAGATCTATTACGGAAGTAGCTTCGTTACCGACTTCAACCGGTTTGGAAAATACTACCGCGTAATGGCGCAGGCCGATGCAGCCTTTCGTGCTGATGTTAATTCCATAGAAGGCATTTATGTTAAGAACAACCAGGGTGAAATGGTTCCGGCCAAAACAATGGTTTCACTTAAACGGGTATATGGACCCGAAACCGTTACCCGGAACAACCTGTTTAATGCCGTTACCATTAACGGATCACCCAAGCCCGGTTACAGTACCGGTGACGCCATCAAGGCAATAGAAGAAACCGCCAAAACAGCATTGCCAAGAGGGTTTTCTTATGAATGGACAGGCGTAACCAGGGAAGAAATTAAAACAGGTAACCAGCAAATATTCATTTTTTTGCTGAGCATATTGTTTGTTTACTTCCTGCTGGCTGCCCAATATGAAAGCTACATTCTGCCGCTGGCAGTTATATTAACGGTGCCTACGGGAATATTAGGCGTGTTTGCATTCATTGGCTGGGCCGGCATCGACAATAACATTTACGTTCAAATCGGATTGATCATGCTGGTAGGTTTGCTGGCCAAGAATGCGATCCTGATCACAGAATATGCCGTTCAGCGCCGGAGAAATGGCATGGCACTGATTGACGCTGCGCTGGAAGCATCAAGGCTCAGGCTTCGTCCGATCCTGATGACATCCTTTGCATTCATCGTGGGTCTGTTACCACTGGTATTTACAACGGGCGCTTCCGCACTCGGCAACCACTCCATTGGGTGGAGTGCAATAGGCGGTATGCTTTCCGGTGTAGTATTAGGCGTGTTCATCATTCCCGTTCTGTTTGTGATATTCCAGTCTCTGCAGGAGAAAGTAACAGGCCGGCCCGGCTTGAGAGAGATCAAACTAGGCGAATAAAAATCATTCAGGGTTTGCCACCCTTACAAAAGGTGGCAAACCTCATTAGTTAGAAAATATAAATAAGGAGATAATGCGAAAAAGTAATATCACTATTTATTCCACCCTGGCATTGGTAGCGCTGTTGGCAGCTTGCCGCATGGGCAAAGATTATCAGCGTTCCGACCTTTCTTTACCTGCTCAGTTTGCCAATACAACAGCGCCTTCTGATTCCAGCGTGGCAGATATGGAATGGAGAAAGTTCTTTTCCGATCCTACTCTGCAGTCACTGATAAGTCATGCACTTCAAAACAGTTTTGATGTACAACTGGCCATGAAACGAGTTGAAGAAGCACGCGCTTATGCCAACCAGGCAAAGGTGAACTGGGCACCGGATATTAATGCAAATTTAACGGCGTCGTCCTCCTTTCCTTCAAAAAACAGCCTGAATGGTTTAAGCCTGAAGAACTTCCTGGGTAAAGACCATGTAGAGGACTATACATTGGGAGCAGGCTTAACATGGGAAATAGATGTATGGGGCAAACTGCGCCGTCAACGGGAAGCAGCCGGAGCTGTCCTCCTGCAATCATACGAAGCCAGCAGGGCCATACAAACTGCCCTGGTGGCCAATATTGCCAGCAGTTATTTTAATTTGCTGATGCTGGATGCACAGCTGGTCATTGCCCGCCGCAATGCGAACCTGGGCGATTCTATTGTTAACATCATCAAATTGCAAAAAACGGCCGGACAGGTAACCGAGCTGGCTGTACAACAGGCAACCGCCCAACAGCAAACAGCCGCGATCCTGGTTCCGCAGCTCGAACAGCAAATTGCCATCCAGGAAAATACCATCCGTATTTTGAGTGGCGATGCACCAGCGACCGTTGCACGCACCACGGTATTGAACAATTATAAAGTGTGGGAGAGTTTGCCAACTGGCATACCCACAGCCATGGTGAGCCGCCGGCCCGATGTACGTACCAATGAAATGGCCCTGGTGGCGGCCAACGCCCAGGTGGGTGTAGCAGAAGCCAACATGTATCCTACATTAAGTATTACGGCCAGTGGCGGTCTGAATGCTTACCAGGCCAGCAAATGGTTCAATATGCCTGCTTCCTTATTTGCTATGGGTGCCGCGGGTTTAACACAACCCATCTTTAAACGCCGTGCATTAAAGACCCAATATGAAGTGGCTAAGATCCAACGCGACCAGGCCGCTATTACCTTCCGCCAGTCGGCCATTAATGCTATTGGCGAAGTAGCCAATGCATTGGTGCGGTTGGATAAACTGAAAGGCCAGTACACCATAAGCACCGACCAGGTAAATACCTTGCGGGGTGCCATTGGCAATGCCAACCTGTTATTTAAAAGCGGGCTGGCCAATTATCTGGAAGTAATTACAGCACAGGGCAACCTGTTACAAGCGGAATTAAACCTGACCGCCATTGAACGCGATCAACTCAGTGCTATGGTAGAGTTGTACCGGGCATTGGGTGGAGGATGGAAATGATAATGTGATAATATGCTAATGTGATAATTAGCTAATTAAAATACATTGAAAGGCGAAGGAAAAATAAGAAAGGAATTACTACGAATGGACAAAGGGTTAAGTAGGTAAAAATAAAAAAGCCATCAGTGATAAACTGGTGGCTTTTTTTATTTTGTATTTGTATTCATTAGCACCCGCCTACGCCAAGGCTTCGTCGGGCAAGCATTAACTAATCAGCACGTTTTCCTTCTTCTCTCCGCCTAATAGATCAACACTGCGATTGATAAAGTTGGTGAGATTACCGCCCTTCAGCAAACCTTGCGACAATAAGGCCAGGTCGGCCAGGTTGTGCACCAGTTTCGCCTGGTTATCTTTATTTTCATTTTTCAGTACTTGCTGATAAATAGGATGATTGCCATTCACCGTCAATGTTACTTCATCAGGCATATTCGCATAAAAACTACCCATGGGTCCGCTCATGGAAGCCATGTCTTTCATCCGTCGTGTAAACTCTGGACGGGTTGCCACAACCGGCGGTGCATCGATGCTCAATCCCTTCACTTCAACCGTCATATTCAGGCCTGGCGTTTTAATATCAAATAATCCCTGCAATGCAGCTTCTTCGTCCTTGCTTAAAACGCTGTCCAGGTTTTCCTGTTTGTCAATCAGGTTATCGGCAATATCGGCATCCACCCGGGTAAAATGTACATCGTTCCATTTCATTTCTATCTGGTTAACAAATGAAGGATCGATGATGGTATCCAGTTTTACAACAACCAAACCCCTGGCCTCAGCACCTTTGATAAAGGCATCCTGTTGAACCATATCAGTAGTGTACAAAATAACCAGTTTCCCCTCTTTGTTCTTTTGCAGGGTTTCAGCAGCCAGGCGATATTCTTCCAATGTATAGAACTTTTTATCAGCACCCTCTGCGTTTGACACCGATTCAAACAAATGAAACTTGCTCCCTCTTTCAAAGAATTTGTCATCGGTCATCATACCATACTTCACAAACAGGCCCAGGCTATCCCATTTTCCTTCAAACTCTTTTCTTTCTTTATTGAACAGCTCTTCCAGCTTATCCGCAACCTTCTTCGTAATGTGATTATTGATCTTCTTCACATTGGGATCGCCCTGCAGATAGCTGCGGCTTACGTTCAGGGGAATATCCGGACTATCGATAACCCCTTGCAGCAATATCAGGAATTCAGGAACAATATCTTTCACTTCTTCCGTAACAAACACCTGGTTGCTGTACAGTTGGATCTTGTCTTTCTGAATTTCGTAGCTCTGCTTTATTTTAGGGAAATACAGGATACCTGTGAGGTTGAACGGATAATCTACATTCAGGTGTATCCAAAACAGCGGTGGTTCATTATACGGATACAATTCTTTATAAAAACTCTGATAATCTTCAGCGGTCAGGTCGGCCGGTTTCTTTTTCCAGGCAGGCTGGGTATTGTTGATGGGTGCAGCATCCTTGTCTTCTTCTTTATGACGGAAGTAGATAGGCACAGGCAGGAAACGGCAGAACCGGTTCAGTATGCCCCGAAGGCGTTCTGCATCCAAAAACTCGGCGCTTTCCTCATTAACATGAAGCACGATATCTGTACCGCGGTCCGCTTTTTCTGTTTCTTCCAGCATATACTCCGGACTCCCATCGCACTCCCAGCGAACAGCCGGCGCATCTTCTTTAAAGCTTTTGCTGAAAACTTCCACTTTATCGCTCACCATAAAGGCTGAGTAAAAACCAAGACCAAACTTCCCGATGATGGCATTTTCATTCTGACCCTTATATTTTTTTACAAACTCTTCGGCGCCGCTAAAAGCCACCTGGTTCAAATACTTCTCTACTTCAGCCGCTGACATCCCGATACCCCGGTCAGAAATGGTAATGGTCTTATTCTCTTCATCGAGCTTTACTTCAATAAACAGATCGCCAAATTCTCCTTTGGCTTCACCGATCGAAGAAAGGGTCTTTAATTTTTGAGAAGCATCCACAGCGTTACTGATCAATTCACGCAGGAAAATATCGTGATCGCTATACAGGAATTTCTTAATAATTGGAAATATGTTCTCCGTTTGTACCTGTATGGTCCCTTTTTGCATATGTAGTGTTTTTGGCAGTTTAATAGTATGGGATGAACCCACCAAAGAGAGTGCCATTGGCCTGGCTGACCGAAAAATCGGCAAAATTGTCAGATTGGGGGATGGAAAAACAGGCCTTTGAACCCGGATTGCCCGCTAGCTCGCCATAATTGATCATAAACGACAGAAATGCCGAAATACGAAATAATAACATAATCACTTTTTTATTTTTACATTAGTATGTTAATGAGCCCGGATTTCTTGTAATTACCACTAAACGGTAACATTTGTATAATAAAGGGCTCATATCTTTGGCACAGCACAGTACCACCCCCAAAAAATCCTTTACTGGTAGTTATTTCCGCTTGCACGCCAGTTCCGGTGAATAACCAATAATTTATTGTTCCCTTAAAACCAAAATGCACAATGAGAAAATTGTACCTATTGTTTATGGGTATGCTCTTCATGGTATGTCCTGAAATGTATGCCCAGCTTAGTATTACTTCCACAGGAAATGCATTCACCCAAAACTTCGATGGCATGGGCACCAACGCAATTGCTACACTGCCCACCGGTTTCAGAACTGGAAACGGAACGGGATTAGATTGGGCAACCGGCGTTGATACCACCCAAAGGTCAGCAGGAACCAGCGGCACCGGCATTCTGTCCGGCTCCTCTTCAGGTGGCGTGTATAATTTTGCCAATGGCGTTACCGCCTCTTCAACGGACCGCGCCCTGGGTTTTCTCAATTCCGGGAGCTTTGGTACCCCACGGTCAATTATACTGGCCATTACCAACAATACGGGAAGTACCATCACCTCCCTGACGATCAATTTCGACTATGAAAAATACCGTTCCGGTTTACGGGCGTGGGACTGGGCCTTCTTCCATGGCAGCCCCACTACGCCTGTCACTGCAGCCTCCCCCGGCAACCAATCCTATGCCGCGGATGCTAACAACACGGTCATCAGTGATCCGCCTGCGACCAACAGCAAATCGGTTTCCCTCACAGGACTTTCCATACCCAATGGGGCCAATTATTATTTAAGATGGACTTTAACAGGCAGCGGCGGTTCAACCAACGGTCAGGCTCTTGGTCTTGATAATGTCAGCATTACTGCTGGTGCTACCAATACTGATGCTACCTTATCGGGGCTTGCCCTCAGTACCGGCTCGTTAACACCTGCTTTCTCTTCTGCTACTACCAGCTATACGGCATCGGTGGCCAATGCCATCAGCAGCATCACGATTACACCCACTGCTTCAGATGTAGGAGCGACCATTACCGTTAATGGCGCTTCAGTGACCAGCGGCGCCGCTTCTGCTCCCATTTCTCTGAATGTGGGTCCCAATACCATAACAACCGTAGTAACGGCGTCAGACGGCGTTACTACCCAAACATATACTACAACCATTACCAGGGCAGCTTCGGGAACGCCGACGGTTACCCTGAATTCACCTTTAACTGGTTTTGGAAATACCTGCATCAATACCACCGCCGGCCCCAACTCCTTTATCATTGATGGCGCTGATCTGGATGGCAGTGATATTACAATCGCTGCCCTTTCGGGATTCACTTACAGCGAAACATCAGGCGGAACGTATACCAGCACCCTTAATTTCACTTACACCGGCAATAGTTTTTCAGGCAAGATCATCTATGTAAAATTTAATCCTGTAGCGCCTCAATCATACGACGGCAATATCAGTGTCAGCGGCGGCGGGTTCACCGGTTTAACTATTCCGGCCTCGGGTACTGGCATTAACACCACAGCGACAGTAAGCACAGGTGCAAGCTCGGCAATTGGAGCCACCACCGCTACCATTGCGGGTAGCATTACCGATCCCGGTTGCTCCGCGGTTACCGCCTATGGCTTCGAGTATAGTATTTCAACCGGCTTTCCAAATGGTACGGGAACGCAGGCATCTGCTTCCAACCTGAGCGCAGGCAATTTCAGTGTGGCGCTTACCGGTCTCGCCCCCAATCAAATATATTATTACAAGGCATATGCAACTACTGCTGCTGGCACCGTTTATGGCAGCCAGCAACAATTTATTATGGGACCGCTTCCGGTTCCCATGGCATCACAGCCTGGTATGACCTATACACAGAATTTTTCAGATATCGCTTCCTGGACCAGTTTCTTTGTCAGTGGTAATGGCGCCAACCATTTTGACGGGGTGTCATCAGGGGGAACAGGAACCATACCCAACCCCGGCGTACTCACCACAACTACCGGCAACTTTATAACCGGCACTTCCGGAGGTGTGCAAAAAGGTACCGATCAATCACCTGCTACGCAGTCGATCGTACTACTGACCACCGGCTCTACCGATAATACCTCTTCCGCGGCGATAGATTTTTATATGGACTTTACCGGCGTAAATGCCAGCACCCTGAGTTTTGACTGGGCTTCGATCAATAATTCAACCGGCGATCGCAATGGCTCCCTCCGGGTGTATGCCAGCATCGACGGCGCTACTTTCACCGAGCTCACCTTTGCCGATGTGCTGAATTTTACCAACAATGCAGCTACAAGCGGATCAAAATCAAATATTGCGCTGCCTGCCATCTTCAACAACAGCGCAACCGCAATGCTTCGTTTTTACTATCATAACGGCGCTGGCGGCACTACCGGTTCCAGGCCCAAGATCAGCATTGACAATCTTACTGTAACGGCGGTAGCCACTACACCCTGCGTTAGCCCAACGGCAGCTGCCACCGCACTGACCTTTGGCACCATTACAGACGTATCGATAGCCGGTAGCTTTACCGCTGCCAGCCCCGCGGCCGACAATTACCTGGTCATCGCCAGCACCAGCAGCAGCCTTACCAGTAATCCTGTAGATGGATCGATATACAACATCGGAGATAACGTGGGCGACGGAACGGTGATCGCAAACAGCAGCAGTACAAGCTTCACCGCTACAGGACTCAGTGCTACCACCACGTATTATTTCTTCATTTATTCTCTGAACAGCGTTTGTACCGGCGGGCCGTTATATTATTCCGGCACGGTTCTCACGGGGCAGGCCACCACCATTGCAGGATTGCCACCCTGTACAGCGCCAGCAACACAACCCACGACCCTGGTTTTCGGTACCACAACGCCAGCTACAATTCAGGGCTCTTTCACCGCTACTACCGCGGATGAATACCTGGTATTGGTAAGCACCTCCGCTTCGCTGAGCAACAACCCGGTGAACGCAACACCATACGCAGCCGGCGATGTAATAGGTAACGCAACCGTAGTACAGCGGAGCTCGGCCACTTCCTTTACGGCCAGCAACCTGACAGCCAATACGACTTATTATTTCTATGTGTTCAGTCTTCAGTTGCAAAATTGTTTGAACGGTCCTGCCTATAATACCGTTTCACCCCTGTCGGGATCGCAGAATACCCAACCACTGCCTCCCTGCGTTACGCCTGCGCTGCAACCGACCTCCTTATCGTTCAATGCTTCCAATACCAGCATTTCAGGAACCTTTACAGCTGCCAGCGGGGCAGATGATTACCTGGTGATCAGAAGCACTTCATCGACCCTGTCTGCTACTCCGGCAGACAATACCGATTACAATGTGGGCGATAATCTCGGTGGCGGGGTAGTGGTGGCCAACACAGCTACCAACAGCTTCCTGGCAACTAATCTTACGCCGGGTACTATTTATTATTTCTTTGTTTTCGCTGCCAATAAAAACTGTACAGGAGGAACAAAATACCTGGTCGCTTCCCCATTAACAGGAACGCAAACTACCAGCAATTCCCCTGTCTACAATTATTATTTCGGTACCCTGCACGCGCACTCCGATTATTCAGATGGCAACCAGGATAACCCCGGCTACAGGCCTGCCAACGATTACGATTATGCCATGACGGCCATGTGTATGGATTTCCTGGGTATTTCCGAACATAACCATTATTCCACAGCGAACAACCCGGGCAACCAGATAGATCTTTATCATCAAGGGTCGTTTCAAGCCGATAGCTTCAGCACCGTCCATTCCAATTTTCTGGCCTTGTATGGCATGGAGTGGGGTGTAATTAACAACGGCGGCCACGTGGTGATTTATGGCGACGGCATGAACGACCTGTTCGGCTGGGAAAGTGGCAGCGGCGGATGGGGAGCTACCAATAATTACGACGTATATGTAGCCAAGAGCGATTATACCGGTACCAGTGGCTTATTCAAGACCATCAATGACAATGTGGCCAAAAATACATTCGCCACACTGGCACATCCCAGTTCAACCGATTATGACAATATTGCCAATACTGCTTATAATACGGTAGCAGATAATGCCATAACAGGTTCAGCTGTTGAAAGTGGCCCGGCATCATCAGCCAATACCACCTATTCCAATCCTGGCAGTTCCATGTATTACCTGGGTTATTTCCAGGGTCTGCTCGCCAAAGGGTATCACCTCGGGCCAACCATTGACCACGACAACCACAAAACCACTTTTGGGCATACCACCTATTCACGCACGGCCGTACTGGCGCCTTCGCTCAGCAAAACGGATATCATCAGCGCTTTGCGGAATATGCACTTCTATGCAACCCAGGATTGTGACACAAAGGTTGATTTTACGATCAATACCCATATCATGGGCTCTGTATTTACCGATCGCAATGCGCCAATCATTGCAGTGAACCTGACAGATGGCACCACCAGTGTGAGCAGTGCGGTGATCAACCTCATGTATGGCGTGCCCGGCAGTGGCATAGTGGCGCAAAAGATCGCTTCTGCAACCGGCAGCAGCATGACCTATACAGATAATAGCCTGGCTGATCTTTCTACCGGGTATTATTATATCGATATCACCAATGGCAGCGCAAGGATCATTACTTCGCCCATCTGGTATACGAGGAACGACGCTTCTACGCCGCTTCCGGTAAATCTGCTATCCTTTACGGCCCAGAAATTAAATGAATCGGTGAAACTCAATTGGACCACAACCCAGGAGAGCAATAGCTCGGCATTTATAGTGGAAAGATCGGTGAACAGCGGTAGCTGGGAAACCATCGCCAGTGTGCCTGCCAGGGGCAACGCTACATCGCTGATCAACTATTCCACTGTAGATGCGCATCCGGGCCAGGGGAACAACTTTTACCGGTTGAAAATGATCGACCAGGATGGCCGGTTCGATTATTCAGTGGTACGCAGGGTGAACTTTAATGAAAAGGTTTCCTATACGGTTTACCCCAACCCGGCTACAAGCGTTCTCAAAATAGCAATGGATAATACGACTGTGTCCAATTTCAGCGTACAGATATTGAATGTGCAGGGACAGGTAATGTTGAACAAGCAATACCCTGGCAACAACCAGTTGATTCAACTCAATATTTCCGCACTCACTTCAGGTATTTACATGCTGAAGATAATTGCTGCCGACGGCAGTGTACATATGGAAAAGTTCGCCAAACAATAAGGCATGCTTTGATTGATATAAAAAGGCTTTCTCAAAAGAAATTTTGAGAAGGCCTTTTTGTTTTGACCATCTGGCTTAATGACCGACAAAGAACATTCAATCGGTTTTCTCCCATACCCTTTTGATTATTATTCGATTATGCCGAGCTTTACACTTTACCTGCTGCTTCTCACGCCATATTTCCTGCTTCATTTGCCACTCTGACATATTTGTTCTACTTTTGCAACCCGATTTTAAAATTTATTTTTTAACCAACAAACAGGGATCAATGAACAATTACGAATTGATGGTGATTTTTACCCCTGTGCTGTCTGACGACGATTTCAAAACGTCTCAGAAAAAATACACCGACTTTATCAAAAGTATTGGCGGTGAGATTGTGCACGAGAATCCCTGGGGACTAAAATCACTGGCGTATCCGATCCAGAAAAAGACCACTGGTCTGTACTGGGTAATGGAATACAAAGCGCCATCCAGCCTCAATGAGCAATTGAAGATTCAATTGCTTCGTGACGAGCATGTTCTCCGTCACATGTTCACTGTACTCGATAAATACGCCGTCGAGTACAATGGTAGAAAGAGAAGTGGTGTACCTACAGGAACTGAAAAAATAGAGGGTTAGTTATGGCAAAAGCAAATGAAATCAAGTACCTGACCGCCATTAAAACCGAGAAGCCGCGTAAGAAATTCTGCCGCTTTAAGAAATATGGCATCAAGTACGTCGACTACAAAGACGCCGAGTTCCTGAAAAAATTCCTGAACGATCAAGGTAAATTATTACCTCGCCGCATTACCGGTAACTCTTTGAAGTACCAACGTAAAGTAGCGCAGGCTGTAAAGAAGGCCCGTCAAATGGCTTTATTACCGTACGTAACTGACCTTTTAAAGTAGGAGGACACCATGGACATAATACTGATACAAGACGTAGACAATCTGGGTGCGGCCAATGAGGTAGTTAAAGTACGCAATGGCTATGCCCGCAATTTTCTTATTCCCCAAAAGTTTGCAGTAGAAGCCAGTCCTTCTAACCTCAAACAATTAGAGGAAAAAAGAAAACAAATTGAAAAGAAAGAAAAGAAGATGTTGTCTGCTATCAATGAGGTAATTGCCAAATTGAAAGAAGGCGCCCTGAAGATCGGAGCAAAATCCGGTACCAGTGGTAAGATCTTTGGAACAGTTACTTCATTACAACTTAGCCGCGCCATCCGCGAACAAAAAGGATATGAAATCGACCGCAAGAAGATTCATCTTCCTGATGAAGTAAAAGAACTGGGTGCTTATAAAGCAACTATCGATTTCGGCAACGGTCATTCAACCGAGCTCGATTTTGAAGTAGTATCTGAATAACAACATTCCCACTTCAATAAAAAAAGCCTTTTCTGCCACCTGGCAGGGAAGGCTTTTTAATTTCTGCTATATATCAAAATTTAAGATATTTACGGAATGTACATTAATGCAACGATCTCAGGAAATTCATTGAAATACCCTACCCTTTTCTAAGTACTTGTATTCATTCACGACAGTAATTTCCGCAAACCCGCTCCCTTAGCGGATAAGACAATTTTTTTATTGTTTAAATCAAATTATTTCTCCTATCTTTATTTTTAGATAAATGTCTTAGTTCTCATGTTCTGCAGTGTCTTACCTGTTTTTCGGTTTCCTCAGTTCATAGTAGCAACTATTGCCATTATCCTTTTTTTCAGAACACTAAAATTTTCGTTACAATGAACATTTATGTAGGGAACCTCTCCTGGCAAATGACCGATGAGGATTTAAGAACCCTGTTTGAGCAGTACGGCTCTGTTACATCTGCTAAAATCGTAAAAGACAAAACCAGCGGACGTAGCAAAGGTTTTGGATTCGTAGAAATGCCTGAGGACAGCGAGGCTCAAAACGCGCTGACTAGCTTATACGAGTCTGAAGTTTTAGGCCGTAAGATTATCGTTAACGAAGCTCAACCAAAACCACAAGGTGGTGGTGGCGGTGGATTCAAAAAGAGAAGCTTCGGCGGCGGTGGCGGCGGTGGTGGCTACAAGAAAGGTGGCTACAATCGCGGCGGTGGCGGCGGTGGTTACAACCGGGATTATTAAAAACACACACAAAACGACTTTATATAAATCCTTCCGGTTTACCGGAGGGATTTTTTTGTTTATGGCCGGAGCCGTCAGTGGCAAATACCCAACCTGAAGTTGGGCCCAACTCGTGGGTTAACCCTTAACTCCCAATCTGCAACCTGTACCCTGGCACACCCTTTTTATTTAATTTTCTTTTAATAGCAAATTAACGCCCAGTCAATATTTACAGTTGAACTTCAACGTAGGAATAATCAGGCGCCGGCGGGCATATATGTGGAGATTTCCCCCCATATAAGACATTTTTATGCCTGTAGGAAGGTAAGGCACAGCTTTTGCCTTTTAAGCATGGCATTGCATATACTTTAAGACAGGCTCTGTTTTCAACACTATTTTCAGAATGACTTCCCCCTCTGCTTTACACTGTAAAATCAATAAACCGGAGAAATATGCTAACTGTAATTATACCAGTATTAAACGAAGAGAAAACGATTGGTAATGTCGTTCGCTTCTGCCAGCAATTTCCTCTGGTAACGGAGATCATTGTGGTAGATGATAAGTCGGAAGATAATACGGTCGCTGTTGCTACAGCAGCCGGCGCACAGGTTATTATCAGCCAGGTGCGGGGGAAAGGCATTTCCATGAAAGATGGTATTGCCAAAGCCACTAATGAATTGATCATTTTCCTGGATGGCGATATCGATCCTTATCCTGAAGCTACCATTACCAACCTGGCCGCTCCCCTGCTTACCGATGAGGCTGACTTTGTGAAAGGCAGTTTTGCCCGTAATGCCGGTCGCGTAACAGAGCTGGTCGCCAAGCCATTGCTTAACATCTTTTATCCCGGTTTGTCGCACTTCTCCCAACCCCTCAGCGGTATGATCGCCGGTAAAAAATCCTATTTCAAAAAACTCGATTTCTTTAACGATTACGGTGTTGATATCGGCATCCTGATAGATATGTACCTGATGAAAGCGCGGGTAACTGAAATCAATATCGGTTATATAGAAAATAAAAGCAAACCCTGGCAGGCTTTGGGCAAAATGAGCAAGGAAGTTTCCCGGGCCATCATCAGCAAGGCCCAGTTGGTGCATTCAGAGATCAGTGAAGAAGAGATCCATTCCCTGGAAACTATTAACCGGGAAATGAACAAAACCTTGCGCGAACAGCTTTCCGGCTTCCATAAAATGGCTATATTCGATATGGACGATACCATTCTGCAGGGAAGGTTTATTGATGCATGTGCGACTGCCTTTGGATTTACTGCAAAACTGGAAGATCTGCGTGCCCGTGAAAAAGACGCCATCATCCTTACCAAAAGGATCGGTGCTTTTTTAAAGGGTCGTACCATGGATGAGCTCCTGCATGTTGCCAGCCAAATTGAAATGGTGAGCGACATTAAGGAAGTAATAAAAGAATTGAAGAATCGTGGATATATCATCGGTATCATCAGCAATAGCTATACTTTAATAACCAACTTCGTGCGGCAAAAAATAGGAGCTGATTTTTCCTATGCCAACCAGTTGGAATTTTTTGAAGGAAAGGTAACGGGTGAAATAAACCTCCCCTCCTATTTCTTCGGTTCGCCCGAAAGCGTGTGCGGCCATTCATATTGTAAGACCAATGCCCTGCAATATGCCTGTGAAAAATACAATGTGCCTTTGAAGAGTTGTATTGTGGTAGGTGATAGCCGTGATGATCGTTGTATGGTAGGACATGCGGGTATTGGCGTTGCCTTTTGCACAAAAGATGAATTGTTGGAAACAATAGCCTTTAAAAACATCCGGGAAAATAGTTTTCAATCACTCCTGGCGCTGGCCTAGCCCAGGAACAGATCATAAACCATATTTCTAATCAGTAAACCTAAAAACGAACGTCTATGCCAGGAAAATTATATAACATTCTGGTGCCGGTTGATTTCTCCGGCCGCAGCAAATGGGCTATTTCCAAGGCTATTGAACTGGCAAATAACTTCCAGTGCAATATTCACCTGGTACACGTAGTGTCGAAGAACCTGCTGCCGTTGATACCTATTGATGCCAGCATGCTGCTGCCCTACGACATCACCGCCGATTTGAACAATGCCCGCAAAAAACTGGAAATACTGAAAGAAACCTACAGTCATCATTTGTGCGGGGAAGGCAAGATCGAGATCAGTTTATTACAAGGTCGGCCCAGCCAGCAACTAATAAAATACATTGAACAATATGATATGGACCTCGTAGTAGTAGGCCTGTCTAAATTCAACCTTATTCACCGCATATTATCTGCCGTTTCTATCAGTCAACTGGCACGTAAAACAAACGTTCCGGCCCTGGCCATCCGTTCCAGCGGGTTGGTGAGCCACTTTAAAAAGATCGTGTTGCCATTAACCAACGAAGTACCAGTACGTCGTATAAAGCTGGCAACCTTGCTCGCCCGCACTTTCCAAAGCACGGTATACCTGGTTAGCTTAAGAAAAGATGACAATGCTGCAGAAATAGTGCTTAACAAAACGCTTGAAGTAATACAAAGCCTTAGCACTATACCGGTACAATGTTTTTTACTGGAAGGAAAGAACCTGGCGAAAAGCACGCTTGATTTTTCAAAGCGTATCAATGCCGATCTCATCATGGCCAACCCGCTCAAGGAATTCCATATGCCCGGCTGGTGGAACCGCATCACCCGTAAGCTGTTATCTTATGGCTCAAAGATCCCTGTTATAACGGTTGATAAGAACAGTGAACAGGCGCCTAACTCCTGATATTCGTTTTATTATTATAGATAATTAAAAGCACTGCTATAAGGCGGTGCTTTTGTGTTTAAACAATGGCCACCCCCTTAATTATGTAACCTTTACATCTCACGTTCACGGGCCTTCATGCGATGCAACCGCTTGCTGTTCATAATTATTTTATATAAAATGTAAAAGAATATTAATTTAACTCTATATCTTTAAAAGGTGGAAGTGGAGGGTAGTAGTATTGCAAGGCATATTGAGTTTATGAAAGCCATAACCGTCCAAAGCATTGATTTCACCTCATAATAAGGCCTATGAGGAATTATAGAGGTAAGCACCTCCCATCATTATCCGAAATAATCTCCGGCTCTGAACAAACCTCACGCTAATCATAATTTCGGGTAATGGAAACTGTTAATTAAAGCTGGCACCTCTCAACAAATCATCTTCCGTCCCCCATTTATGGTTATAGGTTTCATTGTAATGAAAGGTTCTGACTGATCATTATTGGATCTGTATTGCACACACCTGTGTTCAACATAGTGTTGTGCGCAATGACGATTAAACGATCGTACGATTGCTGCTTTCCCAAACCGCTTCATCACTTCATTACTATAACCAAAAAAACGAATTTATGAAGCCAAAAACTTTCTCTGAAACTTTGCGGTCCCCTAAAAATGGAAATGACAAGGACCCAATGATGGCCACTTCGCCTAACCCAAGTGTGATTGAAAACTTACCAGGTCAATCATATATGGGAGGTGCTGAAACAGACACAGAAACCGAAGTAGAGCAGGTAGAAGGCTTTAAGATGTCAAAACCGGGTGAAGCAGATAAGGAGATGTATAACAAATTGAATACAGAAACTGAAACTGAATCTGCCTTTATAGCTTCTTCACTGGAAGAAGCCGGTACAGAAGTTACAGAGGAGGAAGGAGAAGGCGCATTTATGCGGGATGCTTTCTTTGCGAGTTATCCCGAACTGTATGAGAAAAGCCTGTCGGAAGTAATTATCGGAACCGACGACCGCGTTCGCATCTCTCCCACTACCTCATTCCCCTGGCGGGCAATTTGCTCCTTACGCATTACAGCACAAAACGGAAGCCGTTATATTGGTACAGGATGGCTGGTATCGCCACGCACGGTGATCACAGCAGGCCACTGCGTATACATGCATGCACAGGGCGGCTGGCCAAAGAGCATAGAAGTGATCCCCGGATTAAATGATGCTGCCCGGCCATATGGTTCTTATATGGGCACATCGTTCAGAAGTGTTTCAGGTTGGGTGAATGATAAAAAAAGAGAGTACGACTACGGATGCATCATATTACCCCGCGCTGCACGGCCTGGGGACAAAACGGGTGTATTTGGATTTGCCGTAAAAGACAATCCTTATCTGCTTAGCGCCTATCTGAACCTGAGTGGTTACCCAGGCGACAAAGGCGGCAACCAGCAATGGTTTATGGCCCGCAAGGCTAAATCAGTGGCGCCCCGCGTTATTTATTATGAAATAGATACGATGGGTGGCCAAAGCGGTTCTCCGGTTTGGGTAAAAGTTGGTAATGCCCGCTATGCAGTTGGCATTCATACCAACGGTTTAATAACCGGAAATTCAGCAACAAGGATCGTACAGCCTGTTTTCAACAACATCCAGGCATGGAAGAACTTAGGCATGTAAATAAACAAACCAGGAAGGGATGGCTGGCAATCATTGTCATCCTTTCCTGTTTTTTGATCGGATACTGGCTGATTAAAAAAAACAATTATTGTATGACATCCGCTACAACAAGTGTAAAAGGGGTCTTGTATAAATCTGCTACAGGCACCCCGGTTGAAGGGGCCATTGTTATGATTGCCGAAGGAAGTTATGAACACCCTGATATAGCTGCCCAAAGTGACGAACAAGGCACTTTTTATTTGCCCGATATCCGGGTTCCGGGCACATATACTTTGCTAATTAATTATAGCAACGAATCAAAAAGATTAACTGTTAACATTACCAAAGACAGTGTTTTAAAAATACCATTGTAAAACAGACACTTATTAATCTACAAGGGCCTTTCGCTGTATTATCCTACTATATTGATGGCACATTTTACTGTACATAAAAAAGCAGAAGGATTGCTTTGAAGCCATTTAATGCACTGATTAACCATAGGTTATAATAGTCTTTTCTCCTACTTTATATTCTGCACCATCGTAAAATCCCACTATTTTACTACCATTTTTCTAGTAGTTAATATTTATTCCTGTAAAAACTTTATGTCAACTATTTTTTAATTGCGTTTTAAGTTGCAACTTTGCAGTAGGATAAGGTTTAATGGTTAATGGTATTTGATTAGTGTAGGGTCGCCTGTAAAAAGGCGACCTTTTTTTTTGTACTAGTCACTTCTAAAATAAAATACCCCGGTGCCTTACACCAGGGTATTCAATAAAACGGTTTAAACGCTTTTAAGCTACTTCAATTCCTTTATCTTGATACTTCTGAAACTTACTTCATTTCCATGATCCTGCAACAGGAGATGCCCTTTAGGCGCCTCACCAAAATCCTTCCACACTTTGTATTTACTAAGGGCCACCAGTTCACGAAACGCAGCAGAACCCCGATCGTATTCAAGCACCTTAACACCATTCAGGTAATGCACCACATGATTATTGGGAGATACCACTACCCTGCCTGTATTCCACTGTCCCGGCTGATGAATGAAACGCTTTTGCTTATCGGCTTTTATCAGGTCGTATAAAGAACCAAGCGTACGATTGCCATCACGACCCAGTTTTGCATCGGGGTGCAGGGTATCATCCAGCACCTGGTATTCAAGTCCAATGGCAGAGCCGGCATTCTTTTCAGATAAGGTTACAAAATATTTCACGCCGCTGTTGGCGCCTGGCGTTATTTTAAAATCGAATGATAGGTCAAATGCACCGTACTGGTCTTTTGTTACAATATCGCCGCCGTTTGTTGATTCTGCGCCATTAGATGAAAGCACGTTGAGGGTGCCATCTTTTATTTCCCAACCTTTTTCGGGAAAACCAGGTTTATAAGCGCCTTTCCAGCCATTGCTGGTCTTACCGTCAAACAGCAATTTCCAGCCGTCGCTTTTTTCGTATGCCGACAGGTAGTTCGGAATATAGTTGGCGACATAAACGCCTTTTGCGAAAGGGGCAGGCGTCAGCTTAGCCGTTTTTATGCGGATATTCCGCCAGTAGATCTTTTCCCCTGCCAGTTCAGGTTTATTGATGGCATGAACCTGTAAGGCTATAAAACCACTTCTATCTACAGTATCCACAACATACGCTGCGGGTTTATCATTCACCCAGGTTTTAATGTGGTTGCCGATACATTCAACCCGTACCTTATTAAACTGCCCGGTTTTAAAAGCATCCTGCCCCGCCGGATTTAGTGACAAAGGATACAACCACTCACGACGTGCTTCATCATACACACCACCCGTCCACCGGCGTGCGGAAGGATCCAGTTCAAACTGGTAACCATATACCCGGCCTTTACCACCTTTCCCATTGTTCATTTCGGGGTTATAATGGCTTCTGAACTGAATGCCTGAGTTAGAGGTGGTATCTTCTATCTTTACTTCCAGTTCCAGAACAAAATCGCCATACTCTTTTTCAGTAACTAAAAATGTATTGGGCGAATTAGGTACGGTAATACCAACGATAGCGCCATCTTCAATTTTATAATCGGCTGTACCGGTGATCTTCTTCCAGCCATCCAATGTTTTTCCGTCAAACAGGTTCGTCCAACCATTGCCCGACTGGGCAGTTGCTATAGCCGTTGAAACAATCGCAAAAAGTACGCAGGAAAGTTTTTTCATATGTCTGTTAAATGATGATTATAATAAGTTGTAGGCTGGTTTCCATTTTTCAATCGTGTGATTAAAGATGGCATTGTTGGCCAGGTGCACACAAATTGCTGTGGTAGCCCCGGTAATAATATTTGAAGTCGGTAATTTTTTGTTGTTGATGCAATCATAAAACTCCAGCAAGGCATACCAGGTACCGTCTTTCATAGGTTCGTTCATGATATTGATACCACCTTCTTTGTTCCATTCAATTTTGGTAGCGCCGGTAACGCCATCTACTGTTTGCAATTCTTTTTTGGTGGTCGGTTCCGGATAATATACGCCATCATGCATCAGCAAATGAACAGCGCCTTTGGTGCCTTTTATTTTGAAAATATAACCGTCGTGTGCGTTTCCACAGGTTGCGCCAAAGTTGCCGATCATGTTTTCCTTAGAATAACGCAACATCACCTGTACGTTATCGTAAGTCTCTCTTCCATCTTTGTAATAATCAATACCGCCGGTTCCCAGCACTTCATCGGGGTGTGTATTAAAGGCCCAGTTTATAAAATCCATCTGGTGCGATAACAACTCTGCAGGCAAACCACCGGAGAATTCTTTATACATGCGCCAGTTTACCTGTTTATCGGAGTAACCGGCCGGTACAGGACGACGCCAGTTCCCGTTACGGTCCCAACGGCAATCCATCTGCGTAATCTTGCCCAGGTAGCCTTTTTCGATCATTTCCTTTACTTTAAAATACAAGGGGGTCGATCGGTATTGATGACCAACCTGCACTACCTGTTTAGGATGCGCTTTTGACACTTTAACCAGGTCAATAGCCTGATCAATGTTATAGGTCATCGCTTTTTCAAGGTAAACATGTTTGCCTGCAAGTAATGCATCTTTGGCAATACGGTAATGTTCACTGAGCGTAGTAGCAATTACGACGGCCTGTACTGTTCTATCGTCGAGCAGCTTGCGATAATCTTTATATACGGTAGGATTTATGGAAGGACTGGATTTCTTAGCGTTTTCAATTCTGAAGTCCAGCACATCACAGATAGCGGAAATAGCAAACCGGTCAGGAAGATCGTTGAGCATTTTCATGATGCCCGTTCCCCGGTCGCCGCAACCAATGATACCGATGTTTATTTTTTCTGCCGTACCGGCAAAAGCATGCAGCCATTGGTTTGAAAACAATAGACCGCCGGCCAGCATACCAGACTGTTTAATAAAATGACGTCTGCTCATAAAGCAAGCAAAAGTTTATATGTTTAATGATAGAATGGAAATTATTCCCCCACTCCTGTATAAGTAGTAAAATTCCATTTATCGGCTGCATCCCCGGAACAATTTAATTTAAACGCTTAAAGTTTAACGCACAACGGTTAACGCTAAAAGCAGCTAAATTTAATCTTGCATTCCCTCATCATCTTTGCAACAATTTATAGAACCGGCTCGAAGCCGTATCGGCTACCGCATCGTTCGCAGTACGGTAAATAAAATGAGCGGCTATATCTCTTCGCTTTTCCACAAACTGTAATGCTTTTTTTAATCCCATTACCATCAGCGCATTATCGAATGCATCGGCCGTAATAGCGTCCTTTGCATATACGGTTACGCTGATCAATTCATTCCGGGCCGGATATCCCGTGCGTGGATCAATAAGATGAGAGATCTTTTTGCCTTCGCTTTCGTAGAACTTCCGGTAGCTGCCTGAGGTGGTAATGGCGCCACTGTCGGTTACAATGATCTTGCGTATCATGGAGAGCTGAAAGTTGTCTTCTCCCGGCGCTTCAATACCTATTTTCATTTTATCACCGCCAGGTTGCTTATGGCCCTTTACACGGATTTCGCCGCCCAGCTCTACGAGATAATCTTTTATGCCGTGGGCTTCCAGGTAATCCGCTATAACATCAACACTGTAACCCTGGGCAATGCCATTCACATCGATCTTTGTACATGGCTTGAATCTACATAAAGCGGCCCCTTTTATATAAAGGTTTGATGAGCCCACGCATTTCTTTAGTGTTTTGATGGTCGTTGAATCGGGCAACCCATCCACTTTTTTTGGACCGAAGCCCCAGGCCTGCACCAGGGGTTGGACCGTGATATCAAAAATGCCTCCTGTTTGCCGATAGGTTTCCATTGATTTTTTGATCACGGTGCGCAGGTGCGCATCCATAGTTACAAAGGAAGCAGATTCATTGAATTTCGAGATCAGGGATTGGGGGTTATAAATAGAAAGGGAGGTATCAATTTTTTGCAGGATGCTGTCAATTTGCGGCTGACCGAAAGTGCTGTCAGTGGCATACCAGGTAATATGGTAGGTAGTGCCCTGGGCGCTTCCATTGATCTGAATTTTTCGCCAGGCTGGTTGATGCAAAAAAGCGGTACAGGTTACCAACAGCACACATAGGTATCGCATATGGCAAATGTAATTAAAAAGCCTATGGGGAAGGCGGGTGTTTGATTAAGCTATATTGGCAAAAGATAAAGAAGAAAGCTATGCCGCCTCGTGGGGGCAAGCAAGCAGGTCGTGGAGGGAAGGGCTATAAACTAAAAAAGCCTCTTGAACACAAGTTCAAAAGGCTTCTTTAAATAAATA
>CBIHPP010000018.1:0-221015 GCA_966212235.1 uncultured Niastella sp. | reverse complement strand
AATAACCGGCGTAGTTGGTTGACAGGGAGGAAGGCGTACCAAACTGGTAAACGCCCGCAGACGCTTTGGTCAACATATCGAGGTACAAAAAGCGGCTGCCACTATAACCGCCATTACCGGTGAGACCATAACTGTAGCGCAGTTTGAAATAAGACAATGCTTCGGTCAGCGGTTTAAAGAAATTTTCATTCGACACAACCCAACCTACTCCAAAAGAAGGGAAGAAACCAAAGCGGTTGGAGGGGCTGAAATTTTCAGAACCTGTATAACCGAAGTTCCCTTCCGCAAAATACCGGTTGTTATAGCCATAGGTAACACGACCGGTTAACCCCTGGTTCCTGAAAGGAGTAGCCGTTGTAAACGTAGTCGCATTGCCATCAACATATTCAGATTGGTTGAAAAGCAATAAAGCGCCCACCTCATGCTTCTTTCCAAAATTCCCCTGATAGTTCAGCGAGGCTTCGGAATACATGCGATGGTTGGTTGACCGCGCAGAAGCAAATGAAAGAATATCGTTGCTTGTATTTAACTGGCGGGTAATCAGGTTGCCGGCCGCATCGCGACCTTCCGCATAATACATGCGGGCGGCACGCTGGGTGGCCACTGTTGCATCTGTATATACATCGAAAGAAAACAATCCTGACATTGACAATCCTTTTACGATCATGCTCAGATCCTGCTTAACCCTGATGTTTGGACGCAGGGTGGCAGAATAATCATAACCCGAGCCAAACCCAAAGGCGAACCGGGCCGGACTGCTTCGTCCATCCGGCGTACCCGGCCATTGGCCATTGGAATATTTGGCCGGAATAATATGCGGCGGCACCCGCAAGGACTGTTCAAACAGGTTGTTCGATACATTGGCAACAGCACCGTCATAAGGTCCGTTCCTTTTATCAATGATCGTGGCAATACCCAGGTCCAGTTTGGTGGTCCCTGTTACATTTACACCGATGTTAGCGGTAAAATTGTAACGACGATAATAAGATTTCGTATCGTAGCTCTCGTCGGAATACGGTTTTATTAAACCGGTTTCACTATAGTAACCGCCCGAGATATAGTAATTGGCTTTTTCGGCCCCGCCACTTACATTGAAGTTAGCGCGTTGTGTTAAACCATAATCCCTGAACAATTCTTTATGCCAGTTCGTGTTGGGATACAGATCGGGATCAACACCATCGCGGTGCAGGGCTATTCTATCATCGGTATAAAACGCACCACGGCCGCGGGTTTGCAGCGCTTCATTGAACAATTCCATCCAGGCAGGCGCATCCAGCATTTCAGGTACCTTAACAAATTGGGTAATCCCCTGGTTCAATTCAACATTGATGGATGGTTTACCGGCAACGCCCCGTTTGGTATTGATCAGAATTACGCCATTTGCGCCTCTGGTACCATAAACCGCCGTTGAGGTAGCATCTTTTAGTACGGTGAATGTTTGAATATCTTCCGGGTCAACATCATTAAAACTTCTGTCGGGCACGCCATCGATGATGATCAGCGGCGCTCTGGTACTGGTGCCAAAAGTTGAAACGCCACGTACCAATACACTGGCGTTATCCGCTCCCGGTCCCCCACCCCTTGAGGTGGTAATTATTCCGGCAATTCGTCCGGCCAGCATACCGGCAATATCCCTGGCCGGTAGTTTCAGGTCTTCAGGCGATACGGTTGCCTGAGAACCTACTACACTCACTTTCTTTTGCTGACCATAACCAATGACAGTTACTTCATCCATACTGCCGGCAATGGGCGATAGTTTCACATTCAGATCAACACGGTTTTTTACCGGCAGCTTTTCGAAGCGATAACCGGTATAAGAAAATTCGATGGAATCGGTAGGATTCACATTGATCGTATACAATCCATTTTTATTAGAGGACGTAGCAATCGTTGTATTCGAAACTCGAATGGTGACACCTGTCAGCGGCTTATCCAGTTCGTCAGTTATTTTTCCGGTAACGGTCAATATTCTTTCCTGGGCGCACAAACTGGTGGCCAGGAATAAAAAGGTAACAAGTGGCAAAAGCATACCCCACCTGCCTACACGCAATGGTGATTTCTGTAAGGTCATAGAGTTAGTTTAAGTACTGGGTAATTATCGAACAGGATGTTGGGAAAAAATGAATGATAAATGGCCCGGATAGCCCGAAGTGGTTTGGCAGCCACTGGAGTTAGCAATTTGTTTCATGCAAGCAATTTTTAAGCGTTAGTCGTTATTATGTTCTACATAACAAAAATGGAAAGAATTTTCGGTATTCCAAAAAAATTATGTGTTGTGTTTTATTATTAGCTTGTAAAACGTTCATTTTGAAGGAATAACCCGGCAAAAAAAGACAACAGTCAGGCGGATATTATGTAGTGCTTAATAAATGGCTGATTTTGAACTTGGGAAGAAGGCGGGATTTGCGTTTTTGGCTGGAGTTCGGGGATTTTTTGGTTCTTGTGTTTTGAGATTTGGGATTTGATCAATAAAAAAGGGCATCGTTATTTACTTTTAAATAACAATGCCCAATATGATTTGATTACAATTGAGATCTTCGCTTACAGTCCGGCTTCAATATCAAACTTGATAGTAGCAGTACCGTTCAACGTAGTGGTTGTAGCACGACGGGCAGTACCTGTAAGTTTATAGTAAAAAACAGTTGAACCGAAATAATCTTTCAGATCAACATCATTCACCGGAATGCTCAAAGTAGTTGCATACGTGTCAGGATTAGCAGTCAACGCAGCAAATGTAGTATACTCCGGCTTTGCGTTAGAAGCCAGTCCAGCCTCACAAGCTGAAAAAGCACCGAAGTTATCGGCTTGTGTAGCATTCGACAATGTAAGGGTGATACTCTTTACTTTTGCTTTTTTGATGTTACCAACGCCAATGCTTGAATTTTCTTTTTTCAAAACACTGTCAATGTTAACGCCGAATTGAAACATGGTCATTGTTCCCGTACCTGCATTCACAGGCGTAATAGCAAATTGTACATCGGCTGTTTGCAGGGGAACGTTAATCGTAATGGCATCTTTAACTTTATCACAGGAAGGCAAAAAGGCACTCAGGGCTAACAGGGCTACGAATCCAGGAGATCTGAACATAATTTTCATGATACTGATTTGGGTTAAATGTGGTTTTGCTATAAACGCACAAATGTAACTTTTTTGTATGCATGCCCTGGTAAAATGGTGTGAATGTCGCTTATTTGTATGTTGATGACCGTTCGTTGTACGTGAAAATAATTGCAACAATTATTTTTTGATGAATACGAAGTTTTGTTCGGTGAATGATTTGGCCATCTCAATTTTTTTAATAGTAAAAGTGTGCATTCATATGTATATCTTGTGTAGGTAAAATGTATAAATGACATGGTCCTGGTTGTAAGGCTTCTGCTGATCTGCTTTCCACTCACACTGGTAGCACAGCAACCTCTTCAATACACACGACTGACTGCAGAAAACGGCCTGAGTAACAATTCTGTTCAATGCATATTACAGGACAATACCGGCATTGTATGGATTGGCACCAGCGCCGGCCTGAACCGTTACGACGGTTCTTCTTTTATTCCTTATAGTGTACTTAGTTCACCGGCGCTCACCAACAATGTAGTAACTGCACTGATGCAGGATGAACGCGGTTATATCTGGATAGGTACAGAGCATGGATTGAATATCCTGCATCCCAAAAGCAATACCATACAGCAATTCATACACAATGAAACGAAGCCGGGTTCTATTCCAACAGGTCCAATAAGAGTCATCCAGAAAATGAGCGATGGTTCCACCTGGATATTGTCCGACAAATGGATGATCAAGTTTACTGATCGCGATCGTTTTTCTACTGTTTCTATTGACAGCGCATTGGTGCAAAACAACATGGTGTTCACTGCACTCGCAGTAAACAATCCGGGCGAAGTATGGATCTCGTATCTCGATCAGCAAACAACACGAGCCCGGCTAACTTCGGCAAACGGTCACGATCATATTCAGGGTACATTATCACAAGCGCCTGATTATGCCAAAATGTTTACCGACGACCGGCAATTCACCTGGGCTATTTCCTGCCATGGCATAAAACGTTTCAACAATACAACATACAGTTTTGAAAACTGGATCAGTAATCCTTACACGCCAAAAGGTCCCGATCTGCATTTGCATACCTGCCATTGCCCCGATGCCGATGGCAACATCTGGCAGGGGAATGAAAGCGCAGGCCTTGTAAAATATGACATGGCCAGGAAACAGGCTACAGATTTTAGTTGGCTATTAACAACCAACAGCGCTACCATTGCCTATTGCGTATATAAAGACAACAGCAATAACATCTGGGTGGGGACCGATAATGGCATCATAAAAATTTCAAACCGAACAGCCGTATTTCAAAACATCCCGTTTACATTGGGGAACACAGAACTAAAGAATATCCGTTGCCGCAGGATCATCAGCGACAAACACGACACCTGGTATGCAGGAACGGAAAATTACGGCTTGCTGAAAATGAAACATACAAGTCAGGGAAAAGATACCACCATCGCCCTGTCTACTTTTGGCGCTACCCCCACTTCAGCGCTCCCCTGGCCAAACAACAGCCTCCGGATAAAACTAAATGGCCGTTATGATATCGGCTACATATATGATATGTGGTATGATGGCAACGCTACCATCTGGCTGGCCGGCTACGGCATCAGCCGTTATAATATCTATACCGATTCATTACAGGTCTTTCTGGCAGCAGGTGATGAACAAACCACACAGGAAAGCATTACCCAGTTTGCTATTGTTTTTGATGGCAATCTGTTCTGGACATCCGGTAAAAGCAATCTGTACACCTTCAATCCGAAGACCCAACAATTGCAACCCTTCAGAGACAACAAAGGCAATGCACCGTTTCATGATATTCCCTGCTGGAGCCTGGCCAAAAAAGACAACTGGATCTGGGCCGGCACCAGCAAAGGATTGTATAAAGTGAATATACACACCCGTGAAGTCATCAAATTAACCATTCATCCCGTGTTGGAATTTGGTATCAATGATATTTATATGGGCGCCGATAGTAGTTGCTGGATCAGTACCGCCGGCGGTGGAGTTATTCAATACAACGAACAAACCGGTTTGGTAAAGCAATACACCCATAAAGATGGTTTGAGTAATAATACGGTTTGTGGATTGCTGACAGATCCCGGCAATAATGTATGGATCAGCACCTATTCAGGATTAAGTTATTTCGACCGGCAGGCAGGCCGGTTTACCAACTTCTATACAAAAGACGGTTTGAATACCGATGAGTTTAACCGGAAGGCGTTTACAAAATTAGCAGATGGCAGAATGATCTTCGGCGGACTGAACGGGTATACCATCTTCAACCCGGCCGATGCATTTAAGAGAGATAAACCGGTGAACATTATATTGACCCGCTTTGTGAAAACAACCCGTGACGGTGAGGCGGAAGAACAGATCTTTAACCTGCCCGACTTTCGTGAAGTGATCATTCAACCGGATGATAAATTTTTTGCCTTTCATTTCACATTGTCCGACATGTATGATCCTGCGGGCAACCGGTACATGTACATGTTACAGGGATTAGACGATGCCTGGCATTCCATCGGTGACCAACATTTTGTGTCGTTTAACGGTTTGCCGGCCGGCAAATATGTACTTCGGATAAAAGGCAAACCCGCCAAAGGCGCAACGAGCGTCAATGAGATCACGGTTGCCATCCTGGTGAAACAGGTGTTTTATAAAACGTTCTGGTTTATAGGACTCTTACTGGCGGCCGCCATTGCCATTGCCTATGCAGTGGTGCGCTATCGCATCAACCAGGTAAAAAAGATACAGGTATTGCGCACCCGCATCGCCAGCGATCTGCACGATGAAGTAGGCAGCTCGCTGGTGCATATTACCATGCTGAGCGAAATGGCAAAACGGGCCGATAATAAGCCCCTGATGGATGATCAGCTCACCAACATTTCAGGCATTAGCCGTGGCGCCGTATCAACCATGAAAGATATGATCTGGAGCATCGATGCCCGGTACGATACCATGGACGGCATGATCAGCCATATGCGCGACCATATTCACAATGTACTGGGCCCGGCCGATATTGCGTTTACCTTTAACCAGCAGGGATTGCAGGAACATAAAAGGCTGTCCGTTGTATTCCGGCAGAATGTGTACCTGATCTTCAAGGAAGCGATCAATAACCTGGTAAAGCACTCCGGGGCCGCCAACGTTCAGATAGACCTGCAAAAAGAAAATGGCCTGTTCAGTATGCGCATTGCAGACGATGGAACCGGCCTTGCCAGTGGCAAACACAGCAGTGGACAGGGTTTAAGCAATATGCAGATGCGTGCCCGCCGGCTGAACGCAACACTTGACATTACCTCCGTAAAAGGCGTAACCATATTATTAAAAGTATCTGTATGATCAATATTGCCATTATAGAAGATGATTCCCTGGTGCGTCATACCCTGACGGCACTGTTTGAGCAACAGGATAACATGCTTTGTATGTTGGCCGTACAATCTGCCGAACTGTTCCTGAAAAAAGCACCTGAGATCCCCTGCCCTGATATTGTATTATCAGATATTGGTCTGCCAGGTATGGATGGCATTGAAGCCATTCAGCCGATCAAAAGACAGTTTCCCGAAGCGGCGATCATCATGCTGTCTGTTTATACCGATAACGACCGCATATTTAAAGCGCTTTGCGCCGGCGCCGTAGGCTACCTGGAAAAGGATACGCCATTACAGGACATTGTAGATGCCATTGAGGTGATACACAAAGGCGGCTCGGTGATGTCGCCCGCCATTGCCCGCAAAGTGGTGGAATATTTTGCTCCCCGCCGAACCTATAAAGAACCACTGACCGCCAAGGAACAACAGGTCATTGCAGCCATGGTAGACGGTCTCAGCTATAAAATGATCGCAGCCCGCCTCGGCGTTACGCTGGAAACCATACGCCAGCACATAAAAAATATTTACCGCAAACTACAGGTGAACAGCAAAGGAGAAGTGATTGTGAAATCCCTGCGCGGCGAGATCTAGCTTGGCATTCTCCCATGTTCATGGGATTGACCGGCATTGCTTAATCAGGCACCTTTGTAGCTAACTGCAGCCTAACTTATGAGAATTTTTATTCTAAGCCTGATTCTGATATTTCCCTCCTTCCATACCGTACATGCCCAGATCCGGGCCTTTGGCATTAAAGCCGGCGCCAATCATTCAACGATCAGCAATTTATCGACTATCATTCTGAGCGAACCTTACTTTATCAATTACAGCATACAGGAAACAAGCCGCACAGGATGGCATTTGGGCATTTTTTACGAATACAAACTCGAAAATGAATTACTGGGTTTTCAATCGGAGATCATGTATTCAAAACAGGGCGGCAATGTTGAGTTCAGTAATTATGAAAAGGATTTTAACTACAAGATGGAGTTCGCTTATCAATACATGAATATTGTTGGATTGGTAAAATGGTTTCCCTGGCATGGACCGGTTAGCCTGGGCGCTGGTCCGTTTTTAGGCATAAATGTCGCCACCAGGAATATTAAATACACTTCGTGGGGTAATGGCAAAGAACCGGCATTTGGTACCGACCTGCAACAACAACAGCAATTGAGAAATGTATTGACGGGTAAAAATAATTTTGGACTGGCCCTTGATCTTGGCTACGATATCACCAATGTAATAAAGGTAGGCGGCCGGTATTACTGGAGCGGTACCAGCGCCGTTGAAACGCAAGCCAACTCGTACAATTTCATTGCGACAAAAAATACCAATACCGTATGGGAACTTTCAGTGGCCATAAATGTGGAGTCGTTGTTTAATACCGATTAAAGACGCCGAACGCTAAAAGCTAAACGCAGAACGCTGAATGCAAAATGCGAAAACCTAATACAAGATGTATTTCGCGTTAAGCGTTAGGCGTTGTGCGTTAAGCATACTACGTGAAGTATAAAGCTAATTGTTATTCCATTAATTAAGATTCATAATGAAAACCCGTTCGCTGCTTTTTTTGCTGTGGATTGTGATCCCGGCAGTAAAAGGCCAGTCTGTTAATGCAGTTAATCCTGGTGGCGTACCAGGCGCCATACAATGGTATTGTACAGATACAGCTGTTGCCACGCCTGGTTTGCGCAATCAACTGGCCGGGCCAGATCATTGGTTGTCTGTTCCCAACGCCCGCATGACATCGCTTAACTTTCATCCTGCCCTCATCATAAACGGTAATCAACCGCTGCGGGTACATTTGGGCGCCCGTGATTTGAACAGCGTAAGTTACTTTACGGTTTATCAATCCCTCGACACCGCTGCTGAAAACAGCATCTGGCATATTACCAACGAACAGCAAACAACGCTTATTCTTACGACCGATCGCATGGCCGATCTGCCGGCCTACCAATACATGAATTATAAAGCAGTTGTAAGAAGTCAGCCTAAAGTAAACGTCTATGTGCACCACAAGGAAAAAGATACAGTTGCCATAACAGACCAATACTGGAATATTGGCACAAGGCCCGCTACACCAAATCTGCCCATCGTACATTTTAAAGGGCTCATTCCCGAGATCATTGCCTACGACAAGGTGCTGAACAGTCGTGAACGATTACAGGTAGCCTCCTACCTCGCCTTAAAATATGGCATCACCTTAACAGAACCCGCTGCCACGTATGTAAACAGTGCAGGTAATACTATTTGGGATGGATATGATTATCCCGACTGGCACAACAATATTGCAGGCATTTGCCGCGATGATACCGCGGGCCTGCATCAAACAAAGGCCACCAGCAGTCATTTTCCCGGCTTGTTAACCCTATCAACGAAGGATGCCTTAAACAATAATTCCTTTTTACTTTGGGGCGATAACGGCAAGCCGTTAACAACCGCGCCTAAAATAACCGGACTACCGTTGATGCTGCAAAAGACCTGGCTCCTAAAACCATACGGCAACCAACAACCTTTTATAACAGATCTGGAAATTGATACAAAAGCGATCGATGCAACCGTACCGGTACAACCCGTTTACTGGCTGATCGTAGATCGCAGCGGCACCGGTACCTTCTCCCTGCCCACTACGGAATTTATAAAAATGAACAGCCTGACCAATCAGGGTAAAGCAACATTCAATCAGGTAAAATGGGACCCCGATGGTTCGGGAAAAGATGTGTGGGGTATTATAGCAGCCCAGGACCTCCTGTTGGCCACTACCATCGATCAACCAACCTGTGTTTCACCACGCACCGGTGGTTTACAGGTACGCATACTGGGTGGACAGGCGCCCTTTCAGCTTACCCTGGAAAACAACAGCGCTTCAATTATCAGCAAACGGATTGAAACCGCTGATTCGCCGGTTGAAATTTCAGCCTTACCTACCGGCAAATACTATTTGAAAGTGACAGATGCTGCAAAACGTATTTATAAAGATTCATTTTATATCAACAACAGCGACATGCCCGCTGCTACAACCATTGCAGACAGTTATACCTTATCAGGCGGCAAACCGCTGCAACTGGATGCAGCCACCCATATGCCGGATGGCTTATCATGGCAATGGAAAGGTCCGGGTGATTTTCAGGCAACAAGCGCCCGCGTTACCATCACAGAACCCGGATTATATAAGCTGAGTTGCAGTAAAAATGGTTGTGTGAACGAACAGGATGTGCTGATAAAAGCTGCTCCCGCCAATATCCTCTGTGATGTAACTGTGTATCCCAATCCATCGGCTGGTGCTTTTAATGCCCGTATAACGATGGATAAACCTGCCCCGGTAACACTCTCTGTGTATACACAGGATGGCAAATTGGTATATACGCAAAAAGGTCAAAACCGGGCAAACTACCTGTTCAGGGGTGAACTGAAAGCCAGCGGCACCTATGAACTTGTATTCACCTCGGGCTTATCCAAAACAAACAAAAGACTGGTAATAGCAAAATAACAACAGATCTTTTATGATACAGCGCTTTACATTCCTGTCCTGGTTCTTATGCCTTTTAGTTGCTGTTGTTTATCCGGCCAATCAAAATAACAACAACGCGGTAAAAACAAGTACCCCTGATCATACAACAGACGGTGCCCAAATTATGCAAGGGAGCCACAATGACACAACGCCTGTCTATGCAGGAAGCGACCTTATTGAAATACCGCAATCGCTTCCAACAGAAGCATACGTTCCCTCTTATATAAAAGATCTCAAAGAAGCCAATCCGGTTGAAGGCATCACTTTTATCAGTGCACCAACCGCTAACAATACCGGCAATGCGATGCTGTCCTTCAACATGAAATTGCCTGAAGGCCGCCTCGGCATGCAACCTGAATTACCCGTAATGTATAATAACGAAGGGGGCAGCTCCTGGTTAGGCTATGGCTGGAACATGGTGACACCGGCGGTAAGCATCGATACGCGTTGGGGTGCTCCCCGGTATAACGATACCCTGGAAACAGAAATGTATTTTCTGAATGGCGAACAACTGGCGCCCGTAAACAACCGGTCGCAACTGGTAACCCGTACGGCCAACAAACAATTTTATCCGCGGGTGGAAGGCTCTTTCAACAGGATCATTCGCCATGGAAATAATCCTGCCAATTACTGGTGGGAAGTAACCCAGAAGAACGGCACCCGTAATTTCTACGGCGGCAAACCCAATACCGGCCTTAATAACAGCGCTGTGCTGAAAGACGACCTGGGCAATATCGCGTATTGGGCATTGGTAGAAACCAGAGATCCCAATGACAATTTTGTGCAGTATGTATATCAAACCGTGAACGATGTGGGTATTGCCGGCGGGGTTGTACCAGGCAGACAGATCTATTTAAGCGAGGTTACCTACACGGGAAATGGAAATACAAACGGCGCCTACAAAGTAACGTTTACCCGGGACCGGCAATTAAGTGAACCCCGGCGTAAAGACGTGACCATCGATGCCCGTTTGGGTTTTAAACTGGTAAGCGCCGATCTGTTGCGTAAAGTAATGATCAGTTTCAATAACACTATTGTACGCAGTTATGAATTCAAATATGTAGAAGGTGCGTTTTATAAATCGTTGCTGAAAAGTATTAGTGAACTGGATAATGCCGGTCAGATCTTCTACACCCATACCCTGGAATACTACGACGATGTACAATCGAAACAGGGATACAAACCCGCAGCCGGCACCACTACCTGGAATATTGCCAATGACGCCATAAAAGGCGACATCGTCAATCCCATTCCCGGGTTTACCGGCGAAGGATCGGCATTAAACACATCCAAAGCGAACAGCATGGGTGGTGGCGTGGCGGTGACGTTTGGGACCCTGGCCGGGGACAGTTGGAGCAAATCGATGTCGGTAGGCGGCGGCTTTCAATATGGTGTAGACGATGAGGAAGGCATTGTAAGCATGATCGATATCAATGGCGATGGCCTGCCCGATAAAGTATTTAAAAAAGGAGGTCAGTTATATTATCGCGCTAACCAGGGCGGCACTGCCAATCGCTTTGGCAGCAGCAAACCCATCACCGGCGCTACGGATTTCAGTACCAGTCATTCAAAGAATATCGGCGGCGGTGTAGAGGTGGTTCCTTATTCAGGATTCCTGGGATTTAATAAAACCACATCAACGACGACTTCCAAAATTTATTTTTCCGATTTCAATGGAGACGGATTGATGGACATTGCATCCGGTGGCCAGGTGCTTTTTAATCACCTGAATGCGCAGGGCGATCCCACCTTTGATCCATCCAGCAACCTTACGCCCAGTCCGGTTAGTACCGGCACCATCAATCAATCATTTCTGAAAAAAGATACGGCCTTACAGGCAAAACAGGAACGGGATTTTCCGTTGCAGGATATCGTGCGCCTGTGGGAAGCGCCATTCGATGGCACCATAAACATTACGGCGCCCTTGCAATTAATAGATATTCCCAACCCGAACGGTGTATTGAATACGAAAAAAGACGGCGTACGGGCCAGCATACAATGGGTCAATAATATTTTGTGGAGCACGGTGATCAATGCCAACGATCATTCGGTAAAAACACCTGTTAATGTAAACGGACTGACAGTCAACAAAGGACAACGCATTTACTTCCGGGTGCAATCCATCTATAACGGCGAAGATGACCTGGTGAGTTGGGACCCGGTGATTGAATATACAACACCGGTGATACCATCTTCCGACGTACATCACAAAGTAACCAGCTATTACCAGGCTTCCGCTGATTTTATTCTGCATAACAAAGGCACTACCGGTTTGGGAAAAGACGGTACCATTGTCATTGATGGAACTTTTAATAAAACAATTACTTCCGATTCTGTTACGGTGCAAATCACCCGCACCCGCACCAATATAACCACTACCCTTTTTGAAAAAGCATATTCCGGTAAAGACCTTGCCAATGGAACGCTTCCCGTACCCGGGCCCCTGACGGTGTTTAACGGCGATCAATTGCATTTCTTGCTGGTCTCCCGTTCTTATATTGACCGGTCGGCCATACAATGGCAGCCGCATTATGCGTATGTGTCGTTTACCGACAACACACCGGTAACAACCGGCAATGGGGTGCCCACCATTCAGGGCTTTCCGGTTCCGGATAATTCGAATTATAATAACCGGCTGGTGGCAGCAGCACCGGCGACCATCTCGTATCAGGATACCGTAGTGCTATGGCCGCAGGTTACCGGTAACGGCGCTGCAACCGGCGACTGTTGGTTCACGATCAAAGGCAATGACACCATCTATGCAAGACGGCTTATACAAATGAATGCCGGAACCATGAGCACCGTCATGGACAGCATACGCCTGATCCGCAAAGCGAATGAACCGCTGTTCCTGGAGTATGCCGCTGCTGCACCGGACCTGGCCATCAACCTGCTACCACCAACTGTAATACTGTATAAGGATTCTATTTTCATCAACGCCGGCGTGCCCGATACGCTACATGTGATCGATACCCTGGCAGCCAGCTTATATACCAACCCCGCACAGGAATACCTGGGGCCTTTGTTTCGCGGTTGGGGACATTTTTGTTTTAAAGGCGATAAGGGTGACGGACCGCTGGATGAAACAAAACTAAACCTCGATGAGTTGAACGGCTACCCGACCGACCCCAATATGTATACCGATAGCGCTTCTATCAGCACGTTACAGAATCCGTCGAAGACAAATTTTATAATGCTGTTCGGTAATGGCCAGCGGCAATTATGGGCCGGGTACGACACGAGCGTGTATGTAACAGGCAGCCAGATGAGCAGTTCACGATTGGGTTTACATGATGTATCGGTTGATAGTTTGATGGGCGGCCAAACAGCGCCTGCCGGTTATAAAGTATCCACCACCGAAATCGAAAGCTTTTCTGCAGGCGTAAGCATTGGTCCGGTTGGCGGCAGCTATGGCACATCCACAGCACGCACCACCATCAGCCTGGATATGATGGATCTGAATGGCGACCGCTACCCCGATGTGTTGAATGATGAAATGATACAATATACATCTACGACCGGCGGTCTGGGCAACGAAGTCACGCAAATAGCCGATCAATCCCTCAATACGGGTTGGTCGGAAGGATTCACGCTGGGCGGCGATTTCTTAACCGCCTCAACAGGCAATACAACACAAAAAAGCTCCACATCGGCAACGAAGACCGCCAAAGCCGCGGCAGGCCTTTCCGGCAGCGTAAACAGCAACGATGATGAATGCGTAAGATCGTGGATGGATATTAACGGCGATGGACTCATAGACCGCATTTACAATAATGGCAACGTAGCGCTTAACCTGGGTTACCGTTTTGCGCCGTTGGAACAATGGGGACTACAGGGAATTGACAGAAGCCAAAGCCTTTCTATAGGCGCCGGGCTGGGCTTTAATTATAATGCCGGTTCATTTGAAGGCGGGTTCGGTTTATCCCGTACCACCGGCGACAATTCATTTTTACTGAACGATGTGAATGGAGATGGATTACCCGATCAGTTAACCATGAGCAATGGTGTATTAATGGTGCGGTTGAATACCGGCAGTGCATTCGGCCCCGTTATTCCCTGGAATTCGTTTTATGCCATTACATCCAACATCTCAACCGGTGAATCGATCAATGCCGCCTTTACCATCACCATCCCCATTTATATTATCTTTTTCAAAATAGGGATAAACCCTTCTGGTTATGTAGGACATGGCGTATCGCGACAGCAGGATATGGTGATGGATATCGATGGCGATGGTTTTGCAGATATGCTGCATTCTGATAACGACGGCCACCTCACCGCATCTGCTTCTACCATTGGTCGCACCAATATGCTGCGGACCGTAAAAGGGCCTGTTACCAATTCGTATTTCACCATGGATTATGAGCGCCTGGGCAATACATACGGACTACCGCAAACAAAATGGGTGTTAAAAAATGTAGAAGTGTTTGACGGTGTGCCCGGTGATGGTGTTGATACCATGCGTTACCAGTATAATTATGAAGGCGGTTACCACGACAGGCACGAACGCGAATTTTATGGTTTCAAAAAAGTGATCAGCCGGGAACTAAATACCGCCAGCAATAACCAGGTTTACAGAAGCCGCATACAACAGTATTTAAATACCACCTATTACAACAAAGGATTGCTGGCCAGCGAATGGCTCGAAGATGCGAGCGGAAACAAGTATACACAAACGAATTATTTTTATGACCTGCGTCCCGTACAGAACTATGTACAGTTTCCGGCATTAGTACAAACACAAAAATTGTTTTATGAAGGCGCCGCTACGGCAGGCATGCAATCAACTGTTCAATATGATTATGATGCCCTGGGCAATGTGGTCCGCATCAGCGATGGCGGCAATGGAAGCCAGCAGGACATGGCAATAGCCGACATCAGGTATCATAACCTGAGTGGGCCGTACATTGTGTCGGTACCGGCGAGCGTGGAACTAACGACAGCCGCAGGTCTTACACGCAAACACACTACGGTCGTCAACAGTATCGGCAACATTACAAAGATCAGTCAGTTCCTGGCCAATGGCACCAGTGCCGAAACGGATATGACTTATGACGCGTATGGCAACGTGGTGAAAATAACCAGGCCGGCCAATTATAAAAACCAGCGAATGTGGTATGAATACGAATACGATGCCATCGTTCATAACTACATCACCAAAGTCACCGATGCCTTTGGGTATACCAGCAGCAGTACATATGATTACGCGTTTGGTGCGCTTACCGGCATCACCAGCCGGAACAACGAACAAAAACAATACAAACTGGATAACCGGGGCAGACTGATCTCCTATACCGGTCCCCATGAACTGGCAGCGGGCAAACCGTATACGATTGCTTATACCTATAATACCCAGGCGGCCGTTCCCTATGCCGTGGCAGCCCATTACGATCCGGAACACAACAGCGACATATACCTGGTTAGTTTGGCAGATGGATTGGGCCGCACCATCCAGGAGAAAAAACAGGTATCGCTTTTCAAAGGCAAAGGTGTAGCAGATGAAGTGAAACTGGTAATAGTAGACGATAATGCATATGATGCGTTTGGGCGAATTACACAAACCTTTTATCCCGTTACCGAACCGCTGGGCGCAAGCATGGTAAACCTGAACAACAATTCGGGACGTTTGGAATCAACGATTACCTATGATGTACTGGACCGCCCGGTAAAAACCAGGTTTGCAGATGGCGCCACCAATAGCGTGGCCTATTCCATGGTGAACGGGCTGTTCAGCGCCATGACGACCGATGCCCTGAACAACCGTACAGAAATACAAAGCGATACCCGCAATCGCAAACGTTATAAAAAAGTATATGGTCCCAATGGTATCATTACCACGCAGTATGATTATGATGCATTGAATGAACTGAAAAAGATAACCGATACCAAAGGAAATACCTTCGAGTTCACGTATGATAATCTTGGCCGGAAAGTGAATGTAAAACACCCCGATGCAGGCAGTACGGATCTTGAATACGACCTGGCGGGCAACCTGTTGAAAAAGATAACACCCCAGATACGAAAAGAGATCTCTAAGGGCGGTGCTATTCAATACCAGTACGATTATGAACGGCTGACAGATATTGATTATCCGCGCCAGTATCAAAATAAAGTCCGCTATACCTATGGCAAAGCAGGAACGGGCAATAAGGCCGGCCGGCTTATGCTGCAGGAAGACGCCAGCGGCGGACAGGAATTATTTTATGGCAAACAGGGTGAGGTCATCAAGGTGATCCGTACCCTTTTGATAAGCCCGACATTTGCAACAACGTACGTAAGCGAACAGGAATATGATACCTGGCATCGTATTAAAAAGATCACCTACCCCGATGGCGAAGAAGTAAAATATCATTATAACAAAGCCGGAGGATTGTACAGCATGGAGGGTTACAAACTGGGCAATAGTTATAAATATGTCGATCAGTTGGGGTACGATGAATTTGAACAGCGCGTTTATATGCGCTATGGCAACGGAACAGAAAGCGGTTATAAATATGACAGTTTGCGAAGAAGGCTTGCTGAATTGCACGGCCAAACAGCTGCCGGCCGGGTGTTTATGAATAATACCTACAGTTACGATGTCATGGGGAATATCACCGGTATGGTCAATAATGTGCAGACGCCCGACAAATTACCCGGCGGTTATACCAGGCAGCAATATCAATATGACAACACCTACCGGCTTACCGGCGCAAGCGGTGAGCACAAAGGAACAAAAACCGCCGGCTATACACTGACAGTAGCATACGATAACCTGTACAATATTGTGCACAAGACCATGCAGGGTGTGGAAGATCATGCATACGATCAGGCTTTTGATTACAGTGGCCCGGGGCCGCACCAGGTAACGCAGATAGGCGATAACACCTTAAAATATGACCTGAATGGAAACCAGTTGTTAAACGGCGAGGTAGAAAGCTTCTGGGATGAAGAGAATCGTTTAATGGCGGTCCTTAACAAAGGCGTGTTGAGTCAGTACACATACGATGGCGGCGGCAACCGGGCGGTAAAAAGCAATGGCGGCATCCAGGGCATCTGGTTAAATGGCGCCCCTGCCGGAGCGGTAAAACACAATGATAACTATACTGCTTATGTTAGTCCTTATATAGAATGTACACGCACTGGTTTTGTGAAGCATTATTTTGCAGAGAACCGGCGTATCGTTACCAAGCTGGGACATGGTAAATTTACCAACATCACCTTCCCAACAGCAGCAATAACCGCTGGAAATATCGATTACGGCAAACGGGTAGCACAGATAGAACAAAGCCGCATCGATTATTATGCTTCGCTGGGTGTAAGCCCTGGTCCGCCTACAGATAAAACATATTGGGCGCGGCCGGAGAACAGCGGCATTGCAGCACCTGTATATACCGATAGTACGGCCAATATGGTGCCACGCGGCTGGCCTGGTAATACCACCCGCCCTCCTACCGGACCGCCGGTATTTGTAGATCCGGTTCCTTCCAATGATTCGGTGAAAGCCGGTTACGGTTTTCAGGACCCCGGCCACCTGGTGGAAAACAGCCAGTTCTTCTATCATCCCGATGAATCAGGAAATACCAGCTTTATCAGCAACACGCTTGGCGAAGTGAGTATGCATGTAGCCTATTCGCCATTGGGAGAAACGTTTACCGAAGACCACGCCGGTTCTTACACCACCTCTTATTTATTCAATGCCCGGGAAAGAGATGAGGTAACCGGAAATTATTATTATGGCCCACGATATTATGAACCGGTGAGCAGCCAGTGGCTGAGTGTGGCCGATCCATTGGGAGAAGCAGCGCATACAGATATAACCGGCTACCGTCGTTTGGCATCAGCATTAGAAAATGGAAATTATACCCCGTTGCAGAATACCGGTAGTGTTGGAAGTACCGGCAGCGCCGACATCGTTTACGGACAGATAAAGGAACCAGAAGAAAAAGAAAACAGCGATAAGAATAAACCAAAACAATCGCCTAAGGCAACCACGCCTAAAAATAAGCAACTGCAGGGCCTGCATAATAATTATAAAAGAGGCGGCCGGCTGCAGACACGGAATGCCTTACAAAGCAATGCTAATTTCTTTCGTTATGCATCGCCTGTAAACAGGAAAAAATGATAGCCCTTAAAAACAAAGGCTGCCTGCAAACATCTTGTTGCGGCAGCCTTTTATTCACTTAAATCCCAGACACTATTCTGTGGCTTTTTTAATCAATGGCAATTTAGCATACTGAATCAGTACAGAGTCACCGGCAACCAGTTTTGAAGTCAGGTCTTCACTTTTAAAATTGATCGATGGCAATTCGGTTGTCGTACTGGCGCATTCATTCGTTTTTACTGCATACGTTAACAGGGGTGCATAATAATTAACACCGGAAACAAGTAATGGATATGTTTTACGATATGAGCCGCAAGAACCATTCGGACAATCAGAATATGGTGAAACCTCAGGCACTCTGGCTAATAAAGAAGCGCAGGTCGTATAGGAAATAGGGAATGGCGTAGAGGTATATTCGGAAATTAACATGGTTGAATCTTTATAACCCACGATTTCCATATTTAAACCATTCAGGTGTACCCGGTTGCCATTCAAAAAATACAGCACCTGTTTAGAATCAGGAACCGGAACCGAAGACATGCCAATAAAAAAACTGCTTTTTGCTTCAGCCTTCACATTGCGGTCAATGAATCCCTGAATAGTAGCAGGATCGGTAATAACATCATTCGTGGTATAAATGGCCAACTCTACAATTTGCATGGTTGATCCGGGAAAATAAGTTTCCAGGATGGTATCACCACCACCACCAGGCCGATCAGTCTCAGTTTTGTCGTCTTTAGAACATGCACAAAAAAATAATCCGGAAATTAACAAAGGGAGCAGGATTTTGTACTTCATCTCGTTTTGTATTATAGTTTTAATAAATTACAGGATCATACTGTCTGGCACGCACATACGTTGGCCATTATAGCCGCATAGCATGCGTCCATTCACATTTTTCTGGCACGTACACACGTTGGCCATTACAGCCGCACAACATGCGTCCATACACATTTTTTCAGGTCTAAAGCTTCGCTAATTGTAATTAATAAAGGAGCAAACCCTTTATTTTCTCCTGGCAGCTAGTGGCTAACAACTGTTACGGTTGTTGTTTTGGATGGCAGCTTATCGATTCTGCAATAGAAATAACAAGCGTTATGCAGATGTAATTAAAAATTTCCTGTGGCAATCTGGATCGTTGTTCCTGCAATCGGAGGGGAATTTGATTATCAGGGATGGCAAGTAATTATAATTGTCAAAATTACACATACAGAGTTAATTAAACAAGAACTGTGTAAAATATAATTCTATACTAAGAGAGGATATCACTTTGGAAAGTTGCATTCAACTTAAAAAAATTGTCTAATAAAAATGTAACCGTTTTCATTTCACGACGATGGTCGCCGGATGTTAATGATATTATTTCAATAAAAAAACTCCTGTATGGAAATACAGGAGTCCGGGATAATCATTTTTGCCTGGAATAGATATTCCCAGCTGAACGATTATCACTGTACGAAATGAAATGCAACTATCCTGTATCACCAACAGGATGGTTACCTGTTGGCTCTGGAAAGTGTATTGAAAACAGAATGGTCTTTTTGCAAACCTATGTTCAATGCAACTTTTAGGGGTCTGGATTTTGGTATTTATGGTTTAAAAATTGACCGAATAGGCTCAACAACCCCATATAATAAAACAACCCCGCCTTGCGGCAGAGTTGAAAGGGTCGTTCGACCGTTCGTTTATGCGCGGGATGATTACCGCACCTTCCGTAAGTAGTTAACCGGATTTTTTCTGGCAATGAGATCAAACTCTTCCTTTAGCAGACCGCCCTGCATATCTGCCAGCATATTCTTTTCTGACTTATGATTCCTCACTACAAAAAAATCAGTCCCATACAACACCCGCGTCTTCAACACCGGATTTTGCAGGGTATGACGAAGCAAAGGCAATACTTCCAGGTCGCCATGAAGGATATAACTGATATCGGCATATACATTTGGGTGCTGCAACATCAGACTGCAGATGAGGGAATACCAGTCAGCCGTTTTCCAAAGCTGTTCCGGCTTTCCTCTTTTCAGTTTTCCATCCGTAGTCAGCAACTCAATACCTGTGTCGGGACAACGAATAAGCTGGTGACCAAAATTCGAGCGGTCTTTTTCAAAAAACTGTTTCCATTCATCTTCCCCGCCAAAATGCGCGAAACAAAGTTTCAGGTGACTTAAATCATGGGAGATGGTACCATCCTTTTCATTATAGCCAAACAATTTCCGGGTGCGCTCATCTTTTGCTTTAGCAACCAGCTTTTGCAACAGTTCCTTTTTATACAGGCAGGCATAGTTAAGCGGATGCGTAAATATCTCCTGTACATCCACTGCTTTCATTTGCGGCAATAACATGGAGGCGTAATCATCCGTCAGGGGATCCGAATCGCGCCCAAGAAATTGTTCGAATACAGGATGCGTATCCCATTCGGGTTTCTTCCGGCCACGATAATAGATAGTGCCACGAATACAATGCGTCATCAGGGGAATGCCATTGTCGGCAGCATATTTCCACAATGGCAACAACAGTTCATCAAAAGGGAAATAACCCAATGCCGGATAAATTTTAAAGCCGGCAAAATCTTTACTTTCTATATAATCTTTAATAAAACAGTCGAGCAAAATGACCTTGTTGTTTTCTACTTTGTAATCAAAAAATGCATGCTTATCCTTTTCCATACGCCGGGGATCTACAAATACAAACGGATGTACTTCTTCAGGATAATCATGTTTGATCTCAGCAAGCATTTCCATCTGATCATAATAAGAACGGGCCGGTTTGCCGGCGTTCATAAACTCCATATCCATAGGTAAAATAACATGCTGCGTTCCGGGCGGGTATTGTTGACGAAGCCGGCTCAATACCTTGCTTTGTTCTTTGTAATTAGCAAACCGAACGATATTAATGTAGCGCTTTAGTAATTCAGTAGTTTGTTTACCGGGAATCAATTTTAAAATACGATTGGTTTGACGTAAAACCGCAAACAGGATGTTTCTTCCGAAAGGGAAAAGCCATAACAAGCAACAAAGCACAAGCCCTTTGACAAACCAATTGTCGGAAGTGATGATGAAGGGCGCATTGGCCAGCCATTGATCAAAACGATCGAGCCATGGCCAGGTTATATTATAATCAGCAAGCGATGGTTTGATTAGCCCTTCGTACTGGTCGTGGAAAATAGAAGTCAGTATAACGGTTAAAATAAGTCCTTTTATCAGTCGCAAAATAAAATACCGCTTTAATGCCATCCTTATCTTATACAACAGGATAGCCCCTTTCCGATACCAACTCTTTTGAACCAGTTCATACCCGGTATCGGTCCACCATTTAATCAACCGGGCGATCCAGTCAATACGGAAAATCACATGCAGCGGTGAGGGCAGAATTGTTTTGGCCAGAAAGGGCGGCACGTCCTTTACCGTGAATATGTGACTGTGACAGTTTACAATTGGGTTATCGGCAGTGTTTTGGTCCATAGTTGAATGATTTGAGCAAGTTAATAAAAGGTACAATTTTTCGCGGTCCGGAATCGCAGATTTTCCCTGGCCTCATTAATAAGCCGAATAGCAAGTTCACTCATAAAAATTGATCTCTTTTTAATTGCAAAATCGTTAATATGTAATACAAATAAAACGGCGGAAGATAGAGACTTTACCCAGCTTTAAAAGACCGTTTTTTCACCCTTTTTTTCCCTATTTTTAATCCCCTAACGATTATACCAGAAAGGGGAATTTCATGAGTTATAAAGCCATCAGTACATTTTGTGTATTGTTCCTGCTATCAATACATGGGCATGCCGATAACTATCCGGTAAAATACCTGGGTATAGATCAGGGCCTATCGAATAATGTCGTCATCAATATTTACCAGGACCATAAAGGTTTTATGTGGTTCGGCACCTACGATGGCCTGAACCGCTACGATGGCTATGGGTTTAAGATCTTCCGGAATGTCATTGGCGACAGCTCTTCTTTAAACAACAATACCGTTTATACCATCGAGGGCGATGCGGCCCATAACATCTGGGTTGGTGGCCTTAAAGGCGCCTGTGTGTTTGACCCGGCTATGTCTAGCTTCTCCCGCTTGCAATTCAAAGGCTGGAATAATACCGGCCGCCAGTATGTACAGGATAACATCCATACCATTAAGGCTATTGCGGGGGGATTCATGCTCATCGCTTCCCAGCAAAGCGGGTTACTGGTTTTTGAAAACAAGACAACGCCCGGTATTCAAATTCCCATTCAACACGACAACGCTACTGACGCCCATTACGATGTTACCGCTATTGAACCCGATACCCTTCATAATACAGTATGGGTATTCATTCAACAGGTTGGCCTGTGCAAATACGATCCTGCAAAAAAGCGCCTGCAACTCATCAGCAACGCCATTAAACAAGCCAATTGTTTAAAGGTTGATAAACAGGGCAACTGCTGGCTGGGCAATGAAAACGGCTTGTACCAATTCAACATCACTTCCAATACATTTTCTGAAAGTCATATCCCGTATCGCAGCAAAATTGTAAACCTGTTCTTCGATAAAAAGGAGGTGCTCTGGATTGGTTCCGACGGTAATGGTCTCCTGCAATTATTGCCGGGCGCCTCTAAAGCAACGCCCTTCGTTTCGCCAACGGGTCAGTCATTGATCAACAGCAATGCGGTATATGCCATTTATGAAGACAGGGATGGTCGTAAATGGATCGGCACCTTACGCGGTGGTATCAATATCATTGAATCGAATACAAGTCCCTTTACGCACATCACGTACAACCCGCCGGGTAACGACAACCTCGTCAATAATTTTATCCTTTCCTTTTGCGAGGATGAAAAAAAGAATGTCTGGGTCGGCACCGATGGTGCCGGGCTCCGGTACTGGGATCGCAGTCTGAATACATTTACCCAGTACACCAATAACCCTTCCGGCAAAAACTCCATCAGCAGTAATTTTATCACCAGCATTGTTAAGGATTATAATAACGAAATATGGGTGAGCACCTGGCTGGGGGCCATTAACCGCTTTAATAAAACAACCCGCTCTTTTACCCGGTACGATTGTTATAACCCGGCAACGGGCGAAAAAGAAAATAACGTTTGGCTGTTGTACCAGGATGCGCAAAACAGGTTATGGGCCAGCGCTACCAATGAGGGCAGTCTGTATTTGTTTAACCGGCAAAGCGATCGTTTTGAGTTGTTCGATAAAACCATCGCCAACCTGCAATGTTTGGCCGAAGACCGCGAAGGCGGTTTCTGGGGCGGCGACTACTCTACCCTGCTCTTCATCGATCGCGATGGTAAAAAACATCGCCGGTATAATATCGGTTATCCCGTGCGCTGCATTCATGAGGACAAAAAACAAAACCTGTGGGTGGGCACCCAGGCCGGCGGTCTGTTGTTATTCGACCGAAAAACCGGTCAATATAAACGCTTCACCACCACCGACGGGTTACCAGCCAATACCATTCTTCGAATGCTCGAAGATGTTGCCGGCAATTTATGGTTAAGTACATACAATGGCTTGTGCCGGTTCAACCCGCAAACAAAAGCCTGTCGCAATTTTTCCCGGAGCGACGGACTGCAAAGCAACCAGTTCAGCTTTAATGCCGGTCTGGCCTTATCGTCGGGCGAATTTCTGTTCGGCGGTATCAAAGGCTTTAATATTTTTTACCCCGATAGTGTGCTGGAAGCGGCGGAACAGCCGCCACTCTTTTTAGCCGGACTGAAGATCAACAATACCCCGGCCGAAGGGAGCGATCAGTATATTACAGGCAGAACCCTGGATAGAATTGACCAGGTTACCATTCCTTATGACCGGGCGGTAGTGTCGCTCGATTTTCTGGCGCTAGAATATTCGGGCGCCGATAAGATCAATTACGCCTACTTTTTACAGGGCTGGGATAAAGACTGGAATTATGTGAACCGCATTAGAACGGCCAACTATTCCCGGTTGCAGGAAGGCCAATACCTGTTCAAGGTAAAGATCATGAACCCCGATGGCACCTGGGGCCGCGAAACGCAATTGCTGCAGCTCATCGTGCTGCCGCCCTGGTACCGTACCAGTTGGGCATACTTACTGTATGCGGCATGTTTTGCCGCACTCATTTATATATACATCCGGTACACCCGTACCCAGGAACGATTAAAATACGAGATCAAGCTGGCGCATATTGAAAATGAAAAAGACAAGGAGTTGATGGAAAAGAAACTGACCTTCTTTACCAATATCTCCCATGAATTCAGAACGCCCTTATCATTAATTATAAACCCGCTCCGGGAAGCGCTTCATGCCGAAAAGAATGTATTGCGGAATGACCTGAAAATAGCCCACCGCAATGCCCGCCGCTTGCTGAGCCTGGTAGATCAGTTGCTGCTTTTCAGAAAAGCCGATAATGGCTCAGATACCGTTAAAATTGCCGCCGTTGATATCATTCACCTATGCGATGAAGTATACCATTGTTTTGTACACCAGGCCAAAACAAACCATATTGATTACCGGTTCACATCCAACATTCCATCGCTTACCATTTACGCTGATTATGAAAAGGTTGAGATAGCTTTATTCAACCTTTTATCGAATGCATTTAAGTTCACTCCGCAGGGAGGTTCCATCATATTTAATGTGCAGGAAACCAATAATACGGTGATGCTGACCATTCAGGATAGCGGCTGTGGTATTGAACCGGCGGATAGCGCCCGCATTTTTGAAAAATTCCAGCAGAGCGGCCAGGGCAAACGGCAAACCGGTTTTGGCATCGGGCTCTTCCTGGTAAAACAATTCATCGAAAGTCATAAAGGAACTGTCACTTGCAACAGCGCTCTTAATCAAGGCACTACGTTTACTATTACTTTACTCAAAGGAACCGCTCACCTACCGTCCGGTTCCGAATACATAACAAACGACCTCTCTGACAAAAACACGTTGCTGCAGGAACTGGCAGCCGACGTGGACCAACAATCCGAATCCGAAGATGATGATCTGCCGGTGGTAACGCAGGATGGAAAAAAAGCGGAAGAAGTAGTTACCCAGAAAAGATCGATCCTGCTGATCGACGACAACAAAGAGATCACCCAATACCTGCAACAGATCTTTGAACCCAACTTCTTAATATATGCCGCCGATAATGGCGACGATGGGTACAAACTGGCTTTGCAGCACATCCCCGATCTCGTCATCAGCGATATCAATATGCAGGGCATGGATGGCCTTGAATTGTGCGCAACCTTAAAGCAATCCGAGGTCCTGGGCCACATTCCCGTGATCCTGTTAACCGGCTCCACAGCCAATGATACAAAATTAAAAGGGATAGAAGGCGGCGCCGACGATTACATTACCAAGCCTTTTGATAAAACCCTGTTGCAGGCGAAAGTGGAAACCATTTTGCGGAACCGGAACCTGTTGCAACGCTTTTTCTTCGACAGCATAACCCTCAAGGAGACTTCGACCAAAGTGCCGGCCGAATACCAGGATTTCCTGCGCAAGTGTATCGCAGTCATTGAACAAAATATAGACACCGACAATTTTACCATCAAAAAATTCTCCCAGGCCATGGGCATGAGCCACCCGGCTTTATATAATAAGGTAAAATCCATTTCGGGCCAGTCGCTGAATGCGTTTATCCGATCCATCCGGCTACGGCGGGCCGCGGTGCTGATGCTAACGGAGAACATAAACATCAGGCAGGCCGCCCTGCAGGTAGGCATCAATGACGTCAGGTATTTCAGAGAACAGTTTGTAAAGGTTTTTCATATGACCCCGTCGGAATACATCAAGAAATATCGAAATTCGTTCAATAGTGATCACAACGTGATAAAGAGCTCTGAAGCCTGAAGTATCTTATTGCTGATTTAGTGATTTCGGGATTTTGAGATTTAGAAATATGCTGATCACGTGTATTTCACCCCCCTTCTTTTAGTGATTTACCCCCTCTTCTCCCCTTGCCCTAAGGCTACTTTGCATACGTAACAGTCCGTGCATCAAACTATCATGAACCGACCCCATGCCGGCTGACTAACGATTTATTAACCAAACAGAGCTTGTTCGTATGAGACATTTTCTGCACCAAAAAAGGGCAGCCCGTAAGGCATTTTACAGGCTCACCCAGCTTCTTCTCATTGCATTCGTTCAATTAATTAGTGTCCCCCTTTTTGCCCAAACACCCATTCAGGGCCGGGTAATGGCAAGCGATGCGCCGCTGCCTGGCGTTACAGTAACTGTAAAAGGCACCCAAACATCAACCGTCACAGATGTCGATGGTAAATTCTCTATTCCCGCGCCAGAAAAAGCCATCCTGGTTTTTTCACACGTAAACTATGTAACCCAGGAAATGGCAGCAGGTACAGGCAATTTGGAAATAACCCTGGCGCCAAACAACGCCAACTTATCGGAAGTGATCGTGATCGGTTACAACAGCCAGAAGAAAGCCACGCTAACGGGGTCGATCTCTGTGATTAAAGGCGCCGACCTGGTTAAAAGTCCGGCAGTGAATGTTTCCAACTCCCTGGCCGGCCGTTTTTCCGGTGTCATGCTCAACAACCGCAGTGGTGAACCCGGCGTTGATGGCTCGGATATCAGGATCCGTGGTATAGCTACTACTGGTAAAAATGATGTATTGATTGTGGTAGATGGCGTACCCGGACAGATCGGTGGGTTGGAAAGATTGAACCCGAATGATATAGAAAGCATTTCTGTGCTGAAAGACGCTTCTGCCGCCATTTATGGTAGCCGCAGCGCCAACGGCGTTATCCTGGTTACCACCAAACGCGGCAAAACCGGCAAGCCTACGATCTCTGCCAGCTATAACCACGGCTTTTCTTCACCTACCCGCCTGCCTGAAATGGCTGATGCCGCTACCTATGCCGCCATCGCCAATGAAATCGCTTATTATAATAATAAAGCAGGAGGCATGAACCAACAGTATTCAGCCGCCGAAATTCAAAAATTTGCCGATGGTTCCGATCCGTTGAATTATCCCAATACCGACTGGGCGAAGACCACGTTGAAAAATTCAACCGGGCAGGACAATGCCAATGTTTCCGTGGCCGGTGGTTCTGACAATGTGCGTTATTACGTGAGCGCCGGTATGTTAAGCCAGGATGGATTATATAAAAACGGCGCCAACAAATACAAACAATACAGTTTTCGCTCGAACATCGATGCCAACATCACCAGGGATTTTAAAGTGAGTTTGTATTTGTCGGGCCGTGAAGAAAACCGCCAGTTCCCTACTTCATCGGCAGGTAATATCTTCCGTTCAATTTATCGCGCGTATGCTACCCTTCCGGCCTTCTATCCCAACGGCCTTCCTTCTATGGGTATTGAAGGAAATAACCCCGCCATGATGGCAACCAGCATCGGTGGATTAAGTCAACAACCCACACAGACATTTAACGGCATCCTGAAGGGTAGTTACGATATTGCAGCAGTGAAAGGATTATCGGTGGAAGGATTTGCTGCCTTTGATAAATCGTGGGCATTCAATAAAACATTTTCCACACCGTACGCTTTATATTCTTACAACAAAAACACCGATATCTACACCAGAAATATTGTAGGCGGTTCAAACAACGCGGCAAGCCTGAACGAAAGTCAGCAAAACCAGTCGCAGAACACCTACAACATCAGGTTGAACTACGTGAAAAGTTTTGGCGAACACAACATCAGTGCGTTTGTAGGATATGAACAAAGCGAACTGAAAAGGGACTCGATTTGGGCATCCCGGATAAACTTCCCCACTACTCAAACGCCGCAGTTGTCGGCAGGTGGAACGGCTGCAACCGACCGGGATAATGGCGGAAAGGGCTTTCGTTTCACCCGTAAAAGCTATTTAGGCAAACTAACGTACAACTATGCAGAGAAGTACCTCTTCGACGCACAAATGCGTATCGATGGGTCTTCTAATTTTCCAGCGAACGAACGATACGGCTATTTCCCTTCCTTTTCTGCAGGCTGGCGTGTATCCAAAGAATCATTTTTTCGGGGTATTCACTTTATCAACGACCTGAAGATAAGGGCATCATACGGTTCATTGGGTAATGATGATGTAAATCAGAATCAGTTTGTCAACAACTATTCAATCATTAGCCAGGTAGTGTTAGGCTCTGCTATTGTACCGGGCATTGACCTGGTGAAACTGGCCAACCCAACTATTCACTGGGAAACAACCCGTAAAACAGACATTGCAATAGAAGGTATTGTACTCAATGATTTTAATTTTGAGTTTATCTACTTCAAACAAAAAAGGTCGAACATTCTTGCTCCAAGAAATGCTTCTATTTCTGCAACAACCGGTATTGTGAATCCGTTCGGCACTGATCCGGTGGTTCCTTCAGAAAATATCGGTAAGGTGAACAGCAGTGGCGTTGAAGCCACAGTGGGTTACAACAACCGCAAAGGAGCATTCCATTATGGCGCTTCCGGTAATTTCACCTATGCTAAAAGCAAGATCGTCTTTATGGATGAAGCGCCCGGCGCACCGGATTGGCAAAAACTAACCGGCAGGCAGGTGAACACGCAACCGACAAACCAGCAACTGTTGTATAATGCTATTGGCATCTTCCGTTCTGCAGATGACATTGCCAAATACCCGCACCTAAGCAATGCACAACCCGGCGATTTGATTCTGCAGGATTATAACAACGATGGTCAGATCACGGCCGATGACCAGGTGCGTTCTAAATTTAGTAATGTACCCCAGATCACCTATGGCGTTCTGTTAAATGCCGATTACAAGTCATTTGATATTTCTGTTGTATTTGCCGGACAGGCACGTGTAAGCCAGTTCGTGTTACCCGAGGCTGGCACCGTTGGTAATTTTTACAGCAGCTGGGCCGACAACCGCTGGAGCCCATCCAACCCCAACGGTTCTTACCCCCGGGTTGATACCAGAACGTCTGCTTCTATAAACGGCGGTCAAAACCCCAGCACCTTCTGGCTGAACAATGCTTCATTCCTACGGTTGAAGAATGTGGAACTTGGTTATAATGTTACCAACCCCATCCTGTCAAAAATGAAATTGCAATCACTTCGGTTGTACGTAAGCGCATTTAATCTGTTCACCATTACAAAAGTAAAAGACTACGATCCGGAAGGAAACAATTACAGCGGACAGTTCTATCCCCAGCAACGGATCGTGAACCTTGGTGTAGGATTAAGATTTTAAATAATAAATTGGCAGACAATGAAAAAAAGCATTTTTCGACATATAATTTATTCGGCTGTTATTGCAACGGCTGTTACCTCCTGTAAAAAAGATTTCCTTTCTGTTACGCCAACAGACGTCGTTTCCGAGAGCTCTATCGTGACTGATTCTTTGCTGTTTGAAAATTATGTAGTTGCCCGGTATGTGGGCATTCGGTTACAGGATAAAGAAGGCGACGGTACCAATCCCGGTTTTGGCCGTGGGTTTGAATACGCGATGTGGAGTTCGCTCACCGATGAATCGATGTATAACAATGATGACAACACGTGGTTGATACAAAGAGGGCTGCTGGCGCCCGAGAATACCGGTATTGCCGGCACCATCTGGGGACGCAGCTATCGCGGCATCAGGGATTGCAACTATGCCCTTTCTCTTATTGATAAAGCAACCATGAGCGCCCCGCATAAAAGTCAATTGCTGGGCGAATTAAAATTCATCAGGGCATTCCGTTACCACGACCTGATCAGGAATTACGGCGGCGTGATACTGGCGGGCGATAAAGTAGCAGGCCTGTACGATAACCTGCAGGATGAATCGTTGTTCAAAAGAGCTACGTTGAAAGAATCGTTAGACTATGCGGTAGCCCAACTTGATGATGCGGCCGCTTTGTTACCAGTGAACAACGATGGCTCTTGGTTACTGGGCCGTGCCACCAAAGGCGCTGCCTTAGCCCTTAAATCAAGACTGTTGTTATATGCAGCCAGTCCGCTCTACGCTACCGGCACCTGGCCGGCAGCCGCAACAGCAGCACAGGCGGTGATCAGCCTGAACAAGTATAGTCTTTACACCGGTGGCTATGGCAACCTGTTCCTGACAAACGAAAACAGCGAGGCCATTTTCGAAAGGCTGTACACAAAGAACGCCAACCATAACCACCTCGAAATTGCCAATGGGCCTAATAGTTATGGCGGCTGGGGTGGTAACCTGCCCTTGCAGAACCTGGTTGATGATTACCAGATGGACAATGGCAAACCGATTACCGATGGTACTTCAGGCTATGATGCACAAAACCCATATGTGGGCCGCGACAAACGTTTTTATGCCAGTATCTTATACAATGGCGCCGGCTACCGCGGCAATACTATTGAAACGTTCACGCCCGGTGGTAAAGACAGCAAGGATGGTCCGGATAACTGGAATACGTCAAAAACCGGTTATTACCTGAAGAAATTCATGAACGATGCCTATCCGTTGCAGAACCCCTGGGGCAATGCCGGATTCCAGCCCTGGTTCTACATTCGTTACGCAGAAATATTGCTGAACTTTGCCGAAGCGGCCAATGAAGCATACGGTCCTGATGTAGTTCCTTCTGGTTCAACCCTGTCGGCACGCACAGCCGTTAATTTGATCAGGCAAAGACCAAGTGTTGATATGCCAGCCCTGGCAGCCGGATTATCACAATCACAAATGCGTGATGCCATCCGGAACGAACGGCGCGTTGAACTGGCGTTTGAAGAGCACCGCTTCTATGATGTAAGAAGATGGAAGATCGCCGATGTAACGGAAAACAAACCGGCTGGAGGTATTAACATCACCAAAAACGGAAGCTCTTTAACGTTTACTCCCAAGGTGGCACTGGATAACCGGAAATTCGAGGCCAAACATTACTGGTTACCCATACCACGTGCCGAAATACAGGCCAGCAATAATAAGATCACCCAAAACAGCGGCTATTAATAAAAAATCTCAAGAACCAAATCACAAGATCCAAATAAAGAAAACTCAAAAAACAAATGACAAATCACAAATAGAAAATACAAATAACAAAAGAAAAATCCCAAATCAACCAGAAGATTTTTGGTTCTTGGGATTTTCTTTTGGATCCTGGAATTTGAGTTTTTTTTGGTTCTTGTTTTTTGGATCTTGGAATTTGTTTTTTTGGTCCTTGGTTCTTGTGATTTGGAATTTGTTTTAATAAATCAGGCTATGAATAGGAATTGTAAACTCTGTATGTTATTGTTTCTCCTGCTGCCGGCTTTCCTTTTTGCCCAGGAACCCAGGCAGCAGCAATTGTTCAATACAGACTGGAAGTTTCACAAAGGCGATTTGACCGGGGCAGAAAAAACCGTTTTTAACGATGATGGCTGGCGAACGTTGCAATTGCCACACGACTGGGGTGTTGAAGGCCCTTTCAGCCAGGAATGGGCAAGCGGCACGGGCTATTTACCCGGCGGCATTGGCTGGTATCGCAAAACGTTTACACTGCCGCCGTTCTACACAGGCAAGCAGGTATCTATTTATTTTGATGGCGTGTATAAGAACAGTGAAGTGTGGATCAATGGCCATTACCTGGGCAAGCGGCCCAATGGTTTCATTCCCTTTCAATATGAGCTCACAAAATACCTGCAGCCCGGCGGCAACAACACCATCGCGGTAAAGGTTGATCATACCTCGTTTGCCGATTCAAGATGGTATACCGGTTCAGGCATTTACCGAAACGTATACCTGGTAGCTACTAATCCCGTACATATTGATCAATGGGGTGTGGTCTTCACCACACCGGCCGTATCGGCTACCAGCGCTACGGCCAATATTAAAGTGGCAGTAGTTAACGACACAAAAGCGAACAAGCCCGTAACGGTGCAATACATACTGACAGATGCAACCGGAAAACTCATTGCCGCAGCAAAAAAGAATATAACAGCCACCACTAAGGGTACCACCCAGGCGCTTGGCGCTTTTACAGTTTCCCATCCCAGATTATGGTCCGTTGATAATCCGTACCTGTATACTTTACAGGTTACAGTTACAGTTGCCGGAAAAAAAACAGATGAGTGGATGGATAAAGTAGGCATCCGTTCCATACGCTATGATGCGGACAAAGGTTTTTTTCTGAATGAAGTAAATACGAAGTTATTAGGCGTATGCATACACGATGATGCCGGTGTGTTGGGTGTAGCGGTACCCGAAGAAGTTTGGATACGGCGATTGCGCACGTTAAAAGCCGCTGGTTGCAATTCGTTACGACTGAGCCATAACCCGCACGTTGATTATTTATATAAGCTATGCGATGAAATGGGTTTCGTGGTGATGGATGAAGCGTTTGATGAATGGGAAGTAGGCAAAAACAAATGGATCAAAGGCTGGAATAATGGCACCCCTGGCAAAGATGGGTATCACAGTGATTTTGCAGCGTGGGCTAATAAAGACCTGCGGGATATGATCCTGCGCAACCGTAACCGTCCATCTATTATTATGTGGAGCATCGGCAATGAAATAGATTATCCCAATGACCCTTATTCGCATGAGATCCTCAACTCAGGAAACAATCCGCAGATCTTTGGCAGGGGGTACGATTCCACCAAACCCGCAGCTGCCCGCCTCGGTGAGATCTCAAAACGACTGGTACAGGAAGCAAAGAAGTATGACACCACGCGTCCTATTACCGCAGCGCTCGCGGGCGTGGTGATGTCGAACACCACCAGCTATCCCGGCAACCTCGATATTGTAGGTTATAACTACCAGGAATATCGCTTTGCAGAAGACCATAAAAAATATCCCAACCGCGTGATCTATGACAGTGAGAACGGCATGCGGCTCAGCGCCTGGAACGCCGTAGACAGCAATGCCTATGTGGCCGGGCAATATTTGTGGACGGGCATCGATTACCTGGGCGAAGCAGGCAAATGGCCTAACCGCAGCAACCAGGCCGGCCTGTTAGACCTCGGTGGTTTTGCAAAACCGGAATATTATTTCCGGCAAAGCATCTGGACACAAAAACCCATGATCTATATGGGAACGTCCCGCATACCCAAATCGGAAGACAATGGCATCTGGAGCCATAGGCAGGCAGCACCGAAATGGAACGGCACCGATGGCGACTCCATCCGAGTGAATTGTTTTACGAATTGTGAAGAAGCTGAGTTGTTTTTGAACGGACAATCATTGGGCAAAAGAAGCATGGCCGATGCAAAGAACCGGATATTATGGTGGAACACGGTGTACCATCCGGGCGAACTGGTGGTGAAAGCTTATAACAAAGGCGCAGAAGTAGCGCAATATGCATTGAATACCACCGGCAAGGCAACAGCTATCAAAATGAACATGTATAAAGATCCATTGATCACCTCGCTTACCCGGGTGCAACAAATAGAAATTAGCCTCACAGATGATAAAGGGCAACTGGTTTACGAGGCAGACAACCCGGTTACGGTAAGCATTACCGGCACCGCTACCCTGCTGGGCATAGAGAACAGCGATGCCAATGACACAGGCGATTATAGATCCAACACCCGAAAGGCAAGGAATGGCAGGCTGATCGTATATGTGCAGCTGGCGGAAAAACTCGAAGGGTATTCTATCAAATTGGAATCGCCCGGTTTGCAACCTGCGATATTTGGATCAATCATGCAAGATTAAAAATAGGTGTGCCATCCGCCAGCTGGCGGATGGCACACCTTGTTATTACAAACTATTCAAATACACTTCCAGCATCGTATACCCGCTTGAGTGAATATTATTTCTATCATCCGCATCGTTCTTGTTTAAACCATTGGCATCTTCCCAGGCATCGGGCATACCATCATGATCAGTGTCATCAGGCGCGGTACCCAAAGCGTAAGTTGGCCAACCGCCCACAGCAGAAGGATTATCTATGATACCCGGTTTACCCAATGAGCCGGAACCGCTGGCCGTTTTGGTACTGGTTTCATTCACCACCCGGGTATCCACCGCATCGCGAAGCGGGCGTGTGGCCCCTGCTCCTGCCAATACAGCTGTATAAGCATCATTTGCCGTTTGAGAGGTGACCGCTTCTACAGCAAATGGCGTACTGGAGAAAACGAGGGTCCTGTATGCAGTTGGAATACTGGATACGTTCAATCCTGTTTGATTATTACTTGTTAAAGCAGCGCTTCCTTCCATCACATTACCGGCCATATGCCATAACCCGTAACCGATATTGGCCGTATTGTAATCAGCCTGCATAAACCAAAGGGCTAAACCGGCTGTAGCTGGTCCGGGTTTATAATAGTTGTTCACCATATTGATCCAGGATGTTCCACCGGGTATTTCAATGGCGCCACCAGCGCAGGCATTTACTTTACCCCAGTTATAGATCACATTAAAACGGTAGTCAACAACAGCGGCCGTATCATGCGCCCGGGCGCCGTTAAAGCGTATGGAGCGGTTATATTGGTGTGCAATGAGATTGTGGTGATAAGAAGCGTATTGTCCGCCCCAGACGCCGCCGTAGCCCCTGAGCCCTTTTATATGTCCGGCATTGTATAACCCTTCACTAACAATACACCATTGTACAGAGGTGTTTTTAGTATCATACAAAGCAGCGCATTCCTCATTGGCCCAGCTGAACGAGCAGTGATCAACAATTACATCATGACAATTCTCCATATCAAAACCATAAACGCCTGTGGAATCTTCAGCGCCGGGTCTTGACCGGATATGCCGCACAATGATATTACCGTGATTACCACCCGATCTGGCGCCGTTGATAATAAATGACTTTCCTTTCAAACAAATGCCGTCACCAGGCGCCGTTTGTCCGGCAATGGTAATATTACTGCGGGTTACCTTGATCTTAGTGAGCAGGTTAATGATCCCCCCCACTCTGAAAACAATGGTAATAGGCTCACCGGGGTATTCAAGGAAAGCCTGCCGGAAACTGCCGGGGCCGTCATCATTGAGGTTGGTCACCTCCACTACCCTTCCGCCCCGGCCGCCGGTTGAGTATCTACCAAAACCTTCGGCGCCGGGAAATGCGTCCAGCGTGGTCTCTGTACTGGCCTTTCTTCCAGTTCCATTTTCATTGAGCAGCTCATTTTTTGTGCGCTTATTGCATGATGTGCTCAACACGATCAGCAACAACGATAGGGTAAATAGTTGTTTCATTTTTTTAATATTTAGATGAGGTTTAAGAAACTACTTTTTTCAAAACAGGCTTTATAACAGCAGGATCATAAGGGAAAACGCTTAATGCGAAACGCCGGCAAATTTATCGTGTATCCGGTAACTATAGGGTTGTATTTTCGTATTTGTCGGGGGGTAATTTGTTACAAATGGGGCAAAACAAACAAATGTTTTACAATGCGAACATTGTTGTAAATTTAGTATGACATAATTTTGATGTATGAAAAAATTCTTATCTACGTGGATTGCAATGATAGTTTACTTTGTAGCAACAGCACAACCGCCTGCCGGTGATGCCAAACCAGGTGACTGGTATGGAGAGAAAGTGCAAACGGCTAATGCCATCAATATCGCAGATATTCCGGCAAAGCTGGAAACAAATAAAGTATTAAATACTAAAGTGAAAGCCAAAGTGCTGGATGTATGTCCCCAAAAAGGCTGCTGGTTAAAGCTGGCCGTAAATGACAGCACCACCGCTTTTGTAAAAATGAAAGACTATGGTTTTTTCCTGCCTACGGCCGTGAAAGGCAAGACCATCGTATTGGATGGCGAAGTGAAGATGGTCACTACCTCTGTTGATGAACTGCAGCACTACGCCAAAGACGCCAAAAAACCACAAGCTGAAATAAACGCCATTAAGCAACCCAAAAAAGAAATTCGGTTTACTGCAACCGGCATCACGGTTGTTGAGTAGTTGCCGGGAAAATGAAAGTCACATCATACAAATTTCCTGAACAAACATAACCAGATTGTAACTGCCCAATTCATGGTTACCTAACAACCTGGGCGGAAGCCCCATGTTCTCACCTGTATTATATTAATATTAAATACAACAATACTTTACAATGGCACGTTCTTGGATGTTTATTTGAGCCTATTTATTTTTTTAATATAAACACAACAATTCGAATTATGGGACTAGCAGAAAGAAGAGCCGTTAAAGCATTCCAGGACGGCAATTACCAAAAATTAACAAGCGAGATCAATACTCTGGCCGGTTACCCGATTGAATTTGAGGTAAACTGGGATACCCTTGCACAGGAAGAATATGCGCATATGTATGAAGAATGTTTTCCCAAGGTGTATTTTGCACCGCTGATCAATGCAATAAAAGAAATTACGATCGACGATATGGGCAAAGAAGCCCTGAAGGAATCCCTGAAGAAAGTGGTTATTAAAAATGAGGCCGGCAACTATTATGGTTCTAATGCATATGCATTCAATGGAGGTGTTTTAACCATAGATCATCAACCATTCAGTAATGTAGATAACATCACTGAACGGTCAGATGAATTGAGTAAACTTTTAATGAAAAATTTATAAGACGAAATGGGTCAATTAAATACAATCTTAAAATCAGTTCCTGCTATTGATAAGCAGGAACTTTTATTTTATATTGCAGCACACTTCCCTGATAGTATTTTAAGAATAGCTACCGATTCCGGATTGATACAGGCAAAGATCAATTCAGGGTCCTGCTCTTTCATAAGTTTAATTAGACCATGTTACGGGTCATTAATATCGTTTTTATAGTTTACCAGATCATAGGCTCCTGCCCCTTCCAGAACAAATACCTTTTTACATCTACATAACAGCTATTGGTGATGGCCATGTCATCTGGCCTTTTTTCATGCCTGTTTTTTGCATTGCGTAATATTCTGGGCCCTGCAAACATGGAAGCGCTGCAGTCATAAATAATTACCTGGCCGCTATAGCTGGCCACTATCAATTTAGTTCTATCATCCGAATAATCTATATCCATTACAGTTCCGCCCACATACAAATAACCATGCTGCCATCCGTTGTATCCTTTAAACCATATATACCCATCATTGCATCCTAAAACATAGCCCCAATCATTAATACCTGCTGAAAATACCCACTTCCTGGTATCTGCATAGTTCAGCGTATCATCTGCATCATAACCTGATGCAAAAAAACCGGGCGTAACGTTTTTAATAGGTAAGGAGAGAGAAGCCCCCCCGCCCAAATGGCAGGAGCATAACAATACCTGGGGGCCATCATTTTCTACGTCCTGGTCTTTTACTTTATAATTAAACATAGCCAGGTTGGGATAGGATGAACGGGGCTCAACCGTCGCCACGGTTGTCCATACTCCGTTTATTTCTTCCAATAATAAATGAGGGGAAGATTGCGTACCAACTATAATATATTTTTCATCGGGCGATACATCAATATGCGGATAATGGTAGTTAAAAGTAAAATCTTCTTCATCAGCTATTTTGTCATCATCCTCTGTTTGAATAAAGCGGGCGCCTTTTTCATCCATTATAAAAATACCTTTTGCACTGGCCAATGCAATGCTGCCACCAGATGGGAATACGACAACCTGTTCAATGCCAAATTCTGCCAAACCTAATTTTCCCAAACCATCTTTTATGTGGGGATGCTTTTCTTTAAATGCAGGGCCATAGTTTTCCGGGGCATGAAATGTTTTCACAACAGCTCCGTCCCAGCCTTCTGTGATGGTTATTTTATCATTAAATACTTTGGCAAAGTATTTTTTGTCGGCAGATTTTCCAAACATGAATATATTATCCTGCAGAGAAATATCATTATTATTTATAACATAAACCCTTTTCCCCTGCCAGTCGCCCACTGTCACTATTACCCGATTATCTGATAACATGACCGCCTGCCTAACACACTCCGTTACTCCTTCCCAATTCATGGGATCATTGTCAGGGGGGAACAATTGACGTAAAAGTTCGTGTTGGCCACTCGCATTAAGGGCAACGATCTGTTCTCTTACATACTCGCCCATATCTTTTCTAGTTTCTTCGGGACATTCGGTTTCTGGCTGCGTCTTATCTATATAAACGATGTCCAGCCAATCATTCAATTTCGCCTTATAGGATTTACCTTCAGTGATCCATCTTTCAGATGCTTCATGAACAGTTTTAAACATATGCTACTTACATTTAATTTAATGCGGGTAATATTATCAAAAATTTAGCCAGAGGAATAAAAAACGGTACCGGTAGCCACTATAAATGGTCTATATGCCCTGTATATACGATAAACTACGCACTACAGATTTATAGCTGGCCCATGTATGAATAAAAAAATGTGTTAACGTAAATTGAGGGGTAAAAAGTACTCTATGGTGTGCAGAAAAATGTAAAGATGCACAGTAAACGATATGGGCAAAGAAGCGCTTAAGGAAGTCCTGAAGAAAGTAATTATTAAAAATGAAGGCGGCATTTATTATGCTTCCGGTGCATATTCATTCAATAGCGGTGTTTTAACCATAAATCATGAACCATTCAGTAACATAGATAACATTACTGAACGGTCAGAAGAATTGGGTAAGCTTTTAATGAAAAATTTGTAGAATCAAAATGAACAAATTTAATACAGCCTTACAATCAGTTCCTGCTATCGACAAGCAGGAACTTGATTTCTGCCCAGATCTCCCTGAAATCTTCATCCCTTAAAAAATCCGCAAAATCATATTGATAATATTCAGTAGTAAACACCCCTTTACATTCCTGTAAAATAGTAAGACATCGTTGTTTATCGCCCCCTTTCAATGCAACTTTCGCCAGCGATATAAATGGGTGCGAATAAAAACCCCGGCCAAGTTCTTTGGCGATCAACAATTTGGATTCAGCTTCTTTCAAAATAGCAGGCGCATTGAAATTATAAGCCAACCGGGCATATTCGATCAGGAATTCTCCCCAATATTGCATTAAGGTAAAGTCTTTCCCATACTCAGCTGTTTTAGAAAAGATACTTTTCCCTGCTTCAAACAGTGATCTCACTTCAGCCTGGTTATGCTGCTGGAAATACATGCGCGCCAGGGCCATTTGAACATTAGTAGCATATACCGGAAATGTCCATGTGGCCGGGTTAATGGTTTGTCCTTTTATAAAGTATTGAAGGGCGATCTCATAATAGCGGATCTTTTCCGCTGTTGCATCAACATTCATCCGTTTAGCCGCTTTTTCAAATGCATTCCCCAACTGGTTCAGCCACTCGGTATCATCCGTTGCATAGTCTGTTAAAGCCTCCAGTAATTCAATGGATCGTATCTTTAATTCATCCCCATAGGCAGTTGGTATAGCATACTGTTCATACTCAAGTACCCTTACCAACTCGGTTGACCATGTCAGGTAAATGATGGGGTCTGTTTTGGCAAAACCCGAAAGCGATGTTTCCATCTGTCTGATAAACAGCGTATGCCAATGGATATTATCACTGCAGGAGAAATTCAGGATCTGGAAGCAGCCATGCAGAAAAGTTATAAAGACCGATTCTGACCAGCCTGCAAAGGCGCTTTGCAACAACTGAAGGGCCGCAGTAAACTCACCTTCTGTGAATTGTTGTGTAATCTGCATTCTATCTAACATTGCGCTGCCCAGCCGGGCTTTCATTTCAGCAGATGGCTCCTTTTGCAATACAATGGCATATTCATCAATAGCTTTCTGAATATTTTGCAGCTTTTCGTCCCGCTCCGTTTTTATTTCAGCAATATGTTCATACAAGCGGGCCCTCAGTGCATGCTGGCCACTTTCAGGATCTACCTTCTCGGCCGACAAGAGTATGCCGAATAGATCTGCAATAACAACTTCCTCATGTTCTTTATTTATTTTGCCCAGCACCAGATCCAGGTTCCAGATAGAAAAGATATCCAGACAGGCATCAACCAATTCGGTTTTATATGTATGAAGATCATCAGTATCCAGGCTTTGGATCAATCTATCCAGCCCGCCCAGGTCTTCCTGCTGTACCAGTTTTTCAATCTGCTCGATAAGCGTATTTTTTGCTTCTTCCATAACTGGTTTCTATGATTATTCTACTTCTATATTAAGTTGATTCAGGTATGTTTTTATTTCCTCAAAATTCTCAGTATAGAAGATTGTCATCTTTATTAAATTTTTAAAATGTTTGATGTCTTCAAAATTCCTGATATTAAACGTATCATCCTCTCCATCCCAAAACCGTAAAACATGCCCATATATATCATCACCCCCATCCTGATATATTTCTACAATTTCTTCGGCATATTTTTTATCTATCTCCAAATTTTTAAAATATTCAATGACTTCGGGGATAAATTCATAACCTTCTTCCTCTACATCTATTTCTCTTTCTTTATAATTATCTACAAAATCATATAAATCAAATGCCGGCTCGATCAATTTCTTATTATACATTAACTGTTGTATAACGGCCAGCTTAAAATTAAAGTCGGCAAATTCAATTTTTTCACCTGCTGTTTTTTTATACGTATACTTATCTGAATAAACTTTCGCCGGAGGTTCAATATGTTTCTGAATACTAATTGATCTTATTTCTTTTTCTTCTATATCGTAATAAATTGAAACATCCCCTACCACCAACGATCCGCCTTCGTCGAATTTTGAAACTTTCTTAAGATGGGTAACATTTTGGTGAAAATAATCATCCCAACTACAATTTTCAATTAAAAAGGTCATACTAAAAGAATTATTAGGAGAAAAGTCAAATGCTGCTTTCTCTATAAACATAGTGAGCGATTCAACTTCCTGTCCATTTTTAGAATAACCACAAATTCCAATATCATCCCAGGTATATATTTGGTTATGTTTTTTCTTTGTAAATCTGGCTTCGCCCAATACTTTTTTGATCTCGTCGATATACAATGGAAAATTCATTAGCTTTCCGCCTATCGTCAACGCGTCGTTCGTTATTTCAATTTTCATCCTTTATAGGTTAGATTGTATTCTAAAAATGCTCCCTTATGGGCGTCGACCAGTCCCATCACCCAGCAGGCATAGCCCGTCTCGGATTCAGCCTCTGCTATATAATGCGCTCTTTCAGGAACTGATGCGGGCCGCGCCGGCAATGGAATTCCGTGAATATTAACAGGACGATCTTTTATATCGTAAAAACGTTGTGCCTGATAGATGCCTTCTTCGACGTAATCGAACTCAACCTTCCAGAGGTTTTTCCCTTGCCTGGGATCGCCAGAAGGAAAACCTTCGTGGGTAGGCTTTTTACTTTTGACCCAACGATAGGTGCCCAACCATTTGTTGCCGCCATACCAGTTACCTTCCTGGGCCAGTGTGCCATCGGGATGAAAACGCTTGAAAAGAAAAGGGGGCGTACCATTTCCAAAGTCAACGGTACCGCAGCGATAGCCTTCCACATGCCACGCTTCCCAAATGCCGATCTCTTTTTCCTGCTCATTTTTTTGACCAAGCTCCCACTGATTACCTTCTGCATTCCAGGTGGCTGCTGCAGGAATGTTTGTATGTTTTTGCATCCGAGAATATTAATTGTGTTTTGGCCTGATGGCGCGCCTGGCATTCAGGTGCTCCTGCAGGAACTTCTCTTTGTGAGAGTAGTGCTTCTTCTGCACCGAAAAGTAGATCTCCTGTAACATAGGGTGTTTCATCACAGGCAACATGTCGCCATCTACACTATCCCATATCTCTAGTTTGCGCAACGATTTCAGTTGCGCGATAAAATGCAGGGATACTACTTTTGAAACGAATAGATCTTCAAGAGCGGCTATCTTCAGATCGCTGAAGTCTGTCCATCCGCATTGTTCAACGTGCAGTTCCGTCAATGACTTTAACTTATTGATATTTTTACTAACAGCCAAGGAAGGCAGATCCTGCAACATCAACTTCTTTAGCCTGCTAAGGCCGAACAGCGATTCGATATTTTTGAGCTTGCGCGCTGCGCTAATGCGGACTTCGGTGGCGGAAATGGCGCCGATGTTCTTTGGCAGACTGTCATCTTTCCAAAGGGCCAGGTACAGGGATTTCAGGGTATCAACTTTTTCAAGACCTTGTAAGGTAGTTCCGTTGACCAACACCAGTTCTTTTAGTTTTTTGAATACCGAAAAGTCGAGCTGTGCGTATTCCTTTATATTCAACTCCTGCAGGTTGATAAGGCGCTCAATCGCTTTGCCATCATTGGGCGATATCGGCAGTTCTTCATCGAGGATCAGTCGCCTGATCCATTTGCAGCGAGTCAGCTCATCGATGTTAAATTCCAGCTTATCTTCCCTGAAGTCAAGCGGTGTGATGCGAATGGACGTATATTTCTTCTGTTTGGCCATTTCCAGCCCCTTTGACAGGAACTTTGGGTCAATCATGAAATAATCTTCCTCTTTGTTGTATTCGAATTTTGCCATATTTCTTTTCTTACATTTTTGGGAAGCATTGCTTCACGTTCATAGTTCTATGAATAGCTTTATCCAGGCATCAAATTTTGATTTGTATTCATTTTGAGCAGCAGTAATGATATCATTTGGCTTTTCAATGCTGTCAAGATCAAAATGTTCCTTTAGCCACGAACAGTATTTTGAAGAATTGTTAGTTGCTACATAATCTTCTTTGTCTTTATAAAAAGAGGCTTCATCATGGTAGACCGAAATTTCTGTATCGAAGGTAAGCAGGTGCATGAGTTCCAGTATCGATTTTGCTACAACATGAACGCCACCTTCATCGCCGAAAACAACCACAGGCATTTCACTAAGTTTTTTACCTTCCTCATCTTCCCAAAAGGCATACTGCGATCCGGAGCCGTTAGCCTGAGCAAATACTTTTAATCTTTTCTTAAATTCAGGGTCTCTGCTCCAATGGTCTAAATTGTCTTCATAAAGACCGAAGCCCCTGGAGTAATTTTCAAAACCAGCATTGTTCTGAAAATCTATTAACATTTCAAGTTCTTTTGGCATATCTGCAATGCCCAGGTGTTGTTTGAATTTTTTTGTTTCTATTTTCATTTTTAATTATTCTTTACATTTTTGATTTCAGGTAATCAACAATTTCTGTAAACCCACCTTTCTCGGCATATGCAATCGGGGTATTGCCATGTTGGTCAACAAAGTTTACGATTGCGCCCTGCTCTACCAGGTATTCAGTGATCTCCTGTTTTCCAAGATTACATGCCACTCTAAGCGGCCGGTCATCCTGAAAATGAATATCAGCGCCCAAAGCAATTAAACTTTTTACCAACGCAATATTATCATGCAGGATTGCGAATAATAACGGCGTATAATTTGCGAATTGCTCGAACGCATAGTTGAGACCAATTCTTTTTGCCATCTCTACCAATATTTCAACGGGCAGCTTTCTGCGAACAGCTCCTTCAAACATTGGAAACAGATCTCCTTCTTTTGTGGTTATGTATTCCCTGGGATTGGCGCCTTTATCAAATAAGTAATAGAGCGCTTTGGCAGGTAGCTTTTTTTGTTCTATTTCGAACAAAGCGCAAAGGGCAGTTGAATATTTACCGGCGTTTAAGTCATACCCGTTTTTAACCAGCGCATCAATTCTTTTGAACATATAAGTGAGGCTTTGCCCCTCGCCTTTCTGGATGGCCGCTTTTACCGTCTCATCTTCTTCGTCTCCTATGTGGTCCTCATCCAATCGTTGGTCATAATAATACCTGTCTAATACAACATCAAAAGCATTCTGCTTTTCGTTATTTACGGCATAAATATTTGCGCCACTTTTAACAAGCAGGTCTACAATATCCAGCGCATAATATTTAACCGCAAATAAAACAGGGGTTTCTCCCGTATAATTAACCGATTCAATAGCTGCCCCGTTTTGTAACAAGAGCGCAGCCATATCTGTATACTTTCCTGATTGGCTGCTGCCTCCCTTGAAAACACAATGATGCAAAGGAGTCCAATAAAGACCATAGGAATCCTGGTCATCATCCTTATAATTCAGATTTACTTCTTCTTTAATTAGTTTTTCAACGCTATTGAGATCTGCCTGTTTAATAGCGGCAATTAATTCCTGTGCCTGGTTCATAGTTAATATTGATTACGTTTTTTTACACTACATTCATTTTTCAATCCGTTCTTTTACGTCAAAATGCCCGGCTATTACCTGGTGATGATCGATGATCAATGTATCTGCCTGCAAAGTTTGTTTAACTTCCATAGCATAGTCGTTGTAATACGTTTCTACCTTCCCGGCTTTAAAATTACCGCCAATGATCACCGGACCTTCCGTATACATAGTTTCACATTCAAAATCACCGCCCACAAATAACTGGCAGCCCTGTACGTTAGAAGCATGCCCCTTAACCGTCAGATTGCCTGTTACCATCAGCGAACGGATCTTTATATCACCTGTAAGTACCAGGTTGCCGTGATGCACATGGGGCTGCCCGGAAATACTTTTCACCACTTTGTCTGCAGGCTCCAATGTAATAGCATTGGTAATAAGCGCGATACAGGCAAAAACCAATTCAGGATCCTGCGCTTCTATCATTTCGTAAAAACTGGAGAGCTTTACCGAATACTCCTCAATAAACAGGCTTTCTATAATTTCATGCAGTTTTTTATTACTATTTGCCGGAATGGAGATCTGCGGTAGCCATTTCAACATATTTTCTTCGGTAAGCTCATGTAATTTTTTCGGCGGTGGCAACCTTTCTGATTTTGTTTTCAGCATAACTGACACCAGGTATGGAAGCACGTCTTTGCTAAAGCGCGATGACCTGGCCGCTGCCAAAACGGAAAATTCACGTCGTGATTTTCTCCTGGGATTCAGCCCTTTTTCCTCAATGAGGAACCGGACCACACGCTCTGCCCCACCCTCTGCGGCATAGTACAATGGTGGTACCTGGTCCTTTTCTCCATAAATGGAAACACCAAATGCCATCAACATTTCAACCAGTTCAACATTGTCCGTGACAACCGCCAGGTCCATCACCGAACGGTAATTGTATTTAAACGTAAGATCTACACCACTCTCGATCAGCTCTTTGATCGCTGCCAACGTTTGCCGGTTCTCTTCATTTACTTTATTCAGATTGCTGAGGCGTACTTCTTCATTCTTCTCGAATTTATCAAATTGATGTATAACGAATAAATCCCGTATCCGTGCGATCTGTTTTACTAATTCAATTTGTTTTTCTGTCATATTATCATTGCTGTTTTTCTAACCATACCTGGCCGTTACTTTCTTACTTTTCATTGTCATTCTTATTGGTGGATAACGGAATAATTATTTATTAAGTATTGCAGGACATTACCTTGATACTCACATTTTAGACAGATGATTTATTTCAATAATAAATGGCGGGAAAATTTAGAACCTACTGCGATAAATTTTCCATCGGGCGATACATCTATATGAGGATATTCGTAGCTGAAAGTAAAATTGTCTTCCTCCCCTATGTTATCATCATTTTCTGTTTGAATAAACCGGGCGCCTTTTTCATCTATAACGAAAATACCTTTTGTACTGGCCAATGCAATGCGTTCACCAGTCGGGAATACAACTACCTGGTCAATGCCAAAACCGGGCCGGTCCGTATGCGCTTTACCTTCGGTGATCCATCGTTGAGAGGCTTCTTGTACGTTTTTAAACATAGGATTTACATGTATACATGGGTTATCAAATTATTATTCTCAGGCCTCAAAAATGCACATTTAATGCGAAAGAAATAAGTATCAACCCCTTAAAAATTGGTTGTAGATCATTTGTAGTATCTACATTTAATGCATTCATTGGGGCGACATGTACATTTGCAACCTGGCAATAGTCTATTTATTTTTTTAATATAAACTCAAAAATTCGAACTATGGGACTTCAGGGAAAAAGAGCATTGAAAACATTTCAGGACGACAGTTACCAAAAATTATGCTTCCGGCGCATATTCTTTCAATAGCGGCGTTTTAAGCATAGACCATCAATCATTCAACAATGTGGATAACATCATTGAACGGTCAACGGCACCTGGAGAGCTTTTAATGAAAAATTTATAAAAAAAATGAGTCAATTAAATACAACCTTACAATCAGTTCCTGCCATTGACAAGCAGGAACTGTTATTCTACATTTCGGCAAATTTCCCTGATAGTGCTTTAAGAATAGCTACTGATGCCGGACTTTCATATGCAGGTAAATTACTATCGATTGGTAAAGTAAAAAGCGAAGAGGCCTTTTTGGTATTACAAATTACCGATGAAAGAAATCAGGCGACCAACAGGTTTGTACACCTTTCTGTTTTTAAAATAGCTTCGATTGAATTGATCGATCCTGCAGACCTGGTCAATATATTGTCGTTGGGGAAAATTACCAGGGGCGAGCAGTATGAAATCTCCGGGAAGTTGGAGGTTAAAAGAGAATTCCAGTCTTTTTCAGATGTTATTTTTAATTCCTATGCAGTACCCGTTGGCGTGCCCACCATGGAGCTTCCTGAAAACGGCCAGCAACTAAACAGGATATTAAAACTCACACAAAAAATACAACAGGTAATTATTGACCTGCTAAAAGAAGAAGATGCACGTACCAGTTGGAAAGCCCGTTATAACAAAATAGCTTTTATAAATAACAATACGCTTGTAGTAAAGGGGGTAAATGATTCCATAGAAATACATTTTGCATTTGACAACATCACCGCACCTGAAATTTCCACAGAAGCGTTGACCGAGGCGCTGATGTCTGTATTATAATTAATATATGAACGAAAACGAGATTATAAATTTACTGGGCAGATCTGAAAACGATAAAGAAGTAATAATTCTTTTGAAAGAAAATAACTTTTCACTCCCCAAAGCAAAATACTATACAGAGTCTCTTTTTGGTAATTCTTTGAATGTAGAGTTTAGAGTTCAATTTTCGTATAATGAGATGTATAACGGCATTAAAACGATTTCAGCCATTGAAACTCCTTTTAAAGAATATACACCTGAATATGAATGGATCTTAGAAGGCATTTCTTTCAAGAACAATTTTCCATTTAATTTAACTCAGGAAAGCACAAAAGAGGATGTTAAAAAACTAGGCACTGTACATAACAAGCCAACAAAAGACTTATGGTATCTTATAAAAGACGACTTTGATCTATCTATAAATTTCAAAGACGAAAAAGTATACCACCTAACCATAAAGAAACAAACCCTTTCCTTTAAAGAAAATTTAAAAATCATAGAACAACTAAAAGAACAAAATAAAAATATAGATCCAGGCAATATAGAAAAATTGACAGCTTACGATCTGTTAAGACCGACAATTAATTGGAAAGAAAACATAGAAGAATTAGCCGAATTAGATGCTGATTTTTATTCTGTTGAGAACCTGAATAAAATTGATGGCATATTGGATCAATTTTACACGATGTTGAAAAAGTATACCCTGGAAAAAAAGGCAACTAATATATATAATTCTGCAAAAAAGACAGTTATTAGTTTCAACAAACTAGACGATAAATACGGATATATTAACACTGATGAAAGAGAAATTTTAGCAACTTATATAAATGAAATGGTTTTGATCACTGGCTTGAAACTGGACTTTGATATTACTGAAAAATGGAGGAATTGGTAATCATGCCTATTGTATCACCCTTTCCACAACCGGCGAATACACCAGTTGTCCATCCCGGGCAATGGCAGCTACCCTGAACCAGTATTTCTTCACTGATTGCAGCCCCTTGAATGTATATTTCGCTTCCTTGCTTGCTATATAGGACCAAATGGTTTTCGATGTAGGTGGTTCGTCTGTGTATTGGTGTATGTATGCCCGTGCATCACGTAGCCGCTTCACACGGGTGGTTGCTACGCCGGGCGGGCCTAACTCCACCTGTAGTTCTTCAATAACCGGCTCAGCTTTATAATTATGCTCTCCTGAGATCGGAAAACCACTGCTTAATAACATCCCCCTGTGCCCCTTACAGGTAATGGTTACATAATTTGCCACTTCTGTTAATAAGGATGTGAGCAACAGTTTCTTCGCTTTTTTGCCGGCAACAACTTCTATATCCCGTCCTTTGGAATGGCTTACCAAAGATAGAAATTTGGGCAATAATTTGATTGTTTTGTCCAGGGCGGCAGGTGGGTCGGGAAAGTTGGGATTGTCGGTCATTTTTTCCTTTACCCGGTAAGCTGTGGTTATCAGTTCGCTGTCGCGTTGGCGTTTAATGCTTAAGATCCTGTTTTTCATTTTAATAATCTTTACAAGGTTGAAGAATTGAATGACAACTGCTACCTGTCAGAACCTTATATAGTTTATTGGCCAATAAAAGCTTTCCGGGAATCCCCTTTTCGTTCCCCCTTAGGGACACTTTGTGTGAGTTGTACAATAATATCGGTTGTTCCTTACAGTACTTCTGTTAAAAGATGATCTTAGTCATATATTTTAGTGTCTCCGTAGCTACAAACAAGGTCTTTGTACTCAATTATTTGGTGCGGGTCGCTCGTTCTTACCTGTTACCATATTGCAATGACCAGTTACTTGCTTACAATGCTGCATTACAAGCAAACTTTTATTTATAGGTGTATGACATTTCATTAAAACAAGGTGATTTTATATAGAAACTATGTGACTTTGAATAGAAAGTAGGTGACTTTGGCCAATAAGTCACCAGGTAATTCACCAGAGTTATGAAGTAATGTACTAATGTCACGAAGTAATGTACCAGAGTTGTAGAGTAATACAATAGAGTAGCTGCGTAATGCTCCATTGCCTGCAACTTACGTTCTAAAGTACGTTACCTATGTTTCAATTACGCAAACTTATGAGGCGTTGTTTGTGAGTTTAGCATGAAAGTTCGGGAGTATTGATCAAAAGTTGCTGAGTAATGGGGAATATTCAGATAGGGATTATTCGTCATTCAATTTGTTCGTCACCATTTTTATTACTTTCAGCTTATCAATCACCAACAGCAAAATAAACAGGGTTGCAACAAGCCCTAATAAAGTAAATATTAAAATGGCGTAATATTTTATCGTCCATTCCAGCGCAACTTTAATTCTTTGCATAAAGTTTATTTTCCTGTCTGGGGCGCCTTCATATAGTGAAAAACGAACGGTGCAGAATTCATTTTCCGTATCAAAATTGCCCAGCTCAACTCCCAACTCCTGTAGCTGCGTTTCTATTTCAAGTATCTTGTCATGCAATGCAACATAGTCGCTGATAGCCCCGCCTCTCGATTTCAACTCATTTAAAGATGCCAGCGTTTTTTCAAGTGAAGCTTTCTTTGCATTTAATTGCCTGAACTCATTTGTTTTGTCAATTTTTGTGATCTCCATCGATCTTACCTGGCCAATACCCTGGATCTTCATATAGAAGCTGTCGAATTTCTCCGGATTAATCCCAATCAACCAATGCATTTGCCGGTTGCCCTTGTTTCCTGTATTTTGTTCATACTGGATAACGCCGGCAAAAAGCGCGGTCATTTTTTTAATACCTTCCACATCTTTTTCAAACTGCGTCGTTTTTGATCTCACAGTGGCCGTTTTCTCATACTTCTGAGCGGATGCAATACTTGCCTGTTGGGCAACATCCGGTTTCATCATCATTTTATTATTATCAGATGCGTAATTCTTTCTTAAATTCTCTACACTGCTGAAAAAATTATTGGTATAGTCGTTGCCGGATGCCATGTCGGTAATAACATAGCCATATATCAATCTGAATAACAGCATCAGGAAGAATAATGCTAAAAACCATTTTCCGGTTTTCCAAAGTCGTTGTCTGAATGTTTGTTTCATTTTATTTGCCCTTTTTTATTTTTTAGTCAATCCCCTCATTCTTCTTTCCATTTCACTCATCAAAATTACCTCTGCGTCCGGGAATGCCTGGATGATCCGTTCTTTTACATCCTCCGGAAAGTTATTGTATTGGAGATCGAGGTACTTCAGGTCCTTCAATTGATAAAACGTTTCCGGTAGCGTTGATAAATTATTGAATGACAGATCGAGGTACTTCAGTTGCTTCAGTTTATAAATATCCTGCAACTCTTCAGGCTTTATACCGGGTGTAACGATGTAGGAAAACCGCCCATCGGGTTCCAGCTGTTTATTCTCCATAATCCACTCCAGGCGCGTTTGAAATGATTCACCCTTTTCAACAGCAAGCTCAGTCCAAATATCCAATGTTTCCTGATCATGTATACGCCGACATCCAGGGAACGATAGATAACTTCAATGTCATTTTTATGACCTGGCTTAAACCGCAGAAATACCTGATCGCCGGACGGATCGATGGCCGTAAATCGTTCTCTACACGGATAACCATCCCTGTGCGAGGTTTCAATGGCCTGCCGGAAGCGGTTGTCATTTTCTTCAAAGTAGGGATTCATTAAGCACATTTAAAGTGATATCATTCGTTCTTTCAATCCGGCAAGGTCGGGTTCGTTTATGATCTGGTCGCGCTGCGAAGGGGCCAGTGACAATGCCTTTTTGACCATCTCCAAAGCTTCCTCATCGCGTCCTTCTTTGTTAAGGATGCACGCCAACACATAGTAGGGATAGTAATAGTGAGGATTAATCGCAATGGACCGCTCAGCCGCGTCCATTCCTTCTGCTAACCGCCCGGTGTTATTATAACAACTCGCCAGGTTTGAATACATTTCATTTGCCTGTGCATTATTGGTTGACAGTTCAATCCCTTTCAGCAGGTACGGGATTGCTTTTTCATCTTGCCTGAGATGGGCATAGATGAAGCCCACACCAAAATGGCCTGTTTCGGAAGCAGGTTTAAGAACAATGTATTTTTCATAAGCTTCGAGAGCCGATGGAAGATCTTTCAAATAAAAACAGGCATTCGCTATAGTGATATAGGTTTCCGCATAATCCGGGTCTATCTCCTTCATTTGTTCTGTCAGCTTCAATACTGCTGTATAATCTTTTTGTTGTAACCTGATAATGCTTTTATTATTCAGGGCTTTCATGTAATGTGGGTCCTGTGCGATCGACAGGTCATAATATTTTTCTGCCTCCGCCATTTTCTTCTTATCCTGAAACGCAACTCCCAGATTGAATAATTCCCTCGCATCTTTTTCTGCAAGCACCAGTACCTCGAACGCATATTCTTCTTCAGCTTCAGGCGATTCGGCATTTACCGTTAATCCCACATAGGCGCGTAATTTTTTTCTAATAGTACCGGCCAACTCCTTTTTATAGAATTCCCTGTTTGAATCTGTAGATGCCGTGTTTATCTTTTCAGTCAGTTCTTCTTCATACAACCTGATTTTCTCCAGCGCGGCTTCAAACAGGTAATTGGCGATTCCGTCAAAACCAGCATCTGAAAACAACCAACCGCCATTTACAAGCATGGCATTATTGTATGGCTTCACATGGTAGATGTAATGATCAAGGTCAATATATACTTTTTTCATCTCCCCTATCCTATGATAGGCCAGGGCCCGGTGCAGATAAATATCAGTATACTTTTTTATGCCCAGGGCTATTGAAAGATGTTGTGCGCTTTCCCTGTACTCCTGTGTACGAAGCAACGCGCTTTCCCGGGTCTTTGCTGTATGAAATAACTGTAGCTCTCCTAACTCTTTATATATTTCAAAGACGTCGGACGTTTTTGTTGCAGCTTCTTTAAAATATTTCAATGCAGTTTCCCTGTCCCCTTTATGAAGTGCTACTTTCCCCAGCACATAAGACATCCATGGATCTTCGGGGGTACTCAGGCGGATCGCATTATCCAGGTATTGTGCCGGATCTCCATGCGCATCATAATGGATCCCGAAAAGAACATCATTCTGGTATTCCAGGCATAGCCAACTCCGGAGTTTCGCCTCTTCCGGATACGATTCAACAATCGTTTCAAAATATTCCAGCTTACCGTACCAGGTTTCCGCTCCTGTAGCGTGGCGATAAATATGAAAGGCCCCATTTAGTATAATCACTTCATCCACAAAATCATCCCATTCCGAAATCACAAAAAAGCGCAGGTCGTTTATGTAAACGCTTAACCGTTGCAGTGCTGTATACAATTTCTCGGGAGCACAATCAATACCGCCCCTTTCTGAAGCATGCTCCAGTTGGAAGTAATCAAGCTGATCAAAGTCAGGTTCTCCATACTCTTCATACAGGGTAGGCGGCTCTCCATTCCTTTTACGCTTTATAAAATACCTCCTTGTTACCTCATCGAATGTAGTATACACATCCGCGATCCCTCTTTTTTGGTCAGGCTTAAATATCAGCCAGGTATTACTATCTAACGGTTCTATGGATTTAAATTCCCTTCTGCACCAGGTGTTATACGGTTCTGTTGTTACCAACATTTCAGTGATCAACGTTTTACCGAATGCATGTACGACAATGGCATCGGTCGATATTTTTTCATTATATGCAGGGTCAATATTCCGGCAAATAAAAAAATGCTCTTTAAAACGAGGTACATCATTGATCGATGCAAAATGAATGGCTAATTTATAATGGGCCTGCAGCCTATAAGGATCATGCCGGAACGCGACTTCGAATAAGACTACCGCTGCATCATAGCCTTGTTGCTCCAATGCTTCAAAAGCCTTTTGAAAAAGGCTGGTAATTTCCTCAGCGGTTTTGAAATAACTATTCACTATCGTATTTCTCCTTTAAATGTATCAAATAATTTGGGGCAGATCTCCTTTAACATAGGATGTTTCATCACGGGCAGCATACTTTTATTTTGCGAACAATATACAATTACAAAGGCGCAATTTATTGCCAACTCGTTGAGTGCAAGAATTAATACCCAAAAACCTTAAGGGGGAAGATCGTATAGAAGGGAAAACCCATGAAGCAGTAGTAATCAACCCTACGCTTTTAAACATAGGGTTGATATTTAATATCTTTAGATTCTCTTACAGATCAATTATTCATTACGGTAAGTTCATATATCTTCGCTGCTACAGTATTAAACGACAAAAGGTATCCATTGGCATCTTTAACCGGTTTTGCGTTAATCCCTTTCACCTTCACCGGCCAGGCAGTTCTTATTACACACTTACCTCCATGCAATGATTTAACAGTAGCGTTTGTAAGCAGGTTGTTTTTCCATTGTATGTTCACTTCAAAACCGCCTCTTGCTTTCAATCCTTTCACGGTCCCTTCTTTCCAGGCAGCCGGTAATGCTGGCAATAAATGAACTTCTTTTAAATGGCTTTGCAACAGCATTTCAGCCATACCGGCGGTACCGGCGAAATTGCCATCGATCTGAAATGGCGGGTGTGCATCAAAAAAATTAGGATACGTGCCACCACCGCCTGAATATTTAGTGCCGCTTTCACCGGTTAAATGCAGCAACTCCCTTATTAAGAGATAAGCATGATCGCCATCGAGCAACCGGGCCCACCAGTTTATTTTCCAGCCCTTGCTCCATCCTGTTCCGCCATCGCCCCGCAGCTCCAATGTTTTTTTAGCAGCATTAAAAAAAGCAGGTGTACCGGTCAGGGACATCTGCCGGCCGGGATGTAAGCCAAACAAATGCGATACATGCCGGTGCAGCGGTTCGGTTTCTTCAAAATCTTTATACCATTCCTGTAACTGTCCTTTACTGCCGATCTGCAACGGGTACAGCTTCGCTTTCCGGGCAATAAGGGTATCCTTAAATGCTTTATCTATATTCAATGCTTCAGCAGCTTCTATACAATTGGTGAACAGGTCCCAAATAATGCTCATATCCATAGTGGTAGCCACGGATACCGACTGGGGGTTTCCATTGCTGTCTTTAAACTTGTTTTCCGGTGAGGTGGATGGAGCTGTAACCCAATAACCATTTTTATCCGGCACCAGCCAATCAAGTGTAAATAAGGCGGCCTGCTTCATAATGGGATATGCTTTTTCGGCCAGGTATTTTTTATCGCCCGTAAACGCGTAGTGCTCCCATAAATGCTGGCTAAGCCAGTTTCCGCCCATATACCAGTTGGCCCACACAGGATCTCCGGCGCCTTTGTCGCCTACCGCATTGGAGGTACACCATATTTCTGAATTGTGATGCGCGACCCAACCCCGGGCATTATAAAATTCCTTCGCTGTATGCGTACCGGTAAGGGATAGACTTTTGATCCAGTTCAGTAAAGGCAGGTGCATCTCAGACAAATTGGTTGTTTCCACCGGCCAGTAATTCATCTGGGTATTGATGTTGATGGTATAGTTCGAACTCCAGGGCGCCCGCAGTTCTTTATTCCAGATTCCCTGCAGGTTGGCTGGCGGGCCTCCGGGGCGCGATGAGGAGATGAGCAGGTAACGGCCAAACTGAAAATACAATGTTTCCAAACCAGGATCATATCCCCCATCGGTGTACGCCCTCAGCCGTTCATTGGATGGTAGTAATGGGTTTCGATTATCCGATGACGTATCTTTTACAACGAATGACACCCGGTTAAAATATTTTTGATAATCAGTCTTATGGGCTTGCAGCAAAACAGGATATGTTTTGCCTGTGGCGTTATTTATAATTGCGGCGGCAATGGCTTTTTCATTCTTGCCATCCTTATCAGGGCATGTAGAATACCCGTTAAAGCTGGTGGCGGCTGCTACGTATAATATAACTTCTGTTGCATCGCTTACATGAATACCGCTTGTATCCGTTACAACCTTTCCATCCTTCGCCACCGCTTTGATGCGATATTGAAACCGCATGCCGTTGCAGCCCGTTGTATCTTCATACACCACGTGTTCCCTGTCTTTGGGATTATAATAACTGGGATCAACATGTGCCGGCGCTTTACCACTTACCACCAACTCATTGCTGCCATTCACCGACAACCGATAATGCAGCTGGCTTTTGGCCGATACATCGAACCGGAGCGCTCCTTTACGACCTGCGCTGATGCGAACGATCATCACATTATCGGGCGCTGAGGTAAATACTTCGCGTTTGTATTCAATACCATCAATGGTAAACCGGGTAGTTAAAACAGCCTCCTGCAGATCAAGATCGCGGTAATACGCAGTGGGGGCAACACCGTTGAAGTTCTGCCTGATCATTATATCTCCCAGGGGTAAATAAGATTCCGTGAAAAGGCCCTGCAACTTTTTGGAAAGTGTATTGGCTTTGCCATAATCTTCTTCTTTCAGCAATGCATCGCGCACTTGTGGCAAATAAGTATGTGCTTCGGGATTGATATTTCTTTTTACCGGCCCGCCGCTGTACAGCGTGCTTTCATTGAGTTGCAGCAACTCTTCTTCTACCCCGCCAAATACCATGGCGCCAATGCGCCCATTGCCGGCAGGAAGCGCTTCTACCCAATTAACAGCGGGTTTGCTGTACCAAAGTTTTAAAGAAAGAGGCGCAGCTTTTTGTTCCTGCTGCGCCATAATTACACTTCCTGTACAAATTTGGAAAAGCAATGACAGAACGCGTAAAAAAGGTGTTTTCCGATTCAACATGCAATGTTTATTTTAAATCCGGTGTTTACCAATATAGTTTATCCGCTACAGGTTTCACTAACTTTCCATCAGCCGCTGCGCTTTCAACTCAGCCCAAAACGCATCGGGAATATCGATTGTAGCCATATCAATATTGCCTTTTACTTTGGCGGCTTTGGTGGTGCTCAGGGCTATACTTGTAACACCCGGCGCCTTGATGCCAAACTGCACACAGGCATGTGCCGGCTGTATGTCGTGTTTGGCGCAAACGGCAAAAAAATCATTTCTCCATTGCAGCAGGTCTTTATCCGCCTGTGTATGGGTGGTTACCGGTTTGTAATTGTAATAATCGCCACCGGTGAGAAAACCGCCATTGAAAACGGCGGAATTGATGATCTGTATTTTTCTGTTTTTCAGTTCCTGCATGTATTGCAGCAGCATGTGGGGATGTGAGTGTAAGGTCATGCTATTGGCGATCATCACCCAATCGAGCGGTACCTGGTCGGTGATCTCCTTGATGATCGTCCAGTCTTTGGCCCCCACGCCTATGGCTTTTACTTTCCCTTTCGCTTTGAGTTCGAATAAAGCACGGTATGCCTCTACGATATGTTTAAATCTTTTTAACCGGTCGTTTTCGTTTGTTGCAGCAGCCAGGTATTCATCGGGATCGTGTACCGAAACCAGCGATGCATGGTAACCATTCAGTAATTCATTACCCTGTTCAAAACATTGCAATATGCCTTCGTAACTGATCCTTTGCTCTGCATCATATTGTATGTCTTTCCAAACGCCTGGTTCAAAGGTTGGTTCGGGCGTAGTGAGCGGAATGCGATACCAGCCCAGTTTATTGCTGATGAGCACATCTTCGGGCTTTACCTGGAGTTGTTGTAAACATTTCCCTAATGATTCCAGCGACAGACCGGCCCCATACTTACCGGCTGTATCGAATACGGCAGGCTTTGCTGAATGCTGCACACATTCTTTTACAATAGCGCATTTATCGGCTTCATCCAGGGCTACATACAAATTTCCCAATCCGCTGGTACCAAAGACAACCTTTGGTAAATTGATCCCATCCATTAAATATTATTTTCGTTTTTTTTTAGCTGATCTTTAAGACCACTGCGTATTGGAGCGCCGGCCGGTTATCGGGCAAGCTGACTTCCAATGCGGCTGCGTTTCGTTGAAAACGCAACTCACCACCTCCCAGCATTTCAATTTTATGAATGGCTCCGGGTTGCAGCTTGTTGCCTTCTGATAAACTTTTGATGGTCACTTTTCCATCTTCGGGCCAGCCATATACCACCGCATACAACGTTTCTCCTTTTACAGTGAATCGTATATCTGCGGGGCCAAATGGCTTTCCTTTCCCTTCATTGAAACCCTGTGCTGCAAGCGGTGCTGCTTCTTCTATGGCCGGTCCTTCCCCAAATACTTTCCAGGGCCTTGTATCATAAATGCATTCCGAATTGATGGCCATCCAGGCGGCTATTTCTTCCAGGATAGCTGTTTCCTGGTCATCTATAGAACCGTTGCCTTTTACCGGCACATTGAGCAGCAAGTTACCATTCTTGCTCACAATATCAACAAGTGTCTGCACTACAGTTTTTGCCGTTTTGTATCGTTTATTGTCGTAGACCCTTTTGTCGTAATGCCAGCCGCCGATACAGGTATCCGTTTGCCAGGTGAAGGGTTCTATCACATTGCTTTGCCCTCTTTCTATATCCCATACCATGCATTTGCGCTGCATTTCATCGAGTATCTTTCCATTGAGCACCGCCTGCAATTTTCCTTTGTTGCGTTTAATGCTTTGGTTGTAATGATGCGCCGCTATTTCCAACCCTACATTATTGACAGGATGAAAAGGCAATACCGTGTCATCGAAATAGATAAGTTCCGGTTCGTATTTATCGATCAGGTCAAAGGTCCGTTTCAGGAACAGATCGCAATACGCCGCTGACGGTAATGCGGCTCCACCACCCCAGTTCCATTGTTTGTGGATCACATGGCCATCCTGGCTGCTCTCGCTCAGGGGATGGTCCTGTGCATAGAGGGCCTGCGGGTCCATGCCTTCCCACCAGGTACCTTTGCCGGCTGCTTTGGTTAATTTTCCATCATAAGGAACGCCGGCAAGCGGTCCGTTCTTATCTGCACGCTGCGCTACTTCAAACCAGGTCCATGCATGAGCGGCATGCACGCTTACGCCGAATGGCAATCCTGCTTTTTTTGCTGCTTTGGCCCAGCCGCCGATCAAATCTTTTTTGGGACCTACCTTCACTGCGTTCCAGGCATGGTGTTTTGAATTCCAGAGGTCGAGGTTATCGTGGTGGTTGGCCATCGCGAAAAAGTATTTCGCCCCTACCCTTTTGTACAGGGAAACCAGATGTTCGGGGTCCCATTGATCGGCTTTCCATTGGTGAATCACATCCTTGAAACCAAATTTGGAAGGGTGTCCGTATTTCTGAACGTGGTATTTATAATGATCAGTCCCTTCTTCATACATGCCGCGGGCATACCAGTCGCCATGTTCCGGTTCACATTGCGGCCCCCAGTGGGCCCAGATACCAAATTTGGCATTGCGATACCACTCGGGCACTACATATCCCTGTAGTGATTCCCAGGAAGCTTTAAATGGTGCATTGGTGTATTGGGTGCCGAGCATGGAAGCGCCCACAGATTTCGACAGGAAGTAAGCGGGCAGGGAAAGGCCCAGTTGTTTGACAAGCGTTCTTCTGTTCATGGTGGATCTTTTTAATCAAATGACATTTTGCGTAACGGTATCATGGATGATATCCGTTCAACAAATCAATCGTTGAATAAATTATTGTCAAACAAAGTTAACCGTGCCCATTTTCTTACCCTATGTTGAATAAGACTTTGTTTTATACAAATCCGACTTTTTGCAGGTACCACAAACAATACCACGCGGTGGTGTAACGCGGCTGTTGTTATTGCTTATCCACCGTTTTGTGATAAGTCGCTTCCAGACTGGCTAACCCCTTATCATATAGTGTGCGGTCGGCAAATGCCTCCGGGTTATAGGCATCGCCTTTTTTCCGCTTTGCATGCATATCGAACTGGCTGGCGTGGGATGCCACCCAAAGATCAAATTGTATTTTTTTCATAGCCTCGAATGTATATGCATAATCTTTGGCTATATCCGGGTATTCAGGTGTGCCCTTCAATTTCGCAGTATCCAGGATCGAAGGGATATTTGCAATTAAGACTTTATAACTTTTATGTTCGTCTTTTACTGTTACCAAATAACTGCAAGAGCCCTGGGTATGGCCCGGATGATGCAGCAATTCGAGTTTCGTACCACCCAGGCTGATGGTATCATGATCGTGCAATAACCGGTCTGCTTTTACCGGAATAAATAACGGTTCCTCTCCCATAAAATAATAATCGGAAACACCGCCATCGGCCAGCACTTTTGCATCCTTTTCATCTACCATCATTTTGGCGCCGGTTTGTTTTTTAATTTCTGCCATGCCTGCCACGTGATCAAAATGGGCCTGTGTGGTCAACAATATTTTTATATCGGAGAATTTAAAACCCGCCTGTTCTATGTTCTTTTTGATCATGGGTACCGATGCGGCCAAACCGGTATTGATAAGAATATGTCCTTTCGGGGTGGCGATCAGATAACAGCCAAGATCGTACGTACCTACATAATACAGGTTCCCCGCAATGCGGAATGGTTCATAAGGATCGGACCATTCTTTTCTATCCATGGGCGCTGGCCGTAATTTTTGCGCCAGCACAGCGGTTTGTGCAATCAGTAAAACGAGCGCAGATATTACAATTTTTTTGCTCATTTAGATAATGTTTAACCAGGTTTGTCAATGGGAATTTGTAATTGTAAAAGTAAATGTTAAAAAGTGAAAAAGATTGTAAAGTGGATAATGAAAACGCCTTCAGATCAAATGACCTGAAGGCGTTCTATTTTTATTGCCATCTTTCATCACATCCCATCTGCACGCATGGCCCAAACTATTTTCACCTGGCGGTAACCATTGGCTTCCGACCATTCATTATCATAATTTAATCCATATGGCCAGAAATGACCGCCGCCGGTATTGATCACGGCGCTTGGTCCGTCAAATGACCGGATAGCATCCACCGCAGTTGTTCCTACAAATAACCCGCCCGAAATATTAGCCGTCCAGCCTGACGAGATGCCAACGCCATACGTATGCGCTATTTCATGCATCGCTGTGCGCACGGCCTGGTAACTGGCGGTAGGCCCGAAACGAATGTTGCCGCTGGTGCTTCCATCAGCCGTGGCAACGCCGGTATTGTATTCAACCGTCAATGTGCGGGCTGGCCAGTCGGCGCCGGCATTATAGCGGGCACACGCACCGTTCATCGCATTGGTGATCCTGGTCTGTACATCCGCCGGCACACCGGTACTGGTCAATGTCCAGGTCAATTGGCCGTTGTGTGTAATTTTCAACAAACCCCATTGCTGGTTCTCGCCACCCCAATAACCCCATTGCGCCACATTGGCCCCGGGTGCTTCTGATTGCCCGGCTACATCCAGGTCCTTGCCGCTGTTCCTGTTCACGATGCGGTAATACCCATTGCTGGTGCTGATAAATTGCCATTGCTGGTTGTTGGCGCCGGAATAATCCAGGATACTCACATCGTCGCCATCAGCTGTGCCGGCCTGAACCACTTCCAGCGCTCTGCCACTGGGCACCCCGATGATGGAATAATAACCGCCACTCAACTGGGTGAGCGTCCATCGTTGATTGGTACCGCCTGATGCACCCCATTGCAACACGTTGGCGCCATTGGCGGTTGAGGCGGAAGCCACATCCAGCACCATGCCGCTTTTACGGTTAACAATAAGAAATGTGCCATTGGCCAGCGTTTGCAGGGTTTCCGATGCGGGTACCCTGGCTGTTGTGAGGATATTCTCTTTTTTGTCTCCGCCCACACCGGACGTGGCATCATCTGTACTTTCCGGATTGACATCCTTTTTACAACCGGAAAAAATGAATGAGGAAGTGAAGAGTAACGCCCATGCGTATTGTACAAGCAATCTGCTGTTCATACTAGGTTTAATTTTAATGAATGATGTGTTGCTTGAAATTACCATGATGCCAATAAGTACACCGGGGGCGAACTCATTTAAAAAAGGGGGCAATTTAGCAATGGCCGGTATTTGAAATGATGAAACCGCCGTTCATCACATTCATTCAATATCTACGAAATAATTCGTTAATCTTTGCGGTATCTAGGTCCCAACCAACCGAGCAGCTATGAAAAAATTGTTTCCGATCATTATATTACCGGTCATTCTCTTCATGGTGCCCGGGCATTTGTTTTCACAAACCCCGTTACAATTATCAGGAACCGTTTCAGACAGCAGTAAGCCGCTTGGCTTCGCAACCGTTCGCATCTTTAAAATAAACAATACGAAACCCCTGCAAACCGTTTTATCAAACGAGCTGGGCCGTTTTCAATTCAATAAACCGGATACCGGAAATTATATCCTGTCCTTCACCCATACCGGTTACACCGAGAAAAAGGTCAATATTACAGTTACAGCAACCGGGCATATGCAGGTCGATCCCGTTGAATTATCCAAAGCTACCGGTATGATGAAAGAAGTGGTGGTTATGGCTCAACGGCCACTGGTGGAACAATCGGATGAAAAAACGGTATTAAATGTGGAGGATGACCCGGCCAACAAAACAGAAACGGCCATCGACATCCTGCGCAAGACGCCGTATATAACAGTGGATGGAGAAGATAATATTAAAGTGAACGGGAAATCAAACTTCAAGGTGTTGCTCAATGGCCGGGAAACGTCCATGTTCGCCCGGAATATAAAAGAGGCGCTGCGGGGATTTCCCGGCTCGCTCATTTCAAAGATAGAAGTGATCACAACGCCTTCCGCCAAATACGACGGTGAAGGCGTAGGCGGATTGATCAATATCATCACAAAGAAAAAAGTGAAAGGTTATAACGGAACCATTTCTACTTTCAACAGAACAAGCGACAAGGTGAATAATTTCTCCATTAACGGGAACGCAAAGGTGGGCAAATTCGGTCTTAGTGTTTTTATGAACAAAGGGTTTTCCGATCCCATCTTACGGCGTACCTCGAATATAACCATCCCCAACTCGCAAACCGCTTATGCCAAAAGAACGTTGGATGGCGCTCAATACAACAGCGAGACCTGGAGCTTTGGCAATGCAGAATTGAGTGTGGAAATGGACAGCCTCAACACCATCAGCTTATATACGAATATTGATAGCTATACGGGCAAAACAGTGACCGATCAAACCATCACAACGGATTTTGCGGCCACCCCTTCAACAGTAAGCTATTATAACCTCAAGAGCAAAAGCAAAAATCCCGGCGTGAATGTGGGCAGTGATTTTATAAAACATTTTAAGAACAATAAAGAGAAAGAATTCAGTCTGCGTTTTCTGGGCGAGTTCGGCAAACAGGATAACCGGCTTAACAGTTTTCAGGATAATCCCGGTACAGACCGCTATTTAATGAATAACAGTTATGCCATCAACAACCAGTACACCATTCAGGCCGATAACATCATCCCGCTCACAAAAACAACAAAACTCGAAGGGGGCCTGAAAGCCATTTTACGCCGCGCCAGTTCCGACTTTCAAAGCCTTATTAAATATGGCGACCCGGAAGATTATAAACCGAATGCTGCCAACACCGATTATTTTAAATATTCCCAGGATGTGCTCAGTGCTTACAGCATGTATAGTTTTAAATTAAAGAAATCGAGCTTTCGGTTGGGCGCCCGGGTTGAATACACCAATATAAATGGCGATTTCATTGTATCAAAAACACAGGTAAAAAGCAACTACACCACCCTGCTGCCAAACATTCAGTTCACCAACAAACTGACCAAACTGACCACCCTGGTACTTTCCTATACAAAAAGATTGCAACGGCCCTATATCTGGGACCTAAATCCCTTTGTTAACAACAATGACTCCCTGAACATCACTACCGGCAACCCCGACCTTGGCCCGCAAACCTTGCATGCCCTTACCACACAACTGCGGTATGGCAATGGAAATACATTTGCCGGCATCAATATAGAAGGAAGTTACAGTGGCAATAAAATTATGCAGTATGCATCCTTCGATGAACAAACAGGTATTACCAAAACAACCAGTTTGAACATAGGGAAAGAATATTCATGGAGCGTGGGTTTGAACTTTAGCACGAAGATCACGTCGAAATGGAACCTGTACGTGAATGGCTCACTCCGCTATAACCAGGTTACGAACAACGCCGATGCATCGCAATCAAACAGCGGTTGGGGCTGTAATTTTAACCTGAATACAAGCTATCAATTCACCAATAAATTTACGATAAGCAGTTATCTTGGTTTGTGGCAGGAACCCCGGTCTATTCAAACCACCTATCCATTCAACACCTGGCACAACGTGGCTTTCAATTATAAAATATTTAACGACAAGCTTCTTATTTCCCTCAGGGCGGTGAACTATTTCGAAAAATCGCGCGATTTCAAAAACATAACCCAGGACAACAATTTTTACAATACCACCAGCATTTCACGACCCAGGCGGGCGGGCGTTTTGGCCCTGACCTGGAATTTTGGAAAACTCACCGAGAACGTCTCTAAAAAGAAAGGCGTGAGCAACGATGATATCCTGGGCAAACCGGCATCATCTGGTGGGAATTAATTTACGCAATCGTTCCCGGCAATTTTTTGGCATTCAACACGCCAGTTATTAGTCCTTTATTTAATTTTTGCTTACAATTGTCAATAGATCAGCAAAAATTCGAATAAACGATTGAGCGGTATGAATATAGCACTGGATGAAAAGCTTTTGCTCCTGCAAATTGCAGATGGCAATGAAAAAGCTTTTGCCGTGCTTGTAGAACGAAAATGGAATAATATCTATTTACAGGCGTTGACCTATTTAAAAAGCACCCAGGCGGCCCAGGACATGGTGCAGGACGTTTTCATAAAGATCTGGCAAAACAGGAAGAAATTGCCGGACCTTGAAAGCTTCGACTCGTTCCTGTTCATTATAGCCCGTAACCAGATCATCAGCGCATTGCGAAAAAAGACGCTTTTCCCGCTTGGTCCCGATGACCTGGAGATCGAAGAGAAAAATTACCTGCCCGATAAGGCTTTGTCGCAGAAAAACCTGGCTGCGCTGATCGCCCGGGGCATCGATCTGTTACCACAACAACAAAAGAAGGCGTACCTGTTGAGTCGCGATCAGGGGCTTTCCCATGAAGAGATTGCGGCAACTATGCAGGTTTCAAAAGAAGCGGCCAAGAAAAATATTTGCCGCGCCCTCAATTTCCTCCGCACCTACCTCAAAACACATTCCGACATAATTACCCTGTTTTTAATTCTTTACGCACTAATCGGCCGGCCGATTTAAAAATAATTTATTGGCTGTCCCCTTTTATTGCAGGTGTGCGTCTTCAATAGCAGGGACGATCATGCTGCTTTTTGAATTTGAATAAAACATGTATGCAGACTAACCATTTTCAGGAATTATTGGATAAGTACTTAACCGGCAGGATGACAGAACAGGAGTGGAAAAACTTCAGTGAGCTATTGAATGTGCCTGAGCATAAAAACCGGCTGGCGGCTATTATTGACACTGAACTGGCTGAACATGCTTTTGATGGCGAGCCGGATAACAACACGCTGGCGGCTATTCAGGAGAATTTATATAACAAGCTGCAGGCAGGTAAAGAAAGATCGGCCAGGATCGTCTACTATATGAAAAGGCTGGCTGTTGCCGCTGTTTTTATTATGATGCTGTCTGGGGTGGCCTGGTGGCTTATTTCAAAAAAACCGGCCCAACCCGAAATAGCACAGATAAACAAGGTTAAAAAGGAAACACCGCTTATACCGGGAGGGAACAGGGCGATATTAAAATTAAGTGACGGCACAGAGATCATTCTGGACAGTGCCGGGGATGGTACGCTGGTGCAGCAAGGCCAGGCAAAAGTGATAAAGCTGGGTGATGGGCAGTTATCGTACCAATCAACAGGTAATACGTCTGCAGAACCGGTGTACAATACCATTTCCACACCCCGGGGCGGTCAGTACCAACTGATTTTGGCCGACGGCTCCAAAGTGTGGTTGAACGCTTCCTCCAGTTTACGCTATCCCGCTTTTTTTGCGGGGGCAGCAAGAAAGGTTGAGCTCACCGGTGAAGGATATTTTGAAGTGGCACCCCTAGCTCCGCCGGCTGGCGGAGAAAAAAACAAAATGCCCTTTATTGTAACGATAAAAACACCATCAGGCAAGGAAGGTCAGATTGAAGTATTGGGCACTCATTTTAACATCAATGCCTATGACGATGAAGAAAAAACAAGGACCACCTTGCTGGAAGGAAAGGTTAAGACGTCAATAACGAACGGTCAATCGTCGATATTGAACCCGGGTCAACAGGCAGTATTCGGGCCCAACGCGTCACTCACCATTAACAACGCACCCGACATTGATGAAGTAATGGCCTGGAAAAACGGCTTGTTCCAATTCAAAGCGGCTGATATTAAAACCGTTTTACGGCAGGCCGAAAGATGGTATGATGTTCAATTTGAATATAAAGAAAATATTCCGGCGCGGTTTTCAGGACAAATTTCAAGAAGCGCCAATGCAGATCAGCTATTAAAGATCCTGGAGCTGACCGGTAAAGTGAAGTTCGAATACCAGGGAAAAACCATAATAGTCACCCGTTAAAAAAAGGATTTACTTTTTTGAAATAAAAAACCGGAAGTGTCGCAACCACTTCCGGCGAACGTTGAGTTAAATAAATAGTAACAGTACAATTTTTCAACCCAAAGAGGAACCAAAATTATGCTAATGATTGCTTTTGGCAAAGCGTCGCTTAAGCGGGGCTTTCCAGCCGCTATGCTGTACCCCGGCGGTGCTAAATTTATGAGAGTAATGAAACTAACAATTGCTTTGCTGACCATTGCCTGCCTGCAGGCGGGTGCGAACGGATTCGCACAGGGAATTAACTTAAATGAAAAGAACGTCCCGGTTGAAAAGGTATTCAAAGAGATCACCAAACAAACCGGTTATGTATTCTTCTATGTAGACGGTCTGCTTGACAATGTAAAAAAGGTCACCGTGGTGGCCAGCAACTCCACGCTCGACCACACACTTTCCCTTACTTTTTCGCAGATCCCCTTCTCCTGGTCTATCGTTGACAAAACGATTGTGGTAACAGAAAAACCACCGGCCAAAGCACCCCGGCTCGAAGACAACGAACTGAACGCCGACCCGGTGCCGGTAACCGGAAAAATATTGAACAACAATAATGAGCCACTGTTTGGCGCCAGCATTGTTGAAAAGGGCACCGAGAACAAAACATTAACGAATGCAGACGGTAGTTTTAAAATGACGGTTGCCAAACCCAATGCTACCCTGTTAATTTCGCATGTTGGCTATCAGTCAAAACAAATTACGCTCACCGACAATACATCCATTAGTGTTGTGCTGCAACAGGCCGATAAAAACCTGGATGAAATAGTGGTTATCGGCTATCAGAGCATACGCAGAAAAGATCTTACGGGTACCGTTTCCTCTGTTAGCGGCGCGCAATTGGAAAAAGTACCAGTAGCCAGTGCCGCGGAAGCCCTCACCGGCCGGATGCCCGGTGTACAGGTAACCACGGTTGACGGACAACCCGGCGCCGAGATCGTGATCCGCGTACGGGGTGGCGGCTCTATCACCGGCAGCAACGATCCTTTGTTCATTGTAGACGGGTTCAGGGTAAATGGTATCAATGATATTGCCCCTTCCGACATAGCCAGCATCGATGTGTTGAAGGATGCCGCTACCGCCGCTATTTATGGCGCAGCCGGCGCCAATGGCGTTGTAATAGTCACTACCAAAAGCGCCAAAGGCGGCAAAACTACCATTACCTACAACGGCTTTGCACAGGCAAGGCAGTTGCCCCGCAAGCTCGATGTACTGTCACCTTATGAATTTGTACTGGCGCAATACGAATTTGCCCGGATCACCAACCAAACCGCTGTCGACAATTTCAGCAAATACTTCGGCGTGTATGAGGACCTGGAGCTGTATAAAAACATAAAAGGCACCGACTGGCAGAAAGAACTATATGGAAGTCCGGCCTGGTCGCAACAACACAACATCAGCCTTACGGGCGGCAATGATAAAACAAAGTTTGCCCTGAACTTTACGAACAATAAAGAAGCCGGGTTGATCCCCACCAATAGCTACAGCCGGAATTATGTCAACTTTAAATTGAATCATGAAGTTTCCAAATCAATAAAGGTAGATGCGAACGTGCGTTATACCCATCCCATTACCAATGGCGCCGGTTCAGCAGGCAGCGCCAACTTTCGCGTAGGCGACGGTATTACCACCCGGCCGGTAAATGGTATAGCCGATATGATCATTATTGACCCCGGTAGCAGCGATGATTATGAACAATTCCTGCGAAACATGATCAATCCGATAAAATTAACACAACAGGATTACCGCAAACGGGTAAGCCGGGTGTTTAACATGAACGCAGGCGCTTCGTGGATGATTACCCCCACCCTAACCTACCGTACAGAATACAGTCTGGGTTTATCTTTCGCTGAAAACCGCCGCTATTACGGACCATTAACCAGTGTATCAAGAAATGAAGGCGGCAATTTGCCCCTGGGAGAAATAACCCAAACCCGCTTACAGGATTATCGCTTTACGAATACCCTGAACTATCGTTTTCGGAAAGGACTGGAGCATGATCTGAATTTTTTGATTGGCCAGGAAGTACTGGCCAGGGGCAAAGGCTTTGAAGAATATAACCGCGCAAAATATTTCAATGCAGATGTAACGCCGGAGAAATTGTTTTCCACCATGGGTCTTGGTACGCCCGACATTCATACCACAACAGATATAGCACCTGAAAAAACAGCATCTTATTTTGGCCGGGTCATTTATCAGTATAACGACCGGTACATTTTCAATTTGACAGCACGGTATGATGGTTCAACCCAGTTTGCGCCTGGTAAACAATGGGGCCTGTTTCCGGCAGCCTCCGCTGCATGGCGTATTTCTTCGGAAGAATTCATGAGCAAAGTGCCCTTTATTACCGATTTGAAATTAAGGGCCAGCTATGGTTCCGTAGGAAATAACAATATAACCTCCGATCAATGGCGGGTGTTGTTTGCACCAAGCTCAACCCGCCCATATGGCGCAGGTGATGTAGCCAATCCATATTATACCTACGCGAATCCTTTACAGTTAACCAATCCGGATGTCAAATGGGAAACGACCATTACCCGGAATATAGGACTTGACTTTTCGATGTTGAACAATAAATTATCGGGTACGCTGGATTTTTATCATAATACTACCAAAGACCTGCTGGTTCAATCTATCATTCCGTCAACCACCGGTTTTCCTTTTCAACAACGAAATATCGGACAAACATCCAACCGCGGTATTGAACTGGCATTGACGGCCGATATCATTAATAAAAAGGACCTTCAGCTAAGTGTCAACTTCAATGTAGGCATCAACCGTGCACGGATCGACAAACTGGATGGCGTAAACGAGCGGTCATATAATTCAAACTGGGCCGGCACCGATTTGAAAGGCATCGACGACTACAGGTTGTATGTTGGCCAAACCATAGGTTTGATGTATGGATATGAAACCGATGGCATGTATTACGTTGATGATTTTGATTCTTATGATGCCGTCAACAAAAAATATATCCTGAGAGATGGCGTTCCCAAACAAGACCTGGGCGGCATCAGCCTGCGGCCAGGTGTGCTGAAGTTAAAAGACCGTGATGGAAGTGGAACCGTTGACCCGGAAGACCGTACCGTCATTGGCAGCGCTCTGCCAAAAGCGACCGGCGGCTTTGGCTTTAACGCGATGTATAAAGGGTTCGACCTGACTGCCTTTTTTAACTGGGTATATGGCAACCAGATCTACAACACCGGAAAAATTTCCTTCAACATGCAGCATAGAACAACATATGGTAACATGTTGAACAGTGTTAATTACGAAAACCGCTTCCATTATATTGATGCCGGCGGCAACCAGGTGACAGACCTCAAAGAGCTGGCGGCGTTGAATCCCAATCCAAAGATCTGGACGCCCTTCTCCATGGGAAATGCAGCCCCCTACTTCCATTCATGGGCCGTAGAAGATGGCTCCTTCCTTCGTTTAAATAATCTCCAATTGGGTTACTCATTACCCAAAAAATGGATCTCCCGTGTATGGATGACGAAATTCAGAATATACGCCACGGTTTACAATGCATTCGTGTGGACAAAATACAGCGGATACGATCCGGAAGTAAGCACAACCAGGAACAGCGGGTATACCCAGTTAGTGCCTGGGGTAGATTATTCTGCATTTCCAAAAAGCCGGTCGTATACGGCCGGAGTAAATGTAACCTTCTAGCCATTTACCCATGACAACAAAGAAAATTATGAAACGTCTTATATATCTTTCAATCGCTTTCGCCTGCCTGGTCTTTGCATCCTGCAAAAAATATCTCACGTCCAATTCCGAGTCCCGGTTTACAGAAGAATACGTATTCAGTACCGAATCGGAGGCCAAAAAAACTGTTAACATGGTATATGCCCTGTTTAACCAGGATGCCTTTACATCCCGTGTGTCGACCCTTTTTGCCGGCAATACGGATGTGGAAGTCGGCAGTTCAGTGGCAGCTTCACCTGATGGTGCACGCCGCGATCTCTGGTCCTTTGAAGCAACTACATCGAACCAGGACCTGCTCACGGTTTGGAACAATGCTTACAGCGCCATCAATAAAGCCAATGAATGTGAATTTGGATTAACGACCATTTCACTGGTAAAAGATCCCACAAACGCCACATACCTCAATTTGCTGGGAGAAGTAAAAGCCTTACGCGCTTATTGGTATATGTTGCTGATGCACCATTGGGGCGATGTACCATTCCCTATAAAACCTTCACGGGCGGGCGATGATTTCTATATACCCAAAACTGGCCGGGATTCCATTCTCACCTTCCTGATCAATGACCTCATCAGCATTGAACCTCAAATGCAATGGGCCGATCAGCTGGATTATGGCATCGAGCGCATTAACCGGGAGTTTGTAATGGGCCTCATTGCGCGGTTATCATTAATGCGGGGCGGCTACTGGCTGTATACCGATATGACCATGAAACGCAAAGCAGACTACCTGGAGTATTATAAGATCGCCAACACCTATTGCAAAAAACTGGTTGAGCTGAAACCCCGGGTATTACCTGATTACGCTACCGTATTCATGAACGAAAACAAATACCTGAAACCGGTGAACAGCGATATCCTGTATGAGGTAGCTTATGCTCCCGGTTATGGCGATGTGGGTTGGTGCATGGGGGTTGGTGTAACCAATGGCGTCAATTTTCATTCATTTGGTGCTACCACCATTCAATTCGTCTTCACCCCTACTTATTACCATTCATTCGATACCACCGATCTGCGGCTGACCGCCACCTGTTCGATCATTTCCTATAATGACACCCTGGCACAGGTGGGAACAGGACCTACATCTATTACCATCAATAAATGGAACCGCATGCTGGTACCTACACCATTAGGTCCTGCATCGTCAAAAGGCACCAGCATCAACTGGCCGCTTTTACGATACGCTGATGTACTGTTAATGCTGGCCGAAAGCGAGAACGAACTGAACGGACCTACGACTGTTGCCCGGGATGCATTTAGGAAAGTACGGCAGCGCGCCTTTCCGTCGGCTTTATGGAGTGACAAAGTAGATGCGTATATGGCTACCGTTGCAAGTGATAAGAATTCATTTTTTAATGCTATCGTGAATGAACGGGCCTGGGAACTGGGTGGCGAAATGGTACGGAAATTCGACCTGGTACGATGGAACCTGTACAGCAAAAAAATTGCCGAAACCAGGAATACCTGCAATCAAATGGGACAGGATGCTGTTGGCGGCGTTGGCACTTACAGCGATCTGCCCGACATTCTGTATGCAAAAAGAAACAGCGACAAGACGCTTACTTTCCTGAATAGGTATAGAAGAGTGATTGGAGCCGTTCCGGCAGAATACGATATAAAAGTAAACTGGCTTGTAAACCTGTGGAATAAAACCACCAACGGTCCGGCTAATTACAACCTGTGGCAATGGAGAGGTTATACCGATAACACCGGTACAACCCCCGTACGCTATATACTGCCTTTGCACAGCTCCGTTATTACCAGCAGCCAGGGCAGCCTGCAAAACGATTTTGGCTATTAATTCAACTATTTTTCAGGGAAAACAAATTAATCCATGAACAAGACATTATATATACTGGCATTAACCGCTTTGGTGTATGCTTCCTGCAAAAAGGATGACCTGGGTCCAAACCGGTTATTCAGACCGGTACGTGCCGGGGACCTATCAGCTGACTCCAATACCATTATGGCATCGTGGCAAAAGATAGCAGGCGCTACCAGCTATGTGATTGAGGTAAGCCGCGATACCTTTCGCACCATCGATCTGTCGCTTTCAGTGGATAGTAATGAAGCGGCGGTTAAAAAATTGTTGTTTAACCAGCTGTACCAGGTGCAGGTAAAGGCCGTTGCTCCCGACACGGCCATGAATTCAAAATGGAGTAACCTGGGCGCTGTTAAAACCCTGTCCTCCATATTGAAAATGCCTGCCATCGATGACATCACTTTTAATTCGGTGCGTGCCCGCTGGACAACCAAGGGCGCTCCGGTCACCTCATTGAAGATCATTAAAAACACTGACAGTTCCGTAGTAGCAACTGTTACCCTGTCGGCAACTGATCTCACAAACGAGTTTAGAGTGATCGAAGGACTCACAGCAGACACCCGGTACACGATATACCTTTACAGCGATAAAGATGAAAGAGGCTATGTTGCGTTCTCTACGAAAGCGCCATTTTCCGGTACGGTCATTGACCTTACGGGCATTACAGGCCGGCCCGGCGTGTTGGCCGATACATTACCAATAATTCCCTCGGGCAGTACGATCCTGTTGAAGAGAGGAGAAACCTACAACATCGCAACGGCCACCAGCCTTAACAAAACACTTATTTTCATGAGCGGGCCCGACCTCTCGAGCACCGCACAGGCAAAGATCTATTTTACCAGCAATTTTAATTTTACAGCAGGCGCAACCATCGATTCTATAGAGTTTAATGATCTGTCCCTGTACAGCGATAACTACGGTAGCCGGTATGTATTTAACAACTCCAATAACGCCACTATCGGTAAACTGAAATTCATGAACAGCCGGATGGAGATCTTCCGCGGTGTGGTACGCCTTCAGGCCGGCACTGTGAACATGAATGATTTCATCATTGACAATTGCATTGTAGATAGTATCAAGGAATATAATGTACTCACTATAGGCGTTACAACGAGCAAGGTCAATAACGTTTCCATGACCAAAAGTACTTTTTATAAAGTGGATGCTATCATTGGCAGTGTCCAAACGTCCAACTCCGTATTGATCTCGGAGTGTACATTTAATGAAACGCCTTTGGGCAATAGTAAAAATTTCTATTTTGACTACAACGCCAATGTTATTACCAGTGGCATTACGATCACCAATTGTATTTTCGGCATTGGAAAGGCCGTTGCCGGCGCCACAACCGTAAAGGATATGAGGGTTGGTACAGGTACGCAGGTCACCGTCGCCAACAACTACAAAACAGCTGATCATTTTTCAGTAGCAGCAAACGATTTTCCTGCTATTACCCCTTCCATTCGTACGTCTGTACAATTGTGGCAGGACCCCTTTAATGGGAACTTCAAGATAGCAGATCAAACTTTCGCGGGTCGCAATTCTACCGGCGATCCCAGATGGAGATAGTACAACCAATCATCATAAGGAGCAGCCATTTTCAGCCTGTGTGACAACACGCACCTGTCGCCTCCGGTGAAAACCGGGGGCGCCAGACAGGTGTCCCGCTATTGGGCATTAACAACCAAATAACAAAAGCATAACCAGCTGTTATAAGCATACATTTCAGAGGAACAGTCTGTGTTTTTTATGTTGTCTAATTGCTAATGACGCCCATGTTGTTTTGTTAAGGACAAAGTTTTATTATTTTTGTCCACGTATGAGAGTAGCTATATTTTTAATATGCCTGTTTTACCTGCTGTTAGGCGGGTATAACTATGTTTATACAGGCAGCCATCACAACAGCGACTCTCCCGTATGGCATATTAAGAAGAACCATCAGGCAAAATTCACCAAAAAGAACCAGGGCTATCCGGTAGTAAAAGGAGCCCGCCCGGGTCAGGATGAGGTATTCTTCATTACTGACGACAGAGAAGATGAGGATACCAATAACTTAACAGCCCGGAAATATAAATTACTGGCCGGCCATTTTTACGCACTCTCCTACGCCGCCGATCTAACGCATCTTTATAGCCGTTGTAAAGCGCCACGGCCCATTCATAGTCTTTTATCGAACAAATACATTTCCCAACGGACTTTAAGGATCTGATTAACGCCCAACGCAGAACGCTGAACGCAAAACGCCTGACTCGAAACGCTTAACCCAGTGAAGCGAACTTGACAGGTCTTGTAACTGTACCCATGCGACTGTGCCCTTATTCCCCAAATCATCCCACGATTGTAAGCCGCCAATTGCTTAACACCCATTTAATGTCATGAAGAGAGTTGTCTTGTACGCAAGCTTGTTTGTTGTATTGTATGTAACAGGCTGTGCATCAAAAAAAGCAGAAAAGGAAGAAACCGGTAAATATACCGTTACCAGTCCTGTAAGAATTGATACCACCTTTACGAAGGAATATGTTTCGCAGATCAAGTCGGTCAGGAACATTGAGATCAGGGCACAGGAAAAAGGTTTCCTGCAAAACATCTATGTCGATGAAGGCCAGTTTGTGAGAGCCGGTCAGGTGTTGTTCAGGATTATGCCCAAAATGTATGAGGCTGAAGTACTAAAATCGGAAGCTGAAACAAAAGCAGCCGAAATAGAATTACAGAACACAACAGCATTGGTTGATAAAAATGTGGTCTCTAAAAATGAGCAGGCCATGGCCCAGGCCAAACTTGACCAGGCAAAAGCAGAAATGTCGCTGGCAAAATTGCACCTGTCATTCACAGAGATCAGGGCGCCGTTCGACGGCACCATTGATCGCATTCCCAAAAAACTGGGCAGCCTTATTGATGAAGGTGAATTACTGACCAGCCTGAGCGACAACAGCCAGATGTTCGCCTACTTCAATGTATCTGAACCGGAGTACCTGGAATATGAAACCAATACAAAAGGCCGCGCGAATACTAAGGTGGGCCTGCTGTTAGCGAATAACCGTCCCCTTCAATATAAAGGAATAGTAGAAACGATAGAAAGCGAGTTCGATAATGAAACCGGTAACATTGCCTTCCGCGCACGATTCCCCAATCCCGATAAACTATTAAAACATGGCGAAACTGGTAAGGTACTCATGACCGTTCCAGTACACCAGGCATTGATCATTCCACAGAAAGCCACATACGAGATCCAGGACAAGAAGTTTGTCTTTGTGATCGATAAGAACAATGTGGTAAAATCAAGGAGCATTACCATAACCGGTGAATTGGCCGATCTGTATGTAGTGGCCAGCGGTTTGGCAGTAGACGACAAGATACTACTTGAAGGAGTGCAGAAAGTAAAGGATGACGATAAGATCGCCTTTGAATTCGAGAAACCCGAAGATGTAATTTATCACCTGCGTTTGAAAGCAGAATAGTGTTCATCCTTTAATAGCGAAGTCAATGTTTAATAAGTTTATACAAAGACCGGTATTATCCATAGTCATCTCCCTCATCATTGTTTTCCTGGGGGCGCTGGCTATTATGGGATTACCGGTAACGCAATTTCCATCTATTTCACCGCCAAAGGTAAATGTCATTGCAGAATATCCGGGAGCAAACGGTGATTTAATGGTCAAATCGGTGATCATTCCCCTGGAAAGGGCTATCAACGGCGTTCCGGGCATGAAATACATAGCCTCCAATGCGGGTAACGACGGAGAGGCTGAAATAAACGTAGTATTTAACCTGGGAACCGACCCTAACCAGGCATCGTTAAATGTTCAAAACAGGGTTGCGTCGGTGGTGAATAAACTACCGCCACTGGTTGTGCGCGAAGGTGTAAAGATATCCCGTCAGGAATCTAACATGCTCATGTACATCAACCTTTATAGCACTGACCCAAACGCAGACCAGAAATTCCTTTTCAATTTTGCCGATATCAATCTGCTACCGGAACTAAAAAGAATTGACGGTGTTGGATTTGCCGACATTCTTGGTAACCGGGAATATGCCATGCGTATTTGGCTGAAACCCGACCGGATGCTGGCTTATAAGATCTCGGCCGATGAAGTGATGAAAGCGCTGGATGAACAAAGCCTGGAAGCATCACCCGGTAAAACCGGTGAAAGTTCGGGTAAAAGGTCTCAATCATTTGAATATGTTTTGAAGTATACCGGAAGGTTCCATACGAAAGAACAATACGAAAATGTTATTTTAAGATCCAGCTCCAGTGGTGAGATCCTTCGGTTGAAAGATGTTGCAGATGTGGAGTTCGGCAGCTCGATGTACGATATTTATTCCACCCTGAACGGAAAATCTTCTGCCGCCATTGTGCTGAAGCAGTCGTACGGCAGTAATGCCAGCCAGGTGATCGAGAACGTGAAAGCGAAGCTGAAAGAGATCAAGGCCAGTTCTTTTCCCACAGGAATGGATTATGAGATCAGTTATGATGTTTCCAAATTCCTGGACGCATCTATTGAAAAAGTAGTGCACACGCTGGTTGAAGCGTTCATCCTGGTAGGTATTGTGGTATTCCTGTTCCTGGGCGACTGGCGCTCAACCCTGATCCCGGCCATGGCGGTACCGGTTTCATTGATCGGAACATTCGTATTCATGCAGTTCTTCGGCATTACGCTGAACCTGATAACGCTGTTCGCCCTGGTAATGGCGATCGGTGTGGTGGTTGACGATGCCATCGTGGTCATTGAAGCGGTGCACGCCAAAATGGAAGAAGAACATCTTTCGCCCATGAAGGCTACGAAAAAAGCCATGCATGAGATCAGTGGCGCTATCATTGCCATCACCTTCCTGATGGCATCGGTATTCATTCCGGTGGCGTTCATGAGTGGCCCGGTGGGTATCTTCTACCGGCAGTTCTCTATCACCATGGCCACCGCCATTATTTTGTCGGGTGTGGTAGCGCTCACGCTTACCCCCGCGCTGTGCGCCATGATATTGAAGAACAATCACGGAAAACCCAAAAAGAAAAACCCCGTAGATAGATTCCTGGCGGGTTTTAATAATACGTTCAACCGCGGTCAGGGCAAGTATGTGCAGATACTGGGCGGTATTGTTAACAGAAGGCTCGTCACTTTTCTCGTACTGGCCGCTTTCTGTGCCGGAACATGGTTCCTGAATAAAAGTGTTCCTTCAGGTTTTATCCCGAATGAAGACCAGGGTATGTTCTATGCCGTAATTCAAACCCCGCCGGGATCATCACTGGAAAGAACAAATGAAATTGCTGAAAAGCTACAAAAAATTGCAGAAGGCATTGAAGGCGTATCGTCCGTTTCATCCATGGCGGGTTATGAGATCCTTACAGAAGGTACCGGATCCAATTCGGGATCATGCCTGATCAATCTGAAAAGTTGGGAAGATCGAAAACATTCGGTGCAGGAGATCATTCATGAGCTGGAAGAGAAATCAAAAGATATTTCGGGCGCTAACATTGAATTCTTTCAGCCACCAGCGGTTCCCGGCTATGGAGCAGCAGGCGGTTTCGAATTACGCTTGCTGGATAAATCAGGAACAAATGGTAATAAAAAAATGGAAGAGGTGTCCAATGAATTTGTAAAAGAACTGAGTAAACGTAAAGAGCTAACATCGGTATTCAGCTTTTTCAGCGCCAGCTTTCCTCAGTATATGTTGCGTGTTGATAATGACATTGCCCAGCAAAAAGGCATCACCATTGATAATGCCATGAACACGCTCTCTACATTGGTAGGAAGTAACTATGAGATCAGCTTTATTGAATTTGGCCGTCAGTATAAGGTGATAATACAGGCAGCGCCGCAATACAGGGCATTGCCGGAAGACATTCTGAAGCTGTATGTAAAGAATAACAAAGATGAGATGGTTCCCTTCTCGGCTTTTATGAAAATGGAAAAAGTGTATGGCCTGTCGGAGAATAACAGGCATAACATGTACAATTGTTCGCAGATAAGCGGTTCGGCCGCACCCGGCTATAGTAGTGGTACAGCCATTAAGGTTATTACCGAAGTGGCGCAAAAAACCTTACCCCGAGGATTCGGGATCGACTGGGCCGGTATTTCCAAGGACGAGGTGTCACAGGGTAACCAGGCCATTTATATCTTCCTGATCTGTCTTGGTTTCGTATACCTGATCCTTTCTGCGCAGTATGAAAGTTTTATACTGCCTTTAGCGGTGATCCTTTCCCTACCCCCGGGTATTTTCGGCGCCTTCTTTTTCGTGAAATGTCTGGGCCTCGAAAATAACATCTATGCGCAGGTAGCCATGGTGATGCTGATCGGATTGTTGGGTAAGAACGCCGTGTTGATCGTGGAGTTTGCCGTACAAAAGCATCGCTCAGGCGCTACGGTGCTGAAGGCTGCGATGGAAGGCGCCAGAGTACGGTTCCGCCCCATCCTCATGACCTCGTTCGCCTTCATTGCCGGTTTAATTCCGCTGTGCGTGGCGCATGGTCCCGGTAAGGTGGGTAACAGAACGATCGGTACGGCAGCAGCCGGCGGTATGCTTTTCGGAACTGTTTTCGGGGTACTCATAATACCCGGACTGTACTACATATTCGGCAAGATCGCAGAAAGGCGAATGCTTGTTAAAGACGAAGACGAAAATCCGTTAACTGAAGAAATTGATAATAATGTTTAAATTCAGCATCCGTACTTGTATTGGCTTATTGACTATTTATCTGGCTGCGGCAGGCTGTAAGGTGCCGGCCATTACAACGGCTACAGAAAACAGGTCGGTCCCTGCCTCCTTCGGCACCAGTTCCGATACGACAAATACGTCTACCCTGCCCTGGCGCAGTTTCTTTACCGATAAGAACCTGGTGAACCTGATAGATACAGCACTGAAAAACAACCAGGAGCTGATGATCACCTTGCAGGAAGTAGAGATAGCCAGGAATGATATCCGCTTTAAACAGGGACCGTTGTTACCAATGGTTGGCGTACGGGCAGGCATGGGCGTTGAGAAAGTAGGAAGGTATACCAGCCAGGGCGCCGGTGACGCCACTACAGAGATCAAGCCCGGTAAAGAAATGCCCGATCCATTGGGCGATTTTACTGCTGCAGTTTTTGCGACCTGGGAAGTGGATATCTGGAAAAAACTGCATAACGCGAAGAAAGCCGCAGTAACCAGGTATCTGTCAACGGTAGAAGGCAAAAACTTTGTGCTCACCAACCTGGTTGCCGAAGTGGCAAATTCCTATTACGAATTACAGGCCCTGGATAACCAGCTGGCGATCGTACAGCAAAACATTGCCCTGCAGCAAAATGCCCTCAATATTGTAAAAATTCAAAAGGAAGCGGCGCGGGTAACCGAACTGGCCGTTCAGAAGTTTGAGGCGGAAGTACTGAAGTCGCAAAGTCTGGAATTCGATCTGCGGCAAAAGATAAAAGAAACAGAGAACAGGATCAACTTCCTGTTAGGCCGGTATCCGAAGGAGATCAACCGCGATAAAACTTCGTTCCTGGCGTTATTGCCGCCGGCAGTCAGTACCGGCATACCATCGCAACTATTAGCCAACCGGCCGGATATAAAACAGGCAGAACTGGAATTAGCGGCGGCGAAGATCGATGTAAAAGTAGCGCGGGCTGAATTCTTCCCCTCACTGGGCATTACGGCAGCGGTAGGTTTACAGGCGTTCAATCCGACCTATTTGTTCCGGATGCCTGAGTCGTTGTTGTATAACCTGGCCGGTGATCTGGCCGGACCATTGATCAACCGGAATGCGATCAAAGCCGAGTTTAACAATGCCAATGCACGACAGCTGCAGGCAATGTATAACTATGAGAAAACCATTTTAAATGCCTTTCTCGAGGTTTCCACACAGTTATCCAACATCAGTAACCTGGAAAAGAGTTATGACCTGAAATCGAAGCAGGTGGAGACGCTGACACGGTCGATAGACATTTCTAATGATCTGTTCCGGAATGCGCGGGCCGATTACCTGGAAGTGCTGATGACGCAACGGGATGCGCTGGAATCGAAACTGGAATTGATAGAAACAAAAAAAGATCAGCTGAATGCGGTCGTAAATATTTATAGAGGATTGGGAGGTGGTTGGAGGTAGATCAAGACGGTCCGCCAGCTGGCGGATGAGACGTGAGACGGCAAACGTCAAACCCGGTTAAGGTGTGCCACGCTTTTGAAGTGTGGCACACCTGTTTTTTGCTGTTTTGGCAAAAGATTTTGGAGTTGCCGCAATTACGAATTTATTCGTATGTTTGTCATACATCAACCTTTTCTATGAAATTGAAATTACGCCTGCTTATCCTTGCCTTTGCTTTCTCAAAAACCTTTGCACAGGTAAACAACCCTCCTTTTTGGCTTATTGAACGCAATGGCGCTAAAGTTTATATTTTGGGATATGGTGAGGCGGAAACCAATGAGTGGTTAACACCAACTATAAAAGAGGCATTTACAAAAAGTTCGCAATTGTGGCTTGAAACACCCAGAACTTCTGACACAAAAAATACAATCAACCTTGACTCTCTTATAAGTATATTGGGATATGATTCTTCCCGAACTTTTTTCGACGCCCTTTCTACCCCTGTTAAAGAAAGAGCGATAAAATATGTTGTCAAATATGGGGTTGACACTAACAAATTAAAATATATGCGCCCCTGGCTTGGATATTATACTTTATTAGGCAAGTTCATATCAAATACAAAAAGATTTGAAAAGCAGGTTTTCCCTGAGGATGTATTACGGGAAATGGCTAAACAACAAAATAAAAAACTGCAATTTGAATTTGAATCCAGGGAAGCGGTATCCCATTTTTTTGCAGCCATGAATGATTCTGCTCAAAGCCAATATATTCAAATGCTTTTAGATTATATTGCCGATGAAGAAAGCGGAAAAAATGCGGACTCCTATGATTGGATAAAAGGGAAAATTACCACAAACTCTATTGACAGAATGAGAAATACAACACCCGACCTATACCAATTAATTCAACAAAAACGTAACATTTGGTGGTCTTATAAAATTGAAGAGTTGCTATCCCTAAAAAATACTTATTTTATATTTATTGGTCTTAATCATGTATTAGGCATTGATGGCATCCCGAACCTGTTGAAAAAGAATTGCAAATCATGTAAGATTAGTAATCCCTGATTCTGTTATGGTTCAAACTCCCTTCCCCTCGACACCCAACCCGGCGCATCATTCCCTCCTTGTCGTAGTAATAAATTCAATTGCGCCGTATGGTGCTGCACATGACGCATATTGTAAAGTAGCATTTCCAAAATGCTATAGTCTTTATATTCGCTAACAAAACGTTTCGTCAGCAGCTCTTCAGGCGTTAATGTGGTTAATAGTTCATGCAATTTCTTTTTACCAAACCGGAGATAATCCAGCAATTCTGTTTTATCATACACCCTTTCCGGCATGGCATCATACTCAAATTCAGATTTCGTAAACGGCGGCGGTGGAACAAAGTCCCTTTCCATTGGCGTATCGGCAGAGAGGTAATAATCCAGCCAATACAGGGTGTGATAACCGATGTACCAGAATTTTGATTCCGTGCTCCACAGATCTTCCGGACATGCGGTTAATGCATTTTCCAGCATATCGATCGATGCTCCGAATTGTTGCCAGATACATTTGTTCAGAGATAAAGTCATATCAATTCATTAGGATACTCAAATGTACCTATTAATATTTCATGACCATTTTTGTAGTTACTGGTAACTAATTATTTTTTCGGCCTGTGGGCTTCGATCTCCGCTGGCGTGGGCCGCCAAAATTCAAACCCATGCATTTCGGCGATCTGTTCGCCATTTATATTTCGCGGATCGGCACGATTCCAGGGCTGTACCATGGCATGTGTAGTCAAAAATTTTAAAGAGGGGACTTTTGTTTTCAAATGCGCCAACAATTCGTTCAGCGCTGCTATTTGCCGGGCCGGGTATGCTTCGGGGTTGGCGATCTTTTGAATATTGGCTAATGATATCCCAATAGAAGATTTATTAATTCCCAACCCACCCGGCGCAGGTATTGTTGAGCCTACATGAAAAGCGTGACCAGTAACAGGCACACACTGAAAAATGATGGGTTCTGTATCCTGTGCATTCGCGCTTTTTGAAGAATCTTTTGCATCGCGGGAAATTATATAATGATAGCTCAACCCTACTCCCCTTAAAAAATCAATACTGCTTTTTGCAGTTGACCCGGCTGTTGCATGAAGCACAATTAATTCCGGTAAATTATCCCGCTTACGAAAAGCGAGCGAAGACTGCAGTTGTTGAATGCTCATAATGAAAATAATTAATAGATAAACACCCGGTAAATAGTTTTCGCTTATACTGAATAGTAGATACATAAATTTAAGGGGACGGGTTGCTTAAAAATCGACTTTTTCTAAAAATGGGTGAAAAAACGGTATCTGTTTATCACCCGTATCGCTTGCCATAGCAATTTATTCAATGACGCCATAATCTGTTTAATTTAAAAGCGCCAAATTTGCATGGGCATTCATACATATCAAAAATATATCATCCACCTTTCCCTTTGCAAAATATAAAAACTTTTGCGCCGGATAGTCCTATTAGATAGTTCATCCTTCTATATGTTATTAAAAGGGCTACTCCCGACCAAGATTTATTATGAAAAATATAATACCTGTTTTCATATTCCTGTTCTGTGTTCTTTTTAAACCTGTGAGCGTTGGCGCCCAGGATATAAATAAAGTTATAGTAAGTATAGAATTGAAAGGGGCTACCCTGGAGGAGGCATTTACCCACATAGAAAAAATGACTCCTTTTAAATTCAATTATAAAAGCGCAGACATAGCCGGCAGAACGGACATTTGGTATAAACGCACATCCATATCAGTTAAAAAACTACTGGATGATCTGTTCTCCAATACATCGCTACAGTATGAGGTCATGCAGAATTATATCCTGGTGAAAAGGAAGAATCCCAAGCCGGCGCATAAAGTAACCGTATTCGGGTTTGTTACAACAATTAATTCCGGCGAAGCATTGATTGGGGCTACTGTTAGCATTGCTGGCGATAAAATGTATGCTGCCATTACCAATGCGTATGGTTTTTATTCGATAGCAGTTCCGGAGGGCACCTATTCATTGAACTGCTCCTACGCCGGGTTTACTGATTACGACCAGGAAATACATATTCAGAAAACCATACAAAATAATGTGGAGCTAACCCCAAAAGCAAACGCTGTTCTGCAAGCTGTTACCGTATCCTCCAACAAACATAAAAATAAAGCGCAACAGGTTACTACGGGTAATCACCGGTTAAACATTGCAGACCTTAAAAAAATTGCCATGGTGGGCGGTGAACCGGATGTTTTAAAAAGCCTGCAGTTGTTACCCGGTGTTCAGAGCACCAATGAAGGGGTCACCAATTTATCGATCCGGGGCGGATCTCATGACCAGAACCTCGTATTACTGGATGAAGCCCCGGTGTATAATCCAAGTCATTCCCTTGGTTTTTTTTCTGCCTTTAATACCGATGCGTTAAAAGATGTTACACTCTATAAAGGAATATACCCTGCTCAATACGGCGGTCGCTTATCTGCTGTTGCCGATATCAGGATGAAAGAAGGCAATAATAAACAGCATACGGTTACTGGCGGAATTGGTTTGTTGGCCAGCCGGTTAACCTGGGAAGGTCCAATTAAGAAAGACAGATCTTCGTTCATGGTGGCCGGCCGCTATAGCAATGTAGGTACCTTGCTGAACTTGTCGAAAGAATTAAAGATTAATAAGGCAAATATAACCGGCAGCCGGGTTTCATTTTATGACCTGAATGCCAAGTTCAATACCATTTTAGGCAAAAAGGATCGCATTTATTTATCGGCCTATAAAGGGCAGGATAACTTTTTACTCGATGTATTAAGTAAAAATGATGAGATGAAATGGGGAAATACAACGATAACGACCCGGTGGAATCATATTTTTAGTCCCGGTTTATTTGCCAATACATCCCTGCTTTTCAGCAATTATAATTATTCCTACACCAATATGGAGGATACCAGGAATTTTATCTGGAAAGCCAAATTGCAGGAAGTTACCTTCAAAACAGATTTCGACTGGATGCTCAACAACAATAACCAGTTTAAATTGGGGACCGGTATCTCTTTGCAAAACGTATTACCAGGTAAGTTAATTCCGCAGGCCGCTAATCAGACTTCCAAAGAAATTTTACTGAATAACCGAAGGTCCGCTTTGCTGTTTGCCTATATAAGCCATGAACTAAAAATAAACGAAAGCATAAGTATCAACTATGGGGTTCGGGCAACCGGTTTTGCAGCTTTAGGCGATGCCCTGGTATACCGGTATAATGAAGACACAACAGCCGTTATTGACAGTACCTGGTATCCGAAAGGGAAAATTATCAAATCATATTTTGGCGCTGAGCCAAAAATAACAGCCAGATTTTTAACATCGGCAACTTCTTCCATAAAAGTTGCTTATGGCAGAAACTACCAGTTTCAACACCTGTTAACCAATTCTTCCGTTGGTTTACCAACCGATATCTGGATGCCTTCCGATATGTACTTTAAACCTCAGTATGCCGACCAGTTTTCGGCCGGTTTGTTCAAAACATTTCCTGGTGATACCTACGAAGCAAGCCTGGAAGGATATTATAGCAGATCCTTTAACATTATTGATTTTAAGAATAATGCCGAAATATTTTTGAATGAAAAAATTGAAACCCAGGTTTTAACCGGACAAGGCAAAGGATATGGGTTGGAATTGTTATTGAAAAAAAATAAAGGACTTTCTACAGGATGGATCAGTTATACCTGGTCAAAAGCATTACGCCGCATTAATGGCGTAAACAATAATGAGTGGTACCCACCCACGTACGATCGCCGCCACAACTTCTCGGTGGTATATAACCGCCAGTTAACTAAAAAAGTAAGTTTATCGGCCAATTGGATTTACCGGAGCGGAGGACATACTACTATTCCTATTGGCACGTATGCTTTTGCTAATACCCGGTTTATGTATTACAGTAAAAGAAACGGGTATACGCTGCCGGCGAATCACCGGCTCGACATCAGTGCTTCCTGGAAGCCTGTTTTAAAGAAGATAAGAAAATGGCAAAGTGAATGGGTGCTCAGTATTTATAATGTATACGACAGGAAAAATGTTTTTTCCCTGTTAATAAATCCAAATCCGAGCCTTTTTGATTATTCCAAAGCCAATGCTTCCATGATATACCTGACGGGGATCCTTCCAACAATAACCTACAATTTTAAATTTTAAAGTAACATACCATGAATTTGCGATACTACATAACAGGCTTTATTTTATTGATAGCAACCGCAGGATGTATTAAAGATTTTCAACTCACGCCTGATGAAACAACGCCTTTATATGTCATTGAAGGAAGGGTTAGTAACTTAATGGGGCCTTATTATGTACGGGTAACAAAATCGTCCAATTTATTGGAACCGGGCCGGGGTGGCAGGGATGATAATGATAAATCAGAACCTGTGAAAGGAGCGCTGGTAATTATTGCCGATGATGCAGGCCTAACAGACACATTGGTACCAGGTAAGACTAGCAGCGGCAATCTCAGATGGTACTATAATTATAGCAACGGGGTGTTTGATTCTGTTTTGTACCCAACTCATCGTTTTGAATATACGATCGACCAGGGATATTATGAAACAACAAAATTAACAGGCAGGCCAGGCCATACTTATCAGCTTACTGTACGAATTGGTAACGAGGAATTCCATGCATCTGCTTATATGCCCCCTGTAACAACCCTTGATTCTGCTGTAATAAAAGAAACTACGATAGACCCTGATGGCACAAAAGGGTATCTGCCTTTTGTTTGGTTTAAAGAACCTGCCAATGAGAACAATTATTATTTGTTTCAATATAATCCAATAGTCAATTATCCATATGATAATCCATATTTAAACATTCAATCTAATATAAAATTCCCCTATTATGTGCTCGATGACAAAGCGATGCCGGCTTATGTAAATGGCCTGGCAGTACGGTTACTTATATCTGCCTATGACCCGAATGCCGGTTATCCATACGGGCAACCTGACAAACCGACACAGGTCAGATTATCGTCTTTAACAAAGGAAGCTTATGAATATATAAATGGGCTGGGTAAGCAATTAAAGGATGATGGCAATGTATACAAACCGGTGCCTTTTGACCTAAAAGGGAACATCAGCGGAAATGCATTGGGTCTTTTCTGGGCAACCCATGTCTCTTATAAGTTGGTTATGCCGTGAGTTTTTACTTCCTGATCTTATTTACAATATAAATTAAAAAACTAATACCCAAAATGCCCCACTGGCCTCCTCGTTCTTTTGCAAAATATAAAAACTTTTGCGCCGGATAGTCCTATCAAGCTCCTCATCCTTCTATATGTTATTAAAAGGGCTAATCCCTACTAAGTTTTCTTATGAAAAGAATAATACCTGTTTTCTTATTCCTGTTCTGTGTTCTGTTTAAACCTGTGAGCGTTGTTGCCCAGGACATAAATAAAGTGATGGTAAGTATTGAATTGAAAGGGGCTACCATGAACGAAGCATTTGGCCTCATTGAAAAATTATCTCCTTTTAAATTTAATTACAAAAGTGCAGACATAGCCGGCATTTCGGACATTTGGATCAAACATGCTTCCATATCCGTCAAAAAATTACTGGATGATCTGTTCTCCAATACATCGCTGCAGTATGAGGTCATACAGCATTATATCCTGGTGAAAAGGATGAAGCCCTTGCCGGCGCATAAAGTAACCATATATGGATTTGTGTCAACCATTCATTCCGGCGAAGCATTGATTGGGGCCACCATCAGCATCTCAGGCGATAAAATGTATGCGGCCATTACCAATGCATACGGCTTTTATTCGATCGCTGTTCCGGAGGGCTCCTATTTATTGAACTGTTCCTATGCCGGGTTTACCGATTACGACAGGGAAATACATATTCAGAAAACGGCACAAAATAATGTTGAGCTAACCCCAAAAGCCAACGCTGTTATGCAACCTGTTACCGTATCGTCGAACAAACATAAAAACAAAGCGCAACAGGTTATTACAGGTAATCACCGGTTAAACATTTCTGACCTTAAAAAAATGGCTATGATGGGTGGTGAGCCGGATGTTTTAAAAAGCCTGCAGTTCTTACCTGGCGTACAATCCACCAATGAAGGGGTCACCAATCTATCGATCCGGGGCGGATCACATGACCAGAACCTCATTTTACTGGATGAGGCGCCGGTATATAATCCCAGTCATTCCCTGGGCTTCTTTTCTGCCTTTAATACCGATGCACTGAAAGATGTTACACTCTATAAAGGAATATACCCTGCTCAATACGGCGGGCGTTTATCTGCTGTTGCCGATATCAGGATGAAAGAAGGTAACAATAAACAACAATCTGTTGCCGGCGGAATTGGTTTGCTGGCAAGCCGGTTAATTTGGGAAGGCCCTCTTAAAAAAGAAAGGTCTTCATTTATGCTGGCCGGCAGGTATAGCAATGTGGGTATGTTGCTGAATTTGTCGAAAGTATCAAATATTGTTAAGGCGCGTGTAAACGACAGCCGGGTTTCATTTTATGATTTGAATGCCAAGTTCAATACCATTCTTGGCAAAAAAGATCGCATTTATTTATCGGCCTATAAAGGGCAGGATCTTTTTTTACTCGATGTATTCCGTAAAAATGATGAGATGAACTGGGGAAATACAACCATAACAACCCGGTGGAACCATGTTTTCAGTCCCGGTTTATTTGCGAATACCTCACTCCTGTTCAGTAAATACAATTATGCTTATGCTAATAAGAACGATACCAGGGATTTTATCTGGAAAGCCAACTTGCAGGAAGTTACGTTCAAAACAGATTTCGACTGGATGATCAACAACAATAACCTGGTAAAATTGGGTACCGGTATTTCTTTGCAAAACGTATTACCAGGCAAGATCGTTCCGCAGGCTGCTAATCAGGCTTCCAAAGAAATTTTGCTGAATAACCGAAGATCTGCTTTGCTGTTTGCCTATATAAGCCATGAACTAAAAATGAGCAAAAGCATAAGCATCAATTACGGTGTTCGCGCAACCGGTTTTGCAGCATTGGGCGATGCCCTGGTATACCGGTATAATGCAGACACAACAGCCGTTATTGACAGTACTTTTTATCCGAAAGGGAAGATCATCAAATCCTATTTTGGTGCTGAACCAAAAATAACAGCCCGGCTTTTAACATCCCCCACCTCTTCCATAAAAGTTTCTTATGGCAGGAACTACCAGTTTCAACACCTGTTAACCAATTCTGCCGTTGGTTTACCAACAGATATCTGGATGCCTTCCGATATGTACTTTAAGCCTCAGTATGCCGACCAGTTTTCAGCAGGGGTGTACAAAACATTTTCAGGTGACACCTACGAAGCAAGTCTGGAAGGGTATTATAGTAAATCCTATAACATTATTGATTTTAAGGATAATGCCGAAGTATTTTTAAATGAAAAAATTGAAACCCAGGTATTAACCGGGCGGGGCAAAGGTTATGGATTAGAATGGTTGTTGAAAAAAAATAAAGGACGCTCAACAGGATGGATCAGTTATACCTGGTCGAAAGCATTACGTCAGATCAATGGCGTAAACAATAATGAGTGGTACCCGCCCACGTACGACCATCGCCACAACTTATCGCTGGTGTATAGCCGACAGCTTACTGAAAAACTAAGTTTATCGGCTAATTGGATCTACCGGAGCGGAGGACATACTACGGTTCCTATTGGCACGCATATTTTTGACAATGCGCGGTTCCTGTATTACAGTAAAAGAAACGGGTATACGCTGCCGGCGAATCACAGGCTCGATATCAGTGCATCATGGAAACCAGGGTTGCGAAAAAATAAAAAATGGCAGGGAGAATGGGTGCTTAGTATTTATAATGCATACAACAGAAAAAATGTTTTTTCCATGTATATAAGTCAGGACCCATATGACTACGGAAAAACCAAAGCCTCTATGATATACCTGACAGGGACCCTTCCAACAATAACATACAATTTTAAATTTTAAAGAAACGTACCATGAATTTGCGATATTATATAACAGGCATTATTTTATTGATAGCAACAGCAGGATGTATTAAAGATTTTAACCTGAATCCCGGGGAAACAGCACCTTTATACGTCATTGAAGGCAGGATCAGTAATTTAGTGGGGCCTTACTATATACGGATAACAAGATCAACCAATCTATTGGGCAAACCTGGTACTGATAGCGCGGAACCAGTGAAAGGAGCGCTTGTAATTATTGCAGATGATCTGGGTGTAACAGACACGCTGATACCGGGTAAAACTGTCGGAGACCCCAGAAATTTCTATTATTACGATTATGATACCAAGGCGATTGATTCTTTAATGAATCCACCTTATACTTATAATTATTCGATCAACCGGGGATTTTATGAAACAACAAAATTAACAGGCCGGCCAGGACATACTTATCAGCTTACTGTACGTATTGGTAACGAGGAATTCCATGCATCTGCTTATATGCCCCCCGTACCAACACTCGATTCGGCTGTAATAAAAGAAACTACGGTAGACCCGGATGGCGCAAAGGGGTATTTGCCTTTTGTTTGGTTTAAAGAACCTGCCAATGAGAACAATTATTATTTGTTTCAATATAATGCTATAAAGAGTTATCCATATGATAATCCAAATGCAAACGATAGCTATTATACGCATTTCCCTTATTATGTACTCGATGACAAAACGATGCCTACTTATGTAAATGGCCTGGCAGTAAAGGTACTTACATCCGACCATTACCAGTTTAGCGATAGTTATCCATACCTGTCGAAACCTAGCGCACCAACACAGGTGAGATTATCCTCTTTAACAAAGGAAGCATTTGAATATATTAATGTGCTGGGTAAGCAATTAAGGGATGATGGCAATGTATACAAACCGGTGCCTGCTTCCCTAAAAGGCAATATCAGCGGAAATGCATTGGGTTTTTTCTGGGCAACACATGTTTCCTATAAGTTGGTTATGCCGTGAGTTTTTACTTACGGGGTGATGTAGTAAATGTAGTCACCAGCTTCCAGGTGCTGCTGTCACTGTCAAATACGGAATTAAGGCCCTGCTCTTCCATCGGCGGATCGCCGAGATAGTCATCGCCGGGCGACCAGAAGATCTGACCATCTTTTGGTCTCCCTTTACCGGCAAAGGCCCAGAAGTTGAGTCCTGCCACCACGCCATTGTTTTGCTTATGCCATTGCCATGTTTCTAAAAACAACCGGAAGTATAAATCACGGACGGTTGTGGCAGCGGCGGGACTGAACACATGCCCATCTCTGGGTATTCCAAATTCTTCTATCACCAGCGGCTTGTTTAATTTCTCCGCCACCTGTACATGTCTTTGTATGTAAGCAGTTGTTTTATCCTTAACCGCAGGCAAGTCCTGCGCCAATGTATTTTCATTAAACCAGCGCCAGTTCTTTGGCCAGATGTGAATGGTGAGGTAATCGATGTTTTGATCGGCGTGCAGCTTTTCATACAAAGGCAGATCGCCATCTGTTGCCATATCGCCTTCATGCCCTGTAGTGATGAGATGATTCTTATCCAGTGATCGAATAAAAGCAGCGGTGCTGCTGATCCATTTCAGGTAATCTTCATTAGCCGCCGGTCGCATAGGCCTTGGTTCATTCGCCAGCTCCCAGGACATGATCACCGGATCGTCTTTGTATTTTTTGCCGTTGATGGTATTGGTACGGGTAATAATATGCTTTGCCTGTTCGCGGTAACCGGCCATGCAGGGCGCGCAACTATAGAATTTACTGGTATAATCCCTTTGTTCATCCCAGTTCAACTTGCGTTGCATATCTGCGGTGGTGATCATGCCGTTCCAGTTCAGGTATTGCAGAAAGCCCCCACTCCACTCCCAGTTGTTGCTCAGAAAAACAACTGCTTTCAAATTACGTTTACCCATTTCATACAGTAATATATCGAGTCCTTTCAATTGCGCATCATCAAAAACGCCTTGTGTTGGTTGCAGCGCCGGCGCCACCCGCTGAACACCGTTTATTTGTCCGCTACCCTCCACCGCGCCCAACACCCGCAAACAGGTAATGCCCTTCTCTTTCAGGAAATCAAGCTCCTTGCGAAGCCGTTCTATTCCTCTTTGTTGATCGTGTTGTAATGCCAGGTATGGGCCATACCAATAGTTTGCCCCGACAAAATACCAGGGTGCATTTCCGGAAATAAATTGATGATTTGCCTGACGAATAAAACGGGTACCAGCGATCTTTTTGTTTTGTGCTATAGCGGGTGCAACAAACAATATGCATAAAAGCAACAAACAGGCTTGAAAATACTTCCTCATACAGCAATTTGAAAATGTATGCCAAAAGTAATTCAGTTGTAAATGGGTGTATGATACTTATTTAACGAATGAGGGTACTTTATTACCGCTGATCATCTTCACTGTATAATCCAGTATTTCATCAGCTTCATTAAAGGGGATGTCTGTAATTCGGATATCCGGGATCACCCCCCGTACCTTTCTGTCGCCATTAGGTCTTATGATCAATGCCTTGGGATAAGAAACTGTCATTTGCGTAAAGGGCAGGTTAAACTGATGTATAGCGGCCATGGTGGTTGGACTATCAGCAGTCCGTTCACCGATAATGGTTCCAAATTTGTAATCCTGTATAAGTGCTGCGGAAGTAACGGCATTGGAATAACTATATCGATCGATCAGCACGTATATATTCCCCTTGAAGCGTAAAGAATCCGCACTGGGTGAAACTTTATTAGCCGGCGCTTCCATTATTTTCCCATTTTCGTTCTCCAGTATCAATGTTCGTAATGGCACTAAGGCAGTATCCTTTACATCTTTCCAAAAGCTTTTTGTGACAGCACTTGTTCTTACATAAAACTTCGAACAAAAATAAAATGGCTTTTCAGCAAAGTAGGCTATCATTTCATCGCTGAACGAATTGTCTCCGCCCGGGTTTCCTCTCAGGTCTATGATCAGATCTTTGGCATTAGATTTCCTGATCGAAGCAAAACATGAATCTATAAATTGTACAAAAGCCCCCTTTTCAAACGACTTATGGTCGGAAATATTCGTATTACCATCAGCGTTCAGAAATACGCCCGGACGGAGGTACGCAATGTTAGCAATAAATTTAAAATCCCGGCTGGTATTCACCACAGACTTCTTTTTACCGGCGGCGCCTTCATAGTTCATGGCGGTTATGGCTTTCACGGTTACATTAGCCATTTCACCAGTCTTGTGTTTTATTTTCAGGGCATACACATCCTGTCTGTCATTTACAAACCAATTAACTCTTGAAAAAAACAACAGATCAATCTGGGTATTTTTTAAATAGTCATTTTCACCGGACATATACGCGTACAACTTTTGCAGGTATTTACTGGCAGGTATCGAATTAATTGACAGAACCTGATCACCCGGGCGTATGGTGCTGTCTGAAGAATAATTAGCTGTAATAAAAAGACGATTGTCGCTAATGGAAATATCGAAAGGAAACATCGTTCCATTGTTCATCACATAACTGACATAACCTGGCGAAAATGGATAGGCTATATTACAATGACCTACCCCTGCCAAAGCTGTAAACGGCTGAAACAGCCTGTGCGACTGAACCACTGTCATTGAATCAGTGATAGAATTGCTTACCCTTTTAAAAGTTCTATCAAACGTTTTTTTAGAACAATTGACATACAGATTATAATGCGTTTCATCCAGTGTTCTATATAAAAAAGCAAGGTCTTCGCGGATCTCAGCAGCTGAAAACTTATCTCTTGTTGCCTGCTGACTATAAGCGGTATTGATGCCCATCAAAAGCAGACATGTAAATATCAATTTCATGATATGGCCGGTTTATGAATCGTTTAGGAATGCGTGACAGATTATAATACGAAAAGATAAAAAAAATGTTACATACCCTGCATCAACAGCCATTAAACCAGCAAGCTGCACCAAAAAATATATTCAATGGTTAAAATAGTATCAGTAATAAATAATTATTTTAATATACTTCAATCGTGAAAAGGATTTAACAAAAATTGAAGATTCCCTGAACACCTATGCTCATACGGAAATAGTAACTTCAGCCATAACCTGGGCGATAAACCATCCACCCAAAACGAAACTGCTATGGATAAACAATTCTACACTTCACTAATCGTTGCTTTCGGAATTATTACTGTTACCGGTTTATTACAAAGCATACTTCAAATATCCATAGGAGGAGCGATTTATTATTTCGACTCCTATATTCCCTGGTTTTTAGTAACTAACGTGGCTGCGCTTACAGGATCAATCCTTTTATTAAAATACTTTCATTACCGGAAATACTGGTTTGCCTTTTATGCATGCATCATTTCCGCCCTCGCCAGTTTTTGTTATGCTTTCATTGTATATAGAATACTAGTATCAAGAGCAATGATGGGTTATTATTCTCCGGCGGTTTTTCTTACCCTGTTATCCTGGCTCGTATTCACTGTCAGCCTGGTAATATCGCCTGCCCGAAAGAAAAAGTGGTTGAAGATGGCCGGATTTGCAAATGGATTTGTTGTCCTTGCTTTATTATCAACACAAATTGTCAGCATTTACAGTCAATCCGTGGCGGCCAAAACCATGTTAACCAGCATTGCACTATGGGCTACGCTGATCGGCAGTTTAACCCCAATATTGTTCTGCATTCATTTTCTACAGGAGCGAAAGGCAGCAGCAGTAGCCAATGAAAATTTGCCCATTCAAAAATCATCCGGGCTTGTGTTGATTATTACGGTAATGCTGTTGCTGTTCTCCACCCTGGGATTCGGATTCATGATCACATCCGATAGCTATTATTCCGTTTACTGGGGGAAACGGAATTTTGAGCGGACACAACAACTGGCTAAACGGTTTGAAGCGCATACTTTTATTAGCAGCAACGGCGACACGTTATTTTACCGGTTACTAAAACCACTGAACTATGATGCTACAAAAAAGTATCCGCTGGTGGTGTCCCTGCCTTATGGAGGAGGATCAACAGATAAAATAATACAGACAGAAGGCGCCGCAGCGGCGGAATTATTATCAATCGATAGCAACAGGCAAAAATATCCGGCCTTTCTTTTTATACCGCTTCGCCCGTCTAATGCTTCATGGGGAGGTATTGCTGGTTATACGCCAATAGATTCATTGGTTTATGAAGCCATTACTTCGTTGGACCAACAGTATGGCATAGATGTAAAAAGGCGTTACGTAACGGGTATTTCAATGGGTGGGTATGGAACCTGGCATTTTATTGGTACCCGGCCTGATCTGTTTGCCGCAGCAATACCCGTTTGCGGTGCGGGAGATCCTGCACTTGTGCGGAAGATGATCAATGTCCATATATGGGCTTTCCATGGCCGGCACGACAGGAACGTTCCTGTCAGCGGATCACGGGACATGATCGAGGCCTTCAAAAGGACGGGCGGTAATCCAAAATATACAGAGTTCCCCACAAAAGCGCATAATATTTGGGAGGAGGTGATCACGACACCTGACCTATTGGACTGGTTGTTTGCGCAGAAACAACCATAAGCATATTTTACTGCCAATAAAAAAGGCGCCGTTCACACGACGCCTCTTATTATCTTCCTGCTAATTGAACTATTTTATTTTTGTGCATGAATGGTAACGATACTACCATCAGGGTTATAAGTCAACGGAGTTACTTTTACATTGCGTAAATGTGTTTTGCCCGAGAGTTGTACATCGTGATAAAACAAAAACCATTTGCCATCTTTTTCAATAATAGAATGGTGGTTAGTCCAGCCTTCTACAGGCGCCAGTAACACGCCTTTATAGGTGAATGGCCCGTAAGGACTGTCGCCAATGGCGTATACGATGTTATGGGTATTGCCGGTAGAATAGGAAAAATAATATTTCCCATTGTATTTATGCATCCAGGCTGCTTCGAAAAACCGTTGTACGCTATCTTTCTCTTTATACAGGTTGCCATTGGCATCCAGTATTTTGATTTCCTTCACCGGCTCTGCAAAGTTTTTCATACCTGCCTCTAATTTGGCAACCCGCGGTAAAATAGCCAGTTCATCGTTGTTACGCAATTTGCCGGCTTTGTCGTACTTATTATTATTCCATCGTTGTAATTGCCCACCCCAGATGCCGCCAAAATACATATAATAAGAACCATCGTCATCTTTGAATACGCAGGGGTCTATACTGTAACTGCCTTTGATGGGTTCTTTTTCCGCTACGAATGGACCTTCCGGTGCTTTCGATGTAGCCACCCCTATCCGGAATACATCCTGTTTATCTTTCACCGGAAAATACAGGTAATAGGTGCCGTTTGCAAAGGCCGCATCGGGCGCCCACAATTGCCGGCCGGCCCAGGGAATATTCTTTATGTGCAGGCCTACCCCGTGATCGGTCACCTTGCCGCCTACCGAATCCATGGAAAGGATATGATAATCCATCATATTGAAATGATCGCCATTGTCATTTTCTGGCGTTCCGGTGGCCGTATCGTGCGACGGATAGATGTATATGCGACCATTAAAAACATGGGCCGACGGGTCCGCTGTATAAATATTGGAAACCAGGGGTTGTGACAGGTATTTACTGGTTTCTGTACCGGTATTTACAGCAGTTGAATCTGTTGTGGCCGTTTTGCTGTTATCGGCCTCATTGCAGCTGGCAATTGCAGCTATGGCGGATGCGAGTAATAAGATCTTACTTTTCATATGTTTTTTTATCGTTGTATTCAAAAACGTAATAATAAGACTATTCAACAAAATTGAAAAATGTAAATTGTTACATTAAAAAAAAGAGGGGTTCAACTTCAATGAATGCCGGGAACGATTGCGTAAATAAAAACCAAAATCACTATCACGCTAACGAAAAAACGAATTTACCTTTATACGACATTATTACCACCCTCTCTCTTATTGCCTAAGAGCCAGTCAACCACCCATTTTTACGGTCAATTCCGTACCTGTCATTTACTGAACGTTTTCTGATGTATAGAGCGCTCTATCATAACCATTTTCATTAACATTAAAACGATTGCCAGTATGAAAAAAACGATTCTGCCATTCGGCGCCCATGTTGCGTGCGCCGCACTTTCCATCAGTTTGATCTTTGCGGGTTGCAGCAAACACGATTCTCAAAACGACCCTGCAGGGAATAGGGATGACGACAGACTGCCTTCTACAGAATTTACAGTAGCTACAGCCAATGGATTTGCTGCCGGTACAACCGGCGGGTCTGGTTCTTCTACTACGGTTACCACGGCCGCAGCGTTTAAGACGGCTGCCGAATCAAGCACCAGCGTGATCATTACTGTTTCCGGTAACATCAATCTTGGTTCCAGCCAGATCAATGTTAAGTCGAACAAAACGATCATTGGCGCCAATTCCAGCGCAGGCGTTATTGGTTGCTTACGGCTTTCAGGCGTAAGTAACGTCATTATCCAAAATCTTAATATCACCAATCCTTCCGGCGTAGGTACCGGTGATGGTATTGAAGTTTCAGGAAGCACCCGCGTATTCATTACCAAATGCGCATTCAATAACTGTTCAGATGGTTCGTTGGATATTGTACGCGCATCGGATAACGTTACGGTATCCTGGTGCCGGTTCCGCTATTCAAGCCAAACCAGCCACAATTTTGTTAACCTGATCGGAAATGGCGATGATGTAACGACCGACCGTGGCAAGTTGCATGTAACCATGCACCACAACTGGTACGACGCCGGTTGCCAGGAAAGAATGCCGCGTGTACGTTTTGGCCAGGTACACTGCTACAATAATTACTATGCAGCTTCCGGCAGTAATTATTGCGTTGGTGTGGGGAATGAAAGCCAGACAAGAGTAGAGAATTGTTATTTCCAGAACCAAAGCAGGGCCTGGGCGAATTACAGCAGCAGCAGTGCACAGGGAAGAATTAACTGGAACAGCGGTAATGTATTTTCAGGAACAAGCATTCCCACCTGGGCGCCTAACTCTTCGGTATTTACACCACCCTATTCCTATTCTATGACAGCAGGAAGTGGGGTACCAAGTGCGGTAACAGGCGGAGCCGGTAACCGGTAGGAAGCAGGAAGCAAGTTGAAAAGTTGATGGAGTTGATAGAGGTGATAAGGGGCCTCAACGAGTCGTATTTGCCTATTTAATTGTTCGCCTTTATCAACTCTATCAACCCTATCAACTCTATCAACCTTATCAACCCTATCAACTTCTCACCTTACAACTGAACGATCTGCCATTGCTGGTTGCGGCCGCCATTGTAAGGCCATTGTATGGCTGTAGCGCCATTGGTAGTGGAACCGCCATTGATATCGAGCGACTGGCCACTGTTGCGGTTGATGATCTCATAATACCCGAATCCCATATCTGTAATCTTCCATTGCTGGTTATTACCGCCCACGTAATCCCATTGGATGATACCGGCGCCGGCTGTAGTAGAACTGCCATTTACATCCAATGCTTTGTTGCTGTTGCGGTTGATGATACTGAAATAGCCATTCCCCAGGTTGGTGATCTTCCATTGCTGGTTATTACCACCCCAGTAATCCCATTGTACAATAGTACCGCCATTGGCCGTAGAAGAACCGTTTACATCAAGCCCTTTATTGCTTTGCCTGCATACGATGCTGTACCAGGCCGAACTATTAAAACTGCCTGACGGAAAAGCGATCGTTGTATTGCCCCAGGCATATTGCAGCCGCGTGAGGCCCGATGCATTATTGGTTGTTAAAGAAGTACCACTCAGTGTAAGCAAACTATAGGTATCGCCATCGCGCAAACCGGGCCAGTAGATACAACCCATGGAGCGAGCCAGTACTCCACTGGTCATTCCCTGGAAATAAGCGATCTCCCGGTCGCTTCCCGGCGCTCCCAGGTAATTCTTTCCATTTGTCATTGGAATGCCGAATTCGGTTACGATGGTCCTGTCGGGATATGCGATGGATTGAATGGCCGCCACCCAGTCACCGGTTGTTGTTTTGTTATTATCAAACCAGGTATAATTATGATAACTCAGCAGGCAACTGCTTAAACGGCTGTCGGCCCCTACTACGTTCACATTTTGCGCGTATCCCTGCCCGTCGAGCAGGATGCGGCCCCGCGGCACCCCGGGATAATTCGTTAACCAGGTTGCATACAGGTTATTGAGATCGGTCGTACTGTACCCATGCGGTTCGTTCATCGGTTCAAAATATACGCGGCTGTTGGCGCCATACTTATTTACAATGGTTTGCCACATACTGTAGAACTGCGTTGTATTATCTACCAACCCATCCCTGGAACTGTTGGCTTCCCAATAAGCCAGTATTACGTTCATACTCCTGCTTACCGCCAGATCGATAGCGCCTGTATAGGCATTCCACCACGACTGGGATACAGTGCTCGGATTGACCGGGAGCCGGACGGTATTAGCGCCCCGATTTTGAAAAGCAGTGAGAATGTTACCCGATTTTGATTGAACAGTAGCATAGTTATCCGTTGAGGCCAGTCCGCTCACAACCACCAGGCCATCTTTGAAATTATCGGCGGGGTCGGCCCAGTTCACTCCCTTGAAATTGGAAGTGGCGTCCAGGGATACCGTAGATGTGTCTGGTAGAGGCTGGTCCTGCGTTCCGTCATTGACGTCCGTTTTTTTTGAGCAGGCCACTGTCAACAGAATGACCAAAAAGGTTAATAATTTTTTCATTGCAATCGTTTTTTTGATGAAGGTTTAATGAACCTGCTATAAAGTAACGATGCAACGATGCCCGGTACGGGGGAGTAAATCTTAAAAGAAGGGGGGTGAAATCAAAGTGATAATTTGCTAATTCGATAATTAGCTAAAATGATAATTAAATACAGCGGCACGCTTCACGCCGCACGCAATTGCATTACACGAAAAAGCTACCTGAAAATAAGATTCCAGATAGCTTACATTATGCCATATGAAAAAGCGCAATATGATCTTTACTCAAAAAAAGGCACGCCCGGTATCGCATATTTTTTCATCCCGGCTTCATTGATCTCCACGCCAATGCCCGGTTTCTCCGACACCGTAATAAAACTGTCTTTTACCCATTCGCCATCATAGGTAACAATTTCCTTGAACATAGGTTGTGTATGAAAGTAAGACTGCCATTCCAGGATCATGAAATTGGGCACCGATGCGCACACATGTGCCGATGCCATAGCGCCCAAAAAGGAAGCCACCATATGGGGTGCAAAAGGCACATAGTATAAATTGGAGAGATTGGCTATGCGCTGCCCCTCACCCAGCCCGCCGCATTTCTGCAGATCAGGCATTACAATATCCACGGCGCCTATCTCCAGCATTCTTCTGAACCCATAGGCCAGGTAATGGTTCTCACCGGCACAGATAGGTGTACTGGTCGATTCGGTGATCAGTTTATACGCCTCTACATTCTCTGCCGGTATCGGCTCTTCCAGCCACATCAGGTTTAATGGCTCCAACCTTTTGGCAATGGCCTGTGCCGTCACCGCATCATATCGCCCATGCATATCGGCACAGATATCGATCGTGGGCCCTACCGCTTCCCGCGCTGCTTTCAGTTGATCGTACATGCGTTGCAATTCGGCGGGACTGGCCGTCCAGTTATACCGGTCGTATTTATTAGGATCGTTCGCCTGGTCCAGATCGAACTTGATGGCGTTGAAGCCCATCTTTTTGGCATTCGTGGCCGCTTCGGCAAAAGCAGCCGGCGTGGGTAGATTCGTTTGGTACAAAGCAGTATCGCAATACACCCGTACCTTATCGCGGAATTTACCGCCCAGCAATTGATAAACCGGCAACTGCAAAGCTTTACCCGCCAGGTCCCACAACGCCGTTTCTATGGCAGATAATACAGCTACATACATGCCCGACTGCGCCCCCTGGAAAAATCCCGATTTGCGGATGTCTTCAAACAGGCGATGCACATTCAACGGGCTTTTTCCTATTATGCGTTGTCCGAAATTCTTTACAAGATGATAGGTACCGGGAACCGCATCCACGCCTTCGCCGCATCCCCAGATATCCTGGTTGGTATATATCTTTACAAACAGGCTGCCGCGGATATAACCGCATTTCACCTCGGTGATCTTCAAATTGGTTGGTGGCGACGCTTTTGGCGTTCGATCTACTGCCTGTTGATATCCCTGCCCGAAAGTTGATAAGGAGGCCAATGGCGCCATGGCGGCGGCTATGGCTGCTTTGGATATAAATGATCTGCGAGAATTAGAGTTTGTCATTTCATTATATTTTTTAAGCTTACCGAAATTCAAGCTGTAAGCCGTAAGCTGCAAGCCATAAGCAAATACAGAAAACAGTACAGGCTAACAGTTGCATTCTTTTCGTTTTGTATTCGCTTACAGCTTATAGCTTGAAGCTTAGAGCTGTTTTACCACGTTCTTCCTTTCAAAAATTCCTGTATCTGACTTTTAGGTACAGGCAGTTTGTCCATATGCTCATTGAGCCATTTGGAAAAATCCTTTTCTATATCCTCGCTCCAGCGGGAGTCGATTTGACCAGGGGTATATTTTCCTTCCCGCAAACGCTGATGACCGAACAGATCCCGCAAGCGCACAATCTCCGACGTCTTCACAACTTTTTCTGCCAGGTGCGGTGGAATAAAGATCACGCCGCCATCCCGCCCCAGTACAATATCACCAGGCATAACAGTTGCCTTGCCAATACGCGTAGGCTGATTGATACCAACAAGCGTTGTATTCAAATCGCCGGCTGGATTGTTCAGGTGGTGCGAAGGATGATAGCTGCGAAAGAATGACGTAAAAGATCCGATCTCTTTTAATCCTTTTACATCGCGAACGGCGCCATCGTATACAATGCCATTTCCGGTTTTTGCATAAATGGAATTACCGAGGTTATCTCCGATGGTAGGGCCATCTTCATACGCATCGAACTGGTCCACCACATATACATCGCGCTTCACCAGCAGATCAATGGGCCAGGAGTTTTGCGATTTCACTCTTTTATCGCGTACACCAAACTTGTCAATGACGCGATGGATATCAGGCCGGCCGGGCATAAAGATGGCAGTAACGGCACGGCCTACCAGCACACTATCCGGATTGATGGTTTTCCATTCTCCATCGTACTGGTGTTTGTAATTTTCGTTCCGTAGTACCGCCCAGGCTTCTTCCAGGGTTACCAGTTTCATCCGGTCGAGCAGACTGTCAGATACCTTTGGCCTTCCATCGGCAAAGCGTTCGCCAGTCCATTCAGGTGTTAACGCGAGGAGCTGCTCGCGGGTGGTTTGCTGGGCATGAATGGTTGCACACAGCAGGATGAGTAATAGGATTGTAAGATTTTTTTTCATATGGAAGCTTGTTTTCGTTAATGGTGAAACGTGAAACGGCAAAGCCTTTTACTATCTACCCCTACAACCTTTCTGTTTGCCTTTATCAACTTGTCAACCCTATCAACTTGTCAACTTATCATCCGGCGGATGATTGTGCCACCAACTCGCCAGTGATGAACCGCTGATATTCATAACCGGGCCAAAGATGGCAGGCGCCAGTCCGGCCGTAGCCAGCTTACCCATAGCCAATGCCAATCCTGAGGCCAGCCCGGCATTTTGCATGCCCACTTCCAGGGCGATCGTGCGGCAATCGCGTTCGTGAAAACGCAGCAGCCGCGCCGACCAGTAACCGAGAAAATAACCCAGCACGTTATGAAGTATGGTTGCCACCAGTAACAGCCCGCCCACCTTTAACAGGTTATCCCTTCCGGCAGCAGTGATAACAACAAGGATCAAAGCAATACCGGCCATGGATACCAGCGGCATGGCTTTATCGAGCCACCGGAATTTTCCGTGAATGAGATAATGAAAAGCAAGCCCTGCCGTCACCGGTATGATCACGATCTTGGTAATATCCCATACCATGGCCCAGAATTTAATCTCAACAAAACTGCCGCCCAGCAAACGCATCAACAGGGGCGTTAAAATGGGCGCCAGTATGGTTGAAATGGTAGTGACCGATACCGACAATGCCAGGTTGGCTTTCGCCAGGTAACACATGACGTTGGAGGCCAGTCCACTCGGACAACACCCTACCAGGATGATACCGGCGGCAATTTCATTGGGAAAATTGAACAGGTTTGCCAGCGAGAAACCGACCAGCGGCATGATGATATAATGACAGGTTACCCCAACGATAATACCTTTGGGCATGCGGATCACATTGGCAAAATCTTTCAGGCTTAATTCCGTGCCCATGCCAAACATAATGAGCTGCAACAGCGGAATGATCAAAGCCGATAGCTTAAAGCTGCCAACGGTTTTGAAATACTGCGGATAATACATGGCCAGACTTACCACAGCCAGTATCACCAACGTAAAGGAAAGTCCTTTCAGCATGGTGTGCTGTCTGAATGCCAGGGCAAGACTTAGAAAGAACAACAGCAATACCCAACCGCCCCAGGCATGTTGCTGCATAGCCATGATAAGATACACGATCAACAAAACAGCCGGCACGAGATAAAACACAGTCAATCGTTTCATATTCTAATACATTTGGTTGTAGTATGCTGTTTTCGTATTGGCATTTTGGTTTTTCGTCTTTCGCGTTTTTTGCGTTTCACGTCTGCCGTCTCACGTTTGCCGCCTCAGCTCCACAACCTGTCATGCGAACGAACATCATTCCACTCAGGAGTCGGCGCGAAATAAGTTTTATTGGTCGGTATCAAATGTTTTTTGATCTCTTCTTCCACCAGTTCAATGCCCAGGCCGGGTGTGGTGGGTACATTCGCATACCCTTTTTCGAACAGCTTTTTGCCATCCGTTGTTTTCACCAGGCTTTCCCACCAGTCACTGTCGAGCGAGTGATGTTCCAGCGCCAGGAAATTCTGTGTGGCGGCGGCGCAATGCACATTGGCCATAAACGAAACCGGACTGCCGGCAAAATGCATGGCCATGGCCACGCCTTTTTCTTCCGCATAATCGCCGATGCGTTTTGTTTCCAGAATACCGCCGGCCGTAGCCAGATCGGGATGCACGATATCCACGGCGCCTGCATCTATCAATGGTTTGAACCCGTTGAGCAGGTAAATATCTTCGCCGGTCAACACCGGTGTTTCCAGGGCGTCGGCCATTTTTTTGAATTGGTCCGTGTATTCCCAGGGTACCATGTCTTCGAGCCAGGCCAGGCGATAAGGTTCCACTTTCCTACCAAAGCGAATCGCGTTGTTCAAATCGAAATGACCATAATGATCACTTGAAATAGGGATCTCATAACCTACCACAGATCGCACATCGTTCACGATCTGCGCCATGCCATCCAATCCTTTTTCAGTGATCTGAATAGCGGTGAATGGATGTTTGGTATTCGCATAATCCATATAACCGCCGCGCCATTGGGCCAGGTTGCTGCCCCAGAATTTGCTGTTCACCAGGGTGCCTTCTTTATCTTTTACTACGCCAATGGAAATGTCCAGCTTCAACCAGGTCATCCCCTGATCTTCGAGGCGGTGTTTGATCTTTGCTTTGAATTCATCCATTGTACGCGCTTCGGGCGTATCGGCATAGATCCTTACTTTATCACGGTACCGGCCACCCAGTAACTGCCATACAGGTACATTGTAGGCTTTGCCGCAAAGGTCCCACAAAGCCATTTCCACCCCGCTCACGCCACCGCCCTGCCGGGCATGACCGCCAAACTGCCGAAGGGTCTTGAATAACATTTCCACGTTGCAGGGATTCTGGTTGAGGATGCGACTTTTCAGCATCAGGGCATATCGTTCATCGGCGCCGTCGCGCACTTCGCCCAACCCGTAAATACCCTGGTTGGTATCAATACGAATGATAGGCGTTCGGCCCACATTCTGTATAATACAATACCGCATATCGGTGATCCGCAGGTCCGATGGATTGGATAAGCGGCTAACCTTCTGTGTGGCCTGTGCAATAATATCTTCTACCGGCCACAATGCACTGATGCCGCCCAAAGCAATACCGCCCAGGGCGGATCGTTTCAAAAAAGAACGGCGACTGTTATACGTATCAGCGTTATTGTCGTGTAAAGGCTCCGGGTCTTTCAAACCCAGTTTGGTAAGGAATTTCTTTGAGGGCGTCATATGTTATGATTTAATTTTTTTGATTAGGTGGGTCATTCGCCAGCAGGCGGAGGGCTCACCTTTGACCAGGCAGTAAGGTGAGCCTCCCTTTGAGGGAGACCCACCTTACAGGTCTTACCACGTTCTATCTTTCATAAACAAGTCCAGCTCCTGCCTGCTCATAGGCAGCTTGCCCGGATTGGCATCGAGCCATTTCAGGAAATCCTTTTTAATTTCTTCAGTCCATTGGGTATCTATCTGTCCGGGTGTGTACTTTCCTTCGCGCAGCCGCTGATGACCGAAAGCATCACGCAGGGCAATGAATTCGGCATTCAATACCACTTCTTCCAGCAGGTAGGCCGGAATAAACACGACTCCACCTTTTTTCGCGAGGACCGCATCACCGGGCAATACCGTGGCCCTGCCCATGCGAATGGGCACATTGATGCCACCCAGCATCATTTGCTGAATGTAGGAGGGATCGTATCCCTTGATCCAGGCATTAAATCCTTTTATTTCTTCCAACCCTTCCACATCGCGTACCGAACCATAGAAGATAACGCCCCGGGCAGATTTGGCGTAAATGGCGTTACCCAGGTTATCGCCGATGAGCGTGCCATCCACCACTTTTCCATAACTATCGGCCACGTATATATCGCCATTCTTCAGTACATCAATGGGCCATGAATTCGTATTGCCGATGCGGCCTTCGGCTTTGCCTTTATCTTTTATCAGTTTGTCTACATCAGGCCGCAGGGGCCAGTATTGCGCCGTAACCACGCGGCCGGTCATAACCGAATCTGGATGCAATACCTGCCAGTCGCCCTCGAACTGGTTTTGAAATCCTTTGTTGCGCAAAATGCCCCAGGCCTCTTCCAGGTGTACGCCTTTCAGCCGTTCCAATAATCGATCGGGCACATGCGGGCGGCCATCCGCAGAACGTTCTCCCTTCCATTCGGGGGTGATGGCTTTTATCTGTTCGGGGGAAGAAGAAACCTGTTGTGCGTGGAGTTGCGTGCACAACAGTACCCCAATCATTGTTAGAAAATTCTTAATCATATAGCAGCTTATTTGAATTGCTGATCTCGGGATTTCTGGATTTTGAATTTACTTCTTATTTCCTACCTCCTACTTCTTACTTCAGCATCCTTTGATCTCACCGTTCTTTTTTTTGAATGTTCAGGCTCATCCGATACGGCATATTTACTCTGCAGATTACCGATCGCTTCAAATTCATCGACCAGTTTAACGCTCAGTTTTTCAAACAGGCCAAAGTAATCGGCATATACTGCATGATGTTGTTTATTCGGCTTATATACATCGGGTAACTCCACCGTTTGCGCCGCATCATCGAGCGATTTGTAAATGCCCATCTCTGTAGCGCTTAACAGGAAGGCCCCATAACTTACGCTATGAAATTGTTGCCGCAGGCGCACAGGTTTATTGAACATATCGGCAAGCATCTGGGTACAGAAAGGAATGGTGCCAAAACTTCCGTTCACCGAAAGGCTTTTGATATTACGCTGCTCACCGAGGGTTTTACCAATACTGTAGATTTCATAGAGTATACCTTCAATAGTCGCCCGCAAAAAATGCCTGCGTTCATGTTTTATATTCAATCCGAAATAAAGACCTCTTGCATTGGCATTCCAGATGGGCGCGCGTTCACCCAGCAAATAAGGCAGGAACAGCAAGCCGTCTGAGCCCGGTGGAACTTTAGACGCTTCTTCAATCAGTTGTTGATTGCTGTTCTCTATATCGAACGGGTTGGTGAAATCACCGAACTGCCGGCTGAACCATTCAAAAATATTTCCGCCGTTATTGGTAGGCCCGCCCGATACATAGCAATTATCAGTAAGCAGGTAATTGAAAAAACGCATCTGGTCGTCTTTCAAAACCGTGGGGCCCATAACCCGTACTGCGCCGCTGTCTTCAATTGTAATGGTGGCCTTCCCGCCCCCTTTCACGCCATCGCCGAGCGTAGCCAGGCAACCATCACTGGAGCCGATGATGATCTTCGTTTCGGGTGGCAGCCGCAGCGATTGCTGATATGCTTTCTTCAGCTTGCCGCCACTACTAAACACCGGCGCCAGGCCCGGCAGCCGGGCAGCTGTAATACCGGCATATTTCAGGGCATCGGCTTCCCAGGTAATGGTATGAATGTTCAGCAAACCGGTGGCAGAAGCAATGCTGTAATCCATGATGTACTCGCCGGTCAACTGGTGAATGATATAACTTTTAATGGACAGGAATTTGCTGGCCTGCCGGAAACGATCTTTATCACGGTTTTTCATCCACGCTATTTTCAGTAGCGGCGACATGGGATGAATGGGTGTGCCCGTAGCGGCATACAGTTTTCTTCCCAATGGGTCGTGGCGTAATTCCTGCGCCTCTTTCTTGGCACGATTATCTGCCCAGGTAATGGCATTGCCCAGCGGATTGCCATTTTTATCTACCGCCAGTACGCTGTGCATGGAGGCGCTGAAACAAATGCTGGCTACCGTACCTTTTTTCGGATGTATATATTCATTCAGTAAGTTCTTCAGCACGTACAGGGTGGTAATAAATATCTGCTCGGGGTCCTGCTCACTGTGGTCGGGCTCGGTATGAAATGTAGGAAAGTAGCCTTTCATCGAACCGATGATGCGGCCTTTGAGGTCATAGGCAAACACCCGTACCCCATTTGTTCCTAATTCAATTGTAATGATGCATTTCATGTTTATTGTAATTATATAGTACGCAAATGATTTTTTCTGAATTCACTGGGTCGGTAACCGGTTAACTTTTTAAATGTGGTGGAAAAATGTTGCGATGAATAGAACCCTGTATCCAGCGCTATGTCGGTTACGGTAATATCGGGCCGCTTCAATAATTTAATGGCTTCAGAGATCCTGATATTGATCAGGTAGTTGATCGGTGAAAACCCGGAGTAATTTTTTACCTTTTCGGTAAACAAGGTTGTGCCCATGCCAACCAGGGCAGCCATTTCTTCCACCGTCCATTGATGACTCAGGTCCTGGCGCAACACGGCTTCCAGGTGCATGAAGGTTTTGGGGAAGTCACGGGCAGAATGGCTTTGCTTTGTCAATTTCCGGGCTACCTGTACCAGCAGTTCGTCGATCTGGTGATTGATACAGGCCTGGTATCCCACTTCATTGCCAAATAGCTCCGCATGTATGCATTTCAGCATTTTACCCGCTTCGGTAAACCTCGACAAAACAGTAGAAGCGTTTAATGACAATATTTTACCCAGCGCAGCGCCTTCGCTTTCCGAAAAGCCGCTCCATACACCTGGATGAATGTGGCCGTTTTCCAGTATGTCCAGTTTTAATTGGATCCAGGTATAGGAACCGATCTCCAGTACCCCATTATCGCTGCCAAAGGGCACACCGGGCAATATCAGCGCCACATCACCAGGGTAAAAAATAGTTGTTTGATGATTGATGCGCCATTCAAACCGGCCTTCTGTGATATAATATAGTCGTAACCCAGGCGCGGTGGTGGTGGGAAAGGCATTGAGCTGGATAGAGCCATTCTTTTTTATGCCCACTTCCAGGATATGCGGGAACAAAAGCAGTTCTGCCGATTTACCGTGCTGTAGCACAAATTGATTCATATGGCTTTATGTACTTATCGTGGGCGCAATCTTCTCTTTCCCTAACTTCTATAAAGAAAGGGAATTTATTCATTTTGCATGTACAAAATTCAACACTGTTTTATTTTGGAAGTTTTTCATGCGAATACCGGATAATTTTCCTGCATATTAGGTGTGGCACACCTTCTACAACGATTACTCACCAAAACAACTTGCCGGTATGAAAAAGTATACCAGGAACAGGCCATCCCGTTTTGCGGGGCTATGGCTGCTTTTCACTTTTCAGTTACTTCTTTCCGTTACCTATGCACAGACCATCACAGGTACAGTTTCAGATGAAAAAGGCGCGAAACTTGCGCGCGTTTCAGTAGTCGTTAAAGGTAGTTCACTTGGCACTACTACCGACAACAATGGCAAATACAGTATTCCGGCTGAAAAAAATGCCACCCTCATCTTCAGTTCTGTTGGATTTAAAACCACAGAAGCAGCGGTTGCGGGCGGTTCCGAAGTTAATATAACATTGGCGGCCGATAACCAGAACCTGGGCGAAGTGATCGTCACAGCGCTGGGTATTAAAAAGCAGGCACGGAGTTTAGGGTATTCCGCCACCAGCGTTAAACCCGAAGAACTGACCGTGAACCGCAGCACCAATGTCATGAATGCGCTGCAAGGCAAGGTAGCCGGCTTAAACATTTCCGCCCTGGGTACAGGCCCCGGTGGTACTTCCAAGATCCGCATCCGCGGTCAGTCTTCCATTTCCGGACAAAACAACCCGCTGATCGTTATCAATGGGGTACCGATCGACAATTCCCAATTTAACGATAAAGACATGACGGTAAAAGGCGGTGGGGTGTTTTCCGATGGGGGCGATGGCTTGTCAAGCATCAACCCCGATGATATTGAAAACATGACCATCCTGAAAGGAGCGCCGGCTGCGGCACTCTATGGCTCGCGCGCCAAGGATGGTGTGATCATGATCACCACAAAAACGAAAGGCAAAACAAAAGGCATCGGCGTAACCTATAACCTGAACTATACCAACGACACGCCGCTCGATTATACAGACTATCAAAAAGAATACGGCCAGGGCGAGAACGGAATACGCCCCATCACCCCCAACCCTACTTCGGGCCAATGGTCGTTCGGTGAAAAATTTGCACCGGGCATGACGCACATCCTGTTCAACAACCTGACAGTACCGTATGAGCCACAAGGCAGCCGCATCAAGGAATTTTACCGTCACGGACAGAATGTTTCCAACACTGTGGCCTTCGAAAGCAGCAACGACAAAGGCGGCCTGCGCCTGTCGCTGAACAATACCCAGAACAAAGGCATAGTGCCCAACAATTCGTTCAACCGCAAATCGATGAACCTGGGTTTTAGTTACAACTTATCTGAACAATTGCTTATTGCGGGTAACGTCAATTACTCCCGGGAAATCAATAAGAACCCACCCAATATTGCCAACCAGGACAATTCCATTCCCACTGCACTCATGGCCATGTCAACCTCCATGCCGTTGAGCGTGCTGAATGAGAACAAATACAACGCAGCGGGCAATGAGGCCAGTTATTCAAAGTTCACCAACCGTACCAATCCGTTTTGGACATTGGCCGAACAGTTCCATAATATAAAACGCGATCGCATTTTTGGTAATGTGACGCTGAAATATAACCTGTTAAGCTGGTTGAGCGTACAGGGCCGGTTTGGACAGGATTACTGGTCGCGCGATGAAGACGTAAACAACTTCCCTACCGGGCAAATGTCACGGTCAGCTGCGCCAGCCGGTTTTGTAAACGGCATATATACCCAGGAATCGCGCCGGTTCCGCGAAACCAACATCGACTTCCTGGTGAATGCCAACAGGAAAGTCGGTGACCTGGAAGTAAATTTGAACGCCGGGGGTAACCGCATGCGCAAACGAAGCGATGCCAATAACGTACAGGTAACGGATTTCCTGATCCGTGGCCTCTATACCGTGCAAAACGGCCGCGGAAAAGATCCTGTATACACGCTCTCTGAACAGGGTGTAAACTCTTTGTACGGCTCTGCCGAACTGAATTATAAACAAACTTTCTACCTTACGGGTACGTTGCGCAACGACTGGTTCAGCACCCTGTCGCCTGCCAACAGAAGTATTCGCTATCCATCGATTTCGGGTAGTTATGTACTTTCAGAACACCTGCAAAATATTAACTGGTTGAACTTTGCCAAATTACGGCTGGGTTATGCCAGGGTAGGCAGCGACGGCGATGTACTTCCTTACTCTAACCAGTTGCTTTACACGCCGAATGCGAATTTCATCAACAATCCGAACGGCCAGCCGGTACCGGTAGGTACCAGCGCTATCAGTAACAATGCTACCGGTACTACCCTGCCCAACCCCAACCTGCGGCCCAGCACGGTAGTCGAAACGGAAGTGGGTTTGGAAGCGCGGATGTTCAATAACCGGGTAAATGTTGACCTGGCCGCTTACCGCAAGATCACCAGCGACCAGATCGTGCTGGTACAGATCTCCGATGCATCAGGTTACCTCAACACCCCTATCAACAGCGGTAAAAGCCGGAACTACGGTGTTGAAGCCATGTTGAACCTGGTGCCGGTAAGGACCGTTAACTGGACCTGGGAATTCACCGCCAATACTTCGTACAACATTACAAAAGTGTTAAGCATAATCACCGACAAACCGGGTGAGCGCATTACCACGGGCACGCATGTGTTCAATGGAGAAACCCGGCATGTGGTGGGAGAAGAAATAGGACAGATCGCCGGTTACGGGTATGCACGCGACGCCAAAGGGCAGCGAATCATTCAGAGCAGCGGTTTGCCGCAACGCACCTCCGACTTTGTATTATTTGGCAGCGCCCTGCCCAAATGGGTAGGCGGTTTTTTGAACACCGTTAATTACAAAGGATTTAACCTGACTGTTTTCATCGACTACAAACTGGGTGGTAAAATGCTGTCGGGCACCAATTTCAACGCCGTGCGGCATGGTTTGCATAAAATGACACTCGAAGGCCGCGTAGGTGGGGTAAAAGCCGAGGGCGTAGATGGCAGCGGCAATCCCAACAACGTAACATCGGGTATACAAACTTATTGGGAACACCTTCGCACAGTACAAATTGTTGAATCGGTGGTGTACAATAGCGGTTACTGGAAGCTGCGCCAGGTATCGCTGGGGTATGACCTTACCAAACACCTACCTGCTAAATGGCCCGTTAAAGGCCTTAAGCTCGACCTGGTGGCCAATAACGTATTGCTGTTAAAGAAATGGGTCGACAACATAGATCCCGAAACGTTTGGCTTTGGCTCCGATAACCAGGTTGGCCTGGAATCACCTGGCCTGCCCACTACGCGCAGCCTGGGCCTGAACCTGAATATTAAATTCTAACATCTTCGATCATGAAAACAATTGTCAATTATACGCTGCTGTGTTTTTTGTTCTTCGCAACAGCCTGTGAAAAAGGTTTATCAGACCTGAATATAAATAAAATCAATCCTACGTCACTGGACCCCGCCCTGCTATTGAACCAGGCGGTGATCAATACCTCATTCCCGGTAAAAACGCTCGTATTCGATGAGAGCATTGTACAGCAAATGGTAACACCCAACGGCGGTGTACTGGCCGGCGCCAATTTCAACCAGGACAGTCGCGATGTAACTACCGCACCTCTGTGGGTGGCGTACTACCAGGGCGTGATCAAAAATACGTACGATGCCGTGAACCGGTCAAAAGACCTGCCAGGCAGAAGTAATATGTATAATATGGCGCGTATTTACCAGTCATATATATTTATGATACTCACTGATGAATATGGCGATGTGCCTTATTCGCAGGCCGGCGCCGGTTTGGTCGACTTCACCCTGGTGTTTCCTCAATACGATCGACAGCAGGATATATACCCAAAGATCATTCAGGAACTAACGGAAGCGGCCGCTGCCCTTACCCCCACAGCCACCATTGAAACCGGCGATGTACTGTATGCCGGGGACGTGGCTAAATGGAAAAAATTCGCGTATTCCCTGCTGCTGCGGGCCGGTATGCGCCTGAGTAAAGTGGATGCGGCTAAAGCCCAGGCCACTGTACAGGCAGCCGTTGCCGGCGGCGTCATTACCGCCAATGCCGACAATGCTTATATACGCCACGACGCCAACTTCACCCAACCCATAGGCGGTACGCTCAATGGCAGTGAAGCGGCCAACTTCTACCTCACCAAACCATTTGTTGATCAATTGAAGAATACCAGCGACCCGCGGTTGCAGGCCATCGCCGTTCGTTATGTAGGCGCTAACAGCGGGGGCGACCAAACCGTTGCAGCCAGCACGACTGACCCTACCAAACAAATAGGCATGCCCATAGGTAAAGACAATGGCACCGCTACTACTGCCGCCACCGGCGAAGGACTGAAAAGTTTTTATGAATACAGCCAGGTAGATCGCCGCAGAATGGTAAAGATCACTTCCCCCGTATTCCTGGTAACAGCCGCGCAAACCAATCTGCTGCTGGCCGAAGCCCGTTTCAGGGGATGGATAACCACCAGCACCGCAGCTCAATATTTTGCAGACGGCATTAGAGCGCATATGGACCAAATGGCTGTTTATGACGCCAATTCCGCCGTTAATGCTACTGCCCGCGATATATATGTGACGGCCAACCCGCTCACCGGTGGCAGTGAATTACAACTGATCAATACCCAATACTGGATCGCCTCATTTTTGAATGGTCCCGAAGCATTTGCTAACTTTAGACGGAGCGGCTATCCGAACCTGACACCCAACCCCTATGGGCAGCCTAATAATCCTGATGTGCCAAATGGTACGTTTATCAGGCGCCTCACCTACCCAACCTCGGAACTAAGTGTGAACACCGACCATGTGAATGAGGCCATTTCCAGGCAGGGTGTCGATAAGTTGAGTACAAGGATATGGTGGGATAAACCATAAGTAAAAGCAAGGCAGAAAGGCACAAGGAAAGGCAACAAGGCATAGAGGCAAAAAGGCTGCGAGTCATAGAGAAAAAAGACATAATACAATGAAGCAATAAGCCTATGTGATAATGAAAATAGAAGGCATAGAAGTGATGAGGTAAGAAGTAGGAAATAAAAAGTAAGAAATAAGGCAAGAGCTAAAAAATACGGGGTCTTCTTACATCTTACCTCCTACTTCATCCTTCCAGCCTCCTAATTCTTACTTCACAATGTTAATAGTTAAGAACTCAAAATCCAGGAAAAGCATAAATGAAAAAAATGAGCGACGAGAAAAAATTAAGAAGCGCTGATTGGTTCGGGAGATCAGACAAGATGGGTTTTGTACACCGCTCCTGGTTCCGTACCCAGGGCTATCCCGACGATTATTTCGAGAACAAACCCGTGATCGGCATTTGCAATACCTGGAGTGAACTAACGCCCTGCAACAGTCACCTGAGAGATCTGGCCGAAGTTGTTAAACGTGGGGTAATAGAAGCCGGTGGTTTTCCCCTGGAGTTTCCCGTTACCTCGTTGGGCGAAACGGTAATGCGGCCCACCACCATGCTGTTCCGTAACCTGGCCAGCATGGATGTGGAAGAAACCATTCGCGCCAATCCACTCGATGGCGTGGTGCTGCTGACCGGTTGCGATAAAACCACACCCTCCACCGTCATGGGCGCCTGCAGTGTGGACCTGCCCACCATCGTGGTGCCCGGCGGTCCCATGTTGAACGGGCGCTTTCGCGGTGAATGCATTGGCAGTGGCACCTTCAACTGGCTCATAAAAGAAAAACAGGGCGTAGATAATTATACTGCACAGGATATACATGAAGTGGAAACAGGCGTGGCCCGAAGTCAGGGACATTGCATGACAATGGGCACCGCCAGTTCCATGGCCTGCATGGCCGAAGCGCTTGGGTTAACACTTCCTGGCGCCGCCGCCATTCCCGCAGTAGACGCCCGCAAAAAACAGCTGGCGCATATGAGTGGTCGCCGCATTGTGGAGATGGTAAAAGAAGACCTGAAAATATCCAAAATACTTACGCGCTCCGCATTTGAAAATGCCATTGTTATCAATTCAGCCATTGGCGGATCTTCCAATTTCATTATTCATTTGCTGGCCATTGCCGGCCGCATAGGCGTACCGCTGACCCTGAAAGATTTCGATAACATCGGCAGCAAAGTGCCTTTGTTACTGAACATGAAACCATCGGGCAAATACCTGATGGAAGACTTTTATTATGCCGGCGGGTTACCCGTGATCATTCGTGAAATGGAATCGTGGCTGCACAACAGCGCCATTACCGTAAACGGAAAAAGCATCAGCGTCAATAGCGCCGTTTCCCCTTGCTATAATACCGATGTGATCACCACGCTGCAAGAACCATTGAAATTAGAGTCTGGCATGGCCGTGCTGAAAGGCAATTTGTGCGAACAGGGCGCCGTGATAAAACCATCGGCCGCCTCCCCGCATTTACTAAAACACCGCGGCCGGGCAGTGGTATTTGAAAACATAGAAGATTATCATGCGCGTATAGACGATCCGGCGCTGGACATTGATGAACATTGTGTGATCGTGTTGAAAGGCGTGGGACCTGTAGGTTATCCCGGTATGCCCGAAGTAGGCAATGTAGACCTGCCTATGAAGCTGCTGCAAAAAGGCATAAAAGATATGATCCGAATTTCGGATGGCCGCATGAGTGGTACAGCCGGCGGTACGGTGGTATTACATGTGTCGCCCGAATCATCGGTGGGCGGTGTGCTGGCACTGGTACAGAACGGCGACATGATAGAACTGGACGTTGCGGCCAGAAGACTACACCTGGATGTTACAGATGAAGAACTGGCGGTACGCAAAGCGCAGTGGCAACCACCAGCGCCCATGGCCACCCGCGGTTATGTAAAGTTTTACATTGACCATGTGCAACAGGCACACCTCGGCGCCGACCTCGATGTATTACGCGGTGGTTCGGGATCGGATGTGGTGAGGGATTTGCATTAGGCAATGGCGGCCAAGGAATTTGGCGGCAACTTGTCGCCAAATTGAACTTTCTCAATTGTTGAATTCCAGAGAGAAACCACAGAATCAACATCTTATATTTGTGCGACAACTTGTCGCACAAATTCCATGAGGAAGAAAGAAATAGCTAAATGGTAACTGTTTACGGCATACCAACCAGTCTCCTTTATATTATTGAGAAAGTATAATACCTGCTATATCCGTTAATTCTTCTGCCCTATCAAACGCTAACCAACAACTTATATTTATTGATCTATATCAATAGGCCCCCTGGGTTTAGCTAAAACATTTTGGCCTATGTTACATTACTCATAAGCCGTCTTCTTCAGCTTACGATCACTTTTCTGTAAATTTTATTTATATATTTGGCAGACGTATTAGCCAACACTCCTCACTTGAGCACTCCCGTTATAAAATTGAATATTACTTCATTGTAAGGTGACCCATTATTAAAAAGCATTAGCATGGGGCATTTTTGTGCCTTTTACTTTAACTTTTTTGTATTTACTATATGACATTGCGGGAACTGGGACTATTAATACAGGAAGGAGAAGGCTACAACGTAGAATATAAACAATCTTTTCCCTCTAAGCTTAGTGAATTAGCTACTGAATTGTGTGCATTTGCCAATGCGAATGGAGGCGTATTGTTGGTAGGCATAGATGATAAGCAGCAGATTTCAGGAATTTCACTGGACAATATACAGCGTTCAAGAGTTCAAAGTGTAATTAACCTGATTGATCCTTCACTTCCAATACAAGTATCCGAATATAAAGTGAATGGAAAAACTATACTTTGTTTTGAATGCCCAGTTGGAGTGCAAAAGCCCTATGCTGTATCAGGAAGCATTTATGTACGTAATGGTCCCAATTCTGAAAAGATAACTTCTATTGAGCAAATGCGGAAATTCTTTCAGCATTCGGATAGTATTTTTTTTGATACGGCTCCCTGCCCCTCATTTAAATATCCGGGAGACTTTGATTCTGCTTTCTTTCAGGAATTTACCAGAAAGGCCGGCATTACGGCAAATATCAGCGAAATCAGCTTGCTGGACAATTTGCGATTGACTGACGCCAACGAGCAAATCATCAATGCTGCGGTATTGCTTTTTGCCAAAAACGTACAAAAGCACATCGACCATGCTACTATCCGATGCGTTCTTTTCAAAGGTATTGACAAACGATATATCCTGGACAATAAAGAAATGACTGGAAACCTTGTTGAGCAATATGAAGAGGCTTTAAAATACCTCATTTCTAAATTAAACCTGGGGTATGAAATAGAAAGCCAGCAAGGAGGCCCAAGAAAAGAAATACTTGAAATACCGGAAACTGTTTTTAGAGAGGCCCTGGCGAATTCGATTTGCCATCGTAGCTACTACGAAAAGGGAGCTGTAATTATGGTAGAGATTTATGATGACAGAGTAGAAATCAGTAATCCTGGCGGCTTAATTAGTACCATTACACAACAGGAGTTTGGAACTAAAAGCTTTTCCAGAAATCCTATAGTTTTTGGATTGATGCAACGTATAGATCTTGCTGAAAAAGTAGGATCAGGTATTAAACGTATGCGGGATGCGATGAAGGAAGCTAATCTCATAGAACCGAAATTTGAAATAGGTGGCTTTTTTACAGTTATCTTCTATCGGCCTATGGTTTTTGAAAAATGGTTGGATGGATGGGGATTACATTTAACCGCTCCACTAACTAAAATATTATTAGCGATTCACGATGAAGAAAGAATTACGAAGATTCAATTATCAAATTTAACTGGACAAGGAAAATCTTCTGTCGATAGAAATATTAATAAATTACGAAACTTAGGACTTCTCACGAGGGAAGGATCAGACAAATCTGGAAGATGGCTAATTAATCAGCTACCTCCTCCCATAGAATAGCCTGCAGATAGAACATGGGGTAGTAAATGGGGTGGTAAAATGAGCCAGATCAGAGACATTAATACATATAGGATCATATCACAAATCCTTATATCAGAAAGGATTACAGTAAATTATGCCTTTCTTTCGAGTATTAAATTATCATAAAATGAGGTAGTAAATGGGGTAGTAAATTAAGAAGGCAATAGTGAATCCAGTTATTTCCAAACACCTCCCAGCTCAAATATCACCATGGAACTAATCCGGGCTTTTCCACCCGTTACCGCGATGGAAAAGTGCCCATCAGTTGTATCGAGGTTCACATTCACCGGCATAAACAATAAACCATCCGCCGTAAATATTTCAAAACCTATTCGGTCAGCGTATACGACCAGCTCCAGTTTCCCTTTTACAAGCGGAGCCGGTGCAGTAACTCCATCACAGCTCAATTGCTGTTGTTGAACGTTGTAGGTAATTTGTTTGCCATGAATATTCCATTGAATTTGTTTTGCAGTTCCGGGTTCAAGCTGCAGCCGCATTTCAAACTCATGCAGGTTTAACCGGGAAAGATCTACCGGATGTTGGGCAGACAAAGCCAACCTGCCCATGGCATGTTTTTTCTGTCGCAATGATTCCAGCTCTTTTACCGGGAAACGGGCGATCCGCAGTCCTGCGTCCGTTTTCACCAGTTTGATCTCTATAGGTATGCTCTGGGATTGGTTAAAGGGCATGCCTGCTACATTTGTTTTTGTCCGCCACCACCCCATTTCAATAATTCGTTGGTTCGGTTCATTGTTGAATGTTTGTGCTGCATAAAAGTCACGGCCGTGGATACCCTGTAATCGATCCGTTTCAACTTTGAACAATTTTCCATCAAAGCTACCGATCGCATACATGCCATTCGCTCCGGCAATCACCCACTTTTTCGTTGATGATTCGTCCTGTACCGGCAGTTCATATAACTCCGGACATTCAAATAAATAATTATCATTGCCCGCACCGCCCTCCAGGCTGCTGGTGTAAGTCCAGTCTTTTAAATTGGGAGAAGTATAAAAGCGAAGGGTATGCTTGCGGGGTTCTGTAACCGATTCCGCCCAGAATACCATGACCCATTGCTTACTGCTCTCATGCCAAAGCACTTTGGGATCGCGGTTACCCATGCTGTATCGTGGCACTACTGTATTAGACAATTTTTCAAAACGCCTTCCATCGGTACTGTAAGTCAGCCCTTGCGTCCAGGAGCCGTCGCAGGTGAAAAAAGTCAGCAGCGGCGCCTGCCCATTGTTGCCAAAGCCGGATGTATTATTGGAATCCACCACGGCCGTGCCACTGAATATAGTGCCGCATTCACCCGGATAAATAGCCTCTCCTAACTCCGTCCAATGCACAAGGTCTTTACTAACCGCATGTCCCCAATGCATATTGCCCCATTCGGTACCATATGGGTTGTGCTGAAAAAACAAATGGTATTCTCCTTTATAATATACCAGGCCGTTGGGATCGTTCAACCAGCCGCGTTTGGGTGAAAAATGAAACTGCCCGCGGTATTTCTCCTGGTATACAATACCTGCATTGATATCAAGATCGGATTGTTTGACCGGTGAAAAAGTTTTCGAACCCGGTCGCATCAGGTTCACCCGCAGATCGAGTATACGGCCTTTCCATTCACTGATATCGAGATAGGAAAACCAATCGGCGCTATCTTCTGCCAGTTCTATATCAAGATATCGTACCAGTTGCCCGTTGTACCAAATGTCGATCCGTCTTTTGGGCGCGCCATTTTTAACCGGCAACACCAGCCATTTCTTTTCGGCATTGAACAACGTATTAAAAGGCTGCGGTTTTATGTTCGTACCACCCTGTCCAAAGCAAACACCTGCGATCATCAATCCCAGTAGGGTTTGTAAAATATATTTATTCATAATCATTCTATCTGCACCTGCTGATCTTCATCGGGAATTTGAATATTTCGGATCCTTTCAAGTGTTAATGGTCCTGTAAACCGGTAGTTGATCGGGAACGCCGGATTGGTGATATCGCTGTACCAATACTCCAGGTTCATGGTAATGTACGTTTTCTCTAGGTACGGCTGCACTTCATCCATTTTTTTCGTAATGATATAGGTCCCGCCTTTCTGTTCGAATTTGATCGTGGCATCCGGCGCTGTAAGCGTAACAGTACTGTCTGGGTTAAATGTAGCCATGATCTTATACTTCGCCCGGTCGTACGCTTCTTCATCAATATTCCCGGCAAAGAAAAAAACCTTTTGTTCATCCACCACCCAGGCATTACGGATGGGCGTTGTTAAAGCGGTTTGATTGTTCTGCGGCACATCCCGGTTCCAGATGAGTCCGGCATTCGAATACCTGTTTGAAAAATCATTAAATGGTATGATCTGCATAAGCGATTTACTAAACCATCTTCTATTGGCCACATTGTTGTTTGAGGTGGCTACTATTTTTAACGGCAGCATGTATTTGTTGATCAGGTCCAGGCCTTCCAGTTTCAATTCTACCTCAAAATACCCCTGTAACGATCCTTTGGGAATGATGGTGGTCATCGATCTAATGGAATAATTGGCCTTGGGGAGTTCCTGAAAATACAGGTCCTTCCGCAACCTGAACCGCTCGAAGTTCAGGCTTTCGAGCGTATCTCGGTCTATGTCGATGGTCACTTCAATATCATCGGGGTTACCAGTGGAGCCACTTAAAATAACCGGTACCTTAACCGTTACCACCCCACCCTGGTTTTTGTATTTCGCATACACTTTAACCACACCGCTTTTTACAAACGACACTTCTTTGATGTATAATTCTTCTGTCCACTCTTTATTGCAGGCAGCGCCTAACAAAACGGAGACTAACATATATAAACAAACTTTTTTCATATGCATGCGGTTTAATAAGGTGTAGTCCAACCGGGGTTTTGGGTCAACTTTTTATTTCTTCGTAATTCTTCGTGCGCAATGGGCCACAAATACATTTTCTTCACGAATATGGTGGGGAAAGAAGGGATCACAACCGGTGTATGGTACTGATCGCGCTGCGCTACTGTCATATCCATATTACAACCCATCACTGGCATGGCTTCTTCTACCGGCGCATCTTTCCAACGTCGCAGATCATAATAGCGGTGGTTCTCACCCAGCAATTCAATTTGCCGTTCTCTTTTCAATGCTTTTCTAAACATATCTTTCGAACCATAAACACTTCCATCAAAATCGGGCAGTCCTGCTCGTATTCTGATCTGACTGATGGCACGGCTCATTTCCGGCATATTCCTGGCAATGGCGTGCGTCGTTGTTCCGGTGTAATCCGGAATATTATAAGAACCGCCCAATTCGTTCAGGGCTTCTGCATAGATCAAAAGCACTTCTGCATACCGGATAGCAGGTTCATATTTCGGTACCACAAACGACCCTAATACTTTTCCGTCGTGCGAGTCAATAGGGTTCACAAATTTTTTGATGCCCAGGCCGGTCCTTACATGAAACTGCGGCGATGCCGGCTGCTTGCCATCCGGTTCTCCCCGATAATAAAAAACCTGTTTGGTTCTTAATGCCGGATCAAGCGCACTCAGCCGGTACCAGGTGCTTCCATTGTATGCAACGGAGGCATAAAAGCGTGGCTCTCTGTTAGCATACTGCAAAGAAACACCGGCGGGCAATGGCGGATAATCTTTATCGTTGGGTGAGAAGCCGGATACTCTTGGATTTGCCGGGATATCATTGCCATCGTTCAGATAATAAGCATCGCATTGTTTTTGCGTAATGCCATGCGCATTCCATCCACCCATAGAATAAGGTGTCTGGTGTTTTGCCATGGCTTCTGGCCCTACCCCACTCAATTCCGTTACCCGGGAGAAGATCAACTCCGGATTACCAGAAGCCGTCAACGCGCCGTTGAATAATTGGCGATACGATTCAAACGGATCAATATCTTTCCATCCATTGGGAAAAGATGCGTTCGAATACCGTGCATTAAATGGCGGAACGATTGTTTTTGGTTGCGCCGGCCCCTGATCATTCGCATTGAATGGCGCAGTAAACAGACGGTATACATTCAGGTCTATTACATCTTTTGCAGCAGCTGCTGCCTTTGCCCATTTTTCTTCATTGTATACCTGTGATATCAGTTGATTGCCTTCGTTATCTACCAGTTCGGCCATTTCGGTATTGCCGTTGAACTCCGGACTTGCTGCAAACAAATATACTTTTGCCCGGGCAGCCAATGCCGCGCCTTTCGTTGGCCGCGCCCGGTCGCGATTGGTACGTGACGTGGGAAGGTCCTTGGCTGCAGTTGCCAGTTCACTGGTGATGAGCTCCACGCAATCGTCATAAGCACTTCGTGGCAGGGCCAGTTGTTCATAGGGTAAGGTATAATCAATGCCTTCATCGGGCACTAACGGTACCGGACCGTATTTCCTGATCAACAGCCAGTAATAATAAGCCCTTAAAAAACGCGCCTCCGCTTTACCGCTGGCGATTTCCCCTGCATTCATTTCGCGATTGCGGTCAATATTAAAAATATAGATAGATGCTTTGCGAATACCCTGGTAACAGGAAGCCCAGGAACCCTGGATCCAGGATTCGGTGTATTCGCCATTCTTATAATTTTTATAGCTTCTGCCATCCAGTTCATCGCCGCGATCGCCAAAGAACATATCGTCGGAGATCAGATTGAAGGGAGCATAATCTTTACTGGCAACATCCAGGTTTTCTCCTCGTAAATGAGTATAGGTATCTGCCAGCCACTGGTCGGCATAATCCTTTCTCACAAACAGGGTGTCAATATTCATCCTGTCCTTAAAGAAATGATCCATATCCATGTACTTTTTGCAGGAATGGAACAAGCCGGCCATGATAGCGAAAACTATTAAATAATGTATTTTCATACCAATGGTATTGGTTGATTAGAATTTGAATGTCATGCCTATGGTTACTGTTTTGGGAAGCGGGTAACGGGTACCGTCACTGCTGGCCAATTCGGGATCCCATACTTTTACATTATCCCACACCGCCAGGTTCTGCGCCAGCAGGTATAACCGCAAATTGCTGAAGCGTAATTTTGTGGCAATTTTCCCAGGCACCGTATAACCGATATCCAATGTTTTAAAACGCAGGTAAGCGCCATCCCGCATCCAGAAGGTAGATGGCCGGTAGTTATTGGCATTGCCGCCGTAACTTAAACGCGGGTATTTCGCTTTTGGATTTTCTGCACTGGGATCATCCTTGGCAATATCTTTTGCAATCCATCGGCTGCCGGGTGCAGTTACTTCCGTTAGAATATTACCCCAGGCGCCTTCTACAAAAGGATATACCGTAGGCCCATTTAAAAAATAGGAATTACGTCCTGCGCCCTGAAAATGCACATTCACATCCAGCTGTTTCCACGATGCGGACAGGCCCATGCCATATTCCAACGCGGGCCGCCAACTGGCGCCAATAGGCACTATGTCTTCATTGTTAATAATGCCATCCCCGTTTACATCTTTGTATTTGACATCGCCCGGCATGTAGGTACCAAAAGTTTGGCGCGGACTGTTCCTTATTTCTTCATAATCTGCAAACAGGCCCAGTGAGATTAGTCCTCTTGTTTGTTCTGCGCGATAGCCCTTTTGCATCAAATAAGAATATGGGTTGGCTTGCTCATCCCGCTCCAGGATCTTGTTCTTATAATAAGTGATATTTCCACGGAGGTTAAAATTGATGTTGCCTATTTTTTTCCGAACGCCAAAATTACCGTCGATCCCCCGGTTATCCATTTTACCTACATTGGCCCAGGGCTGGCTGCTGATGCCTACCATGTTTGGCAACTGACTTCTTTGTATATAAATGTTCCGGCGTGTTTCCTGGAAGATGTCGAACGTGAGGGAAAATAAATTATTCAGAATATTGATATCGAAACCCAGGTTCTGCTTGCGGGCTACTTCCCAGGTCAGCGCATCGGATGCTACCTGCGTATAATAGAGACCGGTAAATGTATTCGGACTTACCGGCTCACCAAAATTATAACCGCCGCCACCTTCTATGGTGCTCAGGTAGGCAAAACGCAATCCCCCGAAATTATCATTACCCACTTCGCCAATAGAATAACGGATCTTGAACAGGTCGAGCCAGTCAAACTTCTTTTTAATAAATTTTTCTTCTGCGATGTTCCAACCCACGGCAACGGCAGGGAAGAAACCGAACTGATTGCCCTTTTTGAAATTCTCAGAACCGGTATACCCAAAATTGAATTCCACCAGGTAGCGGTTCATATAACCATACATGGCGCGGCCGGCCACAGACAAATTACGGCGGGGTAATCCATTTCTAATATCCGTTCCCAGGTTCTGGGTTTGTCTCTGTTCACGTACAAAATATTTAAGCAATCCTTCTACGTTGTGCTTGCTGGCAAAGTTCCGGCCATACCCTAATTCAGCTTCGGCCTGGTAAACCCGTTCGCCCCACGACCCTGTTTCCTGGTGCATCAACGACTCAGTGGAAATGCGATGCAAAATAAGGTTGCCGTTCCTGTCGCGTCTGCGTTCTACATTATATTGTTCAGGCCATTTAATGCGGTTGATATCGTTCATGCTGTTGGCGTCAAAAGCCAGTCGTGCCGTAAACCGAAGTCCCGGGGTCAGCATATCCAACCGTTGGTTCAGCGTTACGTTCGATTCGGTTTTATTTTCCCAATGTTCGCGGTATCCTGTTTGCGTGGCCAACACCCAGGGGTTGGTCCTGTTACCGGTACCATACGCGGGCGTAAGGCCATTGGAATACATAAAGGGAATGGATACCGGCGACTGGCCAATCAACGCATACCAGATGTTGAGGTTATTTAAACCGGGAAAGTTTTGTTTCTCCAAAAAGCCTGAAACGCCCAACGCCAGCGTGGTTGTTCTGGAAATATCCAAATCGTAGTTAATGCGGTAATTCCATCGAGACAGGTGCGCATTGGTTTTGTAATCCTCCAGTACCTTATCGGTTTTATACATACCGCCTTCATCAACATAGCTGGCCGAAACAAAATACCGGGCAATGGAAGCCCCGCCAGACAAATTAATGGCGGCCCTGTAGATATTAGCGCCGTTTTTAAGCAATTTATCCTGCCAGTTCACATTTGGATACAGATCCGGGTCCAGCCCCTCCTTGATGATATCAAGCTCATTGGGCGTATAGATGGGCTCCTGGTTCCGCGTCATCTTTGCTTCATTCACCAGTTGCGCGTATGTATAACCATCAACGAATTTCGGCGTGCGCGTTCGGGTTAAATACCCATACTCCATTTTTCCATCGATATTCACTTTACCGGCCTTGCCCCTTTTGGTTGTGATCAACACTACTCCATTGGCGCCTCTTGACCCATAAATGGCAGTAGCGGATGCATCTTTTAACACTGAAAAAGACTGAATGTCCTCAATATTTATTTCATTAAAAGGCCGTTCAAATCCATCTACCAGTACCAGGGCACTTTGATTGGCGCCGAATGTTGAAATACCGCGGATCCAGAATTCAGACTGGTTATTACCCGGTTCGCCCGATCCCTGCATAGCGATTATGCCCGGCACATTGCCCGCCAGACCATTTGTGATATTGGCAGTGGGTGTGCGCAATTCATCAACGTTTATGGATGAAATGGCGCCGACAACAGAGATCTTTTTCTGCGGACCGGCAGCGGTTACTATTACCTGCGACAAGGCATTTGAATCAGCCGGTTTCAGTGTTACATTCAACAGGCTTTTATTACTAATCTTAATTTCCTGGCTGGCGAAACCAACGTATGAGAAGATTAACGTACTATACGGTTCAACCCGTACGGTATATCTACCTTTATCGTTCGTCATAACACCGCCGCCTACCCTGTCTTTAATGGATACGCTTACCCCGGTAAGCGTGTTATTGGTGGCATCGATTACAGTACCGGATACCTGTATGAATTCCTGGGCATGGGTAGTCATATAACTACTCAGCATAAGCAGTAGTAAGGTTATTGATAATTTCATAATGACAGTATTCGCGTTAAGGTTATTCGGTGGAGATGGTTCTGATACGCCTGTTCACCTGGTCGGCCACGTAAAAAGTTCCCGATTGCCGGTCATAGATAATTCCCCGCGGCAGGTTAAACTGGGCATCGCGTAAGGTACCGTCAGTATACCCCCTATTGTCAGGACGGCCGGCAAAAGTGCTTACCACACCTTCCGGTGTTATTTTACGAATGCAATGGTTTTCCGCATCGGCCAGGTAAAAATTATCATTCTCATCAAAGGCGCCCTGCATAGGTTGGTCGAATCGCGCATCCGTACCTACCCCGTCTTTATAACCGCTGCTTCTTCTGCCACCCACAAAATGAACCGGGGTTTCCAACTGCCCGGTAGAGCGGTTATAGATCGACTTCAGGATATAATGCTGATTTATCACAACGATATAAGCGAAATCACCGCTGGGCGCAAATTGAACATTGAACTCCCAGCTTACATCACCAATACGGTATAATTCTTTGGACACTTTGGCCGCCCTGTCCCATTTAAAAATGGCGCCCGTAGAATAGGCATTGAAGAAATAATCACCGGTTTGCGGATGTGCGGCCCCGCCATTGGTCGTTTGACTATAGACGAGGGAAGTCCAGCGTGTAAAGTTATCCGCTTTGGTAGCGATGGCCGTACTTAAACCGGTCCAATCCCATTGGTCGTTGGTAATATACAGGGTATCCCAGGTGGGATTAAACGCAAGCGTTCTCGGCCGGCCCATACCATTACCCGTTCTGAATTTTGTAGACACTTCTGTTTTAGCCGCATTGATAAACCGCAATCCGCGGTATTCTTCCAGCAGATAGATATTTTTATTATCATCAAAGCACAGCCAGTAAGGTTCTTCAAATTGCGCCTTGTCGATAGGACCATCCACGATGGCCGTCTTTCCATCTTTATCGGTAAAACCGGCCAATGTGCTAACACGGGGGGAGAAAATGTATTTAAATGGAACCGGAGCAATCACTTCCTGGGTAGGAGCGCCCACCACCACTTTAACATCGCCCGAACCGGATTTCGAAGGGACTAACACATAGAGGGCAGAACCATTCGAACCAATTAAAGGCGCCCGGTGGCCATTAATATATACGTTGATTTGAGAAGTGTCGGTTCCAAAATTAGAACCATTTATAATCAGCTGAGTATTAACGCCACCACTATCCGGGAAAATGCGACTAATGGTGACCGGCGAGGAAGGATCGTAAGGCGTTCCTTTATCGGTAACGCTTTTTTTGGAACAAGCAAATACAGTTAGCATGATCAGGGCAAGCACAGGCAGGCCCCATTTCATTGCACAGGCAAGTTTAGGAGACATAAGCAATCGTTATAAGCAGTTAGCGTAATTTTCTAAAAATACGGGAAGGTTGAAAAATCGATTATTCAATACGTTTCAGAATTGATTCAATTTGATTCAATCTTTGGCAGTACATAAAAAAAATAAACCCGGTTACGATAAAGGTGACCTAACCATCAAGACTACATATTTTTAGATGATAGAAATTTTAAAATATAAAAAGGCCCCGATCTAATATGGGCAAAACCTGCTAATTTACAGTTACCCACAGGAATCAGACACATTTTACACTTTGGTAGGTAACCTTATCCGCCATGAGCACCGTAAATCTTAATTATGAGGACTTTGAAAAGGCCTTGCAGGTAAAGTCAATAATAGAGACCGAATTTGACAAGCATCACACTGCTGCAAAGCTGGCACATATGGTAGGCACCAATGAGTTGAAGCTAAGAGCGGCCTTTAAAATTATTACCGGTGAGCCGTTGTACCATTATTGGACTTTAATCAGGATGGATCATGCAAAAAAACTACTGAAAACCACAGATCTATCCATGAAAATAATCTCAAACCTGGTTGGACTCGATAAAAGGAATTTCAACCGGCAGTTTAAAAGATTGACCGGCACCACACCTAAGCATTGGCGCAATGACCATTATAACGACCAGGGGTAATTATATAATAGTTAACCATTAGGGTAATAAAAATAATCTGAAATCGCCCCTTTTTATTTCCAATTCAACACTTAGACCTTTTTAAATTGCAGAAGAAATCACACCCAACTCTAAAGCGAACAACCAGGGCCAGCGAAAGACATTGAAGCGTCTTCCAAATTGATTGGCCCATTAAACGAACAACAGGGATTTGATACCCATGTAATGCAACACGAAGCATAACCTGATACAGTAGCGCAAAAAAATCAAAACTATTATCGTTTCATGGAATATCTCGAAAGCGATATAATAGATTTTATTTGCGAGCATGGTGGCATTTATGCCAACTCCTATGGAGTAAGTATGGCAACAGGCATTAATAATAACCTGTTGGTAGCCTCGCACATCCGAAAGGTGGGCGCCGGCAGTGGAGAATCGTTGGAATATTTCATCAACGAACATACCATTCGGGACTTCATTCTTGATTTCGGGATCAGGGAAGCAGCCGACCTGGCACAGATACAACCAGGCCAGTTAAGCAATCTATATGAAGCTGGAAAAGCGTTGTTGGTCTGCGATATTGGAGACCCGGATACGTATCCCCTCTCTTTTCGTAAGATTGGGAACAGGATGATTGTGATAGACAATAATGATAACATCCATCCCTTAGCCCGCATATTGACAACGCCGAATGAATTTATACAACATACCCGTTATTACTTTGAGTTTATTGAAGAGTGAACGGGTATTTAAATAACGAATGATAATTGCCATTGTGAACGAAAACCTTATCCGCATGCCAATGACACGAATTAAAAAGGATGACCTTGAAAAAATTAATGCAGCCAGGTGCATTTTAGAGAAAGAGTATCACCGGCGTTATACCTTAAAGGACATAGCCCGGATGGTTGCCAGTAATGAAGGAACATTGAAAAGATGTTTTAAGCTGGTCACCAAGATGACCTTCTATGAGTATTTAACTTCCATACGAATTGAAAAAGGAAAGTATTTACTGGAGACCACAGAGCTACCGATCAAGAAGATCGCAGACCGGTTAGGCATAACAAAAACAAATTTCAACAGGAGTTTCAAGAAGTTGACAGGCGTTACACCAAAGCAATGGCGTAATAATGAAAGCGATGTGCAGGAAATAATGTACACAGAAGAGAAAACATGAATTAGTCCGGATTCGATACCTTTTTGTACCGATTCGATACATTTGAGGTTGTACCTTGCCTACAGATTAGAAAACAAGCTCTTTAGTTCGACCGATAAAAAACAAAGCCCGGCGGGAATGGGTTGGTGGCTGAGAGACCAGGAGAACGATGGTAGAAAACACTCCCTATCACCACCCCTTCCAGGGTTTTTCGGCAGCTAATAAAATGAATGATTGAAACCTTATTGTCAGAAAAACTTTATCCATCATGATCACAAGAATCATCATCAATCGACTTCACGAAATTTCTTCTATTACAACAAGTCCTAAACCACCAGGCAAAAGTTACTCTTGATTTTTTCTTCTTAACCACTAGCAATCGAAACAAACTAATAGTCATTTCATAGTGCCACACTATGGATGCTGTTAAAGCCTTTTTTTAATTATATATATATCACCGGGAAGCCGGTATGGGCATCTCATGCAGTAAATATTTATTTACGTGAGGGATTCGCATAGTAGGCATGGGATGGACGCTCCCCTGCTGGCTCCCGGGTTTTTAAAACCACATCTATGACACATATATCAGCCAATGACACTTTGCACAAGGATAATACTTTTAAAAGGATAGTTAACTTTTCTTGGGTGAAGAAAAGTGTACTTATTGAGATCATTGCGTTGTTTTTTGTGGCCCTCTTTCTATACACAGGAATAAGCAAATTAATGGAGTTGGATGTTTTTACAGAACAACTTTACGAATCTCCCATATTAGCACCCATAGCACCTGTGGTTGCCTGGGGAATGCCGATTGGCGAATTCATAATAGCGCTTTTATTATTTTTTCCACGCTACCGGTTAAAAGGACTATATCTAACACTGATATTAATGATCCTTTTTACGGCCTATATTATTACGCTGTTTACCATTAGTCCCGAGCTACCCTGTAGTTGTGGTGGAATATTAGAAGCATTATCCTGGAAAGGACACCTGGTTTTTAATGGCTTATTGATTCTGCTATCACTTGTTGCCATACGAATGCAAAAGAGGATGGAGCGTTCGTAAGATTAAAAAAAGAAACACCTGATGAGTCACGTGTAGGAATTCTAAAATTTATTTAAATGAAACTTGCATCTATTTTATTGGTGGTGACATTGCTATGGAGTTGTCAGACTAAAAAGCCGGATGTTATTAAAACCGGATTAGAAGGGAAACCCATGCCAGCTGTAGATCTGATTGCATATGATAGCCTTACCCATTTTAATACCACAAGCAGCGACCCGGGCAAACCCACTATATTGTTTGCTTTTCAAACTAACTGTCCCTATTGCCGGGCACAAACAAGAGCTATGACTTCGAATATAAAATCACTAAAAGACATTAATATTTATATGGTTTGTATGAGTGAGTACCCGGCATTCAAAGAATATGTTAAAAAGTACGAATTAAATAAGTACCCGAACATTAAAGCAGGCATAGATCACAACATGTCATTTGCAAATTATTTTAACGCTACAACTGTCCCATATATAGCCATATATGACAGGAATAAGAAATTAAAACAGGTGCTTCAAGGAAAAAACTATGTAAGCACCTTAAAAGATATTGCATTGCAATAATTAGTGTCTTGACTTGCAAGCAAGACCAGGAAAACTCAATGAAATGTTTTATAAGAAAGGCCGCTTATGATTCATCTTTATTGAATAAAGTGGGGAAACCGAAAACCACTATAAAATAAGAGTAGGTAATTTATAAACCTTTCTCAAACACATTTTTATGAAAAGAGTTATTTCAGCTTTAGCAGTTATCGCTATTGTTAGCGGCGCCCTTGCTTTTAAAGCACCTTTATCTGGAGCTTATTGTGGCAGTACTACAACCGCAAATACAAATTGCCATATAATTCCATTGAAAAAAGAAGTTACCACTGGCGCAACAAATACCTTTATTAAAAGTAATTTCGATGGTGTTAACTGCCCGTCTACAGATTGTCCTACAGCAATTCGTTTAGTAGATCAGAATTAATCAATTTGTCATTGATTTCTATTGTCCTAAAATAGGTTTTATTAATTAATTGTAATTGCAAGAAGCTTTAACATTGCTAATGAAATAGAACCAATTTTAGGAATCAAATTCAGAATTGCACCAACTTATAAATTGGTGCAATTCTGTTCACAATAACAGAAATCTTATTTAAAAATATCGCTACACTATAATTATATTTTATTGTCATGAAAAGAGTTATTTCAGCTTTAGCAGTTATTGCTATTATTAGCGGCGCCCTTGCTTTTAAAGCACCTTTAGGAGGAGCCTTTTGTGGCAGCACTACAGCCGCAAATACAAATTGCCATATAATTCCATTTAAAAGAGAAGTTTCTAGCGGCATAACAAATACCTTTATTAAAACGTGGGATGGTATTACTTGCCCAGCTTCAGATTGCCCTACAGCAGTTCGTTTAGTAGAAGAGAATTAAACATTTTGTTGATTTTTTGCCCTAAAATAGGTTTATTAGCAGTTAATTGGTTATTGCAATAGCTTTAACAGTTAGTACTGAAATAGAATCAAATTTAAGGACTCAAATCAGATTTGCACCGACTTAAAAGTGGATGGAATTTCGTTCGTAATGAATTAATATATTTAAATCACGAAATACTAAAATCAAATATTTATCTTATGAGAAAATTAATTTCAGGCATAGCAGTAATTGTTATTGTTAGCAGCGCCCTTGCTTTTAAAACAAAACCTTTAGGAGGTCTATATTGTGGATCTACAACTGCGAATGTAGGCTGCCATATCATCTCATTAAAAAAGGAAACTACCGGCGCTAGCAATTTCTTTATTAACACTGGGTGGGGAGGCTGTACCTGTCCATCCACAGATTGTCCTACAGCAATTCGTTTAGTAGATCAGAATTAATCAACATTTTATTGAGTTCTCAGATACAATCCTGTTCACCATAGAATAAAACTTACTAAACAAACATCGACACACCAAAGTACTATTTTATTTTATGAGATAATTAATTTCAGCCATAGCTGTAATTGTTATTGTTAGCTGCGCCGTTTCAATTAAAACAAAACCTTTATCAGGCTCCTTTTGGGGAAATACAACTCAAAATACAGATTGCAAACTTATTTCGATGAAATAATTAGTTCAAGGTTCTTCAAATTATCATATTGACAATACATGGGCTGGAACATCACAGGGTGGTCATTCCACCATTTGTCCTTCGGCTGTTTGTTTAGTAGATCAAAAGTAGTAAACCTAAAAATTAATTAAATCCAAAATTGTATTTCTGCTATTATTTGCAATTCAAGTAACACATGCTTTATGAAATTTATATTTCTAACTACAATCCTGCTTCATTACACAATCGCTAATTTTGGACAAACATCAGAGCGGCCTCAGATCCTCAATCAAACATGGTCAAATAAGTCCAAGCCCTCTTTAAATATCGATGCCATTAATAACTGGACTCGATTTAATTCAGAGCCCCTCATTAGTGATGATGGAAAATATATTACATATAGCACCACAACCTTTGCAAGTAGCAATACATTATATGTTTTATCTACAAAGAACATGAATAAATGGGTGTATCCCGACGCAGATTATAAATCTGGGTTCTTTTCGGCGGACAGCAAACAGTTTATTTTCCAGAAGGGAGATACTCTTTGTTTTCTTACACTCAGCACAAACACAATTAAGAAAATTCCGCATGTCGAATCTTTTAATCAGATACCTGAAAAAAATAATCACTGGCTTTCTTATCTTTTAAAAGATAGTTCTCAAAAATTAATTGTATGTGATTTGCTTTCAGGTAGGGAATATCATTTTAGTTCCGTTAGTCAGTATTCTTTTGCTAAGAACGGAAATGTGTTGGTATTGATTTTAAAAAAGAAAGCGGGGAATACTATTACGACCATTTTAAAATGGATTACGCTTCCCAATATGAAGATTACAGATATTTGGGAAGGAGAATTTAACTCCATTAGGAAAGATAGTATTTATGGTTATGATATTGATGTTGAAAGTTCTCAAATTGCTTTTAATGTTGTACAGGAAAATTTTAGCGATAAAAACAATTCACCATCCCGAAATCCTTCTCCTGATTGCCAATTATGGTATTATAAATCGGGAATGAGGCGTGCTATAACAAAAGCAACTAATATATCAAAGGGTATAGAAAATAATTTAGTAATCCAAAAATCTATTCCGCAATTTAGCAAAGATGGTAAGTATATTTATTTCCAATTAAAAAGCAGGGAAATAAAACCGCAAAAAGCAGATGCTGTAATGGTTGATGTATGGAATTATCGAGACACTTTCCTGCAAAGCACACAAGTAAGCAATATTGAAGCTCCAATATATGTAGCTGCAATCGGCACAACAGCTGAAAATGTTGTACGCTTGACATTTGAAAATGAATATATTAGAACATTCGATCAAAAAAGTGGCCAGATAATAATTACTTGTAATTCTAAAGGTGATAAATATTGGTTGAAAACATTAGATACAAACTGGCTGGTTTCCCTGAAAAATGGAAACAAGGTACTTCTACCCCCTGGTTATAAAGAGTTCTTTTTTTCTCCCAGCGGAAAATACCTTTTATATTATGACATGTTAAATAGCAATTATTACAAGTATGATGTAAAAAATGGGGGGTCAATTAATCTAACCGGTATAATCCAATCAGAAATATTATCCTATAGAAGCGAATATAGTGAAGGGGAACCTAGTAACAGGCCTGTAAGACCAGTTGGTATCGCCGGTTGGTCAGAAAACGATTCTTTAATTTTTGTATACGACAATTATGACATATGGCGATTGAATCCAGGTGATAATACGCCTGCATGTAACATTACCAACTTTTATGGGAAAAATAACCATATCAAGCTTAGGTTTTTATATGGTATGACAAGCATGAATGACCCAGTAATTTTCAAAGCAAATGAAGATATTTTATTAATAGCGTATAATACGAAAACAAAACAAAATGGGTTTTTTAAGAAATCCATTAACATGATAGGAAATCCAGAATTATTGTCAATGGGGCGGTACATATATTACCTAGGCACTCCCAATTTTCTACCTATAAATGCTCAAAATTTTAATTATGGGGTAGGAATGCTTCCGATAAAGGCAAAGAATACCAATGCTTGGATTGTTAGAAGACAATCAACAACCGATGCCCCAAATTACTTTCTTACATCTGATTTCATAAATTATAAGACAATAACTGATTTCCAGCCTCAACAAGCTTATAACTGGTTAACAGCGGAACTAATAAATTGGAAACAATTAGATAGTTCATATTCTCAGGGAATTCTTTACAAACCAGAGAACTTTAATCAGAATAAGAAATATCCCTTAATCATAAACTTTTATGAACAACGATCACACCGACTGTATCAATTCCCAACCCCAAAATTTACAGATGGCAATATAGATATAGCCTGGTTTGTTAGCAATGGATACTTAGTTTTTACACCAGATATTTATTTTAAAAATAATAATGCTTGCGAAAGCGCATATAATAGTTTGTATTCGGCTGCTCGCTGGTTATCAACGCTATCTTTTGTTGATAGCCAAAAAATCGCAATCAACGGACATAGCTCTGGAGGGGGATTAACAAATTATTTAATTACCCATACAGATAAATTTGCTGCAGCAATAGAAGGTGCAGGAGTAAGCGATGTCATTAGCTCAGCTTTACAATTAGGTCATACATTTTATGGCAATAGCAGGCTCGAAACAACTGAATATGCAAAAGGCGATCTTTCCATCTGGGACAATCCAGGATTGTACCTGAACAGTTCTCCAATATTAAAAGCAAATAAGATTAAAACACCATTGCTAATTATGCATAATAAGCTGGATGCAGGAGTCCCCTGGTTACAAGCCGTTGAATTATTTGTCGCTCTATGGCGATTAGAAAAACCTGTTTGGCTATTACAATATGACTTTGGCGATCATATTCTTTTAAACAATAAAGAAGCTCAGGATTTCACTATCCGCACAACTCAATTTTTTGATCATTATCTTAAAGGGGCACCAATGCCAAAATGGATGAGCAAGGGCATTCCTTTTAAGCTTAAAGGTATTGAAACAGGATATGATTTAGATTTAAAGATAAATTTTTAACAAAATCCAACTCTTTAATGGTATTTCAACAATTCTCTTTCAATCTCCCTTACATTCACGCCATCCTTTAACAACACTTTCTTGCCCTTATCCAACAAATAAATAGTAGGTATGGCACTTAATTCATACACTTCATTCTTATACAGGTTTTCGTTTTCATCCCTTCCCTGTATCCAACTCTGCGGGTATTCATTCAAGTGATTAAGCCAAAGCTTTTCGTCCTTGTCCGTGTAAATGGAAAGTATTTTTAGATCTCCTGTTTTTAGCATTTGGTTGATGATGCTTGATGCAACCAAGGCTTCCTTGATTTCCTTACAGGCATTGCATTCGGGGTTGTTAAAATACAGCAAGAGAAATTTTGCTTTAATATCATACATTCTCTTTTTGTAAACTGCAGGTGTGACGTAGGTGAAATCATTGGCGAGATTGCCGATGTTATTCTGTTGTAACAAATTTAATTTACCGGCAGCTTCTTCTTTTTCATGAGTATTGAACCATTTTGAATTGATCTCGGCTTGCAAAAGCCTGAAGCAAAGATTTTGAATGCGGTAGGATGAATTAGGATTAGAGAATGGTTCTATTAAGTAATGGATCGTTTGGCGAAAGACAGTACTGTCTTTTGATGCTGTGTTCACAATTGAATCCAATTGTCTGATTGCACTTGTTTCATTGACCGTCTGCATATTCAGTACAAATAATTTAAGAAATGCTTCATTGTATAACGGCCTCGCTTCTTCCTTACTCTTACTCATGCAGGAAGCCAAACAGATTAGTGCCAGGATTGAGATGTACTTCATTTGTTAGTTTTGCCGGTTGCCTTATTTGTGGCTTTCCCAGGTATGTTAACATCAACAATCTTCCCATCATCAGTTACCATGGTTCTGTGTTTAAGCATTTCTTCCTGTTGTGATGTTAGTATCAATTTTTCTCTTCTCAATCCAGTACCGGGTGTTCTGCCGGTAGAATCCAGTTCCAACCCGGTTTCAATTCCTTTTAATCTTGCCGGTATCCCATCGAGCATCCATTTGGGCGCAGGTTCACCTTTTAGGTAGTGGTTGAAAAATTGCAATTGCCTTGTGCACATATCGCAATTGACATTAGGTTTGCCAACAATTGAAGTAGTTACGGCAATGTGCCCTCTATCATCATACTGAAGCAACCATGACCTCTTGCCCATACTTCTTAAGGCTCGGAAAAAAGCCAGGCTTTGTTCAAAAGGAACATCACCGTCAGTTAGACTTCCAATCAAAAGTAAAGGTGTTGATACTCTATCTGCATAAAACAAAGGGGAGTTTTTGATCCATATGTCGGGACGTTCCCACATGGTAACACCTAAACGATTTTGATCAGTACCTTCCAACCCATGAGGTCTGATCCAAATATTCTGTGCTCCAATGTTTGAAATAAAATCGCTGTACCCAGACATTGATATAGCAGCAGCAAAAAGATTAGTGCGGGTAACCAGGTAATTTGTTTCATAACCACCAAAACTGGCACCACGAAGCCCCATCTTTGTTGCATCTACATAAGGCATTTTTTTTAGGTACTCAGCTGCTGATACAACATAATTTAAAACGCTATTGCCCGTTTCCCCTATTGAATAATCGATATTAGGAGAAAAGACAAGATAACCATAGTCCACAAAATCACCACTGCCATAAGTTATGTTACTATTGTACTTAACCACACTGTTTTCATAGTAAATAAATAGGATTGGGTATTTTTTCTTTGGATCAAAATCTTTCGGTTTTGCTAGAACACCACTACCGGTTTTTCCATCAAAAGTTTTCCATTTCACCTTTTCAGTTGCAATAGTTCCATCCTTCTTTTCAAAGTTCACATACGACACTGTATTTGATTGCGTAGATTGCCGCAATTGCTTTACGGGTTGCTTTTGATTCGTCAAATCCAATTCCCACACATCTGAATTAACATCTGTTACCAAGACTTTAGACTCATCTTTCCAACCTGTCATATTATCCTGTGGGTAATAATAATCGATGAAATCTCTTCTCGGGGAAAAGTATTGCGAAATGTGTTTGGTGAGACAACTGGTTTTGCCTGTGACTATAGCGTAAGTGTAGTAATTATGGTCCTCGTAACTCAGGACATAATGACGGTCAGGCGACAACCGGAAAAAAGGGAATTTGTCCATTGTAGCAATTGCATTTTTCTTAACTGTTTTTTTAGAACCGTCTTTTAAAGAAACTAAATACACATTACAATCCGATGCTTTATTCCAGGTATACTGCTTCATTGAATAAGTTTCATTTATGACACCACCCCTGTCGTATGTAAAAATATCTGTACCAAAGTCATAGACCAGTACGTACTGATCATTTATCTGAATGTCGTACACATAAGATGAATAATGAGCAACCAGTTTTTCCCCTTCATTTTCCAGGCGAATCAAGCGAGAAGATCTAAAATCAAAAACAAACGCGTACTTTCTGGGAATATCAACATCCCTCAATTGCTCATCCTGTAACTTTACATCAGTATAACTATAAACATCTACTGATTTAGTTGGAACTGGAGTATGTTTTTCCTGAATGTAAAACAACAGGTTGTTGCCATCATTTAACATCATGAATGGCTGGTTTGTGTCATTCACATAAATAATTGGGTCTAAGTTAACCTTAAACGAAGAATCCCATTCTTCAACAGCCTGGAAGACAAGATTTTTCTTTTCCGCTCCTAGCTTCTCTTCCCATATATCTTTGGGTTTACTTGCCTGCGAATAAATATTCACGCTAAAAACAAGACATATCAGCAAGAAAAAACTGTTAGGCATTTGCTTCATTTAAAATAATTAACGGAAATTTTCAAGATCCAGAATTCTGTATCAAAAGAAAACCCTTGGGTCCCATGTACTATCTATTTTCTCCCCACGCTTCATTTTTTCCAGGTATTCTACCTTCGGTTTATACCGCGGATCTTTATCAAAATCTTCAGGACCTCTATATCCAATGGCATGGATCTGTTTTTCAAAAGCTTCAACACCCTCTTTTATTCTTCCAGCTTTATACAACAATGCACCGTAATTTCCATAGACCATTGCAATTGGATATTTGTAAGCATTACTGTGGATGATCTGCTCCGTCCAACCTATTGCTTTATTTAATATCGATCTATCATCACAATATGGAAGCAGTGCATCACTTATGGAATTATCAGCCCCCATGCCGCCCGACTGCCCCAATGATAGTGGACCATATTTTTCGACCTTTGCAACAAAATATTTAATTCTATCTTTCCAGTCTTTTATTTTGTCACAATAGTCAATTTGAGCATCCAGAATCAAACTATCTGCATTGGCCTTTTTATATTTCTTTTTTATTATTTCGCCTATCTTGTTCCATTCAGGATTCGAAACTGGCTTTTCATTTGGGAACACCTTAGCTTTAATTTCCTCTTTAGTTATGATCCAAGTCACCCAATAGGAAGCAAAACCGGGGCTGCCTAAAATATTATCAACCTGCTTACCTTTTTCGTATAAGGGTTTAAAGAAAATACCTTTTGAGCCGTCTTGCATAACCAACAATTGCTGAAAATCATTTGCCAGTTTTAGATATTTTGCAGAAAGCAAAGAATCTGAAGGCATTTTGTTTAAATACTTGTTCTTATAATCAACCAGGATCTTTTCTGCTAGCTTTGTCTCTTCTAATTTTTTTGCAGCCAGTACCAAACTATACATGTTTTCCTTATCAATTGCCCCTCTGCGGTAATTATTCAGCAAAGAATAAAATTGCTTGTTTGGGTCTCTTGCAGTTTGCACCAATTCTATAAACTCATCTACTTTGTAAGAGCCGAGTCCTTTATGTACAATGCTGCCATTGGGATCAAAAAACAAAAATGAGGGATAGCCTACGAGGTTATACCTGGTCAAAAAATCATGAGCAGTTGCATACCATGCTTTTACCGCTTCACCGTCTTTTCTTGTTGTGTCCATTTGTAAGCGAACCGATATGAAATGATCATTCATCTCTGCTCCTACCATGTTTAATGCAAAGATTTCTTTCTCCATTTTCTTACACGGCACACACCAGGTGGCAAAGCAATCGACGAAAATGTATTTGTTTTCTTTTTTTGCAAGTGCCTTTATTTGATTCCATCCTAAATTTTCAACAAATCGAATTCCTTTTCCTGTAGCCTGCTCTTGATCTATCTGTTCTTTTGTTCTTAATTCATAAACTCCTCTCATGCTCCAGTTACTCCCATCAGCACCATTTGCATACTTTTCAATTGAGAGCTCATGGCCGGATGCTGACAGTTTCCAGTTTTCGACGTAATCTGCATTGGTTCTCTCACCGGTTTTAACATCCCGAAAGTTCACCTCGATTGAAAACGAATTCGCTTCACTGCCTTTTTTAAAGAGCGATTTTCTTCTGCTGATGGTGCGTAAAACTTCTGTTGGTGAACCATCCAGCGCCAGCGATTCATTGACTATATTATCTTTGTCTGTTCCACCATCATAGATACGGCTTAGAGACAATGAATCCTGGGAAAAAGCAATTATCATTTGCTTGGGAATGCCATTTGCATAGTCTAGTCCGGAAATAATTTGTCGTTCTTTAAGTACCCATGTGCCAGAAGCATTTACATTTTGAGCAAGTAACTGTCCAAAATTTGGTAACATAGCCAGCAGCAAAATTGCAATCGTTATTTTTTTTTGATTATTAATATTCATACGTGAAGTTTAAGGCATCACATTTCACGCCGACGCTTTTTGGAGTGGCGAATCTTGCAATTTTTATTATTTAATAACTTTCTCATGGATTAGGGCCAACTAGTCCTTTATACAGCGAACATTATAACCATAGCTTCTACCGCTAACGTTACTTAGATTTACAGTAGCGGGGCTATAAAAAAAATTTGCATAATAAGCATCTCCAGCGTTGGTTCCAGGAGTAGAACTCCAGTAGAATCCACGATCCCCTATTCTTAGCAAAGTGCCCTCTAAGCCCTGACCATCTATCTCTCCAAATCTACGGCCGGCTGCTGTAAGCTTTAATTGACTATAAGCAGTCGTCATGTTAGTAAGGCCGGTTTCGGCTTGCCACTCATTTGTAGTAGGGACATGCCATCCAGAAGGGCAGGGTCCTTGCTTATTGGTTGCCCAACGGTTGTTATTTTGATTGTCGCGCCAATCATAATGCCAAACGCCATTACCATCAGGTGCCGTTGTATTTGCTGTAATAAACAGATTATTTCCTGGACTATCTGAGGTAGCAAGTGTGGCTGTCATTCCATTTACCGCAGCTCCTGCTGTAGAGCTAGTATAATTAATCAACTGGTGGCCATCAACAGGTCGACCCCATTGAAACAAATGTCCATATGCCAGATAATCATTATAAGCAGTTGCGGCCTGGCTGGCGCCCAAATTTCTATCTAACCATTTTCTTCCTGTGGTCGGGCTGATAATGACACCATACGTTACTGTAGTTCCATTGTATGTGAATGTAACTTTTGTGGTGTCTGCAGTAGTATTAAATGTTACCACATTGCCATACCCGGTACCCGCACTATTTGTGGCGAATGCTCTCACATAATAAGCGGTGTTTTCAGATAAGTTATTTAGCGTAAATGTAAAACTACCAGAAGCAGTTGTGCCTGATTTAACCGAATCACTTGTAGTCGGTGTATTATTCGTTTTGCTCCAGCAAACCCCACTAGTTGTAATAGCGGCCCCACCATCACTTGTAATAGCACCACCACTGGTAGCCGAATTGTAAGTGAGATTTGAAACTGCAGTTGTAGTAATCATTGGAACTACTGGCGGTGCAGCATCGTTTTTTTTGCAGGAGCATATAATTATTGGAATAGCAGTTAAAACTGTTAGTAACTGTTTCATATGTATATATTATTTGAAGAGTTTCTAAAATTGATATTTTTAAGCTTTTCACTATTTGCCTTATACAACATGGATTAATCAAAGAATAACATCAACCATTCATTTACAATGCTCAATAACCGGCATTTTGTGTAAGTTTTGGATTCCTAATAATGTCTGCTACCGGAATTGGATATAACTGATCAGTCGTTTGCCATGTACCACCCTTAAGTGGTGTGACAGAATTCATCACCACATCCACACTTTTTGTTTTTTTCATATCGAACCAACGATGACCAAATTCGGTAAATAGCTCTACCTGCCTTTCATGTAATACTGCTGCCAACATTTCAGCTTTGTCATTTGCAGTAGTATTAAGAAGGCCTGCTCTATTTCGCACCACATTCAGGTCTATTTTTGCACCATCGATATTATTTTGCTGAGCTCTGGCCTCTGCTCTTATAAGATATTGTTCTGCCAATCTGAGTATCATCAGATATTCACTAATAGAACTAGATGTAACTGTCGCTTTATATTTATAGGCAAACCAATATGTGGTGCTACCAGATATAGGCGTAATGCTATCAACCCAGGCTTTTTTCCTCAAATCACCGGTTTCAAAACTGCTCAATAGATAATTGCTTAAATACACTGGATTTAGGTAACTGTTTGGCCCGCTTTGAGGAAGAATAAATGTGAACGCGTCTTCAGTATTACGTCCTGGCGCTACCGGTTGAATTTGCCAAATTGTCTCCCTACTATTTTTTAAAAAAACACTATTTAATGCAGTAAGTCCGAAAAGAGAAGTATTATCGATTACGCTGGTCGCCTGGGTCTCAGCGTTGGCATAATTACTAATATCACCAGTTAATTTCCCATAGTATAAATAGACTCTCGAAAGCAATGCAGCTGCCGCCCATTTTGTTGGCCGTACTCTTTCCGGGATGCCTGAATAAGCAGATAAACTACCATCAAGGAAAGTTTCACTTAATAAATTTTCAGCCTCTAAAAGATCATCAATTATCTGCTGATATACTTGTTGTTGAGCTGTTCGGGGTATGACTGAGTTTATTGAAGGATCAGTCGTGAGTGCTAACGGTACATCACCATAGAGGTTGACTAAATAAAAGTAAAAAAATGCCCTCATAAACCTGGCTTCCCCAAGCAATTGTTTTTTTACAGACGCAGTTAATGAGTTACTTTTATTCAGGCCTTCTATTGCTGCGTTAGAAATGAAAATATTATAATAAAGACCTCCCCCCCAAAACTCTGATCCATAATTAATCAATTGAGAAGCCGCTGATAAGGCGTTTTTATAATAAGCAATTAATTTATTATCCGCTACTCCATTATATAAGGTTAACTCATCTGATGATAACCCTGTCAATAATGACAAACTTCCATTACCAGTAAAGATTGTGCCCGTAGCGTTCCCCATCATTCCCGAATATAACCCTGTTAATACAGCGGTAGCAGTTACATCTTCTTTATAAACACTTTGCTCATTAACTGTATTAACAGGCGGATCTATCTCTATCATTTTTTTACAGCCGAGCAAGCTCAGCATAAAAAACGAAATGCACAAAGTGCCCTTTATTTTCTGAAATCTATACTTAAATAACATGAGCTTACATTTCAAATTATTTATCTTATAATCCTAACTGTATCCCTATTGTGTATACCCGTAAAGGAGGCAAAGATGGGGTCAATACATATTGGTTCTCTGGATCTAAACCTTTATAATTTGTAATAGTCAATACGTTCTGGCCATGAAAGAAAATTTTGCTATTCCTTAAATACATTTTTCTCAATATAGTTTCTGGAAATGTCCATGACAAGGCCACATTCTTTAGTCTCACATAAGAGGCATCACAAAACCTATACTCACTCGCTAACATAAAATTGTCAGGGTTAGTAGAATATTTTTTTATAGTTACTTTATCGCCAGGATTTTGCCAGCGTTGTAATACGGTTACAGGTTGATTACTATAACCACCATAAAAATTACCAGGGTAAAAACTTCCATTCCAGAACAGTGCATCATTATACCCTGTTTGTTTAACAAACTGAAATAGAAAATCAATTTCGAACCCTTTAAAGATTATATTATTCTGCAGTCCCCCATAATATTTCGGATCAGTATTTTTTAGTTCAGTATAATCATCAGGAAATTTTGGATTAAAAGGATCAACTTTTGATGCAAACATGTAGTTACCTGTAGTAGGATCTACACCTATAACGTGCAATGTCTTTCGGATTGAGGTAGATTCACCAATTACTAAATAATTTGAATAGCTCGAACTTGCCAGGTTCGGAAAATCAATCAGTTTATTTTGGGGGACTGTCAAATTAAGATTAATCGACCATTTAAAATTTTTATTATTAATTGTAGTATATCTAAATGAGCATTCCCAATTTCTATTTTGTATGGTTGCAGGAAAGTTTACCCGATACCCTGAAAAACCTGTTACTGATGGTAGTTCATAAGCAAGCAATTGATTGGAGGAACGATTTCTCACATAAGTTACATTTAGAAAAAGTCTGTTCTGCCAAAAACTCAAATCCATTCCTATTTGAAACTTTTTAGTTTCTTCCCATTGTAAGTGAGGATTGGGAAGCCCAGCAGGAATTAAACCGTTAGTACCCTGATATGGAACCGGATAAAGATTATACAAACTCATAAAACTATAATCACCTATTTGGTCACTTCCCGTAGTACCATAACTTGCCTTAAGTTTGCCAAAACTTAACAGGTGAAAATTCTTTTTAACAATATTTTCATCTGAAAAGATCCAGGCGCCACCAATAGCGCCGAAATTGTGAAACAAATTCGCATCCCCAAATCTGGAACTTCCATCTTTGCGAGCTGTAAGGTTAAGTATGTATTTATCGTCCCAATTATAATTTACCCGGCCGAAAATTGCATTATATCTGTAATCAGAGATGGACGAAACTCCAGTTCCTATCGTTGATGCAGCATGAATACTTTGCAACATATCATCACTCAAATAACCTATACCATATAAATAACCAGAATTTATTTTTAGATTCAGTATTGTACCCCCTACTAATATTTCAATTTTGCTCTTATTGACATTTTTTGTGTAACTCGCCTGTGGCTCCATAATCCAGGAGATAACATCTCTATTTCCATAAGCCGCGCTTCTTTTTGTTATAGAACGACTTTCAGGACTTACTGCAATTAAAGGGGATGGCGAATAATCATTTGTTTCCAATTTATTATAACCTATACTATTTGTTACATCTAACCCCGGAAGAATTTTGTAACTTAAAACCAGATTGCTGATTAAATTGTACGTTTTGTTCTGGTATTTTGTATAAACCCCAAGCATTGGATTACTCGCATAGGTACTTGTCCCTGTGGCATCAGGCGCCCAATTGATACTGCCATCGGCATTAACTGGTGAAGGTGCATTTGGCTCTAAGAGTAAAGCAGCCTGCATAAGATCTGTCCGTGGCAACTGATTACGATCATATAAATAATTTCCTGAAAACTGTAGTTTAAGCTTTTGATTTAATGAATTTGCATTTATATTGAAGTGCACAGAACCTTTGACATCTGCAAAATCATTAGGAAATGGGAAAACAGTTGTTGTCTTTTGATAAGCAGAACCAATTATGTATCTAACAGTTGCAGTGCCGCCAGATACAACAGCATTAACATTCGTATAATTTGCTGTTCCGCCAATCAATTGTTTTTGCCAATTTGTATAGCGGGTAGTATCCCAAACTTTTAGATCATTTGCAGACACAGAAGGGTCTTTCCAATTGATACCATCATTGCGAAAGGCCTCATATCGCATATCCAAATATTGTCTTGTGTTAAGCATGTCCATTTTTCTCGCCACCTGACCGAAGCCAGCTTGCATGTTGATATCTAAACGCATAGGCCCCTCTTTCCCTTTTTTAGTAGTAATAAGAATAACACCATTCGCACCACGTGAGCCAAAAATCGCCGTAGCGTCAGCATCTTTCAAAATTTCTATGCTCTCTATATCAGATGGATTAATGTAACTCAATGGATTCCCGCTGCTACTGTAATTAGGGCCCAAAGGACTAATAACTCTATCAATGCCTGTTTGCGGAAGCAATGGGAGTATAGGAACGCCGTCTATTACATAAAGAGGCTCATTGCCACTAGCTATACTATTTTGCCCCTGTATCCGCACTTTTATACTACTACCAGATATTCCTGAATTCTGAGTAATAAACAACCCCGGCACTCTCCCCTGCAAAGCAAGCAATGGATTTTGCACCGGTTGCTTTTCTATATCTGTAGACTTAATTGTAGTAACGTTGCCTGTATTCAATCGCTTTGTTGTGGTTCCATAACCTATAACCTGAAACTCATCAAGACTCGTCACTTTAACTTGCAAAACAGCTTGAACAAAGCTTTTCCTATTTACCGAAATCGTTGCCTGCTCAAAACCTACACTTGAAATAATTAATACAGCATCATCATTGATATCACCTAGTGAAAAGTCGCCTTTGCCATCTGTAATTGTTGATCTATTCGTTCCCTTTACCATCACGGTAGCTCTTGCGATTGGTTCGCCCTGGGCATTAATCACCTTTCCCTTTACATCTAAAAAAGGATTAACAGCCTTATCCTGGGAGTCGTCTCCATCATTTTTTTTTACTGTAACAATGATGTTTTTACCTGAAATGCTATAGGTAAACGGTTGGTCTTTAAAGCAGATTTCCAGCACCGTCTTTAAATTGACATTTTTTACATCAATATCTACCGGCTTTGCCTGTTGCATGGATTCTTCTGCCAAAAAGAAATTATAGCCGGTTTGCCTTTTAATGTCAGTTAATATTTTAAAGAGGGAAGCACCTTTCGCCTTCAGGGTAATGTTTTCCTGGGCTACGGTATTAGCACCTAAATGCAGGCTGAATATGAGTAATATAAATGAGGTGACTTTCATAACTTTTAACTCAAAACGATATGCTTGCCATGGACTTTTATTCCATGCTTTTTTAATTGTACAGGGCAAAATGATCCATTTGGTAGCAGCAAATAGTTGCATACCTTTGTTTTGAGTTAGGTTAATAAATGATGTTTACATTGTTAACCACTTTTCATCACGCCGGTGGCACCCGGCGTGATCTTTTTTTGGCTAACTCCTATATCCTTATATTCCTATAATAGTAAATAGGATCAGGATACGGCTAATGGTAATGATTTTGGCAAGATTCGTATGGCATGCAGATTTAGTGCAAACTGATGCAAGGATTGGTTTGGAAGTTTCCTCTTATACCAGGAAAGTATTGAAATGTGTTTTTTATGGCGATACTGTAATTGTCTTACCTTCTAATTTAAAATGCCCGGTACCACTCTTTTCGAACATGGTGAGCAACGTTGAAATCGGTTCATCACGACCTACCACTGCATAGAATTTCTTTTTCACTATTCCTTTGTACTCAACCTTAAGGTCATACCATCTGGCTAACTCGGCCATGACCGTCTCAACATCGTCTCCATTGTAAAAGAATAATCCGTTTTTCCATGCGACTACTTTTTCAATATCAGGATTATTTTCAACCTTAATATTGCTTGCGCTTATTTGTGCTTGCTGTCCTGGTGAAAGGATCGCCATCTTTTCTTTGCCATCAGCATCAGCAATGACTTTTACCTTTCCCTCAAGTAGTGTAGCCTTTACAGCGCTTTGATCGCCGTAAGAATTGATATTATAATGTGTGCCTAAAACTTCAACTGTCCAGGGGTTCGAGGAATTACCCTTGGTAATAAAAGGCAGACCGGAATGTGCTATTTCAAAATAAGCCTCCCCTGTAATCTCTACTTCTCTTTTTTGTTGACCAGCAAAACTCACCGGATATTTTATCGATGATTGTGAATTGAGCCAGATCCTACTTCCATCTGCAAGGACTGTCGAAAAAGTTTCTCCTTTAGAAGTGCTAAGCGTATTATACAGCACTTCCTTATTTTTCGTGTTGGACTTATATACCAACTTTCCATCTTCACTTCTTATTTCTGTAGTCCCTTGCGTTGCTAAGATCCCATTCTGGCTACTATCAAGTATTACTTCTCTTCCATCAGATAGGACAAGCTTAGCCTTGAATTTTCCTGGTGAAGCATCATTTGTTTTATTCGTTTGTACATCGGTTCTTGCAATGTCAATTTGCTTCTTCCTTTGTCCCCACCATACATAGGCAGAAATGCTTAATAGAACAATTATAGAAGCCGCCACAGAATAACTCTTCCAACTCCCCCACCATCCTATCCTATGATGTTTCGGCACCTCCCCCAACATCCCCACCAATTGCTCCCACTCCTGGCCCTCTTCTTTTTTCATTTGAACATAACGTTCTAACAATTGTCCGCGGTCATTTTCATTGGTGAGGCTTTGCAGCAATTGCTTATGGTCTTCGCTTTCTTCCAGCCATTTATTAAGTATCTCCTGATCTAACTCAGAAATCGCAGGGTAGTTTGCCAGTATTTTGCCTATAATAATATGTTGTTCCTTCATTGCTCGTAATCTTTTACATAAAGGTTTTGAATGCATGTCATGCATCCGTTGTGTCAACAATCACTAATCAGCCGCCTGCCAACCGTCGTAGGATAGTGGAACAATTAATTGTAATAATTTATTAAGGATTCGGTAACCGTTGCGTAACCTTCTTATATTATATATACGGAGTGAGTAAAAAATCCTTTACCTGGTTTGCAAAAAAATTTCAATTAATTTTTGCAAAGGGTCGTTTCGATAAGGAGTAATAACACCAGTAGTTCTCTTTTTTCTGATAAAATGAGCTTGAGTTTGCTGAGCGCTTCTGAACATAATACATGCACCGTATTCACTGAAATGCCCAATTGCCGGGCAATATCCTGCCGTGATACTTTATCTAAATAATAGAGTTTGAACACCTCTTTGGTCCTGCCCGGGAGTTTTTCTATTTCTTCAAACAAAGCGGCCACCATTTCCGTGGTATAATGGCTCTGCTCTGAACGCGCATCCTCGCCTTCGGGCGTGAGATACACTAATTGCTGCTGAAATGATTTCTGGACCTTTAATCGCCTTAGGTAGTCTATAGCGGCGTTTTTGGCTATGTTATAGATAGTATTCCTCACCTGGGCCATTGTTTTAATGCCAGTCATGCCACGTTCCCAAAACCTGGTAAACGCAAGAAGGGCTATATCCTCCGCTTCTTTTTGATCCTTTGTTATTTGCTCCGTATAAAACCGCACATTCGTAAAAAGTGAATCAAAAAGTTCTTTAAATGCATCCATCTCATTAGCCCTTAACCCCTTTAAAATGTTCGCTTCGTCCATGCGTTATTAGTCTTTTCTAAGGTCCTGATTCACAATTAATAAAAACAAATAATTGTCATGTTTATTCAATGCTAAAGCATAACGCTATCTTCTTTGTTGACAAATAAGCAACAAAATCTTTTTAGCATATAGCAACAATCACACAGTAAAAAATGGGAAATGATAAGGCTTGAATAAAGGTTTAGGCCTTACTAAGATAATGAGCCTTAATGTGGAATGCAAAATTTGTTCCCTAATGTTTATTAACATCGGGTCAGGAAATTTAATTGAGAATCAATGCATTTTCCGTATAAGGATTTTCTTTTATTGGCAGGAGTTGAATTCGCTTGTCACAGCGTCATCCGATATTATAACCAATTTGAACGTAAGGTTGTCAGGTAGCTTGATGGCCAGGGTATTGTCTGCAGACCCTAGAGGTATTCTCTAGAGATCCTACAGGTATTCTCTAGAGACCCTACAGGAACACTAGTGCGCCAGACAATACTTAGAGGATACTCAGACAATACTTAGAGCATTCCCTTACAATTGTCCTAACACCCTGTACGAGTCCCTCATTTGGCTGATTTGCAGATCACTTTCCCCTCACAACCCACACGCCTTCGCAAACCGATTGCACAAATCATTAATATCATCACTTCTTTTTATTTCTTGTATCCATTTTCCTGGTATGGATTCAAATCCGTAATACAGTCCGGCCAGGCCGCCTGCTACGGCTGCTGTGGTATCTGTATCATCGCCCAGGTTCACGGCCATCAACACCGTTTCTGTATAATCGTTGCCCTTCATAAAACAATACATAGCGGCTTTGATGGTTTCTGCTACATGGTGCAGGGAGTAAATGGCTTCCCTGGGTTGTGCGGAGATCTCGTTGTGCAACAACAACGCCAACTGATCTATTTCTTCCTTCGGAACCTGTTGCGTTACCAGGAAATCACACACCCGCTTCGCAGTTATACTATATGCGGTGTGTTTATCCTTGCCGTTTAATAGTTCGAGGGCAAACTCCAGGTAATAGAAACAGGCAATCACTCCGCGGATATAGCCGTGGGTGATGCTGGAGACTTCTTTTGTAATGGCGTATCTTCTTTCTATATCAAAATCACGGATATAAAACAGCAGCGGCAGGGTACGCATCAACGAGCCGTTCCCATTGCAGGTATTGCTATAGTTGCCAGACAAATGAGGCGGTGTTCCATTCTTCAAACTGGTAACTGCGTCCTTCGTTGTTTTGCCTACCCCAAACACCTGTCCATCTGGCGTCCAATACCCTTCAAAATACCATTGTACAAATCGCTGCGCGATATCGTTCACATCATATCCCTGGCAAAGCGATTCTGCCAGGCAAAACGTCATCGAGCTGTCGTCGGAAAAAGTACCGGGCGGCTTGTCATGTTCTCTATAACCCAGGAAGTCCTGCACCGGTTGTGCATCTAACGTGGCACGCGAATTCATTTCTACGGGTACGCCCAGGGCATCGCCAATGGCGACACCAAAAAGAGCGCTGTGTATGATGGTTGGTTTCATGTTCGTTGTTTTACGTTCCTGCATGAACGGGATGCTTATACAAACCGCTTTCTAAATGCCTCGATCATGCTTTCGTCGTTTGTTTTAACCCCGAACACCACTTTTTTAAACTGTCCGGCGAATGCTCCGCTTAATGCTTCTTTAAACAATTGTGCTATTTGTTCGGGATCGTTTCGAAACACGCCACATCCCCACGCACCAAGCACCAGAACATCGTGTTGTTTGTGTGCACAAAGCGCCAACAACTTGTTTACCCGTTTTTCCATGGCTGGCAGTATGCTATTCGTATGTTCGCCTTCGTCTCGCCTGACAACTCCTGCATTGACCGCCGCCGAGGTTACAACGGTTACACATACAGGCTCATTCAGCAGCCGGCCACCTTCATCTTTGATAACCGGTACGGCTGGTGAATAGATCATGCGATCGGAGTACAGGCAGCTTCTCATTTGCCGATGCATGGCATAGTAATCTTCCACCTGCAACAGGCAGGGATAGAGCGCCGATGCCCGGGCTATACATTCTTCCTGTGCCAGCGCCCCGCCCAAAAAGCCACCACCAGGATTTTTAGCGGAAGCAAAATTCAAACACATAACATCCTTCTCCCCTGCTGCTACCAGGCGTCTTGCGGCATCCAGCGTCGTTTCGTTGTTAACTTCGTATTCGGTAGTGAAGTTATTGCCGGAGATATGGTTCTTCAGCAATTTTTCCAACACTTCTGGTGTAAAATACTGCGTATTGCCGATGGCATTCTGTTGTAACTCGTTGATGTCTATTTTTTGTCCATCATCATTCAGATAAAATCCTTTTTCAAGGATATCCAATGTGTCTCTTGCGATCTCAACTCGCTTACGTTGATTCATAACTAAGGTTTTAATCTCTTCGCTCTTTATTTTGCGTTATTAATACGCAAATTTAATACGGCAATTTGACCTGTGCAAGTTTTTTTTGCGTAAATGTGACGCAAAATAGACAGTAAGGCATGATTTCCTGCTTCTTTGCGTTGTATAAACTGGTAGAATTAATTGAAATACAGCATCCAGGCGAAGATCGCAAGCTATGTTAGGACAGATTGGTGCTAGACTCTAGAGGATTAAAAACAAAAGCAGATCACTGATGACCTGCTTTTTTGCAACGAGATGTGGATGATTCTTCGTAAACAATTTCAATGCTGAGTTATTTTCATGCCCACAGAATCTTGTCGGATTGAATAAACAGAATATGATATAATCTCTTCCCGGGGAACTTCACCGACATGGAAAATAAATATCTCGGGATTACTGTCTTTATCCATATCATACAGGAAGAAATCGGTAACAGCAAAGAAATTATGTTTTAAATCCAAAGAAGTCGTTGTATCACCTAAAGGATCATAAACCACCATCGTTCGTGGAAATGTTTTGTCAATAAGATAATACTTCCCATTAAACGATTGGACTTTTGTTGCCTTATTAAGTACTTTTTTCATGAATTCTTTCCTTTTTACAGAATCCGGCAGACTTGCGTACTTTAGTTTAGGTTCTGCGATTGTTTTTAAATATATCGGGTAATTATTTGAAGGCGACAACACTTTCCTGATGTCAGGAAAATGATCAGGTTTCAAATGATCTTTAAAATGAAAATTCCTTTCTTTTGAATCATAATAAAATTCCTGAACCGTATAATCCAATGACTGAGGACTGGTTTGTCTGAATAAAAACATTGTATCATTTGATATTATCAATGTATTGGATTTATAATCGGTTGTTTGAAAAACATTAAATAATCCTACACTGTTTTTCAATGTATCGGAAAATACCGGCTTGTTAACAGAGTCGTTTTTCTTAAGTGATCCTGTTATCCTATCGCCAGTATTTTCCTGACAATTTACAAATGCCAATAATACAATAACAACAATAATTATTCTCATGATTATACCTTTTACTTTTTAACTTCTGGAACCGGAAGCGGTGGCCATGGAACAGTATATGTATCACTCACGTGATTATAATAGGGCGCCTGATTCTGTTCAAACCATTTTATCCCAACCGACAGACCAGATAACCATTTCACTGCTGCATTTCCGTCAATTAAAAAAGTGGCATACCTATGCTCTGCATCATTTCCAAGCATTGGTATAACAGTATTAGTACCATTTGTCATACCATTTCTCGCAAAATAAACATACCAGCCCAATTTATTCCAGGTAGGTTCTGAAAACTTATTTATATCTCCCCAATAGCCCTGGTTTTGAATATTGCGATTGTTTAATACAACATTCGTATAAGTCTTATCTGTTAAAGCCCTATAAACCGTTGGGTAAAGCTCCTTCGCTTTTTGAATTTTCGGCGTATTTGCTTCAGTAAGCTGTTTAGCTTCTTTGTCCTTCGCATAAGCAGCACTTCCTAAGGCATGCATGTACATTCTATAATTTTTTCCATTCCAATTACCTAACTTCCGATGTAAATATATAGTCGAAGCATTAAATGACTTGTTGCTCCGAAGAAGGTTTATATATATCGACGCTATCAATATCATCTGTTCATTAGTAAACGTTTCACCATGTGCTCCTTCGCCCATAGCTATTGCTGTTATTGTTCTTGCAGTTTCTTTATTTTTTGCCGTTGATTTCGGATTTCCGCCCTGATTTAATTCATTGGGATCAACCTGATTTAATCCATGTACCGCAGCCAACATGTTATACTCGTTCGCACTACTTGCATATAAACCATATCCATCCCTTCCGTCGGGATCAACGAGTCCCATTGGGTTATTGAAAACATAATTGTAGGGGGTCCACCCAAAATACTTCTCTCCAAGAGGATCTTGTGCGTGCCAGGCTCCCAGCTGAGCGTCATACATTCTGGCGCCATAGTCATACCAATCTAACCCACGGCCATCATTAAACTCTTTTTCCTGTTTTTCCTTACCATTGTATTCATACTTATTATCAGGCTTACCATTTGCTTTTGAACTTATGCCCGCCATTGTTAAACCAAAGGGATAATAATGGGTTTCCTCTATTAAAGGACCTTTGGTATGTATTACCTGCAAATTATCAAAGTATACATCCAGCGGGCTTTCATTGCTCACGTATACATAAAGGTAACCATTCTTTGCAATAGAGATGTTAGACAGGTTATGATCTTCTACCGCATTGGCCTGCGATACCCTGTCGAAGTTGCCCTTTACATATCTAAAATTGTCGTCGAGTAAAACCCAGTTGATGTAGGCTTTTGGCACCGTTCCGGCTCCCCTATCGGGATTTGTAAGGAAACTATTCATGCTGTTGTACACATCGGCAATACCGTTCAAACCGCCCGGCGTAGCGCCTTTGCCTGCGGCAGCACCTGTGGGAGCGCCCAACAAGCCCGTTAAAATGTCCAATACGGGCACGTTGTAATTCGTGCTGCTGGTGTTGTTGTCTGAATAATACGTCTTGCCCCAAATGTCAATCCTATCCCCGCTCATTACTTTTAACGCCATACCAAGGCCTGTTACCCCAACGCCTCCACTGGCTTTTAGCCTGTACATTTTCTGGCTGTTGGCGGTTACATTGCTGTTGGGATTATTATTAACAGGCGGATCAGTAGCTGCCGGACCGCCGTTTTTATTCTTATAATCCGTTGCATTACCCGGCTTGTCAACAATGTTGGCCGGATTAATATTATAATACTGGTTTTCGATATAAACCGCATCGGCAGAAGATCCTGGGTTGCCTTCGAGCGTAGCAGCGGGGTAAATATCCTGCTGTAGTTCTTCGGTTAATACCATGCGCACATTACCGAGGTGATCTTTAATGAAATAATCGTGCTCAAAATGCGCCGGTGTATTGCCTGCCACATCTATAAATCTTGCACGGCCGTCTTCATGAGTCATGAACTGCAGCTTATCAGTATACGCCAGGGCAGCCAGAGCGGCATTGTTATATGTCTTGCTTTCATAAACAGCACCATCCAAATAGGTGGTAGTAGTGGTAACACTACCACTATAGTCTGCATTATTATAGCGAACCGTGACATTATTCTCTGTTGTAATTTTTTGCAGTTTGTTACCTTCTGCATCATATACATAGTTAATCGTGCCTTTTGCATTACCATTATCATCTGACACATTAATCTGTTGAAGCAGATTTAAATGATTATAAGCGATCGCTCCACCACTGGTAATATTGGCTCCGGTAGCTCCATTAATCCGTTTATTGAGGTCCGAAACCAGGTTACCATTGCCATCGTATCCATAGTCATTGCCTGAATTATTTCTGTCAGTAAAATCTCCCAACTTATTATCAGTTGCGGCACTACCCTGTTCAGCAACAGCGCTTAATTTGTTACTGTTATTAAAGTAGTTGTATATCATGTCATCAACCTGTACGCTGCCGGTTAATTTTAATCCCCATTGCTGCATGCGCAAAATATTGCCATTAGCATCATAAGCCAGTAATGGATTTGATCCGTCGCCTATTTTCACGGAAAAATTCACTTTAGCGTTATTCCACTGGTGATCATCGGCGTTTTGCTGAATAAAATCGGCACGCATTAACTGGTTGGCAGCATCGTAGGTAAAGTCATATTTGCGCCGGACATCATCTCCATCGCTTTTCCAAAGCATACCTCCAACAGTACCGTTATACTCACTATGGTTGAAACCCTGCCCTGCTTTGTTAACAGTTTTATCATAGCCCAGCTCAAATCCAAATAAAATACCATCGTTTGTCTGACCTTCTGTAACCAGATAATCGCGGTTTACGCCCAGCAACCAACCCCGGATATTGTAATCGTAGGTAAGCGATTGAATAGCATCGCTGGTATAATTACCGGCGGCATCTTTCTTCTGTCCTATATTCTTTATCTTTAAATGTCCCATGGGATCATATTCGTTGGCAGCAATGGTTACTTCGGGCTTTGCAACAGGAAAGCCGTTAATTACACTGTTGATCTTTTTTGTAATAGCCGTAACCTGCCCAAGAGCACTGTACATATTCTTTGTAACAACAATATGGGTTTGCGGATTGCTGCTACCCAGCTTTTCCTGCTTCTGCACACTCACCAGCACCTGACCACTGAATGTGTACTGCATCGTAGTAACATCGGTGCCGCCAGTACTATTTCTGCTTTTCATCTGTATCGACCTTCCTTTTTCGTCATATATATTCACCGAATATAAGAACTGGTTGGTACCAAGCACCCTGGTTTGTGTCCAGGTGGTCATGCCCCGGGTTTGATTGCTTTGCACTACAGGATCAGCAAAAGGAAAACTGTTATAGGATGTATTCAGGTAGTTACTGCCGGTATAGGCATTATCAATAACGCCCGACAGACTGCTCTGCGCAGGGATGTTTGTGTAATTATCGTACCCGGTTTTAGTAAGTACATCAAGCTGCGTACCACCGGGCAAAGGATCATTACTGATGGTCATGCCCTCTATAATGCTTTCACTGGGGCCGCCTGTTGTTCCGCTAACCACTTCGGCTGTAAAGTCGTTACCGGATACAAAATTCACATCGAGTGTAATACTATTATAAGCCTGCCAAACGCCATTAATGGGAAGTGCTTGTCCTGGCATAGGTAATACAAGATCTCTTTGCACGCCGGATGGAAATGTAACGCCACTGGATTTTAGATCAACATCGTGTTGCAAGTCTGCCGCTGAACCGGCGTAAGTGGTAAGCGCCGTCAATACAGGCCGGTTCTTACTATCATATAAAGTAACGTGCCACTTGTTCTGCAGCCGCAGGTTCGCATCCTGCGTAAATACCAGCCGGTCGCGCACATCGTATATCATGTAGACTTCACCCGCACCCGGCATTTTTTTCCTGGTCATTCGCCTACGTTCGTCATGTTCATAGCGGAAGCATTGTTCATTCAAAATATCGCCATTCAAAGCGTTAAAATCCCAATTGTTCTGTACCAGCAACTCTACACCTTTTGGTTGCACCACACAACGCAGGTTACTCAGGTCATCATAGATATAATAAGTGCATAACCAATTCGTATAATCTGTACCGCCACCATTATCCGGAGCAGCAGTTAACTGCACTTTCTTAAGAATTAAACGATCTTCCTTATCCTTAAATTCTATTACCTGGTTTCCCTTTTCATTTATTGTAACATTCTTATAAAGCTGCCCCTCTGGATAAACGCCGGTTACAGCGTAGGTTCCCCAGCTACCTGCTACATTGTTTACACTACAGATCTTTACATCGTCAACAGCCGTGTTTACCTGGTACCTGCTTTCTATTCCGCGGTTGCTGCCCACCCAGTTGTCGCCTGCAGGCATTACTTTATCTACCCGCCTTAAAGGCGAAGGTTCAAACAACACCCTGCCGTAATAAAATGATTCACCGGCATTCTGTATTTTATGAAAATCATTTAATTCTCCGGGCGCATTCTGTTTATATTTTCCATCTCCTGTTGGCGCAACATAAGGCAGGTAATTGATCGTTTGCAGATCATGTTCGTTGTAAACAACCGGTACTACAATATCCTTATTGTCTTTACCACCCTGCTTGTTTACCGTTTGAATTACCTTACCCAGGCCATCGAAATATTCGGTGGTCTGCTTTACCTCTGCTACCGGTTGAACGTTCGCTGCGCTTTGGGCATCCAGGATACCGGCCCGCGTAAAGTCCCTGGTACGGATATAATTCATATTTTCCACATCGATGGTGCCGATACCGATATGGCAGTTATTCGTATATGCTTCTTCACCCGTACCCGCACACCTTACCCTTCGCCGGTAATATACCGGTGCAGTCAATTGTGGGGGCTCATACGTCAATCCCTGGGCGCCGGCAATGTCGGAAAAATTTACCCCATCTGTCGATTGCTGCCACTGGTACTGGTAATTACCATTACAACCGCCGCCACTGGCAGAACCGGCAGCCATTACACCCGGCCTTACCCCGGAGGGAATGATCAATTCTGCAGGCGCTATTGTATTGGGTTCCAGTTTTGGATATACATTTACAAATACGACTCCACTGGTTGCCGTTTTGTTACAGGCGCTGGTTACCACCAGGCGATAATATTTTGAACTGGTAAGATTGGCAGGCGTATAGGAAGCACCATTGGCGCCGAAAATACTTTCCGGATTATCAAAATTACTATTGTTGCTGCTTTGCCATTGATAGGTATACGAGCCGCTTCCACCACTTACGCCTGCTACGGCAATGGTTGTTCCGGTTCCGTTATAAACTACGGTTTGCGTGGCGGGTGTTATAGCGCCCACCTGTATCGCCAGATAATCGAGCACAGTTATATCTACATACGGGAACGTGGTACAGCCGCCCGGCGCATCCCAGCAAAAACCACAAACGGTACTATTGCGCACATGAAACCGGTAAGTACCTGGTGTAGTAAATGTTTGTGTAAAGGAAGGCTGGCCAACAAATCCATCGGCAAACAAATCCCAGGTTGCGCCCCCATTGCTACTGCCCCAATAGTGCGAGGTACCTGTTCCGCCCTGGGTGCTGATGGTTACCGGCTGACAAACATACACGGTAGTGGCGCTTGCTGTAATGGTGCCATCTACCGGCCTTGGATTAACTGTTGCAGTGAAAGTAGCGGGATTGGTATAACAACCAAGATAGTTGTACCCTTTAACTACGTAATTATAAGTGCCCGGCGATAATGTCGACGGCGGTGTATACTGCATACCTTCATACAATAAATTATTGCCTGAACCATCATACCAGCGAAAGACCGATGCGTCAGCACTGGCCGACAAAGAAGCAGGCGTGTTTTCGCACCAGGTGAGGTTTCCTGTTATCGTAGGCGCCGCAGGGTTGACTATATCGAAAATCACCGGGTTATAATAATCTGTATTACAGGGAGATGGTATTTTTATATAATAATTATCCTGGTCCGCAGGATTAAAACCAGGAATATTAAAGTCTCCGGTATTGTTTGCATCCAAAAACTCATACTCAAAATTCTGACGGTTTAAATAATACAGCTGAAAATAAACGCCTGATACGTTGCTCCAGGCATGTACACGGCCAATATTATCACCGCAATAAACAGCGTTGTAATCAAAAGAAGGGCTGGGAGTTAAATGAACAGTATATGGATACCGCTCTGTCCAGCAGGACGTAATATAGTCGTAATACCTGTACCAGATAGTTGTTCCTTCGCCGGCACTGAAGCTAAATTCTGCATAAGTATAACCGCCCGAGTAAAGATAATTGGTTTGAACCGGGTTAGGATCCGTTTCACTCGTAAACCATTCCAATTTTCCGTTGTAGTAAACAGTAGGGTCGTCATCAGTAAAATATTCAATACGAACTGTTACATAGCCCGGTGAACACATGTTGCCAGACGGATATGTTCGATATATATAAATATCTGGATTACACTGTGCTTTTGCTGAAAAGCCGGCAATCAATACAACCACCAGGCAAACAATATATTTACGCCATTCAGTTAACCTTAAGCAGGAATGCATACAATTAGTTTTAATGAAGATCAAGACCCAATTTTTAAATCCTTGCTATTGCTTATAGTTATACTTATACGTTTTCACAATATTCGCATCCTGATCCCTGATAACTGTAAGCCTTCCAAGCGTATCGTATTCATAGTAGGCAATGCGATTGTTCTTATCACAACCGCTGGTGATGCCAAGCAACGGCGTATAACACCATGTTTCCATGTCCGCATCAACCGGATATAATCTTACTTCATCTATTGTGATACCGGTACCGGTTACCATTACATTTGTGGTGGTATTAGGCAGGGTATGTTCATAATAAGTAAAACCGCCTTTACTTAAACCCGTAGGCGTTGCAGCAACCGATGTTCCATTGGCGCTTACTGCTGCCGCACCATTTATTGCCCAGTAACTAACCATATATTGTTTACCGCCAGGTATATTAGCTATAAGGGATTTACCACTACTCAGATCATACGATTTCCGGCCGGTGATTTTATTCGTTGTATTTCTGCTGTTGTCCGATATACTCCAGTTACCTTCCTGTTCGCCATTCTCGAAGCTGGTAAACGCCACTTCATTACTATGTGCATTGGTAATTTTTGCAATCGGGAAATTATTCGGGTAACCCCATAAATAAGCAAGAGCAACGCCGTTTTTCGGGGTCCCTTCTACGATATTGCCTTTTGAATATTTATAAGTGGCATCGTCGGAATAGCGGTTATCAGAAACAACCGATTGATCATTGGCGCTGGTAGCTGCAGCTGTAAAGACAGTAGTGGGATTATAAAGGTTTATCAGCCTGGTTTTAACGGGATACACTTTGCCCGATGGGTTATTTGAATACCCGAAGTTTGTAAATGTCGATCCGGTTAAAAGATTACCTCTAAAGGTTGAAACTTCAATGGGTTCATTTTTATATTCATCCTGTAATTCCAGAATTGGTTTTAGTATTGCATCCGCAGCATTCTTTGCATTGGCATGATTGACACTGAATGTATTTCCCGGATCGGTAAAATTGGTCCGGCGATAACTTACATAGTTTTTCCTGGCAACACTTCTATCATACCGGTACTGCTGATAAGCTAACCACCGGCAATTCCATCCTGTTGACGTGCAATTCAAACTATTACTATAAGTAGTGGCGGCTATATTATAGGCAGCCATATAGCTGTCCCAGCCATCAGCAATATTATCGCAACCGGACAACCGGAAATCCATGGCATATTTTGTATTGGTTACAAGGGTGCTGCCTGTTGACGATTCCTGTTCCGTTCGCGTTGGCATATTATGGAATGCACTTCCGTAAAATTCACGGTTTGTAGTGGAAATATATTTACCGGTTGCCGGATCCGTAGTAAATGAAATTACTTCCTGGCTTATTTTCCTGTAGGACTGTAAATCGTACTCTGTACCCCATAGCATGACGGTCGTATTAGGCCTGGAAATATAGGTTACGATCAAACCCGGCGTTTTTATTTTACCGACCTCATACTGCGAATTAAAATAAGATTCAGCTATTGCCTTTCCGGCTTCGGTGAAATGCCCCTGGTATTTCAAATCGCCCCGCTTGTAATCAAACGGTACCGGCGCAGGTGGGAAATTGGGTGTAGCCGCATCACATACCGTGTTATTGATCCTCCTGGTAACAATATCATTATTGATATTTCCCCAAATATTTGATCCATAGTACCGGTAAATGCTGTATCCATTACCGGTTTGCGAAACCTTTACATCATTATACCCGATATGATTGCCCTGGGTAGTGACCATGGGAAATATTTCACCGCCCGATTTGTAATAAGTCTGGCCTGTACTGCCATCACAATTTATACAGCCGTTCAGGCTGCATGTTTGTGGACTGGGGCTCCAGCCAATCTGTTTTACGATGTCGTTACGAACCAGCGATACATATACAGGCCGGCTATATAATACGCCCGATGATTGTGTACCGCCAGTAACCGAGTAATTGTAATTGGTAACTACATCGGTATTCGTAATACCATCGTGTTTGGTAATGGTTTTAATGCGTAGGCCGCCTACCATTATGTTCCCGGTTGTGTTGGTTGGTACTATTTCCTTGATGTTAGCGCTGGCGCCGTAGCCAGATGACGGCCCCGGCGTACTTTTGTAAAGCATGACTTTATATGTTCCCGGGGGCACGGTAAAATAATCAGTTTTGTTTTGACCGGGCTCAACAGGAAGGCTAAACACCCCGTTGTGAGCGCTGTTCTCTATCTGAATGCTTGCGACACTTCCGGCATTGGCATTAGACATTGTTACTTCGTGCAGGTTACCCGAGAAATTCATGGTTATTTCATCGTAGGTGGAAGTAGTAGTATAACCTACACCTCTTGAATATATGGAAGTAGCCACCTGGCTAAAAATAGTACCATAGGTATTATTTGGTTCAAATTCCAGGTCGGTAATTCCGCCCATAGGATAGGTGATCCTTTTCAAGGCGCCAATACGCATGGCCGGCCAGTGTGCATCCCGGTCAGCACCATCCTTATTTACATTGTTCTCCCAATAAGTTGGCACAAGCGACTGATTATTCACAGCCCCATTGTAGAACCCCCAGTGATCCTGGCCAAACGTCAACCGGCGTGGTGCAAAGTTGGGACCACCGTCTTCGAAATAGTCAAATCGATAAGGCGGAACGATCAGCGCCCCATCGCAGCTTTGTTCCTGAATAGCATCCAGCCGCAACCGGGTCCTGTCGTTCGCAACGGGCCAACTATACTGATAAAAACCATTTGCGGGTGTGCTGTTATCAACAAAATAGCTTTGAGAAAATGTATATTTTTTACAAAAATTATCGGGCCCGTTTATACTTATTGACCCTAACGATGTGGCTTCATTGTTGGGTTGGTCGGTTATAGCTTTGAAATAAAAGTCTTCCAAATCGTTCCTGAGTAAACCGCTGTTAAAGTTTACAGTTCCCTGCGAAAAAACGATCTGTTGCAGCTTAACGCCATCAATGAAAATTTTTGCCAGGTCATATTCATGTGTACCAAAGGGACTCAGGAATTCAGAACCATTGGCATTCCAAATAGGGAACATCGACAAAGTGTGATGACTATACCTATCGGGCTGATAAAGAAATTTAACCGAGAACTGATCGTCTGCCGAACTTATTTTATTTAAGAACCAGGAAGAAACGGCGCCCTGGCCTGTGAAAACGACCTGGGTATTTATATTGAAGCTTTTTTCAATGGCATCCATATTGCCATCCGCTTCCTGGTTCTTACCAAAATAATACTTTGTGCCATCGGGTGTTGTTACAATAAACCCTGGCATGGAAATATAGGCCACCGAACCGCTTTCATCGGCCAGAATAGGTTCTATTTTCAGGTCCTGTTGCGGCACCAGGATGGGCGTACGGTCATCATTAAAGTAAAACTTACCGGTATAACCGTTAAAATTAAAGAAGTACAGGTCGGGTTCACCATCCAGGATGTTGTTGGCTACGCCTGCATCATCAGCCGCATACGGGGCTCCAACAGGGCATGGTATCTGCTGGGGGCAACCGCCGCCGCCTGGTCCAAACAAATAATTATAAATACCGTATTCATGAAAATACCCATACTTTGTACGGGCTGCCAACAACCCCCTGTCGTCTGGCGCGCCTCGCACCGTACGGGTAATGGCGCCACCTGCATTCAAGGTCCAACCCGCGCCCACTGAACTTGAAGTTTCCAATACTTTAAGGCCACTGCTGTGGTAACTTACAGTAACAGGAACTGTTAACGGACCTTCCTTAATGGTGTAAAGCGGGATGCTGATATCTGGAATTCCCGTATGATACGAAACAGGGATGTCAGCATATTTCCCCAATGATGCCGCCGTAGGCGATGCAATCGTAACCTGGTTGAGTGGTGCATGCTGGGCCTGAACGGAAAACAAACCCATCACTAATACAAAGCACATTAACAGATGTCTTTTTACAGGGGCCACTGCTTTCATATACAATAAAATATTAGTTGAGTCCAAAAAAAAGAGTAACTGTACATACCGTTACGCATTGTTATTAAACAATGATGGAACAGATGCAGCATTTATTTTGAAGAATGTATACCGCTATTACTTTACCCCGCCTTACAGCGTTGTAAATAGTTTTTGAATGTTTGGTATGTTTATCTTCCGGAGAGCCTGGTACTTATTGGCTGTAGAAAAGAAGAAAGATTGGAAATTGAAGACCTTGCCAATAGCAAAAACGTACTATAAACCGGTTTTTTCTCATGTGCAAGCGAGTATTGGTTAATGGTTAAGGTTACGTATGCGAATCTAATAAAGGGGGCTATTAAAAACAAATAAACGGGAGACCGTTTGATAAGTGCGCAGTTTTGCCAATAGGCGTGCAGTTTTAAACAATATTCGTGTAACCCGAAACTATAAAATTGTCAACGTTACAGTAATTTGTAATATAAAAACATAAACCCGATTGGGCATTCCTCTTGCGCTGTGTATGATGGTTGGGTTAGCTCGTTGTAATAAAAAAAGGGTCTGTAGAAACAAACCCTTTTTGTGATTTACAATCATCACATGAGAAAAGTACGGATTACATTAATATCCTTTTGTTGCCGGGCCTTTCATGGAGTTATTCGTTTGGTTGGGTTTATTTTACGTTGAGTGTTTCATCAATCTTGATCACCAGGTCCTGCAAATGATTCCTTGTATTACTATCCGTTGCAGTTATTAATGCTATACGCATTTTGGTCCTGAGCACTACCAGGTGCGCCCGCACAATGGCCGTAACCTCTGTAGGTTTTACAGTGGTGGTGGCCGACGCCGGCGTTAAATAAACCGTCATCTTATCGATGTATATTTTTTGCAGGTTACGACGGTACAGATCAATGGGCGCTTTTGTATCGAGTTCGCCCCAAACGCCTTTCTGCAGATCTGCAAAGAGTTCAGCGAGCGTATAGGTCTTGCTGTTAAGCGATTCATTATTGATCAGCCGGTTGAAGGTTGATGTGCTTATTAACCTGCCCAACGTCCCATCCTGCAGCGTATTGATGATCTCTAACGGAAAGCTGCCGGTATAGGCAAGGATCTTTTTATCTAGCAACCACATGGGCGTGCTAAACACCTGCTGTTGTATAAAGCGCATAGCTTCGGCCTGCACGGCTTCTGCCACCGGTTCATATACAGCGCCCGGTTGTTCAACAGATTTAAATGTTTCATTCCGTCCGCCGATGTTTTTTAATACATGCCCCACATACCGGTTGTACTGTTGAAATACCTGCACATGCATGGTCTGCAGGTTCTCATAGCCTTCGTTCTCTTCTTTGGTCCATTCAACCAGGTGCGTCATAATGCGTTTCAGGTTCTTAATGCCATACTCACCGGCTTTCATCGCATTGTCGCCCAGGTCCTCGCTTTGGCTGCGCGGATCTTCCTGGCTCATTTCATTGCCGAACCAGTACCGTTTGTCATTTGCCTTTGCAATGATCCATTTATTCAGTACCGGTATTTCTTCGGTGGCATTATTTACACCAGGTATTAACCGGTAGCCCCATTCAATGGCCCATTTGTCGTACTCCCCTATCCGTGGAAATAACCCGGTCTCTGAAATACTGTCTTCCGGCTGCGCCACATAATTGAAGCGGGCATAATCCATGATAGAGGCGGTATGGCCGTTCGCTTCCACCCATTTTTTGTCGCGTAGTTTTTCAACGGGCGTTGATGAACTGCTTCCGAAATTATGCATCAGCCCCAGCGTATGTCCTACTTCGTGGGAAGAAACAAAACGGATCAATTGTCCCATCAGGGCATCGCTGAAATGCATGCTACGGGCAGCGGTATCCACAGCGGCCGTTTGTACAAAATACCAGTCATGCACCAGTTTCATTACATTATGATACCAGTTGATGTGTGTTTCTATCACCTCGCCGCTGCGGGGATCTACAATATGCGGACCGCTGGCATTGGGCACCGCCGATGGTTTGTAAACGATCGCCGAGTGACGGGCGTCTTCCAGGCTCCAGGTGGAATCTTCCTGTGGTGTTGGCGCCATTTTTCCGATGATCGCATTTTTAAAACCGGCTTTTTCAAATGCCGCCTGCCAGTCGTTAATTCCCTGGATCAGGTACGGGACCCATTTGGCGGGCGTTTCGGGATCGATATAAATAATGATCGGTTTCGCTGGTTCCACCAGTTCGCCGCGCTTATACTTCTCCGCATCTTCTTTTTTAGGTTCCAGCCGCCAGCGCTCGGCAAAGGAGATCCTTTTTATTCCCTGTGGGTTGGCGTCAAAGTCAGTATAGGTGGTAGAAAAATAACCCACCCGGTCATCGGCATAACGGGGCTGCATAGGTACAGCCGGCAGTATCACGATGCTGGTGTTCAATTCAACCGTTACCAGTTTGGGCGCGGGTGTATTGGTTGTCAATACCCCATTAAACAGGTTTGCTGAACCGCCGCCCGCTTTGGTATATGTCTTCACCGCTCTGATCTCGGTATTAATAGGAAATGATTTTACATACTGCAGGTACGATTTATCGGGCTGGTAACCGCCAATGCTGAATTTGCCCTTGGCGCCGCCCCAGAAAAACAGGTCGTTATCGCCATTGACAATATCCGTCATATCAATGACCGTATGTTGCACGCCGGTCAGCGAATCTTTTCTGTTGGCGCGCACATCAAACGCCATGGCAATGGGTTGAATATTCGAATTCATAACCGCCCGGTACATATCGCTGGCAGAATCTTTCGATCGTTCGTTAAATGACATGTCCCGGATAAAGATCTTGTTGTTGGGTCCTTTTTCGAACCGGATCACTGATTGGTTCAGAATATCGCCGGCATACCCACTCATCGAATTACCTGAACGCATATCTGCACCGGCTTTTGCCAGCCGGCAGATGATCAGCAGGTCCCTGTTGAATAAGCTATCGGGTATTTCAAAAAATGTTTTATCCTCTATCCGGTGCACCATAAACAAACCGGTCATGGTGACCGCTTTGGCAGTGATCACTTCTTTATAGGGCTTTGGTCCTGATTTTACTGCTGGTGGTTGCGCTCCGGGTGGGTTGCCTGGGCCGCCCGGTGCAGCCGGCGGCTGTTGCGCAAACGTTGCTACCGAAAAAAATGTGACCGCCAGCAGCTGCATCATGTGCTTATTCATGGCCAATGAATTCATTTTGTTTTTCAGGGGATGTCTCATTTCAAATTTTCTATTAAATATTTCGCGAAATAGCTCCGCATTTTATGTTCAAAAAAAGTTTTGTATACACCTTCATAGTGATGCGATTGCCCGGGCAAGACCAGCATATCGAAATCGCGGCCTGCTTTTATCAGCGCATCGGCCATTTTGTAGGTATTCCCCGGGTGTACATTGGTATCCGTTTCTCCGGTTACCAGCAACAGATGTCCTTTTAAATTTTTAGCCAGCGTTTGATTGAGGGGTGCTTTAAACGGAAATGAAATGGCAACCTGCCCATTGGCCAGCGTATCCGTTTTCTCCGTTATACCCTGGTAGGTTTCGCCCCAGGTGCGATTGTACAGCGTATTGTCGTGGTTACCCGAAGAGGCTACGGCCACTTTATAAAAATCCGGATAGGTACAGATGGCTGCGGTTGCCATGGTGGCGCCGCCCGAATGACCGAAGATACCTACACGCGTAAGATCGATGAAGGGATAACGCTTCGCCAGTTGCTCCAGCCCGTATTTATCATCGGCCAGTGGCGCATCGCGTAAGTTGCCATATTGAAAGGTGGCGTATTTTTTCTCCCGGTACGGCGAGCCGCCCCGGTGCCCCATGCACACGACAATAAAACCCATTTGCGCCAGCGGCGCATTGTTGTATTTATCAAATACGGTGAAATCGGGCCACACGGTTTCGGTTTGCGGTCCCGGGTATACCTGTGAGATCACCGGGTATTTTTTGGTAGAATCAAAATCAAATGGTTTCCACATGATGCCATACAGATCGGTAACGCTGTCTGCTGCTTTTACCGTAAACGGTTCCGGCGGGCGCCAGCCATACTGGTATAATTTTTCCACGTTGGCTGTGGCCACTTCCATAACAAATTGTCCATTGGCATCGCGTAAAACCGTATGGGGCGGCGTGTTGATCGTTGAATAATTATCGATAAAGTATTTCCCCGAGGGTGGAAAAAAAACAACATGGGTGGCATTCTCAGGCGATAGCAATACCGCGGGCGTTCCATCCAACTTTACTTTATATACATGCGCATAATAGGGATTGCGGCCTGCCTCTTTTCCATACCCATATAAATACAGGATATTGCTCAGTGTATCTGTATACATGATTCGGCCGGCCGTCCAGTTGCCCTGTGTTATCGCATGTTTCAACGTGCCATCATTGCCATACAGGTAATAATGCCCCCACCCTGTGCGATCGCTCCACCACAGAATATCTTTTCCCTTATTGATAATCGAAACTTTGAACAGGTCTTCGCTGATGTACGGCTTACCTGTTTCATGAATGATCACCCGCACCTCGCCGGTAGCTACATTTCCGGCACAGAGTTCTATTTCATCGCGGGTACGTTTTTTTCGCAGGAAAAAAATTTCATTGGAAACTTCATTGGTCTTTACCACTTCCAGTTGCTGGTCCTTCCATTTTGCGGCCTTTATGGTAACCAGCCGCCCGGTGGTTACATCGCCGGTGAATAATTCATATTGGGTAACGTCTTTGTCGCCCGGTAACTGGTATTTATAAGTTTCCAGCCGGGGCCGCGGCCAGGCCAGACTATGCACTACCGATAGCGTTCCTACCTTCCGATTGTCTTCCCTGATCACGTAAAACCGTTTGCTATCCCCCAGCCATACCGCATCTACAGGCAGTTGCTGCTGCCGTTGGGCTGTATCTCCTTCATTAATGGAGAAAGAATAGTAGGGCTCTGCATCCGTGCTCAACGCTGTTTCTGCTGGTTCGCCGAACTTTTGCAAATACAGGTTGTGGGCTCTTGCGAACAGCTGCCATTTCTTATCGGGTGAAGCTGTTCCTACCAATCCTTTTGGGTATCCTGACTTTCTTTCTTCGCTGCTCACGGCAAGACGGCCATTATAAAAATTATACGTATACAGCTGGCCTTTATACGATACGGTGACGGTTTGCTGTTTGCCGGAAATACCGAAGGGCGGATTATAAGTTATAAGTGCCGTATCGATCGGTTCTTTTCGCAGTTGCTGTAATTGTGCGGCAATGATTGGCCGGTTGAACAACAGGCGTTTTTCTTTCTTGATGGGATCTATGCAATAATAATTTTTGCCGTTCTGATCTTCATAAATAAACCAGAACCGGTCGTCATTATTGAAAAAGAACGGGAGTACCGTCAGCGTACCCAGTTTTTTTTGCAGGTTCGGCACATCGTATTTTTCGGCAGCGGCATAGTTGGGCTGCTGCGCCAATGCCAGTATTGGCACACAAAAAAAGATCAGTAAGGAGCAGCAGCTTCTTCTCATACGTCTCATAGTACCCATTGTATTTTTTAATGCAAACTCTTCGCGAACCGTACCAGGTTTTCGTTCTTATTGCTTGTTATAATGGCCTCAATGATCTGTTTAAATGCAGGGCTCTGCCGTAAAGCCGAAGCATTGAACATCGACATATAAGGAAAGGCTACTTTTTGATTTTCCCCTGAAAGAAGGCTGATGTTCTTTACCATTAAGGAAGTAATGCGCCCGGTATCTTTTGCACCGGCTGCACTGGCTATGTCAATCAACACCAGCAACTGGTCTTTATCTTCCATCACTGTACTCTTTATCTGTTTCCTGTAACGATCGAATTCTTTCTTATCATACGGGAGCACATTTTTCTTTGCATCTTTAAAATACCAGCCACGCAGGCAATATTCCGCAATCTGCTGATACATATGCCGCATTTTATTTTCTACCGTTTCTTTGCCATTCAACGCGGCAAAGTCGCGCCAATGATCGGCCAGGTAATTGAAATTACGGCTATGCACATTGGATAGATACATGGCATAATTATTCTCACCGAACAGGTACCAGTTTTCGGGCTGCACTCTCTCTTTAGGTGTCAGCATGTCAAAGTATTCACCGGCTATTTTCTGGGCCACCGAAGTTTCCTTGCCATCCAGTTTTATTTGTATGTACTCCCGCAGCAGTTCTTTGCTCCGTTCGCCGCTCTCATACCGTTCATTCAACACGGCCACTTTATTAGAAGGGTCCATGCCTTTTTTGATCTTAGCCAGGAAGGTATCGGCCGGCATGCCGCCAACAAAGCGATAGACTACTTTTCTGTCGCTGTTCAGCAACAGGTATGTTGGATAGGCTTCTACATGAAATTCTTTTCCTGCCTGGGGTCCCTCCCCTTTTTCCATATCCAGTTGCAGGTTCACAAAATTCGTATTGAAGAAATCGGCTACACTATCCAGTGTAAAAACATGTGCGCTCATGCCCTTACACGGACCGCACCAGGCGGTTACACAATCAACAAACAACAATTTGTTTTCTGTTCTTGCTTTTTCGATGGAACTATTGAGTGTCGCATTTTCAAATGTTATACTCCTGTGCTGGGCCGCCATATTGCCTGCATAGAGCAAAAAGGTGGCAAATAATACCTGTTTCATGATATAGGTTGTTTAATTGATCGCTATTTGCTTTCTTATTTATCTACCGCATTCCCGATGGCCTGCAGATCTACCCCGTAATTACTGATAAAGTAACTGCGGATGATATTGTACCGCTGCCGTATTTTACCATTGGTATCCTTGGTGGCATTCAATATGCCCATGGTGGTCGCATCGGGATTGGCCGTGCTCTTGTTCAGGTTGGTTTCCGAGCGGCTTACCATGGCGTCCAGGTAAGCGTTCCAGTCAATCTGGGGTGAACGGGAATTGATATAATTCGTAATGATACCCTGCGCATAGGCGGCAGCCTGGCTGCTAAGCGTTACACTGTAATTGGCCACAGATGTAAAATCATTGGTAACGGGCGTCATGTTCCTGCCGTAGATGCTTTGTATAAAAATGAGGTTACACTTTGCGGCAAACGCCATGGAATCCTTACTGGTCATCGTTGTAACCCCTGCGTTACCATAGTTTATACAAATGTTATCATAATTGAACCAGGCGCCCACGCTTTTGGTCGTTTTCAGGAATGGCGTTACTAAAAAGTTGGTATATATTGAGTCAACCGACGCACACAACATAACTTTTGCAGGCAGAAATTTCACCAGGAACTTATCGGGATACCTGGAAAGCCAAAGTTTATTGATCAATGCCAATTGCCGCGATATGTAATTAGTATCCGCCGGGGTTACCAGGTAGCCGGCCTGCCAAACGCCGGTTGCATTTGGAAACGCATTTTTCCAGCCGGTTGGCGTCCAGTAGGTATCCTTATCGATAAACTTATATAAAAAATAGCCGCTGTATTTATTGTACAGATCAAGTATAGTCGTGTCATAACTATGATACCCCTGCGGAAGCGTGTAGCCTTGTTCTTCTTCCGAGGCGGTTAAAGCCCCTTCTTTCTTACATCCCGTTACAAATAGCCCGGTTGTCAACAATAGCAGGGCGATATATATCAGTTTGTTCATGTTATATATTTTCAGGTGATCGCAATTTTTATCTTGGATTTTGTGACAGGTTATAATTCCTGTTGATGGCGGAATAAGGGATCGGTAGCGCATATAATGGACTGTTACCAGCCAGCGTATAATCGGAAGCGATCCCATTTATATCTATATAACGGTGGGTAACCGAAAGCCCCCAGCGTTTGAGGTCACACCAGCGGTGGCCATCTTCCAAACAAAGCTCACGGCGACGTTCATCCCGGTAAAAACCCAACAAGGCATCTGCATTGGTCATATTCACCGGTACATAGGCGGTATTGCGAGTATCGTACCGGCTGATGCGCAGGGTATTCAAATCGCTTAACGCCTGGGTGAGATCTGCAGTATTACCGGTTTTTTTCGCCCGGCGAATCAATGCTTCCGCGCGGTTCAGGTACAATTCCGCCACCCGCAAGCCTTTATCGCCATAGGCTGCATTAATGTTGATCTTAATGGAGCGGTAGGGCCAGGCAGGCGATCCGGAGGTTTTGGAATAATAGGCGGTATACCGCAGATCACCGAGGTTACCGGTACCCGTGCCCTTGTCATACAAATTGTACAGTTCCGGTGAAACGCTAAAGGGCGGCAACAAGGCGCCGGCCGTACCTGCAGGATATAAAAAAATCCCCAGGCTTTTCGGATTCGGACTGTACTGCCAGATCACTTCCTGGCTGAATGTAAGATCATAAATACCGGCTGTATTAAAAACGGTGGGGGCCGTAAAATAGGAAGTCAAATAAGTAAGCGCCGGTTTTTCGGCCAGGGCATTATTGGCATACAGAATAACATTGTCCATATCCTCGTCCCGGCCCATGTATAAATAGAACCTGCTCAGCAACGCATACGCAGCAACATGACCTGCCCTGAACGTATTACCAGGTATAAAATTATTTTTCAGCAGGCCGGCAGCTTCCAGCAGGTCCTTTTCAATCTGGTTGTACACTTCGGCCAGGGTATTGCGTGGTTTATTTTCATCGGTCACCTGGCTGCTCAGGATCAGGGGCACACCCGCGCTGGTGGCCGGGTCGATGCCCGTTCCACTGTAAGGCCGGCAATACAGCATCACCAGCTTTAAATAATAAAAACCCCGCAGAAACAACACCTGCCCTTTCAGGGCATTTTTTTCCGTTTCTGTACCCGAAACCCTGTCCAGGTAATCCAGCACCACATTACAGCCCTTTATTTTTCCATAATATATTTTCCAGGAATCAACACCTCCAATGGCAACAATATTTATACTTTGGGTGCTATCGAACATCGATGGGTCCCAGGTAAAAATGGGCGCGCCATTGTTGAGGGAGGTACCATAGGTAGTAACAGCTCCGCCTGCCGGTATGCCGGTACACTGAATATCATCGGTGAGCAGGTCGATATAACTGTCCATGACAGTGTTATAAGGATATGCTTCTCCATTCATCAACTGGGTAAGGTCGGCGGTTGAAGATGGTATTAATTCGTCAGAGCTCGTTTGGGTGAGGAACTTTTTGCAGGAAGTAAATACCAATCCTGCCATCAACAGCCATATATATTGTTTGAATATTCTTTTCATAATTCCCGGTTTAAAAATTAAAAACTGGCATTCATGCTAAGTGTATAGGTCCTGGTCCTCGGTTGACCACCGGTTGCCACTTCCGCATCGATCCCTTTAAAATCTTTGCTCACAATGGCAAATGGTGAAGTAACGCCGGCCCCTATGCCCGCATTTTTAAGCCGCAGCTTCGTTACCAGTTTAGCCGGCAATGAATAGCTGATGTTGATATTGTTGCAACGCAGCGTAGAAGCATCCACTACCCTGGCTGAACTGTAGTTATACATTTCATAGGGGTTGGTAAAGGTTTTTCCATTGGGCAGTTTGGTGCTATTACCCACATTTTTATCGGGCAAACCGGGGAATGCAGCATCTGTTTTACCGGGCGTCCACCGGTCAACCAGTTCCCGCGACAGGTTTTCAAACTCCGAAGGCAGGTAAGTCGTCAATTTGTAAGCGGGGGTACGGAACCGTTTGCCGCCCACCTGCAGGTAGAAAGAAGTTGACAGGGACAACATTTTATACCGGAAAGTCATACCCAGGTTCGTATTGAAATCAGGATCGAGCTTACCCATATATTTCATATACGAGGTGGGGTCGTTGAGGGTATCGCTGCCAGCTTTCGGCGTTAGGTTTATCTGCGGATAGCCGTTTGAGGGGTCTATGCCCTGGTAATCGAAAGCCCAGAAACCGGATACAGGATATCCCTGTTTGAATAATCCGCCGCTAACGGCTGTTTTCCAGGAAAGGCTTTGGGCACCCGTTTTTTTAATTACATTGAAGTTCTTCGAAAACGTCGTGTTCACCGACCAGGTAAAATTTTTGGTGCGAACAGGAACAAACGAAGCACCGAGCTCCACGCCCCGGTTATTAATGGAGCCGCCGTTCATGGGCATGGTTTCTACACCATATTCTATCGGTACCGTCATATACGTAATGATATCGCGGCCCATTTTCTGGTAATACTCCAGCGAGGCATGCACCCTGTTCTTAAACAGGCCCATGGACATACCTAAGTTGATGGTTGTATTTTTTTCCCAGCGGAGGTCGGCATACGGCAGGTTCGAGATGGTGAGCAAATATTCGCCGGTCAACTGATCCGTAACAGAAGAAGCCGGTGTGGTGGGTATCCGTAAGATCAACTCAGGGCTGAAGTTACTGGCGAGGTTGCGTTGATAGCCGAAGGCCGCCCGCATGCTAAGTTCCGACAACCAGGCGGTTTTGTCGAACCATTTTTCATTGGCCACATTCCAGCGAACGCCACCGGCCCAAACGGGGTTGAATTTCTCGCGCGTATCCTGTCCAAACCGGTTGCTGGCATCGGACCGCACGCTCATGTTAAGCACATAACGATTGTCGTAGGTATAACCGGCGGTTGCGTACATACCCATGTTGTTCACCACGTTGTCTCTTAACACATGCGGCATTTGCTGCTGCAACGGGTTGGGGGTATTGGCCGAAGTATAGGTTAAGGGAACGGCGGCAAACGCATTGCCCCGGTCACGCAGCCAGCCATAGGTGGTTTCTGAAAAACCATTATACCGGGTGGTGTTTATTTCTTCACCCAACATTACGGTAACTGCATGTTTATGATTGATCAGTTTTGCCCAGCTGATACTGTTGCGCCAGTTCAGGGAAGTACTTTGGTTATTGTCCTGGTTATATTCTCCGCCTATTGGCAGTTTACTGTTAATGTAGGCGGCATCGGTTATTTTGGCGGAGCCATATTCAAATCCCCGCAGCGAATCGAGATAATTACTTTTCTCCGTGGAATAACTTACGCCGTTGACTGAAGTAACGCTGTAACTAAACATGGTTTGAACGGTAACGTTTTTGAACAGGTTATAATTCAGTTCCATGCTGGTGTTGGCCGTTAATTGTTTGTTGTACGTGCCTGTATTACCCAGCTCATCGAGCATATTAAATGAAAAACCAGGACCGTTACCCAGTGTGTTGGCATAAAAATACCGGTTGCCCGCTGAATCAAAAGCAGGTATTACCCGGCTGGTGAAAGAAGCATACCCATAGGGATTCATCCTGAAAAAACCATCCGTTCTGCGCTGTGAGGCTGATAACCTGATTCCCAGATTCAATTTATCGGTTAGCCGGCTGTTGATGGCTACATTGCCGGTATACCCCTTTGTGTTGTTGCCGATGGCGGTACCTTTTACATCGCTGTAACCAAATGAAGCATAATAGCGCGTATTGCTGTTGCCGCCCGATACGCTCAGGCTGTGATTTACGCTGACGGGTGCGCGGAATAAAAGATCGAACCAGTCGGTATTGACGGTTTCGGCTTCTTTTACGCGGCGATTGAACTCGTTATAATCTATCCGCTTGAACAGATAATCGTTCAGGGCGCCCGCGTAACCGATACTGGTGTTGTAATTGTTGTTGGAGATAAGGCCACGCTCGAAGATCTCTTTTGAAACGCCTACCCGTTCTTTTGAATTCATCAGGTGCAGCTTGTCGTAGGTCACCTTTTCAGAAATACTGGTGTTTACAGAATAATTGACGGTGGGCGGACCTACTCTTCCCTTTTTTGTCGTGATCACGATGACGCCATTACCGGCCCTAACGCCGTATATGGCAGTTGCGGAAGCGTCTTTCAATGCGGTGATATCTTCAATATCCTGGGGATTCAGCCACGAAATGGCATTGCCTACAAAATCGCGTACGAAATCAAAATTGTCCCTGGTAATAACACCCAGTGCATCCAGGGAGGTGGCTTTAAAAGGCAGCGGGTCCTGCTGTATAATGCCATCCACCACCCAAATGGGATCCTGGTTACCAAATAAAGTAGAAGTACCCCGCACCCTGGTTTTCTGACGAACGCCTACCAGGCCGCTTTCGTTGGTGATGGCTACGCCGGGCAGCTTTCCCTGCAAGGACTGTTCCAGGGTATTGATGCCATTGAAGTATAATTCAGACGCTTTTACCGTACTGGTAGCGCCTACGATCTGCGATTTCCTTAAATACTGGTAACCGGTAGGCACTACTTCCACATCATCGAGTTTATCTATCCGGGGATCCAGCTTAATGGCCAGCTCGTTGTTTGAGGCCGTAATGGAGATCTGCCGGGGCACAAAGGATACTGAAGAAAAAACGAGCACATCGCCGGGGTCAGCTTCTATCTTGAAATGACCGTTCTTATCTGTTCTTACCGCCCTGCCTTTTCCACGTACCGAAACAGTAATATCCGCCAGCGGTCTTCCTAAAGAATCCCGGACAAAACCTGTGATAACTGTTTTCGGCGCTGCGGTGATCTCATCGGTTACCCGGTTGATACCGGTCTTCAGTTTCACCGTTACCAGTTTGCCTTCCATGGACCATGTCAACGGCTGGTCTTTAAAACAGGAATCAAGGGCAGCCTGTATAGAAACGCCGGTTACCTGCACGGTCACCGGTTTGCTTTTTTCCAGGATCCGGTAGTTGTAAAAAAATACATACCCCGATTGCTGTTTAATGGAATTGAGCACCGACTCCAGGGAGGCGTTCTTTTCCCGCAGTGTAATGGATTGCGCCAGGCCGTTTGCAGCTACCTGCATACAAGCGGCCACCATGAAAAACATCAATAGTCTCATAAAACGAAAGGTTTTCCGAAATGCCTGGCTGCCGGTTTGGTTTGTTACGGCGCAGACGATTCCCTTAGCAGTTAAATGCATACTTTTGTTTGGTTGGGTTAACAATGTGCCTGCTGGTACTTTGCAAGAGGAGCAGCATGGCAGTTTTGGTTTCGTTAGCTCAATACTTAACCGTTCCGGCATGTAAGGCCGGGGCGGTTTTTTTTCATGGCTATGTAATACTGGTCAGGTAGGTTTTATGATATATTGATTAGTAGAAACAATTTTTCTATGGAGTAACAATCACTTTCTTTCCCTGGATGGTAAAATGCACCAGGCTTTGCTCCAGGGCGTGCAACACCTGCGATAAGGTGGCGTCCCTTGGTATACTGCCGCCGAACTTATCTTTTGTAACCGGCCCTTCATATTGAATGTCCACATCGTACCAGCGGGCAATCTGGCGCATCACGGTTTGAATATCGGATCGCTCGAATTGAAAATAGCCGTTCTTCCAGGCCATAACTTCATCGAGCCTGGCTGTATGGTTGGTGCTCATTGATGCGTTTGCCATCAGCACGGCCTGGTCTCCGGGTTTCAGTATGGATGACTGGCCGTTCACCAGCGATGCCTTCACGCTTCCTTCGAGCAATGTGGTTCTTACACTTTCTTCATCGCCATACGCATTGATATTGAAATGTGTCCCCAACACTTCTACCCGAGCCCCCGGATGGGCGGAAATGTTAACGATAAATGGTTTAGTGGCATCCTTCGCCACTTCGAAATATGCTTCGCCTGTTACTTCTACCAGCCTTTCCTTGCCTTTAAAAACAGCCGGATAATGGATGGAAGAAGAGGCATTCAGCCACACCTTTGTACCGTCGCTCAATACGACCTGGAACTGTCGGCCCCGCGGCGTGGTGAGGGTATTATAAGCCGTTGCTGCATCAACAGCAGTACCGGTTGGCGCATAAGCGATCAGGCTGTCGCGTTTAACAATTTGCAAGCCATGTGGCATGGTTAACGCCCCGTTTTGCGCGCTGTCAAGCACCAGGGTTTGCCCGTTTTGCAAGGTTAATATAGCGCCGTTGCGGCCCGGCATAATGTCGGTTATAGTTGCAACCGGTCGATGATCCACCTGGCTGGCATCGTTGCGTTTCAACCACCACAAGGCAATGGCGCCTGCACACAATATAATTGTTGCGGCGACAGCTATTCGTTTGAAAACCGGCATGCTACGAACAGGCGCCGGCGCTGCAACCTCCTGATGCTGCAGCACCGCCCTTAACATTTGTTGCCAGTTCACCTGTTCTTCAGCTTCATGATGCCGGCTGTTGCGAACCTCTTCGAGCAACAGCTCTTCTACCACAGATCCGTTTGGTTGGATACTAATTATTGCCAGCAGTTCATTGAATTCATCCAGTGTACAAGTCCCTGCTATATATTGTTTTACTAAATAGTCTATTCGATCGTCAAGCGATTGCGACATAAAAAATAATTAAAAAGATAAGGTGGCGTTTAGGAAATGACGGATGAAGGAGAAAGGTGGACTAGTGTAGCAGCAATTTTTTTTTATTTCAGGAAGCATGTCCCGGGAAAGGCCATCATTACCAGCACAATAGGGCTGCCATATTTTTTTCCAAGATATTCCCTGATGAACTTTAAAGCCTTTACCAAATGATTTTTTACCGTGTTATTGGCGATGCCTAATTGTGAGCCTATCTCCTGGTAATTCAGCCCTTCATAGCGGCTTAGCATAAAAACCTCTCTTTGCTGGAGCGGAAGTTGTGATACGGCCTCATCGATCAGGCGTTGTGTTTCGGTAACCTGTATTTTTTGCAGGGTGGGGTTTTCCATGTGAGAAATACCGGCCCACACTTTCTTTTGCATGCCGGCATCCAGGGAAAGGCGACGTAAATAATCAACCCCGGCATTCCGGGCCATCATATGTAAATACCCTATTGGATTATCTACGGTTTGCAAATTCTTCCTGGCGAGCCATAATTTTACAAAACACTCCTGCACCAACTCTTCCGCAGCTACCTGCGATTTGGTGATCTTCATCCCGTAATCAAAAAGTAAAGACTTATGCCGGTGGAAAATAATGGCAAATGCCGATTCATCGCCCTCAGCTATTCGCCGAAACAGGTCCTTTTCATCATATATATCGGTCTCAGGCACGGTTATCTAGCTGCAGTTTGGTTTTGTAGAGGTAAATTTATAAAAATTTCCTTACCTAATGAATCGATATCTTCTACCTGTCCTTTTCCTCACCTTTCCTGTTATGGCTTCCGCTCAAAAACTCGGCGAACAATTTGCCGCATCCATTATAGCCAGGTACCAACCTACCATCGATGCCATGACGCATAAGGGATTCGACCATTCCAACAGCATCATTCTTCATGGCATAGAAAAAATATATGAACATACCCGGAACCCCGCCTATATCCAGTATATCCGGTCATTTGCCGACTCATTTATAAATACCGATGGATCTGTTAAGGGCTTATCGCCGGCGCTTGACAGAATTCACCCGGGCATGATTTGTCTTTTCCTGTTTGAAAAGACCGGTGAAACCAAATACAGATCAGCCGCCACCTATGTTAGAAATTATCTGGTAGGAACAAAAACGGCACCTTCCGTTTTTAACAAGACGCCAGAGGGTGGTTACTGGCATAAAAATGAATCGAATTACCAGGATGTAATGACCGTAGATGGCATTTACATGGCCTATCCCTTTTTAGTGAAGTATGGAAAAATGTTTCATGATACCACGGCTATTAATGTGGCGGTTGCCCAAACGCTGCTGGTAGCATCCCATTCATTTAATACAACCTCCCGCCTGCCCTATCATGCCTGGGATTATAGTAGATCAAAACCATGGGCCAACCCAATTACCGGCACTTCTCCCCTGCCCTGGAGCAGAAGCGTTGGCTGGTTCGCCATGGCCCTCGTTGATATCCTGGAGAACCTGCCTCCATCTCACAAAGATCGTAGCGCCCTGCAGTATTTATTACAACAACTTGCGCTGGGAATCAGGGATTCTCAAAACGCCGGGAACGGACTGTGGTACCAGGTTGTGAATAGCAACACCAGTGCGGACAATTATCCGGAAACCAGTGGGTCCGGGATGATCGTTTATGCCATCAGGAAAGCGGTGGATCATAAATGGATCGATCCTGCTTTTAATAGCGTGGCCGAAAATGGCTGGAAAGGATTAAAAACGATGATGACCGTTCTTGGGGACGGTAGCCCGCAGATCACTTCTGTTGCCCCGGCCATGGGTTGCAAAAAAAGTTATGAAGAATATGTTGCTGTTCATCCGGTAACCTGTCCATCCAATGATGCGGTACAGCATCCGCATGGCTATTGTGCTGTATTAATGGCTGCTTCCGTTATGGAATATTCCGCGGATCCTCACGGGAAGTGAAAGGCGCCTGTATAAAAAAAATAACTACCACCATCAATGACGGCAGTAGTTATTAGTGGATAATGGAAGGCTCTTCTATTTATAAATTCGGGTTCAAACGTTTCTCTTCGGCGTTGTAGGGTAAATACCAGTTTTTCTGATCGCTCAAGGTGGCATCGAGATATGGATGCAATGAAACCGGCGCCCGTTTTTTTACGGCGTTGATCAGTACCTGTGGTCTTCCTCTTCTGGCTATCCGCATCAGGTCGTACCAGCGTCTTCCTTCAAATCCCAACTCCAATCCGCGTTCGCGCAGGATATAATCTTCTATCTGATCTGTGGTTGAACTGGTGGTTACCGTAGGCGCCGGCATGCGCGCACGGTCGCGCACCGCATTAATTCTGGAGATGGCGGTCGTTTTATCACCCAGCCGGTTAAGCGCCTCGGCCCATAATAAATACACATCGGCAAACCGGTAAATGTGGTATTTGCCGTCGCTTTGATACGGCGCCCGTACATTAGGCGGTACATCGATCGTATTGGGCGCTACCGTTCCCAGGCCAATGTATTTCCAAATAACCGGACTGCCGCTTTTGAGCCGGTTATAATAAGGCGCGCTGCCGGCATAAGACCGCCCAAAGCCCCTGTCTATTTCATCTATGGCAGGATTTGTACCTACACTGTTCGGATAGTTTGGATTGTACCACTTAATGGCAGAATCTGAAGGGGCTACCATATACTGGCCGCCGGAGGCCGGGTCATTGGAGGTTAGTTTCATCATGGGATTCACTTCCCTACCCAAAAAATTGAATGCTACAAAGAACATGGGTTCGCTGAACAGGTTCTGATTAGAGACACCCAGGAACATCGAAAACCAATCGCCCCTGAGCCCCGGACCGCCACCACCCGCTACTTCATAAGCGCTGCACGCGGCTGCTGCCTGGGCATATTTACTTCGCCACAGGTATACTTCTGCCTGTAATGCACAAACTGTTTTTTTGGTTACCCGCATGCGCGATTGTTCTTCACTCACCCGTTTACCTACTTCGAAACTATTGGGCACCGAGATCATAATATCAGTGGTTGCATAGGCATTTAGCAGATCGGCTTCTATGGTATCCAATATCACCTGCTGGCGGGTTGCAGGCAGGTAAGGCACATTGGTTATATCAGTCGTTGCCTGTAAAACCAGGGGAACGGAATCGAAATTCATGATCAAATTAAAATAAGCCCAGGACCGCAGGAATTTGGCTTCGCCCACATACTGGTTCTTTTCAAAGGCTGAAAAGTTGTTGGCATCCACAGGAACACGCGGCACATTCTCTATTACATAATTGGCCCGGTTAATGAGGTCATAATACAATTTCCAGTTCGTATAACGGTTATTGGCAGTTACTTTGTGATTCGACAGTTCTATCAGATCATTGTCAGCGCCCGGCCCCGGCTTTACCCAATCGCCCCGCATTTCGCCTAATACAAACCGGTATTCAACAATGGGTTGCAACGCCTGGTAAGCGCCGCGCAACATAAACTCGGCATCCCAGAAGTTCTTCAGAAACTCATCGTCGGGAATAACATCCTTAGGGTCCGGGTCCAGCATTTTTTCACAGGAAGCCGTCATTAATGTGATGGCAAGCATGGCGAAGACCAATATTCGCTGTGTGATTTTATAGAAACATATATTCATGTTATGATAATTAGTATTATTAAATATTCCTCTATCACCTATATCAACTTTATCAACTTGTCAACTTATAGCCCCAGTTTAACTCCCGCCATAATTGTCTTCAACATCGGCACATTTCCATAATCGGCTCCATATACCATGGGATTCGTAACGCTGCCTGCTTCCGGACTGAACCCTTTATAGTTCGTGAACGTATGCAGGTTCTGCGCAGTGATCAGTACGCGCGCATTCTTAAACACATTTTTGAAAACGCCTTTCAATGGAAAATTGTACCCCAGGGTAATGGCCTTAAAGCGGGCATACGATCCGTCTTCCATCCAGCGGGAAGAGAACCGGTTATTGCCAACCGCGTCGCCGTGTAACAAACGCGGCATAGCGGTTACATCGCCTTCCTTCCGCCACCGGTCGTTGATCGACGTGGACTGATTATCATAATTGCTCATCGATTCCAGTGATGCACGCTGTGCATTGTATACGTCGTTGCCAATGGCGAAATCGATAAACACAGAAAGATCAAAACCTTTATAAGAAAAGACGTTTAACAACCCGCCGTACCAATCTGGGTTTGTATTGCCAATGACTTTTCTGTCTCGTTCATCAATGATGCCGTTCTCATCCACATCTTCAAAAATAATGTCACCACCCCGGAAAGGATTGGTATCCTGCTCCCCATTCTTCACCTGTACATCGGTACTGGCGGCATATACGCCCATGGCGTTATAGCCATAAAAAGCACCCACGGCAGTGCCGGCCTGGTTTATGCTGGCATAATCGCCATAGTTAACGATCGCATCCGTTTTATCAGGCACCGAAACGATCTTGTTTTTATTATAAGCGGCCGTTACATTCGTTTGCCAGCCAAATTTCCCCGTCAGTATATTTCCGGAAAGGGTCAGCTCAACGCCATTATTGCGGATAGCGCCTTCACTCACTGCATACCGGTCGAAACCGCTGATACCGGGTATCCGCACCGTATTGAACAAATGATCGGTTGTTCTCACATAATAATCGAGGGTGAGTCCCAGGCGGCCCGACAGGAACGACACATCCAAACCGGCATTGAATTGTTTGGTTTCTTCCCATTGAAAATTGGCATTACCCAGAATGCCCAACCGAACTGCCGAATAATTATTGTAAGGAGCGGGAATAATCGCATTGAACGAATTATAATAACCTACTTCCTGGTTACCGGTGATTCCATAACTGGTGCGTAATTTTAATTCACTGATCAGTTTACTGTTTTGCAGGAATGATTCTTCGCTGATGCGCCATGCCGCGGCTACTGATGGAAAATAACCCCACCGGTGACCTCGGGCAAACCGACTGGAACCATCTGCCCTGAGATTGACTCCGACAATATATTTCTGTTTGAAGGAATAGCGCGCACTTCCAAAGAATGACAACAGCTTCCACGAGGGTGATGCACTTCCTAAGGAATCCAGGTTGGGGTCCGTTTCATTGGCAGAAGTGATGCCGGAAAACTGGTCGGAGGTGGCGTTTACATACACCCCTACTTTCGCATCCTGCGCCGTTGTTTGAAAAGCACTGCCTGCTACCGCTTCAATCGTATGATTTCCCGATTTGGATGTTTTTGTATAGTTCAGTGTATTCTCATTCATTAACATCAACTCATAGCTTTTACCGGCCGAAGCGCTCCGGATGATATACCCTTCCGGTGCAAAACCGGCTGATGGTTTGAACCGGGTTTCATCTAACCGGAAATAATCACCGGCTATAGCTACCCGCAAATTCAATTGCGGAGAGAATGTATACTGCCCGGTAATTCTACCGAGAATGCGGTTGGTGTTGCTTTTGTTATTGAGCCCTTTTATAATGGCGTATGGATTGTTCCTGCCGGCATAGTCGGCGCTGTCCACTTCACGCAGGTCCTCGCCCTCCGGGGTTTGTTGAAAAGCCGTGAGGGTTGCACTCTTCAATGCACTTACATAAAGCGGGTTGGTATTAAAAGCATTGCCCTCATCTTTCAACTGCCTGTCTGTTCGGGTATAAGAAAGCGTATTCAGAAAGCTTAATTTACGGCCTACTTTATAATCGAGGTTGAAGCGCGTGGTAAAACGTTCAAAGCTGGTATTTTTGATCGCACCGGTTTGATTGGTATACCCAACGTTCAACGAATATTTTGCAATGGCATCGCCGCCCCGCAGGGTCAAATGATAATTATTGAACCGGCCCGTTTGCAAAGCATCATCCTGCCACTTTGTATTGTTATTGTACCGTTCTACCTGGCTGGCGGGTGTCGACAATAACAAATAACGGCCTGCTGTATTATTGATCTCCGTTTGGGATAATCCCCGCGCCTGTTCTTTTTCGATGATATATGCCCGGTATTGGTCGGCATCTAAAACAGACATCGGTTCAGGCGCCCGCATTACGCCGCTGTACCCTGAAAAGTCGAGGTAGGTTTTTCCGGAAGTTCCGCCATAGGTATTTATAATGATAACGCCATTAGCGCCTCGCATGCCATACATCGCGGTTGCCTGTGCGTCTTTTAACACCGTGATGGATGCAATATCATCCGGGTTAAGATCTGCCAGCGGATTGTTATCTGCATTCCGGGCCAGGGCGCCGCTGAACCGGTATGTTTTTACCGGTATTCCATCTACAATATACAACGGCTGTGTGCCCGCATTGAAAGTAGCAACGCCTCTTATGTTCACCAGGGCGCCGGCGCCGGGCGCACCGGAACTATTTACCACCCGCACACCGGCAGCCTGCCCCTGTAACAAGGCATCGATGCTCACCGGGGCCAGGTCTTTTATCCTGTTCTCATTGACTACTGAAACAGCGCCCATCACCTGCGGTCTTTTAGGCGTTGTATAGCCAAGGTTAACCGATTCTATCGGCTTTATATTTATAATACTGTCCAACGCAGCAGCCGTTAATGGCGCCCGCTGCTGGGCAATCGTTTTATTGATGCAGGCTGCACCTGTTATCAGCAATAAAGGGCAGAGCAAATAGTTGATCATTTTATACATATGCGTATTATGAGTGGTAGTTCTATGAATTGGTCCTGAGAATTACAAAGCAGCACAGCTAATACACCGGTGTTAGCACCAGGGCTTCGAGGTTAATGCCTCCTACCCGGGTACATATAAAATTCAAGCGCTTGTCGCCACTGGTTTTAAAGTCGTACTCACCAATAACCACTTTTTGTTCAAACACGGCGCCCAGGTTGTAATTCACGATACCTCCTATCGGGTCTTCGCCACATTTCAATTGATAATCGCCACGCTGACCAAACCCGTTCTTATAACTTACTTCCAGTTTGTATTTACCTCTTCTTACATTCTTCACCACGGCTACTAACGAATCGTTGATGCCATCAGGGTCCATAAATAAAAAGTACTCGTTGCGGCCAGTGCCGCCCATATTAGATTCCAGGTAATAACGCCATCTGCCGGCTGATAAAAGCTGCGGCGCTTGCGTTGACGAAAAGCCCGGAATACCATACGCATAGGCGGTATTTTTCCAGAAAACATGATAGATCTGTGTACGCCTGATACCGGGGTCAAAAGCGATGTGTTTGTCAACATTGTGTATGACCCCATTACGCATAATGATATCGGTAGCCGCAAAAGAGGCCATATCATTGATCAGTTTGTCTGCGGCCAGGTTAAAATAGACATAGTCATTGTTGTTGACACACAGCAAGGTGCTATCCCAACGCTCCTGTACGTTCAGCGCTTTCAGGGCAGGCCTGAACTGTGTATAGCTGGCGCTGAAATTAGCGCCGGGGATGATGTGATACCGCATCAGATCATTCAGTTCTTCCGTCGGCATACTGGTAAGATCCTGGATGCCCGCTGCTTTCAGCACATCGTTGGTTTCAGCAAACAGGGTCAGTCTTATCCGGTTTCCCTGCCAGTCCGTCAATCTTGTCAGGGTATCCATCAATCCTACCTTTTCAAACCCAGCGATCATGATACTGTACACGTCCTTATTCTGCTTCAAAAATTCACCAATGGTTAATGTGGGCGGGTTCAGCACCCCATCAATTTTATGCACCAGCGCATTGGAATATTCAATATCGGTTTCATACACTTTCGCGATGCCGTTCGCAATGGTATTGTATTTAAACCCTTTTGAAATATCAAGGGTAACAAAATCGCCCCGGCCTGTTGGCGTGGCTTGCGGCCCCTGTATGAATTCCGCCGATTTTAACCGGGTGGGCAGAATGTGATAGACCAGGATCGTTTTCAGCTCGTCATTCGGGATCTCAGCCAGTGAGGTTTTACCCCTGCTGGCAAAGAATTTCCGGAAGGCATTATTATCGGGGATGAAAAAAGTAAAGGGGCCATAGGTATTGAGCGTTGCCGACATTTTTGTTCGCTCGAGCGCCTCCACGGCGATGCTCAAAGAAGTATCCTGCTGCAGCATGTCGAACGCCAGCACCTGCCGGTTTTGTTCCTGGTACGAAAAATTGTCCCGTTTACAACCAGTCATGCCTGTGAATAAACAAAGCGCTACCCACAGAATGCGGTGCAATGATGCGGCGGGGTTCATTTTATTTTTGTTCATGTTATACGCTTGTTGTTGCATTATATAATTTGAGAACAGGTATTACCGGTAGTACGGGTTCTGTTCCAGGTTAGGGTTTTTGTTCAGCTCATCGCGGTGAATGGGTAAGTACCAGCCTCGCGGATCGATGATGCGGGCGCGGATCTGTGAACGTTCTGCCACCGTGCGTCCGGCTACTACCCGGCTGATCAAAAAATCGGGTTGCTTTTCATTGGTCGCCACCCGCACCAGGTCGAACCAGCGCTTGCCTTCCATGGCCAGTTCCATGGCGCGTTCTTTTATAATCAATTCAAGGAATAGGTCGAGAGGCGCTGAAGCATCCAGGAAATCATAAGCATCGAGTGCAACGCGTTCCCGTACTGCATTGACCAATTTGCCTGCTTCTACTTTCTCCGCATCGCCCAGATGGGCCAGCGCTTCCGCCCGTAACAACATAATATCGGCACGCCGGTAAACAATAAAGTTGGGATCGTTGGTGGCCCGTTCAATATTATCGGTATTCAACCCGGTGTATTTCCAGTAGGTTCTGGAACCAGCTTCCCGGTACGTTCTGTTCAGGCCCCGCAGCAGATCTTTCTCCCCATCGAAATATGACCACAACACCTGGTTCATCAGGAAATTACTGGAAATACCTCTTAAACTGTTCAACTCCGAATACTGGTAATCGTATTGAATTTCGAAGATGCTTTCGGTAGAATTTTTCGAGGCAAATATGGTGAACCAGTTATCGCCTGTTACCAGTTCATACAACGGATTATCAAGTACTTTTTTGGCTGCGGCAGCCGATGCTGCATACTTAGCCCGCCATAAATACACATCGGCCAGTAAGGCGTTCACGGCGCCTTTGGTTACCCGGCCTCTTGATTCAGCGGCTTTGGCATATGCCGCCGGAACGTCCTTCTCTGCGATCACCAGGTCTGCTTCAATCTGGTTAAGTATAGAATCGGCGCTTGCTTTGGGCACCAGGAAGTTGACTGCATCATTGCTCGGCGGTTCCAATACCAATGGCACCTCTTTAAATGTTCTTACCAGGTAGAAATAGGCCAGCGAACGTAAGAAAAGCGCTTCCCCCACAATGGCATTACTTTCTTCCTGCGTAAACCGGTTATCGAGCGCCGGTATGCCCGGCACTTTTTCAATCACTATGTTGGCGCGCCCCACCAAATTATACGGCGCCGCCCATATGGAGGCTACCCGGTTGTTCTCGAACAATTGATAATACGGGTAGGTAACATCGCTGTTAACGATCGGCGATACCAGGTCGGCCCTGAACTCGCCCCAGGTAATAAACTTATCGGTACAGGCCTGTAATGCATCATACACGCCCGTAATAGCGGCATTCGCATCGGCTTCTGTTTTAAAGAACGCATCGCCTGTCAATGAGTTTTCAGGCTCCTGGTCAAGAAATTTTTTGCAGCTGCTGAAACTCAGCAACACCAACACCACCGCACAACCTTTTACCAGCCACTTGTTTTTTATCTTGTTCATTTGAATGTGTCGTTGAATGAATGATGTAATTGTCATTAGAACCGCGCATTGATCCCGAACGTATACCCCCTGCTTCGCGGCGTTAACCCCCGGTCAACACCAATCAAAGCCGGGTTATTTCCAAATGACGAAATAGATACTTCCGGATCGGCGCCGGTATAATCGGTCAGCGCGTACAGATCATTCGCTGTGAAGAATGCATCGATACCCTTGAATTTTATCCGCTGTACCCAGCTCCTGGGAAATGTATACGTGAGCGTAACAAACTTCAACCGGGCATATGAGCCATCTTCTATCCAGCGGGTCGACGGCTGGCTGTTTCGCTGGTCATTGTTCAGGGCGCGGGGCATATCGGTTACGTCTCCCTGTTTGCGCCACCGCTGCATGGTGGTGATGGCCTGGTTATCGGGGGTCATCATTCTTTCCAGGTAATACCGCATGCCGTTGATAACATCGTTGCCATACTGGTACTGGATAAAAAATTTAAAGCCGAAATTCTTGTAATGGAAGTCACTGAGGAACCCACCGAAAAAATCTGCATTGGCATTCCCTATCAAAACCTTGTCCTGGTCATTGATAATGCCATCGTTGTTAAAATCTTCATAGATCGCATCGCCCCCTCTCAGGGTATCGCCATTCTCACTCAGGATGCGCATTTTGCGGGGATTGGCGCCATCGAGTTCATATACGATATTGCCTTTGGCATCCCTTACCGCCGCATCGCCATCTGTTGCATACACGCCTTTAAATACCAATCCATAATAGGTTCCCAATGCATCGCCCTGTTTTACCTGCGAGCTGAAATTGGCATAGTTCTCGGTCATTTTCAACGTACCGCCAGGCAGTGAGGTCACTTTATTGATATTACGCCCCAGGTTAAAGGACATGGTCCACTCAAAATCGCCGGCCTTTTTGGCGCGTATGGCGTTTAACATCACATCTACCTCAACCCCTTTATTGCTGATGTTTCCCAGGTTGGTTAAGATGCTGCCGTTCGGATTATTTAAATTCCAACCCGAAATACCGCTCGATGAGGGTATAGGCAGGTTGAACAATAGGTCTTTGGTCAGTTTGTTGTACACGTCCAGGGTTACCACCAGCCTGCTTTTGAACAGGTCGAGGTCCATACCCAGGTTGGTGCTTTCGCTTGTTTCCCACCGTAAGTGATTCAGTTCCGGGTTGCTTTGGCTAACCCCGCTGTTGCCCATGTAATTGGTACCGGCGGTAAACTGACTGATGAATGCATAGTTGGGAATACCGCTGTTCCCCAGCTGGCCCCAGGACGCTCTGAATTTTAAATCGGTTAAAAAATCCAGACCCGACAGGAAGGGTTCTGCCGATGCGCGCCAGTAACCACCTACTGATGGGAAGTTGGCATATTTATTCGCGCCGCCGAATTTTGACGAACCGTCACGACGCACGGTGACATTAAATCCATAGCGATCATTATAAATAAGATCTGCTTTTGCAAACACCGAGATGATCGTTTCCATGGTTTTGGAGGAAACCAACTGACGGTTACCACCGGTGGCGCCCAGTTGCCGCAGATCGCCCGATGCACTGGCATAACCGCTGGCGAGTAACTGGCTTGAATTAAATGTATTGAAAGTGTTACCCAAAATGAAGTTCGCTTTCAGTTCCGGGGTAAAATTCCGGCCATACGTAAGCAGGTTGTCGAGGATCATTTGCATCCGTTCATAATCCCGCGTATCAACGCGGTTAAAACTTCTGTCATTCCAGATCAACCCCGTGGCCTCCGGCGGCAAATAGGTAACGCCGTTTTCACCCACGTAATCGAGCGAGGCATTGCTGATGTATTTCAACCCTTTTATAATATCCAGTTCCGCCCGGATATTCGGTTTCAGATTGGTGCTAAAGGCATCGTTGCTGACCGTTTCGGCAAAGGCAACCGGATTATCCATGCCGCCATGCGGGCCCGGTAACGAAAAATAATTCGGCAACGGATTTCCATTAACATCTATATCGTAAATTGGTAACGCAGAAGAACGAACGTGGCCGAGATAATATACCGTGCCCTGCCCATAGGCGTTGGCGTGGTTATTCACCTTGCTTCTGGCAAACGAGATGTTTGCCGAAAACTTCAGTTTATTCGACACTTTATAATCCATATTGAACCGGGTGGTGAAACGCTTGTTGCCTGTATTGATAAACGATCCTTTCCGGTCGGTATAGGAAGTACTGAAATTATACCGCATGGCTTCGCCGCCGCCTGCTACCGATAAATTATAGACCTGTGCAAACCCGGTTTGCTTCAACGCTTTCATCCAGTCGGTATTATTCTGATAATACTGATAGGCCACGTAAGATGGATCATCCACCAGCGGTTGTAGCTCGGGGCTCGACGGGTTGATGTTGCCGGCGTTTTGCAGCGCTTCCAATCGCATCACTTTGTATTCGGAACCATTTAACACCGGTATCGATGGTAACGCTTCCTGCATACTGAATTGCGAGTTCAACGTAATATTTGGTTTTGATGTCTTTCCTCTTTTGGTCGTAATGATGATGACCCCATTCGCAGCACGCGCGCCGTAGATGGCCGCAGCATTGGCATCTTTCAAAATGTCGATCCGTTCAATATCACTTGGGTTGATATCGGCGATGGGATTTATTCTTGCTACGTTTTGTCCGCCCGAAGAATTATCGAAAGGCGTGGAAATAATGGGAACGCCATCGATGATGTATAACGGTTCATTACCACCGGAAATAGAACCGGCGCCTCTTATGCGGATATCGACACCCGCGCCCGGGTCGCCGGAGTTGGTAACGATCTGTACACCCGCCGCGCGGCCCTGCAACATCTGATCGATGGAGGTGGCCGCCTGATCACTGAGCACTTCGCCTTTCACGGAGCTCACAGCACCAATCAGATCGCGTTTGGAGGTATTACCGAAACCATTACTTACCTGGTCTGTTTTCCTGGCCAACACCACCACATCGGTCATACTTTCGCCACTGTCGCGCAGCAGTTTAACATTGATCACCGCCCGGGTTCCAACGGGCTCCGTCTTCGTTTCGAAGCCAATAAAAGAAAATCGCAACCGGTTTGCCGGGTTACTTACCCGGATGGTATAATTGCCGCTGATGTCGGTATTGGCACCATTTAACTGGCGATCGTTCTCATTCACTTCCACAACGGTTACACCACCAATGGCATCGCCGGAAGCCCCTTCGGTTACTTTTCCTTTTATGGTTACAGTCGTTTGCGCATGTACTTTTACATGGACAGCAATCGATGCAATGAGTAGAAGGGTTGTAATTATTTTACGCATAAGCTCTCGTTAGGTTAGTTTATAATCCAGCTTTAAGCCGTAAGCTATAAGCTATAAGCAAATACAAATTCAGCTACACGCTTCACGCTACACGCTACACGCAAAAGCCATTTTCAAATTTTCAAATTGCCTACGGTTTGGGTAGTAATAGTTTATTCACCTTGTATACGTACCCCACCGCCGGGCTCCCCGGTCCAAAGCTTATGGCGGGTTGTGTGATGGTAGCCACTACGCCGCCGGCGCTGGTAACGGTGGCGCCAGCATTACTGAACGTCAGTTGTTGCGTGGCGCCGAGGTCACTGTTTTTAGTGCCGGTAAGCCCTGCCGTAGCCAGGTTCTCGTTAATAATGTGATGCCGTACCAGGTTACTGAACTGGGTAACGGTGAGCAGGGCGCCGTTGAGCGTCCGCTTTTTTACATCCAGGCCCGCTTCTACAAAAGCCGCATTGGTGGGCGCGAGGTAAGTTCCCGTACGGGTAATCGTTGCCAGCTGGTTCATTAACCCGGCGGCCTGAACGGCGGCCATGAAAGTGTGTAATTCAGGATCCAGCATGGCCTGCCCCATGGCACTGAACTGAGCAAGCGATGGCGGAAATGTCGCGTTAATAACATGGATCGTTCCATTGCTGGCAGGTAGATCCCTGCGGAGGAACCACCCGGCCGGTGTTGCCGGCATAACGATATTGTTTACCGATCTCAATTGCCTTGGGCGGTTAATAAACTCTGTGGAGGTGATGCTCGAATCGCCTAAAAAGTAGGATTCCAGCACGGCTTCTGCATAGGAAGGTGACAACGCGGCTATTTTATCAACCACACTGTTATCGATCCTTGCAATGGCCGGCGCAATCATAGCATCGAGCGCCTGGTTCGAGGGCATCAACACGGTGGTAGACAGCGGGTCCCCACCCTGGTTGGCAGGCAGTGTGTTTAGCCGGTATTCAATAGACGTGTATACATTGCTGAGTAACGGATACGTTTTATAGAAAACAGAATCCATGCGGCCGTCGCGGTCGCGGTCGTAGCTGTTGAAACGGTCAAAGGCGCTGTCGGCAGTCAGTTGCATCAGCCGGTAAAAAGTACTGTTCCTCAATTGCTCATCACCGGTAAAAACCTCTTCGAGATTTGGCAGGGGCACCAGCACCGTACCGATGCCATGAATAACGCCGTTAGCAGCATCTATATCCCGCAATTCAGGGAGAACCGGAACGCCGTTTATTTTTATCGTATCGGCGGCGGTGACATCGATGTACACAAATTTTTTGTTCCTGGTCAGGTAAAGTCGTTGCTGGTAAGTAGCGAACCGGGTTTTAAGGTCATAATAATACCACATGTTATTCACGATGTGGAAACTCAGGATCCTGAACAATTTATCAATGGGCACATCATCGATGGAAGCAAAGCCGTTGCCAGTTAAAAATTTCGAAAAAGCTTCATCGGTTGGTGCAAAAACGGTGTACAGGCCACCCTCATTAATGAATTGTACCAGGTCGGCGCGTTCGAGCCCTTTTGTAAAAATGCTGAAAGTGGGATCGGCTTTGAGCTTATTGTATAAGAATCCACCTTTGGGACTTTCGTCATCATAGTACCTGTGGAAACCTTTTTTACAACTCAGCGAGAAAAAGAGGAGGAACAATGGAAACAATCGTACGGGCATCATCCCGATCCCGACATGTCGGGAGGAATTACCCAATAGCAGTTTGGCCATTCAGCAATCAGTTAGTTGTTAATCAATTTTGGTTTACGGGTTTTCAAAGTACAGTGAGCACTTATCTACCATCATACGCTTGTAAAATTCGAAAAAGTACGTTCCAATATATGGCACAATTGTGCGATATACTGTCAAAAATGTTCGAATTGATTGTAGTTCTGTTTATTTTGATCTCCTTTTGGGAAGAATACAGCCGGCGGGCTATTGCTGTTCTCCATTCTTTGTATTTTATGCATAAGCTGGTATTCGGTGGGGGTTACTTTAAAATGTTTAATAAACGCTTTTCCAAAACTGCTTTGAGAATGGAAGCCGACCATTTGCGCAATTTCAAAAACTTTATAATCAGCCGATTCCAACAGGTTAGCGGCCTGTTTCAATCTGGCCCTGTTTATTAATTCGTTTGGCGTGAGGTCGGTAATGGCTTTTATCTTCCGGTACAGGGTGGGCCGGCTCATATACAGGGATTTGGCCAGCAGGTTTACATTCAGCGAGCTGTTCTGAATATTCTCCAACAGAAAATCATTCAGTTTTTTAATAAATTCTTGTTCCATATGGCAATCGTTTGGCATGGTAAGTTCTCCCGATGCCCCACCCAAAAAGCGGGTGCATCGGGACGGACCCAGGCAATCAGAAGGGTATCCGTAAAACATTACCTGTTTTATGATGAAATGGCTAATGTCATTCGTACATTTATTAAACAAAAGTAGCAGCGCCTTTTATCCGGGTATGGCTCCTTTGTTGAAATTTGTTGCACATTTGTCTGACCCTGACTTATACGATTGCCCGCATATATGTTAAAAAAAGCACATACACTGATTTGTCTTCTGCTGCTATTCAACCTGGCGGCGTTTTCACAAACAAACCCCATCAATTTCACCGCCCTTACTTCCAAAGACGGTCTTATATCCAATACGGTCAATGCAATTTTGAAGGACAGCCTGGGTATAATGTGGTTCGCAACGGACGATGGCCTGAATAAATTCGATGGCACCAATTTTACGGTGTACCGCAATGATGCCGGTGACACATCGAGTTTACGGTCGAATGAAGTGCTTGCCTTACATGAAGACAAACGGGGCAATCTCTGGGTTGGCACCAGTGGCGGCGGCCTCAGCCTGTACAACCGCCGGAAAGATAATTTTTCGCATTTTCCGGCCAACCTGCCTTTTGAAGGCTTTTCCCGCAATGGCGTTATCAGAAGTATTTGCAGTGATCATTTGGGAAAAATCTGGATCGCCCAATTCGACGCCCTGTTTGTGCTGGACCCTGTTTCTAAAAAGATCGAAAAATTAATGCTGTACACCAACCCGGATAAGGCGCCCCGGAAAACAACGCTGTTCTGTGTTTTTGAAGACAGCAAACACCGGATGTGGGTGGGTTCAGATCAGGGCCTCTTCCTCTATAACAGGGAATCGGGATCCTTCCAACAGTTTACACACAGCGAAACCGATGCAAACAGTCTGGGTAGCGACAAAGTAAAAGCGATTACGGAAGACCGGAACGGACACATTTGGGTAGGGACCGTCAACGGATTGGCCAGGGTGCAACCCGATAGCGCCGGCATTTCAATATTCAGGTTTACCAGCCGGTTCAGCGATAATGAGATCAATTGTATTGCTGCCGACCCGGAAGGATATTTGTGGATAGGCACTTCGCAGGGACTGAACAGATTGAACCCGCTTACCAATGCAGTGGACCCCTTTGTTCCGGAAACGGGTCACCCCCATAGCTTAACCAATAAATATATTAAAACCGTTTACATCGATAACCAGGGCATCTATTGGTTTGGGACCTTTCGCGGCGGCGTTAATAAGTACGATAAAAACCTCAACCTGTTTAACCTTAAATTCAGCAATGCTTTTGATGAGAACAGCCACGGCCCTTCAATCATCACCGCATTCGCCGAAAACAGGAATGGCCGTATTTTCGTAGGCACCGATGGCAGTGGCCTGTACGAATTCAACCGCCAAACAGAACAGATGCGGAATATCAACATGCCGCAACCAAACAAAACCACCGCGCCTCCTACTATTTTAACGATGTACATGGCGCATGACAACAAATTATTGATCGGAACCTATGCAACGGGACTGTTCATAATGAATGCGGCCACCGGCCAAATGGAGCAGCTACAAAAAGGACCGGGCGCGAACAACCTGAACAGCAATGATATCTTTTGTTTGAAAGAAGATAGCAAAGGCGCCATCTGGATCGGGACCAATGGAGACGGCATCAATGTGCTGCACAATAACAAGGTGATAGTGAAGTATACGCCCAGGCCTAACGGCGCCAATGAGGTGCAGTTACCGCTCAATGGATACATCAGGGCCATCGAAGAAGACAGGGATGGAAATATGTGGATCGGCTCCCATGGCTCGGGGCTGGCTATCTATTACGCGGCCACCCATACCTGGGCGGTATATACCAAAGACAACAGCCGGTTGCCAAGCGATAAAATACAGTGTATTTTATGCGACAGCCAGGGAAGAATATGGATAGGCACCTATGGCGTAGGCCTGATCCTGTTCGATAAAGCAACCCAACAGTTTGTTTCCTTTTCTGAAAAAGACGGATTACAAAACACGACCATTTACCAGGTAGTAGAAGATCTGCAGGGCCGCATCTGGCTTTCAACCAATACCGGCATCAGCAGCTTTGATCCCAAAACAAAAAGCTTCCGCAATTTCAACAACCAGAATGGTGTTCAGAATAACAACTTCATACATGGGTCGGGTATACGCCTTTCCGATGGTGCATTAATTTTCGGCGGCGTACTGGGGTTCAATTATTTTGATCCGGCCAAATTAACCATCAATCGCAATAATCCTGCTGTTGTACTTACCGATCTGAAAATTTCAAACAGGTCCGTCATCCCCGGTGATGAATCCCCGATCAAAGCGCATATCTCCGTAGCCAATGAGATCAGGCTCGACTATAAACAAAATTTTACACTGGGTTTTGTTGCGCTGAATTATACCATTCCCAAACAAAACCGCTATGCGTACAAACTGGAAGGGTTCGATAAAGACTGGAACTATACCGGAACCATTAACACGGCCTCCTATACCAACCTCGACCCCGGTGAGTATACGTTTCGCGTAAAAGCCAGTAATAACGACGGCATCTGGAGCACGCATGAAACCACCATCAACGTTTTTGTGAAGCCGCCCTTCTGGCGCACCACCCTTGCTTATATCTTTTATGTACTGGCCATCGCCGGTTTGTTATTATACAGCCGCTACAAAGGCATTACGCGATTACAAAAAAAGTTTGCCCTCGAACAGGAACGGCAGGAAGTAAAACGCGTCCAGGAACTGGACCGTTTAAAACTAAAATTCCTCACCAACCTGAGCCACGATTTCAGAACGCCCATCTCCCTGATCGTTGGTCCGGTTGAACAATTGATCAGGGAAGAAAGTACCGAAGGCAAGCTCGACAAACTGCAAATGATCAGGCGAAACGCCAGAAGGCTGTTGAACCTGGTGAACCAGTTACTCGACTTTAGGAAAATGGAAGTACGCGAACTGAAATTACAACTATCGCCAGGCGATTTTATTTCCTTTATAAAAGAAGTGACCGAATCGTTCCGGGACCTGTCGGAAAGAAAAAACCTCCTGTTCACGTTCGAAAGCGAGCTGCCCAAATTGCCCGCCCTGTTCGACCACGATAAAATGGAACGCATCCTGTTCAACCTGTTATCCAATGCTTTTAAATTCACCCTGGCCGGCGGATCCATCAGTGTATCCTTACAAAAAAAGGAATTTGAATCGGATGCAAACAATCAATGGGTGTCCATAAAAGTGGCAGATACCGGTATCGGCATTCCAAAAGAAGAACAGCACAACGTATTTGAACGCTTCCTACAAAACCATTCCGCCGCCTCGGTGCTTAACCAGGGTACCGGCATAGGTTTGTCGATCACCAAAGAATTTGTAAAGATGCACGGCGGCACCATAACCGTAGACAGTGAAGCGGGCAAGGGCTGTGTATTTACCATCCTGGTGCCGCTTGCTATGGTGACCGGTCAATCAGTGGAAACGATCATTGCAGAGGATGCTGAGATCGAGCCAATCCCCTCACCTGCTGCCCCATTATTGAATGATGCAGCAGGATTACCGGAAGCGATCTCCATTTTACTGGTAGAAGACAATGAAGATTTCAGGTTCTATTTAAAAGACAATCTCAGGAATAATTACAAAGTACTGGAGGCCGTCAATGGCAAGGAAGGCTGGCATAAAGCACTGGCCAGTCACCCGCAGTTGATAGTTAGTGACATCAACATGCCGGAGATGGATGGCATCACGCTTGTCAAAAAACTCAAGGCCGACAAAAGGACCAGCCACATTCCCGTTATACTGCTCACCGCGGTAACCGCGGAAGAACAACAGTTAAAAGGTTTGGAAACCGGCGCCAATGATTACATCACCAAGCCTTTTAATTTTGAGGTGCTCAATGCCAAGATAAAAAGTCTGCTCGAATTAAAGAGCACCATGCAAAACACCTACACCAAACAGATAAAACTGGTAACGCCGGAGATCAGCATGGAATCGGCCGACGAAAAACTATTACAGGAGATCGTCAGTTACCTGGAAAAAAACATAACCAATCCCCAACTGTCGGTAGAAGGCCTGAGCAAACAGGTGAACATGAGCAGAAGCACCTTATACACCCGGTTGTTACAACTGACCGGTGAAACCCCGGTAGAATACATCCGCTCGTTCCGGTTAGACAAAGCTGCTACCCTGCTGGAAAAAAGTAATATGACCATTGCAGAAGTGGCCTACCAGGTAGGGTTCACCACACCAAACTATTTTGCGCGCTCGTTCAAGAGCAAGTTCAATATGCTGCCATCGGAGTGGAAACGAGGTAAGAAGTAGGAAGTAAGACACTACCAGTCACAATGTGTGACACAAACTTTGAGACAATCCGACTACATTTTGCGATAGCCGAAACCGGCATCATTTAATTTTATCCTGTAATTTAGTATTCCCTCTCAAGCATCTGTTTTTTCATATAGCCATTTTATGCGTTTACTGTTGCAAGTGAAATCACCTGCCAGGAATGTATTACCATTTGCCAACGATTTTATCAATTATTAATAACGATTAAACTTGAACTGTCTATGAAAAAAAATTGCATCGCATTACTAGCCATCGTTTTGCTGCTCGCCGCTTGCAGCAAGAAAGGAAGTCCTGCCACAAGCGAGACCGAAAATGATGACCTCTCCAACCAACCCAGGGAAGAAGCCACTGCCGCCATCAATGCAGGCACGGTACAGCAATACATCCGGGGCTTCGGCGGCGCCAATATTCGCGGATGGATAGCCGATCTAACGAGCGCGCAAAGAACAACCGCCTTCTCCCCCAGTTCGGGTATGGGCTTAAGTGTGCTGCGGGTGCGCGTATCACCCAACGCATCCGATTTTGCCGCAGAAAAACCAACCATCGATGCCGCCAAATCTTTTGGCGCCACTGTTATTGCATCTGCCTGGACGGCCCCCGCTTCCATGAAGAACAACAACAACCTGGTAGGCGGTAAACTCAACACCAGCGCCTATGCCAGTTATGCCGCGCATTTAAAAAATTTCTGTACAACTGTAGGCGGCGTATCGGCCATCAGTCCCATCAATGAACCGAACATCACGGTCACGTACGAATCCATGGATCTCACGGCCCCCGAAGTAGCTGCTTTTGTTGCAGCCGAGGGCAGTAACTGCGGAGCTACCATCATGGCGCCCGAAACGTTCAACATGGATAAAACGTATATGGATACCTACCTGAGCAATGCAACCGCTAAATCAAAAACAGGGTATGTATGCGGTCACATCTATGGCAAAACGCCGTATGTGTATTCACCGGGTAAAGAAGTGTGGATGACAGAGCATATTTACAATACCAATGATGCCAACGACTGGACCGGCGCCATGGGTGTTGCCAAAGAAATTCACGATTGTATGAATGCAGGCTACAGCATGTATGTGTGGTGGTACATCCGGAGAAGTTATGGCATGCTCGACGAAAGCGGCAATATCACCAAACGCGGACATGTGTTGTCACACTGGGCTAAATGGGTGCGCCCCGGCTACAATAAAATTTCCTGCACAGCCAATCCAACATCCGGCGTATATGTAACGGCTTACAAAAGCGGTTCAAAAGTAGTGATCGTTGCCATTAATCAAAATGCAGCCATCACGTATCAGCCATTCACGGTAAGCGGCGCCACGGTGGCCGGTTTCAATCGCTACAGAACAACCAGCTCAGCAAATCTTACAGCCGACAGCTTCACCATTACTGCGGGCAGTTTCGGCATCAACCTGCCGGCATCGAGTGTGACAACGTTGGTATCGTACTAATCATTCATATATCAAACCTTATACTTTACAACTATGCAACGGTTCAAATATACAGGAGCAGCATTGCTATTGCTCGCATTGCTTACCAACTGTTCAAAACAAAAAACAAAATCGGCTGTTGCAGAAGAAGAAGCTGCCACTGCAAAAGAAGAAGCCATTCCCAACCCAACCTGGTATGCGGAAGCCCGGTGTTTTCTCGATGGACCTACAAGCGCCTTTGATGATCTGGCGGTGAAAGATCCGTCCATCATTTATTCAAACGGAAAATACCATCTCTTTTATACCGGTCGCGATAAAGGAAGCGGTGGACTCTGGCGCATGGGCTATGCGGCTGCTACGTCCATTGCCAACCTGAAAACAGCGAGCCGAACCTATATGAGCGCGTTGAATGCAGGCACTTATTTCTGCGCACCTCAAATATTCTGGTTCCCGGTAAAAGGCAAATGGTTTTTAATTTACCAGAGTGGCCTGGGCGCATCTTTCTCTACGTCTACAGATGTAAGTAACCCGGCCTTATGGACTGCCAACAGGGCCATGGGCTTTACCGATGGCATCGATTTCTGGTGTATCTCCGACGGCACATACGTGTATTGTTTTTATTCGGCGCAGGACGGTTCCCGCACCATCAAAAGACGCCGCACCACGGTGGCGAATTTTCCATACAGTTGGGAAGCGCCCACAGTAGTAGCTACCAGCACTTTTGAAGCGCCCCATGTTTACCGGAATAAAGCAGATGGAAAATTTTATATGATCGTTGAAGACATCAACCGGTACCAGGAATTATGGACCGCTACCAGCCTCGGCGGTACCTGGACACAGGTTGCCGAGAAATGGGCGTCCCGCGACAGGCTTAATTTCCTGGCAGAAGTGTGGACCGACCAGGTCTCCCATGTAGAGGCCATACGATCCGGCAATAATGAAAGAATGGAAATCGATAACATCGATCGTTGTCAGCTGCTGATCCAGGGCGTACCGAATGGAAGTTATGGCGACTATGGTAATATTCCTTATGATCTGGGGATTATCCGGAATTACTAAACCACGGTGAGATGAATATAAAAAAAGGAAGCTCCGGATGGAGCTTCCCTAAATGACTTTTACGGCTTACCCTTAACGGCTTTTAAGAGGAATAGGATCAAGGACGGTCAATCAAGGGCCTAGCGTGAAAGCTGGTTGGACTTTTTCTTCATAGGTTTTGGACATTGGTTGAACATAGGACTTTCAATTTTTACAAAGGATCTTTGGACGGGTTTTTCAGGACATGGACTGGTCTTTCAAGAATCTGGATTTTAAAACGGACTTCAAAGGACTAAAGGACACATTGGACTCATATCAAAACTACGTTGCTAATATATTTATTTAAGCTATTGATTATTTATTAAGAAACAAACCACTTTACTAAACTGCTATATCAAATATAATAAAAATAAACTCCGTCTCGTAATTATTATAGGTATATCCAACATTTAATTTATCCACATACCATTTTTCAGGTTCGTAAAAACACCATTTTATTTTTAAATATATGAGCGTCAACAGCTATATTATTTTAGCGTGGGCAGGCTTATATATTTTTCATTTTGAATATTATTGAAAATTATTGTCATAACTACACGATCATTAAGCCAATATTGTTTAGCAATATGCCAATGAGGATGAATATGAAATTACCTGACAGGAGCCCCGACGAGTCGGGAGGTGTTTGAATTATACCACAGGTTGATTGATAAGTGTAATATTGCGCTTGCGCAAACATTTATTTTTGTAGTTGAAAATATAAGGAGCAATCCTGTTGACGCAAATAATCAGGCAACAAATGAAACATGTAATTATTCCTGGAGCCAACACCTGAAAAATATATAAAAGAGAACGTGGTATCAATAAACCTGGTTCTTGAAATAGTTGAAATTTTAAAATGAGACATTTCGACTACATTTTGATAAACCCCCAATTGGCGTGATCTATATTATAGCTGTAATTTAGGATCGGAAACGAAATAGATTACACGCTGCCTCCCCTCTCCTGGCATCTGTTTTCATTACATCCATTTTATGCATTTATTGTTGCAGGTGAAAACACCGGCCAGCAATTTATTGTTATGCCACGACCATTTCCTTAAATATTAATAACGATTAAAACCAGACTTGTCAATGAAAAAAAATGTAACCCTATTGCTAGCGATTGTTTTGCTGATCACAGGCTGTAACAAAAAAGGGAACTTGCCTACTACACCCGATGAAAATGATGAATTTTCAAACCGGCCCCGGGAAGAAGCTACCGCTGCCGTTGATGCCGCTACGGTACAACAAACCATCCAGGGCTATGGCGGCATGAGCTGTCCAATTTGGATAGGAGATTTAACAAGCGACCAACGAACAAAAGCCTTCTCTACTTCCAGTGGCATTGGTTTGAGTATTCTGCGCGTCATGGTGCCAACCACCAGCGGCCAGTTTGCGGTCGAAAAACCAACCATCGATGCAGCCAAGAGTTATGGCGGTAAAGTAATTGCCACCGCCTGGAACGCACCGGCCTCCATGATGGATGGACTTTATCTGAAAGCCAGTTCATGGGCCGATTATGCAGCGCACTTAAGTGCTTATAATACGGCCGTAGGCGGTGTATATGCGATCAGTCCATGGAATGAACCCAATTATGCCGCATCCGGCTGGATGCACGCGACAGCAACGGAAGTTGCAAATTTCGTAGCAGCCCAGGGCGACAATTGCGGCGCTCCTATCATGGCGCCGGAACCATTTAATATGGACCAGACTTTCATTAACACGTATCTGAGCAATGCCACAGCAAAAGCAAAAACATTGTTTGTGAGCGGACACATCTATGGAAAAACACCATATAACCTGGGTAGTATTGGCAAATCGGTGTGGATGACCGAACACTACACCAATTCTTCTATAAGTGGCAATGACTGGGGCAATGCGATGGATGCGGCCAAAGAGATCCACGACTGTATGAATGCAGGATGGGCGGCTTATGTGTGGTGGTACATTCGACGGTCTTATGGACCCATCGATGAAAGCAGCAATATCACCAAGCTGGGTTATGTAATGGCGCAGTTCGCCAGGTATGTTCGTCCGGGGTACACCAAAATTTCCTGCACGGCCAATCCGGCTACCGGCGTATATGTAACTGCCTACAAAAGCGGCTCCCAAATAGTGATCATTGCCATCAATCAAAATGCAGCGATCACCTATCAGCCCTTCAGCATCAGCGGCGCCACAGTTGCCGGTTTCAATCGCTATAGAACAACGAGCACTGCGAACCTGACTGCAGACAGCTTTACAATTACAGGTGGGAGTTTCGGAATTAATTTGCCGGCATCGAGTGTGACGACGCTGGTGTCGAATTAACCTTTCATTTATCAAACCTTACCTTTTAAACGGGGCTGTTCCGAAGTATCGGGATGGCCCTGTTTTTATTCTGAAGGTTGTCTATAAAATCTCCCTATCAGCAGGAGCTAATTTCCATTTCAAGTATTTCCGAAATTTCAGTTGCTCTATTGGCAATCATAAAATGCCCCGCGCCTTTTAGCAAATAGGTTGGCTTGAATTTATTGATCGGCAACAACCTATCTTTATCGCCATGAATTCGAATTAGATTCCCGGGACCAGCCTTTCTTTTCCAATTCAAAATTTCGTTTATTGCCCATTTTGAAAAACGGGTATCAGTGGATTCCAAGATCTCTTTTAAAAGCAATTTATCCTGGCGGTTTGTAATTCCAAACATCCAATAAGTTAGTGCATTTGACCAATTTGAAGCCTTTGCAGGAAGAAGTTTGTTTGCTTTAAGAAACCCGGCAAGTCTGTAGTAGAAAGGAAGTTCCTGTCGCCTGGTTACACTGGATATAAGTATTGTTTTTTGCGGTTGAATAAATTCTATGATCTCAGTCGCAAGAATACCCCCAAACGACATTCCAATAAGTATGAATGGACTTGATGTATCAATGCCTTGCGATATTCGTTTTGCATATTCACTAAGCGATTCATTTTTATTTGGAGTAAGCCAATCAATGAATATAGTTTTAGTATTATCAGGAAAGGTCAGGTATTTGAATGCTCTACTATCGGCACCAAGACCGCTCAAAAAATATAATGTTATTTTGAATTGTAGGTTTCCATTTGGTTTCAGTCAATGCGTTGCCTCAACCCCATATCGTACAGCCGCTTCAAGTATATCAATATTTATATCTTTCAGCGTTTTGAACTTAATGCAATACCCGGTCACGCTCGCCTTGCCGATTTTTTTCCCATATGTCTGGGCTAAGTATTTCTTATCTTCAATACCAAGGATATAGACTGAGATCCCGGTTGTGTTTGCACTCATACCTATTTGATAAAATTCCCTGGTTTTTCCATCCGCATACTTCATGGTTTGCAATCCATATCCAATATTAGGATTGGAAACCGTTTTACTTTCACTGTCTTTACCATCCAGGAACCATAATTTACATGCTGGCATTACTTGCAGCATGAGGAGGTGCAACGCTTGCATGTCGCGGCGTTTTGGTTCAGGTTGGCTGGTAATATACTCATTGATCTGTTCCTGTATGTTCATAGGCTTTATAGGTTTTCATGAACCACTCATTTCTACCAAATTTATTGCTTTTTAACAACTATCCAAAGGGGTTGCCTCAACCTCATCCACCCTACTTCCCCAACCGTTCTCAAATAATTTCTTTGATGCGATGAATAAACAGGTCGAATTCACTGATCGTATTGTAGTAATGTGGCGATGCTCTTATTGCCCATTCAACGCCTTTTTCGTCAAAATCTATAATCCCAAACGCTCTGAAACTGGGTACTACATTTATTTTTTGTTTCAAAAGTTCACGTACAATATATCCTGGTTCAGCGTCTTGCACATGAAAAGTAACCAACCCGCCTACTTCGGGTCCTTTGTCAAGCACTTTTATGGGGTCGATCTGCGATAATTGATCTCTTAAATGGCCGGATAACAATTTTACTTGTTGCCATATTTTATCTTCGCCAATGTTTAGGCAATATTCAATAGCTGATGCTGTGCCCAGTACCGTTGAATAAGCAAATTCCCAATCTTCAAATCGTATTGCTGTTGGCTGTTGTTGGTATTCATCTTTTTGTTTCCATTCTGCACCTCTCATATCAATAAACATGGGCTCTAATCCTGCATCCAGTGCTTTATCTGAAATATACAAGGCACCAGTACCCCGAGGGCCTCTCAAAAATTTACGGCATGTAACACTTAAAAAATCAACTTTTAACTGTTCAACATCCAGTTTCATTTGTCCTGCCGACTGACAGGCATCCAGGATATACCAGGTTTTGCCCTCATGCTGCTGAATATAGTTTTGATAAATTTTTGCAATTTCATGAACCGGTTGTACCAAACCGGAATTGGTAGGAATGTGTGTGATGGCAAAAAGTCTGGGCTGATACTTTTTTAGTTTTTCTTCAAGGTCGTTTAAATCAACACCACCTATTGCCGCATTATTTATTCTTATGATTTTAACACCCAGTCTTTTTTGCAGTGATAAGAATTGTATTTGATTGGAAACAAAATCATCGTTATCTGTTAGAATAATATCCCCTTCTTTAAATGGAATTGACGACAAAGCTCTCGTATAAGCATCTGTAGCACTTGCCGTGAAGGCGATATTGGAAGGTTTACAGTTGAACAATTTTGCACATTGCGTATAGAAATTTTGAATAGCCGGAGCCATCAGAGCTGATGCCTCGTAGCCGCCAATCTGCGATTCAAGTTTAATATGATCAAGCTGTACCTGTGTTACCATATCGGGCATAAGACCCGATCCTGCATTATTCAGATGAATAACATTTTTTGTCCCCGCGGTTTCATCTCTTAATTTTTGAACTTCCTGTATGGTAAATACACTATTTGGAGGAAGTATAATTTGTTTAGTCGAATTCATTATTTCAGTTTTAATATTTTTTGCATATTAATGTGTTTTCTGAAACGCTAAATTACCGGCGTTTGGCAGAATAACTTTTGCGTTATTAACCAAATCGCGGTTTAATTCTTTTAATTTTATCCTTTAAATGGGTAAATTATGCATACACTGGATGAGCACGATAAAAAATTGTTGCGGCTGCTTCAGCAGAACAACAGGTTAACCACAGAAGAACTTAGTGCCAAAGTAAATTTAAGTCAAAGTGCGGTACAACGAAGGATTACAAAACTGCGCAATGAAAAAATCATTGAAGCAGATGTTTCGATCATATCGGCTGCAGCCATTGGCATGGCCATTACCTGTATTGTAGATGTGGTATTGCATGAGGGCAGCTCAAAAGATATAGAAAAGTTTAAACAGGTAATGCGTAATTGTGCGGAAGTTGCACATTGCTATTACGTAACAGGTACATACGATTTTGTATTGATCGTAAACGCAAAAGACATGAGTCATTTTGAAGCATTTTCAAAAAAACATCTTATGGACAATACAAATCTAAAGCACTTTTACACGCATGTAGTAATGGATAAAGTGAAGGTTGGGTATGGGGTTAGTATATAATCTTTTCAGCCCGCTGTTCATTTGCACCTTCCCGAATCAGCAAGTGGGTCACTTTGGCCTGACCATCCCGTACAAAGCGCACGGTTGCTCCCGGGGCGAAGTAGATAAAAAATGTGTCATCCGATTCAAAGTAAATGCGGCTGTACGGACTTTTATCCTGATTAATGTATAGATGCCCGCCCTCGAGTTTAAATCGTAAGGTAATATTTGCAATTTTGTATTCACCCACATAATCTTTCAGCTTACTGGTATCAGGCTGCACCACCTTTTTTACAACCGGTTTATAAAAATCTACCCATTGATACACGGCAGCCACACTATTGATGACCTCGGGAATAATACCGTATGCATCGCTATTGGTCATGATCACCAGCCCATTCCCGTTTTCTACACTCGCAACATATTCACATTTAAATCCATTATTGGATCCGCCGTGCCTGAAATATCGTTGTCCACCCCGGCTCTCTACAAATACTCCCAGCGCTGTTGGAGCCTTTTCCAGGACGGGTGTCAGCATGGTCGTCGTCATTTCTTTTGATAATACTTTATTGGATTTTCCCGCCAGGGAGTTTTGAATTTCGATAATAAAATGCCCGAGATCTTCAGGTGTCGTCCATAAACCATCAGGCGCTTGTTCAGGATAAATATTGAATTTACCAGGAACCGGAGCGTTTGCATTATAGGCAGCAGCAAGTTGTTTCCGCACGCCGGCTGGTGGCGGTTGCGTATAGCTGCTATGCGTCATACCCAGCGGCTTAAGCACAAACTCGTCAATATATTTATCATATGCCATTCCTGTAAGGTCGGTAATCAATTTTTTAGTGATCATGGTGCCACCGCCTGAATACTGATATTTGACCCCGGGAGCCATTACATTTCGTACGGCCGGTGAATTAGAAGGCCGCCTGCCATCCAGGATATCATTATCAGTTGGCAACGAATCACCTTGCCTGTACCCCTGGAAACCATGAACGCTTAAACCGGCCGTATGACTCAGTAAATGCGCCAGGGTAACCTTTTGCTTCTGCGTAAAAGAATCTGATGGTAATTTCCAGGTGCGCAGGTATTCATTGATATCCCGTCGCAGATCGAGCTGTTTTTCCGCGGCCAACCGCAATACGCCCATGGCATTTAAAGATTTGCTTATGGAAGCGGCCTGAAACCTTGTCGTAGTCGTTACGTTACGCTGGTCAGCTGAATCGGCCATCCCATAGGCCCGCACCCATTCAATTTTATAATCTTTAATAACAGCAATGCTTACGGCGGGTGTATGGTAATAAGCCATCCGATCCTGCAGCGTCCACAAAGCACTGTCCTGCATTTGCACCCAGCCGGCCAGACTCGTTTCTACCCGCCTTATTTTTTGCTCAATATCGTTCGAATAAACAGGTTTAGGTTGTGCCAGTCCGCAGTAGCTGAACAGGGTTACCAGGATAAAAAACAGGCCGTACTTAGGCATCGTGTGGGTTTTAACAAAAAAGATAAGATAAAACGGGTATACCTGGCTGTTCCTTTTTGTTAAATAAAGGAGAATACATGTTGTGCGAGGTGAAACGTCAGTCGAAATTGTCAAGGCTACTATAAAAGCTGGATTCTATAAACAGCTTTACATAATATTGTCTTGCTGGCAATGATATCCAGTGCCACAATTATAGGTGACTTTGTACTTAATTACTAACACCAGCTCTTAATTTTATCAAGTTGATGTATTTGTTCGTTTGTCAGTCCCTTAAACACTATGTCAATTGTATAATGCCTGTATATCGGGTCGGTCAATTTAATTTCTATTTCTCCTTTTACAAATTGCTTAAAAATTACGAGATCTGGTTTATAAGTCTTAAGGTTGTTAAACCTGTTTTTTGTAATCGCAATATCCGAAGTAAGTAAAACAGGGGCATAGATAATTTTAAAGATAAAGGTCTGGCTGCGAACAATGGCAAGGCAGTTGTCAAACAAATAAAGGTCGCAACGGCCGTTTGGCAAACCCCGTGTCTTTAGGCCACTTGTTGTCCAGTAACGTAATTTTATATTTTGAAAAACAGTCGGACCTAACTCGCTTGCTTGCCTAATAAATTTATCCGTCGCTGCCCATGACCGCTTGTTGTAAAAAGTCAAAAAAATATAAAGCCCCACCAAAATGATGAAAATGGAAATCGCAAAGAATATCAGGATACTTACTATAGGCATTTTATTATTTTCAACTATTTAGGCTAATAGAGGATGCCAATTGCTTTTTTAATCTGATAGTCCTATGATTTTGGGATTATCACTCATTTGAACAGCAAATTGGATTCCATATACCCCTCCGTTTGGATCACTTGCCGGCTTAATTCTTATCATTACATAGTAGACATCCAGCGGGATTATCTTATCCAGCATTTCTTTTCGAGTCGCTTTAACAAAAACTGTATCAACAGAAAACGCCCTGTTTTTCCCTTTCTTTGCAATCATGTCAATGTGTTTCTGTTTTAGTGCAGCTTGTTCCGAGATGATCTCCTTTCTATCCCATGAAAATGGAACGCTACATAAGGCTAAAATGCTGTCAATGTTTTCTCCTTTTGCGACAAGGCGCATGTAGTTCAAGACAACAGTCTTTGCTTTGTCAGCTCTAATTGGATTTATGGATTTTGCAGTTGTATCCGGAAAGGTATACAATTCCTGGCTGTTGGTGATTTCGAAAAACAGCGTAAGCGAAAGTGCGAGGATGATTTTGACCATAAACAGCGGTGAAATTAATCTGTTGTAATTTTTTTTCATTTTTATTTATTGCCGCAGGTGGGATATTTTATAATACCCAGCCCGGAACCGCTGCCAAATTAAAATATAAAGTTGAACTTCTGTAATAAAATGCCCGATATCTTCCGATGTAGTCTATAAGCCATCAGGCTTGTCAATCAACATCAAAAACGATGACTCCTTTAAACTTTTCAGTTGCCTCAACTATAAACAAACTGTCATTAAAATAATCCATATCAAAATCATCTTCTCCGGAAATTTCAAATCGCTTTGAAGAAGTTTTAAGTTTTTCTTTATCAAAGCTATTTTCAGCATAGTCCGTGACCCTATCATTAGCGATTTCAGCCGCCTCTTCGATAACGTGGCTTTCATCAGTGAGAAAAATTTCGAATTTATAGTTATCGAAAGCAACAGTTATCGTCTTGTCAATTTGCGAAATATTTGGGCGTCTGTTTGTTTTCGCATAAAAAGACTCAAGATTAGTTTTAAGAACCGTCAGGTCTGCATCTGAGTCGGGCTGAATGAAAGCCAGGTATTGGTAAAATGTATAAGCCATAATTTATAAAAGGTAGTTTTATTTGTCAACCTGAAGGGGAAGAATAAAGTTTTCATACCAGCTTTTGAGTTGAAGTCATTATTTGTGTCCCCCAAAAAATCATAAGCTTTATCCACCCCATATAACAACCATTTTTTTAGTTGATTACCTGCTGTTTTCGGGTCGTTGCAGCGCTGCAATTATGGCTTCGTCAACTATTTTACGGCAAAATTATTAAAATTGAAGGATAAAGGTGAGGATTCTAAAAATCATAACTTTTGACCCGGATCAAAAAATCATTTATCTGCTCTTATTCTGCTTAAAGTTTCCTGTGTTATTCCTAAATAAGAGGCAACCATGCCCAAAGGAATGCGGTGGTAAATGTCGTGGTAGGCTTCGCAAAAATGTATATATTTTTCTTTTGCCGTTGTAAATCTTAATGAGGTGATTCGTTCCATAAAATGACCGAAAACTGTACCCATTGAAAGCCGGGCGTAACGTTCCATTTCGGGGAAATTATCAAATAAATAAACAAGGTCATTTACGTGAAGGCAAAAAACATCTGTATTTTCAATGGCGTCAATATAGTAAATATCAAGTTGTCGCTGCATAAAACTTCGTGGTGAATTCACCCACTCTTTTTCACTGCTAAAATATTCACTTATCTCCTTTCCATCTTTAATAAAATAGGTGCGAAGAAGGCCATTCTGAATAAAATAACTTTTAGTGCAAATTGTGTCAGCATTATGAACAAGCTCTCCTTTTTTGAAAGTTTTAAAAGTTATTCTTTTGGCTAATTCACTTTTTAAAGTGTCGCTTAGCTTAATATACTTTTCAAAGTGGGGGAAAAATGTGTCTTTCGTTTCTATGATTTGTCAGTTTAGGATGCCAATTTTTTATTCTTTACCAAATCTATCAGTAGTCCTATGAACACAAATATAAAACTACTCATTGGATAGCTGATCATTGTACTAAATATCAATTGTCCGTCGCTTCTGAAAACGGAACGCTACATAAGGCTAAAATGCTATCAATAGCTATTATACGCTACATTTTCGCCAGAAACTATTTTTTCAAGTTATTTTTTTCTATTTAGCCCCCAAAACGCGATTTTCATTATGCAGCACAAATGCAACTTAGGTTATTTTTAAATCATCCAGGGCACACGGCCTGCGAGAGCAGGGCTATTTTAATTTGGGATATATCCACCTCTTCCTGGCAAATATTGGGATTATTGCGTCTTTCCCCCTCCAGCCAAAGCGTTGGTATCACCGCTTTCAGCATATTTATGCCTGGTTTTTTTATATGATAATGACCCTGTACTGGATGACTGCCAAAGATTATCTCAACGTGGTTCGTTACCGGCAACACGACTTGCTTACCAAACATAATGTTTCATTGAAACAGGCATTATTTCGTATCACGATGTACAAGCTATTTTATTATAGCTATATCATCGTATTGCCTATCCTGTTTTCCGGTATGCCCTGGTATTATGTGGTTGGAGGTTTTTTATTAATGCATTTTACAGCGGGGCTTTTTCTTTCCTGTGTTTTTCAACCTTCTCACATCATGGAAACGTCGCCGTTTGTACCGCCTGTAGAAACGGATGGTAAAAGGCGCATGGAGGATACCTGGGCAGTCCATGAAGTAGTTAACACGGTCAACTTTGCCCCTAATAATCGCATCCTGTCGTGGTTTATCGGCGGGCTTAATTTCCAGATAGAACACCACCTGTTCACGGATGTTTGCCATGTATATTACCGGGATATTGCTCACATCGTGAGATCTGCAGCCAAAGAGTTTGAGCTACCGTACAATGAACAGCCAACTTTCCGAAAAGCACTTTTGGAACATACCAGGATGCTAAAAAAACTGGGGCGGGAATAAGTGTAGCCTGATGTCGTAAGTTGTTAATGTAAAACAGCTTTTGTCAAAGATATTAAGGTCGCCTGGCCATATTGCCAAATATAATGTTATGCACATGCATAGTCACTAATCTATTTTTCCAGAAAGTCAATCGCAATCTTGTTAATAAGGTCAGGTCTTTCAGCAAATACCTCATGTGTCGTGTTCGGCAAAACACAATATTGGCTGTTCTTAATTTTTCTGTGCATTTCCAGTCCATGTTCGATTGAAATCATATCCCTGTCACCAAGCACAATCATAACAGGAATGTTTATGCTGTCGTAGACACTAATCGGAAAATACTCCTTCTCATACACCATCAGGTTTATATTGTTAACCATTTTTTTCCAATCCTTTTTTGGAGTCAATGTATTATACCAATCAATGTCTTTCTTATTGGATGGGGCCCAGTATTCCAACGCGGGCATCTTAACCGAATCAAGAGGAAATCCATCCGGGAGTACAAATCCTCTTATGCCGTTGTTTGCTCCCACTGCAATTACCTTTTTAACCTTATCAGCCCGTTTATCAGCCAATAAAAGACTAACAATTGCACCATCACTCCATCCCATGACATAGGCACTATCGATCTTTAGTGAGTCAATTAGTTGTGACATGAAGTCCCTTAATAAGTCGTAGCTTAAACTGTCAGTTTGTTCAGACCTGCCTTGTCCTGGGGTATCAGGTGCAATAATTCTAAAACGTTTTGAAAGGCCGGGGATACATTTTCCAAAGTCCCTTATACTCCTATTAATCCCACCACCTGAAAGCAATAGTAAGGGAGTCCCTTGTCCATATTCCTCATAATAAATGTTTTTGCCGTTAATATTTATTACTCTGCCGTTATTCGAACCAAATTCAATTTTATCTGTCCCTGAGTTGCAACTTGTCCAAAGTAGCAAAACAGAAATAAGTTCGATTGCTATTTTCATGTCTTTATTGTCTGGTGAATGATCTGTCAGTTTAAATTGTTGTCGATGGGGTGTTCGTTTTTATTTTTTTCGCCTGCCAGATTCATACTTGGAGTTTTTGTCCTCCGCATCCCATTGTTGCCCGCTTACCACCTTAAATGTCTTTGCATCTGCTCCTTTCACAATTTCATCATGATGGAATACTTTCCTGTCGTCTTTTACATATTCAACGAAATGATCTGCTGTGTCAGGAGGGAACAACACCTGAATTGTTTTTAGGTTTAACCCTTGCAGGATATTATCCCTGTAAAAGACATGGTTTTTGTCAATGCCCCAGTTGGACTCACAAAGGCTTTTAAAAGTTGTTGGGTCAGCTTTGGCAATGACGAATCTGTTTCCACCGTCTGCGGTTACATCAAAATAAAAGACTTTGTCTTTGTCCTTTGAAAATCGTGTTGAGTCAATCTGAACAAATGAGTTTATGTCAACGATTGTGTTGAGGGGTTTCTCGATGATTGTATCGCCGGTGTAAATTTTGAATATACTGTCATAATAAGCCTGATATAAACAATTGCAATTTGTGTTTTTTGCGAAAGCAAATTTTTTTTCGCATAATTGTCCAGACTTACTTAGATAGAAATCATTTTTAATATGCTTATAGTTTGCGCTGTCGTCGGGCTCTCTTTCATAAACGTAGTCTTTTACTTTTGGGGTTTGGGCTTGTTCTGTTTTTGGATTAGAACAAGATGAAAGCGTTGCCGCAAAAAAGATGATTGTAATTACGAATAGTATCTTCATAAGTTCCACTCTATTACTTGGCTAAGGGTTTACCTGTCAATTTATTTTTTATCCATTCTATAAAAACCAATCAATGCTTCTCTTGTAGTCATTTTATATGTTTATTTCCTGGATAAATATAAAACAAAAAAGCCACTGCTATGCGCAATGGCTTCTAAAATGGATACTCAATCTCTAACTTCCAAAAGTTTTGATCCATGGGGTGGAATCACAACTATATAGCTGTTTTTTATTATGCCTTCCGTTTTTTGACGCCATACATCGGTTACCAGCTGAGTTTGTTTCAGCCCCAGTGCTGACCAGGAAACGGTTATTTTACGAAATGAATCGCTCATATTAAAAATGCCAATGGCCTTGCTGCCACCGGCCAGTTCTTTTACCCATACCTGGTGCCACGCATCTTTCACTACCTGCTGCGCCTGTTTGCCCAGTGCATCCTGGTCTATGGCAATGACTGCATCATTGGTAAGCAGGTTAAGCGTGAATGCATCCATTTTGCTGATGTCGCAACCAATCAGCAGCGGCGCACTGAGCAAGCTCCATAGTGTGATGTGCGAATATTGCTCATAAGGCGTTAACCGGGTAGGATGCAGGTTTTCGCCCCAACCAACCATCCCTACGATCAGCATATCCGGATCATTCCAGTGACCCGGGCCGGCATATTTATACAAGGGCGCCTGGGAAAAGCCAATATGCTTCATACTTTCCCAGGTATCTTCTATGTCTTCTGTCGTACGCCAGCTCTGTGCATGAAGCGAGGCACCCCATTGCTCTACGTTTTTCATTCCATACTGACAAAGACTGTAATAAATATCCCGGGGTTGTTTTTGCAGTTGTTCATCCATCAACCGGTAGGGATGAATATAATGTTCTGTTACCGTATCATCATATTTTACCACATCGCTATAACTGCACCAATCATATTTTAAATAATCCACGCCCCAACTGGCATAGGTTGCGGCATCTTTATCTTCGTAATGGTATGACCCCAGGTAACCGCCACAGGTTTTATCGCCCGGTGAAGAATAAATGCCCAGTTTCAGTCCCTGGCTGTGAAGCCAATCGCCCAAACCACGCATATCGGGAAATTTGTTATTGGCAGAAAGAGTTCCATCGGTATTACGCTGCGCAGCCTCCCAGCCGTCGTCAATGTTGATATAGTTCCAACCATGATTGATCAATCCTTTATCAATAAGCGCTTGTGCCGAGCTTCTTACTTTTTCATCGCTTACGCTCAATCCCCAGCAGTTCCAGCTATTCCAGCCCATGGCAGGTGTAAGGGCAAATGCATCGCCGACCCTGATGGTAACCTGCTTTTCCGTTTTACCCAGGGCGTTTACCGCAGTGAGGGTTAAGGGATAATCGCCATTAGCAACCAGGTGGCCGCTGATGATGCCCTTTTCTGTATTCAGCGTAAGGCCAGGCGGCAGGTTGGCAACAGAAAAGGTGATGGGTCTGCGGCCGGTAACCGGTATCCTGAACAAAAATGGAGTACCGGGTCGGGCGCCCACAATGTCTGCACTATTGATACGTGGCGAATCGCTTTCAGCAGGCGTGAGCAGGTAAGGCACTACCACGCGGCGGCTGATGATTGCCAAAGATGCCGGCTCCTGTAACGAATACAAAAGTTCTATGCCTTCTTTGTTGGGAAGCTGCAGGGGCAAACGGAATGTGTCGAAAGGCTTTAGTACCAGCGAGCGCTTTATTTGCAGGAGGTATTTATTCAGGGAAGCATCCCACACTTTACAGGTAAGCCGGGTAGTCACTGTTGTATTGAACCGGTTATGAATGATCACCGGTATAGTTGCATTACCGGGTGCCTGATGGATCATTTCGGCGGAAGGTACGTCTACCTGCACCCCATCCATTTTTTCAAGCATCCTAATATACGGGGTACCCATAAAAATACCGCCAGTGCCACCGCCATCAAATACCCGAACAGCGATGATATTTTCTTTGTCCCAATGTATGGCGGTATCATGTATTGATAACTGGTAGCTGCGTTCAGCAGGCCATTTGCTGATGTATCCGCCTGGTTCATCGGGAAAAGCGCCTGTACGACCGATCGGGGTCCCATTGAGCCAGGTTTCATCCACGTCGTTCACATGGGCCAGAAAAAAACGCAGGCTGTCTTTCCACACCGCCTGTTGCTTTAATGAAGATGGAATAACCACATGCATGCGGTACCAGGCATAGCCATGATAATCGGGATACCCTTGTTGTTGCCATACGTTGTTGGTTTGGATCTTCTTCCAGCTATGATCGTCGAACCCGGGCTGGCGCCAGGCGCTGTTATCACCCGTCATGAACCGGGCATGGGTAACAGCTATAACAGGCGCCTTATGCGGCGTTTGCGCCATAAGCGGCACAGCATGCAATAAAGCGGCAAAAAGTACTATCCTTCTTAATATCATGAAGCAGTTTTATGTCTGCAACAAAAATAACGGGTAGCGGGAAGGAAGTGCCATTCGTAGTTGATGAGTTATATACGGAAATTAGCTAATCGGGAAGCGATTAGTCAGTCTTTTGCAACGTACCTATCATAGAAATCGCCAGAACCTTTTGCATCAATTCTTCCCAGGATTACTTCTACCGAACTCTTACTTAGATTGATGTTAGGCATTAAATGAACATGTTCTCTCGCACCAACTGGAAGGTCATTTATATCATCCTGGTTCGAATCGGCAAGCTTTATTAATAATTTTGCAAAAGATCTTAGTCCATCCGGGTCCCCGTGAATTAGGATGCTTTGCCATTTAGTTATTTCACCTTCAAATTCATCTTCATTGTTTATAACAAAGGCGTCTACATGTCCAGAAATTTCAGATTTGTATATTTTCATTGATCGTTTAAATATTACATTTATTTCATTCAGTCAGGTCGGTCTATTTTAACGCGTCAGCCCTGATAACGCCAAGCCCCTTTGCCTGCTGTGTTTTTAAATTCTGTTTGAGTCTTTTCTTTGGCAGTCTTGAAATTTTGTTGTTCTAATTGTTTTTAAAAATAAGTTGTCAGCCTTTTTATTTAATGTGTCTATTCGTAACTCTCCGCTATAATGAATATAACCAATTAAGTTTTGGTCTTTGTCCATAAAATGAAAATAAGCAAAAGAGGCATCGCATCTTGTCATTATGTAAAAGTGTTGAATAAAAACAAAAAGTTCCGAAATGTCAACTTCGATAGCACCATTAAATCGTATGCCGATTTTATTATCTGTCAAATAATTCAAAGCATTTATTAACGGTTTTATAATCAACTCTCCCAGCAGATGACTTAGAAATCCAAGGATATTTAGTGTCTCCAAGAAAAATAAGTTTGTCAATATTTAGCTTTTGAAAGAGAATAGTTATTTCAGTCGCTAATATTTTCGTAAGCCCTCTTGATGATTTTGATTCAAGTTTTAACCAAAATAAAGAATGGATTTCAGGGTACGAAAACACTTCTTCGTCTTTTGATTTGTCATACTCCCTTTGTGGAAATTTTGGGAATTTATCTAAGCAGTCCTGTCGTTTAATTTTTGTTAGCATAAAGAGTCAAGTAAAATAGTAGGCAACGTTCGATGCTTTGTGCAATTGGGAAATTGACCAATTGTCAAATCCCAAGCCAGGGGAGTCTAAGTTGAGTTTCAACTACTTTATCATATTGAAAGATGACACTAAAAGTCCAATCATTTTGCACATGATAAATAATCGAACCCCTGTCAGTATTTTTATCACCATACTCCTCGGCCCCTTCTCCCAACATTTGTTTCACTTGTGTCCTTGTTAAACCAATCAAAATTTTTTCTTTAACCAGTGTTTTAGCCATTTTATCCGGCTTCCACTCTGATTGTGTCCAAATTGCTTTGTTAAATTTTGTGTGGGAAAGATTTTGAGTAAAAAAATAAATTGCCGCAGTAATAGTCACCATAATTGGGATAATGGTTATTCCAATTGCTGTATATTTTTTATTGTTCTTAAAATATCGTCTGGCATAAATGACAGCAATTGCAAAAAGTAAAATCGAAATAATTAGTATTGCTATATTTAGATTTTCTATTTGATCCAGGGTCTCACCACCACCCAAATTAAAAGTCAGAAGAAAAAAGCATAAATAAACAATCCCTACTATCGCTACACTAACTGTCAGACCTCCAAGAAATGATATAATCGGATTACGTTTCATGATAGATATTTGTTGCTTTTTTGCCGCCCTGCCTGGAGGCTTTTTACATTATTTGGTCAATTTTTTAAGAACCTTTTCAATTCTTTTACGCTTTGTGTCTTTATCAATGTCAGGAAGTCGTGCATTTAATGTTTTTATAAAAGTTGCTTTGTTTGTGTCGTTGATAATTGGTAAAGCATTTTCGGCATACATGGGCAATTGATTTGTGGGACTAATTTTCAAGCGCTCATTAAGCAACGAAAAAGCATCCGCTGCATGTTCTTTTATTGCACAAAGTTTGATAAGAATTCCAACGCAATGATCGTTGGTAATTACAGAGCCTTTGTCAGCAATGGCAATGATCTTTCCTAATGCCTGATAGATTGTTTTTGGACTTTCATTTGTAATTGTATTCAATGCTGTCATGGCACCCCATTGCAAACGATTATTTTTACTATCAAGCAATGCCACAAGTTCTTTGCTAAATTCAACTATTAATTTTGGTTTCAGGATCCCAATTTCATAAATAACTTTTATACAGTCACTTTGAATGTCTTTATTTTTATTATTGAGGTTCTCCATCAATTCTCTCACAGCGTTTTTATCATTGCTGTTTGCAATTTGTTTCGCCAATTCCTGATTTGGAATTTCGTCTCTACGATTTAATAATGTCGCTAATTTATCAATTACTGTCATGCTGTTTCTACTATTAGAGTGCTTCTTAAGGGTTGCAGCCTACGCATACAAAAAAGCTACTGCTATCCGCAATCGCTTCAAAAATAGCTTCGTCAACTAACTGATTGTTATTCCATCAGCTCAGCATAGCAGCAAACCAAATGTGCGAAGTTTTGGCTAGGCTGTCAGCGTGTCTATATTGCCAGTCTTATATATTTCAGCAAGGTCTTTGATTCTATCCACTTTAAAATACAACAACCAGGAATACTTTTTGTCAACAATACAAAACTCTTGTTCATTTTGTCCAGACGACAAATATAATAATTCCCGTAATGGCTCATATTTACAATCGTACACTTGCAAGTTGGAACCCATTGGCAGTTTTATTAAAAACAACCAAAAATTCTTGTCTTTGTCCAGGAGTGGTAGTTCGTCTTTATAAAGCTGTTTCACTGTACAGCTTTTAATATATTCGCCTTGTTTCAATAATGTTGCTTTATTTTCTGATTCAGAAAAATTCAGCCAGGTGGATTCAAATAGTTTCACTATTATTTTTTCAATGATCCCTCCTCCACTTCGAAAAGGGTCTTTAAAGTCCGTCGTTGGAAATTTCTTTTTTACTAAGTCAATTTTTTCACTCCAATACATTTTGTCCTAAGATTGACAAGTTATAGAATGTCCGTATGAATATTGTCGGATGTCTTACGCACAACTAATGATCAATTTGGTGTTGCCTCAACCTTGCTCCCCTTACTTCCCCCACCCCAAAATACCGATGTTGGTAGCAGCGTTTGTCATTTGATTCGCCATGATAATTCTCTCTTAGCATATTCCAGCATTTTATAAGAAGAATCAATCAGTATAGGAATCGAGGGGATAAAAATAGCTCCTTTGACTTTTTGATCAATTAATTTGTCGTCTTTTAAATAAATGATTGCAGATCCTCTGGTATGGTCATGGTCCCGCAAAGTACGAGTTACATGGACCCTAAAAAGTGTATCATTTTGGAAATTGAATATAATGGCTGTTGCTGAGTCAAAACCATGCCGGCTTAATTTAACAATTCCATATATTGATTTATTTGATTTATAATAATATAGATATGCTATAGTGCCTGCTGCACGGTTACCAATCCTAGTATGTTTAAGTTTCCTTTTGTTTTTGGAGCGCCAATCCTTGTCCCAATTATCAATATTGTTACTTTGAGCAATACAGGAAAGGAATAAAATACTGGAGATAAACAATAATAGTAGCGTTTTCATATCTGGTTGCTGTTAACGTTCGATGCTTTGTTCAGTTGGGGAATTGATTTGTCGGACTAATTGAGTGGATGCTAGTCCTGCCCTATAATTGCACAACGTCCACTTTTTTTATCAACCGAACCAACATTGGAATGCCTGCCAAAGAAAAAACTGAAGCAGAATATATTTGCTCTTCAACGCAAAATGAAATACCATCTACACCATGCTTTGTTTTGGAAATTTTTATAGTGTTCGGCACTTTACGCCTGCCTGTTAAAATATGTATTCCTTCACCTTCACGCACTATAACCCCTTTGCCATTATCAGAAGCAGATTTAGCAAAACTAATTTTTGGCAGATTAGCAAAAAGTGCAGTACAAAATCCTACAATTCCTGTCTGTAGAAATTTTCGACGAGGTTGTTGAAAATGGATCATCGTTTAAATTTTGAGTACACACCCTAGCGTTTTTCCCTTCCAAAGCTTTTTATATCCAGAATATCTCTATGTAGATTAAATAAGCTATTCGACAGTTCCTTCTTTATTTCAAATACTTCGTTTTTTGTATCAAACAGTTCCTTTCTTGTTTTAAATAATTCTTCCTTAAGCTCCTGAATAGTTTCAAAAAAAAGGCTATGTGGACGTTTAAATTCTTTCCAGTCCGGTAAGATGTATTGATCTTCTAATTCCCTCGGCATTTTATACCTCACCGTTATTGTTGCTGTTTTCTCATGAAGGTCAAAGCTATCGATATATATCCTTGATCCTCCAAAATTATTCCAAAATGCATCACTAGATCCGTAAAACTGGCCTGGTTGCCAATCATTCACATAATTTGGCAGGTCAGATGCTATTACGACTGAATTTGAATGGATACTATTTAGTTCATGGATCAATACGCAGGGACGTGGTATGCCTCTATCCCATCCGTCCTGCGTGCGAAACTCTATATATAAGGACCCGAATTTTGCTGCTATATAACCTGGAATTTCAGGATGTCCGAGTGATACAAGTTTAAATTGATAATAGGTAGTACTGTAAAGGTTTGATTTCGTCCATGTTCTGGAAGGGTCTAACCAACCCATCATATCCATGTTGGCAGCATTCAGTAATGGCCCAGACCCGGTGAATTGCGGATCAGGGAAGGAATATACGTTCCTTGCACTCATAATATCATGCATATCATAGTACAAACCCGGTCGAACCCCAGGTGAATTCTCCCTCGTTGATTGATCAGAAGAATCATTAAGCCCAAGTACGTGGCCTATTTCGTGAGCCAGCCAGGTGCTGTCCCAATCAATTGGTCCAGCTAATACGCCACCTCCTTTTCCCGTACTACCCCCATCTCCTACGTTTTCATTATAAATCGCTACCACTTTATATTCTGAGGAAACTTCTTCAGAAAAGATACTCTTTGCAGCGGAAATTTTTTGATAGCGTTCAGGATTAGCGGCTAAGAAATCGCTTAAGGTTTGATCAATTTTTTTCCAACCCAATACTTTGCTGCCATTCAGGTCGATGTTTCCGTGAGACGCACTACGCCAATAATCGTTCACCCCTCCTGTCCCCTGTAGAAATAATTTTTCAAAAAACGCTTTTGGAGGGGAAATGACATTCCCGCTATTTTTGAATTCGCAAAGTAGAATTGCAAATTTTTGACTACCTCTCATAATATTTAATTTTTTAATTTATCTAAGATTGATTTCTTTCCTAATGGGCGATGCCGGGACTTAACTGCATTATGCAGGAAGCCTAAACTACACCAATAGATTTTACAGGAAAACCACCACTGAGTAACTGGTTACAGGTATTGAGCAAAAGGCATCAAAACATTTTCATATTTGTGCTACGCAGTGTGCAAAAGGTTATTGAACGAAGATATATATGCCGGATAAGCGAAGCAATACCATATTCATGGTAAATACTTATTGTATCGAATCGTTTATAATTTGAATATGGCAGTAAAAGATTGAAAGAAATGCCTGCCGGTACATGTATAGTTACTCCCCCACTCCCCAAAACAACAACGTTCCAAAGGCCGGCTGGTCGCGGTCGTAGCCTTCGGGTCTTATCTTTTGTATGACCTGCGCCGTATAGGGCATGGATAATTTTTTGAGACGGACAAAATGATTGTACACCATTTCATAAACGGGGATAAAACGGCCACGGCCTATATCAGAAATAATTAGCCAGTTTGAATATTTGCCGGTAACATCTTTCCAGGTATTAAAAGGCACCAGATAACCGAGGTTGTATTTCGCCACATATTCAAATCCTTTTAACAGCCGGTTATCGAGCGCACTGTACAGGTCATCGCCCTGGTTCCAGGCAATCTCACATACCGTTGCCAACGCCCCAATCCCCAATTGGCTATGCCCCTGATCGCGCCCACTCTCCTGGATCTGCCCGGTTGCTTCGTTGATGTAATTCCGAATGGTGCCGTTATCATTTGCATTCAAATAAAAGTCTTTCGCCTTGCGGTACATACTTTCGTTATTAAACCAGATGGCGGCAGACATATACATCTTGGTTACAATCGGGCCCCAATTGCCATTGGTATATGCCGGCGCCTTGTAAAATGTTTCGGCTACCGGCAAAAAAACATCCCTGATCATGGTGTTCACCTTTTCTATTTTCATCATGGGAAAATCCGGCCAGGTATAACGAAGTATTTCCAGCGCATTGATGATCTTGATGCCTTCCAGTCCGGCCAGCAACGGGGCATCATTGGTTGCGGGAATAAGCGTAAGACTATCGGCATAAGCCTCCAGTATTTTCCAGGATGTTCGCGCATGGGCCGCATCTTTAGTAGCTACCCACATCAACGCATTGAGGTAGCTGGCGCTGAAATCTGCTTCCATCTTGCTTTTGGTCCAACGATACTCGCCATCTCTTGAAATTACTTTATATGGACCGTTCATTGTATAGTTAGCAGCCGACAACGGATGATCGCGCAACAACAGATAAGAACCATACCCGGGCATAAGCTGTTGATGCACCACTTTATAGATATGGTCCAGTGAAACCTGCGTATGCAGGATACCGGGATGAATAAACTTTTTTGGGGATGTTGAAACAGCCGACAAAGGAATAAAGTACCAGGGCCCGGATGGGCACGGTCGTAGCACTCTGGCTACCGGTTCAATAATAATAGCATGGCCGGTTTTTCCTTCTAGGGAGATCGGTAATACATCCCCTTTTTTCACAGGAAATACCCTTGTATGTGTGCTTCCTTTTCCATCATCCTCATAAATGGTTGCTTTGTATGTTTTTCCTTTTGTTAAGAATTGTAGAGGAAGGTTTGTTTTCCAGGATTCAAAACCGGTGGCATTGCCTACATACCAGGTGTCGCCGCTCCGGCGGGCCACGCTGATGTTTTTACCGATATCGCCAGCGAGGTACCGCGATTCATTCCAGACCGTTGGTACGTGTTTGAAAAATTCGATTTCGTTCTCATTGGTATAATCGTTGGGCTGTCCATACCAGAACATGGCTTGCAGCGGACTGAAATAAACAACGGTCAAGGCCAACTGTTGTCCCATGCTCACCTTCAGGTTCTTCGTAAATTTGTTTTTGGCGTTGGGATAACAAAAAGTAAAATCAGCCGGTCCACCCAGAAAACGGGTAAATGGCAAGGTGGTGGTGTGAAAGGCGTCCGGACTGTTTTCATCTCCTCTGATCCCCTCCTGTGTCAGCAAGGCCGGATACGTGCGGCTTAACCCCGTCGGTTTGTAGTTGTCGTGGATATTCAACATAAAGCCATGATCATTGACCTTCTTAATAGCGGCATGCAACCAGGTCAAACCCTGCTGTGTGAAGCCGTCAACGAATCCAAATTTCAGTCCGGCTACACCCCATTGTTTATATAATGGTAGAATGGTATCCAGTTTTGCTTTCAGGCCCACATAGTTGACGTACAGGATTACGCCGATCCCTTTTTCTTTTCCGTACTGGATCACCCTCTGCATGTCTATCTGCGGAATGACCTGTGTGGGATCGGAAGAGGAACGAAATTCGGCGCCATACCAGCCGGCATCAAACAGGATATGCTGAAAATTATGGCTCGCTGCAAAATCAATACAATCCAGTCCACTTTGGGTGTTGAGCTGCGCGCGGATCAATTTACCCGGCTTTATCCATGCGGGTACTCCATTGGGAGGTGACGGGTTAAGTTTCAGATACAACTGGCTAAACTCATGCAGACCGATCGCCGTTTTCGCCACACAAATCGTTCGCCAGGGTGAAATAAAATCGCCCGCAACCTGTACGGCGGAATCTCTTACAAATGCCACGGTCAGACTATGCGGAACCGGCCCTCTTTTTAATTCCGCCTTCGTATAACCGGTATTACTTGCTTCGCCTACTGATATGTACAGGCGATTATTCGTCAATGTGGCTGGAAAATCACAGGGGGTATTAAACGTATCGATGGAAACCGGACTAAAAACCGTTTCGTGATGATATTGATATAAGGTATATGCCGTGGTAAAGTTAAACCCGGTCAATTCTTTTTGAATGGTTGTAACGCCGGCCGATGCAGGCAGCTCGTACCGGAAAGCAACACTGCCGTTGTACACGCGGCTTGTTACCTGAAAGGGAACTCTCCCCGCATTACACGATAACCGGATCTCATTATAATTATTGGTAATGGTGTCATCTTCTCCCAATGGCCAGGCAAATTTCTCTTTGTTACTGCGCTCCTGTTTACTTTTAATCGAGACAGCCCCCGCATTGAGCTGTAATCCCAATGGCGACCAATTGGTGACCGCCGCGCCCGCAAACACCATTCGATACATCAATTGCCCGCTGGCGGTTTTTATTTCGAATGACGTGGAATGATCTGGCGAGAACACTTTATGTTCAATTTGTGATCTGGTTGAAAATCCTGTCAATACTAAAAAGAAGAGGCTACACGCCACACGCTGCACGCTACACGGGAATACAAAATAGCTGCGCGCCACACTCTTCGCGCTACAAGCCAATACAGTAAATCCATTCATAATTACGCCCAATTTAATAAATGATGAATGAAGCTGGCCTTACAGGTCTTTCCTTTATCAACCTTATCAACTTGTCAACTTTTCAACTATTTCTTACCACTCTTAAACACCACCCCTTCCACATGATCACCCACGGCAATGTTGGCCATATCGGCGGTCCGGTACCAGGCTGGTTTGTCTTTCATTTCGTCAAAGATCAGCTGTCCGTTGATGACCAGGTTCTCAAATACGATATTCTTTACTTTCCGATTTTCATTATAGCCGCTAATGATCGACATCTGGGCATGATTCCCCTGATACGTAATGTCTTTGAACAGCACATTCTCTACCCCTCTGCCCGGAGACGTACAATACTTACTGTTATAGAAAACCCGGATATTGAACAACTGTCCCTGCCGGAAATCCTCGATCCGGATATTTTCAAAGCGAACATTTCGCACCAGGTTATTATCGCCGGCATCGATGCTCAGGCAGCCCTGGTAGTCGATCTGCGCTTCCTTGTGATCGAGGATGTCAATATTGATGTAATTCAGATCTTCCAGGATATCCGGCTTCGGTGTATTGCCATGGGTGCCTATTAAAATGGGATGCGCCACATCGGCCCACAGCGTGGAGTTCTGCATGGTAATATGCTGACTACTGCCGGTAAAACCCAGGCGGGTACCGTACACCGTAGTACAATCGTCGGAATTGCGGTTGAACACCCCATCGATCAACACATGACTGCTGCTGATCACATTCATGCCATCACCCCAGCCATAATAACTCATCGACTTTACATTGCGGATGGTCACACTATCGGAACCACCGGTAAAACATTGGGTACAGAAGATGCCGGACACGTACACGTTCTTTGAATTGGCAATGCGAACGCCCAGCTTTACGGATTGATCTACCATACCCCGGCCCAACACCCGCACGTTGCTTGCATCTTTCACCAGGATCTGCGCCTTCAAAATGGCGCCGCCGGCGAGGTAAACCGTTTTGCCGGATGGAACGGATAACACCTCTCCTTTTATGGCATGCACACCCGGACCAAAATAGATCAAATTCGTATCCCGCAGATCGGGCTTGAACTCTTCGATAGGATTGGCAAAAAGATGCAGGTTGTGAAAAATATCACCGTTCACTTCTACAGACAGATTCGCCGGTTTATGTAGTTTGAACAGGACCGTGCGGCCTTTTACGGTGTGCGGAATGTTATACGAAAGCGGCCGGATGCGCGACCGGTCAATAGCACCCCGGTTAAACGTAACCGATACTTCTACTTCGCCCGAAAAATCAAAATAGCTCATGGAGGCTTTTTCCTCCGTATGCTTTCCTTTAATCACCTTGTCGACGATGACCTGGTACACTGGCAATGATTTCCAGGCCTGGCCATGCTGCCGCACCTTCACCGTAAAATCGGTATTCAATACGGCTGCGGCAGGGGCCGGATACACCGCCAACGAAGCCGGTCCGCTTTCAAATGATAAAGCGCTTTTGCCCGAAAGGCATACAACAACAGAGACAAATAATACAAACCGTACCATTCGAGGTACGCACTGGCTATACTTCATAAAACTGTTTTAATACTCGCTGCGATACTATTTCTGGCTAAGCGTCAACTGTCCTCTAACGATCCCGGTTGTATACCGTTTGGTATTGATGGTGAAATACCAGGCGCCCGACATAAAATCAATTTTTTCGGGATCGGATAAACCGGTATTACCGGCCAGACCGAGATTCGCACTACCGGCCTTGTTGGTACTTACAAATGACAACGTACGCACCACCGCACCATTGGCGCCGGGGGTAGCCGGACCGTAAAAAACGATCGAGGTAATGGTGTCTTTTTTGGTATCGAGCCACAGGTCACTCCAGGTGATCGTGCAGGTTAAAATATTCATGGTTTCGTCATACAACCCGTTGAAGGCAGCAGTAGCTGTTGTATCGATGGCAGGAACCAGTTGCTTGCTGGTAGCCGATGACGTTACTGCATACATATTTCCGTTGACACCGGAAGGTTTGCCGCCTTTTGTACAGGCTACAACTATAGACGATATAATAAATATAGATATCAGTATTTTCATAATTAGTTCTCTGTTTACAGTTAATAGTTCACAGTTCTTAGTTCACAGTTAATAGTTCACAGTTCTTAGTT
>CBIHPP010000017.1:0-243156 GCA_966212235.1 uncultured Niastella sp. | reverse complement strand
AGGTCCTCTGTAGAAACAGTTGACCTCTAACGATTGCTTGCCATATGAAAAAAAACGTAAAATCTATTTGATTTGAAACTTCGATAACCCATCCTTTTTGACTTACTCTCTCCTACTCTGGTTATCTCTTTGTTTCTGATGTAAAATTACATGCTGGGTGCCAACCGGCATAATCATCATTTCACCCGTTTCATGATCTCAAAGCCTGCGAACTTTTTCTTAAACGCTGATTGGGTAAGGATTATTGTATATTTTACATTTTATCTCCAACCCTTATAAAATTCATTCCTGTACGCTTAATCAATTAGCCCTCCTGAACCCACTGGGGGAAATTCTTCCACTATATGGCTTGCCGCCTGATTCTTCGCCGAAAACATCCTATCTGATATTGAGAAAAGCCAACCCGTAAAATGCTATTATGAGGCATTCCGGATTTCAAATAGATGATTTATATCACTATAAACAGCCTGTTCCCCCAAATCTTCAATAGTACATTATGTATGAATTACAAGTGGCATGAAAATTAGAGCACTGCTACTAAAGCTTGCATATGGAAACAACTACTGTCTTAGAAGGCTACAGTGATCAGGAAAAAGGCGCTTATTTAGGTGCAATGGCATCCATGGCAACTGCAGACCGGCAGGCAACCGATGAGGAATTACAATATATAGTTGGTTTGTGCGATGCTGCCGAAATTTCTGAACCACAACAGGAAGCGGTAATAAGAGCTGCCAACGAAATAAGTGGCGAAGAGCTGAAAAAATGTCTCGACATATTAAAGGGCAGTGAGCTGAAATATTCATTAGTTACCGATCTTATTGCTTTCGCAAAATCCGATAACAATTATGGCGAGGAGGAGCAGCAACGGGTAAAAGAAATTTCTGAGTATCTGGGCGTTGACCAGGAACAATTTTCACTGCTTAATGAATTTACAGAAAAAGCAGCTACCAAAGATGTTCCTGTTGAAGAAAAGACAAAGCCTTCATTTTTCTCGTCGCTTGGCTTAAGCGAAAAAATGAAGAACGCAGGCATCAATTCAAGCAGCCTCATGAAAGGACTGTTAGGCATCGCCGGCCCGTTAATACTTGGGCGTATTTTATCTGGCGCCATGCGAAGACGGGGACGGGGAACCACGGGTATGTTAGGCAATATGGGTGGTATGTCTGGCAACTCCGGCCTGATGCGTGGAGGCGGATTGGGATCTATTATCGGCATGCTAAGCGGCGGAAAAGGTTTCAGCAATACAGGCGGTTTATTGGGAAAACTATTTGGTAATCGTTTTTAACCAAAGCATATATTTATTACGTTTAAAATTTCATCTATGTTACTACGTACATTAAAAAGAACAGTCCTGCTACTCATTTTTTCGGCCGGGTTAACGGTTCTATCCTGCAAAGGGAAAGAGAAAGATAAAGATGTAAATACCACTACCACCGTTGACACGGTATCAACCCCTAATACTACGGAAACTACAATTCCTGAAACAACCGTGACCGAAGCCCAGGTAAAGGATGCAACAAAAGACTTCCCCGGGGTTACTGCAACAGTCGACAATGGCGAAGTGACGCTTACCGGCAATATCAAAAGGGATGATTTACCCAGATTGATGCAGTCTGTACAGGCGCTGAACCCCAAAAAAGTCAATAACAACTTAACTATTAAATGAGGAGGCTCTCATGACACTACAGGATAAATACAAAGAGCTCATAGATAGCGCCAAAAATGCTGGCGTCACTAATCTGCAAGTGAGCGAAAAAAATAACGTATTGCATATTGCCGGTGAAGCGCCCAATGCGCAGGCAAAAGATTCTTTATGGAATATATACAATAAGATTGATCCCGATTTCAGAGCAGGCGATCTTGTTCTTGATGTAAATGCAAGTGCGGCAGCCGGTACAAAAGCAAAAGTGGTAACCGAATCATCTAACCTGAATATAAGAAAAGGCCCCGGCACAGATCAACCAATTGTTGGTAAAGCGGCACATCATGAAATAGTAACCGTTATCAGCAAAACAAATGATCAGTGGTCGTTGATCCGCACAGACAAAGGAGCAGAAGGCTATGTGTATTCGCAATATTTAGCACCGGTTTAATAATATTATCAAAGAATAGGGCTGTAATAAAAAAAGGCCATCCGCTTATACAGGATGGCCTTTTTTTAGTGCTATATGTTACTGAGAAAATTTAATTACATTTTTACCTTCACTACACTGTTGATAAACTCTTCTATATTGGTATAGCCATCACCATCACGGTCTTTGACTGCATCAGCCGCATCATGGGGGTTTAATTGATGGGCTGTTTCCCAACTATCGGGCATACCGTCGTTATCGCTGTCTTTATAAGGCGTACCCTTGTATTCAGGATATCCACCAACCTGGCTGGGATGGGTAATGATACCCATCTTATAGGAATCTACGGGCAACCGGCGTTTTATGTATTGATCGCCTATATGGGTTTTGCCGCCTTCGGTATAGTATATTTTATTTTCCCTGACCTGTTTTACAATGCGCTCATCAACCGCATCGCGTTTAGGCAAGGTAGCGCCTGCATGCTCGAGCACATAGCTGTATGCTTCTTTAGCGGCCATGATGGTGACCTTTGGCATCGGAAAAGGTTTGTCTACCCGTATCTGCGAAGTAAACTCGCCCGCATCCGGTAAATTACGAACCTGTACGCCACCGGCCCAGTTGTCTTTGGTAACAGCATCACTGCCTTCCATAATATTGCCGCTTACATAGGCTTTACCAAACTGATCGCTGTTCGATTTATCGCGACCTGATTCCGGTTTCAGAATACGATGACCAATGGGTTCATCTTTTGGTGTAATGGGACCGGGTTTGAAATAATTGTTGATGAAGTTGAAAAATGATCTATGATCGCCGCCATCGGCGCTGCGGTTCCACCAGTTATAAACCACGTTGTTTACAAAATTAAAATCACCGTCCATACCAATAGATGGGCTGCGGCTGATATTGCTCGACCACAGGTTACGCGTGAATGCACTGTTATGTCCACCGATCGTGCTGCCAAAGGCGTGGTTATAGGTATCGAGACCTTCAGAAAAAATACAGTTCGACATCGTGATATTCACTGTTGGTAATTTCTCTGGTTTCGATCCATCCCCTTTATCGTATACGTGCCGGTACATACTCATATTTTCATCGAGTCCCCAACTGGCCGAAACATGGTCGAATATGATATTACCAACGCCATTACCGCCCAATGCATCATCCCGGCGGGTAACTTCCGTAGCACCGCGGCGAAAACGCATAAAGCGTACGACTACATCATGTGTATCGATCCATACCGATTCACCCGCAATGCAAACACCATCCCCTGGGGCTGTTTGCCCCGCAATGGTAATATAAGGTGCGCGAATGATGACCGGACTTTTCAGTTGAATAATACCAGCTACATTAAAAACAATAATACGGGCCCCACCCTGTTCACAGGCGTCGCGAAATGACCCGGGCCCACTATCGTTCAGGTTGGTGACTACGAAAACTTTACCGCCTCTGCCACCGAATGTGTAAGCGCCACCACCTTCAGCCCCTGGATAGGCCAGCATTTTTGCCTGCGGCAAATCAGAAGGTTTGGATGCCCAGGGAATAAAGGGCTTTCCGTTTTTCGCATCCGCTTCAATAATGGGAAGGGCTTTTGCCCATGCTTCATCAGACTTTTTCTTTACTTCATTTAATACTTTGTTGGCTGAGTCCTCCAGTGCCGGGGGAATTGTCGGATACTGGGCTCGTGCAATCGTACCAAAACTTATACAGGCAAATGCCAAAACGGAAACCCGGAGGTTTGCTTTCATGTCTATAAAATTTTGTGGATCTTATCAAGTTTAAATGTCGATTCAACTGTTATCAAACCAGAGTCGAAATCAGGGGCTTTTAGGTTGCATAGGCGGAGAATGTGGCCGATACCCTTTACGACAAATGGCGGGCTATGACAGCAGGATCGATGGCATGATGCGAAGATGTATAGATTACCTGTTTGTCTTTCACTAAAATGATCTGGGGTGACTGGTGGGTAACTTTCAACTCCCGGGCAATAAGATTGGAGACAGGCCGGAAAGTTAATAAGTCCAGGTAATGAAAATCAGCTTTGCCTTCTATCAGCTCAAAGCCAAGCTCGAGTCTGTACTTCGCATGTGCACTAATGCCACAACTGGTGCTGTCTTTGAATATGATCTGCGGTTTCTCTGCTGAGTTTTCCAGAAGGGTAAAGAAGTCCTCTTTCTCCCTGACACTTTTCCAACTATTCATCATGCAAAAATACGAAATCTTTCTTCAAACTTTTACCATTGTCATTCGAACAATTCATGACCCAACTTGTTACTGGCGAAATGGAACTGGCATCGCTCACCCCTCTATTTCCAACTCAAAAGCTGTATTCAGTTTCAGCTTACCCTCGGTTTCAATGTCGGCGCCTGCAAGCTTCCATCCTTTTGTTTTACCGGTTTTACCTTTGGTTAGCAGGTCCACGATCTGTTTGTCAGTCAGCTTCCTGCCAAATGCTTCAAACGGTAACTTAAAGCCGCAGATCTTGAAATTAGCGCATCCATAGGCCGTATTGCCTTTCTTTAGCGGATTTGATTTGCATTTGGGGCATTGCTGCTCTTCAATCACGACTGCCTTCTTTGGCTCTTTGGGCTTTGCTTCTTTTTTAGCGGTTGTATCCTTCTCTTTTTCTTTTTTCTCCGGCTGGTCAGGCGCTATGGTGATCATTTTATAATTAGCCGTCTTTACTTCTATAGTCAGGTCTATCACCATCTGGATCAATTCCTGCTTAAACGTTCCCATGGCATAATCTCCCTTTTCAATGAGACGTAATTTACGTTCCCAGATACCCGTTAACTCCGGACTTTTCAACAGTTCCGTCTGAATCGTATCTATCAGATCGATGCCGGTTTGCGTAGCATAAATATTCTTCTTACGTTTTTCAATATACTTCCGGCGAAACAGGGTTTCAATGATATTCGCGCGGGTAGACGGTCGGCCAATACCGTTATCTTTCAGCAGTTCGCGCATTTCCTCATCATCTACCTGTTTGCCCGCTGTTTCCATCGCCCGTAACAAGGTTGCTTCGGTATAGGCTTTAGGCGGTGAGGTTTTCCCATGATGTATTCTTGGCGTATGTGGACCGCTCTCTCCTACCACAAACACAGGCAGGATCTTTTCTTCTTCCTCTTCCTTTTCCTCTTTTTTAGTCTTAACATCATTGGCATATACTTCCTTCCAGCCAGGTTCCAGGATCTGTTTACCGGTCACTTTAAATGCAACCTGCCCTACCTTACCCAGTACAGTGGTATTGGCAATCTTACACTCCGGATAAAAAGCCGCAATGAAACGCCTTGCAACGAGGTCATAGATGCGTTTCTCTTCCGGTCCCAGGTTGGAGGGATAAACGCCGGTAGGAATGATGGCATGGTGATCCGTCACTTTCTTGTCATCGAAAACCGACTTCAATTTAGGAATTGGGTTGGCTAGAACCGGAGCCGTCAATGCCGCATAAGGCGTAAGGTCCTGCATGATGCCCGCAATTTTAGGGTGCAGGTCTTCCGAGAGATAAGTGGTATCAACCCTTGGGTACGTCACCATTTTCTTCTCGTACAGGTTCTGAATATATTTCAGCGTATCATCTGCAGAATAACCAAATTTCTTATTGGCTTCCACCTGTAAGGCCGTGAGGTCAAACAGGCGGGGATTGCCTTCTTTCCCTTCTTTTCTCTCGGAGGAGGTGATCTCAAAAGGATGTTCCTTCAGGTAGGCCAATCCTTTTTGCGCCCGCTCCAGTACTTTAATGCGGTCGATGGTTGCAGTGAATTCCGTTTCCCGGTAAATTGTTTTTAATTCCCAATACTCTTCGCTCACAAATGCATTGATCTCTTTCTGTCGTGCTACGATCATGGCGAGCGTCGGGGTTTGTACCCTTCCAATGGAGAGCACTGTTTTTCCCTGGGCAAATTTTTTGGTGAATAACCGGGTGGCATTCATACCCAGCAACCAGTCGCCGATGGCCCGGGCGCTGCCAGCCGCATACAGGTTGTCGTACTGGTCGGCATTTTTAAGGTTCTGAAATCCCTCCCGGATGGCCTCTTCGGTCAGGGACGAGATCCATAATCGTTTTACAGGTGCATTGCATTGGGCTTTGAGCAATACCCAGCGTTGAATAAGCTCTCCCTCCTGGCCGGCATCCCCGCAGTTGATCACTTCCTCACATGCGTGCACCAGTTCTTCTATGACTTTGAATTGTTTTTGAACACCGCTGTTATCGATCAGTTTGATCCCAAAACTGGCAGGGATCATAGGCAGGTCTTCGAGCCGCCAGTATTTCCATTGTTCGGTGTAATCATGCGGTTCCTTCAGGGTACAGAAATGCCCGAAGGTCCAGGTAACCTGGTACCCATTGCCTTCGAAATACCCGTCTTTACGTTGTTTAGCGCCAACAATCGCTGCAATATCCCTGGCCACGCTAGGCTTTTCAGCAATGCAAACCTTCATAGTAGTTGAAAGAGCGCAATATATTAACTATTTACGTACCTTAATGGTATGGAAGTAAAAGAACCGGCCGTGGCATATGACAAACAAAAATATACCATTGAAGAATACCTTCAAATGGAACGGGCTTCCGAAGTGAAGCATGAATACTATCAGGGAGAAATATTTGCGATGGCCGGAGCCAGCAACCGGCATATTACTATTTCTACAAACCTGATCATAGAATTAGGCACCAGGTTAAAAACATCACCCTGCTATCCATATGGAAGCTACATGAGGATCCATATTCCTGAAAACACTTTATTTACCTATCCGGATATTTCAATTATCTGTGGTGACATTAACACCTTCGATAAAGATAAAGACACTGCTTTACAACCAGTTTTTTGATCGAAATTCTATCTAAATCTACCAGTAACTACGATCGTATTGGAATATTTAAACTATATCGCGATATACCTACTTTAAAAGAATACATGCTGGTAGATTCGGAAAATATTGACGTAGAAATATGGCGTATAAATGAAAACAATCACTGGGAACTGGAAGAATATAAAAGTTTACAAGAATTCGTCACCTTACAGGCCATCGACGTGTCCATTAGCATGGAGAAAATTTATGCGAGAACCATGTTGGAAGAAATGCAATAATAATTACTATAACTCAGTTTTCTTGATCAATTGCTCATACTTATCTTTTGTACTCCTGGCCCCATCCTCTTGCTTTTTATGTTCTTCTATCTGTGATTTAATCTGATCCACGATCACACTGATGTAATTTTCAAATTTCTTCTTATCCTCATCCGAAGGACTCTCGCCTATATACTTACTGGAAGACGACTTCGCATTCGACAACTCACTTAATACTTTATCAAATTGTTCCCTCAGTTTGGCCCTGGCGGTATTCAAATTTTCGAAAGCCTTAGCCCCATCTTTTAATTTCGAGTTGATCTCATCCAGCTTTTTATTATTTTCAGCATTCGCCTGCTCTCTTTTTTTAATATCGTCTTCCAAACAGCTAACACTAACTTCAGCGTATTTTTTTTTCAGGTCATCGATATCTTTTCTTATACCATCCATTTCCTCCTTTTTCTTCTTAACATCTTTCAAAATGTTATCCTTCTGACTCGAGAAAAGATCATAATCAAATGATTTAACTTCATCCTTCTTACGTTGCACATCATCGGCCAGGGAACTTGCGTCAGAACGAAGGCCAGAAAAGGGTATTAGCTTTACGCCATCAGCCGCCGCGGCAGATCTGAAATCATCAAGGTTTTGTGCGCATAATGTTGACGGAAAATATAACATTATAGATAAGCACAATATCATAAGTGATTTCGGGAATGAGTTACTTTTCATAAATGATTAAGTTAATGGTAATGAATCAGTGCGCTACTTTGTCACAATAACTGTACCCTTGTATATGGAATGAACCAAAATACCACTTTAGTAGTATGGTTCTAAGGCATAAGATTAAATGATATCTTTATCTCAAATCTATTTCATTGATATTTCAACAAAGCTTACCTAAACTTGTGACAGGCGAAACTGACCTGGGATCGTGGGCAATCAGGTAATGATCATTTCTCGCTTGAGTTTATAAACTCCGATTCACTGCCCAGGCTCAGCGAATCTTTTGTGGGGAAATTATGTGGTACAGGATACGTAACTTTTCCGGTCGCCAACCATTCAGCAGCCCTGATCATGGTTGTTTGAAACCCAATACAACGATAGGCAGGTGGATAAGTTTCACCTTTCCAAAGATGTCCCATGCTTGAATTATAAACGCGGCCTCTGCCGTATGCAATAACCCATTCAACTGGCCACATTTTGTGCGTGCTGCTACTGTCATACGCATATGATAACACAGTCAGATTTTCGGCAACACCACGGGGAAAATTGTATACTTCCGTATTAGCTGTTTGCCATTGATCAGGATAGTTTTTGTTAATGGGATGCCGGTTGAGGATTTGAATATTCGCATTGAACCTTTTCCCATGACCGGTCCCCTTGCCTTCACCCGGTGGATAGCGGATAATGTTTTTATTGGAATCTATTTCCAGCGCATAACCCATTGAATTAGGCCGCCATCCAAGGCCAATCATTTTATCATACTCCGCCCAGTGAGGAAAAGCATTATTTCCGGAATGAAGAATATATAATCCCCCACCCTCCTTTACATAACGCTCCAAATCGCGTTCCACCTCCGCCGGCCATTTTAATTGGGGATTTTGAATATTATTGGTGTTCTGAACGACTACTGCATATTTTTTAAACTCCGGCTTCCACGTTGCCCGTTCAATGCTATCGGGAGGAATGGTAGATACATCTACCTGGAATCGTCCACTCCTTTCCAGGATCCATTTTGTTACAGCGGTGGTTTGCTTCCAATCGTGGTTACTGAATCCATCAACGATCAAAACATGTATCGGCTTTTTGAGTTGGGCCAGGATGCTCATTGATGGCAAAATCATCAAGACGAAGAGAATGAATAGCTTATTTGCAAACAATGGTTTCATTGTAAGCAATTTAGTCTTTAAATTTAAACTGACATGAAATAACGGAATAACAACCAATGACGATCAGATCAAACGATTCTAAATTATTGTATTCGATTAAGGCATCCATTCGAGCAATGCCTGTGCCGTACAATTATAGGCTGACAAATATACCTGAACAGTTCCCCAATAACGATAACTGAATATGCCACTGTTATAATAATGCGAACTGTATCCCTCTGAATAATTATGTTCACCGATTAAGGTTCCATCATAGCCGTAAGCAACTACACCACCGCTTCCGGGGCCACCATAAGAATTGGACCAGGTACACTCCAAACGAACATAACTGCAATTAGCGTTGATATTCACGGTCATCCCGTTATTGTTTACGGGCGGACCAGCATAAAGAGCCTGTTGATAAGCGTAACTGCTGGTGATCGAAATAAAAAGGATTACTAAAACAAAAAGAAACTTCTTCATAATGCTAGCATTTAAATGGTTAATGGTTGAAGGCTACATTTGACCTGATCATCGATTGGTTGTATTTTTTATAAAAACGTGTTGCTATTTTTCTGATCCTGACTGATATTCTTTTATATGATTTGCTTTTACAGGATATTCCTTCTCAAGTTCCTGAATGGTACTCTTTAGATTAACTTGTTGCAGTTTATAGTGATTGATGAAAATACGGTGTTGATACTGCTGCCTCAGTTGTAGATACGCTGAATCCTTTTCCATATTCATTTGTTGCGCCTTCGCAAACAACCAGATACCGATCAGATGTGAATGAAACATTTTTTTTACATCGTCCGGATTGGAAATCGATCCGATAAAAACGGGTTGACAATGAACAAATTCAATAAAATTTGCTACTGTATAATTTTGACGCGCCCCCCCAAAATCGTACTCCATCAAAACCAGGCCTGGATTAACTCCTGGCCATTTCCTTTCCCGGGCATTTACTTTTGTGGTTATTTCTGCAATGGCCGATTCGTGCATGTAAGGATTGGTCTCCTCCAATATCTGCTGTTGGCTTTCGCTGATATATTTTTGCTTTAAACGATTCAACAATTCTTCCCGGATATTGGATTGCTCCAATTCGAATGATGGTATCGTTTTTTTGTGCATCAGATATTCATTTGACCGCCTGATATATTCATTACGAACCTCATCGGCTGATACCTGTAATTTAGGCTTCACGGATTTATTCCAGACATAACCATCCACTGACGACGCATAATAGCGCATGGCATAGTCTAATTGCCGGTTCAACAGGCTAATGGTGTCATATTTATGGGCCAGGGCATATGCCAGTATGCGGCCCTCTTCTATTAACTTGTCCTGTAACTGTTCGTTGGTAAGTGCTTTGTATGGAGCGCTGTTGCGGATATATTTATAATCAGCAGGCGTCAGCTTGAAGGATCCTATTTGCAGCAGTATATCGTCAGTACGCAACGGATTACATCCAGCCATGAACCCGGCCAGGCCTACCAACATGGTTATAACTTTCATAGACTCTGGTGTTTGTGTATTGATAAAAACTGTACGCTATGAAAAACGCAGATGAATTTACCATTGGGGGTTTAAAACCAGGAGCACAAATCCTCAAAATAATGGTAATAATGTTCGAACCCTATGGCATTCTATTCCTTTGCAGACAGAGCTACTTGTAACAATCTGATTTTATAATTTCATTTGAGGATGATATCCTGCTCTAAAGGCATTTACGATTGTTGGTGGGGTGAGTAATTCTATCTTTCCAAACGCAGGCCTGTCAATTAACTGTTCGTATCCGAATGATGTCCATAAATGCAGATGAGTATCTTTTACCAGGTAAGGCTGGCCCTGTATGCTTACAAAACTACCATCAGGAAGTAAGTTGATTTCCTCTTCGTATGTTCTTTTTTGTTTGTCTTTGCCAATCCTTTCTCCGTGAAGGATGCTGTCAAGCTCCTGCACGCTTGTTTTATCAGTAAACCCGTATCCGGGATTGCCTTTGATCCAATGGTGTTTGAAGTTTTTAGCGTCCTGGTTACGACAGAAAAAACAGGGACGATGACCAGCACTGAAGGCGGTAGCTTCATCGAGGAAAAACAGTTCCGTCCAGGTATTGGGGCTCATTACCTCCCTTCTATTTCCTTTGTATTCGAGCGTGCAGGTAATCCATGCCTTTGACTTGAAGACGTGTATAATCTCCTTTTTGTCATTATGCAGGACACCACGGTTGCCCATCCATGCGCCTTTCGCGGGCGTACGAATGATATTCCCAAAAGGATCTATCCGGTTTTGTAACATGATGTCTGATTAAATTTACTTCTTTATCTGCGGGAAATTCTCTATCCTTTCGTCGGACTGTTTTTTAAATTCAAGCGGCGAAAACCCGGTAAATTCTTTAAACACTCTTATAAAATGCGCCTGATCGGCATAATCATTTTCGTAGGCAACGTCAGAGAGTTTATTATAGCTGTTGCTGCGCATTTGGTTCATGGTTTCCTGAAAACGTATGATCCTCGAGAACAGCTTTGGGGAAATACCTACGGTATCTTTGAACTTACGTTCGAGGGTCCTTTCGGATAATTGCACTTTCTGCTGCAACTCTTTCAGGGAGATATTTCCTTTTGATTGGGTAAGCTGCGAAATAGCAAATTTCGTGATGTCGTCCGGATGCCGGCTATGACTTTGTTGCTGGTCAATTAAATAGAAAGATAATATTTTGATCTGCTCATCAATGGTTGTTGCATTGGCAAGTTGCTCCCGCAGGTTCATTTTCTTTTTCGATCCTATCAACGTTAGGTCAACACATGAATTGGTCAGTTCATCGGCATCCAACCCGAAAATTGACTTCAATGCATGGGGCTGAAAACAAATACCAATGGCGCCCAATTTTCCGGCCGATGAAAAACTTGCTGGTACTATCGTTTGGCCATACAAAAAGATATTGGGTAATTTTCTGTCATGGTTCATACAAAATGCTTCCTTCTCCGATTGTACCATGATTACACCCGGACAGCCATCTGGAATAGCGCTAAATGTTTTCGTAGCATTATCTACCGGGTCGCTCTCCAGTGCCCAGAAATACTTTATAAAGGGCTTCAGGTGTTCGGGGGGAGCAAATGTTTGGTAATGCATAAAAGTATTTTAATCACCCATAGATAAGAATAAAGATAAATATTCGAATTGAGAGTCAACAGGAAGTTTGATGACTGGACATTTTATAGATTGTTTTTTTTATATTCATCATTCCTGTTAATCAGGAACCCTACTCATATCAGGCAAATACATCAACGTTTCCGATACAACCGAACTGACTGTTTTAACTTTCAGCGAACTCTCAGCCTGGTTTATTTCTTCCATTATGTTTTCACTTTTCCCATAATCTTCATAACTATTAAACCCGATAAACAAATGAAATTGATTCAAAGGCCCACCATCAGCCATCCTGTAAGTTAAAAAACATTTTGAACCTTTACCCTGATATGCCGCCTTCAATTTATCAATCACTCTTTTTGCGGTGTCCATACTGGTTACTTGTAATGTCATCATACGGAGGTATTTTGACTTCAAACTTCCCGTATCTGAAATGCTAAGGGCTGGCAGAAAAGCCACTTTATAATTGCCTTGATAATCCCCAAACGGAGATACATGCAAACGTGAGTCCTGCCTGTCTTCCGCAGGCTTTACCGGCTTGTCAAAATCTGCCCATGTGTGGTTAAAGCTGGCATCTATAAACCAACCGACTCTTGGCCCTAAGATTACATACCAGCCATACCAGTTCCATTGGTCACCATTGTCCTTATGCCATTGTAAATGTTTTTTGTAACCAGCCTCAAAATTTGATTCCTTTCCAGGTATGGGTTTCCAAATGGTGAAATGCGCCATGTTGTTTTGCGCTGAGGCTATCCCTGAAATAAAAACCAGCAGGAAATAAATTGCTCTCATGATCTTTTTCTACAAAGTAAGGTCATGGGGTTTCCCCAAAATTGTATAAAAATGAACTACCTAAAGATCCGAAAAATAATTATTAATATGATTTGTACTGTTAAAATGCTCTTTGGGTGATTTGCCCGTAATTTCTTTAAAGATCCGGATCAGGTGGGACTGGTCAAAGAAATTTGCTTCATAGGCACATTCCGTTAAATTTTTTGACGGATGTATATTTTTATAATTAATAAAATAATTCAACCTGATAATATTTGAAAATGACTTGGGCGTAATGCCAACCTGCTGTTTGAACAGGATCCCAAAATATTTCAAAGAGAATCCTGAATTTCGGACCAGGTTTTCAATCTTTACGTCTCCATTATTTTTAATGATCTCACGAACGGCGTGTTGAATACATGTAGACTTCCCGGATAAATAGTCTGCCTGTTTCAATAATTTCATCAATCCATTCTCAAGATTAGCAAAAGTTTGCAACGGGTCCATGGTTATGCTGTCTTGCAAAATTTTCGCTTTCGGGATATCCTGTAAGGGAAGAATATAATCCGTAATACTGTCTGCAGGAAAATGAAACAAGCTGCTTAACACATATGGATAAAATCGGATACCATACAGGAGTGAATCACCCGCCAATTCTAATGAGTAACTTCTTGAATTCTGACCGGCAAAAAAGGAATCAGGCTCCTGTATCCAGGTATTATTTTTTTCTGTTCGCCTTGCGCTATTTGATTTACAATGAAAAATAATTTCATGATGACCATCAGGTACAATATCTTCTTTGTAGGTATTTTCAGCAAGTTCTGATACCTGCAGACACCAGAATGATTTTATGAACTGTGATAACTTATTCGGCTGGTATGTTTGAAGATTGATCAATCGAAAAAAGATTAGTCATGCAAATAAAAATAATACTTTTTGAATAATTCGATTAAATATATTTCAACCACCAGTGGTTATGGGAAGTTTTATACCTTCCATACCATCTACAAACGGGATATAATAAGAGCACTGTCCCTATCCAAACAAGATACACTCCCCATAATGGCAAACCGCTTCCCTCCTTTGGCCTTCCAAAGTTGAAACCAAAAAGCAAATCGCTGCTTGTAAAGCCCTGCATAAAGACCATTATGAACATAACAGGATGAATAATGTACCAATGGACCAAAAAGTAAAAAAGAGGGACTTTTCCATACACCATTGTAAAACGTGTAAATTTATTGTCGATGTTTTCTACAATGGCCAAAATCAAAAACATAACCCCTAAAAAGAGCAAACAAAAATCCAGTGAGGGTGGGTATTTTGTTACATTGATAAACGATAACACGGTAAACAGGTTATTTTTTTGAGACGACCATGTTACCGAATCTCCATAAATATTGATAAATCGGATACAGATAAAAAGCAGGATGGCTAAACTTCCAATTTTAAGAAATATGGACCTCCTATTAAATACATCCATCAGAAAAAAACGGCCCGTAGCAAAGCCAACAAACAGGATGCCTAACCAGGGTATTGGCGGGTAGGCCATCAAAAAAACGCGTCCCTGCCCCAAAGGAATCGCGCCTGGTGCAAAAAAAGGCATCAACAGTTTTTTGAGCATGGATGTTTCTGCAAAGGGAATGAATGGAGCCAGGTTGTGTGTGGCTATTATCACCAAACCGATAATACCAATCGCTTTTGCCGGCAACTTTATTAATAGGCCCAAAGCAATAAAGCCTGTCCCAAATGCGGCAATCACATTAAACATAAAAACATTGAAATGAATATCCCACCATACCCCAAAATTCACGATCGTCAATTCCAGCAGTATTAGCCAAAAACCTCTTGATAGTAGAAATCTTCTTGTTTCCTGCACGCCTGTTCGTTGTAAAGTAAGAAATGCAGAAACTCCGGACAGGAACATAAAAGTGGGCGCACAGAGGTGCGTTATCCATCTTGTAAAAAAGAGCCCGGTTGAGGTTGTTGCCAGATTCGTTGCATTCTGACTAAGCGCATCTACATGTATAAAATCTCTTATATGGTCTAATGCCATTATAATCATAACAAGACCTCTTGTGACATCGATACTTGTAATTCTTTTCATACTTATTAATTCATCCAGTTTTCGAATTTACGAATGCATTGTTGTCTTTGCGCAGAACCTGTACATTCGTTTTTGCCAACACCAGATAAACTCGTCATCGGTAGTTGGTCTGAATATTCCGGAGTTCGTCGAAAGTATTATGGATTTGAAGGCGTTTTCAAGCTCGTGTAACTTATCCTGTTCTTTTAATCCCTAAGTTTGTTTATAAAAGAAAGGAGGATCCGGTCATGCTAAAGCATAACAGGGAAATTGTTTTCAATGTAATTTTCTGGCTGCTCTATTTTTTATATGAGTGGTTTGGACTTGCCGCTCTTTCAGGTGATTTCAGCCTCTATTTTATAAATGCCTGTATAGCCTTGCCATCTTCGTTTATAATATCTTACCTCACCGTTCATATTTTTATAAAAAACTATTATAACAAAGGAGAAAAATGGCAATTCTGGATCTTTCAAATTGCAGCATCGCTCATGCTGCTTTTGATCAGAAGGCTCTTTAATTATTATATCATTTATCCAAAGTATGTTCCCTGGGCGCAACAGGTACCTTTATTCTCATTTGGGAAACTGATTGTTGAATTGGTTAACTTATACCTTATTACGGGCGTATATGCTTTGTTTTACTTTGTGCGGTCGTGGTACGACGAAAGACAAAAAGCCCAAACCCTATTGCAGGAAAAAACGGTTGCGGAACTGGAATTATTAAAATCACAGATCCAGCCGCATTTTATCTTCAATGCACTGAACAATATTTATTCCGTAGCTATACAAACAAGCCCCGAAACGGCTAACCTGATCTCGCATTTATCAAACTTTCTTGACTATAATCTTTACCAGGCCAAACAGCCCTTCGTTCCGCTGACGGCTGAAATTGCCTATTTAAAACATTATATTGAATTGCAGAAAAACAGGTATGGCCATAAGCTGGATGCCTCCATCAATATTTATGATGACATAGAAGACCTTTATCTTGCTCCGCTGATCTTGCTGCCATTGATTGAAAACAGTTTCAAACATGGCATAGCCAATTGTATCAAACAGGGCTGGATAAGAGTGGATGTTTCGAGACATCCCGATGATCTTTCTATTAAAATTGAGAACAGCCTGGAAGAAAAACAACTGCAGCATGAATTTAAAAACTCGGGGATCGGCATAAAAAATGTTCAGAAAAGATTGCAGCTCATTTACCCCAATGCACATGAATTTAAAATAGTCGAAGAACCTCATTCATACCTGGTGGTGTTAAAAATAAAGATCCCGAAATGATCAAATGTCTTGTAATCGATGATGAACAGCCTGCAAGAGAGTTGATAGTGTTTCACCTCTCCAGCCTGCAGCCTTTTGAGCTATTGGCTACATTCGACAATGCGGTGGATGGTTTTAATTTCCTGCAAAAAAATACCGTTGACCTGGTTTTTCTGGATATTCAAATGCCCCAGGTTTCAGGGCTTGCGTTGATCAAATCACTAAAAATTTGCCCGAAAATAATACTGACCACTGCCTACCGGGAATATGCAGTGGAGGCTTTTGAACTGGATGTGCTGGATTATATTATCAAACCTGTTACCCAGGAACGTTTTATGAAAGCCATCTCAAAATTCAATTACTATAATAACGTAGGTCCAGAAAAGCCGGCCGTTGCCAGCAGTTTTGACCTGGCGTATATTTTTTTGAAAACCGGGAAAGGACAGACAAAAATTTATCTGAAAGACATTCTATATATTGAAGGACTTAAAGATTATATCAAAGTCCATACTTCCGCTAAAGTCATCATCGCCTCTGAAAGACTTAGTTATATGGAAGACAAGCTGCCCGAAAACAAATTTGCAAGAGTTCACAAATCGTATATAGTAGCGCTGGAACCAATTACTGGGGTTCATGCTGAACAGGTAATGATTGGCGACATAGCCATACCCATAGGAAGAGTATTCAAGAATGAATCTCTGAAAAAGATCTTCCCGGCTCAAAAAAATCACTAACCCGGCCCATCGTGGGAGCGAAGGTTTCGGTACACGCCTATATCATTGAATCGAAAATTGCTGATTGATTCCAGGCAACTGTTCAAATTTCATAACATCCTTCACTTTGGCATTTTCTCAAACTTATCTGCCAGTTGCGGCGCTTCATTCTTCATCATGTTCGTAATAACCTGGTGCATCCATATTATACAGAAGCAGGATAACAGGCACACAAACATCCAGGAGCTGGTCCATAAACCGGTTACAGTTAACAGATAGCCAAACAGGATGGGCCCTACAAAACCACCCAATCCGCCGATCATACCCACCATACCGCCTACGGCCCCTATTTCTTTAGGAAAATACTCCGGTATATGTTTAAACACAGCGGCGGTGCCAATGCCCCAGCAGGCGCCAATTAAAATAATGATCACCACAAACACCCACATATTGGCCTTGAAAAAGATCATGGTGGTACCCTGTGCCAGCAATTGTTTTTTAGTCACTTTATCACCCTGTTTTACGATGGGCTCCTGCCAGATATCCTTCGCAGGTAATATCATCACTTTCCTGTCTACGTGTTCGAACTTGCGGCTCTTTTGAACAACAGAATATCGCTTTTCATTTACCTGTATAAACGAATCTGTAACCATGGTAACAGTACCTGCCTTCGTTGCCATAATGCCTGTACCGGGTGAGTATATTTCCATACGGGGAATAATAAGCAAGAAACTTAAAACGACAGAACTACCCAACACCCAATACATCACTCTTCGGGCTCCATATTTATCAGAGAGCCATCCGCCCACGGCCCTGAAAATGCCTACCGGCAAACTAAAAGCCGATGCCAGAAAACCCGCAGTGATCAGGTTTACGTTATACACGTTTACAAAATACGGCAGCAGCCATTGGGAAAAAGTAACAAAACAACCAAAGACCAAAAAGTAATACAAACCAAATCGCCACACCCGAATGTTCTTTAAGGGCTGTAATAATTTAAGCAAGGTCTTGTCTGATGATTCTGGTTTTTTATTTTTTGTAAATAGAAGGAAAAGAACGCCGATAACGGTTAATGCGATCGCATAGATAACGGGCAACTGCCGCCAGCCTTCAGGGTTAGCGCCATTGCTGGTTAACAATTTTATTAAGGAAGGCGCCAGCAAAGTGGTGATCGCAGAACCAATGGTGCCCAATCCAAACAACCCCAACGCCCTACCCTGCCAGCTTTTAGGGTACCACACCGATGTAAACCCAACCCCAATGGAAAAACTGGTGCCTAATAAACCAAAGAAAAAACTCAGGGTTAAAAAAGCGCTGTAACTATTGGCCTTTGATAAAAGGAACATAGGCACCGCGCAACCCAGTAATAAGGCGGTGAACACCCACTTTCCGCCGATCCGGTCTGTAAGTATGCCAACTGGTAAACGCATCAGCGACCCTGTCAGCACGGGCACACCTAACAGCCATCCAACTTCCACCAACCCCCAATCAAAAACACCGGCATCTACCAGGTAAGTTACCAATACACCATTCAGCATCCAGCCGGCAAAGCAAACAACAAATGCCAGGGTATTGAAAAACAGGATGCGGTGTGCCATGGGGGGAGGTGCGCTATTCATATACGTTTAATTTAACCGTAAAATAGTTTTTATAGATGGGTGAGAAGTAATGCTGGCTGTGTTATAATGCCTTTTAGCGGAATCGGGCACTATTATTATATACATTCCACAAAAGTAATTTCAGTAAATTACTTAAAACATGATCAAACTGTAGGTAAAGGACATGATTTATATCAGGTATTTACCGGGTTGTGCGTCCTATTTTTACAAAATTCTTATGTCTGTATGAAGTTTCAACTCAATAAAAAAGCTTTTTTCGCTGCTTTATGTTGTTGTGTTCTCGCAGTGATATTAGTATTTTATGGCTCCCGTAAGTTGCAAAATTTTGACGCAGCTTTAATTGCCTATTTATTCGGTACCGTGTTCGCCCTGTTTGGTATCGTGTATCGCTACTGCGTTTGGTTGCAAAGACCGCCTACCTGGATGTATTTTAAACGGGGATGGCAATTGCTATTTTCAAAAAGCTTTTTGGAATATGCTGGCTTGTCGGTTCAAAAACTGGTTCGCAACATCGCCTTCCAACGATTTATTTATCCCCGGGGAAAAGCCAGGTGGTGGGGGCATTTTCTAATGGCAACAGGCTGCATGCTGGCTTTTTCCGTTACCATTCCGCTCACCCTGGGTTGGATACATTTTACGATGAATCCTGCTACCAGCATAAATCCTGCTGATACCAATTATTATGAAGCCCATGTATTTGGTTTTAAAGTAATAGAATTCAAACTGGGATCATGGATCGCGTTTTTCATTTTTCATATACTCAATTGGTGCTCCTGGCTGGTGATCATCGGTTGTTTATTATTTATGCGCCGCCGCCTAACACATGCCGGACAAATAGCCACCCAAACTTTTGAAGGCGATTGGCTGCCACTGATCCTTTTAATAGGTATTTCGGTTACGGGGCTCGGGCTTACCTATGATTATGAATTTTTAAAAGGCATGACCTATGAGTTTATGGCTGTAACACATGCCGTGACCGTTATCCTGTTTTTAATATGGATCCCTTTTGGAAAATTTTTTCACATCATACAGCGCCCCGCTCAAATCGGCGCTTATTTATATAAAAAGGAAGGAGAAAAGAAAGGAATGGCGATTTGTCCGCACACACATAAACCATTCACCACCAGAATGCATGTGGATGATCTGAAGACCGTAACAAAAGAACTGGGTTTTGATTTTACGCTGGAGGATGGCACATCACATCTTGACTTAAGCCCCGAAGGAAAAAGATCGGCACTGGCAAAGGCACACCTCAAAGCCCGTGAAGAAAGTGGAAGTTTTTTTGGATAAGCACCTTGTTTGCAATTATAAATTGTTTTGAAATAAATACTCATGGCTACATTACCAGTCACTGCGGAAAAGATCATTGAACAATTCGGTCCTCATTTGAATTTTGCGCCGCAGGAAGGTTATACCGGGAGAGATGAACCTGATAAAGTGGTGGAAACACATTGTTGCTTTTGCGGCATGCAATGCGGTATTAAATTGCTGGTTAAAAACAATAAGGTAGTTGGCTTCGATCCCTGGATGGAATTTCCTTTCAATGAAGGAAGACTTTGTCCCAAAGGCGTGCAGCGTTACTTACAAAACAACCATCCCGACCGTTTGCTGGAACCGTTGCAAAGAGTGGAAGGCGTAGGCTTCAAACCGGTCAGTTGGGACGCTTCCATGGATAAAACCATCACCGAAATAAAACGCATTCAACAAACCTATGGCAACGATGCATTCGCCATGCTTTCAGGTGTATCTATCACCAACGAAAAAAGTTATCTCGTAGGAAAATTTGCAAGAGTGGCGCTGAAAACCCGCAACCTCGATTACAATGGCCGCCTTTGCATGGTAAGCGCCGGCGCCGGCAATAAAAAAGCGTTTGGGCTCGACCGCGCTTCCAACAATTATACCGACCTGAGCAAAGCGGAAGTAATCCTGGTTTGCGGGGCCAATGTAAGCGAAACATTTCCTACACTTACGCATTGGATCTGGCAGGCACGGGACAATGGCGCCAAATTAATTGTCGTTGACCCCAGAGTAATACCACTCGCACGAACAGCTGATCTGCATTTAGACATCAAACCTGGAACAGACTCCGCCCTGTATGGCGCCATGCTCCGGTATTTGGTTGAAAAAGATATGCTCGACCATGATTTCATCAACAACCATACATCCGGCTTTCAACAAACAATAGATGCAGTGAAAGATTATTCACTGGAGTGGGCAGAACAGGTAACCGGCATTGCCAGGGAGAAAATTGCCACAGCAGCTGAATGGTGGGGCAAAGCAGCCACCAGTTTTTTATTGCATGCCAGAGGCATTGAACACCATTCCAAAGGCGTTGATAATGTACTGAGCTGCATCAACCTGGTACTGGCTACCGGGAGAATTGGCAAACCTTATTGCGGTTACGGCACCATTACCGGTCAGGGTAACGGGCAGGGCGGCCGGGAGCATGGTCACAAATGCGATCAATTGCCGGGCAACCGGGATATTACCAACCCGGCCCATAGAAAATATATTGCCGATGTTTGGGGAATTGATGAAAAGGAAATGCCGGGCGCCGGGTATACCGCTTATGAATTGATAGAAGCCATTCACCGCGGTGAGGTCAAAGGGTTGTTATCACTTTGTTTCAATCCCCTGGTATCATTACCCAATAGCAATTATGTACGGGAAGCATTTGAAAAGCTGGAATTTTATGCTACCATCGATTTTTTCCTGAACGAAACAGCCCGCCATGCAGATATTATATTTCCCGGATCGCTGCACGAAGAAGAGGACGGAACAGTAACTACTGCTGAAGGGCGGGTGACACGTATACGCCAGGCAGTTACACCGCCGGCGCATGCCAGAACTGATACTGCCATCATCCTTGAACTGGCAAAACGTTTGGGCGTTGGCGACAAATTCACGTACAACAGCAGCGAAGAAATTTTTAATGAACTCCGGGTAGCTTCCAAAGGTGGAACAGCCGACTATTATGGTATCACCTACGAAAAGATCGAAAAAAATATGGGTATATTCTGGCCCTGCCCTACGCTTGACCACCCGGGCACACCCCGGTTATGGGAAGACAAGAAATTTGCAACGGCGGATGGCAGAGCCCACTTCAACGCGGTGGCTTATAGAGAACCGGGCGAAGTTGTGGATGATGAATACCCGGTTGTGCTTACCACCGGCAGAGTAGTTTCGCAATACCTGAGTGGTACACAAACAAGGCGCATCGGTAAATTGGTAAATCAATATCCGGAACCATTACTGGAAATACATCCTGAGCTGGCCGCCAAATATGGTATCACCCAGCGGGAACTGGTGAAAGTGGTTACCCGAAGAGGTGAAGCAGAATTTCCGGCCAATATTGTAGAAACGATCCGCAAGGATACCGTGTTTATTCCCTATCACTGGCCAGGGCGTAAATCGGCGAACCAGTTGACACCGGGAACGTTGGACCCTGTTTCCAAAATACCTGAGTTTAAGGTGTGCGCCTGCCAGTTGGTGCCCTTGCGAAAAGAGGCCCCGTCTCCGCAGGAATCGAATGCTTATAAGAGTATATAATTTTAGTCCACAATAAAAAACGATTGCATGACATCCTCTTATTATATAACCGACATGGAGTTTTTTGTGGATATGCAGCGGTGTATTGGCTGCAAAGCCTGCGAAGCGGCTTGCGCCGAATGTGAAACCAACGGGCAGCAGTCCATGATACATGTAAACTATGTAGAGCGGGCGGTGACCATACAAACTACCGTACAGGTGTGCATGCATTGCGATGATCCGGTATGCGCCAGTGTATGCCCGGCTGATGCCATCAGCAAGGATGAATTTGGCGTAGTACATACTGCTAATACAGCCCGGTGCATAGGTTGTTCAAACTGTGTAGTGGCCTGTCCATTTGGCGTGCCCATTAAAGAAGAGAAATACGACATGATGATGAAGTGCAACATGTGTTACGACCGAACCAGTGCCGGCAAAAAACCCATGTGCGCCACCGTATGCCCCAGCCAGGCCCTGTATTATGGTACCAGGGAGGAAATGCGGAAGATGCGCCCCAACAGTGTGCCGGTAAATACTTTCCAGTTCGGACAACTGGAAGTGAAAACAAAAGTAAATATCATGATGCCTGCAGGATCAACGGTGCTGAAGGTAGACTGACCTCATTGTAATTCCAGCAAAACATTATTTATTGTAATCATAGAATACAGGTTGACATGCCGGATAATAACGATAAAAACGAGGATTGGAAAAATGATTTTCCCATCAGCCAATCGCAAACCACAGAAGTAACCCGCAGGCAGTTTGCCAAGTTTCTATGCCTGGTATCGGGCGGTTTAGCAACGGGTAGTGCATTCGTAGCGGCAAAAGCCGTTTTCTTCCCCGGAAAAAAAATAAAGGGAGCGCACCGGGTATGCAGCATCAATGAATTGCCGGTTGGCGGCACCCGGTCCTTTGTATTGGAAGGCAGTTCAACACCTTATATTCTAATACACCTGGAGAACGGTGAGTTCAAAGCATATGAACAAAAATGCACGCATCTTTCCTGTGCGGTATTTTATAAACCAGGCAGCGGTAAAATTGAATGTCCCTGTCACAATGGTTGGTTCGATGCCATGACCGGCGAGGTGTTGCAAGGGCCGCCGCCAAGACCATTACCGCGCCTGGAAGTGCAGGTGAAAGGAAATGATATTTTTGTTGCTGCAGCTAAAGAAGAGGCCTGAGCGTAGTCGAAACGCTGTTTAACTGAGCAATATCTAATATACCTAATTCATTTTATTATGAGTACTTTTCGCAGAGCCCAAAGCCAGGCACATCCCAATAAAACCAGCACCCTGATGCTGGCCATTATAGTGCTGCTGATTTTAAACGTGACCATCCAGGTATGGCTGCTTTACAGTGGGCTGAACAATGCGTTGGAAAATAATAAAGGCATTGCGTTTCCCGCTTTTATAGGATCACTGGTAATATTTTTTATCAATTGCGGGTTGCTCTATTATCTGCCCCGCAGCCGCAAGGTTTGATAGATCCAGGCGCAGATTAAAAAGGTGAAAACTGACATTTCAGTTTCCACCTTTACAATTTCACTTATTTTAATTTGATGTTCATCGTTATGATGTTTGCGTTCATGGCAATGTTTTTTGTATAATGCCCATAACGCAATTCAATCATGTTGAAATGCTGCATACCGAATATACCGTTAGGTGGCGCCAGCCGAACACCCGCCCCAAGGAAATTGCTGTTGAATTTCGACAGATCGTAATTACTGGTGTAATATTCATTCTGTGCCGTATGCTGCTGATAGCCCGCAAAATACTTAGTGGCCGTCTGGTTATAGAACCGGTAAAAAGGACTGATAGAAAAGAAAGGCGTAATCTTTACCGGCACTTCCAGGTTCACCGTATGTGAAGAAATACCCCAGTCATCTTTATAATACCGGTAATAGGTCCTGATGATAAAACGGTCGCCCAGGAAATAATTAGCCCTGATGCCTAATGGCAATTTAAACCGGCGGTCAGGTAATTGCTCCTGGTGTACGCTGCCATCTGCGAAATAAACCCGGTAAAAAGGAAGGCTTAGAAAGCCCTGTTGATTCACCAGGTCGGCCAAAAACGCCACCTGTAGATTTTTGTTAATGACCTGCGACCAGGATAATGAAGCTGCCATCGTAGTGCGGCTTGAACTGCCCTGATCCTTAACACCGGAGATGCCCCTTAATTCTTCCGGAGCAATCAGGTGAACCTGATCGAAGTACCCCTGCAACCTGGCTGAAAATTCACCATTCCTGTCTTTCGTTTTTTTGGAGAAACCTATATTCGCTCCCAAAGACTGGTAATCGAATTCGGAAGAAGAAGATACACCTGCGCTGAATGTAGTACCCTTCTTTTCATTCTCCATACTCCAGGTAAGGGAAGGATAAATACGGGTATCGGCATAAGAGGCGGATGAATTGGCTTTTAGATCTACTTTGTCTGAAGAAGCGGAGGTATAATGATCGATGCCTACCTCCACATCGAATGTATGTTTCCGCAATTTGCGATCATATTTCGCCAGCTTTATGTCAAACACATTCGCGATATCAGTTAACTTCTGCGTTCCAATGCCGCCGGTTACAGCAGCATGATCTCCATTTTGCGTATAATAACTGGACACCAGGTTAATTTCCTCAATTTTCAGTTTCCTGTTTTGAAAGCCGCTGGTGTCAGGCGCCTGCTGAGAGAATGACTTCAGTAAAGCAGCCATTCCCAAAACAGTTAAGAATATTTTTTTCATCTGAAAATATTATTTGTCGTTTGGCCAGATGGAACTTACCATGACAATCCGCCAGCTGGCGGAGCTCTATGTCTCATAATGAAAATTTTGTCATGGACGTTTCATGCAACGTTGATTTAATTGGTAACTTAATTACAGCCACATCCGCCGCCGCTTTTGCCGGTATTGGCGCCTGACGCGCCTTCGCGGTATGACTGGAAGCTCAGTTCCGTTTTTTCAACTTTGCGATTGCTTAAACTCATTTCCGAATCGTTCAGTTTATTTTTCTGGTATTCTTTGACAGTCTTGCACGATGTTGCATTTATAGTAAGCAGGCCCATGATCAATACGATCAGTGACACTACACGTTTGTTACGTTTCATTGTAAATGAATGTTTTTGGTAGAATAAATTTTGTTATTATCATCCACAATAATGCATCCGAGGTAATGGATCTGGTTGATCAAATGAAGGCCCGCCTTCACGCCCATCACCATAACAGGCGTAGCCATGGCATCGGCTATTTCGGCATAAGGACTAATAATGGTAACGCTTTTAATACCCGCTACCGGCATTCCTGTTTTTGGATTGATGGTATGCGAATATTTCTTTCCATCTATCATCACATATTTTTCGTAATTGCCGGAGGTAGCGATGGCAAGGTCAGAAATGTTGAGCCAGGAAAAAGCCCTGCGAGCATCATCAGGATGGGCGATGCCGATAGTCCACGGTTTTTTATCAGCCTGCGTTCCCCAGGTAACGAGATCACCTGAGGCATTTACAATGCCGCTTTGCACTCCCTCTTTTATCAACAGCGCTTTAGCCATGTCGGCAGCATATCCTTTGCCAATTCCGCCGAAGCCAATACGCATTCCCTTTTCTGTCAACATCACCGTTCCTTCTGCTTCATCGAGGACCACATTCCGGTAATTGATCAAACGAACCATTTCCCTGGCTGTTTCCGCATCGGGCAGGCTGGTCATGGTAACGTCGAAATTCCATAAACGCTTATCTATGGAGCCGTAGGTAATATCGAATGCACCATCGGTAACGCCCGATATTCTCAGCGAACGTTTGATCAGGTCAAATACTTCCGGGTCAACTTTAACAGGACCAATGCCGGCTTGTCGGTTGATCCGGGCGGTTTGACTGTACTCGTCGAAAGTGGTCAGCAGCCTTTCTATCCTGCTTATCTCCGCGATGGCCATTCCTATTTTCTCATAGGCCCATTCCTGGTCATTGGCCACTACCGTAATTTCGAACGTGTTTCCCATTAACCGTTCTGCCTGTTTGTATTCAAGCAGTGAGGGATCAGTGATGATCGGCATTACAAACAGATTTTATCTGATCGATAAATAGCTGGCTGTTATTTTGTGGATACCCTTCCCATGATCGTATCACCTTGCCTTCCGGCGTAAGCAATACCGTATAAGGGAATTTACCTAATGGGTTATACTGGTTGGCCAGGTCTTCGTTACGATGAACTGTTTCTTTGGATAACTGGTTCTTCTTATTACGCGGGAAATCTGCATTATACAACTCCAGTGACCCATCGGCCAGTTTCTCAAATGCATCGCTTTCAAAAACCTCTTTTTTCAGCCGCATACAGGGACCGCACCAGTCGGAGCCGGAAAAATTCAGCAGGATATACTTATGATTTTCCGTGGCCAGCTTTTTAGCCGTTTCAAAATCGGGTTGCCATTTCACAAACGGATTGCTGAAACCAATCAGCAGCAGTACGAATAGAAGCTTCATATGTATATAGATTTTACGCTGGCGGCTGTTCCCCAGTAATTATTCAATAGCAGCTTGTTGCTGCGTTATCTAATGTAAAACAGGATAATAGTTAATATCAGTGCAGTTTGTAGTAATAACGAGGATCTACGACTTGCAAAGTTAACGTGCCTTGCAAACCGTAATTGTCATGACCCACTGAATTAACAATATATTGCAATAAAATCTATGCTTTGGGAGGCTGAAAAATATTGTTAATTAACAAAACGGTAGAAAAATCATCATCTATAACTGGTTGTCGCTGGTAATTAACTACCGGCGCATTCAATTCAATCACTGGCAGCATCGAAACAAATAAGGGGACATTTCTGCATAGGGCGTCAGGGGCGGTTTTAAAAGGCAACTGCATATCCTCATTATAATCAGCATCCATTGGCTGAGGATCGATATAATGCATTTTAAAGAACGATGCGAGGGTAATATAAGGGCTTTCCTTTTTATGCTTGATGTAATGGGAAACCAGTAGCGGTAGCTTTAAAAACTGGCAGGCATTCGTTGCCCCCAGCATATAGATAAATAAAAGGAGTATAGCCGACCATCGAATCATCAAAAGCCTGTATTCATTCAAAAATAAGAAATTTTTATCCCCTGGAAACCTAAACAATTGCAAAAGCTGTTGGGCCCCACATAAATGATCTTATAACACCATTAACTGGCAAAATGTTCTAAAACAATAGATGATCAATATCAATTGCCTAATTGATCATTGTCATCCTGCCTATAATAATGTAAACGTAATTTAAAGGCTCTCATTTAGGTTGAAAAGCTTTAAAATAATATGTAAGCATATTAAAGAAGTGTTTCACTTTCGGAGTTCATAGTTCCCGCTTGTAATGAGCGGGGCTATTTTTACAAAATATCAATCACTATTTTGCCCGATCTTTTCCCTTTTTCAAGGGCAATATAGGCTTCCTCAATGGTTTCAAGTGTAAAACCCCTGGGATCAATCAATACTTTTAATTTACCTTCTCCTGCAAGTTTTGTCGCTTCATGCAGAATTTCACCATGATGCGCTCTGCCCTCACTAGTTAATAAGGGGAGTAATGTGAATACACCCGAATAGGTTGCTGCCCTAAATGACAGGGGTGCGAGCGAATGTGTTCCCCATCCCAAACAGCTTACAACATGACCTGTGTATTTTTTTACTGCACGAAAAGAGTTATCGAGCGTAGATCCCCCAACCGTATCATAAACAATATCAAAGCCTTCTCCACCCGTGAAAGCTGCAACATATTGCTCAACAGAAGTTGACTTATAATCAATGGCAGTAGCTCCGAATGCCTGTACTATTTTTTCCTGCCCGGCTGAAACAGTTGTAAAAACTTCCGCATCAAAAGCTTTGGCAATTTGAACCGCCATGTGCCCAACACCTCCGGCGCCACCATGTATTAAAACCTTTTGTCCACGTTGAACCTTTGCCCTGTCAACCAACCCCTCCCATGCCGTAATAAAGATCAAAGGTATAGCTGCGGCCTCTTTCATACTAAAACCGCCCGGTTTCATGGCTAATAAGTCTGAGTCAACCACTGCATATTCCGCAAGGGACCCGGGTATGTTTCCGACCCCACCAGTCATTCCATAAACTTCATTACCCGGTTTAAAACCAGTGACGCCAGGTCCAACTGATTCTACTATACCGGCCAGGTCTAAACCAAGTATAGCCGGCAATGTGACCTTTGCATGCGAAGCATTGCCACTCCTGATTTTTAGATCAAGCGGATTCGTTCCACTCGATTTAACCCGCACAAGCACCTGCCGGTCTCCAACGGATGGACGATCAATTTCTGACAGTTTAAAAGCGGAATGGTAGTTCTCTAAAACTACAGCCCTCATTATATTTGTTTTTGCATGCATATAGCTTCTTTTATTTATCAGATTCGGCAAACGAAGGTGCATACCCGAACATTTTTTTAAATGCGATTGAAAAATGCGAGTAATCTTTAAAACCAACTTCAATAAATGCGTGGGTAGGTTTTATTTGTTTTTCTTTTATAAGATAATAAGCATCCTGTAGCCTTTTATTTATAAGCCACCTGTTCGGCGTGGTATTAAATATCCTTTTAAAATCTCGCTTAAAGGTTGATAGACTTCTTCCGGTTAAGTATGCAAACTGTTCCAGCTCTCCGTTAAAAGAATAGTGCTCCTGCATATAGGCTTCAAGATCAATTTTACCAGGCTCCGTAAAATCAAAAAGGATATGCTTTAGATCGGGATTGGCATCAAGGAATATTAAAACAGCTTCTTTTATTTTAACCCTCACCAATTGATCACTGATCGCTTCGCCGTTCTCCAGGTAGGGCAGCAATGAATCTATATAATTATTAAATAGTCTGTTATGTTTCAAAATGAAAACATTATCAAACTTCCTCGATGTTATGTTGCTGATTTTGAATTGGTGCTTTATTTCATGGAGCGTGTCCTGGTCGATACAAATTGATATAGATCGGTAATCTCCGCCGGCAGGAGGAACTTTCATGAATTTGCTCAACCGGTTCCTTACAGCAAACCGGAATTCACCAGCTTTAAATGGATGTGATTTGCCATCAAAAACAACTTCTGAACTGCCGGAAATGATATAATCAAAAACATGTTGTTTGATAAACAATTCACCTTCCATTATTTTTCTTGAATAACGGGAATATATAATCCTTGGAATATTTGGGTCAGTTATTGCTGCCATAAAATTTATTTACAACGTCTGATGCGGACTTATTTATATATTTTACGTTTCAGCCATAGTTCTTTAAATTAAACAAATTACCCCTCAATCACAAATCAGTCTCCGCGTCACTTTCATGTAATTGAATGCCGGCATCTCGTTACACCGTTACATTGAAAACAGCTTTCGCTTCTAAAAATGCCTCCAATCCGTATTTACCAAATTCTCTACCAATTCCGGATTGCTTAAAACCACCGAATGGCGCATTGGGTTCATCCACAAATCCGTTAATAGCCACTCGACCTGCACGCAATTGATCAGCAACCTGCATCGCTTTAGACACATCGGTAGTTGCTATATAAGCATGCAAACCATAAATAGAATCGTTAGCAATACGTATGGCGTCTGCTTCATCGTTATAAGTTATCACAGCCAGCACTGGTCCAAAGATCTCCTCGCTGGCAATTGTCATATGATTATCAACATCAGTGAATACGGTTGGTTTAACAAAATTACCTTTCGTCAAACCCTCCGGCAGTCCCAATCCGCCAGTCAGCAAGGTGGCCCCTTCGTCAATTCCTTTCTGAATGTACCCTTGTACCCGCTCCCATTGCTTTTTTGATATTACCGGACCAATAAGTGAACCTTCTGTTGCAGCTGCACCTACTTTCATATTTTCAACACCGGCTTTTAATGCCGCCTCAATCTCCTGCTTACGTTTTTTGGGAATAAGTATCCGGGTGCCGGCTGTGCAGGATTGTCCGCTGTTCTGGAAACCAACCTGTAATACGAACTGTATTGCTTTCTGAAGGTCCGCATCTTCCATAATAATAAACGGCGATTTGCCACCTAATTCCAACGTTACCCGCTTCATCGTATCAATCGCATTTTTCGCTAATATTTTTCCTACGGCTGTAGAACCGGTGAAAGAAATCTTATCAATACCTGTGTTACGCGTAATTTCATTACCCACCACTGATCCTGTACCATTCAAAACGTTAATCAGCCCTTTAGGAAGGGTTGCAGCTTGAAAAATTTCAGCCATCGCCATGTTTTGTTTCGGATTGAGTTCACTGGGCTTCATGACGACGGTGCAACCGGCAGCCAGTGCAGTAGAAGCTTTTACACACATAAACCAAAGACTTAAGTTCCAGGGACTAATTAAACCGGCTACTCCCACCGGCTCAAGCATAACGGTTGTGCCTTCTTTCAGCGTATACCGAAACGTTTCCGGTTTAAGTTGTTCCTTCGCTACAAGCCAGGAACGAATGGCGTCATCCAGGGCAAATGCAGCAAACCATTGCGGGGCGCCATATTCCTCGTTAATGATGGATAGCAACTCCTCACGCCTTGCCAGCATGGCATCATGGATCTGTTGTAGATATTTCGCACGCGTTTCAAGGCTTGCTTTCGAGTATGTTTCAAACGCAGCACGGGCAGCATCGATCGCATGGCGGGTATCTGTTTCGTCAGCTAACGTTACCTTCGTAATTATCTCGCCGGTAGCGGGATTCTGAAGTTCCATCTCTTCAGTACCATGGGGCCTGATAAATTCGCCGTTAATGAAAACCTTATTGATAATTTGCATAACTATAAATTTTTAGTTATTCAAAGATCGGCGTAACCATTTTTATTTGCTTTGTTGTAAAGGTCAATTTGCATTGTTAAAAAGGTCAACCTTAGTTACACCTATTGCCATCATTAAACTGGATGCGTCTTGTCATATATTCAACAATTCATATAACATAGCTTCGGATCGGCAACCGGCACAGGCGCCACCTATTTCCCCTGATCAATCTCAATACATAAAGTAACCATAGTCATTAAACCCGGAATGGCTTTATAGTACCTTAGCAACAGATACAACGCCATATGTCAGTAGAGGACACATATTATTCCGAACATGCCTGCATATATCCCGGCATATATGAACCAATGCCAGGGAAGGAAAAAGAATTGCAGGAACAATTAAATAAAAAAGGTGTCATTGTAACGAAGGCACCGGTAAATATAACGGAGCAAACAGATCATTATAAAATAGAAATAGCGGCGCCTGGCTTTAGCAGAGAGGATTTTGCTATAAATACCTTTGATCGCTTATTATCGGTTTTCGCAATAAAAAAAGATATCTTATTACCGGAAGATTCAAAATACTTCGCTCCTGGTTTCACTTGTAATTATATAAAAAGGGAAGTGAAATTACCCGGCGATGTAGATACAGAATTTGGAACAGCCGAATACAGAAACGGCATTCTATTCATTTATTTGTATAAATCCATTTACCACGTTACAAACCGGAATGGTCACATCTTTGTTTATTAAGCCGGTTTCAAGAAAAAAGAAAATGACAAAATGAGGTTTATCATTTATCAAACTGACGACTATCACTAAAACAGGAACCTATAACCTGTAGTTTTGAAATAAATCCAAAAAATTATGCAACTACAAATTGAATCACCCAACATTAAACCAGATGAAAATTTAATGGATCTGGTTCACAGGAAATTTGAAAAGCTGGGCAAAAGGTATTATAACATTCATAATTTCGATATCGTGTTGCGGAAAGAAATAAATGCCATTCAAAAATGCTTTTTTGTTGAAGCAAAAGCGCAAATTTCAAAAATGCGATTGTTTGCCAGTGAAAGGGCTGAATCTTTTGAGGCAGCGATTGAAAAAGTGGTTAATAAACTGGATCATCAATTGCGTCGCTTTAAAGAAGAACGCGAGGAAATATGGTGATTATTCATTGTACACCGCTAATAGATATTTGTCTTTTTTCATAATTCTTGCTTTTGGGGCAATCTAGTAAGAGGTTGCCTTTTTTATCTCACTCCCTGTACAGGGCATTACACGTTTTCTGCCAATAGTTAAATTAGTTATTTCCTGCGCCTCCTTATACTTTCACCCTTCCATCCCCCATTTCAATAATGCGGGTAGATTTTCGGGCAAAATCATGGTCATGTGTAACTGTGATTATAGTGTTGCCTTCTTTCACCAGTTTATTAAAGATGTCAAATATGATAGTTGTGTTGGCAGAATCAAGATTGCCGGTGGGTTCATCGGCCATGATGATTTTAGGATTATTGATCAATGCACGTGCAATGGCCACCCGTTGCTGCTGCCCCCCTGATAATTTGCCCGACAGTTTGTGAGCATGGTCGTGCATATCCATTTGCCGCAACTTTTCCATGGCATTTTGTTCGATTTCGGTGCGATCCAGCCTGCCCAGTTTCAAAGCGGGTAGCATAACGTTTTCAAGAGCTGTGAACTCCGGTAATAGAAAATGGAACTGGAAAACAAACCCGATATGCTCATTGCGAAAACGCGCCAGGGCATTTTCATTCAAACCGGTTACCCTTACCCCATTAATATGAATGGCGCCCTCATATTCAGTATCCAATGTAGACAACAGGTATAATAAGGTCGATTTCCCGCAACCCGATTTACCCATGATGGATACAAATTCTCCTTCCTGTATTGATAGGGAAATATCATGAAGCACCTGAATAGTAGCAGGTTCATGAAAATATTTATTAAGCCTTTCAGCCTTCAACACTTCCTGTGGCATATATTTAATTTATCCCCTTAAAATAGCGACCGGATCGATCTTTGATGCTTTCAGTGCAGGTAGTAAACCGGCCAAACCCGTGGTGAGTATTCCAAAGATCACCCCCACTACATAGTAGCTGGTATCAAAATTCACCGGGAAATGTTTGATAACAATGTATTCATCTTCAGGCCAGGGAACCTTCGATAAACCATAGGACAGCAAAAAGCCCAGTATCAGGCCCGCCATGGAACCGATCAGTCCAATGATCAGTGACTGTGATAAAAATATTTGCACAATATCCTTTCTCCCAAAACCTTCGGCTTTCAGTATAGCTATGTCTTTCATTTTACCGATAATTACCATATTCATGATATTGTAAATTCCAAACCCCGCTATCAGTAACAGCGTAAAGCTTAATACATAAGTAAACGTATCCCTGATCAGATTACCGGCTTTCACAGAAGCATTTACTGTTTCCCAGTCATCTGCCCTGTAATCATATTTCATAGCTAGCGAGGGAGCCAGCACGGCTGCCCGTTTCATATCTTTCAGCTTTATGCGAATATCAGTGATATAGTCCCGGTTTTTTCCTAATAACTGCTGCATGCCGGTAAGGTTTACATACGCTTTATATTCATCCATCGTGACAATGCCGAACTTATACGTGCCCACCACCCTAAATCGCATGCGGGCTCCTGATGGCGCAGTAGCGGTTACCAGGTCACCTGTTGTCACATTTAATTTATTCGCCAGTTTATAACCCAGCAGAATGCCATTGTTTGCCGTCAGCAGATTTTCAGGTCGTCCGCTAACCATTTTGGCCGACAGGCCAAACAACCGGTCTTCTTCCCTGATATCTACCCCGTCGAGCATGGCGCTCAGTTGAACAGGGCCATAATTAAAAAGGATCTGGGCAGAAACCAGGGGCGATACAACTTGCATTTCATCCTGTTTCCGAAGATCCTCTATGATACCAGGCGCATTCTTCAGGTTCAGATTGATTTGTTTTGGACGCGGATGGCGAACTATTATCCAGTTGTTCCGGCTCTCCCCAAAGAATTGGCTGGTAACAGAGGAGGAATAATTTGTTTTGTAATCATTGTAAATACGAATATCCGGCGTAACCGACAACATGATGCCCTCGAAGAAATCGTTCATCCCCTTCATAAAGCTCATCATCAAAATGAACATGCCAATGCCAAAGGTAACGCCCAGCATAGCCACGATCGTTTGCCGTTTACGCGACAACAGGTGCACTTTCATGATCTTAAAATTCACCGGCAAATTCATGGCGCATCATTTTTAGTGGTCAGCAAAACAGGTGTTTTTTCATCCAGGCCGGAAATTATTTCTACATGCTCCAATGTTGAAATGCCTGTTTGTATACCCATTTTTTCCCTTTTATTTTTTACCTGTATCCAAACACTGTCGTTACCCGTTAATGCGTTCCGTGGCAATACAAGCACCCTGTTCTTCCTTTGTATAATAATATTCGCCTCAATGGAGCTGTGAATAAAGGATAGCGCAGCTTCATTCTTAAAAAGGGCATCAACCCTGAAGGTTTGGTCCTGCTCATTCATTACCGGATAAATGTATGATACCGTAGCTTCATAAATAGTGCTACCTGTAACATCAGACTGCAGCAATACCTGTTGCCCGGTCCGGATCTTACGAATGTCCTGCTGGTCTACGGCAAGTCGGATGACCTGGCTGCCTTGCTCCCCCATAACTGCTACTACCTCATTGGTATAAACCGTTTCTCCTTCTTCTTTAAATGTCTGGTATACGACGCCATCCCGGTCGCTTCTGATAAAAAATTCATTCAGGTCCTGCCTGGCAGCAGTTAACTGACTGCGGGCATTGCTATGAGAAACCTGCAGGTCATTTAAGGCCGCGTAATATTTTTGCTCAGCGATATTCTTTTGGTTCTGGGATAGCTGGTAATTGAAATATACATTATCGAGGTTGCTTTTGGTGCCAATATCCTGCGTCCACAGGTTTTTATAACGATGATAAGTAATGGAATCATTGCTGCATTTTACGGCTGCATTCTGTAAAGACAACTTCAGATCGTTCAGTAAAGGAGATTGATTGGAGAGATTAGCAGCAACGACCTGGTAATTCTTCAATGCAGCGTCAACTCTATCCTTTGCAGCTCCGCTGTTAATAATAAACAGCAGTTGCCCCTTTTTTACCGTATCGCCATCCTTAACCAGCCTTTTAATAATAGTGCCATTGCTCAGCGCTGCCAGTTTATATTCATTGGCAGAAATAATTCTTCCAGACGCATACACTGTTTCAATAATATCTTTTCGCTCAGGATAGATCACCGGGATGTTATTACACCCCAGCCAGGATAAGATCATAGCCAATGCTCCGATTTTAGCAATGCGGCAAGTCAGAACTGTCATAGTATAATCCACTTTGTTATTGCTGCAATCTAATCCTATACTATCTGAAAAGCCATGACAGCAGTCAAAGTCGGGACTGAGATATATCACAGATAGCTGGCTGAATGCTGGGGTGAATTAATACTGGTTCACAGTCGGGGGACTTATGTTTTCCGGTAACAGATGTTCCGTTCACTAATAAAACACTATTCGACAACGTTGTAATTGAAATTTTTACCTGTAATTGGCCAGTGCTATCAACTTTTGTACATCGAGCACTATGATTTTTCTGCCTTTTGTTTCCAGGATGCCTTCATCTTTAAATTCAGTAAGTATGCGTACCACATTTTCACGGGCTGTACCTACCAAACTGGCTAAATCATCACGCGACATATTAATTTCTACAAGCTCACCTGGTTGAAAATTAACTTTATATTTTTCACGAAGCACTACTAATTGTAATGCCAGTCGTTCTCGCACCGGATGTTGGGTAAACAGGGTAAGGCTATTAGCCAAAACCGCAAATTCATGGCTAAGCGTTTTTAATAATTTTTTGCCGAGAACGGCCGAATTTTCCAATGTAGCCAAAAAGTCTTCCCTCGGTATAAAGGTTATAATACTTTCTTCCAGTGCAGACGCTGAATCAGGATATCGGGTATCTGACAATACCGCATGATAACCGATCAATTCTCCTGTATTGGCTACATATATGATTTGTTCCCCGCCATCCTTTACTACTTTATATTTTTTTGCTTTGCCATTTTTGATATAATAAATACCGGACGGATAAGCGCCTTCCCTGAAAATGATTTCGCCCTTATCATATTTCTGTTCACTTTGATGCGCGGTGAGTAGCGCATAATCTTCTTCCGATAACTCGGCAAGTATAGACTTGCTTTTAAAATCCCACAAGTCTATTGGAAATATCCCGCTGATACTCATAATAATTCAAAGTTAACATTTAAAAAATTGATATAAATCACTTTTTGGGGTGATAAGGTTTACTGCACCAGGTTAACCGATGTGGTAATTTTGAATCATGAGTACATCCAAACCGGTTAATAATGAGCCGTATTACACCAATGCTATGCTCTTTGCATCAACGCCCTCATCTTCGTTAGATCAATGGTTTACTACAGATACTCAATTACATGCCCTGTATCCTGAAACAATTCAATTATTGGCCCGCAGGCATTGGACTCCATTGTATATTACCCAAATGGTGGTAGAATTTCTTGCAACACATCCGGGTGTTAAAGTATTGGATATCGGTAGCGGTGTTGGAAAATTTTGCCTGGCAGGCGCTTACTATAAACCCAATGCGTCCTTTTTTGGCGTTGAACAACGCAAGCACCTGGTAGTTCATGCTGAAACAGCCAAGGAAGAATTGGGGTTACAAAATGTTCATTTTATCCATAACAATATTACCCAACTGGATTTCAAACAGTATGATCATTTTTATTTCTTTAATTCCTTTTATGAGAATTTGATTTCTACTGATAAAATTGATAATGCCGTAACTCATTCCCCCCATTTATATAAATATTATCACCGCGAGTTGTTTAAGAAACTGGAACAAATGCCTGCGGGAACAAGAATAGCTACTTTTCATTGCCTGGAAAACAAAATGCCCGCGGGTTATTTACAGATAGACGAAAAGGCTGGTGCTTTATTAAAATTCTGGATGAAGATATGATCAATGGTTCAGCGTGCGTAAGGATGAATCATCATTGACGATTGAAGAATGTATTGCAAACAGAAACAAACTATTAATACAATATGTGTGCTGAAAAAACAGATCGAAAGCCAGGCTATTTATGGAGCCTTGTGCACCATAAATGCGCTCGTTGCCGGTGCGGGGATATGTTTCAAATAAAAAACGCTTACAATTTGAAACGATTTATGGAAATGCATGATAGATGCCCGGTATGCGATCAGCGAATGGAAATAGAAGTTGGATTTTTTTATGGGACCGCTTATGTTAGTTATGCTTTAACGGTCGCCATCTCAGTTACTACATTCGTTGCCTGGTGGGTCCTTATTGGAATGTCGGTAAATGATAGTAGATTTTTTTGGTGGCTTGGGTTAAATATAGTTTTATTAATTGTTCTTCAACCTTATTTAATGAGGTTGTCAAGAGCTATATGGCTGTCATTTTTTATTCGTTATAATGCAAATTGGAAAACGGTAAAGCCCGGCTATTCCGAACGGGGTTAGGCTTATTTTACTGTTCCAGGTAATTTTGTTCTATGAATTTAAAGCCCGCAAATAAAAACCTGTTCTATACCAATGATCATGAGTGGATCGACTTTCAGGGGTCTGTTGCATATGTTGGTGTTTGTTCATTTAAGCTGTCAGGGATCAAGGAAATTCACCACGTAATTTTTTCTGAAAATCCGGACCTTATAGATCAGGGTGAGGCTATTGCCTGTATTCAATACGACGATTACCGCATCCTTGTACACATGCCGGTGGTGGGAAAAATTATTAGTTTCAACGATGTACTGATAACAGACGATAAAAGTATTTTACTTCAACAACCTGAAGATAATGGATGGATCGCTTTGATAGTACCTGCTCAATATAAAGAAAGTAACGGTTTACAGTCACCTGAAGATTATAAGCTTTCGCAGAAGAAATTGAAATGACCTATAAAATTTAGACAATGTCTCTTACCTCCTCCAACTTTATAGCTAATTATTTTTCAGACGAGTCGCATTTTGGCCAATTATATCCTTTACCAATTCAACAATTGGATAAAAAGCATTGGTCGCCCCTGACTGTCATTAAGCAGGCGATACAATTCCTTGCAGATAAACCCAATGAAAAAATTTTAGATATTGGAAGCGGTACCGGAAAATTTTGTTTGGCTGGAGCTTATTACAAGCCTGCAGTTTCTTTTTTCGGGGTTGAGCAGCGTGAAGACCTGGTAGATCAGGCTGAAAGGGTAAGGAAATTATTGGGACTGCAAAATGTCTATTTTAAACATCATAACTTTACACAGCTGAATTTAAAACAGTATGACCATTTTTATTTCTATAATTCCTTTTTTGAAAACCTGGCTGGCACAGATAAAATAGATAACAAGATTGCCTATTCCAAGGAATTATATAATTATTACAGTCATTACCTGTATAAACAATTAGAAGATATGCCTGTTGGTACACGTGTGGTAACCTACTGTAGCTGGGATGATGAAATACCGCCCGGCTACCAGTTGGTAGAAGCACAGTTAGACAACCTGCTCAAATTTTGGATGAAAATATGACTGATTAAGGAAATGAAACGTTCATAATTTCAACCTGGGTATGTTTAAACCTAAGATCTTACATACACTTGCAACGTATACACGGGCACAATTTGCAAAGGATGCTGTTGCGGGATTGATCGTGGGAATAGTCGCATTGCCCCTGGCGATTGCTTTTGCTATTGCTTCGGGTGTTTCGCCCGAAAAAGGGTTGTTTACAGCTATTGTGGCCGGGTTCATCATTTCTGCATTTGGTGGCAGCCGGGTTCAAATTGGTGGCCCTACCGGCGCATTTATAGTTATAGTTTATGGCATCGTTCAACAATATGGAATTAACGGATTAATTATAGCCACTTTTATTGCCGGCATTATGCTGATGCTAATGGGATTTGCCCGTTTTGGCAGTGTAATAAAATTTATTCCCTATCCCCTTATCGTAGGATTCACGACAGGCATTGCAGTTATTATCTTTTCATCGCAAATGAAAGACTTTTTTGGTCTTTCCATGGGCGCTGTTCCGTCAGACTTTATTGAAAAATGGAGGTCGTATTTACATCATTTTGCTTCAACCAACTGGTATGCACCTGCTATTGGGTCTGTTACCATATTGATTATAATCTTTGCGCCCAAAATTACCCGAACTGTACCCGGTTCACTAATAGCGATCCTGTTGTGTACAGTAGTGGTTCAGATTTTTCATCTTCCCGTTGAAACGATCGGAAGCCGTTTTGGCGCCATTCCTTCTTCCCTACCGCATCCGGTTATACCACAACTGGATTTTGCAACGATCAGGAATTTATTGAAACCTGCATTTACCATCGCCATTTTAGGTGCTATAGAAAGTTTACTATCTGCAGTGGTATCCGATGGCATGATTGGCGGCAATCACAAAAGTAACCTGGAACTGGTAGCGCAAGGTGGCGCAAACATTGCTTCAGCCCTGTTTGGTGGCATCCCGGCAACGGGTGCAATAGCACGCACCGCTACCAATGTGAAAAACGGCGGCAGAACGCCTGTTGCCGGCATCATTCATTCAATAACATTGCTTATTATCATGCTGGCTGTGGGGAAATGGGCAACTTTAATTCCCATGAGTTGTCTTGCCGGGGTTTTGATCATTGTTGCTTATAACATGAGCGAATATGAAACATTCTTTGATATTGCAAAGACAAGCAGAAGCGACAGCGCCGTACTCATCACTACATTTTTATTAACGGTTATATTTGATTTAACGATTGCCATCGAGATAGGAATGGTACTTGCCGTTTTCCTGTTTATGCGCAAAATGATTAAGATCAGCAATGTTAGTACTATGCTACGCGATAACGGGCAAAATGGCGCAACGGTGAAAAACCGCAATGAATTAAATATTCCCAAAGAAGTGGAGTTGTTTGAACTTTCCGGCCCGTTGTTCTTTGGTGCGGCTTACAAATTTAAAGATGCTATAAAAGTAATCGAGAATAATCCCCGGGTTCTTATCGTTGACATGCGAAATGTGCCTATTATTGATGCTACGGGTATACACACCATAAAAGATGTGCTGCGAACCTGTGAGCGAAAAAAAACTCAATTGATTATTAGTGGCATTCAACCCCACGTGTTAGAAGAATTCCGAAAAACAAGGCTCTTGTTTAGAATCGGCAAAAGATACGTAACAAACGACCTTTCAGAAGCGCTCAGGCGAGCCAACGAAATTCTTCAACGACCCATGCAGGAGAGTAAAAGAAAATAAAACTGTAAAAAACCGGAATGAACAGCCTTATAGCGCCGGTTGCACTTTACCGGTTTTATGATGGTGCAGCCATTGGTTGGCTTTATACATCAACCAGGCGCTGCCAGCCCCTACAATAGCGCCTACCGCCACATCTGTTGGATAATGTACGCCAAGGTACATTCTTGAATAGCCGACTGTTCCCGCCCAGGCATATGCGGGGATAGCCACCCACCATTTTGGCCAGGCCAACGTAAGGGAAGTTGCTGTCGCAAAGGCTTCGGATGTATGGCCCGATGGAAAAGAGGGACTTCCACCCGAACTGGCGGCCACTAAAAAAGGATCGGTTTTAAAAGGCCTGCTGCGCCGGATACTATATTTTAATCCTAAAGTCACCAGAGAACTTGTGGCCAGGGTCGCTGCCATATACCATCCCTTTTGAACAGTTGTTTTTTCATTCCTGGCAAATCCCGTTGCCAATACAGATACTGGCAACAGAATACCTACATAATTAACAGAATTAGACATTTGTTGAAAAAATTCGGTTGGCTCTTCTTTACGGTGTTCCATCATTTCTACCAAAACATCCATATCAGCCCTGGGCGTTTGAGCAAAAGCCGTAGAGGTTGAGAAAATAAAATATGCTGTCAGTATCAGTATGCCTTTTGCTAAAAGAGTAAAATGTTGCTTATGTATTATTCCTAAACGTATAAAAACCTGGCTATTGGGTAGTCGCATCAATTTTTGGTATCCTTAACGATGAGTTATAGCTAATTTATATAAAATGCAGGCTGCTTAACTGCTTATTAACTAAAATCAAACCAGTGCTTATTAGTTCGCTTTTTACTTTACCCCCGGTGATGAGCGTCATACCAGGGGCTGACCTGAATACTTATTTCCCGCTATATGTGTTATTAACTTACAAAAAATAATTATAGCACTGCTCCAATATGCCAGACACAAAATATATGATAAAGCAATTTCAGTATGAATGTGATGCCTGGAGAAGATTGTTAGCGTTTCTTCTGCAAGAAAATGCCATATTAAAAAACCGGCTTGCCGAATTGGTTCATGAAAGTATTTTTTCTGATGATTTCCTGGAAATAGCCGAGCAGTACCAAAATCGCTTTATCCAGAACGATCAGGTCATAAATTTTGTTCGTACAGATATTGCCGAACTTGAGAAGTTATTAACGAGAAATTTACACGAAAACGGATTGATTATTAAAGCAATTGCTCAGAAACAAAAAAAATTAAGGAAGGAAATTACAACCCTGGAAACAAGTCTTAATGAGATAAAAATTCAATTCAATAATTATCTGACGGAAACTTTGATTTCAATTTAGTTCACCAGGTTTTCGAGTTTTTTTTCATCCAGGATAAAAATAGCTCCTTCCTGTATATCAATCAGTTTTTCACTTTTAAAATCGCCCAGGGTCCTGATCAGAGATTCTGTAGCAATACCTGCAATGGTAGCCAGGTTTTCCCGGCTGAGATTAATGGCGCTTTTATATTTTTTATGCAGGGCAATCAAAGAATCAGCCACTTTTTTCCGGAGTGAGTAATAGGCAATTTTCAACAGTTGTTCTTCCATTTCTGTAATATTTTTAGCCAGCAGGGTAATAAATTTTTTGGCTATTTCCCTGTTTGCATACATCAGTTCTTCAAAATCTTCTTTTGGTATGAAGGCTAATTCGGTATCTTCCAAAGCCTCGGCCGTTTCTTTGTAATTGGTACCTTCCAGTAAGGCCACATGTCCCAGGAAATCTCCTTCGAAATATAGACCGACTATCAGTTCCTTGCCGTCATCGCTTGTTTTGTATGTTTTTACTTTCCCTTTTTGCAGGTAAAAAAGGCGGGCCGGGCGATTGCCTTCGGAATAAACGATCTGTTTCTTTTTGTATTTATTGATGTCCCTGTCTGCAGTAAACGTATCCAATATGTTTTTACCCTGACTTAAATTTACCAGGTCATTCAGTCCCTGTAAGCCCGGCATCAATTCTTTTTTCAATAGATCCATCTTTTTTATCCTGCTTTCAACAGCGTTCAGTAATTCCGTACCGTCAAAGGGCTTGGTTAGATAATCATCGGCCCCCAGTTCCATCCCCTTTCGCATTTCGCTCCTTTCAGCTTTTGCCGTTAAAAAAATAAAAGGCGTGTTTTGTACAGTAGGATTTTTTTGTATCATATGAAGCACTCCGTAGCCATCCAACACAGGCATCATGATATCGCAAATGATTAGATCGGGTTTTTCCCGTAAAGCTGTTTCAACGCCATCTTTTCCGTTTTCTTCGGTAAAGACCGTATAGTTAGCCAGCTCCAGGATTTCAGCCGTATTTTCACGAATGTTTTGGTTGTCTTCAATAAGCAAAATCTTTTTCATGGTAAAATCCATTTAAGATTAGTAATGCTTGTTCGTTATTGATAAAGAGATCGCCTTATTCACTGGAAGTACCCTCACCAGGAAGCATAAAGCACAGTTTCATTTCCGTACCTTTTTCAAGCAGGCTTTGACAAACGATAGTGCCATTCATGAGTTCTGTATATTTCGCCACAATATGCAGCCCCAGCCCGGTTCCCTGTATATTACTGGAGTTGGCGCCCCTGAAAAAACGTTCAAATAAATGGGTCTGATCTTCCTGGGAGATGCCAATACCCTCATCTTTAACAGACAATAATAACCGGCCATTATCCAATTCACTAAAGATCTTAATGGTGGCATTTTCGGGCGAAAACTTAATGGCATTGGACAACAGGTTTAATATGATGTGTTTCAACAGAGAAGGATCCATTTCCACCAGTTCTTCTGCAACATGTTTATATTCAATTTTCTGACCGGATTTTTGAATGCTTTTTATTTCTTCGATAATTCGCGTAATGTGGTCTTTAATATTAAATGTAGCGGGCTTAGGCACAATTTTGCCTTCTTCTATTTTGCCAACAGATAAAAAATCATTTAAAATATCCGTCAGCGTATGCACAGAAGATATAATTCTTTCGATATGCTTTTCCCGTTTCACCTGTTCTTCGGTAGTCACATATTTCTGCAATAAATAAGTAGAAGATAATATGGTGCTTAAAGGGGTTCTGAACTCATGGGAAGCCAATGACACAAAGCGGGATTTCAATTCATTGAGATCTTTTTCTTTGTTCAAGGCCCGTGCCAGCTCTTCTTTGGAAGTTTCAAGCTTATGCAGCGTGTCTGATAACTGGTGGGTTCGTTCTTCAACCTTATCTTCCAGCTCATCATTTAACCGGCGGATCTCTTCTTCCGCCTTCTTGCGTATTGTGATATTATTAATAAACGCAACCACAAAGTTACCCGTGTTGTTGGCATAATGACATAAACTGACTTCTACAGGGATTTCTGTACCATCTTTACGAATGCCATACAAATCCATGCCTGCGCCCATGGGCCGGTTTTGTAAATGATTGGCGAAATTTTCCCGGTGATGAACGTGCCTGTGATGAAAACGGGCAGGAATAAGAACTTCCACTTTTTTGCCCACCAGTTCGTTAGCGGTATAGCCGAATTGTTCAAGAATAAATGGATTGGCCAGGATAATCTCCCCTTGCTGATTGGTTACAATAATTCCAATAGAAGCATGAATGAACAAAGCCTCTACCAGGTGCTTCTCATCAATGAATAGCTCCGGCTGAAACTGATGTATGGGTTGCATATTTAACCTGCTTGTAAAAAAAAGGTAATAGGACCCCTTTCTAAAGTTAAGATTATTCTTTACAATAGCCAATAACTTAAATGCTGATATGTAACACCTGTTTGGAGGATGCAAAATGATGAGTGGTCCTTGCATTTGCATGAGATGACATAGATCAGTCTGGCTCCTGATTTAAATACAACCAGTCATATAAACTACGTCATATAACGCCAATATATCTGCTATTATCTTTACCACCAACTACTAAACGGATTACACTCGTAACAGCCTAAATATTTTAACCATATAATATTACAATTTTATGTTACCAGGAACAATGAAGGCCGCTGTTGTTCACGCATTTGGACAGCCTTTACAAATAGAAGACAGACCTGTTGCAAGACCCGGCATTAACCAGATACTTGTAAAAGTGATCGCCAGTGGCGTTTGCCATACCGACTTGCATGCCGCCAGCGGCGACTGGCCGGTAAAACCAATATTACCCCTGATACCCGGCCACGAGGCCATTGGTTATGTAGCGGCAGTGGGTGCGCAGGTAGCTCATGTAAAAGAAGGCGATATTGTTGGCGTTCCCTGGTTATACAGTGCCTGTGGATGTTGTGAATACTGCATCACCGGCTGGGAAACGCTGTGCGAACAGCAACAGAACGGCGGCTATAGTGTGGATGGCGGCTATGCAGAATATGTGATCGCAGATGCACGGTATGTAGGAAGGTTTCCTGCGGGTATCGATTGTATTCAGATGGCGCCGATCATTTGCGCCGGCGTAACAGTATACAAAGGATTGAAAGAAACAGAAACACGACCCGGGCAATGGGTGGCCATCTCCGGTATTGGCGGGCTTGGGCACCTGGCCGTTCAATATGCAAAGGCTATGGGATTACAGGTAGCCGCCATAGATATATCGGATGAAAAACTGGAGCTGGCAAAATCGCTTGGCGCCAGCCTGGTTGTTAACGCAAAGAAACAGGATCCGGGCGCATACCTGAAAAAAGAAACAGGAGGCATGCATGGCGTACTGGTTACAGCCGTATCACCCATCGCTTTCCGGCAGGGTATTTCAGCTTTGCGCCGTAAAGGAACTATTTCTTTGAATGGCCTCCCTCCTGGCAGTTTTGACCTTCCCATATTTGACACCGTATTAAACCGCTTTACAGTAAGAGGATCGATTGTTGGCACCCGCCAGGATTTACAGGAAGCAATAGACTTTGCCGTTGTGGGACGTGTAAAGGCTACTGTTCACATGAAAAAACTGGAAGATATAAATGCTGTTTTTGATGAAATGAAAAAAGGCGAGATCCAGGGTCGCATCGTAATGGAAATTGCGAAAGCGTAAATGATCTATAAGATGTAACATAAAAAAGGTGCTACAATGAAAACAATACTTATTGCAACCGATTTTTCAAAAGCTGCCCACAATGCCGCCTTATATTCCATGGAGCTGGCTAAAGCTTTTAATGCCCGGCTGATGCTCTTTAATTCTTTCCAGCCGGTTCCGGTATCTGTTGATGTAGCGCCTGTGTTTGTTCCATTGGGATACCTAAGCGCATCTGCACTTGATACTTTACACAATGAAGCTGAGACTATTAACCCGGTACATGAAGTGGCTGTTACAACAGGATTTGAAGAAGCTTTGACTACTGAAGATGCTATATTACAGGCTGCCTCGGCCATACAGGCCGACCTTATCGTATTGGGAATGAAAGAACACAATCAGGGTATTCGCAAATGGTTTGGCAGTACTGTAACCGCCCTCGCCAATAAAACGACGATTCCCCTGCTGGTGGTACCTGAAAGTAATAGCTATCAGTCCATCAGCAGTATTGCACTGGCCAATGAAAGGGACATGGCTCCTGAAGCCGATATACATTTGCTTAACAGCTTACACGACATGGCCACCCATTTTAATGCACGGGTTTACCTGATACGCATAGTAGAAAACCAATTCCGTGAGAAAAATGAGTTATTGAATCCGCCACGTCAGTTAACCCGGGCACTGAACGGGCTTAACCCGGTATATACATGTATGGAAGGAAAAGATATTACGGATGCGCTGTGCCTCTTTATAGATAAGTATCGCATTGACCTGCTCGCCGTGATGCCCCACAAACTTTCGTTGCTTGAAAGATTGTTCTTTCAAAGCATCACCCGCAACCTGATATTTGAGATCAATATTCCTTTGCTGATATTACCCAATGTAGTGTAAGTGCCTGATTAAAACTTAAACGAATGTTTTGATTGTAGGGTTGTATTCGTTATCAATAACCCGCTGGCCTAATACCTTCTCCAGATCATCTTTAAAGATCACTTCTTTCTGTAATAACATCTCAGCTAACTTTATAAGGTATTCTTTATTTTGTAAAAGGAGATATTTCGTTTGCTGATAAGCATTATCTACCAGTTTGCGTACTTCCCCATCAATAAGCTTCCCGGTTTCTTCGCTGTAGGGTTTTTGGAACCCCGTGTCCCGTTGACCAGAAGAATCATAAAAGCTGACGTTTCCAATTTTGTCATTAAACCCATAATAGGCAACCATCATATAGGCCTCTTTGGTTACCTTTTCCAGGTCGTCGAGCGCCCCGGACGAAATCTCGCCAAAAATCACCTCTTCTGCAGCACGGCCGCCTAATGTAGCACAAAGATGTTCATTAAATGCTGTTTTGGATTTCAGGTTCTTTTCTTCAGGTAAATACCAGGCTGCTCCTAATGATTTACCCCTGGGTATAATGGAAACTTTTACCAGCGGATCTACGTTGGGTAATAACCAGCTTGTTAACGCATGTCCGGCTTCGTGATACGCAATTATTTTCTTTTCTTCAGGAGAAATGATCTTGCTTTTCCGTTCAAGACCGGCAACGATACGGTCAATGGCATCCAGGAAATCGGTCCGCCCGATCTTTTCTTTTTTCCTGCGGGCTGCAATCAACGCAGCTTCATTACAGATGTTGGCAATATCCGCTCCGGAAAAACCCGGGGTTTGCGCAGCCAGAAAATGTAAATCAACCGTATCGTCCATCACAAGCGACTTGATATGTACTTTAAATATAGCTTCCCGTTCTTTTAAATTAGGCAGCTCAAGGTATATATGCCGGTCGAAACGTCCGGGACGCAGTAAAGCAGGATCAAGCATGTCGGCCCGGTTGGTGGCAGCCAATATAATGACACCGGTGTTGGTGCCAAATCCATCCATTTCAGTGAGTAACTGGTTTAATGTACTTTCCCGTTCATCGTTGGCGCCGGAAAAAAATGTATTCCGGCTTCTCGATCTTCCTATGGCATCAATCTCATCGATAAAAACAATACAGGGCGATTTTTCTTTGGCCCTTTTAAATAGATCGCGTACCCGGGAAGCCCCAACACCAACAAACATTTCAACAAATTCAGAACCGGAGATGCTAAAAAACGGAACCTGCGCCTCCCCTGCTACCGCTTTAGCCAGTAATGTTTTACCCGTACCGGGCGGACCAACCAGAATAACGCCTTTCGGGATCTTTGCACCCAGCCGGGTAAACTCCTGCGGGCTCTTCAAAAAATCGACGATCTCTTTTACTTCCAGTTCAGCTTCATCCAAACCCGCAACATCTTCAAAGGTTATCGTGCTTTTATTTTCTTTATCCAGCAACGTGGCCGTGGATTTGCCAAAATTGAAAACCGAAGAACCACCGGCGCCACCGGTGCCTTTACGAAAAACATATTGCCACAAAAAGAACAACACCGCAAAAGGCAATATCCAACCCAAAATATTCCAGAAGCTGTCAGTTTTTTTGATATATGATACGGGTATTATTTCCTTGCCAAAGAATTTTTGTTCGGCTGCATCTAACTTCCGCTCAAAAGTTTCAATTGACCCAATGGTCATCAGGTAATGAGGGCCGGGGTTGGGTTCATTTCCATACAACGGCTTAAATACTTTCGCAAATGAAGTATCGCGTTTATATTCTTTTTTCAGGTATATTTCTACATAGTCCTGATTTACAACCACTACCTTTTCTACAGCGCCTTTGCTCAGGATATTCCGCTCAAATTCGGGCCAGGTGATTTCCTCAACAGCATTGCCAGCCCATTTAAAAAGAATAGGCAACATTATAATCCCCAATAAAATCAGCATCCACCACATCAAAGGGATCCTTTTGCCTGATGGTGCTTGTTGAGGTTGCTTTTCGTCTTTTTTATCCGGCTGCATATAACCCTCTTGTTTATTGTTAAAGCAAACGCAATTATCCAATATCTGTAAAATTGGAATTTTAAGCCAGATAAAAGGATGACCATTATCACCGCCTTGCATGATTGGCTTTAGGAGATGTATCGGCCAACATCAGTCTGCGCTTTGAGGCTGGTCATAGAAAACGGGTTGTTATCAGGGTATATTGCTTTATTGATCATCGCTGATCTTAAAACTTTACATATGTCACACCACTATTTTGGTAAAGACTTCGCAAAGAAGTTCAGGAATGAATGCGAACTGTATTCACCAACTCTGGAATATCAACAGGGCAACCTGCTTATTAAGCAATTTACCGGCGATGATACTGAAATGGTTAAACTGGGAGAAAGACTGACCGAAAAATTCTTTCATACGCAACTTATATATAAAATCCTCATTTCCATTAGAAATGAAGATATTCCCACGATCAGGAAGCTGTTCAACATGGCAATAACACTTAAAAAAGTTTTCAAAGCATACCTTCAGATTGAACCTTCCACAGCCCTTTATTACAATGATCTTATAGCCCTGTTTGATTCTTTTTCAAAACTCATCGATGCTTTCGAAATGGATTTTGATAAAAAGGTATGCAGACAACTGGCTGCATATTATGTACATGGATCTGCAGAAAACATAGTAGCTGAAAGCGCTTCCTTAATACCTGTTATTGAACTGACAGACTTTTACCTGAATAATATATCAGCCTATTACAATTATTTTATTGATACCTGGCAAAATGAAGCGAGCAACAGTAAAGGCATTGGTCTGACCACACACATGGCAGATTACCTGCAGGCGCTTATGTTGTGCATGCAGGAAACAATGGCCTGCATTGAAAATACCCGTTCATTGCTATGTGCGTGGGAAACTCAAATGCAATTCAAAGAAGAACAGGAGTTATTTAACTAAACCGGTGCCAATTGTTATCGCATGTCAGGCAAAGTGACAACCATAGAAAAAGTACAGGGGCTATCGGAAACCGATATTCCATTCCTGCAGCAACAATACGGGAAAAATAGCTTCCAGCTGGAAAAGCCAAGGCATTTGATACACATAATGGCTGATATTATCCGGGAGCCTATGTTTATACTGTTGATGATTGCCTGCGTAATTTACTTTATGCTCGGTCAGCCAAATGAGGGGGGCGTGATGTTGGTGGCCATATGTTTTGTATCAGCTATTTCATTATACCAGGATGTGCGCAGCACCAGGGCATTGCAGGCATTAAAACAATATACCGAGCCTGAAGTGACGGTGATCAGGGATGGCGTAAAAAAGACAATCCGTTCTGAAGAATTGGTTCCCGGTGATGTAATCCTGCTTGAAGAAGGTAATAACGTGCCTGCCGATGCAACTGTTTTACAGGAGAACGATCTCTCGGTAAACGAATCAATAATTACAGGCGAATCAATACCAGTGGATAAACACGAGACAGCCGGTAATAATAATATTTTTCAGGGCACCACGATCAATACGGGAAAAGGCTATGCGGTCATAACAGCTACCGGCAATAATACAACGCTGGGGAAATTAGGAAAAACCGTTAACGCCATTATTCCCCAAAAAACACAATTACAAAACCAGGTCAATCGATTTGTTCGGCAACTGGCTGTTTTCGGAATTAGCGCCTTCCTGTTGATCTGGTTAATCAATTATATGAAAAACGGCCTGCCTGTACAAAGCCTGTTGGTTGCACTTACATTGGCCATGGCGGCGGTCCCGGAAGAAATACCCGTAGCCTTTTCCTCATTTTTAGCTTTGGGCGCCTGGCAAATGAGCAGGCTGGGTATCATCACCAGGCAACCTCAAATTATTGAAAATCTCGGTGCTGTCAATGTAATATGCCTCGATAAAACAGGTACTATCACCGAAAATAAAATGAGTGTCAAAACAATTTATGACTTTGAAAAAGATGTTTTAATGGATGTTGGTGAAGCATTAAAGGGCTCGAATGTACTAAAAGTTGCCACCCTGGCCAGTGAACAGCATCCGTTCGATGCCATGGAAAAAGCCATTCATGAAGCATACTTATCTTATTTCCGGGATCATCATGATGATTTCCCAACACAGGTGTATGAATATCCCCTGCAGGGCAATCCACCCATGATGACCCATGTTTTTTACGAAAATGAAATTTATATAGCGGCGGCTAAAGGGGCCCCGGAAAGAATAATACAGGTTTGCAAACTGAATAATGAAACTGTAACAAAAATAACCGAACAAGCCAGGGCCCAGGCCCAAAAAGGGTATCGTGTTATCGGTGTAGCCAGCGCCATTCATAAAGATGAAAAATTTCCTGCCAGCCAGGATCTGTTTAACTGGAAATTTGAAGGGTTGTTATGTTTATATGATCCGCCAAGACAGAATATGGCACAGGTGCTAAAGCGATTATACGAGGCAAAAATAGAGATCAAACTACTAACCGGAGATTATGCTGAAACTGCCATAAATATCTGCCAACAGGTGGGCATAACCGGATATCAGAAATACATAACAGGCGACCAGGTATTACACATGCCCGAAAATGAATTAATGAAAACGGTTGAAGAAATGAACCTGTATGTAAGAATGTTTCCCGAAGCCAAGCAAAAGGTTATCGACGCCATAAAATCAAATGGCAATATTGTTGCTATGACCGGCGATGGCGTTAACGATGCACCTGCCTTAAAGACTTCAGATATCGGTATTGCCCTGGGGAAAAAAGGTACCGAAATGGCCAGGCAGGCAGCGGACCTGATCATAACAGATGATGATCTTGCAAAAGTGGTGGAGGCCATACAGCAGGGCCGAAAGATCTTCAGTAATTTAAAAAAAGCGATTCGCTATATCATTTCAATTCATATACCCATTATCCTCACCGCTTCTCTTCCTTTATTACTGGGCTGGAAGTATCCGAATATTTTTACCCCTGTTCATGTCATCTTCCTTGAATTGATCATGGGGCCCACCTGTTCCGTTTTTTTTGAACGTGAACCGGCTGAAGCACATATCATGTTACTACCGCCACGAAAACGAAGCATTAGCCTGTTCCAACAGGATGAATTACTCATTAGTATTATGCAGGGGTTAATAATCACCACTGGCGTACTGTGGATCTATTATTTTTCCATGTACTCAGCATACTCAATCACTGAAACCAGAACAATGGTTTTTACAACGCTTATCATCAGTAACATATTCCTGACATTTACCAACCGGTCGTTCACAGAAAACTTCACCAAAACCATTCATTATAAAAACAATCTGGCCCCCTGGATCTTACTGATCTCATTGGCATTTCTGGCGGCCCTTCATCTTCTTCCCATTTTGCGGGAAATGTTTGGGCTGGCTCCTGTTCCTGTTACCGGGTTTTTATTATGCACAGGTGTTGCGTTTGTATGCGTTGGCTGGTTCGAAGTGTATAAAAGCCATCCATTTAAACCCGGCAAACCGTTTACTCGTCGCAATAACAATAACCCCATATACTGACGATTCTCATCCGCACTTATGATGACGGTACATAAAATATAGTACCAGCTCTTACTAAATTTGATGAACCATTATTAAATAACCTAAAAACATGGAGGTCATATGTCAACCAAAGAATTAGCCAAACGCAGTGAATTGTTTCCCACTTTCTTTGATGATTTCTTCAGACCCTTAAATGATTGGGTTGGAATTGGAAGGTCTATCACAACACCGGCCGTAAATATTTCCGAAAACAAAAATCATTTCGATGTAACGGTTGCAGTACCCGGACTTAAGAAAAGTGATTTTAACATTGATATCGAAGGCGATATGCTGACCATAAGTTGTGAAAAGGAAGAAAAAAAGGAAGAGAAGGACGAACGTTATACTCGCAAAGAATATAACTATTCATCATTTAGCCGCAGCTTTACCTTACCTGCAGAAGTTATTAAAGAAAAGATTGAAGCCGCATATGTTGACGGCGTGTTACATATAACACCACCTAAAACAGAAGTGGCTAAAAAAGCAGCCTTATCACAGCATATTGCTGTTAAATAAGCAGTTGGTCGTTTATTCAAAGTCCCGCTGTGTGGTTTGGCGGGACTTTTATTATTAAAAATAACCTTATGCGTGGATCTTATAAAATACTGAGCATACGGGGAATCAGTATACATATACACTGGACATTCTTACTATTGGTCGGCTGGGTAATACTGGCAAATGCGAGTACCGGTAATAATATTGAGCAAATTACCTGGTCGCTGTTATTTCTGCTTGCAGTTTTTGCATGCATCACCCTGCACGAATTAGGCCATGCCCTGATGGCCGCCCGTTTTGGCATTCAGGCCAAAGAAATTGTACTGCTGCCCATTGGCGGTATAGCCAGTATAGAAAAATTTCCCGAAAATCCCGGGCAGGAACTGGCAATAAGTATTGCAGGCCCGCTTGTAAATGTTGCTATTGCCGGCTTGTTGTGGTTGCTCATACCCAATATGTCGATAATTGAAAATGGTCAGCACATGACCATCATGCATGGTCATGACTTTATATACAACCTGCGTACTGTAAATATTGCACTGGCTGTATTTAATTTAATTCCCGCTTTCCCCATGGATGGCGGAAGAATACTCCGGGCCCTGCTTGGATTTAAATTGAATTATATCCAGGCTACTACGATAGCTGCTACGGTGGGTAAGGTTATTGCCATCCTGTTTATCATGGCAGGAATAGTATTAATCAACCCCATTTTACCCGCTATTGGAATATTTATCATATTCTCAGCCGGCGCTGAAGAATCATACCTGCGATTAAAATCTTTAGTGAAAGGCATAAAACTGAATGAAGTATTGATGTATGATTACAACAGCCTGCAGGCAAACATGACCGTACAGGAAGCCTCCAATATATTAAACAGTAACCATAGTAAATATTTCATTCTCATGGATGGCGCTAATCCTGTTGGCACCATTAACCGGATGGAAATTATAAAAGCGATTGCCGAGATGAACTATAATGTACCTGTCAAAAACCTGCTTAAAGAAGAATTGCAATCGCTGAATGGAAACAAAGAAATTGATACAGTACTAGAACAACTGGCCCGTAGTGACGAACGGATCTACCCGGTCATGGACAACAGTCAATTTGTTGGTGTAGTAAGTTTGAATCACATTATTGAATACCTGCTGTTGAACAAGGTCAATACAAAAGAATACGGCAGGATCAGGACTTTGGCCGGATTATTACACTGATGTTCGTATAACAAATCAGCAATAATGCGCATACAATTACTTTTAATAGTTATTCAGGCATTCGTTGCAATAACCGTAAATGCCCAGGTAAATACAGAAGACTTACAGCTGGCAATAAAGGCCAGCCGTACCGATATTCCCCTGCAATATCCGGCATACGTAAAGGAGTTCTACCAAATAAACCAATATAATTATGTTTGGTTGAATAACAATGACAACACCCAGACTCTCCTTCAATTATTACAATCTGCCAATGATCTGGGGCTTCAGGAAGAAGACTATCAGTTTAATTTCATCCAATCGTTCCGCGACAATAATTTTATTCCACCTGCTCACCACGACTCCCTGATCGCAGAAATCCGCTTCACAGATGCAGCCATTCATTTCTTCAGGGATGTTGCCTATGGCAACCGTAAACCTGCCATTGGATATAATGGAATCAATTATTTACCCGAGTGCTTTAATATTCCGGCATTAATGGCTACCGCTATCGGAGAGCATCGTTTAGCTGGCCTGGTGAATGACCTTGAACCCGATGTGGCGGGTTATCTTACTTTAAAGAACTGGCTGAGTGTGTATGATCAAAGCATAAATGACAGCCTGTTCAAAGAAGTTAAGATCACATCGATGCGCAGCAATCATTCAAATCAACCATTAGTGAACAGACTTTATTACCTGGGTCTTATCGATTCATTAAATGTGAATTATTCCGATGCTGCCATAAAAGGGAAGGTGAGATCGGCACAACGCCTGTTCAATTTGATGGCTGATGGTGTTTTAAACAAACTTACTATCGAAGCGCTGAATGTGCCGTTATCAATACGAATAGAAGAAGTGAAAGCGGCCATGAACACCACCCGGTGGCTCCGCTGTATCAGCACACAGTCACCGGTGTTTGTTGTAAATATACCCTCCGCTACCTTGCTGGTTCTACATAATGGAAAAACACTGCTGCAATCAAAAGTAATTGTTGGCAAAAGATCAACCCCTACGCCTACCCTCGCCAGTACAATTACCGATGTGGTACTATATCCGTACTGGATGGTCCCTAATAAAATAGCTACCCGCGAATTATTGCCTTTGATACAACGCAATTCCGGTTACCTGGCAGCCAATAATATGCAGGTATTAAACAAAGCCGGCAGAATAGTTGATCCCGGTACCATTAACTGGCATAGCCTGTCGCCCTCCTACTTCCCTTATATTCTACGGCAATCAACCGGTTGCGACAATTCGCTGGGGCTGGTTAAACTCAATTTTTACAGCCCATACAGCGTTTACCTGCATGATACACCCTGGAAAATATTATTCAACTTTAGCAGACGCTACTTCAGCCATGGTTGCATGCGCGTTGAGAAGCCAATAGAGCTGGCTCATTTTCTTTTAAAGGGGAATGCCATTGCCATAGATACCCTGGAAGAAAAAGGCTGTTTACGTAACCAGGCGCCCCTGCCAATACCGGTTGCCGAACACATTCCTGTTTTTGTGTTGTACAATACCGCCTGGATGGATTCAGCAGGCGTTGTACAATTTCACGAGGATGTATACCGGAAAATTGACTTTGATCAAAAGAGAATTAAAATGGCGGATAATTAAGCAAACGACTTATTGGGATGCAACAAAAAATTTGATATACACTACCTCAATCATATACATGCATGACTTTTATCATATTTACATAAATCAATATGGTATATTTTAGATCAGGTTTTTCATAGGATATTGGATATTACCGAAGCTGGATGTCTATCCGGCTTCTTTTTTTACATTAATTTTTTCACACTGTTTTTGTTGAAAGTTACGCCCGGTTGCCCTGGGCGCCTGCAATAAAAAGGCCGGTGCATTATTGAATCATGCACCGGCCTTTTACTGTAAATGGAATCAAATTTATGACTGGTTATCCTCCGGAAGTATCATTGCCTGTTTCAATGGATCAATCTCAAAAGGCAAACTCTTCAGCTTCCAGTACAAGGTCATTCACTACACTGGTAACGCCAGGGGCCGACCAGGCAGCATTCTCCGCATCGTCGCGTTCACCTAATGTGCGTACCATTCCCTTAAGAATAACCTTGCCTCCTTCTGTTTGTATAGATATTTTTTCAGAATCAATGGAGGCGCTTCGTATAAAGGCCGCCGTGATTTTCTGTTTAATTTCATTTGGTTTTAAACGAGGTTTTATTACAATGTAATTATTTATCCACCGTACACCTGCCAGGTATTTTATGGCATTTTTTGCAGCTATTCGTTGAAAATCCCATTCAACTTCCCCCTCGAGCGACACAACTCCATCCTGCACCATGACCTTGATATTATCATACGGGATGCTGGTATTCCATTTTAAAGCAAACAGAACTGCCTCTGCGATTTCTGCATCCGGTTTTCGATAAGAGGGCGAAATACGTACTTGAATCTCTTCTGCGATAGCCTTTACTCCGGCAATTTTTTTGACAGCATCTTCGGCTGCGATCTTTTGTGAATAGGTATCTACCGTGCCTGAGAGGGTAACAATTCCATTTTTAACAATCACGTCTATTTCACCGGCATTCAAACCCGGTTCCCATTTAAGCTGGTCCATTACATCCTGCTGGATCTGAATATCACTTCTCATAACAAAAATTTTAAGGTTAATAAATAAAATGAAAATTCAATGTATCTATTACAGTACGGATGTAGAAAGGTGAATTTATAGGGAGGAAGATGTTAGGCTATTTGATATTACATACGAATATACCAGCAGGATATGCCCGGATAAAATGATAACCATCATAATACGCGGTGATTTTAGAACGTATCGGTGGCGCTGGTATGATGCACATCAACGCCACCTGTGATGACCCTCATTTCTTTTAATGGTCAAATGACCTTTCTTTGAAAATAACAGGCTTTATTATATACCCATCACGTTATTTCGTTTTGAATAATAAAAATGTCATATTAATTGTATTGCTCTTTTTTTTGAGCATCCTGTCAAGCCATAAACGTGCATTGCCCGGCCAATCAACTGCCTTCGCATACCATACTGGCCGGATTCCATCTTATCAGGAAATACCGGTTCTTTGTTATCATAACATCAATACAAAAACGGAAAAAGAGGATTTTTACAGGATCAGCTCACTTCATTTTGAACAACAAATAAGGACTTTATATGACAGCGGTTATCACTCGATAGTTCCCGATCAATTATATGAACATCTATCCAGAGGAACGCCGTTGCCATCCAAACCGGTGATGTTTACTTTTGATGACACGCACGAAGGTCATTTCTCAATTGCTGCTGCTGTTTTGGAAAAGTACCGGTATAAAGGCGTTTTCTTCATCATGACTGTATGTATCGGGAAGAAAAACTACCTTACTTCACAACAGATAAAAATGCTTGCAGAAAGGGGGCATGTTGTCGGAGGCCATACTTATGATCACCCGTTGGTAAAAAACATCCAGGCAAAACAATGGGAGCAGCAGGTAGATAAACCTAAAAAAATACTTGAAGCCATTACAGGTAAACCTGTTAACTATTTTGCCTATCCATTCGGCGTATGGAATGAACCGGCCATTATTGAATTAAAGAACCGTGGGGTAAAAGCCGCATTCCAGCTAACAGGTAAAAAGAGCCAAAAAGAACCATTATATACTATCAAACGCATGCTCGTGTCCGGGGCCTGGTCAGGCAGGGACCTACAGAAACAAATAGCAGGGAGCTTCAGATAATCCGGTTAAAGATGATTATAATTTCCTGCGCCATTGACCTCCATCATTGAATCTAACACCTGGCATCGTTAAATTGCCTGGACATAAAAATCTAGGTTATGAATATCATAAAATTATTGCCGTTAGCATTGCTATTCCTGGCTTCCTGCTCCTCATCACGGATCACTCATTCGTGGAGATCTGATTATCCATCAAAAAATTATAATAAGATACTGGTTATTGCCATTAGCGGCGAAACGGATGTGTCAACCAACCAAAAGATGGAAGATCACCTTACAGGCGACTTAAAAAATCAGGGATATAATGCGATATCGTCGTTGAATGAATACGGACCGAAGGCCTTCAGGCAAATGAGCGAAGAAGCTGTCCTGGATAAAATCCAGCACAGTGGTTTCGATGCCGTTATAACTATAGTATTACTTGATAAAGAGAAAGAAAGGTATTATATACCAGGCCATTTATATTACTCCCCTTATGTTAACACCTACCGGCATTTTTATGGCTATTATAATACTATTTATAATCGCGTTTATACAACTGGCTACTATGTCACCAATACCAGGTACTTCTGGGAAAGCAATCTTTTTGACGTTGCCAGTAAAGAATTGATTTATTCTGTACAAACCGAATCATTTGACCCATCTTCATCAGAAAGCCTGGCGCATGAATATGGTAAAATGATCGTGAAAGATATGGTTAAGAGTCATGCCCTAAACAAAAAAGAACTGTTAGCAAAGGAAGGCCAATAAGGAACCGTCTATCTAATAGAACCGGTTAATATGGCTCAAATGAACAGGGTGCGGCTTACATTTATGTCATTTGCGATCACACTTCTTGCCATTGGGTGTTATTCAGCCTGTTCTCCTAATTGTTTCAATCTATAAACGTGTGAGCGTAACGCCTTAAGAAATGTAGGCTTTAAGTTATAAGTAAGCCCGAATTCATGCGCTGTTTTTTCAACAATAGGAGCAATTTTGCAGTAATGTACATGACAGATATTGGGAAACAAATGGTGTTCAATCTGGAAATTCAATCCCCCGATATACCAGTTAAGAAACAGATTGTTTCTGGCGAAGTCTGAGGTCGTTAATAATTCATGAACAGCCCACTCGGTATTTATAATACCCTCTGCATCCGGTTTAATTTGTTTAGCGCCTTCTACCACATGAGCCATCTGGAAGATGGTGCTTAAAATGCAACCTGCCGTCCAATGCATGATCAAAAATCCAAGAAGAACCTGCCACCATGAGAAACCGGTGACAAGAATCGGAAGGCCAATAAAAGTGAACACGTAAATTGATTTTACAATTACCATTTTAATATATTCCCATTTGGGATTAATATTATGTTTTTGCGTGATGCCTTCTTTGTTGTATTTAGCCAGCTGTTCAAAATCCTTTATGAGTTTTGAAATAGTTAATAGCCCATAAAAGAAGAACGCATGAATATACTGGTACCGGTGATTTTTTTTCAGTGGAGCATACTGTGATAACCGGATAGGTCCTTTTGCTCCTATGTCTTCATCATACCCATCAATGTTGGTATATGCGTGGTGAAAAATATTATGCTGTACTTTCCAATTGAAGACATTGCTCCCCAGCAAATACATGGTGGCTCCCATCAATTTATTCACCCAGTCTTTGTTTGAATAGGAACCATGCACCGCATCATGCATTACACACATACCAATACCCGCCATTCCAATTCCCATGAGTATAGTTAGCGGTAAAGCAACCCATACATTCACCGGTATGGTAAGTAATAGGATAAAAGGCGCGATATAAAGGGTTAGCATGGCTGCTGTTTGTGATACTAAAGTGATATTTCCCTTGGTCGAAATACTGTTTTCTTTAAAGTAATTATTGACATTGAGTCTTACTGCAGCGGCGAATTTTTTATGGTTTATTTGATCATTCACAAATTTTATCGTCTTCATATATGTGATTTTTAATAAAAAAAACCAACACCACAATGCCGTGAATTACCGGCAGTAATAATGTTGTTGCACAAAGTTGCCAGGTGAATCTCTTTTTATGAATGAGGGACGTCAAAACCTGCCATGATATTGGTCAACAAAATCAGCATGCTAATGATCCGGGCGGGCCCCTGCCCTGCCTGCAAACCCTGATATGAGTAATTCTTCAGAAGTGGAAAAACGCTATATAATTTCCTGATATATGATTATATGCGACTGATAGCAACAGGGCGTTACTTCCCGGTTCAGGAATTGAAATAAATTGATTTCCATCCTCATACAGCCCTATTAGTCAGTGAAATGTTTGGCCCGTACATGAGTAACACTTTTCAATAAAATATCTTACTTTTGAACCGCGTATAAGTTTATTTTAAATGCGGTTACAGGCTTGATTTTTAATTGGCTATCATTACGTTAGCAACATCCCTTTTAATTTAATCCTCCGGCTCCCCAGTACCAATTAGCAAAATAACTTTTCATATTTGCTGTATTGCCACATGTCTGATCATCAAACCATATCATTTGAAAGTGAAGCCGGCTTCCAGGCATTGTTTCAATACGCCACGGTCGGTATTCTGGTCATTGACAGAGATGGTTACATTCAACTTGCAAATCCCTGTATTGAACGAATCTTTGGTTATAGCAATTCGGAACTTATTGGCCTGACCGTGGAAATATTAATACCCGACGCCATGCAAAAAAAGCATGTGCACCTGCGCGAAGGGTATTTTACAAACCCCAAAGCACGGCCTATGGGTTATGGCCTGAATTTATTTGCACGAAGAAAAGACGGGCTTCAGTTCCCGGTGGAAATTAGTTTAGGACACTATGAATTATACGGCGAGCAACTCGCTGTTGCTTTTATAACCGACATAACCGAAAGAATAAAGGCGGAAGAACAGGCCAGGCAAAGCGAAAAGGAATATCGTTTCATTTTTGAAGGTATTCATGAATCGTTTATGCTTCAGAAGATTATCAAAGATGAAAATGGCAATATCGTTGATTTGCTTTTTTTAGAAGTTAACCCGGCTACGGAAAAAATTTTGCGGAAGGAAAGAAATGAAATAATAGGTCATTTCAGAAGTGAATATTTCGGCCCGCTGAATGACACACTCATTGATATTATTAATCGTGTTGAAAAAGGGGAAAACGTAAGGTACCTGCAATATATAGATTCCATTGGCCGCTGGTTCGATCGTAGCTTTTACTCACTTAAACCAGGCCAGTTAGTTACATTGAGCACGGATGTAACCCAGCATAAGCAGGATGAAGTAGCATTAGAAAAGATTAATGCTTCCCTGGAAAAAAAAGTGCTTGAAAGAACACACGAACTTACAGAAGCATTGGAAAGGGAAAAAGAATTGAGTGAACTAAAGTCCCGATTTATGTCGATCGCATCACATGAGTTTCGTACGCCGCTGAGCACAATACTTTCCAGCACATCGCTTATTGAAAAATATAACAAAGAGGAACAGGAGGAAAATCGAAAAAAACATACTACGCGCATCAAATCTTCTGTAAAAAATCTTACTGATGTTTTAGATGATTTTCTATCCCTCGACAGGCTGGAACAAGGCAAAGTAGAAATAAAAAAGGAAACAATAGATCTACATGAACTTTCAGTTGAAATTATTGATGGATTTAGTGGCATATTAAAAAACGGTCAGGTAATACATCTTTTATACAATGGCATCCGGAATATTGTACAGGATAAAAAAATATTACGAAATATTTTGCTTAATCTTCTTTCCAACGCAATCAAATATTCCCAGGAAAATAAAAGAATTAACCTGTTTATTGAAATCAGAAATAACTTTGTTTTCATTAATGTGCAGGATAATGGGATCGGCATACCTGAAGAGGATCAGAAAAATCTGTTCAGTAAATTTTACAGGGCAAAAAACGCAGTCTATATTCAAGGTACTGGCCTCGGGTTAAATATTGTTAAAAGATATGTGGAACTACTGGATGGCAACATTACGTTTGTCAGCAAACAGAATGAGGGCTCTACTTTTTCAGTCAGCTTCCCTGCATAATCCGGGCTCGTATACTGGTTCCGGGTTCCAATACTGTATCTACCGGTTAAACTCACCTGTTCGCAATGAACACCGGCAATTTGTGATCGCGAATAACGTCTGAAATAAAACTTTTTTTGAACATCATTGAAAAGGATGACCGGCCAAATGCTCCGCTTACCAGAATGGAACCTTTTTTTTCACTACTCCATATACCAAAATACTTTTTGGGATTAACACCCAGTTTAAATAAGGTAAGATCGTTAAAATGCCTGGCGCACAATTCCTCTATATTCTGTTCATCGGGAAATGCAATATCATCGTCCGACTTCGCATATAATAATACTGTTTTGTTGTCGGTAAAATCAGGAAAAAGGTAAGCGAATTGCTTAATAGCATAAACTGCCGACTCGCTGCCATCATAGGTGAGGATATTTTTTTCCGGAAATTCAAAGTGTTCCGGAACAATTACTACCGGGCATTCTGCATTATGTATGGCATCTTTCAAATAGCTATTAGGCTCATTAATTCCTAAATTCTCATAAAACGATTCACTACCCAGGATCAACAGGTCGGCAAACCGGGTCTCTTTTTTTAAACCTGGCAATGCAAAATCGGTGAAATCCTTGTGCACCCGATATTCGATTCCGTTCTTCTGGCACAATGCCTTAAAACGATCGATATTTTTTTCGATTATTGCGGCATCTTCCTCTTCCAAAAGTGGTATGACCATGCCTGCACTGGCAGCAGCAGAATAACTCCACAAGCTGGCATAATCTATCTGCGGCAAAAAAACACCGGTTGCCAGGATAGGCGATAATTCATTTAATTTCCGGGCAAATTCAAAAGCTCCTTCACTGAATTGAGCTCCATCGAAAGCAAGAAGTATCTTTTTCATGTTATTAAATTTATAGGATGGTATATAATCCAACTCTTTTATAGCTATGAAGTTATTGCGATAAAAAGAAAAAAGCTATGATCGTAAACAGGGTCCGCAATGACTGTTATCAAAGATCCATGATCAATAGCCCAACAACCCCCTTACCATAAAATTGAAGCTTTAAGCCAGATGAAATGATGATCACAATCATCGGTTTTCATGATTGGCTTCAGGAGAGATATGAGCCAACAGTCAGCCCGCGCTTTGAGTCAGGTCATATGAAACGAGGTATTATCGGGGGTAATATTGCATTGTTGTTAGTCATCTGCTTATCTTAAAAACATTTTATATGTCACTCCAATCCTTCAGCAAAGATTTCGCCAAACAGTTCAGGAATGAATGTGAATTATATACACCTGCTTTGGAATACAAAAAGGGTAACCTGCGTGTAAGGCAATTTAACGGCGATCATGTAGAAATGGCAATACTGGGAGAAAGACTTGCCGAAAAATTCTTTAATACGCAACTTATATCTGAAATCCTCCTTTCCATTAGAAATGAAGCTATTCCCGCTGCCCGGAGGTTATTCAACAAAGTGGTAGAAATAAAGTATGAATCTGAAACATCTTTACTTCTTGAACCTTACACGGCCAACTATTACAATGGCCTCATAGCCATGCTTGATTCTTATTCAAAACTTATCATTGCTTTCAAAACGGATTTTGAAGAACTGGTGTATCGCCAGTTAAATAAATACTGTACAGATATTCTTGGGTCAGATGGAAGTCCCGTCGCTGAAAGTTCTTCTTTGACGCCGCTTGTAGAACTAACAGAATTTTATTTGAAAAACATACTGGCCTATTACAATTATTTTATGGTATCCTGGCAAAATGAAGCAAACAATAATAGAGGCATTGCACTTACCACACATTTGGCAGAAGATCTGCAGGGGCTTATGCTATACACCGAAGATGCAATAGCCTGTATTGAAGATGCCCAGTCATTGCTGCGAGCCTGGGAAACGCAAATGGAAATTAAAGAAGAACAGGAATTATATAACTAACCGGTCGCTAATTCTTGATTGAACAGAGAAGGTTGATCGCTACTGTATTTTTCAATGGATGGTTGTGAACAGACTGGCAGAGATAACATTAGCCTGGAAACTTATTATGGCAGATAGTATTGAATGATGAATATCAATACAACGTGTGATGGCCCTCATTTCATTTAATGGCTAAATAACTGTTCTTTGAAAAGATTCTTTTATTGCCAAAATAAAAATTGTTTTATGAATAATTTTGAATCCTATATACAAGGCGCAACACCCGTTGTGGTTGAGTTTTATGCCGACTGGAGTGAGCCTAGCAAACGCATGGAACCTGTATTACAGGAAGTAAAAGAAATAGCAGGAGAACGGGCGATAACAGTAAGACTTGATTTTGATAAAAACCAGCAAATAGCTGAACAATACCATATTTATACAGTGCCAAGTGTTGCCATATTTAAAGAAGGTTATATGATATGGCATAAGGACGGTATAACAGCAGCTCACGAAATACTGAACCATTTGCTGCTTGAATTAGAATAACAAGGCCAAAGTGAAAAGAATACACATCATACTATATTTACTTTTGATTGTTATTAGGGCAGCGGCACAGGACACCGTATCTGAAAAAGGTAAATGGGAATTGAACGGATATATTAAGGAAATGGAATCGTTTAATTTTGATAGGAACTTCCGGAACCTTATTTCATATAATCTCCTGCATAACCGTATCAATGTAAAGTGGAAGCCTCATCAATCAGTTACTGGCGCCATTGAAATACGTAACAGGATATTTTGGGGCGACGGGGTTCGTAATACGCCTGACTTTAGTCATTTATTAAGAAATGAAAATGAATGGATGAACTTATCGGCTCTATGGGTGAGTAGAAATAATTTTGTAATTCACAGCAATATAGAAAGATTGTGGGCAGAGTTTCGTAAACCCAAATGGAATGTACGCCTGGGAAGGCAACGGATCAATTGGGGCATAACATCAACCTGGAACCCGAATGATATCTTTAACACGTATAATTTTCTTGATTTCGATTATGAAGAACGTCCGGGCACTGATGCCGCAAAATTTCAATACAGTTTTGATGATCTGTCAACTATTGAAATAGCTGTTAATCCCGCGGGAAATATAAATAAATCCATTACAGCTGCGCGATATTTCATGAACAAATGGGGGTACGATCTGCAGATCCTGGCAGGTATGTACCAAAACAAGTTTACGGCGGGTTTAGGATGGGCCGGCAACCTGGGGGATATAGGATATAAAGGAGAAGGACAGGTTTTTATTGACAAAAAAGATTCCGCCAACAGGTTCAATTATTCACTTGAATTAAGTTATGTATTTAAGAAAGGCTGGTATGTAAGCGGATCCGTATTACATAATACGAGCGGCATTGCCGAACCGGTTCCAAACTTGTCGAAAATAAATTTCCGGCTTTCCCCCATTAACCTGATGCCTGCCCGGTGGAGCTTTATCACTACTACATCAAAAGAATTTTCCCCATTGTTCAGTGGTAACTTAAATCTTGTTTATTCACCCCAGGTAAACCTGTTTATTGTATACCCGTCATTCAAATATAACCTGTTAACCAACCTCGACGCCGACCTTATTTATCAGGCTTTTTTCCTCGAGATGCAAAACAGGTTCCAGGTAACCAGCCATAATGTATTTATACGGGTTAAGTGGAATTTTTAATCGTGTGACCAATGATTTCAAATGATTGGCAACGGCGTCCCGATTATGATTTACTTTCTTAAAATCGCGTTTGAAAAAAGGGTCCCGCTCCCGGCTGAGCCGAGACCAGCACCACACCCATGTTACGAAGTGTTTTGAAAAACTTCGGCGTGGCCCCCTGCATCCGGTTAAACCGGCATCGCCGCATCATCTTACCTTTTACGCACCGTCAGTAGATTTTTATATATCATCCGTGCGTATTTATACATTAACCGAAGCTAATTTTGCATTATCACTCGCCTTTTTTAGTAAATCCCTTACAGAATCCTATTTTTTCGATAGCCTTTTATGACTCGTCAGTAGCAAACTTTATGAGGTAAGTAACCAATTATGGGTTACTGATAGCTTTTTTACGATCGTATGTTGCTAACTTAAGATCTGAACCTGGCTACTTGTGTGGCAAAAAAAACAATTGATAATTTGAAAATGCGAAGAGATGCGCTATAAAAAGCGACGTACGCGCCATAATAAGCTACTGTTGTGTCATAGTTTGCTTTGGATAAGTCATATAAGGTAAGGGATGCGTTATAGTTAGTTACTGGCACACTAAAAAAAGCTACTGTTGCACCATAAAAGGCAACAGTTGTTTCATAAAAAGCTACAGCGGCTTCAAAAGTAAGAAAGTGGACTCCTCAAAAAGCAAATCTAAAAGCGTGGGTATTCTACAATTTTTTACACAGCTGCGCCATTGACATTAAAAGATCGATCACCTTTCTTTTAGTGCCTTCGTCAATTTGGTAATACCTGGATTGCAGGTGACCGTACGAAACTTCAGACTGCCGTGGTGTGGTAAAATGCGAGGATACTGACCTTAATATATCCGTTTGACTAGTGTTGGTATAAATTCCTGCCTCCTTAAAAAGCCGGGTTAAGAGTGCCAATACCGGAACGGTGAGCGATGTTTGAAAGAGAACAGAAAGTCCAGTTTATGTTCAAGAGCTCCTGAGTGAAGACAGGGGCTTCTTTATTTCTGTTACCAAAAATTGATTACCATGGTAGGTGCTCTCGAAAGCTTATCAAAATAGTGAGCAATTCTGTAAACAGAATTGCTCAGATTATAAAGGTTCAGGATTTGCTAAAAAGCAAATTCCTCTTCCCGCATTTCGATTCAGTTTTCTACATTGGTAACACCTGGAGCCGACCACGCTGCGATTTCTGCATCTTCCCTTTCAGCAAATGAGCGAACTTTTCCGGTTAGTATTACCTTGCGTTAATGGATCATTATATTAAACTATTGAGGGTTGATTACTTACTATGAGCTATGAACAATGGCGCTTCTATTTGTTCCATCAGTATATCGGCCATGCTTGTTTTGAACCAGCGCGAAACCCTGCTTCTTTCGTAAGCCCCCAGTACAATCAATAAATTGTTTTCCTGCCTTTTCAGGTTTCCGGGTATTTCTAGCTCAGCATCACCATTTAAAACTGTATAAACAGCCTGGGGAAAATGCCGTTTCATAAATTCTTTCATCAACCGGTTATCAGGCACGTGCCGGTTATTCTCTGATTCCTGTACAGAAAGCACTTCCGTTTCAAGGTACTTTAGCTCGGGAAAGAGATAACTGAAGGTCCTGATAGCATGCACAGATGAAGGTTCTCCATCATACAGTAAGATGAGCTTGTCCAATGGTTTATATTTTACAGGAACCACCAGCACCGGACATTGAACCTCGCTTAACAGGTCCCTGATAAAATAGGTGGGTACGGTTTGCTCATAATGCGTGAGCGTTTCTTTGTTCTCAATCACCAGCAGATCGGCATAGATGCTTTCATGCAACAATTCATGGATAGCAATACTTCTGTCATGATGAATAGAATAATTTAAACCGGCTTCCTTGCAGGCTTTGGTAAAGTGGTTCACCGATTCGTCCCTTGTTCTTTGATCCGCTTTTTCCAATCTTTTGTGCTTTTCTTCATCTACACTTCCGTCTTTACTTACCAGCTCAAATATTTTATAGCTATGGTAGGTAAAATCGTCTAGAAACACGCCTACCAGGTGGGCATTGGTTTCCCTGGCCAGGTGAACGGCATATTGTACGGTACTGTCAGAGAACTTTAATCCGTCAATAGCGGCAATTATCTTTTTCATGTGTTAATTATTTTATGGCTCAATACCGGCTCCCATAACTCCGTTTTCAGAAAATGGCACATCCATTACCTGCTCAGGACCCAATGCCCTTACTTTTTAAATGTTTCAAAGCAATGTTACTTTGGTGCTCCAGCGTTTTAAAAATGGCAACCTGCTAACGGCCACTTCCACGATATCGTCCGGCAATTTGTCCTTTTCCATTTGTTTGATCATGTGTTCCTTCATCTCATCCAAGGTCAAATCCGGATGTGTAAATTGTCCATCCGTATAACAGTATTTACAATACTCACTGCTTTTTGTGCCGTCTTTTTCTGTACCCCTCAATTCGGGTGTATCCATTGGCATGCTGCAACTCTGACAAAAATGTTTGCTTGACATAAAATATTGTTTTTAAAGTAAGTTAATAGTATATAAAATCAGGTTTTGTTTATGGTTACCTGGGTGTGCTGCTGCTTCTCCTCCGCTTTTAATATATTCTCTATACCTTTCAGCAATGCATCGGGGTTAAAGGAAATACTATCAATGCCCTGCTGTACCAGGAATTGTGCGAATTCAGGAAAATCACTTGGCGCCTGACCGCATAAACCTATTTTTCTGCCGGCTGCTTTTGCTTTCTGTATGACCATGGAAATCATTAACCGGGCAGCCTCGTTTTGTTCGCTGAACAAATCGCTTACAATAGCTGAATCGCGATCGATGCCCAGGGTAAGCTGCGTAAGGTCGTTTGAGCCAATAGAAAACCCGTCAAATACCCGCGCAAATTGTTCTGCCAACAGTACATTACTGGGTATTTCTGCCATTACGTATATTTCGAGGGAAGGGTCCATATCCCTGTTGAGTCCGTTAGCCTTCATCACCTCAACCACTTTCTTCCCCTCTTCTACCGTTCTGCAAAATGGTATCATTACTTTCACATTGGTAAGTCCCATTGCGTAACGCACGGTTTTTATGGCTTCGCATTCAAGCCTGAAACCTTCCCGGTACCGGTCGTTATAGTACCTTGATGCGCCTCTAAAGCCCAGCATGGGGTTTTCTTCTTTGGGCTCAAACTGCGCTCCGCCAATCAGGTTGGCATATTCATTGGTCTTAAAATCGCTCATGCGCACAATGACATCTTTTGGAAAAAAGGCGGCGGCGATAGTTGCAATCCCCTGTGCCAGTTTATCAACAAAATAGGCTTCCTTGTCGGGGTAATGATGCGTAAGTTGTTCAATTTTATCTTTTGTTGCAGTATCTATTAGTTCGTTAAATTTCACCAACGCCATTGGATGCACCTGCACAAAATGGGTTATAATAAACTCCATACGCATCAATCCAATACCGTAATTGGGATAAAAGGATAACCGGAACGCGTTTTCAGGATCGCCTACAATCAGCATGGGCTGTGTTTTTACAGGCATTTTGATGTTGCTGAAATCATGTTCTATTTCTTTGAAATTTAATTGTCCGCTGTAAATGAACCCGGTTTTGCCTTCGCAACAGGATACTGTAACAATATCACCATCATGAATATTTTTAGTAGCGTTTGAGGTACCTACCACAGCCGGTACCCCCAGTTCACGGGCCACAATAGACGCATGGCTGGTTCTTCCTCCTTTATCTGTAACTATGGCAGCAGCTTTTTTTAAAATGGGGTCCCAATCGGGGCTGGTAATTTCTGTAACCACAATTTCCCCGGGTTGCAGGGTACTGGCTTCTTCCGGTGATTTTAAAACACGGGCTTTTCCGATAGCTATTTTTGAGCCAATGGCTTCTCCTTCAGCCAGCAATTTTCCTTTATTTTGTAACTGGTATTCTTTTATCAGGGATGGGTTCTTTTGCCCGTGCACCGTTTCGGGCCGGGCCTGAACAATGAAAAGTTCATTGGTAATACCATCTTTAGCCCATTCTATATCCATTGGCTTTTGATAATGGTCTTCTATCACCATCGCCCATTTTGCAATACGGGTAACTTCTTCATCGCTTAAAACGAATTGCTCTCTTTGACTGACAGGTGTTTCGATGTTGATCGTTTCATGGGAAGTCATTTGATCCTGTCCATAGATCATTGTTTTTGATTTCTCGCCCAGTCGTTTTTGGATGATCGCTTTCTTTCCCTGTTTTAACGATGGTTTAAAAACAATGAACTCATCGGGCGTTACAGTACCCTGTACTATATTTTCACCCAGGCCCCATACCCCACTTAAATGAATGACATCCCGGAACCCCGACTCCGGCTCGAGGGTAAAACCAACACCTGCACAGGCTTTATCGGAACGAACCATTTTTTGTACGCCCACAGATAAAGCTACGCGGGCGTGCTCGAATTTATTGTCTTCGCGGTATTTGATAGCACGATCGGTATATAAAGAGGCAAAACATTTTTGAACAGCCCAAAGCAACTTTTTTTCACCCAGAATATTCAGATATGATTCATGTTGTCCAGCAAAACTGGCCTGGGGCAGGTCTTCCGCTGTGGCGCTGCTGCGTACAGCTACTTCAAAATAGGTATCGCCGCAAAGCGCCTTATATTCCTGGATGATAGCTTCTGCCAGAACATGGGGCATGGAAGCATTCAGGATCAGCGATCTTGCCTGTTTACCAATGTATGCAAGGTTTGAAAAATCACTTCTATCCAAATATGTCATCAGGTCTTTGAGTTTATCAAGAAGTAAATTTTTATCCAGAAAAAGCCAAAAAGCATCGGAAGTAGTAGCAAATCCATTCGGAATAGTCACCCCTTCGCCGGCCAGGCGGTTGAACATTTCACCGAGGGAAGCATTTTTACCACCAACCCGGGCCACATCATTAATGCAGATGTCATTAAATTTCATCACCAACGATTCCATAAAAATAAATTTAGGATGCCCAAAAATATCTGATTGCAAATTTTATAATTATTCATTTTCCCTAACTGTCATTTATTTATGATGCGCTATAAACAAAGGTTTATTTAATTCTTCCATCAATATATCAGCCATGCTGGGCCGCATCCACCGTGAAACCATCCCCCTGTTGTAAGCGCCAAGAACGATCACCAAATTTTCGTCATTTCCTTTCAGATGTTTAACAATTTCAATTTCAGCTTCACCCCTCAATACTGTATATTCCGCTTTCAGAAAGTGACGTTTCATGAATTCCTTCATAAGCCTGTTATCAGGCACATGCAACGTATCCTTTGTACTTTTGACTGAAACAACCTGCGTATCCAGATCTTTTAGTTCAGGAAAAACATAGCTGAAAGTCCTGATAGCATATACCGAACCTGGAGCACCATCATATAGCAAAACAGCTTTGTCAAAAAGCTTAAACTTTTTGGGCACAACCAGTACAGGGCATTGCACGTCACTTAAAAGTTCCTTGATGAAACGGGTAGGTAATTTTTCCTCGTAATGAGTAAAAGTTTCTTTGTTCTCAATGATCAGCAGGTCGGCAAAAATACTTTCGTGCAGTAATTCATTTATAGCAATGTTCCTGTCATGATGCACTCCATAATTCAAACCAGCTTCCTGACATGCCTTACTAAACTTACCTGCAGATTCTTCACGCATTTTTTCATCGCCTTTATCTAACCTGGCAATATTTTCATCACTTAACCCACCCTCTTCATTAACAAGGTCATATACCTTATAACTATGATAAATAAAATCATCCAGAAAAACACCTACCAGGTGTGAATTTGTCAGTTTGGCAACATAAATAGCATACTCCGTAGCGCTTTCCGAATACTTCAAACCGTCAATGACAGCAATTATTTTTTTCATAATGAAAGTATTTATAGTGTGAAAACAATGAGATTTTACTAAAGCTAATTATATATACCAGCAGAGGCAATGACGCTGATTATAACAGGCACTGATTAAAATCAAGTATATGCTCTTTCACATTCGTAACCTTAAAGGGGAATACCGTTTTTAAATTCATAGAACTGTTAGAACCCTACAACTACCTGAATCACATATCCTTTAAATTTTCCGTTATTTCGGTAATCCTCCCCGGGAAAGTCCCTGTATCGCTGATCAACGAATTCACCTTTCAGTAAAATATTTCTGGTAAAGAAGTATCCTGCAGACATGGCGGCACGGTCTATCGTGATATTATTTGTAAATCCTGCAAGACGTGCAGTAACAGAATTATACCGGGAAGCAATAAATAGATTTTCATCTTCTCCAAATCTGAATACCCAGTCAATGGCAAGCTGTTCTACATGACGTGTGCACTCCTCAGCAGCAGTACGTCCCAGCGCTTTTTCATAAGTAGCAAACAACTCGAATCCAATTAATTTAATGAAGCCATTCAACTGAAAAGCATCCACCTTTTTGGTGAAGCCGGGATTTAGCCTTCCTGAAAACGCATTCGTGGCATAGGTTACCCCGGTACCTGATCTTTCCATTACCATAAAATAGTTCGACCCTGCACGATCTCCGCTAAACAGTGTATTACCCCCGGAACTGGCATTGTGATAGAAAGAGCCCGAAAACCTTATCCTTAACCATTCACTCACACTTTTGTCAATCCCGCCTTTTAGATAAATCGAGGGTGACTTATGACTATTGCCATCCTGAGCGGTTGCCTCCAGCGAGTCTATATTTCCTTTTATCATTCCATTGGAAATACCAGCCATAGCAAAAAGACCATTTTTGCGTGCGTATAATTCGGCGCCAACCTCTGTAGTGTAAGCATCAAGAATATAGTTTTCAATAAAAGGGTTATAAATGGCCTGCCCGCCATCAGAACGTCGAAAATGCGCATCACCATAATTTATTTCCATATGTCCTGCCTTGATGGTTACTACTTTCATCAGTTGATCCCAGAATTCACCCTTGAAAGGCAGCCTGTCGAACTGAAGATAACCTTCCTTTATCCTTGCTTCATTGTGATGGCGTGTAGATAAATAGGAAGTCAGATTGAACCGGATACCTGCTGCCAACTGTACATGCAGGTTTAAATTAGCCATAGCAGTTGTAAATCCGGGACTGATTCCATAAAGACTGTTAGTGCCGAATTTATCAGCGCTGTTGGAATGTGACAGCGATTGGAATTGTTGAACAAGACCAGCTCCCAAACGGGTTTTAAAACCTTCATCATCTTTCACAGGTTGTTTTAGCGGTTCAAATGCATTGATCCCGCGTTTATCATAATACCTGAAATTCGGTAAGCTGTCTAACTGGGCTGTCAATACCAGTGGTAGAAACAGATGCAGGTGAATCACCTGTCTCAAAATCTGTAAGGGGAGGTTCTTCATCTTGCCTGATTTAATTTGGTAAGAAATTTAAATTATTTCCTGACAAGTTTTGAAGGGGCAGAATTCATATACCTGCTGAAAGGGGTATTGTAATTTTTACAATACAAGGTTATTACATTTTTTATGTGAAAGAAATGTCGGCCATCAAATGCAAATATGAGTTTCCTCACAATCTTACCAGCAAGCATCAGGCAAATAAGATCGCCAGGTTAGCCTGGTGAAGTAAATCACCTGTAGCAATGACTCCTGTCATAACTCCTCAATAGATAACAATATACTTTCACGTAAAGAAGAAGCCCCTAGAGACTGATTCTGTATCGCCTTATTTCCTAATATTAAAATTATAAACTAATGAACCGGTTTAAAATGCTAATGATGGCCGTTTTTTCGATCATGACTATTACGGCTTTTTCACAAGAAAAAGCAGGCAGGAAAGACACCACCAATCATCCCGTTTTTTATACTTGTCCCAAGCACTCAGATGTCAAAAGTGAAAAAGCAGGCAATTGTTCCATATGTGGTATGAAACTGGAACTGACCCCTAAAGAGCAAATGAAAAGGGAAGTAACTAAAAGTTATACGTGCCCTATTCATACCGATGTACTCTTAAAAGAACCTGGTAAGTGCCCACAATGTGGTAAAGATCTGAGTCTTTCTCCCAAGGAGAAAATGAAAATGCAAGTAGTAAGAAAATATACCTGTTCCATGCATTCAGAGGTAGCAAGCAAAACGCCTGGCAAATGTCCTAAATGTAATATGGACCTGGTTGAAAAGAAGAAAAAAGATCATTCTGATCACCATTAACTTTGTTAGAATATGTATCAAGCGATATTGTGTCCTCAATGCAAAGATCGCCTCATTCAAGTGGGGTGATCTTATTTTATACGAAAGCCGTAACGCATAAACGTATAATTTCAGCCTGCTGCGTGACTTGTGTCACATTACAAAATTCAGGCTGCATTTATGGAAATCATTGAAAACCTTCATGCTTAATAAGAAACACGGATCATTATAGCATTCAGGGTTCTTATTGAATGAATATTAGAATGCCATTAGAATTTAGTCTTTTATCAATCATTATGCTATCTTGTTAACCGCTAGTTATTTGTTAACACCTTCTTGCTCTATTAGCTATTTTGCTGATTAAATTACCAAAGTGCTATTCTCTGATTAGATTTTTTTTATAATTTTACCACATGCGGCGCAGAAAGCTCAGATCGGCCTTAAGTAAACTCGGCATTTTGGGGGTATATATACTTTTCTTATTAGTTCAATTAAATTTAAAGTATACCCTTCAAAATGCAGCCGGCATACATATAGCTTCCATTGTCAATAGTGATCAGCCGAATGCGAAAAATTGCAAGTCTGGTTCGCTTCAGGAAAAAAAGATCTCGGTTTTACAACTCAGGCTTAATAAAAGATACTTTCATCAGGATGTTTACCAGGTTTTCTATTACCCGAAACAAATTATCGTTGATTTCCCCTTAGAACCAAAACAATTCATTAATCAGGTTCCTGTTTTACAAAATCCTATACTTCTCCATTCACCACTTCGCGGTCCTCCTGCTGCGTAATCCGTTACGGGTTACATTTCAATTAATTCTTTTCATTCTTGCTGCCATACAATTATTATGATATCAATACTGATTCATAATACCCTGTAACTCTTAACTCCAACTCTAAAGATTAACAGACCCCATAATGCTAAGGCAATACATGCATTAGTGGAAGCTTGCTTTTATGCAACACCTTATAAGCAAAGTACATTGCGGTTACAGGTGATTTCAGGATATCGTTGCATGATGAATATAACGGAAGGTAAAATAAAAGCATTGTTGGAGATTTTGACATAAACATTCATTAGTATGGTAATATTAAAAAAAGCGTATTTCGTAAGCTCTTATGTTTTGTTATCGTTTATTTGTTTATCCGTACACGCACAAGTTGATCATTCCGTACCCGGATTAAAACGATTACTCGATCATGCAAATGAGCGATCACCCTTTCTTACTTCAGATTCTGCGGCCATTTTAATCAGGCTTGCACAACAAACTGCATCTAAATATAACTGGTTGCCCGAATTCAATATCGGCCTCCAAGCCAATATTGGAACTAATAACAATATGCCAGGGGGGTATTTTTCTTATGGCATTGTACCGGGCAATTCAAGGGTGCGTAACGAGGGAAATAATTCCACCATATTGACCGACCTCGCCATTGCCGCTTTCGACTGGCCTGTTTATGACTTCGGTGGAAAAAAAGCCCAGCGGCAGGTAGCTGCTTCCGATGTGCAGGTTGAACAATTGAAATTCAACCAAAGCAAATATCAATTGCAGGCCTTTGTGATCGATAACTATTTGCAATGGCTTCGGGTCGAAGACCTTTTATCTATTCAACAGTTGAATATCCAAAGAAATATAGAAATACGTCAGTCGGTGATGGCCCTTGCCAAAAGTGGCATCAAGGCGGGTGTTGATACCAGTATTGCAGAGGCAGAGATCTCCAAATCGCGACTTAACTATGTTGAGTTGAAAGGTCAGCGGCAACAATACAAGCTGATGCTTTCAGCCATCACCAATCTTTCACCAGACCAATTGCAGCCTGATACCGGTTATATCAATAAACTTGTTGAAAACAGCCAGGCGCCCATATCAGTAGATTCAGCTATTGCTTTTCATCCGGTTTTACGCTATTACAGATCTTTATATCAAAACAGTCTTGAAAAAGAACACCTGGTAAAAAAGAGTTACTACCCGACCGTTTCTTTGCAAGGCGCTGTATGGGGGCGCGGTAGCAGTATTAGTGCCGGCGATGAATTCAGGAAATTGTCAAAAGGCATCGGGTTGGAACGTGGCAACTACCTGGTCGGAGTTGGTATTACATATGATCTGTTCGATCTAAAAAGGAGACAGTTGCAATTAAAGACACAGCAGGCTTTCACAAATTATGCTGACAAGCAATTGCAGGAAAACCAGATGCTGGTATCGCTGAGTGAAAGTAAGTTGAATGCCCAGTTGGTTACTGCCGGTGAAAGGCTGCAGGAGATCCCTCATCAACTGGCTGCAGCACAGGCAGCTTACCGGCAAAAGCTCTCCTTATATAAAAACGGGCTTACCGATATATTAGAACTGAATACAGCACTCAGTATTCTGTACCGGGCCGAAACTGATTATGTAATAGCGAAATACCTGTATTGTAAAACGCTTTTTGAAAAAGCCCTAACCACCAACCAGGTACAATCACTTTTAATCTTCACCAATTAACCCGGCACTATGTCTTTAGTTTCATCGGCGCTGAAAAAGCCCATTGCAAATATAGTTATCACCGTTAGCCTGCTATTTTTTGCCCTGCTGGCAACACTGAAGATGCCCGTTGACATATTTCCGCAGTTGAACCTGCCTACGATCTATGTCATAGAAAGTTACGGCGGCATGTCGGCCCAGCAAATGGAAGGCTTTTTTTCCACCCGTCTGCAGGACCAATTCCTGTATGTGAACGGGGTTAAGAGCATAACCACCAAAAACATCCAGGGGCTAACCATGCTCAAATTAAGTTTCTATGAAAAAACCGATATGGCAGAGGCTTCTGCCCAGGTTGCCTTACAGGTAAACCGGGCTATGAAGTTCTTTCCGCCCGGAGCGCTGCCACCGCAGGTCATTCGCTATGATGCATCTTCCCTGCCGGTTGGCCAGCTTGTTATCTCCAGTAAAAGCCGCAGTCTAAAAGATATCTATGATCTGGCGGCAACCCGTATTCGCCCGGCGTTTGCTTCCGTTTCCGGCTTAACCGCTCCCCCACCCTTCGGCGCCAACTCAAGAGCTATTACCGTGAACGTTAACCCCGATAAAATGCGCAGTTACAACCTCACGCCTGATGAAGTAGTGAGCGCCCTCGCCAAATTCAACGTAATGTCACCATCGGGTAACCTGCGGCTCAATAATACCATGTATGTAACAACCATCAATACATTAATAAAGGATGTGAGCGAATTCGGCGACATACCTATTGTCACTAAAAATGGCGTGCCTGTTTTGATAAAAGATGTGGCCCGTGTCGCTGATGCCGCCGACATCACGGTTGATTACGCATTGATCAATGGGAAAAGGTCGGTATATATACCGGTCGTAAAAACGGCTGATGCCTCAACCTGGCAGGTAGTGAAAGACCTGAAGGCAAAATTGCCCGATATTCAAAGCCTGCTACCCGATGATGTAAAGGTCTCCTACGAATTCGATCAATCGGTATTTGTGGTGAATGCTGTGAAAAGCCTTGCTACAGAAGGCGCCCTGGGCGCCCTGCTCACCGGCCTCATGGTGCTGTTGTTCCTGCGCGATCTCCGCAGCAGCCTCATCGTGGTTATTACCATACCGGTCTCCATTCTCATTGGGTTGTTGTTGCTAAGCCTGTTCGGGCAAACCATCAACATCATGACATTAAGCGGACTGGCGCTGGCTATCGGCATCCTGGTTGACCAGGCAACGGTAACCATTGAAAACATACACCAGCACCTGGAAATGGGCAAGAACAAAAAGCAGGCGATCTATGACGCCTGCGAGGAAATAGCCTTTCCCCTGTTGCTGATATTACTCTGTATCCTGGCGGTATTTGCACCTTCATTCTTGATGACCGGTGTGCCCAGGGCCATGTTCCTGCCGCTATCGCTTTCTATTGGTTTTACGATGATCGTTTCCTATATAGCTGCACAAACACTGGTACCTATCCTTTCCAACTGGCTTATTAAAGCAGAACGGTACCAGCATTATCATCATGGCGCCGTTCATGCCCATGCGGGCCAGGCACTCAATGATCAGGAACTTGGCCAGGTAACCAAACACCTTGACAAGGAACAAAAGGAACCGGAAAAGAACGACCTGTTCGAACGGATCAAGCTCAGCTATATGCGCTTTTTACAAAAGGGTATGAAACGCAAAAAGGGGACGGTAACCATTTACCTGGCGCTTGTATTGGGCACCGCTGCGCTGTGTTTTGTCATAATAGGTAAAGACATGATGCCAAAACTTAACAACGGACAATTTCAGGTACGTATAAAAATGCCCGATGGCACCAGGCTTGAGCGAACAGAAGAAAAACTAAGGCAGGTGTTGCAGGTGATCGATAAAACCGTGAATAACCAGGTAAGTATCAGTTCGGCTTATGTTGGTATTATTCCCAGCAGCTATGGCACCAGCAACCTGTACATTTTTAATACGGGAACCCACGAAGCTATTTTACAGGTGAACCTGAACGAACATTATAAGGTGAATATGGATGAGTTGAAGGACGCGCTGCGAAAAAATATTCGTCAGGAAATACCAGGTGTTAAAGTGATGTTTGAACCGATAGACATGACAGAAAAGATCATGAGTCAGGGCGCCGCTACCCCCATTGAGATCAGGGTGGCCGGAAAAGACCTGCATGAAATAGAGCAGTATGCCAATAAAATAGTTGATACCCTTAAAGGCATTCCCTATCTGCGGGATGTGCAGATAGCCCAGCCCCTGAAATTTCCTGTAGTGTCAATAACAATTGACCGGTTAAAAGCCGCCCAAATGGGCCTGAACGTACAGGATATTGCCCGGTCAGTTACCGCCAGTACCTCAAGCAGCCGGTTCAGCGAAAAAAATCAATGGCTGGATGAAGATAAAGCTTATACCTACCAGGTGCAGGTTCAGATACCCGAATACGTAATGAACACAATGGACGAGTTGCGGGAAATACCTTTGGTGAAGGGTCAAAGCAGCCCGGTATTGGGTGATATAGCCTCATTCAAAACTACGTATGTGCCCGGTGAGTATGACCGTTCCGGGCCCAGGCGGTTCCTGACGGTAAATGCCAACATTTACAAAAAAGATCTGGGCACCGCCACTGCTGATGTACAACGTGCATTACGATCAGTTGGCGCTCCTCCCAAAGGGCTGATTGCAGAGGTCAGGGGCATGTCGAGCCTGCTATCGGAAACTTTATCGAGCCTGCAAAGCGGATTATTGTTCGCCGTACTCGTCATGTTCTTATTGCTGGCAGCCAATTATCAGTCGTTCAAACTATCTCTTACTGTACTATCTACCGTTCCTGCTGTGATCGTAGGTTCCCTGCTGGCCTTATTGTTTACCGGCTCTACCCTGAACCTTCAATCGTATATGGGGATGATCATGAGTACGGGGGTATCTGTAGCCAATGCCATCCTGATTGTAACGAATGCCGAAAAATTAAGACTGGATTACCGGGATGCCACAAAGGCTGCCATTATGAGCGCTTCGATCAGGCTGCGGCCCATTTTAATGACCAGCTTTGCCATGATTGCCGGCATGATCCCTATGGCCTCCGGCATGGGTGAAGCTGGTGAACAATCTGCTCCGCTTGGCCGGGCTGTAATAGGTGGCCTGGTCGCTTCCACACTGGCGGCCCTGTTCATATTACCGCAGGTATTTGCCTGGATGCAAAAAAAGACCTCCTATCATTCGCCTTCCCTGATGCCGGAACCAGCATCCGGTGAGCCTTCGATGAATGGAAAAACAAAAACAACAATCAACGCTACTTTAAATATACAAGCATGAAAAATATTTGTCCTGCCTTACTGATGAGCATTTTGTTATTCAGTTGCTCGCAAACAGAAAAACCTGTTGACCTGACCATAAAAACGGCTAATGTGAGCAGTAAATATGAAATAGGCCGGGTAACCGAAAATCCGCTATCAAGTTATGTAAAACTCTCAGGACAGTTAAAACCATTTGAAGAAGTTAATATTTACGCTAAAGTGAACGGGTTCGTGGATGAGGTACTGGCCGATCGGGGTACTTACGTAAGAAAGGGCCAGATACTGGTTCGGCTGGTGGCCCCGGAAATGGAATCACAAGTACAACTGGCCACCTCAAAATACATACAGGCACAGGAGAATGCGATGGCCAGTAAAGAGAAATACCGTAGGTTAAAAGAAGCCGCCAAAGAAGAAGGAGCTGTAGCACCCTTAGACCTTGACAATGCATTGTCACACATGAAAGCTGAGGACGCAGTTGTTATGGCTGAAAAATCGAACGTAGACGTTATGACCAATGTTAAAAGCTATCTGACCATTACAGCGCCTTTTGACGGCGTTATTACGCAACGTAATATTTCTGCCGGCGCCCTTGTTGGTCCTGGCAGCAAATCAAACGACCAACCCATGCTGGTGTTGCAGCATTTGCAAAAACTCAGACTGGAAGTATATATTCCGGAAGCTTATGTTGACCAGGTTGATCTAAAAAAGCCGGTAAGCTTTGTGCTTAATTCCATGCCAGAGAACATACACCAGGCTAAAATAAGCCGCTCTGCCAATACCCTTACCAATATGCGTTCGGAAGCCATCGAAATAGATATTCAAAACAAAAAACAGGAATTAAAGCCGGGTATGTATGCAGAAGTGAAAGTTCCCTTATTGTCGGAGGCCAAATCCTTGCTGATCCCTAACAATGCCATCATCCGTTCTACCGAGCGGCAATATGTTATAACTGTTAAAAACGGGAAAACCCGCTTCGCTGATATTAAAGAAGGGCTTAAAACAAAAGATTCAACAGAAGTGTTCGGTGAGCTTACCGGGGGTGATGAAATCCTTTTGCATGCGACTGATGAAATAAAGGAAGGCACTGTAATTAAATAAGACCCTGGATGACGTATATCATACATCTATATGAGGAATGCCAGCTAATGCCTGTATCAGGCTTTGTAATTTTATACATCCCTGAACCCACGTGTAGTAATACTTATGCAACTTCAGTTCCTGCACGTGGGGCTTTTGATGAGATAGGATTAAAACACATCAAAATCACTTCCTTATAAAGCTTACAAGTATGAGCCAGGTACATTTGCATTTATTAATAACGCACCTTCCTGTTTTTGGTTCCCTATTAGGCGCCCTTGTTTTGGGCTATGCTCTTTGGACTAAAAGTATTCAAACAAAAAATGCGGCTTATTTTGTTTTTATCATTTCCGCCATTGGTGCAGGCATTGCTTATTTAACAGGCGAAGGCGCTGAAGAAACAGCTGAAAAAATACAAGGGGTTTCCAAGAATTTAATTGAACCTCATGAAGACGCGGCTTTGTATGCGTTGATAAGCATGATTGCTTTAGGGGTTATGTCGATGTTTGCATTAGTAATAAACCATTTTAAAACTTCATTGATAAGAACCACGTCCATAATCATACTTGTTCTTTCGTTGATCAGTTTTGGACTGGCTGCGAGAACAGGCTATCTGGGTGGTCAGATAAGACATACGGAGATTTCTGCTGATACAATTCAAAACAATGATGGAGGTGAAATATCAATTAAATAATGGCTAATCCTTCAAATAAAAACCTTCAAACAGAGGTGGATGCCTGCTTTTTGTATAACAAATTAGCAGAAGCCGAACAAGATGTGACGGTTGCCAATGTTTTCAGGCAAATGAGCGCAATTGAAAAAAGCCATGCAGAAGCAATTTTGAAAAAAATGAACCCAGATCCAATGGCGGCATTTCCACCACCATCTTTCAGGGCTAAAACACTTAATACCATTGGTAAAGTTTTTGGTTACGACTATGTGCTGGGTGTATTGATGGATACAGAAAAAAGTATTTCCAATGCTGTTATTAATGCCAAAAATAAGAACAAGCTACCCATTACCGGCGGTGAAACAAACCATGTAAAAATACTAAGGTCGCTTTTAGAAAATGAATCTAAAGTTACTGGAAGCAATGTTGCGAAATTTGAAAGCAGGCATCGCTCTGTTGGCGGCAATGCTTTAAGAGCCGCAGTACTTGGCGGCAATGATGGGTTGGTTTCTAACTTTAGTTTGGTGATGGGTATTGCGGGAGCAACGGCAGGCGGTTCTGGTGTTTTGTTGGCTGGGATTGCAGGATTATTAGCCGGTGCATTATCCATGGCATTGGGCGAGTGGATCTCTGTTAAAAGTTCACAGGAATTACATGAGAACCAGATGCAGTTGGAAATGGAAGAACTGGAAACCAATCCTGAAGGCGAACAAAAAGAGCTGGCATTAATTTATGTTGCCAAAGGAATTCCTGAAGACCAGGCGCATGCCATGGCTGCCGGCATTATGTTGAATAAAAGTGAGGCATATGACATATTAGTAAAGGAAGAATTAGGCATCAATGTAGAAGAACTGAAAGGTTCTGCCATGGAAGCCGCTGTTTATTCCTTTGTACTTTTTGCTATCGGTGCTGTAATACCGGTTATTCCTTTTATGTTTACCAGTGGCATAACGGCAATAATAGTTAGTGTTATCGGCAGTGCAGCAGGTTTATTTTTAATTGGTTCTGCCATTACATTATTTACGGGTAAAAGTATTTGGTTCTCCGGTTTCAGGCAGGTAATATTTGGTTTGATTGCCGCCGCCATTACTTTTGGGATCGGAAAACTGATCGGTGTTTCTTTGGCCGGATAATTTCGTTAACCCATGACGAAAATCACTTCCTATGTATCTAAAGTCATGTTTAAAATAGTGGATCCATCCTACATTTATCTGGCATAAAAGCCTCCAATGCCGTGTACAATAAGGTCATAAAGTTTGTATTAGTGTGCCTCTTGTGCGTCAGTATTGTTTCGACAATGGTGTGGCTCATTCGATATTTATCAACCTAAAACAGTTTTGTATGAAAAAGAACATGGGTATTGCAGACCGTATCATTCGCATTTTACTGGCGGCAGGTTTTGCGTATCTTTATTTTGCCGGCGTTGTTACTGGTACCATTGGTTTAATACTGGTAATATTAGGCGGCGTGTTTGTGTTAACCAGTTTGATAGGATTTTGTCCATTGTATACCATTTTCAAATTCAATACCTGTGCGACAAAAAATAACGTAGCGCATGAGTAGAATAAAGTAAAGATCACTACCGCTTTCTAAAACTACAGAACAGGAAATTTTGAATGGTATTAAACGGTGTTGTGTGATCCTCAGTAATACACTTAATTCTGTCAAAAGCAACTTCAAATCTGGCCGACAATGAAACCTCTGAATATTGCTTTATTTCCAAGCCACTGCATTTTTCAGGTCCCTTTTCCGAAAACGTACCCAGAATCAAATAGCCATCTTTCTTGATGGCATATTCTGCAATCGAAACATATTTACAAATGCTATCCTCGTCTGTAAAGAAATGAAATGCAGCCCTGTCGTGCCAAAAATCGAATTGTACCGGTGGTTCAAATTCGGTGATATCCGAAATAATCCAATTAATTTTTAATGATTTTTCGCCTAACCTATGCTTAGCTTTTTCAATTGCATTTGAAGAAATATCTAAAACATAAATATTTTCAAAGCCTTTATCAAGCAGTGCATCTACAAAATGACTGTCTCCACCGCCTATGTCGATAATATTGGCATTTAAAGGCAGGTTGAAAAGATTTACAAACTCCATTGATGTTTTGGGGTAAGCCTGAAACCAGCTTACCTCATCCTCATTTTTTGTTTTAAAAACATTTTCCCAGTGTTGTTTATAAGAACTATTCATAGGTTTTCATTTAAATGACATGTATGCCTGACCATTCTCATCAGCTACCATGATGGGAATACATAAGAACACCTGGCTACTACCAGTATATTTGGTTTTTAAACAAAACCGATACAAAAGAACACAACAAAATTAAGTCTTTGATTCGATTGTTGCGTTGACTTTTCCAATTACACCATGTTAAGAAATGACAGAAAGAGGATAGTTAAGTTTAAATGCTTTAATTATGAAATTCGCTTTTAAACACCCTTATTCATTTGCTCCCGAATATTCCCTGCCTGTTGCCTATTTCTGCATGGAATATGCTATTCATCAACCGTTAAAAATTTATGCAGGTGGCCTGGGCTTTTTGGCCGGCTCCCATATTCGCAGCGCCTTTGAATTAAAACAAAATATGGTAGGGATCGGTATCTTATGGAAGTATGGTTATTACAGCCAGGTGCGAAAAAGCGATCAGTCTATGGACGTATTATTTCAGGAACAGATATATGGCTTCCTGCAAAAGACCGACATAAAATTTACGATACAGGTATCGGGTCATGATGTATGGGTAACTGCTTATTATCTGCCGCCGGAAGTTTTCAATACCGCACCGCTTTTTTTATTGTCTACAGACCTTCCGGAAAATGATTATCTCGCCAAAACAATTTCACACAAATTATATGACGCCAATCCTGAAACCAGAATTGCCGCCGCCATTTTATTAGGTATCGGCGGAGCTAAACTCCTTGCCTATTTAGACTGGAAACCGGAAGTATATCATTTGAATGAGTCGCATGCACTGCCACTGGCCTTTTATCTGTATAACAAATACAAAAGTATTGACGAGGTAAAAAAAAGACTGGTATATACCAATCATACCCCCGAACAATCAGGAAACCCTGAGACTGATTTTCTGTTATTGGAGAAAATGGGATTCTTTTCGGGGATCCCCTCTACCGAAATACGAATGATCACCCAAACAACGGGTAAGGCATTGAACCATACGCTTAGTGCTTTACGGCTGGCGGGCATTGCAAATGGCGTATCAAAGATACACGTACGAACATTAACGGCTATGTGGGAAAAACAGGAAGCAGTATGCCCGATCATAGCTGTCACCAATGCCCAGAATTTTACCTATTGGGCAAATCAGGAGATGTTTAAGGCAGTCGCAGCCAATGATATGACCGCACTTCAACAAATAAAGAAAGCAGGGAAAACTCAGTTATTTGACATTGTAGCCGACCAGAACGGGGAAATATATGATGAGAATACATTGACTATTGTATTTGCAAAAAGGTTTGCCGGTTATAAACGGGCAGATCTGCTTTTGCATGATATGCAGCGGTTCGACCGCATTGTTAGTAATACGGAAAGACCCGTTCAGATTATCTGGGCCGGCAAGCCATATCCAATGGACTATGCCGCCATCGGCACCTTTGACAAAATAGTACATGTTTGTAAGTCGTATAAAAATTGCTCGGTACTGGTGGGCTATGAATTAAGATTATCGAAACTATTGAAACAGGGAGCAGACGTATGGTTGAATGTACCCCGGTTAACACACGAAGCTTCCGGCACGAGTGGTATGGCCGCTGCCATGAATGGGGCAATAAATACCGGCACATTGGATGGATGGTTTCCTGAATTTGCCATAGATAAAATAAACAGCTTTGTCATCCCCCCTGCTCCCTTAACCCTGCCCGAACATGAGCAGGATGAAGCGGATGCCAACAACTTATACGACCTGCTTGAAAAAGAAATTATTCCCATGTATTATGACTATCCCTCCAGGTGGCTGGCTATAATGAAAAACAGTATGGAGCAGATCATACCTTACTTCGACAGTAACAGAATGGCTGCTGAATATTATGAAAAGATGTATACCTGCAAAGCAACAAAATGAAAAATTCGCATTTTTCTTCAGCAACTATTGACCAATTACTTGCTCAACTTCAGTCTTCTGAAAAAGGATTGCAACAAGCAATTGCCATTGAAAGGATTAAAGCACAGGCTAAATTATTTAAAACAGAAAGCAGGTATAAAAAACAATTTAAATTATTGACCCGGCAGTTTACCAATCCATTGATCTTATTGTTGGTAATTGCGGTGATATTATCTGCTGTTTTAGGCCAGTCTTCCGATAGTTTTATTATTCTTTTCATTTTGCTGACAACCGGTTTGCTGGGGTACTGGCAGGAATTCAAGGCGGGCAAAGCCATGGAGCAACTGCGCACAATGACGGAGATGACGAGTACCGTAATGCGGGATGGCAAGGTAATGCAATTGCCAACCCGGCAAGTAGTTCCGGGTGATGTAATATTATGCGATGCAGGAGATATCATTCCGGCAGATTGCCGTATTATTGAGAGCAATGATTTGCATATTAATGAAAGCTCTTTAACAGGCGAGTCGTACCCGGTTGAAAAATCAGCATGCCAACTGGATGACACCCTGCCATTGGGTAAAAAATATAATTGCCTGTGGCAGGGAACCAACGTGATCAGTGGAAGCGCAACTGCCCTGGTTGTGCATACTGGCAGCGAAACGATCTTCGGCCAAATGGCTCATAGTCTTATCCAAACCCCGGATACAGCGTTTGAAAAGGGTATCAGGCATTTTGGATTTTTCCTTTTAAGAATTACCGTTGTACTCTCGCTCGTTATTTTGCTCACCAATCTGTATTTTCAAAAGCCATTTTTTGATGCTATCCTGTTTTCGCTGGCCCTTGCCGTTGGCATGGCGCCGGAGTTGTTACCTGCTATCATGACCTTTGCCATGGCCGCAGGTGTTAAGAGAATGCTCAGTAAAAAAGTGATCGTAAAAAAGCTATCCAGCATTTTTAATTTCGGGGAGGTAGACGTACTATGTACCGATAAAACAGGTACCATTACCGAAGGGATTGTTGCCATAAAAGACATTGTGGGTATCGATGGAAAAACGAGTGCCCGGCTACGGTTATATGCCTATTTAAATGCCTCTTTGCAAAAGGGTTTCACCAATCCTATTGACCAGGCCATTGTTTCATTAAACATATCAGCAGCGGCTTATGAAAAGATCAATGAAATACCGTATGAATTTATTAGGAAACGGCTGAGTGTGGCGGTTAAAAATGGGGATGAACGATTTTTTATCACTAAAGGCGCATTTAACAATGTGCTGCAGGTATGCAGTTACCTGCAATCGGGGAATGAAAAACCCGAACCCATAAAGGATGAGATACGAAAACGGCTTGAAAACGATTTCATGGCCTATAGCCAGGAAGGATACAGGGTTTTAGGGCTTTGTTACAAACCTATACAAACAGATAAAATAACAAGAGATGATGAACGGGAAATGATCTTTCTGGGCTTTATTTTACTGGAAGATAAACTGAAAGAAAATGTCCTCGCTTCTATTCAACAGCTGGAACAATTGCATATAGCCGTAAAAATTATTACCGGTGATAATCGCTTTGCTGCCTTTCATGCGGCGAAAAATATTGGCATGAAAGACACGGTGATTTTAACCGGTGAAGAAATGGACAGGTTATACCCGGAGGCATTGGTTGTTAAAGTGAGGCAGACTGATATTTTTGCAGAAATTGATCCGCACCAGAAGGAAATCATTATTAAAGCGCTCCAGAAATCACACCTGACGGTTGCTTACATTGGGGATGGCTTTAATGACGTAGCGGCTATTAATGCAGCTGATATCGGAATATCAACAAATAATGCAGTTGACATAGCTAAAGAAGCTGCTGATTTTGTTTTGCTCGAGAAAGATCTGTCTGTTCTGGCAGATGGCATTCATGAAGGCAGAAAGTCCTTTGTAAATTCCATGAAATATATCTTTATAACCACCGGCGCTACGTTTGGCAACATGTTCAGTATTGCCGGCGCTTCTTTATTTCTTCCTTTTTTACCCATGCTGCCGAAACAAATCCTGTTAACCAATCTTGTAACGGACCTTCCCTTTTTAACGATTGCTGCCGATCATGTAGATAAGGAGGATCTGGCCAGACCCGGCAAATGGAACATCAAATTGATCCGCCGGTTTATGATTGTTTTCGGCTTACATAGTTCCTGTTTTGATTTTATTACATTCTATGTGTTGTATATTTATTTCGGGCTTTCCAATTCTGCGTTTCAAACAGGATGGTTTTTAGAGTCAACGATCACCGAGCTACTGATCCTCTTTGTAGTGCGAACCAAAAAACCCATTTTCAAAAGCAAACCCGGCAGGTTATTACTTACTACAGCCCTGACGGCGCTCTGCATTATCATCTATCTGCCGTTTTCGGCATTTGCCGGTTTATTGGGATTTTCCATTGAACATACACAACAAATAATAGCTATTGGGATGATCCTGATTGTATATTTAATTACCGCCGACCTGTTGAAGATTGCGTTTTTCAGGATTTATGAAAGGCAACCGGCAAAACGATGAACTATTGAGCAACAATACTATGCTTACTTTCTTTTTGCTTTTGTTTTTCCAGTTTTCTGAAATAACCCCGAAACAGAAAATTATGTTTTAGCGCCTCCATATTCTGGCTGAAAGCATCGGTACCTTTCTGGATATTATCAAGGCTACTGCCTATTTTAGTGACCATCGAAGAATCTTTCAGCAATGCATTTACAGTACCTTTGCCATTACTTACATCCTTTTGCACATCTGCTATTACCGAATTAAGTGCAACCACTAACTCATCGGCCCTGTCCCCTACTCCTTTTATTTTTATAATGGCATCATTCAGGTTTTTCGCAAAAGCGGTATCAGTAAGGACAGCCCCCACCGACCCCTTTCCATTTTTAACTCCACTGATAATTGATTCCAGATCATTTGCCATAACAGCTGCACGGGCAGTGGCCAATTGCACATTGGAAGCGGAGGTTCGCAGGTTTTGTGGTAATGTTTCGTCATTGAGTATCGTCCATAAAGCGGTACTGCTATTTAAGCGTTGCACAGTTATTTTAAGTTGTGAAGCAATGACTGCTATATCCTGGTTGGTTGTAGATAAAGTCTGAAACATATCGTCGGTGCTAACCGGTTTATAACTGTTCAGCACGTCCCCTTTGGCAACCAGCGTCGCCGGCGAACGGGCCGGGGAAATATTGATCACCTTATTTCCCATTAACCCATCTGAGCCTATAGAAACAACGGCGTTCCTGCGGATAACTTTTTCCATTTTTTCGTCTACCGCCATCACTACCTCTATAACGGTATCGCTTATAATATTTATCCTTTTTACCGTTCCTACTTCAATACCGGCAAACCGCACATTGTTCCCGGGAACAAGCCCCTGTACGTTTGCAAATCTTGTTTTTAAAGCGAATGACGGGCCAAAGAGATTTTTGTTCTTACCGATCATATATAAAAGCAGAACCAGGAACAATAGTCCGGCAAGAACGAACGCCCCGAGCTTTATTGTATTGACTGTTTTCTTTGCCATAAAAATGTTATTCAAAAAATTGTTTCACTTTGGGATCACTTGATCTTTGTAAGGCTTCATACGTTCCTTCGGCGTAACAGCGCCCCTCTATTAGTATCACCACCCTGTCGGCTGCCAGTCGCACACAGTTCATATCGTGTGAAATGATCAGGGATGAGGATTTGTATTTTTTCTGTATTGCCAGGATCAGTTGAATAATTTCTTTTCCCGTAACAGGATCAAGACCTGTAGTAGGCTCATCGTATAAAATGATACCGGGTTTAAGAATAAGCGTTCGGGCCAGGGCAATTCTCTTACGCATACCACCCGATAATTCCGCCGGCATCATATCAATGGTATGGGCCAGACCAACATCATTTAATGCTTCCTGTACCAGCTTATCCACTTCCTGCTGCGTAACCTGTATCCAGTGACGGCGTAAAGGAAATTCAAGGTTTTGGCGCACTGTCATGGAATCATATAATGCATTGCTTTGAAACAAAAAACCAACTTTGGCACGCATCATATCCAGTTCATCATGATCCAGCTCGGGAATATTCTTTCCAAACATTTCAATAGTACCCGTTTCCGGTTCTATTAAACCAATAATGCATTTTATCAGAACCGATTTTCCTGAGCCGGATTTACCCAGCACTACCAGGTTCTCGCCTTTACCAAGGGAAAGGTTAAAATCTATTAATACCGCATTCCTGCCAAATGATTTATACAGGTGTCTGACAACCATAACCGGCCGGTCGTTTTGTTGTTGAGCTTGCTGCTGTACTGTTTGTTCTTCCACTTCCATAACTAGCGGGTTAATTCAGGTTTAATACATCCGTAATTTGAACAACGATCAGGTCAATAACAAATATCATAATAGACGAAACCACTACCGCCGAATTGGCTGATTGGCCTACCCCTTCTGTTCCTTTATTTGAAAAATATCCTTTATAGCAACCAATAATGCCAACTGCAAAACCGAAAAAAAATGATTTTACAAAAGCCGGCAACACATCTCCAAATGCAAGAATGTCGAATACCTGCGTATAAAACAAATGAAAACTTGTTACCCCACGAATGTTAACACCCAGGTATGAGCCGTATAATGAAATGGCATCACTCAGCATCACCAATACAGGCAGCATCAGTGTTGACGCCAGCACTCTTGTTACCACCAGGTATTTAAACGGATTGGTGCCGGAAACTTCCATCGCATCAATTTGTTCGGTCACTTTCATAGAACCAAGCTCGGCGCCGATACTACTACCAATTTTACCGGCAAAGATGAGGGCGGTTATTACAGGGCCTATCTCCCGTACAATGGCAATGCCTACCATGGCAGGCAGTTGCGATTCTACCCCATATTCAACCAGTGAAGGCCGAAGTTGTATGGTTAATACCAGGCCCATGATGAACCCGGTTAATCCGATCAATGGCAACGACTTGTAGCCGATAATAAAGCATTGGCGAACGAACTCCGCCACCTCGTACCGGGGTTTAAAAGCCTCTTTAAAGAAGCGGCCGGCAAAAGCAGAAATACCGCCCGTTTGCTGTAAGAATTCAACTGTTTTAATGGGTAATGCCATACAAAATTGATTATATTAAAATTCCGCAAGTTTAAGCAGATTGAATATGAATCAGATCATTGGAAGAAATGATAAACCTCAGCACCTGGCCTGATGATGATTTCGAAAAAGTGATAACAATACGGGTAGTTTTACATATATGATCAACAATTCATTGAATACACATTCGATTTTAAAATACCTGCAGATCATCCTGTTCACTGCGGTTGTTTTATATTTTGGTAAAACCCTGTTTGTGCCCCTTAGTTATGGCTTGTTGATTGCTATGGTCTTATACCCGGTTTGTAAATGGCTTGAAAACCGCCGGTGGCCGCGTAGCCTGGCTATTACAGCAGGATTATTGATCGTTTTTATTTTCTTTGGACTTTTAATGAGTGTGCTGTTTTTTCAGATCAATATACTTCGGCAGGATATACCACAATTACTGAATAAATTAAAACCTTCTTTAATACAATTGCAGCAGTGGTTAGAAACTGCTTTTAATTTTTCCATGGCCGCGCAGAACGAATGGCTGCAACAGTTTATACGCAATTCCGGCAGTAGTACAGGGAGTATTTTACAATCAACCATTTCTGCAACAGCCGGTAGTTTGTTCACCTTATTTCTTGTTCCGGTGTATGCCGCGTTGTTTTTATATAACCGCGAAGTATTTGTTCAGTTCCTGGCAAAACTAACCGGTAGCAAGTACAGTAAGCAATTACAGGCCATTTTAAGTGAAACCATACATACCTACTTTAAATTTATCAAAGGCATGGCTATGGTATACCTGATCGTTGGCGTTCTCAACAGCATCGGGTTGCTGGCGCTTGGCATTCCGCATGCCATACTCTTTGGTATGCTTACCGCCATCATGACTATCATTCCTTATGTCGGCATTTTCGTGAGTGCCCTGCTGCCGATCTCGGTAGCCTGGATCACCAAAGACTCAGTATGGTATCCCATTGGCGTAATAGCTGTATTTTCATTTGTGCAATATCTTGAAGCCAATATTATATTCCCTAAAGTAGTAGCGACTCAAATAAAAATAAGCACCTGGGCAACGCTGGTAGTGGTTATTGCAGGAGGCATTATATGGGGGGTGTCGGGAATGATATTGTTTATTCCTTTTGCAGGCATACTCAAAATTGTAAGCGATTATATTCCCGAATGGGAAGCCCTGAATATTTTGTTGGGCAGAGAATCAGACAACAAAACGATAGGTAATGTGGTAGTTAATAAAACCCTGCTGGAAAAAGACATCGTTAACTCGTGAAGACGGTATAGATCAGTGGCTTAACGAAAACACCAAAGATGAAACTACCTTTTACGATAAGGCAATTTCTGGAAGTATTTCGGGAATACAACAATACAGTATTCCCTTTACAAATTCTTTTCGTACTACTGGCAGCTTTAACCATTTACATTGTTTATAAGGGTAGTAAAAAGCATCAAAGATTCGTATTGTTTATACTTGCTGCCTTTTGGATTTGGATGGGGATCGTATATCAAATTGGTTATTTCTCTGTGATTAACAAAGTAGCCTATTTTTTTGGAGTTCTGTTCGTTTTACAAAGCATTTTGCTTTTGATTTATGGATTGGCCAGAACAACTGTTTTTAATTTTCAGAAAAACATACTAAGTATGATCAGCGTTCCACTGTTAGTTTATGCGCTGATAGTTTATCCGTTGATTGGGTATTTTACCGGCCATGGCTACCCTTACGCTCCAACATTTGGCCTGCCATGTCCTACAACCATTTTCACTTTTGCTATATTTCTTTTAGCCAAGCCGCGAATACCTTTTTACATCGCAATAATACCGTTGTTGTGGTCAGTCATTGGTTTTACAGCAGCATTTAGTTTAGGTATTTATGAAGATACAGGTCTCATTATTTCAGGCCTGGCATTTGTTGCCTTGTACTTTCTTAAACCTGCACGCCGGCATGTGAAGAATGACTCTAAATGAAGATCATAGTGCCGGTTTTCTCAATAATTATTTTATACGCTGGTACACATCTGTGCGAAGCAGCTTTTGATCCTTTACAGTAACCGGATCGTTCAGGTATACTTCAAATGGCGGACCTATTGCTTTTTTATTATTCTCCTTTAACCAAAGCGGGAAACTCCCAGCACCGAAAACAGAAAAGCAAGCAATAGCTTCATAATCAAAATATTAATCTGCTACAAAATTTTGAGAACGGGATTTATTTATGGTGAGCAATAAACACCGGTAGATTAATGGTTTTTATAATCAATTCTCCGGTACTATGTTTGAAAAAACCGGAAAACATTCCACGTCCGAAGGCGCCCATCACCACAAAGGTATTTTTCTTCCTTATGAGATGCCCAAACAATTCATCACTTGCATTACCATACAACGATTGAAACCCGATATTGGAATAATGCATTTGAAGCAGCTCTCCTATCTTCTCCTTTTCTATAATCGTTTCTTCTTCTTTTTCATTTACTTGCAGAATAGTTATCTTTTTGTCTGTAAGCTCGGGAAAGAGATAAATAAATTGTTTTATAGCAAAAACAGATGATGGGCCGCCATCATAAGCAAACAGGATCTCATCAATTCCATAAAAACTAAACGGAGCGATCACAACCGGGCATTCACTCTTAGCAAGTACCTCCTTTATAAAACCGGTAGGCACACCTCCTTTTTTGCTACCGAATGACAATTCCGGATCCACAATGAGCAGTTCGGCAAACCGGCTTTCATTTATTATTTCAGAAAGTGGTACGCCTTTATCAAGATGAACAGAACAGTTTGAACCTCTGTTCCTGCAGGCTTCCGTAAAACGATGAATATGTTCATCGGATAGTTTCGTCTTTGCTGTACGCTGCGAAACTTCAATTTCCTGCAATGATTCGGCATATGGAATTCCATTAGCAGTATCAAAGAATACGCCTATCAGTTTTGAATGCGTAAGTTTTGCTATAAAACAGGCAAAATCCAACACATGCATATTTATTTGATTTGCATCAATAGCAATTAAGATTTTTTTCATATCAGAAGTTTATGAACCAAAGCTAATTATTTACAAACCCCGGATGTATGACCCCGATTAGTGAATCGCATGATACTGATCAAACGAAAACGGTTTCTGACAATAGCAAACAATCATGTTATAGCATTACCAGGATCAATAGCCCGCCTGTCGAATATCACCATCCCTTCCTCTTACAGTATGTAACTTAACAGTGCACTTAAAGCATATTTTATGAAAAGGTATTCTTTATTGTTATGTCTCGTGGCAACCAGTATTTACGCCGTTGCCCAGCCGTGGACTAAAAAATATGACCGTATCGATGCTTGTAATTGCGGTCTTGCTTTGGTTGAAAAAGCCGGAAAATTTGGATATGTAAGTGAGGCAGGGAAATTAATAGTTCCATTGATCTATGATGAAGGATTGGCATTTTCGGAAGACAGAGCTGCCGTTTCCATTGGCGGCAAATGGGGATTCGTTGATAAACAAGGAAATGAGTTTGTAAAACCACAGTACACCGAAGTGTATTCTTTTCACGAAGGATTGGCTGTTGTAAGCAAAGGCGACGATTTTGGTTACATCGACTCTACAGGTAACGTAGCCATTCCATTGCGCTATTCCAATGCTCGCGGCTTTGCAGATGGCATTGCCCCGGTTTGCAATAAGAAAGGATTATGGGGTTACATTGATAAAAATGGAAAAGAGGTCATTGCATTCCGGTTCAATTATGCCACTACGTTCACTGACGGCCTTGGTAAAGTATTGTTGAAAGATGACTGGTACTCGATTGACAGAGAAGGCACGTTGGTTAAATATTAAGAATGAGTTATGAAATGCATCAACCAGGGTAATGAATTGGCATTGAGCAGGCGGCACAGGATTAATCAATTATTCCTGCACCGCCTGAACTCATGTGTACATGACTACGAAATGATTTCATTTTTGCAATCAGTATTTTTTTCAAAGCAATCAAGGTTATGGATTGTTGTCATCGCAATATTCTGTAAAGCCGTATCGGTTAAAAAAGCCTGATGGCTGGTGATCAATACATTTTTGAATGTTAATAAACGTGATATGGTATCGTCCTGGAGAATGTCCTCTGAATGGTCTTCAAAAAACAGCCCGCTTTCTTCCTCATAAACATCCAGGCCCAAATACCCTATCTGTCCTTTCTTTAGCCCCTGTATGATATCTTTTGTATTAATTAATGCTCCCCGGCTTGTATTAATTATCATGACTCCCTTTTTCATTTTGTCTATACTGCCCTTGTTGATCAGGTAGCGGGTTTGCGGAGTTAAAGGTATATGCAGGGAAATTATATCTGATTGAGCATACAATGTATCCAGGTCTGTGTATTGCACATTATATTTTTCAATTAATTCCTTATTCTCCTGTAGATCAACTATCAGTATTTTACAACCAAAGCCATGGAGGATTTTTACCGCGACCGCCCCTATTTGCCCGGTACCAATGATCCCGACTGTTTTTCCGTTCATGTCAAAACCAGTCAATCCATCCAATGAAAAATTCAGGTCGTGCACCCTGTTAGTAGCCTTGATCAATTTGCGGTTTAAAGCCAGCATCAGTGTTACAGCATGCTCAGCAACAGCATACGGCGAATAGGAAGGAACTCTTGCCACTCTAAACCCTGATTGCCGGGCTATCGCTATATCAACATTATTGTATCCTGCTGAACGCAGCACCAGGAATCTGACGCCAACTTTTTTAAGCCTGTCCAGCACTTCACCGCTTGCATCATCATTTACAAAAATGGATACTGCTGTAGCGCCATTGGCTAAATCCGCAGTTGTTTTATTCAGAGGAACGTCGAGAAACTTCAGACTATGCTTTCCGGCATTCGCCGTTTCGATAAATTCTTTTTCAAACTTGTGCGTACTGTATATTACTATTTCCATAACTATTGATATTGTGCCTAAAAATGAAACGGAAGTGGATTACCTGCCTGTTTATACAATAAAGAGAATAATATAACCCAGCGCTGGCAATAACCATATCAAGTTACGCCTTTTGAAGACGGGCATAGAGAAAAATCACAGATGGCAGTATGAATGTCGCGGAGTTGACTGTTATTAACTGGCCTCTTTCTTCCCATTATAGCTCATTCGCTTCAATAGCTTGAGGTGCGAAACCAGTCCACCAAAATAGGTGGTTTGATTCGGTTTGATGTCATTCGCTGTTAAAATTCCGTAAAGGATCCTATTGAGCTTTGGATAATATATATGGTGATAATGGGGAAATAAATGATGCGCTATATGGTTATTAAAACCGCCTAATATAAAATTGGCCGTTTCACTAAACGGGTGCATATCGTTTGAACTTTTCACCTGGTTCATCAACCACGAAGTATTTATATAGCCATTTTCGTCTGTCGTGGGATATTCGGTGGCCTCCACATGATGGGTCATAAAGAAGGTAAACAATAAAAACAATGATTGCGACAAATGCATCAGCAGAAATCCGGCAAGAACTACGTACCAGGCTTGCTGAGAAAATAACAGGGGAAGTATCAGCATGTAGGTTACATAGACCGCTTTCTGTGTCCAGAACGAAATATGGTATGTGAGCCCTTTTCGCTCGGTGTATTCGTCCTTTGTAAACAGGATGACAAAATCTTTTATAAAAACCCAAAACAACGAATAGGTGGTGTAGGCAATGGGGGCGTACAGGTGTTGAAACCGGTGAACCCAACGATGTTCGCTGCCTGGTATTACCCGTATCAGTTTTGTTATTTTCAAATCAGAGTCGTAATCTTCTACATTCGGGGCATAATGATGCGAGTTCACATGTCTTTTCTTCCAGGCTTCTGCATGCGCGCCCACGATCGTATAAATGAAAATGAAACAAAGGTTGTTCCATTTCTTTGACTTGAATATGGTGTTATGAGAAAAGTCGTGCGAGAAATTAAAAGCAAATAGCAGGGAGGCAAATCCATACAAAACAAAGGTGAGGATAAACAACAACGGATGATCAACCAGGTACAACCCGGCATAAAACAGGGCGGATAACCCAAAATAGAAAATAAATTTTACGACTATTTTAAAACGGAACTGTTTCTTATCAATAAGAAGCTGTTCATCAACGGTTCGGTAAATGGTCTTGAGCAATTCGCTGTCCCGGGTAATATGTATATGTTTATCTCTCAAAGGGAATGGCATTAAATGTTTGATGAGAGCCCATGCTTTTTAAAAACCGGAAATGCGAAGCGAGCGATTTCCTGTAAGGCATTTCCATATAGGTAAGACCGTGTTTTTCGGCCAGCTCCCGGAATATCGGCAGAATGTTTATATAATGTACGTGGCAAATATTCGGCAGTAAATGATGCAGTGCGTGCGCGTTAAAACCGCCCAATGTCCAGTTAAAAAAATGGCTGCCGGCATTGTAGTCCACCGATGTGCACATTTGTAATTTTGGCCAGCTCATATGCAGTTTATTATCCTGGTCGGGTACGGGATGTTCCACAAAATCGGACAAATGCGAAACGCCTAGAACGCCCACAAAAAGAATGGAAACTATACAATGATTCAAAAGAAACGCCAGCAAAACCGTTCCCCAGCCAAAAGGCAACAGGTATACCGGCAGAACGATCATATAGCCAATATAAAGCAGCTTGTAAACGATCAACTTGACGACTTCATTCCGGGGGATCTTAATTTTGATGGTCCTGCTGCTAAGGTTGAAGAGCATCAGTGTTTCCCGAAAGAAAAACCAGTTCAGCGAATACAGCAGGTATAAAAAAGGAGCATATATATACTGATACCGATGAAACCATTTAAGCGGCTGGCTTTCTGTCATTCTGAACAATGGGTTATTGAGCACATCGATATCGCTGCCTTCTATATTCGTGTACAGGTGATGCGATTCGTTATGATTCTTTCCCCAAACATAGGCGTTGTTCCCCTGCAGGTTAAAACTCAGGGAAAATAAAAATTGATTCCAGTACTTGCTTTTTACAGCAACCCCGTGCGCCGCATCGTGGGAAATATTAAAAGCAGTCAGCAGAACCGACAGACCCATTAAAAGATAAAATGAAAAAAAGCCAATGGTCGACGTACTCGTGATCATCAGCGTATAAAAGAGAATATCAAGGCTGAAATACAGGATGATCTTACAGACCATTGTATGGTTGCCTGTTTTCCGGATTCCTTTTTCTGAAAAGTATTGTTCAATTTTTTCGTTTAGTTCTTTGTAGAATGCAGAACCTTCGTCCTTTGTGAATTTTAGTTTATTCATTTCTCAAAGTCTGTTGTTAGGTTTAGGGGGCAAAAAGCGCTGAAAATTCGTCCACAGTGAAAATCCGAATTCAGTTCTTATAAAAGTGTTAAACAGACAGCGTTTGGGATAAATTTGAGAGAATAATAATAAAAAACATATACAACCTGTTGAATTACTCGCTGAAATCCCGATTTGTAAGTTTTTGCATATATTCGTTATAACTTGAAGCATACTATTATATGAAAGCATCTGTATTATTTATTCTGGTATTATTTACCGCCACTGCTTATTCACAAAACACCATCAACAATTACAAATATGTAATTGTACCCGAAAGGTTCGCTTTTTCCAAGTCAGACAATCAATATGGATTGAATACGGTAGCAAAAGCACTGCTCGAAGAAAAAGGATTCACCGTTTTTATTGGTAACTCGCAATTACCGCCCGAGGTAGCTGGCAACAAGTGTAATGCGCTCACTACTGAAGTGGTGGAGCGAAAAGGATTCCTCGTTACCAATCTTACCCTCACGCTGAAAGACTGCCAGGGCAATATCATCTTCAAAAGCAAAGAAGGCAAAAGCAGGGAGAAAGAATGGCAAACCGCCTACGACCAGGCGTTAAGAGATGCATTCACCTCATTGAAGGACGTACCTTATAAATATGACGGTACCACAATTACGCAACCACAACAGCCAACTGTGACTGTGACGCCGGCAATAGCTGCCCCGGCCACCGCTCCTGCTCCGGCTGCACCTGCATCGGCTGCCATTACCGAAACCACGGGCACCTTGTATGCACAAGCCACCCCCAACGGATTTCAGTTGATCGATACCACACCCAAAAAAGTATTGACCCTGCTCAAAACTTCCATGCCCGATTATTTTATAGCCGAGAATGGCGCAATAAATGGCATCGTGTTCAAGAAGAACGAAGACTGGACGTATGAGTATTATAAGGACAACAAGCTTGTTTCTGTGAAATTGCAGATCAAGTTTTAATTGAACAACACGATGCCATGAGGCTTTAGTCAAAAAGGCGGTTCATTCCGGGATCATTCCATTACGATACTATGGACGGGCAAAATCTACGGTAGGATTCAGGGCGGCAATAACCGAGTTGTAAATGGGTCCACCCAGCCCTGCTGGCAGTCCGTCCGTATAGCGGGTAGCGGTAATTGGGTTAAAGCTGCCGGTGATGAAACGCCCAATACAACTGCAGTCGAAATGCAATCCCACTTCAGGTACTGGAACTGCTGCAAACGTTGTAATGGGGCCGGGATACGCGAAAGCCGCGCCATTCAAACCTGTTACTTTATTTACAAATACAATGGTGCCGGAAATGCCGCTGGTATGTATCACATACAGCTGACCGTTGCAGTTAAAAGTCAAACCCCGCGCGTTTAATCCCACAGGGAGCGGATTGGGTAAACAATTAACGGTCAGGACGCCGGGCAATCCCATTCTAACGACCCTGTTATTGGGCGCTACCGTGCCGCGATTAATGGCATAAAAGATTCCTGTAGTTTGATCTCTTTCTATATCGCTTAAATTGAGCGCAAGACCACAGGTGTTTACGGCGGGAGAGATGGTTACACAATTAGGGTCGATAAATTTTAAAATGGCGTTAGGTACAGGAGACCCTGTGATGCCGGTAGTGCCCCAAAAAATACCGGTTGTGGGATCGTACGACAAACCGCTGGCCCGCAGGATGGGATTGCCACTGCAATCTGTCAATTGGTTAGAGCTGCTTACTACATAGGGGGTAACGGTAATAGGGCCGGCGCCGGGCGAACCCAGCACTTTATAAATATAGGATTTGCCGGATACAGAATCTACCGCCAGGTTATACATGGCGGGCTGACATTCTTCCACCGCCTTGCTGGTTTGGGTGAGTGCCGTTTTATCTGCAATATGGTTCTTTTTACAGGCAGCAATGGTTAGTAGTCCTAAAATGACTGTTGTAAGGTTTAATCGGTTCATACAATAAAGATTTGTGATGCCTGTATTCACGCATGCAGGCTTTGCGCCCTACTCTGTTAAGGATTTTCGGGAGCGTCCCCCAATATTCCCTTCGGGAATAATGATGTCGATATGATATAATTAAGAATGGAGCCGGATTAAAAGAGATGGAATAATTCCGGAATGAAGTGTACGCCTTATTTTGAAGTTACTGTATTTACCTGATATGGATACCCGTAAATATACCTAATATCACAGGTGCCAATGGCAGAAACAGTCATCAACATACGTAATAAAGAGGATATCAGCATGCTATGAGCCATTTACGTTTCGGATGCCAGGAAAACTCAGTTTTTACACTCAAAGAAATCAGTATTTCTGCTTACCATATACAGCAGGACGGTTACTAAAATTATCGCATATAAATTTGAATGAGCAGGCACGCTTTGCCATACCAGCCTGGCATAGGAAAGGCTCGGCCTGTATTCATTCATGATTGCTTCCTAATTGTATTGCTGTATGAAAATGAAAATTTTGTTATTTGTATCTACTTTGTTTGTTTCATTTTTGCCTGCATTATCGCTCCACGCACAAATCGGCAAAAGGTTTCCATCGGAACGGAAACTGATCAAAGACCCGGTTACCGGTACTATGCTCACATTTTTAACGAGTACACCCGCCGGCAATTCGAAAATATATCAAACACACAATCAATGGACGTCAGACGGCCAATGGCTTATTTTTCGCAGTGGACGGGTTAAGGGAGAAGTATTGGCGGTGAATGAAAAAACAGGCGACCAGGTGCAGGTTACCGAAGGGGGCTATACAGGCATGTTGTGTGTAGCCAGAAAATCGATGAAACTGTACTACATGCACCCGATGGATACAACCCGGCGAAACGGAACGTTGCAGATGATGGAGACCGATCTGGCAAAAGTATTTGCCGACAGCAAAGCTGGCAATATGAAACCAGCTTCCGTTTATCAACGGGTATGCGGCATTATCCCTGATTCGTTGAATGGCGGTGGCGACATGGGGCTCGATGCCGAAGAGAAAGACGTATACTTTCGCGTTAGCCGTTCCGAAGCTGCCAAACACGTAGCAAACGGCACTAAAATAGAAAGCAATTTTGGTCCACGTAATATGGGAGCCGGCCCTTCAGGCCTTGCCGGTATGAACCTTACAACCGGCGAAATAAAATACATTGTTTCAGTGCCCTTTCAAATAGGGCATATTCAAACCAATCCCTGGGCACCTGGTGAAATTGTTTTCTGCTGGGAAACCGGCGGCAAATCGCCCCAACGTACCTGGACGGTCATGGCCGATGGTACCGGTTTACGGCCCCTGTATCCCGAATCGGACTTTGAATGGGTAACGCATGAAGCGGTTATTAGTAAAGATGAAGTAGCGATGGCGATCATGGGCCACCGGAAAATTGCCGGGGTCAGCAACCGCGGCGACACGGCGGGCACCCATTGGAGTGGCGCGAATCCAGGACAGGAAACGGCCTGGGGACCATCGGGCACCCGGGAAAAACCAACCGGCCTGGCCATCGTGAATTTGAGAACAAGAGAGATGGTGATTGCCGGACAAACAAAAAGCGGCAGTGGCTTATGGCATGTGCATGGTTCTGCCGACGGGCGTTGGGCGGTAGCCGACGATTTTGCGCGCAATATTTACTTAATAGACCGGCATACCAGTGAAATGATCCTACTCTCCGCCGGACATAAAGCTACCGCTGCCGATCACCCCCACCCCACCATGAATGCTGATGGAACGAAGATCGAAATTCAATCGGCTATGTTATCGGCAGATAACAGATCGATGAATATCTGTATCATTCCCGTACCGGAAGTTTGGTTAAAAAGGAAGTATGATTAAACGGGTCCAATGATCTATTGTTGCCAATACCTTATTTTTACGGGCTACTGGCAATACATTTAAACAATGCAAACTTTTAAGGCTGAATTAAAGATTATCGGAATAAACCCATATGTGGAAGTACCTGAAAAAATATTAGTGGCTGTTTTTAAACAGGCAGGGAAAGAAAAAGGGAAAATCCCGATCCGAGGCACCGTCAATAAATTGCCTTATACCCAGACACTGGTAAAATTTAAAGGCGAATGGCGGCTTTACATCAATACCACGATGTTAAAACAGTCACCCCAAAAAATTGGTACAACCATAGCCGTAAGCGTTGAATTTGATCCCTCGGACAGAACAATTACACCGCATCCAAAATTGGTGAAATCGCTTGAGAAGAACAAAAAGGCAAAAGCCATTTTTGACAAGCTGCGCCCATCCCTGCAGCATGAAATTGTACGTTATATAGCCAATCTGAAAACGGAAGCCAGTATTGATACAAACATTACCAAAGCCATTGATTTTTTGTTGGGTAAAGGTAGGTGGATAGGGAGGGATAAACCTTAGCGCATCTACTTCGATATGTAAGTTTTTGACAATTTCAACAACTTATATACCTATATTAACTCCATAGAATCATAAAATGAAAAAAGCACTTCTATTCACGATCCCCGCATTCCTGTTAATAACCAATGCTATTTTCTCACAAACAGAAAGCGTCGAAAGTAAAGGGGCGTTTGAAAAATTCCAGGGTTATTATAATGCAGGACAACCAGACAGTATTTTCAACCAGTTTTCCGAGCATACCAAAACCGCTTTACCACTGGAAAAGACCAGGGCATTTCTCAACCGGCTGAAGAGTAAGTATGGAAACATTAAGAGCGCCAGTTTTCTGAACTACCAGTCTGGCTGGGGGGTGTACAAAACGGAATGTGATAAAGGAACCCTGCAGTTAAACGTTGCAGTAGATAAAACCCAGGCCATTACCGGGTTATATGCCAAACCTTATGAACCGGATTCCTTACCCGTTTTAAAAAGAAACAGTACGAGTATGAGCCTGCCTTTCAGGGGCGAGTGGGCAGTGTTTTGGGGAGGCGACACGAAGGAGCTGAATTACCACGTGGCGGTCAGGTTTCAAAAGAATGCTTTTGATATCATTCAAACGGACGAGTCTGGCAAAAGCTATAAAAACGATGGAAAGAAAAACGAAGATTATTATGCATTCGGACAAGACATTATTGCCCCTTGTAACGGAGAGGTTGTTTTCGCTGTAGACGGTATTAAAGACAATGTACCAGGCATGAAGAATACCTTTTACATACCAGGCAATGCCATTCTTTTAAAAACCACCAACAAGGAATATATTTTATTGGCGCATTTCAAACAAGGTACGGTAAAGGTGAGGCAAGGCGACAAAATTAAACAAGGACAGTTGTTAGGCTTATGTGGTAATTCCGGTAATTCTTCCGAGCCCCACTTGCACTTTCATCTGCAGAATACAGAAGACTTTATTATAGCGACTGGCGTCAAATGCTATTTTAATAAGCTGCTGGTAAATGGCGTGTTACAAACCGATTATTCACCGGTTAAAGGTGATAAAATAAGGAATGAGAGATGATGGACAATAAAGGGGAAATTCTATGACTAAAACAAATCAATGACTTCAAATATTTACTCAGACAACATTACTAACAGGCATTTCATCCCAGGTTCTATTCAATAAAACCCGACCCGCCTTTTTCTTATTAGTTCCTCCCCATTGCTTGAAGAAAAATTTTACATTCTCTTTTTGGCATTGGTCCAAAATTTCTAAAACCCAGTCAGGATCCATCGCTCTTGGCTTGCGCCCGCTTTCCCCGCCAACAATAACCCAGTCTATTCCCTTCAATTTTAGCTTTGGCAGTGGCCCGATTAAGGGCTCGCACGACAGGAATTTAACTTTCGCCCCACAACCTCGCAAAAAATCAATACGGTCCACTACCCTTTCGTTTTCTACAGATACTCCCATCCAAATGTTATGGCCCCACGATAGCTTTTTATTATGTTTAAAAAGCACATCGCCCCTTTTTGTCAAAATCTGGAAGACATGTTGTGGGTTATCATTCATCACCTTAAAAACCTTTTGAATAAAGCTTAATGGAATATCCTTATGAAAAAGATCGCTCATCGAATTAACAAACACAATCTTTGGACTTTTCCATGTGTAAGGAATATCTAAAGCACTTTCGTGTATTGCAAGATTAAAACCGTTTTGATATTTTTCAATACCCATGGCTTGCAGTCGTCTGGCCATAACTTCTGCATAACAATATTTACAACCTGCAGAAATCTTATTACAACCTGTAGTTGGATTCCATGTCATCTCAGTCCACTCGATACTAGATTGTGCCATAAGTCAAAATAATTGTTGTTGTGGAATATGATACTTTTGAATTTCCTGAAAAAACTTATTTCCTAATTCGTGCTTTGAATAAAAGGCAAGATAATATAAAGCTAAATTATATTCTTCTGCATCAACTTTTGGTTTTAGTCCCTCGTTTTTTACTTTATATCCCAGGCGAAGCATATTTTCATCATAAACTCTTGCCAAATAACTTATAAAATCATTTCTATTAACCTCCATATTTTTAAATGGTTCCCGCCAATTATTCTTTCCAATAAACAAATCTACTTTTTTATTATCCTCATCACTATAATAAATAAAGTTCCGATTTGCATCCATTTGGAGAGCAAGCAAAATCAAAAAATCTACTTTGCCTACTTTAGATAATTTTTCAACCGTAGAAAAATGCAGGTTCAAAGAAAAAGGGTCTACAAAAGCAAAGCTAATGGTTGAACCTTGAAGACTATTTATTATCCTTATAACTTCACCTACATTCTCATTAGAATCTCCTTCTAAGAAATAGCAAGATGAGAATTTGGATGGATACTCCCTTTTAACTCTTTCTTTTAATGCATGAATACGATTAGGATCCATTTCACAAAAGACGTAGTGGGTAAATGGTTCCGGTAGAGAAAGAGAAATAAGAGCAGATGATTTAACAATTTTATTTCTCCCTTTGATAGGAGCATATCCAGCTCCCGCGAATAAGTCTATATAGACCCGATTGATAAATTTGTTTTTGATGCCGTTATTAAATATTGCAGCATATCCGCCCATTAGGTTATACTTCTTTTCAGCCCATGGCCCTACGGCTTTTGGCATAAAGAAACCGTCCTCCTGTACTTCCATTATTGGATTAAAGCGCGACATAAACATACTAATTATATTAGCAGATATTCTCTTAATAGAAACAAATAAACCAACAAAAATGACTAAATACATTAGCATTTTATTTTCGCACAGTGCGTCAACCTTACACACAGGCCAACTTTTATACATCCCCCCACAAAAAACCCCGCCAGGCACCAAAAACGGCGACCTGGCAGGGCATATCGTATAAAATAAGTAATTTGATTGAATGTCGTAATCAGAAAATTTACCCGTTAGAAATGATCACGCCTGCCTTTCTAAAAAAAGAACCCCGCCCTTAATGTTACAAAGCTCACCTCTTTCGACGTTGAGAAATAGGCGGTAAACGCCATCATGTTATATGGAAGAAAATAAATACCGCCGCCATAACCGGTATGAAATGTATCAGAATCCTCATCCCTGATCCATACCCGGCCATCATCAAAAAAGCCCAGCAGCCCGATATGTCCGCGAAATACATACCCCCTTAAATTAGTCAGGTTATAACGCAACTCCGTATTTTGATAAACACTATGTCTACCGGCAAACCGGGTGCGCCAATACCCTCGCAGGTTTTCTGAGCCGCCCAATGTATTGGCCTGGTAAAATTCAAAGTCGCCTATATTGGTGGCCGCCCCGCTGCGATGCGCGAATGTTAAGCGGTTGAAAAGAGTACAATACACACTCACAGCACCGGACAGCTTCAATAAATTCCGCTTCGACTGATCAAGGTTGTTATAATACGAGTAGCTGGTTTCAATACCGATCCCTTTGGTTGGAAATTTCAATGAATTCCTGGAGCTATACTGCCAGGAACCATTCACGCCGCCAAAATATTGGGTGGTGAATACGGAGGAATCCAGATCTGAATGTGGACTCGCCACAAACTTTTCTTCCGATGGTAATATTTGCATGGTTTCAAACTGCAAACCAAATTGTAACGACGAGTGACTCCATTCCCTGCCTATACCCGTACTTCCATAAAAATTCCTTGCTTTGGTCCTGTAAAAAGATCTTGAGTCTACTACCAGTTCCGTATTGTTTCCCAAACCATAATAGTTTAGAATATGCCGCGGTCCTTTATACGCAGCCGCCAGGTTCAGGTCCCACTTGCCAAACGTTTGTTTGAACACTCCTTTATACCCAAAGCCCAACGCCCCGGTACCAAAGGCATAGTTTACAATAAAGCTTTGCTGCCAGCCATAGGGTGTTTTACCCCATTGTTGTCTTTTGTATAATAAACCTAACCCCAAAATAACCTGGTCATCGGGATTATAGCCGGGAACGATCAATGGTAACCACCAGTCATATTTAACCGACTTTCGGTTGTATTGAAAAATACTGTCTTCACTGCGATTGATAGCAAACCGGTTACTACCGTAAAAATTATCTCTGGAATGATCATACACATGAATCTTTCTACCAGTCCCCTTTCCTTCGATCATAAAACTATCCGTTCCTTTACCACCAATGGTGCGAATATGAAATTTGTTCTTTGCATCACCATTAAAAATAAACCGATCTCCGCCTTCTAATCCATACACGTTGATCTGTTTGGTTTCGCCATGGTCAAAAACACGACGATAAAAAGTATCGTTTTTTTCATTGATGCCGGTCAAAGACAGATGCCGTTTATCGATCTTTGAAAAAACAAATGTTTCGTTCTTGTCCGACCCCACAACAGTAACCTGTTTACTCAGGTAGTTATAATATTTCATTCCATAACCAGGCAGGTGATCTCTGCGTTGCGCCAGTCTTTTCACCAGCCAGTCACCGGAAATGGCATTCACTTCGGCAGGCATGGCATTCACACCGGCCCGGATAGCCGAATCCGGCAATGCTGATTGAACGGTGTCGATCATTGCTGACCAATCTTTTTTGTTCAACTGGTTCAGGAACTGGTTATCCAGGTACCGGGCTGCCATGTTTTGCCCCTTGATATCTTTTACTTTGTAATTCATGTTTTGCAAGGCACGCAGCGCCCAGGGTCTTGATATTAACCACAGGGAAACGCCATCGGTTTTGGAAAAAGCCTGATCGCGGTCCCGGCCCAATGCCTCGTACCGTGTTCTGCTGCCATCGTCGTGTTCAGCCCATACCCACTGGTCTTCATGCCGGTCCCAGTCGTTCACCAGCATATCGAACAGGCGTACTTTCAAAAATGACTGTTGATTGACCTGGTTTTTGGTGTTCTTGTATACCTTTTCCAATAATTTCTCGGTATTATCTATATCGTCGGCATTGCCGGTTAAATCGGTATGCGCCCATCCTTTCCCCGATGGACGTTCTTCCAGCAGGCACAACTTATTCGCAAATACCGAATCGAATTCGCCCAAAGCGGGCTGGTCCGGCACATATAGAATGACGGGATTGGTATGGAGTACCTGTAAATAATCGGCGAGGTGAGCAATAGCCACCGGACCATAAGGATGGGCAGTGCTGATCTGGTCGTTTACAATGTCGTTTATAAAAGTCCCTTTGAACTCATCGGGTATCAGCACATCCAGACTTTTATCGATTGTACGCAGCACATATTCCCGGCCATCGCCACCCATGAGGCGAAGCGTTTTTGTTTGATGACCACCCCCCAATTTATCGGGCGTTAAACCACCCTTTGCCGTATCCATGTTCAACACAGGAAAACGCACCTCAGTAGCCCACTCCCGGCGATAATGTTTCCCCCACCAGAACATTTTACCAGGCGAAGCAACGTATTGTTTCCCGGCCGGCCGGCTTACTACTAAAGAATCGGTTATTGTTGTAGGTGCGTTTACAGGCGTGGTCGATTGGGCGACCGCTTGTATTATAACAAAAGACTGTAAACCAATAAACAGGATTAATTTTGTCATAGCAGTGGCTTTCCTGGATGTGTTGATTTTATGTAGATTGCAAAAGTCATTCCCCAGTGCAAGGCTATTTGCCCGTTTGACAAAGCAGTATTAATTTTGGGTAGCATATGATGTCCGGACTTGAAACATATCTTCGAACACACACCAGCCTGAGCGGTGAAGACATTGAACGGATCATTTCGGCAGCAAAGCCCAGATCCCTTCACCGCAATGAATTGCTCTTGCAGCAAGGCCAGGTATGCAGGCATAAAACGTTTATCATAAAAGGCTTACTTCGCTCCTTTGGTACGGCTGCGGATGGCAGCGAATCTATTTTACATTTCTCACCGGAAAATAGCTGGACATTAGATGCAGAAAGTTATCACCTGCAAACGCCTTCCCTATTTAATATCGCCGCTGTAGAAGCAAGCGAACTGCTGCTTTGGACCAAACCTGATTTTGATCGCCTGTTAACGGATATACCCGAACTGAATGCTTTTTCACAAAAGTTGATCTCGTTTAATAATTACCGGGGCCGGCATCGCCTGTTTACCACGCTCAGTGCAACACCGGAAGAAAAGTATGAAGAATTTGTACGCACTTCCCCTGACCTGCTGGCAAGGTTACCCCTGCACATGATTGCCGCTTATCTTGGCATTTCGCTGAAAACGTTGACGCGCATCCGTCATGCACAAATACACCGATAAGTTGAAATATGGTCAAATGACCACCTTTTCCAGCACGCATTGAATCAATTTTGTATCGACAAAATTAAATTCTTTATTTATGCGTGTATTCGTAACAGGAGCCTCCGGATTTGTTGGCTCCGCCGTCGTTAAAGAACTTTTACAGGCAGGCCACCAGGTGCTCGGCATGGTGCGATCAGACGCTGCTGCCGAAGCATTGACCAAAGCCGGTGCGCAGGCGCATCGCGGCAACCTCGATGATCTCGAAAGCATCAAAAAAGGCGCTGCACAATGCGATGCGGTCATTCATACTGCTTTCAACCATGATTTCTCCCGCTATAAGGAAAATTGCGAAAATGATCGTAAGGTGATAGGAGCATTGGGCGAAGTGCTTGCCGGTTCTGGTAATCCGTTAGTTATTACATCAGGAATAGGCGTGCTGAAGTATAACAGGCTGTTGACCGAAAGCGACAAAGCTTCAGGGTCCCATACAATGCCACGCGCCGCTACGGAAGAAGCAGCCGCTGCAGCTGCCGCACAGGGCGTAAACACCTACATCGTAAGGCTTCCGGTAACGGTCCATGATAAAGGTGATCATGGTTTTATTCCGATGGTCATTGGTTTGGCCAAAGAAAAAGGGACTTCAGTCTATATTGGCGAAGGCCATAATCGCTGGCCGGCCGTTCATCGCTTAGACGCCGCTGTTTTATACCGTTTGATCGTTGAAAAGCAGCCGGACCAAAAGGTTTTCCATGCTGTGGCCGAAGAAGGGATACCCTTTAAGCAAATTGCAACCGCTATCGGACAGGGATTACAGGTGCCGGTTGTGAGCAAAGACGGGCAGGACGCCGAGGCGCATTTCGGCTGGTTTAAATATTTTGCGGCCATTGATTGTGCGGCTTCCAGTGAGCTGACCCAAAAATGCCTGGGCTGGGAACCCACCCATCCGGGATTGTTCGATGACCTGGTGCCGGGCATATATTTCTAATTCAAAAAAAGTAAATATTGCAGAAAACGGGCTGACCCAACAGGTCGGCCCTTATCATGTTCGGCCTATCACCAAAAACAGGCTATAAGATCCGGCAAAAAGCATCACGCGTATACTTCAGCAACACCTTCGTCTATAAAAACACCCGGTTTGTCTTATTCTGTGTTTTAATTCCAGGAATTTTTTATTTTTACTCCCACACCCAAAGGAAAAATTCCCGACCAGTTATTTATGCCTTTTAAATCAGGCTTCATGAAGCGAACGTTCTTTTTTCGTGGAAATATTTTATTGCTGCTTTTAATCCTGCTATGCCGTACAACCATTGCCCAGGTAGTCATTAAAGGTACCGTGTACGATAAGCTGGCCCGTTACGGCGTACCGCATGTGAGTGTGCTGAGCACCTCCGGCATAGGCACATCAACCGATACGCTGGGCCATTACTCCATTAAAGTGCCCGCTGAAGATTCCATTTATTTTTCCTATCTCGGTAAAATGACTTCGAAATACCCTGTTAAACAACTGTTTCCCGATCAACCGTTTGATATCAGTCTGCCGGTATCGGTCGACATTTTGAAAACAGTCGTCGTGCGCCAACCCAGTTACCACATGGATTCGCTGGCCAACCGCAATGAATACAGGAAGGTGTTCGACTATGGTGGTCCTGATTTTGGTTACGCCCCCGGCAGCGGCGTTGGGCTGGGCATTAGTTTCGACCTGATCTTTGGAGGTAGAAAGATCAGGCGGATGGAAGCCTTTAAAGCCCGGTTGGAAAGAGAAGAACGGGATAAGTACGTGGATCATCGCTTCACAAAAGCGCTGGTGAAACGCATCACCCACCTGACATCGCCGGCGCTGGATACTTTTATGGTGGAGTACCGGCCTGGTTATGAGCAACTGAAAAGCTTCGAGAACGACTACGATTATTATAAATACATAAAAACCTTCGGTGAGTATTTTATCAACCAATGGAACCAGACCCATCCGCGTATAACGAGCGACAGTACGTCGGGGGCTGATCTGTAAATTAATGATTACCATCTACTTATTTAACTTTCGACCATATTTTGGGCTCATTGGGGAAACTTGAATCAAAACTCTACAAAAGCTTGAAAAGCAAAGACATAAAAAAAGCCCTGGTGTGGAAACATCGGGGCTTTCAGTTAAAGTACTGACTAGTGTATTATTTAAAACAACTGAACCACCCAAAATGACTAAAGACATGGCGGATTTATTTTTAGAAATTTGGGGGATTGGTCGGCCGGGGGCAGGTTTAACCGGCTGGTACAGGTAAAAATTACCCTTTGTTGCAGTTTTACAACAGAAACAATATCTTCATCGAACCTGTAATGCCCAACCAAATAATGAGTTATGAGTAGATCAATTTCATTGACCATTCAAATGAACACGCCCTGTGAGGAGAATTGGAATGGTATGGAGCCAACCGAAGCGGGACGATTCTGCAATAAATGCCAAAAACCGGTCATTAATTTTGTAGACCTATCAGATCAGCAAATACTGCAATACTTTTTGGAACATCCTTATCCTGTTTGTGGCAGAATGCTGACCACACAAAGAGATCATCATTTTGTACATACAACCCCAACAATAAACCGGAATTTATCACCGGTTACAGCTACCCTATTGACGCTGGCTACAATTACAACGGAAGCAGCACCCCCCACTCCTATGATCGTTAACAAGGCACAGGCACAACAACCACACCTCAAACAAACGCCAGCTATACCCGCAGACTCTTTACTTATTTCAGGGACGGTAAAAGATAAACATGGCGCCCCTATTGAAAATGCCGAAATCATTTTTGATCAATACAAATTATTGTCCGACAAAAATGGAAGTTTTCAGTTTACGCTCCCTTCAGGATTTAATAAAATGGCTGTCATTCAATTTTCATATCCAAAGCTGGTCAGGGAAGTTCGAAGCTACCATCCACTCATGAGATCTACCAGTTATGATATTGTATTATCTGAGCCATATATACCACAATGTATTATTTCGGGACTTATGCAGCCTGGCTTTCACGTGCCAGTGCCCCTGCCGGATTCACTATCTACACTTTCGTTTCAATCATCGAACAAGCTGGATACAAAAACCAAAGCTCTCTTAACAAACCTGTCAAATTTCATTAAAGACAACCCTCTTCAAAAGTTCACTATAAGATCCTATTATAATACCAGTAAACAGAAGGCAGTTAAATTATCCAATCTAATAAAAAACTTTATAGTAGACGAACAAGGGGTCAATTATGATAGAATTCAGATAGCCAATCCTGAATTATTAAAGCTAGATAAAGCGGAGGTGGTTATTGATTTTGTGGAGGAGGAATGAGGATAAAATATTGAACAGAATAATGCAGCAGTAATACCTACTTAACATGAACACCAGAATTTCGGCTATTAAAAACGATGTGCAGGATAGAAATAGCCCTGCCTGGAAAAAACTTTGCGATTATGTTGACAAAGTTGCATTTGAAGGCAGGGATGAATTTTCTCCTTTAGAAGAGCTGGGACCAGAACTTTTTTCTCAGATCTATACTTTACCGGAAAGCATTTCCACATTAAAAAAAGTAAAGAAAATTTGGCTGTATGGCAGTAAGTTGAAACGAATACCTCCTGAGATTGGAGAGATGGAATCGCTTGAATATTTTGACCCATACACTTCATATGATTTACATTGGTTTCCATATGAAATAACTGACTGCAAGAGTCTTAAAGATAGCAGGGTTAGTACCAGAGCATTATATGGTAATTTTAAAACCAGAATGGGGTTTCCCAGGTTAGTGCATAACCCAGTAAGGTATGAGGGAGGTACGGTAAAATGCAGCATTTGTAAAAAAGAGATGAGCTGGCAAGAGACAAATCAATTATGGGTATCCCTATGGGTTGGAACTGATGTATTGCCTTTATTGGCAAATGTTTGTTCTCAAGAATGTGAAGGCGCCATACCTGCGCCCCCTGAACATTATGTTCCTCATCCACATAAAGGAGGTGTTGAACTAAAACAGTCACCTGGTGGAGATGAATTTTTTCGACAGCAATTAAAGGAATGGAAACAAAATAGCCCAGAAAAAATTATAGACATAACCTCGATAATGGACAACAACGAAAACCCAGGTAAGCAGTTTCCGCTTTTAAAATTGATTCGGAAAATTTGGGAGAAGTAGCAACTATCCTTATTAAGTACTGCAGTAATTTCATTCCTAATACCCTATCATAATAACCACTTAAAAAACGCTTAGTAAGACGAAAATGATACGACAGGAATTACAATCATATTTTGACAGGGTTTATCCTAAGTCTCAAATTGACACTGAATATTCGCTTGGGGGACAAGTCCATATTAGATTTGAACTTGGTGGAGAACAACATAAAAACGGGACAATAGAAAGAGTAAATCAGGCAACAGAAAGAGCCATTACACTGTTTACAGACACATTTCCTGATTCTTCCAGTGAGATTTTTGTTTTAATTTATGAATATGAGGGCGAAAATATTTTCCAGGCGTCAAACGATTATTTACACAACCAATTTCCAGCTGACAGGTTTATCAAATTCTATAATCAATTGGAATTTGTAGATATTGGTTCCTCCACAACAGACGAAAACGGGAATTATGTTTTAGAGAAAGCTGAAGTAAGAATTATTATCGGGAAACTACCCGTAAAACACATTAATACAAGAAATATTCTACACGGAATTGCAAATACTGAACAAGGTTTTACCCCTGGCATAGACCAACGTATTTTCTTTTTTGACCCTTTAACCGACAAAGCATTTTATATGTATGATGATAGAGGTTGTTATGTTTGGAGCAACCATGCAGACAAAATTCGTGACATTTACATTAAAAGAAATAACTGGATTGTCGACTATCACAGAGAAGAAATCGATGCGTATTTTAAAGTATGATTGACACAAGTTTGCAACTATGTCTTATAAGTTTGCAACTTTGGTCATGAAGTTCGCAACTTTGCTGAGAAGTCGCCAACTATAAGACACAAGTTCGCAACGTTGGTCCTGATGTTTGAAACTTTGTTGAGAAGTTGCCAACTTGTAATATACAAGTACGCAACTATGAGACGTAAGTTCGCGACTGTAACACGTAAGTTCGAAACTATGAGACATAAGTTCGAAACTTTGGCGAAATGTTTGAAACTTTCCACGACATCTTTGAAACTTTCCATGCAATGTTTTGAACTTTCCACCCAATCTTTTGAACTTTCCACACGAAGTTGCGAACTTGTAAAGCAATGTTTGCAACTTGTGATCCAAAGTTTGCAAATGTTGTGGCATAGTTAGCAACTGTTGTGGCATAGTTAACAACTTTTTAGAGGCATTTTCCAAAAAACGACCAGATATGCCCGTTTGTAGTGTAAAACGATTAACCCGGTTCCATTCCTTTCCAGGTTTCTGCCTGTAACTTGAATTTGATCCATGAATTTTTTCGTCCCTGGAATTTAATATGATCCGATTGTAATGTTTGGAGTAACCATGCAGACAAATATTTAGAGCATATGTCCTCTTATTACATCAATCAACTGCTTCCTGGTTGCAACACCTGACTGCCGCCATACGGGTTGGCCATTCCTGAACAGGATCAGGGTTGGTACCCCGCTGATCTGATATTGCTGGGCGATTGCCGGCGACTTGTCTACATCTATCTTGATAATCCTCACCTTGTCACCTATTTCAGATTTTACTTCTTTAAGAACTGGCGCCTGTACCTTACACGGGGCCACACCATTCGGCAAAAAAATCCACCAGCACTGGTTTACTGTCGTTTAAAACACTGCGCAAATCTTCTTTCATATTTCAATACGTTTATTATGCGTAATATATTAATACCTATAATTCAAATAATCCTCAATTAAATAAACAGGAATGGACCGGGACTTAATATATTGCCAGGACTAATGATTATCAGCATTTATTCAAATGTAGAAAAAATCGCATAAATACCTACGCTTTCAAAAAAAATTGCCTTCTTCTGTAACACTTTCCCGGAATTAGATACTTACCCGTTGTGTTTTGAATTTCCTAATACTTAATTATATATTATGGGGCATTTCACAATAGATCTTCCCGCTGAAAGAAAGGGAGAAGTAAGGTTTGGAAAAATTGTAAAAAAAACAGCAACTTTTTTTGACTTGTTTCTACTGAGGGGATATAACAGAGAAGAAAAAACGGGGTATATTATTAAAATAGATCCGGCTACCGGAGATAAAAAGGTATATCACCTTTTAAGATCAGCCAATGGCGAGTGGCTGACGGAAGATGACGGAGGGTTCCTGATAGCGGAAGATGACGAAATAAGCATTGCCATTAAACAGGCAATAGACGAATATGAAAATCAAAAGGTGAAATTGCATGGCGGTTAATTTAGGCAGTGATCTAAGATCATCATTAATAATTTAACATTTTTAAAATTTGAGTACAAAAGAAGCCCGTTTCCTACAGCAAATGGAAATGCATAACGGGATATTGTACAAGATATGCCGCATTTACCAGGATAATGCGGAGGATCAACATGACTTATTGCAGGAGATCATGTTACAGCTTTGGTTGTCTTATGATTCCTTCAGGGGCGACAGTCAATTCAGTTCCTGGATGTACCGCGTAGCATTCAATACAGCTATTGTCTTCTTCAAAAAGGAAAAAAGAAGACAGGACATTTATGCTGCCGCTTCATATAATAATTTGCCGGAAGAAATACATACAGTACAGGAACAGGAGGAACAATTAAAGATATTTTACAAGGCAATACAAAAGTTAAATAAAGTGGAAAAAGCTTTGATCTTTCTGTACATGGAGGGTCAGTCAATAAAAGAAATCGCCGTTATCCTGGGAATTACACCTTTAAATGTGCGTGTGAGATTGAACCGCACTAAAGATAAATTAAAGTACATTATTAAAACAATGGGATATGAATTTTGACAACCTGAAAGATGCCTGGGCAAATGATAAGACGGAAGATTCCCATTTGCCATTTAGACATGTTCCTGTAGGTAAAACATCTTCTGCTATTTCACGGATCAGAAAAAATATGAAGAGAGAGTTTATCTTACAAGTCGCAGCTTTTATATTGTTGATCCTTCCTCTACTTGGGCCTTCTAAAAGCGCACTGTCTGTATTCATAGTAAGCATAGCCATATTTCTTCTCCTTATACAGACAGTTTACTATTTCTTTCGATTTTACTTGTTCTATAAAGCAACCGGCCGCTACGATCTTAGCATAAAAAAAAGCATCTATAAGATCATTTATGAATTGGAACTTAATATTGAAATATACAAGACCTTTAATTATTGTGCGATGCCTTTGTTAATCCTCATTATTATTGGCAACAGCACGGATTTGACAACCTTTTTCCAACAGAAAATAGCAGACGGATCTATTTTGAAGCATACTTCTCTATTATTTATTTTCATAGTATTGATTGTTTCTCAAATAATTACTTTTTTCCTTTTGAATCTGCACATCCACCTGCGATACGGCAGGTATCTGGCTGAACTAAAAAGAATAATGGAAGATTTGGAAATAGAAGAATAGGAAGCGTTATCTCCACCCCTTCCTGGCAACCACAATCGCCGGCTTTTCATCCCTGAAGAATATAATCGAATTATAATCCGCTATATAATTTGCCTATAGCATTTTAGCAGTATCTTTTCTTCGCCCATTGTTATTGAAATCACTGTTAGAAAGAAAAAAAATAATGGACATTTAATATGGATACACGTAGGGAATTCCTAAAAAAATCTTTACTGCTGTCAGGGGCCGCGGGCTTGTCTACCGTATTGCCTGCATCTATTCAACGAGCGCTTGCAATTAATCCAACACCGGGCAGCACGTACCTCGATGCAGAACATATTGTGATCCTGATGCAGGAGAACCGCTCCTTTGACCACTGTTTTGGCACCTTGCAGGGAGTGCGTGGTTTTAATGATCCCCGTGCACTGTCATTGCCCGATAAAAAACCAGTTTGGTTGCAAACCAATGAGCGGGGCGAGACATATGCACCTTTCCGCCTGGATATTAAAGACTCCAGGGTAACGTGGATGGGCGATCTGCCTCACTCCCGGGCCAGCCAGGTAGACGCCAATAATAACGGCAAATACGACAAGTGGCTCATCTCTAAAAGATCGGGCAACAAACAATATGCGCACATGCCTTTAACGATGGGCTATTATACGCGCGAAGACCTGCCCTTTAACTATGCCATGGCAGATGCTTTTACCATCTGCGACCAGCATTTTTGTTCGGCCATGACAAGCACCACGCCCAACCGCTCTTTCTTCTGGAACGGCAAGATCACACACGATGTGGATGGACGGCCAAAAGCGCATATCCGTAATGACGACTACAGCTATGGTAAGCTGCCCTGGACCACCTTTCCCGAGCTGTTGGAACAAAACAATATTCCCTGGAAATTTTACCAGAACGAAATCAGTTGCGGCGGCGGATTTAAGGGAGAGGAAAGATCATGGCTGGCCAATTTTGGCTGTAATAACCTGGAGTTTTTTGCAGCCTACCGTGTAAAATTCACTCCCCGTTATATACAGAGCCTGCAAAAACTGGCAGACACCCTGCCGGACGAGATAAACAAACTGCAAGAAGCCAGCCCTTCTTCCGAAGAAGCGGCGCAAAAAATAAAAGCCAACGTTGCCAAAAAACAAGAAGTGCTGGATAATGCACGTGCGGAGTTGGAGAAATGGAAACCAGAGAATTTTGAAAAGTTGTCTGACAGTGAAAAGCGTTTGTTCAATCAGGCATTTGTTGTGAATAGCAAAGACCCTTCTTACCGTACCCTGAGCAAACTCTCTTACGATGATAATGGCAAACAGCGCGAACTGCAGGTTCCTGCAGGCGACTTGTTATACCAGTTCCGTACAGACGTGAATGAAGGCAAGTTGCCTGCAGTATCCTGGCTGGCAGCGCCGCAAAACTTTTCTGACCATCCCAGCGCACCCTGGTACGGCGCCTGGTATGTTTCGGAAATACTGGATATACTTACCAAAAACCCGGAGGTATGGAAAAAGACGATCTTCATTGTTACCTACGATGAGAACGACGGTTATTTTGATCATGCGCAGCCCTTCTATATTCCCGATGAAAAGCGTGCGGAAACCGGTAAATGTTCCAAAGGAATTGAAACGGAGATAGAGTACGTGCGTTTGGAAAATGAATTGGCGCAGGGTGTGCCAAAGAAACAGGCCCGGGAAGCGCCTATCGGATTAGGCTTCCGTGTGCCTATGATCATTGCATCGCCCTGGAGCCGCGGCGGAAAAGTATGCTCACAATTATTTGACCATACTTCAACACAGCAGTTCCTGGAATCATTCTTTAACAAGAAGCTGGGTAAGAACATTCACCAGGCAAACATCAGCGAATGGAGAAGGACTATCTGCGGTGACCTAACGTCCGTGTTCAGTCCCTATAACGACAAACAACTGGAAACACTGCCCTTTCTGAAGCGGGATAAGATTGTAGAAGACATCTTCAACGCAAAGTTCAAACAGACGCCTAACGGCTTCAAGCAATTGTCGCAACAAGAGATCACCCAGATCATACAAACGCCAGCCGCCATGGACCAGCTGATAAGGCAGGAGAAAGGGATACGTCCATCAAGCGCATTGCCTTATGAGCTGTATGCAGATGCCGTCCGTAGCGCCAATAAAAAAAATATAGAGATTAAGATGACAGCCGGTAACAAATTGTTCAGCAAACAATCTGCCGGATCACCGTTCACCGTATACGCACCGGGCAGGTACACAGAAAAAGGGGTGGAAGACATTTCACGCAACTGGGGCTTTGCCGTAAAAGCCGGTGATAGTCTTACCTATACCTGGCCCCTGAACGCTTTCGAAAATAACCAATACCACCTGCGCCTGTATGGACCTAACGGCTTTTACCGGGAGTTCAAAGGCAACGCAGCAGACCCGGAATTGCAAGTAAACATAGAGTATGAGTTGGATACCAAAGCCAATAAACCTTCCGGAAATGTGGTGCTGCATCTTACTAATACCGATGCACACAAAACCTTACAGGTGACCATAAAGGACAACGCTTATAAAAAGAAGGATATCGTACAGGAGATAGCAAAAGGCGGCAAAGCGATAGTGCCGCTTTCCGGGAAAGACAGTTACGGCTGGTACGATTTCAGTGTACAAATAAACGGCGCGGATGCATTTGAAAAACGGTATGCCGGACGAGTAGAAACTGGGAAAGAAAGTTTTAGTGATCCGTTTATGGGGAGGGAGGTTGTGTAAATGAAGGTAAAGAGAAACAGAATCAAGGTCGCCATTGCAGTTTGCATTGGCGACCTTGATCATAGATAAATTGTTTTTGGCATTTACACGCTACCCAGGAATTTTATGATAAGGTCAACTACTTTCCAAATGATAATCCCCATACCAAAACCACCAGCAATACCTGTTACCAGACGCATCAGGTTACTATGATAAAGCTTCAGGGTGTTTTGAGAATACCAATCGGCATATAGGATAGCCAACCCCAGCAGGGCAAAATAAAACACGGGCAGTGTAAAAATAAAATAACAAACAGCGCATGACAAATGCCCTATGCTAGCACCCAGGCATCTTGCGCAAAAGGGCATATGTCGCCCTTTAATTTTAAAACATCGTTCGGGTATACCGTGACACCCAAAAGAATAACCAGCTAATTTCACTACCAGGAATGTTTACATTTTAAGCAAGTAAGCAACACTTTCCTTGATTTGTGAGTGCCGCATAAAAGACCTAAAGGTCCAGTCAACAAAAAGCCCAGGCAGGCTTTTTTACCACTGTAGCCTTTTTTATCGGCATACAGTTGAGTAGAACCACATTTGGGGCAAGCTATTTTATCCTCTGCCTGATTTGTGTTGGGTACAGTCATCTATTTAGTTTTTAGGGGTTAAGAATTGAGATAAACGTAAAATTTATATGTGAGGATATAATTTCTACTTAGTTTTTTACGTGAAATTGATAAGTGTGCAGTTTTGGGCATTATTCGTGCACTTTTAGCCGATAGACGTGTAAATGAAGATCTATGGTGACCGGTTATAAGTTAAAATAACGACCTATAATTACTCTTTCTCCGGTTATAAATTAGAATGGAAAGCCGATAATTACTTTCTTCCTGATTATAAGTTAGAATGGACGGCCGATGATTACTTTTTCTCCGATTATAATTTAAAATCGACGTCAAAAGCAATTTTTTCCAAAAAAATGGAATCATCGGAATAAAAAGTGAAGTACCAGGCATTTTATACTTAGTTACAGTAAAAAAAGTCTGATGTCGATAAAAAAATCTATTATCGGAGAAAAAGTAGCTAGCGTCGAAGAAAAAGTGATTATCGCTGAAGAAAAAAACTAACTCCGGAGAAAAAGTATCTATCATCGATGAAAATGTAACTAACGGTGAAGAAAAACAAGTTATAGCTGAGGAAAAAGTAGTTATCATTGAAAGAATATAACTAAACCTGGTGAAAAAGTAACTATCATCGAGGGAAATGTAACTAACAGTGGAGAAAAGGGAACTATCACCGAATAAAAATAACTACCACCACAGAAAAAGTAATTATCCCCCATTAAATGACTCTTTTCGTTGAAGAGGAATAACAATCGGCGATGGAAGAATGTTATTAGCGGGAAAACAAATACCAGGGTTCTAGATATTTAAAAAGCCCCAGTGTGGAAACATCGGGGCTTTCAGTTTCAAGTACTGACTAGTGTAATATTAAAACAGTTGAGGTGGCCAAATTGACTAAAGTCAAGTGTAATTTTTTTTCAGAATTTTCGCATTTGCCGGGTCGACAATACTGAAATATTTCCATTAACCAATAAACCTTTTCTGGTTGTCTTCACCTCCTTCAGGAATGTATGTTTTCACAATTGGCTGTACAGTTTCGCCATTATCCCGCGGTGATTTTAAGCCAAAACTTGACCATCCGGAACTCCAGATAAGTATCATTTCTTTCCAATAAGGAATATCTTTTTGTGATGCGGCGGCGAATGATGTGGCGAGGATGGCTTTTAATTCTTTACAAAATTCGGAATAATAGCATTGATCTTCTTCATCGTAAACGGCTTCCAGCAGATTCAAATCACTGTGTAATTCTTTGAGCAGGTAAAGGCGTAGGTCCCAACCATAAACAATAATATCTGAACCATATACAGAAAGCACCGGCCGGTCAGTAAGTTCAGGACTACTCACTAAAAATCGATGAGATCTTAATGGTAACAACTTAGGGGCCTTATTTAGCCATGCGGTAAAAATGAGTTTCCTTTCCTCATCTGAAGCAGGTCTTTTTCCCCAGGATTGTAGCCAGGTACCATTGGCGCCCAGTACATCTGTTAATATGGTATCATGTGGCCAATCCAATCTCGATCTTATTTTAGCTTCATCGTCGAGCCAGTTGTAGAAATAAGGTCTTTCTTCGATGATCGGCTTATCACCTTCATTAAAAGGGCTGTGCGCTACTTCTTCCTTTCTATCAATTGTATGTAAAATCTTTAAAAACGCTCTATGCTCAGGCATGAATTTCACCCCAAACTTTTCTTCAACAGCATCGATCTCTTCATCATTTAATGGAATCCATTTGGCGCCATAAATCCATTCCTCGCAGGTAAAATCATCTGTGGATTGACCAGGATCTTTGCTCCAAAAAGATTCTGTTCTTTCTTTTACCCAATATAAAAATTCTATATAGTCTTCCGGTATTTGCAGCATGGTGGATTATTAATGGGGTCATTTATATTTTGAAAAGTACAAAATCTAAAATGATTATTTCGGGGTGATTGGCCACAAAAGGGTGGAAAACCGTATATTTATTTTTATCCTTTAATATAACTTTATAAATGACGAATACATTTGTTTTACAAGAAGTGAATGACGATTTAATAGATTGCAATAAAAGTCTTGCTTAGCCATTAATGAAATTAAATTATTTTGAAAGGCTTATTAAAAACGATGAGCTTATTAGGTTTACAAATAATGAACTAAATGATTACAAAAATGTAGAAAAAGAACTGCCAGATTTCAGAAAAGCCACTTGAGGAATATATATTTTCAATACTCGCAACGCAAAAAATATGATTGATTTCAGAGAAAAAGCTTCAAAGCTTCAAAAGGAGATCGCTTTATATAAAAGAAAATATTTAGACAACCGGTACGATCGGGATAAAGAAATTGAAAATGAAAACGATTGGGGAGCATCTTACCTATGTGCTGAATTGCTGGAAAAGAGTACGCTACAACAATTGTTTTCAATTCCCAGAGAAAGATTAGACAAACTATATGAAGAATTCAACGAAGAAACAGGAAGAAAATGCGACGCGGACAGCTTATTCAACAGGAATTGGCTTCGTCTGGTTAATTGTAAAGTTCAAATTGCAGGCACCATACGCTTTTCAGTTTATAGAATCGAAGATGTAGTTGGATTGGATCATGAATTTAAATTCTTATCTGAAAAAAGATCTCAAAATGGTAAGCAAATCCCGGAAGTAGATTTTCTTAAATTGGTTGAAGAATATCAAATCCAGCATAATCTTGTGCTTGATTTAGATAGAGCAGCTAAAGCTCATTGGATAAAAAAAGAGAATAGCCATGTTTTAATAGAAAGTTTGATCTATTATGAACCGTTGCTTAAACATATCAATGACTTTCTTTTCATAAAAAAGCTTTATGACTTAAAAAATGATGAGAGGGATAGAGGCAGATGTATTCCGAAGAAAGAGCTAGAGGTTATTTTCTTAAGGCATCAAACTACATTTCCTCAAACCCCATCATTAAACATCTTTTTAGAAAGTGGAGCCTTGATAGAGGAAGGTGATAAGTATTTGTTGAATTTTCGTAGTGACAAGATGGGTTTAACTGGTATAGTTCACGATAAAACTGGCGCTTTACTATGGGATAAATTGATTAATAATACTTCATTTAAAAACGATATAGAAAGGATTAGATCCTGGTACGATCTAATGGTTTATCGTAATGACTGGTGCGATATAGGTAAATTTTCCAAATTAAAGTCCCGTATCCGATTCTTGGATGCAGCCATGCAGGTTCTTCTGAATGAAAAAGACCTTTCTTCCGGTGAAGATGAGTTTATGAAGTTAATGCTTGACCAGGGTCATCGGATTACAGACCTTGTTTATGTTTTGTCAGATAAACATAACAGGCCTGAATTCCCATCAAACCCTGATTTATACTACTTATATGATGGTATGAATCGACTGGATGATATTTGGCAGGGACAACTAATGTGGGAGCAGGGATCGAGAGAAACTTTATCATATTTTATTCACCAGATTGTGAGAAATGATGTTGGATACAAATATGAACGAGTATTTTCACTACTTCGATCAGGCACTGAAAAGCCTTTTCTTTTGTGGAAAACAGCTTTTGTAATTCATTATTGGGAACCAGATATTATCCCGATTCTGGTTTTGGATGAATCTACAGCATCTTTAGGTTTTTATTTGTTAGCAGAAATCACATCGCCCGATGGAATATTGAATGGGAAACAAGAATTATTTAAAAAAATAGCCAATGCGAACTTCGAGTTACTTTGTGAATTTCTCGCTGCATCACCTTCAATTACCGATAAAGACAAAGCAAAAATAATTTTCCAATGTTTGTTAATAACGGAGAACGAAAAATTTAAAATTGTAAGACCCGATTTAGAACGTCAAAAAAAACATAAACAGGAAAGCAGCGAAATAAACTTATTGCTGAAATCTGTTTTTGAGAGCATCACTATGCCGGGATTTCATTTTTCCGGCTATGCTCCGATAAAACATTTCTTATATCCTACTATATTGAATGAATTATACGATCAAATTATAAATTATAATCCTGAAGATTATTTAAGTAATAATGCTATAACACTTCCATTTGTAAAGCTTGACACGTTAACCTGGGTTTTACGATTAGTCAACATTGCCGGATATGATGATTCAGAAAGAATTAAAGTCAGTTATAATATTAGTAGCATCTTTCTTTCCTTCTACTTGCAAAGTATGAATTGTGGATTAAGAAAAACATGGGACTATGAAACCCTGCAATTTTCTGACAAAGTTCCAACATGGGTAAATATGCATGCGAATCTGGAATTAATTGAGTGGGGATATTTATTTATTGAGCTTGAAAATCAAATGCTCTTAGATGACTTTCTTAGTCCTACAGAACTCAGGTTTAATAAAACGCAGGACAAATATGACAACTTTAATGGTTTCGTAGCAAATAAGGTAAGAACACACTTAGAAATCTTACTTATTGGGCTCAATGACTTATATAGAAAAAAAAATACCCTGATCGCAAAGAATCTTCCTGTTACATCTGTCCTTGATAAGCTGGAACTGAAAATCACATCCATAGTAACACTATACTGCAAAGATGATCCGGGAAAAGGGCGTAAAGATATTTTCAGCTTACATTTAGAACGAACATTCTGGAGTACAGAACGTGAAGAATTACTGCCGGTTATTGGAAATGCAATCAACCGGTTTAAAAATGAAAATAAAACGAAAATCATCAGCGAGCTTGTGCAAACCGATCAAATTGTTCGGTCGTTTAAATTATTAGACTACCTGATATCAGAAAATGATAAAGAAGTACTTATAACGCTTATCACTGGAAATAATATTGAACAGTTCTTTTCAAGCAGCTTCCCGAATGATGCTGAATATGTGTTGCAAAAGCTGGTTGAAGAAAAGAAATTTGAGGAAAAAGCCCGGCAGGCTCTTGACATTTGGGAAAATAAAAAAATAAAAGGAGCGCTAGTTAGAAAGGACAACCACCTGATTCTCTGCTTCAGAATGAAGTTGCTATTAGCATATCATGAATTAAGTGCAGAAAAAATCAACGAAATGGCAAACCCCTCCTTACAGGGCAGCTTTGAAAGCAAGCAATTTTCCCCATATCAGGAGAAAGATTTTTATAAAGCGTTAATCTACTTTCAAAAAAACGAACCAGTAAAAGCTTATAATATTTTTAATACACAATTAAAGGCGGCAAAAGAGGATCGCCCAACCCTTGCGATCAACAGGTTTGCTGCTAAGCTTCAATGGGCCGAGCAAACCAGCGACCAACTTGAAAAAAGAAAACTATTTCAGGAAGCAATTGAAGAATGGAATGAGTTTGAATCAAAACTGAATAGGAACCCAGTGTTAGAAATAGAATATTTAAAGGATAATATCTGGTATAATAAACTCCATGCTTTTATAGGATTGGAAGATGAAGGTAAGTTTGAATCTGAATTTAATGCACTTGATAAGACTATTCAGTTACGTCCCGATTTTCTCAAATTGCGGATAAAAAACTTAATGGCTAGAAATATGCAACAACATGCAGAAATGCTTTTAGCAGAAGCAGAGGAATACCATCGCTTAAGTGATGGTCAAGTGCCCAACATTATATTAGATTTAAGAAAATATACTGATACTGCTGACACGCAAATAATTCTTCAAAATCAATATCTCAGGATTTTCTCCAAATCACCTGAAGAACTTATTAAAATTCTTCCCGGAAACGTTATTAAGTTTTCATCGCTTGCTGAATTTCTATTGGTTGAAATAACAGGCTCAGCTACAGATATGCTTAATTATATTAACAGCATCTCTGATATAAAAAAGGAAGATAAATTTTCTGATCTTATGGTGCTTTCTTTGACTAGCCGATTTAGAAATTTTGGTTGGCATATCAGCCCTGGACGTGGGGGCTATCCTGGCTCTATAAAACAAAATCCAGGACTAATTGACTACGCAATATCATCTGCTAAAGAAAGAATCGCTGTTTGTGAAGCTTTACAGCTAAAAGGAGTAAATAGGGCAGAGGTACAAACTCATAATTTTAAAATTTTTAACTACGACCCTGTAAGAAAGCTTTTTTATATTATAGTTTACTTTAAAGGGGAGAATGAAAAATTCAAAGAAAACTGGGAAAATTACAAGACAGATATAACCAATGTGATCATTTTTCCAACAGGATTCGAATTAACTTCAGCTGGCATTGAAGATATTTCAGGAAAGTTTGGAACAGATACTGTAAAAACTGCAAAAAGTTCACATGGTACGCACACCTATATTTATCACGTTTTTATTAATATCAATTATCTGAAGATATCACCGCCACGCAAATCAAAAACTAAGAAAGCATCCAAAGGAAGATAAGAGCTAGTCCATCATTAATAGATTTTATAAAACTAAATTTAAAATGATCATTATGTTTCATTCCTAGTAACATTTTCTGATGGAACCTGTACATTAAACTAGTAAAGAATACTTTCAATTAATCAGTGAAAGAAATTAGCAGGTGTTAACTTTCGATTAATCTCCTCTAAAATAAACCCTTGATGTTCTTTTAGGTTATGTGCTACTGCGTCTAATTCCTTTTTAGCCTTCTCGACTAATGAATCTATATTTTCATACGTATTAATTAATATCATTGAATAAGGAGCGTCCAAAACATTATTTCTCCAAAATGCAGAAATATTATTTTGTTCGCTAATTTCTATTTTTCCATTTGCCAATCTACCCATAAATAGTTTCCCACTTATTACAATAAGCGGCACAAAAATTTCACACTCAGGCTTACCCTTATAATATCCATTCTTAATTCTATGAGCAGTAGCCTTTGTTACAGAATACAATCCTTTATATGCATTATCATTATCAGAGCTAAAGGCAGACACAATGGAATACGCAATTCTATTCCCAGGGAATAAAAAATTGTTAAAGATAAAAGGGTATTTTTTTGAAATAATATCTAGAATTATTTTTCCAAATCCGTTAGACGGTTGGTTTAGGTATGTCGTAAAGTGATCAGGTGTGAAATTTGTATTTTCAAATGCAACCCATGGCTTATCGTGGTTATTTTTGCACTCAACTATATAAGTAAACGTAACCAAAAAATTTCCAAAATCAGTAGAATGGCTCGCAATTAAATCAATTTCTCTAGATTGACCTGATTCTGTATCCAAATAAAAGTCAGAAGGTATTACATCAAAGCCATTGCTCGAAAAAACTTGACACACCTGCATTTCAAGTGGATAACCACCTTTTTCAAGCCACTCTTCAACCCTAGTTTTAAGGTCTTTTGGCGCTTTTTCCATATTTTTATTTTAAATCTATGAAAACTTTTCATCGTTAAATCAAGTAATAGGGCTAAAAGAAATTCAAACAAACTTCACCCTCCCTCCTATTTAATATTCGCATAGTGCATGCGAAGCCCGAGAGTTCCGATAACCCAGCATCTTTGATACAGTTTTGATGGCTCCCCTTTAGTGAGTGTTATGGTGGCGCCGAATGATGCAGCTCAATATGTTAAGTAATACTTTTATGTAGTCTCACGCATCAATTATTCCCTCCAGGTAGAAGTGATAATTAGAAGCGTCTGAGCTTCTTAACATCAACATAGGCCACACCAGCATAGAAATATAATAAAAAAGCAATTTAAGCCAGTTAGAATAAAAATAATAAGCCATCAGGATTTGCAGTTCGGTGTTAGAAAGCATTCCCAATAGCGCCAGACCATTCTCCCACCTCCTCGTCATTAACTATCCCCAAAGCCACGATAAAAACCAAACTCTCTTCCCGGCTGTTAGGGGATATCCAAAATCCTCCCCCCAACAACCCCAATCCCCCCGTGCCTCAACCCATCACAAAACCAAATGATTACCATTACTTTAATTAATCGAAGACCTCATTTCTCCATAGTATTTCACCTCATTCCCGTACGGAAATGATACCCCACCATATTATTTTACTATGTTTTCGTACGAAAACTATATCCCACCAAATTATTTTACCCCGTTTTCGTACGGAAACGATGCTCCACCGTATTATAATACCCCGTTTGCGTTTGCAAACCACACCCCCAAAATTATTCTCACCCATTTCCAACCAGTCATGGGCTCTGTCCGTAGTATTGGCCGCGAAATGCCCCAAGGCCTGGCTTCCAGGACCTTCGCCGTTATGATCAAGAATGAAAAAGTAGTAGCAGATGTCCTTCACTACCACGGCGGTAATGCCATAGCCATCCAGCCCGACTTATCGAAAGTGGCTGAGGTTCGCAGACTGATTGATGAATCTGAAAAGCTACTATCCTGATTGCCAATGCGGCGGATGTGGCCATTAAAGGTGTGGTGGATTGCTCGGAAACGGGGGTATGACCGCGTTTTTAATGCCAATGCGAAGTGGTTTTCTTTATTTTATCGTGACACCTGTCAAGGAAAAAAAAATTTAAATTAGATGCAACCAGGTCAATACGTATTCCGTCTTACGGTGACTGATGAAGGCGCAAAAGCAAGTTCTTCAGTTACAAAAGTTATACAATATAAAGTTTTCTCATAAGCAGTTAGTTTTGGTTAACAGCCCCTGTTTCTACCGGGGCTATTTTTTTGCCTACCGCAACAACCATTCACTCAACAATCTTCACCGTCGTTATCCTGGTCATATTAAAAGTTCTCACCGCCTTCCGCATATGGCAATACGCCATTAAATGCATATTTTCATACCCATACTGCTCTGTGATTGTCAGGTTACTCAATCGCCGCATACTTTTCTCTCCCTCATATTTCTCATATACTATCTTCACTGCACAATTTTTTTTAATCGCCTTTTTAATAACAGCCATAATGGCGGCGGGAACAACTTTCGGCGTACGCGGTTCCATTGGAGCCGGTGCCGGTATGGTGCGGGTGTTATAAAACGAAATGATCCTTGGGTCTACAATGATATCTGTTTTCTTTATAGCCTTGTTCAGCCTGATGCCCTCGAACGTTGTACATCGGCTTAGCGCTACATAGATCTGGCCATGGGTAAAAGCGCCCGAACCGGTATCGATAGTGACCTTATCAAATGTTTTTCCCTGGCTCTTATGTATTGTTATCGCATACGATAGCTGTAATGGAAACTGACTGAATGTGCTTGTCACTTTTCTCTGTATCGCACCAGTTGTGGGGTTATAGTTGAATTCAACTTCCTGCCATATCTCCCTGCCCACTTTGCATTTTTTTCCATTAATGTCTACCGTAATAACATCCTTTTCCAGCTTCACTATTTTTCCAATGCTGCCGTTCACCCATTGTTTTCCAGCATCGTTTTTAGTCATCATTACCTGGGCATCTTTCTTCAAAAGCAACTCATAAGCAGCCGGAAACTTTTGATCGGGGCGATTTTCACCGTGTTCCAGACTGGCAAATTCCCCGGTCAATGCTGCGGTATAGGTCTTCGGTTTACCGGGCAGCTTTTCCAGTTTACGCTGGTTCAGGTCCCTGGCGATATCTCTTCGCGTGGTGAGAAAGATCGAATTCCGTTGCTGTCCGGCCTTGCTTGTATGTTTTGCATTTAACAATGCCAGGTCCTTAGCCTGCGCCTTATTATCTCGGATACTATTGAGCAGGTTTTTGAATTGTTGCTGTTTGGGCGACTGCCTGAATATCGTTGTGAGTTCTTCAAAATGGTAAGAAAATTTCTTAAATACTTTTGCGTCGAAAAAGTATTGTCCGCTATATTCCTTTTCAATTGGTTCAATGTCGTAATCGCGCACAATAGGAGCTAACTGGAACAGATCGCCTATAAATACCATTTGCACGCCGCCAAATGGCTCGTTGGGCCTGTTCCTGTTCTTTCGCAGGGAAATATCAATTCCCTGCATTAGATCTGAGCGCACCATAGATACTTCATCGATGATCACTATGTCAAGGTTTTTGAACAACCGGTTTCGGTGAGGATCTGAACTGATATCAGCGATATCGATAAACGAAGGTGGAAATCTGAAAAAAGAATGGATCGTTTGTCCGCCTACATTCAGCGCCGCTACGCCCGTGGGCGCCAGCACCACAAAGTTTTTTTGCGTGTGTTTTGTAAAATACCTCAGCAAGGTGCTCTTCCCTGTACCTGCCTTACCTGTTATAAATACACTGGTATTGGTGTTATCTAAAATATCGAGGATTGTTTTAAACTCCCGGGTTAAAACAATCGTTGGCGCAGCGGCTGCTTTTTTGGAGACAACCTTTTTAACCTTTTTCTTCGGGGTTCGCTTTTTAGGGGTCAAGGGGCTGGAACTTATAGGGTTAGCAATAAAAATATCAATATATCCTGAATTATCATAATCCCTTCAATATATTTTTCTAACAATACATGTATTCCTTTATCAAAATAAATATTATCTTAGCAACTAAGATATTTACTCAATAAGATATAAATGACGAACGACGCAATTCGAAAACTGAGCCAGCATTATGCATTCTCTTCTATTCAAATGCACGAAGCCATTGGCCGAAAGGCAGGGCTTTCGGGCACAGACCATAAATACCTGGGGTTCTTGATAGAAAAAGGACAAATGACGGCTGGCGAACTGTCAACATTGACTGGTTTAACTACCGGTGCGGTTACGGGTTTAATTGACCGGTTTGAAAAGAAAAAACTGGTGAAAAGACAATTTGCAGAAGACGACCGGCGGAAGGTGATCATTGTACCTAACACGAAAAAGATCATGGCGCTTATGGTGCCGTTGTATGCTGCCTTCCGTAGCAAGTCGCAAAAACTGCTGGATTCATTTTCAAGCAAGGAGATCAAGGTCCTTGAAACCTACTTTGTAAAGGCCATTGAGATCATGAATGAAACAACGGATAAACTCAACGATAAACAACCATAAAACTTTAAAATATGCGTTCCTACATATTGGGTTTAAACGAAATCGATAAAACAATGCTTGCATTGGTTGGTGGTAAAGGCGCCAACCTGGGCGAACTTGGCAAGATCGAGGGAATGAATGTTCCGGATGGTTTTTGTATTTCTACAGAAGCTTTTAAAAAAATCATTGGGGAATCGCCGTCGATGAACGAATTGCTGGATCAGTTATCGAGATTGACAATAGCGGACCGGAAAAAGATCGGTGCATTGAGCAGTGAGATTCGAAAGGCTATTGAAGCAATTGCCATTCCTCAGGGCATTGAAGAAGATATTATCTCCAGGCTTGATGAAAAAATTCCTTATGCTGTACGGTCCAGTGCCACCGCAGAAGATCTACCGTCGGCCTCCTTTGCCGGTCAGCAGGATACCTATTTGAACGTTATTGGAAAGGAGGATATCCTGAAACATATCAGTCAATGCTGGGCTTCGTTATATACCGAGCGGGCAATCATGTATCGTCTTCAAAATGGCTTCGACCACCGTAAAGTACACTTGTCTGTGGTTGTTCAAAAGATGGTTTTCCCGCAGGCAGCAGGCATTTTGTTTACCGCCGATCCTGTCAATGGTAACAGGAAAGTGGTATCCATTGACGCCAGCTTCGGATTGGGTGAGGCCCTGGTTGCCGGTCTGGTGAATGCGGATAACTATAAAGTGCGTGACGGCCTGGTGATCGATAAAAAGATTGCTGCCAAGAAGCTGGCTATTTATGCTTTGCAAAATGGCGGCACTCAATCACAGGACATTACTCCTGAGCAACAGACCAGACAGGCATTGACGGATGAACAGATTGCACAGCTTGCTGATTTGGGTAGAAAGATCGAACAACATTTCGGCAGCCCGCAAGACATAGAATGGTGTTTGGTGGATGAAACTTTCTATATTGTCCAGAGCCGGCCTATCACTACTTTATTTCCCGTCCCTGAAACGAATGATAACGAAAATCACGTGTATGTATCTGTCGGCCATCAACAAATGATGACTGATCCTTTTAAACCACTGGGGATCTCTGTCTGGATGTTAACAGGCGCCCGGCCCATGTTTAAAACCGGCGGTGGAAGGCTGTTTGTGGATATCACGATGGGTTTGGCGACACCGGCTGGCCAGCAAAATTTATTGGGCGTTTTAGGACACTCCGATCCGCTCATAAAAGACGCGCTGATTACCATCATAGAGCGCGATTTTATAAAATCGGCCCCCAATGATACAGGCGAACCGGGTCCCGTTAAAAGCCATAAGGGGATGTCGTCTGCGGATATCCTGGCAGAAGCAGGAAACGATCCGGCCATTGTTGCTGATTTGATTACACATAGTGAGACCTCGATAGCAGCGTTAAAACAAAACATCCAAACGAAATCAGGATCGGATGTATTTGATTGTATCCAGGAAGATACGCAGCAACGGAGGCAGCGTTCGTCAGATATGAAAAATTTGAGTGTGATCATGGCCGCCATCCATGCCTCTGCATGGATCAATGAAAACATGAATGACTGGTTAGGTGAAACAAACGTAGCAGACACACTTACCCTATCTGTACCTAACAATGTGACTTCTGAAATGGGTATGGCGCTACTGGATGTTGCAGATGTAATTCGTCCCTACCCGCAAATCATTGAGTATCTACAACAGGTAAAGGACGACAACTTTTTGAATGAACTGGTTCAATTCAAAGGTGGCCGGCAGGTTCGTGATGCTATTGCTGCGTTTCTCGACAAATACGGAATGCGATGTGCCGGAGAAATAGATATTACAAGGACCCGTTGGCGTGAAAAACCGGCTATTCTCATACCTCTGATCCTCAGTAACATCAAAAACCTGGAGCCTGGCGCCAGCAAACGCAAATTTGAACAGGGTCGACAGGAAGCTTTGAAAAAAGAACAGGACTTATTAGCCCGGTTGAAACAATTACCCGACGGTGAACAAAAAGCCAATGAGACAAAACAAATGATCGACCTGGTGCGGAATTTCATCGGTTATCGCGAGTACCCGAAATACGACATTGTTAGCCGCTACTTCATTTATAAGCAGGCCTTACTAAAAGAAGCGGAACGACTGGTGCAAACCAACGTGCTGCATGAAAAAGAAGATATTTTCTATCTCGCCTTTGAAGAATTGCAGGAAGTGGTACGCACCAATATGGTGGATTACGAGATCATCAGCAAACGAAAAGACGATTACAAACTATATGAAAAATTAACGCCCCCACGCGTCATTACGTCTGATGGTGAAATTATTACGGGGCAATATAAAAGAGAAGATCTTCCGGCCAATGCGATTGCAGGCCTGGCTGTTTCTTCTGGCGTTATAGAGGGACGGGCACGTGTGATTGTAAACATGGAAGATGCTGATCTGGAAGAGGGGGATATATTAGTCACCGCCTTTACCGACCCCAGCTGGACACCCTTGTTTTTATCCATCAAAGGTTTGGTCACCGAAGTGGGCGGATTGATGACCCATGGTGCAGTCATTGCCCGTGAATATGGCTTACCGGCAGTTGTTGGCGTAGAAAATGCGACCAAACTGATAAAAGACGGGCAACGCATTCGCGTGCATGGAACGGAGGGCTATGTAGAGATATTATGAGGGTACGCTGCGTGAAAGCCTGTTTGTGAAAACAATGCCCTCGCTGATAGCGAGGGCATCGTTGCCTTTCGTCAATTAACTATAAACGGATTGAATGTTTCCATTTTAACACCCCGGTCGCGTAAAACAATGGTGTCTTTAAACGTATGGGTCGTTGTACCAAAACCTGCCTGGTACTGCAGGTACAGCACATCTCTTTTTTCATTGCCCCACATATCGCCTTTCTTTACCAGTTCTCCTGTTCCTCCTATGGTATAGGATGCAGCAGCGGGATGGGCGATCGTACATTTGCCCTGGTTGTCGAAACGCAGGATAAGTTTAAACGGAACATCAACATTTCCGCGGTTCTTCGCATTCAGGGAAACAACGACTTCGTTCAGAGCTGTTGTTACCATATTGCATACCTCATCCTTTTCAACATACTGGGCGTGGTACATCACGGTTGTATCGAGCGCGGTGTTCCCCCCTGCCCCTTTCACCATATCAACGCCCCTGCGCAAATAAGTACCATGATACGGGTTTATATACCTGATGGCATACAGCGTATAATCTTTCGGCACAGTGACCCAGTCGCTTGCATTCCGCCGGTCAGGATCGGTACGGCTGGTTTTACCGCTGAGTACGGAATCGGCATTTTCCACACCGGTTATACGCAATGGAATAACAAACGTGTTTTTAATAGCACGCGGATCCTGGAAGAATGCATCTGTCAATTGCACTTCCAGTGCACCCGTTAATTTACCGGATGGAATTTTGATGGTTTGATCTTTACCTGCCGGCAGCGTATAATAATGATCAGGCATGGCCACTACATCGTCACCCGTGATTGCTTCGAACTTAAGTCGGCGTGCAAGCGCTGTATCTACAACAACACGCAACGTCACATCCTTTTCATTTTCATACACACCACCCAGCGTAGCCGTGATAAGGCATTTATGCTGGTTGTCGAGCGAATTGTCATAAATATCTTCTCCCAGCACCAATGTTTTTACCGGTGCCTGGTAAGCGAAATAAACCGTGGTATATTTATAATCGGGGAACACGGAATCTTTATTCGAACAGGAATAACAGATCACCAGAATTATACATGACAGCAATATTATTTTTTTCATTTGTCTTTGCTTTATGATTATAACAGGCTCACCATCCCCTGTTTTGTAATAGATCTTCTTTCAATACATCGTTGTAAGGCAAGGGACCATAATACATATAGTCGGCATACGGCCTGCTTTCAACAGAACTGATCGTGTACACATTATTATTTATACTTACCCCTTTGGCAGGCTCTGTCAGGTTTTCTTTCCATCGCCGCAGATCCCAAAACCGGGATCCTTCAAAACAAAGTTCAAGGCGTCTTTCGTTATGGATCACTTTTCTCATATCGGCTGTACTGCTAATGGAAGACAGGTAATTATCAGGCTGTGTAATGCCTGCTCTTTTGCGTATAGCAGCAATAACCTCCCGCGCAGAATAGCCATGTGTTCCTTTACCATCGGGCCCCCAGGCTTCATTGGCGGCTTCTGCATAGGCAAGGAACAACTCCGTATAGCGGATATACGGCACATAATGCCTTTGTGTGTTGGTGCTCGCCGGGTTCAGGTTCACATCTTCGCGCAACAACTTACGCAGGTAAAAGCCTGTACGTGTTGACGTGGAAATAGCATTCAAACCATCATTCGAAGTGCCGACCTTCGTATAAACGGTCGATCCGCTCGGTCCCACTTTACTGCCATTCACTACAACATACAACGACAACCGGGGATCGCGGTTATTATAGGGATTGTTTGCATCGTAATTACTATTCGGGTCTGTAATCGGATAACCATTGGCCATGGGAAATGCGTCCACCAGGTTTTGTGTTGGGTTTACCCGGCCGTTACCATACAGCGTTGGCGGATAATTATCTCTTTCCAGATTATTGCCATCGCCTACATTCCCTCTCCAAAGGATCTCCCGGGGATTAACGCCTGCCGCCAGGCCATTGATCTCACCGGAATTGCGGCTTGCATACCAGTAAACGCCGTTATTTGCCATACCCGTTATACCTCCAATGAGGTCAAGGACCGCAGCGGCATCATCGGCAGCCTTTGCCCAGGTAACCGTTGTTCCCTGGCTGAAAGCCGGGCTGGCAGCCAGCAAAGAGACTTTTGCACGTATGCCTTTAACGATGCGCGCAGTCATGCGTTGGCGGTTATATGCACCAAATACGCGGTTGTATTCTGAAACCGTTGTTTTGCCTGCATATTTTGCGGGTATACCGCTGGCGGCAGCAACATTCTCGAAATCGAGCGGCAAATAGCTTTCTGCCATAGCCAGGTCCTTATAGATCTGTTGTACGCATTCTTCAAATGTATTACGCGGTAATTTGAAGTCAGATTTACCATCAAGCGGTGCAGTGAGAATGGGCACTCCCAACAAATTGTTGCCTGTTGACCAACCGCCATGCGCCTGTAACAAATAATACATAAATAAACCCCGCAATCCATATGCTTCTCCTTTCACCCGGTCATTGAACATCTCTTTGGTGTAATCCCCGGTTGTAGCCCATGTTACCTTGTCGGCTTCTGCCAGTATCGAATTCAGGTACTGTATAGCGGCAAACGCGCCGGTCCATTGATCCATTGGATTGTTTATAGATGACCAGTTGCCGGTAGCCATTAAACGATAATTATTATTCGGATTGTTCGATACCGCATCATCTGTAGCAACATCGGTGAATGAATAACTTCCCAGGGGCAGTCGAACATATCCATTTAGTAAAAGCCCCTCTGCAAACGCAGCGTCATTGTATATGTCGCTCAGTCCACGGTTATTTTCATCTTCGGGAGACAGTATTTTTTTGCAACTGCAAAAAAACATGCCCAATGCCATTATGTAAATTAATTTAGCTTTCATCTGAAAATTTTTTATTTCATAAACCCTAAAATTCTCCTTTAACCCCAAAATTGTAGAAGCGTGTTTGCGGTATGGAACCAATGTTCAATTCCATGATGCTTCTGTTTTTAGCAATCGTGAGCAGATCGCTGCCACTAACATATATATTCAATCCTTTTACAAAAGAGTTCTTCAATATTGTTTTGGGGAAAGACCAGGTTAACTGCACTTTTGAAATATTAAACCTGTTCGTGCTGTACGCCCAGAAATCAGAATTCCGGAAGTTGTTACCGCTGCCCAGGGTGGTCAAACGCGGATAGGTGGCTGTATTTTTTGTATTTTCCGTCCAGCTATCGCGAACAACTGCTGAATACTTAACGGCGCCGGTCACCCAGTAATAGTCGCCGCTCCTGATGGCTGTTCCGCCAAATGATCCGGTCCCCAACACAAAAAGGGTAAGATCTTTCCACTGTGCCGTAACATGTAAACCACCCGTAAAGGGGCTACCCCAACGGCCTATCATCACTTCATCTCTTTCATCAATTATTTTATCGCCATTTTGGTCTGCATACTTTATGTCGCCCGGCTTTACAGTTCCAAACTTTTGCGTTTCGTGTTTATCAATATCGTTCTGATCGGCAAAAAGCCCCTGGCTCTGCAGGCCAAATATGGCATCAACCGGTTGCCCCGCACGATTGCGATACGCATCAGTAAACAGCTCATCGCGTTTCAGGGCCTTTGTTGCAATATAGGTGCCGGCTGCACCGACAGTCAGTTTAACCGCTCCTACCCTTTCATGAAAGTTTAACTGAAAATCAAATCCCCGGTAACGGTTTGCGGCGAAGTTGGTATAGGGAACAAAGGATGTTTCCGGGTAAACCGTAAAAAAATAACTGGGATACAGGCTATAGGTCTGTACCGGTATTCCATCTTTTTTTATTAAAAACAAACTGGTCAGAAAGTCGATCTTACCTTTGAACAATGAACCTTCTATACTTACGTTCACTTCTTTTCTTTTCGCATACGTCAGGTTCAAATTCTCTCCACGTGATATGGTGGTCGTGCGGTTGGTGTAAGTACCATCGGCCCATGAAAAATAAGCAGTAGGTGAATAAACGGCATTATACAAATAGTAACTGTTCACCCCAAAATCCAAATCGGTATTTATAATACCGGCAGCTGCGGTTAATTTTAAACGGTCTGCCACACCGGACCCTTTCAGAAAGTCTTCTTCGCTCAACAGCCATCCGAGGCTCGCCGTAGGAGAAAAAGCTACGCGTTTGCCAGCCGCCAACCTGGTTGAATTAACAATGGCTGCGCTAAGATCCGCATAATACTTATGATCATAATTATAGGCAAGTTGTAAACCGGCATTGGCATTGGTCCTGTTCTGGTAGTCACCGGTCTGCCGGCGTCGCAGTCCATCTGCCATCAATATAACAGACAGATTATGTTTCTCTTTGAAAGTATTTACATAGTCTAGGTGCACATTGAAATCGATCAGTTGATCACTCCATGTATTGGTCAGGTTCTGGTTGCCGGTTTTACTATCTTTATTATACTTTGTCAATTGGGTGATGGAGTCAACGGCTACTGCACTATTCCAATTTGGAACATACACCGCATAGGTATTGTTAACGGATTCATTATAGGTATTCGAATAATCGATGCTTACCTGGCTATGAAAAGACAGGCCTTTCGTTACGTTTTTAAGGTCAACATCGATGCCGGAGGTATACTGAAACTGGCGACTGGTAAAAATATTATACCCGCCGGCATATACATCGGCAATCGGATTGGTAAGATATTGCTGGGTACCTCCTAACAAATACCTGCCCCCGATCATATTACGGCTTCCTGTTACCAACGTTTGTGCGTCTTTTGCATTCGCTGCAATGGAACTAACAGGTATAAGAGGTGCAAACAGCTGCGGCTGTATGCTATCTGACCGTTGCCAATAATTTCCCAATGCGTTTCTAAAGGTGTTGAAAACCGCCGACACATTGACGTGCGTGCTGATAAACTCATTCAGTTTAAGATCGATGTTACCGCGTAAATTCAAACGGGTATTCTTTTCATCTTTTCCTTCGCCAAATTTCAGCAACGAGTTTTGTCTTTGAAAACCGGCAAATGCATAAAAACGGGCGCGTTCGGTACCACTGGAAAATTCACCATTGGCGGAATACGTATTGTACAGCTTGCGTAAATAGTCGGAAGAAAAATAATTTACATCCGGATAACGATACGGATTGGAATGAGCGGCATACCGGGCAATGGTGGAGTCGGCATACAGCGGCGCCAGTCCATCGTTTTTTAATGCCTGGTTATAGAAGTTCATATATTCGGCTGATCCCAAATAATCAGGATATGATTTTGGTACGCTGATCGCACTGTTTACACGGATGCTACTCAGGCGGTTTCCAGCCCTGCCACGTTTGGTCGTTATCAGAATTACTCCATTCGCCGCACGGCTACCATATAACACCACCCCATTGGCGCCCTTTAAAAAACTAATTTGCTCAATTTCGTTGGCGGTAATATCGGCTATTGCCCGGGGCACGCCATCTATGAGTACGAGGGCGGCGCCCATATTCCACAAATTACTACCTCCTACAAACGCAGCGGTTCCCTCCAACGGGTAAATGCCATAATGTTTGTCAAGATATTGCGGTGGATTCAATATGGAAACGGCGCCGGGCAGATCTTTTCTGTCAACGGTCCTGTAAGCAAGGTGCACCAAAGAATCGCCGCCTGCTATTTGTACATTTTTCGGGTTAGCTTCTGTTTGTCCCAGCGCTGCTGAAATAACACCCACACTCAATCCACAGGAGACAACCATTCCAACCAATATATTTTTTTTCATTATTCTCCTTTTAAGTTGTAAGAACGAACGCATTTAATAACCGGGGTTCTGAGGGAATTCCACATAAAGATTTACATCGTTTATTTTCAGCGGCAACCAGTAATTCTTATCATCAAACCTGCGGGTCGCCAATACTTTTCCTCTTATATTGATCGGCTTGCCATTGGCATCACGGTCAAAATCTATAGAAGTTTTTTCCCGGTACTTCAATTGCCCGGCAAGCAACCACCGCCGCAGGTCGTTATAACGGAATTCTTCTTCAAACCCAAGTTCCATGGCACGTTCACGTATGATCTCACTCATAAACTTATCCTTATCCGTTACAAACTTCTGGGCAACCTTTCCGGACCCGCAACGATCCCTTAATTTGTTAAGGGCATCTTCAGGCGTGATATAATTGGGCCCGGTACTGGTAGCCGAACCATATCCCTGCAATACAGCTTCTGCATACATCAGGTAAACATCAGCCAAACGCATATAGGACAAATGCATATAATTATTGGGGAAATTATCGATATTGTTAGCAGTCATCGGGGTCAGTTTCCGTAACATATAACCGGTACGCCCTATCGAAGTATTGTCACGGCTGGGTCCACCGTTAGATAAATTGGTATACCGGTATTTTTCCTTGTCTGCCGGTGCAGACCCTTTTATGATCTGGTCCTTGTCAATGACGATGTCGTGATAAAAACGCGGATCACGGTTTACCCAGGGATTGGCCGGATCGTAACCCGATGAAGGGTCATCGATCGGCAAGCCGTTGGCCATGCCATAATTTTCTACAAACCTTGCATTCGGCGATGCATACCCTCCACCGATATTTCCTTCAGCAAAAATGGAACTGGGTCCCCATGGGCAACCAGCGAACCAGGAGCTATATACGGGATTCTGAAAGATTGCCTCGGGATACCCGGGGATGAAACTTCCTCCATTAGTATAGAATAGATCACTGTAATGCGCAAAATCAATTAATCGGATCCAGGTGGCACGGCTGTCAACCAACTTCAACAACCCGGCAAACGCATCTGCTGCTTTCTTGCAATACTCCACATTAAACGTTGCATTGCCTGTAGAGCTGCGGTTCATTAATGGGCTACCTGCATACAAATAGTTTTTACCCAGGTATCCCAGCGCCGTTACTTTAGTAAGCCGCAGTTGATTCTTGCCCAGCGTTGCTTTACCGGCCACTGTATTATCCCAATCAACAGGTAAAAGATCGGCTGCCGCTCTCAGGTCCTGTGCAACACGGTCGGCCATCTCCTGGTAACTCAGGCGGGGCAATTCCAGTTTTGCGCTGGCAGACAGCACGGTATCGATGTATGGAAGGCCGCCCCAATAGGTCATCAATTCGAAATGAAACCAACCGCGGAAAAACAGCAACTGGCCCTTGATCAGATCTTTCTCCTCTTGCGTGCCTTCCAGTTTCTCAAGGTTGGCCAACCCTAAATTTGCTTTATGAATTCCATACCAGCTGTTCGGCCACAAGCCTTTACTGAAACCACTACCCTGATCTGAATTATAAGCAGGGGCATCCAACCAGGAGATCCATTCACCGGTGGTCCAGGACCAGGAGTCGCCATTGTCTAACTGTTCATTCAACCAGGTCACACCGGTCTTATGTATTATTTCATCACCCAGGATCCAGTCGCATGCCCAGGTTTTGCTGGTATATTCGGGGATCAAAGAATACATTTCTTCCGTAAAACCCTGGAAGTTGGTAAAATTAATATAAGCATCGGTCGGCGAAACGTCCGCTGCGGGTGCCCTGTCCAGGTAACGTTTACAAGAAGGGAGTCCCGCTATTGCCAAAAAGATAAAGCAACTAAAAAGTATTCGTGAATAGCTTTTCATATAGAATGCTTTTAAAAAGTTATATTAAAACCCATATTAAACCGCCTGATGGTAGGGTATGCCGTAGATGCACCATTACTTACTTCACGATCATCGGGCATCCTGGTCCACAATACCAGGTTATCGCCGTTTACATAAAGACGAAGTGCATTGATCCCAATAGTTTTCAATTGGGCCAACTTAAAAGTATAAGCGACTTCTGCATTCTTCAATCTCAGATAAGAGCCGTCGTATAAATAAGTAGTTCCGTAATATGGCATTACACTGGCATAACGGGGCATGGGCACATCGGCATTTGTATTATCCGCTGCCCAATAAGATCCCTGTTTATATACATTGTCGTAATGGTACTGCCCCGAGAAGCTGACTAATTGCAGGAAGCGGCTGCAGTTGTTTACGCCATAGAACTGAACGAAGGCGCTGAAACCTTTCCAGTCAATACCCATGGTGGCATTATAGGTGTTCTGGGGACGTTCGGGATAGCCGTAAGGCACTCTGTCTTTATCATCAATTACACCGTCAGCATTATAATCTATCATATTCAGGTTGCCGGGCAATTTTTGATTGTCGTACGTATTCAACTGGCTACTACCATAAACATCGTCCCAGGTATTATAATAACCGCTGCTTACATACGAATAAGCCTGACCGATCTGCTTCCCTGCTTTTTTCAGATAGTCATCCTTTAACTGGGGATCATCGGCTTCAATGATCCTGTCCTTGGCATGTGACATGCTGAAGTTTCCCCACAACCGGATGCCGCCCGATAAAAATTTATTGACCCGAAGTTCGAGCTCATACCCTTTGTTACGAACTTTACCCAGGTTAGCCGTAGGCGCCCGAACACCGAAGTAAGTAGGCACCGAACGGGAGGTACCGGCTAACAGAATATCGGTACGATAATCGCTAAACACCTCTACACTACCAGACAATAAGCCGTTGAGTACAGAATAGTCGAGCCCGAAATTGGTTTTTGCTACTTTCTCCCAATGGATATCGGCGTTACCAACACTCGTCTGCGCTTCACGCCACCATGTATAAGGGCTCGATTGGCCAGCTGATGATCCCAGCGGCGTATTACCACCATAGGTCCATGTGGTCATATAAAGCCAGCGGTTATCAATATTATCATTACCCACCTGGCCGTAAGACGCACGGAGTTTCAGCGAATTGATAAATGTCTGGTTTTGCATAAATTTCTCATTGCTGATCATCCATCCAACTGCGGCAGAGGGAAAGAAGGCAAAGCGGTAGTTCGGACCAAATTTTTCAGATCCATTATAGGCGCCATTGAATTCGGCAAAATACCGGAGATCATAATTATAAGTAACCCTGCCCACCCAGTCTTCCCGGAAATGTTCAAATTCACTACCGGTGGCATATTTATCGCGGCTGAACATGCCCATGGCAGTTATATCATGCCTGCCGAACTTCCTGGTATAATCCACCTGTAACTGGTAAAATAATTTGCGGTAGGTCGCGGTGTTTTGCACTGCCTCGGCGCTGGGGTTCCAACGGGGAGATAGCCAGTCGAACTGATTTGTTCCCAGGTACTGGTTATGCGTTACGTTCCCTGTAACAGGGTCGATATATGAATTCATAACATTGCCATTATCATAAATGCCACCCTGAGACACAAACGCATTGTCGAAGGAAAGTGTGCCCTTGGCCGCCAGTCCGCGTAAGACCATGCTCAGGTCCTGCCTCAACGTAAAGTCGGTATTAATGCGGGTAGTAGTCGTTTTGCGAATACCATTGTTCCCCATCGTAGCCAATGAGTTAATGGTAGAAACCTGCTCCTGCGGGAAGTAACCCCATCCACCGTCTGAATAGCGGGGATAATAGATATTGGGCGCGTTGCTATAAATACTTTGCCAGATACGGTACTCCCAACTGTCCTGGCCCCAGGCATCCTGCTTTACACCATAAGAGCCGGCCAAATTAGCTGTCAGTACAGTCGTTTTGGTTAAATTTAGATCCAGGTTAGTACGGGTATTCACCCGATCGAAGCCATATCCCGGTTTATAAGATTTTCCATTATCTATCTTTTTAATGATATCCCCTTCATGCAGATAGTCTACCGATGTGAAGTATTTCACAAAGGGAGAACCCCCTGAAATATTCAGACTGCCATTGTAAGACATGACAGATTTTTTTATCAACTCATCCTGCCAATCAATATTCGGATAACGTTCTGCTTCCGCCTGGTTTGCAGGATTACGATATTTTTCGAGTTCGGCCTTTGGCACATAACTATACCAGGAGGAAGGAGACAACGCTAATTCACGTTCGATAGCCAGGTTACGGATACTGATCGCATCATAAGAATCGTATTTACTGGCTAACTTAGACGGTACTTTCATGGTAGCGTTACCGGTGAAACGGATCTCAGCCCTGCCTTCCCTTCCGCGTTTTGTGGTGATCAGAATAACTCCATTGGCGCCCTTTACGCCAAATACGGCTGTTGCAGATGCATCTTTCAAAACGGAAATAGTTTCAACAGAACTGATGTCCACTGAATTCATCGGACGCTCGATACCATCTACCAAAATCAACGGGTCGCTGTTGTTCCATGTGCTCTGGCCTCGGATGTAAATTTTCGGATCTTCACCGCCCGGTGTTCCTTGTGTTGCTACGGTGATCACACCGGGTAAGTTGCCCGTTAACGTGGCGCCAAGACTTGATACGCCACCGGTTTTTTCAAGCATGTCGCCTTTTACCTGCGATATAGCGCCTACCACACTTTGCTTCTTCTGTCTTCCATAACCGACAACGATGGTACTGTCCATGGCCTGTGAGGAAAGCACTAACCTCACCAGGATGATTTGCTTTCCGTTGACGGCAACTTCCTGCCGGGTGTAGCCGACATGGGAAATAACCAGTACCGCTTTTTCATTTACAACAGTTAAAGTGAAAGTACCGTCCGCTTTTGACATGGTGATATTATTGGTACCTTTTTCGGAAATGGTCGCTTCGCTGATGGGAACACCTTTATCATCTGTTATTTTCCCGGTAATGACCAATGAAAAGTGCTCAGTTGCCGTTTTATCATTTGGCGCTCCTGCATAAAATTTGTTTGTAAGATCACCTGCCATGGAGGGCAGCGATATCAGCGTGAGCGCGACCGTGCTCCCGATGATCGCCAGCAGGCTATTCAGGACAAAGCAAGCCCTGCGGGACCAATGGCCTCGTTTAAAATTTTCCATATCGTAGTTTAAAATATTAAATAGGAATCCTTTTGGCTCAGGTAGCAGATTGGTGCCTGGCCAGCGCAGCATGTTGTAAACCTTCGCAATTAATGTGAAGTAGTAATTAAAAAACGATGTGAAGTGATGATCAGGTAACTTTTTTCATATAGCAGTCGTTATTGGTTAACAAGATAGTTTTGGTATTAAGATCGTTAGCGGCTAATTCCGGAAATTTATATAACCGTCACTTTCAAAGTTAGTTAAGCTTTAAAAAAAGAAGGCGCTCATTTGTGAAAACCTTGAGTAAATATGTTCAACTGAAAGCGTTTCTGCTATTCAAAACTTGTCCAGTCAACTTCTATTCGATTGTTATCCTTCGATACAAGAATCAGGTTTTGAATACCCGGTTCAAATTTTAATAAAGGTGTTTTTATCAACTGCCAATCATTACCTGCACGAACAGGAACCTCGGCCAGCACCGGACCATTTATATCATGTAAGCGTATTTGTAAAGTACCGTTTGCGGGCGATAAGGCCCGGACTGTAACCGATCTTAATTTTTTCTTTCCAAAATCCACACTGTTATATTGTACCCAGGCTCCGGCAGCTTCAAACACCGATTTCCATCCCTGGAATTTATTGGCAGTATCCAAAAAAGCAATGGACATACCTTTATCACTGACACGGCTGTACCGGTCTATTTGAATTTGTGTATTGGCATTTGTCACCCCTATGCCCCTTAACGTGGGAATCACTTTTTGTATAGTGCCGTCGGCATTAAAGAACAGGCTGTCGGCTCTTATTGACCTGGCCTTATCGAAGGTGGGAGAATAATCATTATGATGATAAAACAGGTACCATTGATCTTTAAATTGTATAACGGAGTGGTGATTGGTCCAGCAACCGGTTGGTGATTCGTCCATGATAACACCTGTTATTTTGAAAGAGCCCAATGGATTATCGCCAATAGCATACTCCAGCCGCTCGATCTTATTTTCCACATGCGGATAGGTCATGTAATAGATCCCGTTGCGTTCAAACACATAGGGACCTTCTTTCAACCCTTTGCCTGGCAGGTCCTGTAACACCACAGGATCGGAAGCAAGCTCCACCATATTATCTTTCAGTTTTGCACCGTATATATTTCCCTGCGACCAGTACAGGTAAGCCTGCCCATCCTTATCGATAAATACATTGGGATCGATGCCCCGCACCTTTAGGATGGGTGTAGGCTGCGGAACAAATGGTCCTTCGGGTTTATCGGCCATGGCCACGCCAATGGTAAACCCCCGTGCATAATTGGTATCTTTTGGCGAGGTGGGAAAATAGAAATAATACTTACCGTTCCTGTATATGCAATCGGGCGCCCACATGCTATAACTGTCTGGCTTAACCCAGGGTACTTTATTCTGTTGTACAATGACGCCGTGATCTGTCCAGTCTGTGAGATTGGCCGAAGAGAACACATGGTAATCTTCCATACAAAACCAACCAACCCGCCCATGCCCTGTTGTGGCCAGTATATCATGAGACGGATACACATATACCCTGTCGCCGAATACCCTGGCAGAAGGATCGGCGCTGAACTGGTTACGGATCAGCGGATTCTGCGCATTCAATGGAATGGTACTATGGAGAAGCAGGACAAGCCTGCATACGATCAATATATATTTTCGCATCGCTTACCTGTTTTCTATATGAAAAAAATCGAAATCAGCGTACCCACCGGCATTTTTTGTAGCATAATTAAACAGCCCGAAACGATAGCCCATAAAATGCGGAAGGGTATATGTCATCTTTAATGGAGAACCGATCGGTGTCCAGGTTTTGTTATCGAGACTGTAAAAGAAATAAGCCGTGTCTTTACGATTGGTAAAATCACAGGTTGCTTTTAAATACACTATTTCTTTGTTAAGCGGTACCGCCTGCGCTTCCATGGGATTGCCTGAGCCTGCATTGATCATTACGATCGTTTTATGGCCGTTCATTATTTTAACACCTACCAGTCCATAATTCTTTTGCAACAAACTTAAACCGGCAAAATCACCTTCTTTCAAATGTGATACATCAAGCGCTGTGGAACCTGTACATACAGGCCCGATGGTGCGCTGCGTCAAGGTGTTTCTGGCCATTAAAAAGCTGGTATCTATTCTGCCGGTAACAAGACGCAGATATCCTTTTCTTTTGGTAACAGACCAAAGTGTATTATCCGGGTTGTGGTTCCATTGCCAAACCAACGGTAAAGCCCCCTCGCCTGATTTACGGGTAAACTCATCCGAAGCCACAATACCGGGAATTAATCCTGTGCTGGCAGGCAGATCGAGCGTTTCAGGAGCTTTTCCGGCGATACCCAACACAGGCCAGCCATCTTCCCATTTTACAGGGACCAGATAAGGGATGCGCCCCACGGCGCCATAATCACGAAATAAATAAGCATACCAGTTACCTTCAGGTGTATCTATCAATCCGCCCTGCGCTACCCCCAGGTCCTGCAGCGCAATTTTCCCTTCATAAGGACCGGTTATTTTGTCGGCCCGATGAATAACAACGGTTCGCATACCTCCCCTGGGCCAGGAGATATTGAACAGATAATACCAGCCTTTTATTTTAAACAATTGAGACCCCTCGGCAGGTAATCCGGAATTTCCGGAGGGAGCGTTTGCGTTTTCGATGATCACCTGCTCTGTGGTACCGGGTTTTACGCCTGACAGGTCGCTGTTCAGTTCAATCAATTTCAATTTCCCCGCACCATAAATCATATATACGCGTCCATCATCGTCGAAGAATAAAGTATGGTCATGGTATGAAGGCTTGAATGATATGCTCTTCCAGGGCCCTTTTTCAATATCTTTTGTTGTGTAGATGTGTGTTTTACCGGTCGTTGCGGCAAAGGTGGAAACATAAAATGTACCGTTATGATAACGAATGCTACTGGCCCATGAACCTCTGCCATATGTATTTTTTCCGTTCTCCAGGTTCAGGTCATCAACACTGGCCAGGGTATCGTACGCATAATTTACCAGTTTCCAGTTTATCAGATCCTGGGATCTCATGATCGGAACGCCAGGACTCAAATGCATGGTCGTGCTGCTCATATAGTACGTGCTGCCTGTGCGCACGATCGACATATCGGGTACATCGGCAAAAATAACAGGATTGTGTGCCTGGTTCTTTTTCATTGGCGATGCGTTATCCTGTGCCGCTCCCGGGTAACCGATCAGGGTTAGGCAGGCAATAAATCCGGCAAGTCCATTAAACCGCTTGTGCATTTGCTAAATGTTTTATATTCAACTATGATCATTTGAACAACTCCTGCGCGAAATTGTACAGGTTATTCCGCCATACTGGCCAGGTATGCCCGCCGGGATATTCACTGTACTGATATTTAATATTCATTTCATCGAATTTCGACAACATGATCTTGCAGTTGTTGTACGCAATGTCTTCTTTGCCGCCCATAGCGACCCACAAACGTTTCAGGTTGCTGTTGATGGTAGCCGCATTGCTTTGCATAAACTCGTATTGCGGATTGGAAAGTGCAGGTTGATTGGCCCACCAGCCTGAGCTGAAAACGCCCAGATAAGAAAACAGCTGTGTGTTTTTTATTCCTGCGTACATCGTTTGCAAGCCTCCCATCGATAAACCAGCCAGGGCCCTGGAGGAAGCATCTGTGGCTGTGCGGTAGTTTTTTTCAATAAAAGGCAGCACGTTCTGCTTTAACTCATTTTCAAATGCTTTTAATGCCTGTTCATTGAATCCTGCAATGCCTGTGCTGAAGTTCCCATCCATCATAACGATCAGCATGGGGGTTGCTTTTTTCTCCGCAATTAAATTATCCAAAATGAGATCTGTTTTCCCCTGCGTAGCCCAACCGCTTTCATCTTCGCCACCGCCGTGTAAGAGATACAATACCGGGTATTTTTCATTGGTGTTTACATCGTAACCGGGCGGCGTATAAATAAACAGGCGACGCCATGAATTGCTTATGGCAGAATAATATCTTTTTATTCGTACATCGCCATGCGGCACCTCTTTTACGGCATAATAGCCACCGCCACGAAAAGGAATTTCTATACCGCTTGCCATGCGTCCCATGCCATAGAAAGTTTCACTGGCCGGGTCTGCAAGGGCAACGCCATCTATCAGTAAAGAATAATAATGAAAACCTTCACTAATAGAATCAGTGGTCACTTTCCAGTAACCACCGGTATCTTTTACCATGTCATACTTCTTAACCAGGTCGACTTGCACTTTTTGCGCATTGGGCGCTTTGATCCGGAAAACAACCCGGTTATCGGGCAATATCTGCGGGTAACTGGCCGACCGTACGTTTGTAGCAGCCGGTGTACCCAACACCGTATATTTCATGAAGGTGGAACTATCAACCGGTTTAAACAGGAATTGGGAGAACATATACAGGCCATTTTTCCAAACCTTGAAATTATGTACGCCTGGTTCTATATAATAAATGTGCGGAACATGGTGCTCATACAGGTAATCGTGGGTCCGTTTGCTGAATGCGATCAACCAGTCGTTATCGCCGCAAGAGATCCAAAGCAGCTTCAGTTGCTTTTTTGCAGCCTCGGGATCAGGCACCAGTTCTTCCGGTTTCTTCGTATTGGGGGCAGAAGAAAATCCACCCACCCAGGCAAATCGGTCCAAATTGCCTAAACCAAAATTCAGCGATTGTCCGCCACCCATAGAGAGTCCGGCTATGGCCCGGTGCTCTCTGTCGGTCAATACCGGGTATTTTTTTTCAATGAAGGGAATGAGATCGTTCAGCAGGTCTTTTTCAAAATCAGCAAATGCCTTCACTTTATCAGGCGCCATGATATTACCGGTGGCGCGGTCGTCTTTCATGGCTCTTCCATTGGGCATTACCACTATCATAGGTTCAATTTTACCTGCTGCATACAGGTTATCCAGGATCACCTGTGGTGCTCCGCCATTCAACCATTCCTTCTCATTGCCCCCAATACCATGTAACAGGTACAACACCGGATATTTCTTCTTTTTTGAAAAACCGGGCGGCGTATAAATAAGCGATCTTCTGGTTGTCCCAACGGTTTTAGAATCATAGCTGATGGTATCGATCTTTCCATGTGGAATACCAGCTTGCTCAGCATCGAAACCGGTTGGCGCCTGTTTAACAAGATCCTGTGAATCGGCCTGAGAAGCAGCCCCCAAAAGAATGGTTATGGCAAACAATAATTTTTTCATATATAGTGACATTTCATTTTAAAAGTTATACTTTATTTGACCATAACACCCATTTTAATTTGTGTAAATGAGTGCGGCGGGAACGTATACATAAATTGTTTGCCCTTCGTGTCTATCACTTTTTTTACGGGCACATACTGATCCTGTTTATCGAATTCATATACCTCGTTCAATGAAGCGCCTGCAATAAGGCTGGCTTCCGCTTTGCCGGCCATGGTCCCGGTAGTAGTTACAATGTCGGCAGTAATCGCCTTCTCTTTGTGCCGGTTCACCACATTGATGAAAACCGTGTTTGTTTCTTTCGAGTACGTTGTGGTAACATCCAGGTAAGGAATGTTCCTGAATTTCTGTGTATTGAACGTATCACAGGCAACATATGTATCTACGGATCTGCCGTGACAGTTGTTCGAAAATGCTTTGAAAATATAAAACAAAGGTGTTTTAAAAGTTCCCTTCTTTGAATCACTGGCCAGCAGTGAGGTAAGGAGGGTAAAATTTGCCATCTTAACCACATCTGCATGACGCAGGAAAGAATTAAAACATTGTGCCACCGGCAGAACAGTTAATGCATTCCTCGACATGAGCCCCCACTCGTCTACTGAAATATAAATGGGCTTTTTGAAGCCGTTTTTTATACGTGCTGTTTCTATCTGTACCGCCGGTACCTTGATCTTTTCTTCAAAATCCATAGCGCTTTGCCCCATGTAGCTATAATAATCATCCGACCTTTCCCAATACCGGTGTATGGATAAATAATCGATCTTATCGCCAAGTCCTTCCAGCACTTTTCGGTTCCAGTCTATCCATATGCCTGTCGTTTCATAATACGAAGAGCCGCATGCCACGAGTTTGATTGTGCTATCAACGGACTTCATGGCTTTTGCTGCTTCCCTTCCAATTTTTACATAATCTTCTGCTGTTTTGTAGCCCAGTTCCCATGGATAACCGTCTGCTTCATTACCAAGGTCCCATAACTTAACATGGTAGGGTTCTTTATGTCCGTTTTTAGCGCGCAGGTCGGAGTAATAAGTTCCTTTTGGATAGTTGCAGTATTCAAGCCAGTAAACGGCATCCTGTATATCGCCGAGGCCGAGGTTGACACATACCACATTTTCACTGCCTATTGCCTTGTTCAATGCAAACCACTCATCGGTACCCACGTGGTTATTATCTATGCCGCCCCATGCCAGATTGATCCGGGCCGGGCGTTGCTGTTTGGGACCGATGCCGTCCTGCCAGTTATATCCCATTAAAAAATTGCCACCTGGCCAGCGCATATTGGTCACCTTCAATTCCCTGATGGCTTCAATATAATTTTTCTTAAAGCCGTTCTCATCGGCCAGTGGTGAAGAAGGATCGTATAAAGTTCCATACAGCGTATTGAACTGCACAGAATCGGGCAATCCAAATCTCCTGCCACTAAATTGAATAGGTTCCATAAATACCCCGTAGATCCTGGGGTCAATGTCCCCAATGCTTCTTTCTATATCAATTTTTATGGTTGCATTTTGTGCATGAAGCAGCGTAGGCAAAGCAATCAATAATGTGACAAGTACTTTTTTCATTTGAGATAGGTTTTGATTAGCATCATCGTTATCGCGGATTACTTAATAGAGATCTTCACCACCTTCAGATCTTTTTCTGCAGAACTATTTCCATATAATAATTCGTATGCGCCAGGCGCCACTGCCATTTTCCCGGGAACGGCATCAAAAAACTCAAACGTGTTGGGCGGCAGCGTGACAATCGCCGTGGCGGTCTTTCCCGCAGCGACCTCTATTCTTTTAAATGCTCTTAACGTTTTCAGCGGACCATCGCTATCGCCGGCTTTGCGTACGTACACCTGTACAATCTCCCTTCCATTGCGTTTGCCTGTATTGGTTACAGGTATGGAAAGTTCAACGCTTTCATTGTTGCTGATCTCCGTTTTAAGGAGCTGTGCATTACCAATAGAGAAGGTAGTATAACTTAAACCAAATCCAAACTGAAAAAGCGGGTCACTCATGAAGCGGTATGTTCTGCCTTTCATGGAATAATCTTCAAAATCGGCCAGTTGCGTGGTATCCTTATAGAAAGTAACGGGCAATTTACCTGATGGGTTGTAATCGCCGAACAGTACATCGGCAACAGCCTGCCCACCCGATTCGCCTCCATACCAGGCTTGCAAAATGGCATCGCAGCTTTCAGTCTCTGGTACTAACCCGATGGCAGAGCCGGAACAATTGACAAAGATCACTTTTTTACCCGCCGCTTTCAATGCCTTCAAACAGTTGCGTTGCACTTCCGGCAATTGTATATCTGTACGATCACCGCCTTTAAACCCCGGATAGGATACAGGCATTTCCTCGCCTTCCAGCAACGTGGAAAGGCCACCGGCAAATACCACCACATCGATCCCCTTGAGTTTATTGATCAACCCGCTATAATCGATATCTACTTCCTTACCAAAATCAAATTCAATATTTGCCTGCCAGTTGTTCAGCTGGGCAAACCGGACTTCTATTTTATATTTTTTACCACTTTCCACTGTGTAAGGATACCTTGACACCAGTGTACGCCAGTTATTGGTCCTTTTTACCAATGTTCCGTTTACATACAGCTGCATGGAACCTGTAGCGCCGCATTTAAATACAATTTCTTCTGTAGTGGCTGCCACAAACTCGGTTTCATACAATGCTGAAAAATTTTCCAGTTGAACGCCCGAAGCAAATTCATGTTGACCCGCCGTGGTTAATTTCAGCGGATTGGCTATTTGGTCGGTAATAACAGGGGTCCCTGTCCTTTCGCGGTTATTCCAGTAAGTGGCTTTAAAACCTTTTTTACCGTCGATAGCGCATTGTGAAAAATAACTTTGGGTCACCTTATTTTCTACCAGGTCACATGCCTTATCATACAAGACCGCGTTGGCCGGCATTTTCGCGCGAAGGCCACTCAAAATGTTGATCGTTCTAACCGGTTTACCGTTATAATTTCCCCAAAGCACAGGATCATTATCGGCATTGGGCCCAATGACGGCAATTTTTTTTGTGGACCTGTTTAAAGGAAGGATGTTATTCTTATTCTGCAGTAACGTCATCGATTCAAGCGACATATCCAGGGCCAGTTGTCTATGCGCCTGGTTATTGACGATCGACATGGGAATTGCAGCCCAGGGAACCAGGGCATCTTCATCCATATCGCCCAGATCGAAACGCCCGGTCAATACGCGCAAAAGGTGTTTGTCAATCTCTTTTTCGTTGATCAATCCTCTTGAAACGGCTTCCGGCAGGTTTTTAAAAGCATAGCCCTCCCACACACATTCCACATCAGTGCCTGCCAGGGCGCCTTTGGCGGAAGCATGTACGGCATCGGATGATACTTTATGGCTGGTATAAAAATCGGTGATGGCGCCACAATCGGAAACCACTACATATTTAAAGCCCCAATCATCGCGCAGGATGGTTTGCAGCAACCGGTTGTTGCCGCAACAGGGCTCATCATCCAATCGCTGGTAAGCGCACATCACCTGACGTACATCAGCATCCATCACCAGCGATTTAAACGCAGGCAGATAGGTTTCATACAGGTCGCGCGGTTTTACCCGGTTAAGGTTCAGCGTATGCCTGCTCCATTCGGGACCAGAATGCACTGCGTAATGTTTGGCGCAGGCCAATAATTTACGATATTTAGAATCCGCCGGGCCCTGTAACCCTTTCACCACTGCAACGCCCATCCGGGAAGTCAGGTACGGATCTTCCCCGTACGTTTCCTGGCCACGGCCCCAGCGGGGGTCACGGAAAATGTTGACATTGGGTGTCCAAACGGACAAACTGAGAAACCGCCGGTTTTCTTTTCCATTCCGGATGGCATCATGATATTTTGCACGCACCTCGTCGGAGGTGGCGTTAAAGACTTTATAAACCAACGAATCGTCGAACGAAGCAGCCATGCCAACAGGCTCAGGAAAAACGGTGACATTATCATTGTTAGCCAGGCCATGCAATGCCTCACTCCACCAATTGAATTTTCTTATGCCCAGGCGTGGTATAGCGGGTGACTGATCGAAGAGTAACGATGCCTTTTCTTCCAATGTTAATCGTGCTATTAGATCTTTGGCTCTTTCTGGGGAAGGCAGGTCTGGGTTCTGGTAAGGCAGTTTTTGTGCAAAGCCGAACATGGAGAAAAGCAATCCGGCTACGATGGCGATAGCTGCAACAGGAGGTTTGCAGGATCTTATTTTGGGAGGCAGAAAGTCGCGGGTCAGTTCCTTCCTAATAATCAAGAGGACATTTTTTCTCATGGCAGCATCGTTTTTGGCAGTAAAATTTCTGTACGGTAATAAAAAGGTCAGTCGTACATTTAATAACAAAATTAGCCAGACCGGTCATCCGGGCATGGGCAATTTGTTAGAAATAAGAGCAATTTTGTTCAATCCGGGGACACCTTATTATATTAATGCTTTAATAACGATTGCAAAACATGCGGAAATATATCTATATATTTTTGGGCACCCTGTTGGTCACTCACCTTAACACCCGGGCTCAAACCGGCCATATCAATTTCACTTCGCTTTCTACCAGGGACGGTCTGTTATCAAATTCCGTGAATGCTATTACAAAAGATCGTTATGGCCTCATGTGGTTTGCCACGGATGATGGATTGAATAAATTCGACGGAACGAATTTTAATGTATACCGCCATCGGCCTGGCGACACCACCAGCCTGCGGACCAATGAAGTACTTGCACTGCATGAAGACAGATCGGGTAATTTATGGATTGGAACCAGCGGTGGGGGCCTCAGCGTTTATGACCGCAAAAAAGATCATTTTTTACATTACCCGGTTAAAACAGGCGCAGCCACACTTTCGAGCAGCGATGTCATCAGGGGTATTTGCAGTGATTACCGGGGTAAAATATGGATCGCGCAATACGAAGGATTGTATATGGTTGACCCTGTAACCCAATCCATTTCAAAGCTCCTGTTACGCGATGCAGCCGGCAGACCGGTAAAAACAACACTTCTTTCTATTTATGAAGACAGCAAACAACGTTTGTGGATTGCCACCGATAACGGCCTTTTCCTGTACAACATCCGCACAAACACGTTCAGGCTGTACGAGAACAACAAAACAGATCCTTTCAGCCTGCGGGGGAACAAGGTAAGAGCGATTGCAGAAGACAAATGGGGGAATATGTGGGTGGGTACTTCAACCGGATTAAGCAGGTTGAAGCAGGATGAATCCGGGTTCATTCATTACCCGTATTTAAGCGGTACCGAGATCAATTGCATAGCCGCCGACGACCAGGGTTTATTGTGGATAGGCAGTTTCAATGGTTTATACATTTACAATATCCAGGCCGATACATATACCATTTTTACCCATGAAAACCGCAATCATCAAAGTTTAAGCAGCCAGTATGTGCGGTGTATCTATTTAGACAAACAGGGCATTTACTGGGTGGGCACTTATCAGGGCGGCATTTGCAAATATGACAAAAACCTGAACCTGTTCAACCTCACGTTAAGCAGTAGTTTCCAGGAAAACAGGGGGAACATTGCCGTTATCTCTGCCCTTGCCGAAAATAAGAACGGTTATGTGTTGATGGGAACGGTTGGCAATGGCTTATACGAATACAACCGAAAAAAAGAACAGGTACATCCGGTTGATCTTCCGCTGAAAAACATACCAGCCAATTCCCTGAATGTGCTTGCTTTGCTGCGCACGCGGACCGACAAACTGTATATTGGCACTTATGCCCGGGGCGTGATCATCATAGACCAGAAAACAGGAGCGCATAAACAACTCGTAAAGGGCCAGGGCATAAACGATCTTACCAGTAACGACATTTTTTGTTTATCCGAAGACAGTAAGGGTAATATCTGGATAGGCACCAATGGTGACGGAATTATTGTGGTGAACAATGACCGGGTAATTGCCAGGTATTCTCCCCTACCTCCGAACAGTGGCGTAGCACTGTTACCCATCAATGGTTATATACGGGCCATTGAAGAAGATGCCAGTGGCAATATATGGATTGGCACACACGGCGGCGGTATTGCAGTATATGAACCCACCACCGGCAAATGGACTATATACACCCAGGAGAACAGCCAGTTACCGAGCAATAAAATACAATGCATGCATTGTGACAGCAAAGGAAAAATGTGGATCGGTACATTTAGTGGACTGGCTGCGTTTGAAGCGGACAAGCACCTGTTCACGCTATTCTCTGAAAAAGACGGATTGCAAAACAACATGATCTATCAAATTGAGGAAGATGCAACAGGTAAGCTATGGTTATCGACCAATACAGGTATCAGTCAATTCGACACCCGAACAAAAAACATCAGGAACTTCACTTATTTGAACGGCCTGCAAAACTCGAATTTTGTTCGCGGAGTGGGCATACGGTTAACAGACGGAGAAATGCTTTTCGGAGGTTTGGAAGGATTCAATCATTTCTATCCTGACCGGCTCACGGTTAACCGGAATGTGCCGCGTGTAATTTTAACCGATCTGAAAATAGCCAATAGGTCTGTGACTGGTGGTGATAACTCCCCTATTAAAGAACATATTTCCGTAACAGACGAAATACGGTTGAATTATAAGCAAAATTTTGCACTGAATTTTGTAGCCCTGAATTATACCATACCAAAGCAAAACCAATATGCCTACAAGCTGGATGGTTTTGACAAAGACTGGAATTATACGGGTACGGCCAACATAGCCTCCTATACCAACCTGGATCCCGGAGAATATACTTTTCGCGTAAAAGCCAGCAACAACGATGGCATCTGGAGCACAAAAGACACCACGATAAAAATATATGTAAAGCCGCCCTTCTGGCGCACCACCTACGCCTATTTATTCTATATACTTGCCATTGGCGGCTTGCTCCTGTACAGCCGGTACAAAGGTATATCGAGAGTAAGAAAGAAATTTGTTTTGGAACAGGAACGGCAGCAAGTTACACGGATACAGGAACTGGATCGCATGAAGTTGAAATTTCTCACGAACCTCAGTCATGATTTCAGAACACCTATATCGTTGATCATGGGTCCGGTAGACCAGTTGATCGAAGGGGAAGGAAGCCCTCGAAAACTTGAAAAACTGAATATGATCAGAAGGAATGCGCGCAGGCTGCTGAACCTGGTCAATCAATTGCTCGACTTCAGAAAGATGGAAGAGCATGAATTGAAATTACAGTTGTCGAAAGGTGAGTTTATTACTTTCTTAAAGGAAGTGACAGAATCCTTCAGGGATCTGTCGGAAAGAAAAAATATCCGGTTCACTTTCAAAACCTGTATTGACCGGCTGGATGTATTTTTTGACCGGGATAAAATGGAACGTATCCTTTTCAATTTATTATCCAATGCATTCAAGTTTACTTTGGAGGGCGGTCATATCACCGTTGATCTGCATAAAGCCGAAAGATCAGATGACCAGGAATATACATGGGTATCGATCGATGTGGTTGATACAGGCATTGGGATTCCCGGGGATAAAAAGGGCCTGATCTTCGACCGCTTTTTTCAAAACGACACAAGTACATCTGTACTTAACCAGGGCACCGGCATCGGTTTGTCGATAACCAAAGAGTTCATCAAATTACATGGTGGAAAGATCCATGTAGAAAGCGAACCGAATAAAGGATGCGCCTTTACTATACAAATTCCGCTTAAACGGGCGATTGAAACCTCCATGGCAGCACAGCCGGTTCTGCAACCAGAACCGGAGCCTTCGAACAACGGTGGGAACGGTTTAGAACAGGTGCAGGAAGACAGCCCTATGAACAATGCCCTGTCTGTGCTGCTGGTAGAAGACAATGAAGATTTCAGATTTTACCTGAAAGACAATCTCAGGAATAATTATAAAGTCATTGAGGCAGCTAACGGCGCAGCCGGGTGGCAAAAAACCCTGGCCCACCATCCGCAGTTGATCGTAAGTGATATAAGCATGCCTGAAATGGATGGAATTGAGTTGATCAAAAAACTAAAATCGGATAAAAGAACAAGTCATATACCTGTCATATTACTCACTGCCATGACGGGCCAGGAACAACAAATGCAAGGACTGGAAACAGGCGCCAACGACTATATTACCAAACCATTCAGCATTGAGGTATTAAATGCCAAAATAAAAAACCTGCTCCATTTAAAGAGCACCATGCAAAGTACTTATTCGAAGCAGATAAAGCTAACGACACCTGAAGTTGTCATAGAATCGCAGAATGGAAAACTATTGACCGATATAGTCAGCTATCTTGAAAACAACCTGACCAACCCGCAGTTGTCTGTAGAGCACTTAAGCAAACAGATAGGAATAAGCAGAGGCACCTTATATACCAAACTGCTGGAACTGACCGGACAAACACCCGTAGAGTATATCAGTTTATTTCGATTGAACAAGGCCGTCGCACTCATGGAGAAAAGCAATATGACAATATCGGAAATTGCTTATCAGGTTGGCTTTACAACACCTAATTATTTTGCCAAATCGTTCAAGAGCAAGTTCAACATGCTTCCTTCAGAATTTATTGCAAAGGTTAGAAAAGCAAATCCAAACAACGGCATGGAGATATAACGAAAAAGACTTTCTTTTATACAAATCCGACCTTTTTAAATATCATTAAAAATTTAATGTAATTTACAATTGATTGCTTTTGCTATATGCCAACCCAATTGCCACTGGATGAAACTACTTTGATTTCCCTGTTGAAAAGCGACAGTGAATATGCCTTTCAACTGCTGTTCGAACACTACCATAATCTTGTATACAAAGTAGCTCTGTTGTATGTTAAATCACCTACCCTGGCCCAGGATATTGTGCAGGACGTATTTATGAAGATCTGGTTTCAGCGAAAACAACTTCCCGATATCATTTCATTCGAATCATGGATCTATACGCTCTCCAAAAATTTAACCATCAACAGTTTAAAGAAACTGGCCTACGAGGGAAAAGCAAGAGCCGCTTTTAATAAGGACCAAAACGGATTCGACGATACAACCGATCATAAAATTCGCAACAGTCAGTACAATGCATTGCTGCAACAGGCTATTGAGGAGCTTCCCGAACAACAACAAAAAGTATATCGCCTGGGCAAAGAAAAAGGCCTGTCCTATGAAGCCATAGGCCATGAACTATCATTATCTCCTCTTACCGTTAAAACTCATATGGCCAGGGCGTTGGCAGCCATTCGTTCCTTTTTACAAAAACACGACAAAGAATTTACGATCCTGTTCATCATACATTTATTAAAGTAGTGTTCACCTGTCTCCTCAAAAAATAATTTGATGCGTTGTACTCCGCGCTTTGCAGCCGATTGTCTTCATAATAGCACAAGCCCTGTTAAACGGCCAAATTACACAGACAAAAAAACGATTGCATGCTAAGCCAGGAGCGATTTTGGACATTACTGGATAAATACACTTCCGGCATTATCACCGCAAAAGAGTATGATGAACTGTTTTCCCTCATAGCCTCAGGCCAGTTTGATCATCTATTGGAGGCGCACTTTCAGGCTAATTTTTACAATGATGCGTTGCCGGGCGTCGACATGCCTTCTCACCGCACGCAGGAACTCTTACGCAATATATTCAATGCCGAAAAACATACGGCGCATCTGTTGCCAGGCATATTCAGAAAAAAGAAAACGGCCCGTTGGTACATGGCCGCAATTATTACCGGTTTACTGGCAATAACCTCCTGGTTCTTATTAGTAAATAATAAAAAAGACCTTCCGGCAACTGCAGCAGCAACACGTGGCAACAACATGATCGAAAAGAAAAACGTCTCAGATCATGCCCTCACCATAAAAACGGAAGATGGAAGCATGATCACCTTACAGCCCGGTTCAACAATTAATTTCCCACAACACTTTCATCCTAACAAAAGAGAAGTATACCTGGAAGGAGAAGCTTTTTTTAATGTGAGTAAAAACCCCGGGCAGCCATTTTTCGTGTATTACAATAATCTCGTAACACATGTATTAGGCACAAGCTTTAATATAAAACCCGACAGCCGGAATAAGCAGGTGGAAGTATTGGTAGTTACCGGCAAAGTTCAGGTATATGAAAACAGGAATGAACTTACCGGTAAAACGCCGAAAACCAATGGCGTGATCCTTACACCAAATCAAAAAGTAATTTATAAAGAGGAAGAAAGACAATTTACCGCCACCCTGGTAAATGATCCAATACCGCTTCCGCAGGACCCACAAAAACCAACACCTGTTGCCACCACGTTCAATTTTGAGGAAGCACCTCTCTTACAGGTATTTCAGTTACTCGAAAAAATGTATGGGATAGAAATAGTCGTTGAAAACGACCGTCTGTATAATTGTTTATTTACAGGGAACATCACTCCACACGGACTATTTACCAAACTGGATATCGTTTGTGGATCGATAAACGCCAGTTACCAGGTAGTAGGCACAAGGATATTGGTCAGGGGAAAAGGCTGTAATTGACACGTATCAAGTAGATGCGTTCACAGGAATAAGGTCCCGATTTTTAATAACCAAAACGATTGCGATATGAAAAAAATTCAAAAAGAGTAACAGGAATACTCCTACCTACATAATGGAAAAAGCCGGCAATGGTGGGCATTGCCAGCTTAACATCCGTTACCCGGCTGAGCCGGGACGAATCAATTTTGTACGCCGCTTTATACTAACGAACAAAATCAGATCAATTTATGAAAAAAAAGCAACTATTAGCCATAATACTGCTTTCAATGAAAATTACATTCATTCAAATAGCACTGGCCGCCACATTTTCCTGTTCATTGTTTGCCAACACAACTGCAGGGCAAGCCATACTGGATAAACAGGTTACTATCTCTGTCGAAAACATGGAGATCGGGAAACTGATCAGCAAAGTACAGAAACAAACAGGCGTACAGTTTTTATACAGTTCGAACACCCTCGACGCCTGGAGAGTGATATCATGCACTGTAAAAAATGAAAAGCTGGGACCCTTTATTGAAAAAACATTAAAACCATTGGGCATCGGTTACCGGATTGTCGGCGAGCAGATACTATTGTTTTCTGAAATTCGCGGATATGATCCAAAGACGGAGGAATCGCCCTCAAAATTTATTCCGGTAAGCAGGATCATAAAAGGAAAAGTAACCGATGAAAAAGGAGAATCGCTGCGGGGAGCTACCGTTCTGTTAAAAGGGGGCTCAAACATGACTACGACATCGGCAGATGGATCTTTTTCGATGGAAGTACCTGATGATGCCAAAACACTTGTTGTTTCTTATACCGGCATGGAAGACCAGGAGATATCCATAGCAGGTTTAACAGAAGTGCAGGTGCACCTGAAACAAATAAACACCGCACTATCAGACGTAGTGGTAGTGGGTTATGGTACACAAAAGAAAGTCAATCTTACAGGTTCGGTATCGAGCATTTCCGCCGCCGACATTGACAGCAGGCCCCTTACCCAAACCTCACAAGCACTGGCCGGACTGGCAAGTGGTGTTACCGTTTCACAGGGATCGGGCCGGCCGGGCAATGATGGCGCTGGCATCAACATCCGCGGACTTGGCACTTTTTCAAACGCCGGCAATAGTCCATTAATTCTTATTGATGGATTGGCTTCATCTATTAATGACGTTGATCCTAATAATATTCAAAGCATTTCCGTTTTAAAAGACGCTGCGTCTGCTTCCATTTACGGAACCCGTGCCGCCAACGGCGTTATATTGATCGAAACAAAACGTGGGCAAAAAGGGAAATTGCAGATTAACTATAATAACTATCTCGGCTGGCAAAAAGCCACAGAACTTCCTGCATTCCTTGAATCGGCCGGCTATGCAGCAATGAGAAATGAAGCCAATACCAACGTTGGCCAGGGAAAGACCTATACAGATGCAGACATTGAAAAATTCAGAACGGGATCAGACCCTGATAAATATCCCAATGTACCGCACCTTAAAAATTTATTGAATTCGGGATCAGGCTTTCAAAACAACCACAACCTCAGCTTTACAGGGGGCGATGGTAAAAATGCTTACCTGTTTTCGGTTGGTTATCTGCAACAGGATGGTATTGTGGCAAAGAACGATTATAACAAATACAACTTCCTCTTAAACTTCGACAGCAAAATAAAAGATAATCTCACGCTGAAAGTAAACCTGAGTGGCAATTCGGCTGTCACCAATGAACCGCGTCAATACGATGGTGAAATGATGAGTATGATCGGTTTTGCTGTTCGCGAAGGACCAATTTATGCCGGCAAAAAAACGGATGGCACCTATGGCTACCAGGATAATTTTTCACCGGAAGCATGGCTCGACAGCAAATCATTTGTGAAAAGAAAAAGCAAATATTTCCTGGGCGGAGCAGAACTGGCATGGGAAATCATTCCAGGTTTAACCCTAAGTGGAAAAGCAGGATATAACTATACCAACTACAACGACAACAGCTATGCCGCATCGTTTGTATTCGACCAATTCAAAACCGTAGGGCCCAGTAACCTTACTGTTTACTCAGGCGACAACGCTTTACTTACGCTGCAGTCACTGGCGCAATACACTAAAACCATACAAAAGCATCGCATCCATGTACTGGCTGGTTATTCCCAGGAACAATACCGCGAAGACTGGACAAGATCATACCGGGATAAATTTCCCAACAACTCATTGTTTGAACTGAATGCAGGCGCATCCTCCAATATGCAGGCATTCGGGTCAGGATCAGAATGGGCGCTACGTTCCTTTTTCGGTCGATTGAATTATTCATTCAATGACAAATATCTTTTTGAAGCCAACGCCCGATATGACGGCACTTCCCGTTTCCCGGCCAATGGCCGTTGGGGCCTATTCCCCTCTTTCTCTGCAGGCTGGCGCATATCGGAAGAAGCATTTATCCAGGACAATCTTTCATGGATCAACAACCTGAAATTACGCGCATCGTGGGGAGAATTGGGCAACCAGAACATAGGTAACTATCCTTATCAAAACAAACTTAACCTGGGACAGAATTATTCATTCGGAGGATCACTTGCTTCAGGCGCCCGGCTCACGACACTGGCAAATCCTGACATTACGTGGGAAACAACCCGCATTACCGATGTAGGTGTAGACATGGACATCCTTAACGGCAAGCTGGGATTTGTATTTGACTACTTTAACAAGGTTACTTCCGGAATTCTTTACAACATATCTGTTTCACAGGTATTAGGGTTGGGTACTTCTGAAGTAAATGCCGGGGAAGTAAAAAATACCGGTTTCGAAGTATTGTTGAAATACAAAACGGCTATCGGGAAATTGAACATCGGTATCATTCCCAATTTCTCCTATATCCAGAATAAGGTTTCCAAACTGGGCAACAACCTGAATAAGGACATTGGTAAAAACCTGTTTGTAGGACAGCCTTTAAATGCCATTTACGGATATGAAGCAGATGGATTATTTGTAAGCGCAGATGACATTGCCAAATATCCAACACAACCCTATTCAGCAGAACCGGGTTTTGTACGCTATAAAGATATCAGCGGCCCCAATGGTGCACCCGATGGCAAGGTAGATGCCACTTATGATCGCACCGTTATTGGCACTACGTTTCCAAAATACAGTTATGGCGCAACGATAACAGCCGATTATAACGGCTTTGATCTCTCCGTACTATTGCATGGCCTGGGTGGTTTTGAAAAACAGATGGGCTCTTACCAGGCATTCGCTTTCTATAACGGTGGACAAATTCAGCAATGGCAGGCAGATAATCGCTGGACAGAAGCCAACCCTGATCCCAACGCAAAATATATAAAGCTAACCAGTCTGAATATGGGAAGCGGCACTATTCAAACTTCTACATTCTGGAACAGAAATGCCAGTTTTGTGCGGGTAAAGAATCTGCAATTAGGCTATTCATTTCCCAACAAACTGATTCAAAAAATAAAAATAAACAGGCTGAGGGTATTCTTCAGCGGGCAAAATCTCTTTTCATTAAATCATTTTTACAAAGGCTGGGACCCCGAAATGGGCCAGTCTACCGGTGATAACACACCGTTTTATCCCATTACCAGTGTGTACACATTTGGTGTTAATGTACGGTTCTGAGTTGAAATGAAAATGCTATTCACTTTCAAAAAAAATTATAATGAACAAGAGAAATATAAACAGCAAACATACAATATGGATCATGGTGGCGTTGATGGGTGTGCTTTCACCTTCATGTAAAAAAGATTTTTTCGACAGGCAGCCACTGGATGCTGTATCTGACGCTACATTCTGGAAAACGGCAGATGATGCGCAACTGGCCCTTGTCGGGTGCTATAATACCGGTAACGCAGGTTGGCGGGGAGAAGACTTCTGGACACCACGCGCCTTGTTTTATCTTGATCTGATGGCAGGAAACGGTTCTGAAAAAGAGCTCATCCCCGATCACGTAACAGATGGCACCCTCACTTCCACTTATTGGGTTACAGGTGCATACTGGCAGCATTCCTATGAAAAAATAGCTACTTGCAATAATTTCCTCGATCATATTGGCAATATAGATATGGACGCGGCTAAGAAAGCCATATTTACGGCCGAAGTACGCACCTTGCGAGCTTATGAATTCTTCAACCTGGCCTTGTATTGGGGTGACGTACCATTACCCAAACATGTACTAACAACAGTAGAAGCAAACAGCATTTCCCGTACACCTAAAGCCGAAGTGTGGTCATACGTTGAAACCGAACTGAAAGAAAGCGCTGCTGCATTACCTAAAACCAGGCCAGCCAGCGAGAATGGGCGCATTACTGCAGGCGCAGCCCTCGCCATTTTAGGACGGCTTCAAATGGCCCAAAAGAAATGGAGTGAAGCCGCAACAACCTATAAGACCATCATCGACAACAATACGTACGGTATTGATCCGAAATATAAAGAGCTGTTTTGGGAGGCAGGCGAATTAAGCAATGAGATCGTTCTCAGTTCACAATACCAGCCGGATGTGTATAGCCATGTTTTCTTACAGTATTTATATCCCGAAACATGGGGCGGCTGGCACCAATTCTCACCCTACAATGAACTGGCTAAGGAATTTGAGTGCACCGACGGTAAAACCATAGACCAATCCCCGCTTTATAATTCCAACAATCCATATAATAACCGGGACCCAAGGCTGGATTACACGCTCATGATCTCGGACCGTACTGTGTTTAAAGGTCAAACGTACAAAGCGCATCCCGACTCTACTTCATCACCCGATAGAATGAACAAATTCGGCGTGTGGAGCGGGTATTGTGTCAACAAATTCATGGACCCTAATTTTTCGGGCAACCTGATGAATTATGGTGGTAATTGGAGCATCATCCGCTATGCCGAAGTGTTGCTGGGATATCTTGAATCAAAATTGGAATCAGGAGCCGCAATCGATCAATCATTACTTGACCAAACGATCAATAAAGTTCGGGGGCGCGCATCAGTAAATATGCCATCCGTTACGACCATCGATCCAACTACATTACGAAAGATCTTAAGAAGAGAACGACGCGTTGAATTTGCATTCGAAGGCCTGCGATATTATGACATTCTCAGGTGGGATATTGCTTCCGATGAATTGAATCGACAGTTTACCGGCATGAAACTAACTAATAGCCCGGCCGGTTATACAAAGTTTCCGGTTGACAGCGAAGGCTATTTTTTATTACATAAAAGAAATTTCAAAAAAGGCGTGAATGAGCTTTGGCCAGTTCCACAATCAGAAAGGGATATCAATAAAAACCTTTCTCAAAATTTTGGCTATTGAGTTTAGGTAAAAACAACTAACATATGAATAGACGGAAGTTGATAAAAGGGATGGCAGCCACATTACCTGCCTGGTGGCTTTCAAAAACATTCGGCGCACCACCACAGTATGCTGACACATACGGGGTGCCTGGCGAAAAAATGGCAAAAGGTCCATTTAACCCCACCTGGGATTCGCTTGAAAAATATGCCGTGCCCGACTGGTTTCGCGATGCCAAATTCGGTATGTGGGCCCACTGGGGTGCACAATGCGAGCCAGAACATGGCGATTGGTACGCAAGATTTATGTACGCCGAAGGGAATGACCATTACAAATATCATCTCGAAAAATATGGACATCCGTCAAAACTAGGGTTCAAAGATGTGATCCATCAATGGAAAGCTGAAAAATGGAACCCTGATCAACTGGTAGCATTGTATAAAAAATCAGGCGCACAGTACTTTGTAGCCATGGCCAATCACCACGACAATTTCGACAATTACAACAGTCGTTACCAACCGTGGAACTCCGTTAAAATGGGACCTAAAAAAGATCTCATCGGGGGATGGGCGAAGGCCGCCCAAAAACAGGGATTGCGGTTTGGCGTTAGCGTGCACGCAGCGCATGCCTGGTCGTGGTACGAAACAGCGCAAAGAAGCGATAAAAGCGGTGCGATGGCCGGCGTACCCTATGATGGCAAATTAACAAAAGCCGATGGCAAAGGCACCTGGTGGGAAGGTTTGGACCCGCAACAATTGTATGCGCAAAACCATGCGCTTAGCGCTGGTAGCGAAAACCTTAATACAATTCACAAACAATGGCACTGGGGTGAAGGCGTTAACGTTCCGGATAAAGCATACTGTGAAAACTTTTATAACAGAACGGTTGACCTCATCAATAAATACCATCCCGACCTCGTATATTTTGATGATACGGCATTGCCTTTATGGCCCATCAGTGATGCCGGTCTGCGTATTGCGGCACACATGTATAACGAAAGCATTAAAAGGAACGGGAAACTGGAAGCCGTAATAAATGGAAAGATACTCGATGAAAAACAACGTAAATGCATGGTATGGGATATAGAAAAAGGTTCCAGCAATAGTATAGAACCCCTCCCCTGGCAAACCTGTACCTGTATTGGCGGCTGGCATTACGATCGCCGTGTGTACGATCGCAAAGAATATAAAGGCGTTCGCGACGTGGTGAACCAGTTGGTAGATGTAGTAAGCAAAAACGGCAACCTGCTGCTGAACATACCGGTTCGCGCCGATGGCACCATAGACGAACAGGAACTGGCCGTAGTGCAGGATATTGGTAAATGGATGGACGTTAACAGCGAAGCTATATTCGCAACAAGGCCATGGAAAGTATTTGGCGAAGGCCCATCTATTGCCAATGCCAAACCATTAAGCGGGCAGGGCTTCAATGAAGGATCGGCCCGGCATTTTACGGCAGAAGATTTCAGGTTTACGCAAAAAGGCAATGTTTTATACGCCACCTTTTTTGGATGGCCTGAAAATAAACAGGTGCTTGTAAGGTCCCTTGCCTCCGGTTCGCCACAGATTGATAACAAAAAAGTAACGGAAGTGAATTTACTGGGGTATAACGGTCAACTGCAATGGGAACAGGGTGCAGATGGTTTGCGGGTAAAGCTTCCGGACAATAAACCTTGTGACAATGCTTTTGCATTGAAAATTTCAGGCATTACCGGATGATCGATTTTCAACGAATGACACAGCAGTCTAAAGCCGCAGCGTGTTTACGCTCTGCGGCTTTCTTTAAAAACTTTTTACTGTCTTCAATCACCTTGTAGGTTCAACGCCTGAGTGATCAACATTCCCTATGCCTCGCGTGATTTAATTATTTTATAATAACTCCAGTATGAGGTTATTAAAATTATTAAGGCTACCAATGGAAACAGCGTAATTGTATTCATTCCGTCAATTATAGTAATACTCACAAATGCCGCGATAAAATCAATAGCAAAACCTGCATAAGCCCACTCTTTTATCCGGTGAGGAATTTGCGGAACAATCAATGCAATCCCACCAAGCAATTTAAAAATGGCTAACATGAATACAAAGTAAATGGGGTAACCTAAATGGCTCATTGCGTCCTTCGTATCATTAACATTGGTTGTTAAAACAGGCATTAAACCTTGTGTTAAAAAGAGCAAACCTGTTGTTGTCCAAAAAACAATTTTTGCTGTCTTCATAATTGCTATTTATTTTTTTGGCTAATTCAATTAGGATCAGTTGATCTTTATGAGTCTCACATCCATAGCCGGCTGCCATGATTTACCACCGTCTTCCGAGCGCTCATGGTGAGCAGTCAGGATTTTATCGTTGTCACTAAAAACGGCAAAGCAGCGTGTATACTTTCCAAGTGATGAGAGTGAGTCTTTGTCAAGCTTTAGAACTTCCTGGGTCAAAATACCATGGCTGTCAAAAGCGTAGTTCCTGTACGTTTTGCTTTCCTGATCATATCCAATGATCTCTACGGCACCTCCATGCTCATTACCGGCACGGCCATAAGCATAATGAATAACGAAAAAACCACCAGGCGCCCATTCGTAAACATCGCTTGTTACAATTTGCAAGGCGGGTGAGTTGGTAGTTGCAACGGTCTGCCCTTCATTTATCCAGCGGCCGATAAGTCGCTCCAGTTTTTTGTGTTCGGGGCCTGGTTTTCCGTCAGCTTTCATAAATGTACCGCTAAGCCGGTTCAGCCTGAGGTCTTCTTTAGTTGGTTCCTGCTTTTTGTTATCCTGCGCTTGTATCTGAAGCGAGGAAAATATTAGAAACAGTAGCCCTGTGGAGCAAAATAGTTTTACACCTGAAATGCGAACAAAAAAGCGGTTGTTCATTTCGTCTGGTTTTTAAATGTTAGTTGCTATTTTTTTCTTTTATTGTTTTCTACTGGCGGCATCAAAACTTATCATCCATTGTATTCCAAACTTGTCCGTAAGCATACCTACATAAGCGCCCCAAAAAGCTTTATTCATTGCCATTGTAATTTGCCCTCCCTTAGACAACGAATTGAAAATCTTATCGGCCTCTTTTTCTGATTCAGCAATTACCGTAAGCGTGAAATTATTGCCAACATTTAATTCTTGCCCCATGGATTCCAGGGTGTCTGATGCCAGCAAATGATTGTTTTTGCCAATTGGTAACGACATGTGCATTACTTTCTGCTGTTCGCTATCCGTAATTCTATCTCCACCCGGCATGTCTTTAAATTTTTGGATCAAATCGAATTCACCGCCGAAAATTGATTTGTAAAATTGCATTGCCTTTTCTGTGTCGCCTGCAAAGTTTAAATAAGGATTAATCGCTATCATATTATAATTATTGATTGAATCACAAAGATATATGCGGCATCTCCATTCCATAGCATGTAAATACGACAAAGTAACATGGCGATTGCGCCAGGTGTATTTATATTTGCCCTATGAAAGAAGTTTCAATTATCATCCCTCACGAAGCTCTTATTTCTTCCGTTGAAGATGCCAGGTACCTGTTTTCAAAAGTAAATGAGTACCTCCATCAGCAAGGCGGCAGCCCACTATTCAATGTTAAACTTGTGGGATTGACAAGAGAAACTGCTCTGGCGCATGGCCACTATATGATAAAGGCGGATGCTTTGATCCAGGAAATTGAAAAACCCGATTTGATAATCATTCCGTCAATAAACGAAGAAATTATTCCGCTTCTTATTTTTAATCTAAAATTCAATCCCTGGATTATTAAGAATTACCTGCTGGGCTCAGAAGTGGCAAGCCTCTGCACCGGATCTTTTTTATTAGCTTCAACAGGATTGTTAAAAGATAAATATTGCGCCACTCACTGGCAATATGCCAATGAGTTTCGAGCCTATTTCCCATCTGTCAAATTGGTGGACGATAAGATCATTACTGAACAGAATGGTATTTATACAAGTGGCGGCTCTACTTCCTATTGGAATTTACTTTTACACCTTATTGAAAAGTATACGGATAAATCGACAGCCATTTGGGCATCAAAATATTTCTCCCTGGATATAAGCAGAAACAGTCAATCGCAATTTGCCATTTTCAATGGGCAAAAAGAGCATGACGATAAAGAGGTCTTATTTATACAGGAATTTATAGAATTAAATTATGCAGAAAAATTTACAGTAGAATCGTTAGCAGGCAAGGTAAACATTGCCAGAAGAACGTTTGAAAGGCGGTTTAGAAACGCAACGCATAATTCCATCATTGAATATATTCAAAGAGTAAAAATAGAAGTCGCTAAAAAGCAGCTCGAAGCTGGTCGAAAAACAGCCAATGAAGTAATGTTTGATGTAGGGTACACAGATTTAAATGCTTTTCGCGAAGTATTCCATAAAGTCACCGGCTTAACGCCCGTTGAGTATAAGAATAAATATAATAATTCACACCCTGCGTGAAGCTTGATGCAAAGTTTCAATATCAAACTTTGTCATTTTCATAAATGCATCTATAACTTTTGGCGCTTTGTTGGGGTCGGACATTAATTCTCCTAATACAGCAGGTACAATTTGCCAGGACACACCATATTTATCATCAAGCCAGCCGCATTGATTATAAACCCCACCTTCGCCCAATTTTTCCCAATAATGGTCTATTTCCTGCTGAGTTTCGCAGGGGATAACATAAGAGTTTGCGGGCGAAAACCTGTATTGCGGCCCGCCATTTAGTCCCATAAATTTGTTTCCGTTCAGTTCAAAATTAACTACCATTGGGTTTTCGGAAGTGATTTTTGAATTTGGGAAAATGCTGCAATAATGGTCTGCTGCTGCTTTGGCTTGTCCGTCAAACCACAGGCAGGGATAAATGCTGCTGTTTTTCATTGTCGTTCTTTTTTATGTTTTTGTTTAGGGCATAAAACTACTTATACCGATAAAACTAAAATAGAACAAAGGCGACAAAATGAGCCGGGTGAACGCTCTACGAAAAACGGGGCTGCACCTGCAGCCCCGTTGCTTTAGCTAAACTAACCACATTTGTTATTTATTAACAGGGAAAGGCGCCCAATAATAAGTATGGTTCGCATCGCTGGGTTGGTTGATCAGCGACGCTTCCCCCGCATTCCGGCCTGCATTCGCCTTTTGTACGGTTTCAGTCCTTACCAGGTCGAACCACCTGATACCAACTTCTGCCGCAAATTCCCATCCCCTTTCTGCTACTACAGAATCCCTGAAGGCTGTTTGTGATAGCCCGGCCTGCAAAGCAGACAAACCAGCTCTTTGCCTAACCTGGTTGATGGCAGTATAAGCAGTGGCATCAACACCTGATGACATTGCTTTTGCTTCGGCATAGGTCAACAATACTTCCGGATAACGAATGATGAACGTAGTGGCGCTGCCCCACCAGTCATTGGCCTTATGCGTTGCCCAATCGTAGCTTTCATCATCGCGGTATTTCAGGAAATACGGATGTTTTTGTAATGTATTCTGCCAGGTAACTACATTATTGGGATCGTTCTTTACATAATAAGCTGCCTGGTAAGTAGCATTCTTCCTGGCCCCGGCAGGAAATTTATTATAGAATGCAATTTCGCCATAGCCATCTTCCCAGCCGCCTTCTTCATAATCGGGTGAGAAAGGATTCGGCCCACACATGTTCCCGTTTTCCCAACTCCAGGCCGGGATATCATTATCATAGTAACAGGCAAACACCGCCTCTTTATTGAACTTGTTCCTGATCTTCCAGATATCGGCAAAATCAGTCATCAGGTCATACCCCCAGGTTGCTTTTCCATCAATCACTTCTTTTGCTTTCGCAGCGGCCAGTGCATACTTGTCTGTTTGCTTCAGTGGCCAACCGGCCATCGTTAAATACACATTAGCCAACAGGGCTTTTGCTGAACCCTTTGTAGCCATGATATCGGTCCCATTCTGTACTGATTTTCCGCTCCAATGATTAGGCAGCATGGTTTCCGCTTTCTGCAGATCCCCTACTATCAAATTATAAATTTCGGTTACTGTTGCATTGGGACGATTCTCCAGTGGCATCGCTTCCGTTGGCATGGGTACTTCTCCCCATGTTCTCGTTAAATAGAAATAACTGATCGCACGCATAAAATAAGCATAGCCGGCAGCGTTATTGCGTTGTTCTTCCGTTGCGGCTGTTGCCTTCGTATAATTTTGCAAGAGTGAATTCGCCGATTTTACGGTGGCATAAAAATAATTCCACCAGGGCGTCATCCTGCTGTTCGATGCATTGGCATTAAAACAATCAAAGTCTGAAAATTCTATTTTATTGCCCGCTCTTTTTGACGTGATATCATCACCGCCATAATAGGCGCCAATCACTGTGTTAAAAGCGCCATTGAGCTGCAGGGCCAACGCAGCCTCTGCCATTTCAAGGTCTTCGTTCGTTTTATAAAAACTTATAGGTGTAATACTTCCTTCAGGTTTTTCTTCGAGGTAACTTTTGTTACAGGCTATGGCAAACAGCGCCACCGCCAGCCAGCCTAATTTATATTTATTAAATGTTTTCATGTTAATAGTCAGTTTTAAAATTTAACCTGTAAACCAACGGTAATTGTTTTGGGAGAAGGATAAGCGCCGAGGTCGATACCGGCATCGGTATCGCTGCCTGCCAAAGTAGAAGTAGCTTCCGGGTCAAAGCCTTTGTATTTGGTAATGGTGGCCAGATTTTGTGCGCTGATAAAGAGCTTTGCTGAAGCCAGCTTCAACCATTTTTGACTGAGCTGATAGGAAAGGCTCACATTCTTCAAACGCACATAACCTGCATTCTGCAAAAATTGGGTGCTCTCAACCCAGCTTTTATTTTTGCTGGCAGGGTTTGCCCAGGTAGAACCGGTATTTGAAGGCGTCCAGTAATTGGCAGCGTCGGCAAGATTAATGAATTTTACATCACTGGTAGGCACAGCGGTAGCGGCGTATGTAGCATTGAATACTTTATTGCCATGTGCGCCCTGGATAAACACGTTCAACTCAAAATCCTTATAGGAAACCGAATTATTAAAGCCCCATTGCATTTTTGGGGTAGCTGTTCCGGAGATCACGCGATCTTCAAATCCGATGGAGTTGTTACCGCTTACATCTGTATACATGGCGTCACCGGCTTTATAATTTGCTTTATCAGCCTGGTAAACACCTTCCCAGGGGATCAGGTAAAAGGCGCCCAGCGGCTGTCCTACCTTTACTACCTGTATACTGTTTGTAATTAGTCCGCCACCAATAACCGGTCGCTCCAGCATGGAGTCGGCGCCAAGGCTCATCACTTTATTCTGGTTGAATGAAGCGTTAAAGGACGCAGACCAGGTGAGATCACTGCTTTTAAAAGGCGTTCCGTCAATCACTATTTCCCAGCCTCTGTTATTTACTTTACCGATATTTTTCAGGAATGTGCCGCCGCCGTCATAATTGGCGATCCTGGTAGAGAGTAGCAGATCACTGGTGTTCTTGTTATAATAATCCACACTAACATTCAGCCTGTTCCCTAACACACTTGCATCGAGCCCGACATTCGTTTGCTTCGATGTTTCCCATTTTACATCGGGTGTGGCCGGGTTACCTAAAGTGTAAGCGGGGGATGTTGTGGCTGTGCCATAAGAATAAATGCCGGGTGTCAGCAGGCCAAGCGTGCTGTATGGGTCCACTGCCTGGTTTCCGGTAATTCCCCAGCCGGCCCTGAACTTAAGATTGGAAAAAATGCCCAGGTCTTCAATAAATCTTTCATTGGATAATTTCCAGCCGAAACTGAATGACGGGAAATTACCCCACTTGTTATTACCCTGGAATTTGGAAGACCCGTCTCTTCTTATGGTTGCTGTCAACAGGTATTTATCATTATAGCTATACGCTGCACGACCCATGTATGACAAAAGCGACCAGTTGCTGTAGCCCGACGAAATGCCCTGAGAAGCGTTCAACCCCAGGTTGTAATAGCCGTTCGATAAAGAAGCCAGTCCGGTCCCTGATGCGCTGAAGTTATAGACTTTATTGGAAGTGGCTTCCATCAATGCAGTACCGGTGAGGCTGTGTTTGCCAAATGTTTTATGAAACGTAAGGACGTTGCTGTTTTGATAAGTATATTTTTCAGCGGAGTTTTGTCCCGATCCATGATTACCCGGACTGATCCAGTCATTATTCACATAAGCACCCCTCGCCAATTGCATATCCAGACCGGCATTGATGCTCAACGTAAGCCAGTCGGTAATGGAATATTTCAGTTTTCCGTTGAAGATGCCCACATTGGAAAAATTATCTCCGTCCCGCTCCATAATGGTCATGTACGGATTTCCCCATATGGGCGAAATACCAAAGCGGTTATACTGGCCGGGCGCATCATACACCGGTTCAGTTGGCGCCCAGGTAAGCGCGCTGCTAACGGGGTTACCTTTGCCGCCGAAGTCGCCATTATTGTGCGAATTAATACGGCCGGCATACACGTTAATACCGAAATTCAGCCGCTTGCTCAATTTCAGATCTATGTTGGAACGAACACCAAATTTTTTCTGGCTGCTATTAGCCAGTAAGCCTTCCTGGTTTATATAAAAGCCAGACACATAGTATTTCGCATTTTCCGTTCCACCCGATACAGACAGTTGATGGCTTTGCGTAACCGAGTTATCGAAGATCATACTTTGCCAGTCGGTCGTTTGCCCTGCATACGATTGCGGATCAGGAAATACGGTGGCCCCGGCCGTTAGATTGGCGACGTTTGCATAGGTCACCGCATCCATCAGCTTATATTTTTTCATCGGTTTGTTAAAGCTGGCAAAACCATTATACTCAATTTTGGGTATGCCGCTTTTGCCGCTCTTTGTGGTAATGAGAATTACGCCATTGGCGCCTCTTGAGCCGTACACAGCGGTGGCAGAAGCATCTTTCAGCACTTCCATGGATTCAATATCATTCACATTGATGTCGGCCAGCCCATTGCTGCTGAGGGCAATACCGTCAACAACATACAATGGGTCGTTACTGGCATTCACGGAGTTGGCGCCACGGATGCGAATTTTAACGCCACCACCCGGCGCTCCGGAATTATTGGTAACGGCTACACCCGCTACCCTGCCCTGCAAGGCAGATGAAGCGTTCACTACCGGCTGGTCTTTATAGGCTTTGGCAGAAAGGGTACTTATAGAACCGGTCAAATCACTGCGTCTTTGGACTCCATAACCTACTACCACTACTTCATTTTCAACTACGGAAATAGCCATTGAAACATTGATGATCGCTGTGGCAGATGAAACCGTAACCTGTTTGGTAGCGTAGCTAACGGAAGAGAACTCAAGCACATCGCCCGGTTCTGCATCTATTTCAAATTCACCATTTTCATTGCTGGCCACCGTTTTACCCTTCGCTTTATTGGAAACAGTTACGGAAGCCAAAGGCTCGCCCCGCTCACTTTTAATTGTTCCCTTAATTTTAACAGGCGGTGAAGGCGGCGATGCCGTTTTATCAGGTTCAGGCACTTTTTCCTTTATGACGATCGTTTCCCCTAACCGGATAAACGTAAACGGCTGGTTGGCAAAACACAATTCCAATACTTCCCCCACAGCCATATTCTTTACATTCAGGTCGATTTTTCCCGCGCGCTGAACGACCTTCATGTCATAGACAAAATCAAGGCCTGTTTGCCGGTTGATCTGCCTGAATACCTCCTGTAGCGGGATATTTTTTTTGGAGATGGTCACTGTTTGGGCATCACTGCCCACAGCAAACACCTGCACACTTGTGAATAACATCAATGCAATCGTTAGTTTCATGCTCATAAGCTTTTGGGCATGGCTACCAGCCCGCCAGCAGCGGGCATAGCCATAAAGGAAATCTTTCATACTTTTGCTTTCGTTTTGGTTTGTAAATATTGGTTGCGGAATCGACTAATAACTGCCAAAGCATTTGCCGGGTCCCGCCCGCCAGCGGGATTCCGGTTTTTTTGGCTGTTTATTTTTTTTATCTGGAAACGATAATTTTTCTTCCTTCAACGGTAAAATGCACCTTACCTGCTATTTCAAAATAATTGAGCAATTGCCTAAGGTCTTCTTTCCGGGATACAACGCCGCCCAGGTAAGTTTCTGATGAAATATTCCGGTACTCCACATCCACATCATACCACCGGGCTATCTGGCGCATGATGACTTTTATATCAGCATTATTGAAATGGAATTTGCCGTTCTTCCACGATACTACTTCTTCCAGGTCAACATTATCGTCAATCGTCAATCGTGAATCGTGAATGACAGCCTGCTGCCCGGGTTTTAATATTGACAATTGACCATTCACCATTGACGTCCTCACCGATCCTTCCAGCAACGTAGTTTTAATCGCCTGTTCTTCGTCATAAGCCATTATATTGAAGTGGGTGCCCAGTACTTTCACTTCCACATCCTTTACTTTAACAAAAAAAGGCCGCGCCGGGTTTTTCGCTACTTCAAAATAAGCTTCCCCTGTAAGCTCAACAGTGCGACTGTTACCAGTAAAAGCGACCGGGAACTTTAAAGCCGAAGTAGCATTCAACCATACTTTGGTATCATCTGGCAATACCAATTGATATTGCCCTCCTCTTGGGGTGCTGATGGTATTATATATGGTTTCCCCGCTACGCATGTTCCTGGGGTCGTACACAATTCTTCCATCCTTATTGATAATGCTGGTATTTCCCTGTTGCGCCAACAGGCCGGCGCCTGAACTGTCGAGATCGATGACGCTGCCATCAGCAAGTGTTAAGGTTGCTCTGTCTTTGCCCGGTAGAACAGGAGATTGATCAGCCGGGGGATTGGGATGTTTCGATGCGAATCCGTTCTTTGGAGAAGCAGGTTGAATATAGTAAAAGAGAAGAACGCCCGTGACAATAATAACAGAAGCCGCTGCAACAAAACGCCAGGACTTCTTTTTATAAAAAGGGATGACCTTCTTTTGACCGTTGATCCGGTCTTTAATCGCCTTCAGGATTTCTATACGCAGGTCTTCAGTTTGTTCGGTTTCCGAAATCACTGTTTCTTCATCATCGATCCATTGATCGTACAACTGGTGTAACTGCTCCTGTTCAGCGGCTGTAGCAATGCCAGCCAGGTATTTTTCAGCCAATGCGGCTAAAAGTTGTTCCTCGGAAACACTCATATGGCAAGTTTTATACTCTTATGAGTGTTTGAAAGGAAATTTACCCTTAGTGGTTTGTGATTTTTTTTGAACTTTTTTTTACACCATCAGGAAAAGGGCAGCATCACCTAATTTATCTCTGATGATCTTCAATGCTTTGGTAAGGTGAGATTCGGCGGTTTTTGTGGAGATGTCAAGGTCTGCCGCTACCTGGGTGAGCGATTGGTCGAACAATTTATTTTTAATAAAGACCAGCCGGCATTTTTCCGGCAATGCCGATGATAAGGCGGAGATCTTTTCGAGCATCCATTTATTTTCCAACAGTTCAGAAAGGGCTGTCGGGAGGGTTTGCTTATGAATTGCTTCCTCGGTTATTTTTTCTGCCTGCCTTTTGTTCCGGGCCAGGGTTACGTACACCGCATACCGGGCCATGGCAGCTATATAGGCAGGAAAAGATTCAATAACCAGAGATTGTCTCTTTGCCCAGATGGTAAAAAATACCTCCTGAACGATCTCCCGGGCCTCAGGGTCTGACTTAAGGTGCTTATGTGCAACAAAATAGAGCTTTTGCCAATACCGATTGTATAGTTCAGTATAAGCCAGCTCATTGTCTTTTTTTACCAGAGCAAACAAATCGTTATCGTCAGCAGCGTAGTTCACACTATGCTAAGTTGATAAAAAAAATCAAAACCAGCTAAATAAAATCAATATAAAGAGACCCATGAAAGAATCATTCCTGCCTGATCGCCGCCGTCATTTTCTGGTTAGCTGCTTTGTAAGCCTGCCAGCTAACAGTTAAAAGCGTTATAATAAAAGTAGCGCACCCGGCCAGCATAAATACCCACCAGCATGTTCGTTTTTTATTATCTTCTAAATATCGTTCAACACACCGGTAAAAGCGATCATTATTAAAAAAGTAACTATAGCCCCCACGATACCAATACCGGCAATTTCTCTTTTATACATGTTCCTGAATTTTATTTTATTAATGCCAACCGGTAGTTTATTGATCTTTTCCATCCCGATTATATAATGCGTACAGGCTATATGCGCAAACACACAAACCAGGGAAAGGGTGTAATAAGGAATAAAAAACAATTTAGAAGGATAGTTAGTCGCAACGCCGGCGGCGAAATAAAAGTCTGTATCTACGTTCCATTGGTAACGCCCCAGGAATACTGCACATACATGATAAACCATAAAAAAAGAAAGATATAAACCGCTTGCTATTTGTATGATCACATACAATGGCTGTTTTAAAAACCCTTTTTTAAAAACAAGCGTAACACCGCTTATTACCTGAAAAATAACACACATCAATAAAAGGATCTCTACAGGTAAAAACCGGTACACATGCCTGAACAAATTCATTACAAATATGTGCAGTGCGGGACCGCCCAATGCAAACAAATGATTGGTTAGATGCAACAGGAGGAAGGATGCAATAACAATTCCCGACACATGATGGAGCTTTTTTAAAGATGCATTCATCCAAATTCTCTTCATAGATATCCCGTACATACCAACCTCCTTTTTTTAGTGCGCCCCTGACAGGGCATTCATTATTCTTTCCAAACCAACACGCCCGCTGGCTTCAATATTTTTTCACCTACCAATATTTGGGCCGTTTCAGGCATATTCATTGTATGATTATCCGAAGAATAATTTACGGCAACATAAAATCCATCGCGCCAGTAAACGTATACGCCCGGGGGATAATTGTCAACGGAAGCGCCCGCACCGGTATAGATCTCACGTAAAATATCTTTTTCCAGTTTCGAATCGTCCGTATCTACTCCTATATATGTAACGGTCCCTTTACCAACCTTATGTCTTACAACAGCAGCTTTGCCTTTATAAAACTGGTTGTCATACGTTGCAAGAACTTCCGTATTCTGATTAGCATTCAATAGATCGGCCCAGTTATTCCAGTTGTAATGAGCCGATTTGCTAAGGATATCGCCTTTGGCGTAATTCGAAAGCATATCGGTCGCTTTGACCTGCGCTCCAATAAGTGCTGAAATAGGAGCAGCCCATTCTGCCTCCCAAAAATGTCCCCTGCGATCTTTGGTTGCTGTGCGGCAGGTAATAATTAAATGTCCGCCGTTTGCCGCGTAGTCATTCCATTTCCTGACCAAAACAGCATCCACCATTTCGTATGCCGGTACAATTACGAATTTATATTTCGAGAGATCGGTCGTTTCCGGGATGATATCGACCGGGGCTCCGAATGACTTTGCTATTTCCTGGAATTTTATCGGATAATTCCAGGTGTCCCATTGTCCGGTCTGTTTTTGCCGGTCTATAGTCCAGTAATTCTCCAGATTAAAAAGAATAGCTGTTGACCGTGCAGCCATTTTTTCAGGCATGGTAACACCTGGTTTGTATTGTTTGCGGAGTTCTTTTATTTCCGCCATGAATTGCATATAATCCTCACCGCCTGGCGAAGGCGTTATGCCATCCGTTAACATAATACCGGCATGATACTGTTCTGAGCTATAATTGATTTGGCGGAACCGGTACGAACAGGCCAACTTTCCACCAGCTGCAAAAGTGTGGTACAACCACATGCGCACCGTACCTGGTAAAAGAAGGGGATTATAACTACCCCAGTTAACCGGTCCGGGCTGGATCTCCATCACCCCTGATACGCCACCCACCGACTTATAATAATCAGCGGCAAAAAGGATCATTTTACTATTGCCTAACCTGAATCCCAGATCGCCCATATTATCGCTACCACCATTTGGATATGCCGTATAGGTAGCAAAATCAAGTTTTTTTGTGCGCACTGCATCGGACCCAGTACAAACTGCTGTATAATTGGTAGTAATGTATTGACCCTTTGAAATATAGTTTCGCAGGATACCTGATTGGAAATCGAGGAATTCAGCCTGCGCATCTGCCGTATACCGTTTAAAATCAAGCAACGCATGCGGGTTATTACCCCACCAGCCAACCAGGTTTGTATTAGGGATAATTACCTGACCGAAATTATTGAACCACTGGCTCCAGAAAGCAGCACCCCAGGCTACATTTAATGCATCAATGGTTTTGTATTTATTTTTCAACCAGGTCCTGAATGCCTGCTGCGACGCGGGACTATAATCAGGTACCGCACCAGGTTCGTTATCCAGTTGCCAACCGATCACATTTTTATTCTGCCCGTAACGCTTAGCCATTTCCGCTACAATTTTTGTAACCAACCCGCGATACTTCAAATTAACAATGGAGCCCAATCCCCGGGTACCATTCTCTGCCCTTATGTAATGGCCATCCATGATAAAGGTCTCGGGGTAATTTATTCGCACCCACGTAGGGGTTGTTGCAGAAGGTGTGCATAAAAGAACTTTCAGCTTGTACTTTGCGCAAAGGTTAACGACCTTATCAAGCCAGAAAAAATTGAATTTCCCTTCCTCGGGTTCCATCTTAAACCAGGCAAACTCGGCCAGATGCACAAACTCATAACCCATGTCAGCCATTTTTTTTATATCACGCTCCCACTGGCTTTCGTTCCAATGTTCGGGATAATAATAAATGCCTGTAGTCACCAGGCTACTGTCAGGGAAAAAACCGGTAGCCTTTTGCTGTGACCTTGCCGTGAGCCCTGTTACTAAAAAAGCAATAACAAATAAAGCAGTCCTAATCATATGATTCCGTTTTGCGCCTTCTCAGGTTTCGTTAAAATACCCTCTGCTTATACGCAGAGGGTACTTACAATTTATCCTAATTTTTTATGATCATGATCACTAATTCCAATCATTGGAGATAGCACTTGCCACATTTGGATTATAATCTTTCTCAACATTTGGGATTGGAAACAATACGTGCTTATCCTGGAAAGGCTGAGTGCCATCTGCGGGCTCAGCAGCTTTCAGACTGTTAATGACCTGTTTGGCAACGCCCCAACGGATCAGGTCAAAATAACGGCTTTGCTCACCACAAAGTTCCAGTTGTCTTTCACGCATCAGTAAATTCATCGCTGCAGTTTGACTGCCGCCCAAATTCAGATAATTTACGGCTCCAACTCTTTGCCTCACCCTGTTTATTAGTGCCAGGGGGTTACTGCCGAAATCACCTTGTTGAATATAGGATTCTGCAAGCATCAGCAATACATCTGCAAAACGGATAACCTGTCCATTGATGGAACTTGTAGGACCGCCATAAGAAGCCGTTTTATCATAATACTCATATTTCCTCCAGCTATAGTGCCCTTGTGGATCAGCGGCATTGAAAGGATATGATATTTTCCCTCCTGCACAACTTTCACAGTAAACCGTGTCGCCACCGCTTGCTTTGTCGCCATAGAATGTAGAATAGGCACGGGGATCAACATATGAAGTACCGGTTACAGGGTTTGGATATTTAAATGCTTTTACAGAGGCTGTTGATATATAGGTGTTCCACCAGTCTTTAAAGCCATACTCCTGGGCCCTGCCGGTGTGTGTGGCTTTTCCACCCCAGGTTTCCTGGCCGCCAAACATATAATACTGGTTTCCTACAGCCCAGTCTGTCCATGTACCATTCATTACCTGGAAGATGTTTTCGACACTATTCTGATTTGTTGTACTGAACAAATTATCATACGACGGATCCAGATCGTATGAATAGGGCGCCTGCGTAAGGAGCTTTAACGTTGATTGAGCAAGGGCCCATTTTTTTTGATATAAGTATGTTTTGCCTAACAATGCTGTTGCAGCCCCTCGGGTAGCCCTGCCCAGATCAGTTGAAGCATTATATGTAAGCGGAAGGTCAGGTATTGCCGATGCAAGATCTGATTCAATAAACTCCCAGATGGTGGTTGCAGGCGTACGAGGCATATAGTTGTTTTTCAGCACATCGTCATATGATTTTATCAACGGAGCGGCTCCCCATAAATTAACGATATGGAAATAAGCATATGCCCTCAAAAATTTCGCCTCGGCAATATATTGTTTGGCGAGTTGCTGATCTGTTGCAACCGATGGGTTCCAAACGATGGCACGATCAATGGTCACATTTGCGCGAAATATCATCCGGTAAAGACTGTTCCATAACTGTGAAATGTTCTCCTGGTTGGTTCCGAAGGAATAACTGCCAAGCTGTGCGAAACCTCCCTGCAAATTCGTGGTCCTTTTCGCTTCAAATCCCAGCATATCAAAAATGAAATAGTAATCTCTTGCCCACAATCCCTGGTGAAGAAGCGTGGCGTAGGTTGATACCACAGCCTCATTCATAGCATCCTTGTTCGTAAAATAATTATTGAAATCGTAAGCACTTCTGCTTTCAAGTTCAAGTCTCGATTTTTTACAACTGCCAGCACCCAAAGTCACTGACACCAACAGTACGTATGCGATTATTTTTCTCATACAATGAATTATTTAAGATTCAACTCTTTTTAACCAATAATTTTTAAGATCTGTAACCTGAATTAGAATCCAAGCTGAATGCCAGCCATCAATGTTCTTGGCTGAGGTAATGAGCCGTCATCAATTCCTCTTGCAAAGATGTACTGCGATGAAGCCCCGCCCTGCGTGCTCAACTCGGGATCATAACCACTGTACTTTGTAATGGTAAACAGGTTTTGAGCGGCCGCATAAATACGTATGCTGGTAAATATATTCGTACCTGTCATGCGGCTAAGGACATTCTGGGGTACAGAATAGCCAAGCGTAATATTTCTCAACCTCATATAAGCGCCGTCTTCCAGGCTCCAGTCAGATGGCCGCACATTTCCTGAAGCAGTTAAATTTTGACCGGCTCTCGGCAATTTGGCCACATCACCAGGCTTACGCCAGCGGTCCAGTATGGCCGTAGTGGCATTGTGCCCTGTACCTTCCAGGTGGGTAGTGCCTTTCACCCCGTTTATCACCTGAACCCCTGCAATACCTGACAGCACAATATTCAAATCAAAATTGCCATAATTCGCTCCGGCATTAAACCCGTACAAAAATTTGGGGATGGGGCTGCCGAGGATCTCCTGATCTTCACTATTTACAATGCCATCGTTATTTAGATCTTTAAATATGAAATCACCCGGTAATAATCCATCCTGGAAAACACCGCCCGGCGCCTTGCTATTCAATGCACTTATTTCAGCCTGGTCCCTGGCCACATGATCAAGCCTGTAACCAAAGAACGCGCCAACCGGAGAAACGGGCGCTGTGTAAGTAATGGCCGATCCATTGACCGTACCATCTTTAATGGGAGCTGCGAACTGCTGACCCAAACTCAATACCTTATTCTTATTATATGATGCATTTGCACTGACATTGTAAGATAGCTTGCCTGCATTTCCACGGTAACCAACCATCAATTCTAAACCCGCGTTGTTTACACTTGCTGCGTTAGCAAATAAAACCGGTTGTCCGCCGCTGTTTGATGCGCCAGTACTTCCCGGAACAGGCACCTGAACTAAAAGATCAGAGCTTTTACGGTTATACCAGTCTATCGTCATATACAATTTGTTATTCAGAAAAGAAAGGTCTAACCCGACATCTGTTTGATCGGTTGACTCCCATTGTATACCCGGGTTTGCCAACGTGTTAATACTGGTACCATTTGCAAATGCCTCCCCGGTACCCAATGAATAAACAGCATTACCGGAAGGGCTGCCACTGAAAGTAAGTACGGAAGTGATGCCCGTAGTTGGAATTGAATTATTCCCTGTTCTTCCCCATCCGGCGCGCAACTTGGCACTGGATACAAACGATATTGTTTTCATGAAATCTTCATCGCTTATGTTCCAGGCAACACCCACGCCCGGGAAATTACCAAAGCGATTGTTTGCGCCAAAGTTCGAAGCGCCGTCTCTCCTGAAACTTGCCGATAAAATATATTTGGAATTAAACGTATAGCTTAAACGTCCAAAATAAGAGATCAGTGAAGTATGCGCATACCCGGCAGAAACCGATGTTACGGTTTGCAAAGGAGCTACGCTGCTATTTTGTACATTATCGTTTGGCAAATTGGAACCTACGGTAGTTACTCCGGCAGTTTCACCCGGATCAATATAGCTGTTACCCACCGTTGCAGACACGGTATGTTTGCCAAAGGTGCGATCATATGAAAAATAGTTTTCCAGGATATAATAAGAATAACTTCCGTAACCTAATGTTGCCTGGCGGGGAGAAGTGAGATAGTTTGACAATGTATACGGATGCTTGTAATTCGTGGATTTACTCCCGCCTATTTCTGCAGAAAACTGCGTTCTGAAACGAAGCCCTTTAATAAGGCTGACTTCTGCAAAGGTTTGAGGAAAGAAAATATAATCCGTTGAAACAGGATGCTCCAGGTTTATAGACTGTAAAGGATTTATTGCATTACTGAAATCTTCTACATTCGAAAGAATGGAATAACCGCCCGGAATGTTACTGTCATAAACAGGTTTATAGGGCGCATAGGTGATCGCACCCATCAAACTAGCCGTTTGGCCTTCGCTTTTTGTTCGCCTGATGGTAAGACTTTGGCCCAGGTGAAAACGCCCCAGTTTTTCGTCAAGATAGAACCGTGCATTAAAACGTTTATTGACAAATTTTTGTACAATAGACTCCTGGCTGATATAGCCAAGCGATAAACCATAAGTAACTTTTTCGCTCCCGCCGCTCAGGTTTACATTACTTTCAGCAACCAGGGCATTACGAAAAATATTCTTCTGCCAGTCGTTGCTGTCTACCAGTACGGAAGGGGTGTTAAACTTTGCGGGCAGCGTGGTATTGCTTGTTGCAGCAAAGTCTTTCAGGAGATCAACATACTGCGCAGCATTTAACAGATCCATTTGTTTCCATGCTTTTGCAACGCCCCATTGAGAAGTCACCGTTATTTTTGGCGCACCTGATTTACCTTTTTTTGTGGTTACAATAACTACGCCGTTCGCTGCCGCTGAACCGTAAATGGCAGTAGATGATGCATCTTTCAGGATGGTAATATTTTCAATATCCTGCGCAGTTAAAGTATTGAAGAGGTTTTTATCGCCCTGAATGCCATCAATAACATACAACGGGTCTACACTTGTAAATGAACCCGTACCACGAATAATGATCTGTGCATCCGCACCCGGGGTACCGTTAGATTGTATGATCTGAACACCGGCTGCTTTCCCTATCAGCAATTGTGAAGGATTGGTTGACGTTGTAGCTCCGGCATCTTTAGCCAATACAATGTCTGTTGCCCCAACAACATTTCGCTTTTTAGCCGTGCCATAACCGATCACCACAATTTCATCCATTTTGATGAAGTCGTGCTGCAATTGCAATGTAATATCACCATTGCCTTCCACTTTTACTTCCCTGGTTTTGTAACCGATAGAAGAAATTATCAAAATATCACCGGGCGCTGCGTTCATGGTAAAACGCCCCGATTCATCTGTTACTGTATTTGCATTACCCCCCTTAATTTTTACGGAAGCTCCTACCACGGCCCCTATTCCCTCAGCAGTGATCGTACCTTTTATTTTGGCCGTTTGTGCCAAAGCGGAATCACTTAGCAGAAAGACTGAAATCATTGTACAAAGCAGTAATTGCAGCGTCTTCTTTTTTGATCTTTTCATACTGAATCGTTTGGTTTTGAAAAATGAGAATAAATACTGTTAGTTTGGTTTTCGAAAGGGTCCTTTATCGGTCGATGTTTTTATTTTTATAGAAGCCTCCGATAACCCCGGTGAGGTAACCGTACAGCTGATATCGCCGCTATTGTGTGTACTTTTAATTACAACCAATGCACGTCCGTGCCATGCCTTGCGTGTATTGCCTGTATAGGGATCATAGTCTTTCAAATCGGCATTATCAATGCCCGCAATCGCGCCAGGCCCTTCCAGGTTAACATGCAAACGGTTTGCAGCATCCGGTTGTAATACACCGTCTTTGTCTGTTATCTCTATAGTAACATAGGTCAGGTCCTGCCCATCGGCTGTTATTTCCTTTCGGTCGGCTGTTAATTTTATTTTTGCACCATCGCCGGAAGTTTGCAGTATGGTTGATTCAATTTCTTTATCGTTTTCCACCCCAACCGCTTTCAGCACACCTGGTGACCAGGGCACGGCAAACGTTGCTTTGTATTCCTGTTCAAGGCTGGTTGCCTTTTCGCCAATCAATTTGTTATCCAGGTAAAGTCTGACTTTGGGATAGGTTGAATAAACATCTACCAGGATCGTCTTCCCTTCAAATCCTGGCCACGTCCAACTTTCCCAGGTGGGCCAAACCGACCACCAGGTTTCTTTAATTTCGAGAGGTTCCGGTTGGGGTTCACGAACAGCCATGTAGAGCTTCTCCTTATTATTATACAGCAGGCTTCTGTAATGTGATATCGGCTTTCTCCAGCCGATCAAATCGATATCTCCACAGTAGGCTCCATGCCAGGGAAAAAAATCATGTTCCCAGTGTTGACCGGGTACTTCACCCGAATAATACGAACGGCCGATCCCCGATTCGCCCAAATAATCTATGGCTGTCCACACAAAATCTCCAATGACATAACTGTTATTTTGTTGCAGCTTCCAATTCGCAAAAGCATCGCGCGGATACGACTCTGTTTGAACGATAATACGGGAAGGAATTCTTGCATGGTCGGCAGGGGCACTATGCAGATGATAATTATAACCAGCAACATCATGTGCCGCCATCAGTTTATCAAGGGTTGACCATTCCTTACCATTTTCCACAATGGCTGAGGTAACCGGGCGGGTAGTATCTATTTGCTTAACAGCATTTGCAAGCATATTGGCGGTTTGTACAGCCTGGGGGTCGCCCCGCTCCACGATTTCATTACCAATGCTCCACATGAAAATTGAAGGATGATTCCGGTCGCGCAAAACCATGGCGTCCAGATCGCGTTTCCACCACTGGTCAAAATACATAGCGTAATCGTATTTGTTTTTTCCTGTCTTCCAACAATCAAATGCCTCATCCATGACCAGCAAACCTAATTTATCGCAGCTGTTCAGAAATGATTCGGAAGGGGGATTATGCGAAGTTCTTACCGCATTGAATCCGGCCCCTTTAAGCAATTCAACTTTCCGTTCCTCAGCACGATCAAAAGCAGCAGCGCCCAGGCAACCGTTATCGTGATGCGCACAGCCACCGTTTATTTTCACGGTTTTGCCGTTCAACTGAAACCCTTTTTCAACCGTAAATTTTATGGAACGGATCCCAAAACCGGTTTTAGTGTCGTCAACTATTTGCCTGTTTTTTATTACCTGTACCTGGGCCTGGTATAAGTCTGGTGTTTCCGGGGACCAAAGGAAAGGGTTTGATACAGGTATCGTTTGTGTGATCTCTTTTTCGCTGTTGGCGGGTAGTTCCAGCCTAACCTGGTCACTACCCGCACTTTTGGAATTCTTATCCCAAAGCAACGTTTTAAGGAAAATATTTTGGGTGGAAGCCAAGTCGTTCTTCACCAGTGTTTTTACCTGAACCGTTGCTTTTTTTGAAGTAACGAGGGGCGTTGTTATAGCAACACCCCAATGCGCCACATGCACCCGGTCGGTAACCATCATCCACACATGCCGATAGATGCCGGAACCACTGTACCACCGGCTGTTTACCTGTTGCGCATTGTTTACCTTTACTGCGATCACATTTTCTTTACCAAACTCCAGGTAAGGCGACAGATCATAACTAAAGGGGGAATAGCCATAAGGATAAACGCCAAGCGATTTTCCATTGATAAAAACTTCAGCGTTCATGTAAACGCCTTCGAAATAAACAGCAACATTCCTGTTTGTCCACCCGGCGGGAACGTTGAAGCTTTTGCGGTACCACCCTATCCCAGCCGGAAAGTATCCGCCTGCACCTCCCGTTGGATTTTTGGGATTTATTTTTCCTTCAATACTCCAGTCATGCGGTAAATCGAGATGGCGCCAATGTGCATCATTGAAATCCTTTGCGCTGGCAGCAGCGGTATCTCCCAGGAAAAATTTCCAATCCCCATCAAATAACTGCTTTCGCTCAATACCTGCGGTATTTTGCGCATAGCTTGCAAAACAACTTACTAATAGTACGCATACCAATGAGTTTAACCAGTACATATTCGTCTTTTACTTTTTATTTTACTTCGGTAATCAAAATCCTGCCTGATTGTAGATCTTTTGAATCGGAACTGTTTCCATAAAAAAAATCATATTCTCCAGGTACGATCGCCATTTTCCGTTGGCGCTCATCATAAAATTCAAAAGCAGCAGGCGTTAGTTCAATGGCAACCTGTTGCGTTTTTCCTGCCGGAATTTCTACACGCTTAAATCCTTTTAATGTTTTTAGCGGGCCTTCTTTATCGTTTACTTTACGTACATACACCTGTACCACTTCGGCGCCATCCCGCTTACTGGTATTGGTTACAGGTATGGTCAATTGAATGGTTTCGCCGGCTTTAATGGTGGTTTTACTTAACCGCGCCGCTGCGATTTTAAAGGTTGCATAACTCAATCCGTAGCCAAAAGGAAAAAGCGCCTCGTTCATAAACCGGTAGGTACGGCCTTTCATGGAGTAATCTTCAAAATCGCCCAGCTGTGCTGAATTCTTATAAAAAGTAACAGGCAATTTGCCTGATGGGTTATAGTCGCCAAAAAGTACGTCGGCAACGGCCTGGCCCCCTGATTGGCCGCCGTACCAGGCTTGCACGATGGCATCGCAGGTTTGCGTTTCGGGTAACAATGCAATGGCTGAACCTGAACAGTTCACAAAGACGATCTTTTTACCTGCGTTTTTCAATGCCTGTAAACATTTGCGCTGTGATTCAGGTAATTCAATATGGGTTCGGTCGCCACCTTTAAAACCATGGAATTCTACCGGCATTTCCTCTCCTTCTAATTTTGGTGAAATGCCACCGACAAAAATCACTTCATCTATACCTTTCAGTTTGTTTATTAATTCGCCGTAATTAACCGGTAATTCTCTGCCGAGATTTAATTTTAAGCTTGCATCCATTCCCTCGTAAATGGCTGAAAATTTAACTTCAATCCTGTAGTCTTTCCCTTGTTCAACTTTATACGGAAGCCTGATGGGCGCTAATTGCCATACTTCTTTTGAAAACAAGGTGTCGTTGTTTACGATCACATCGCATTTTCCGCCAAACTCCAATCTGAAAACTATTTCTTCCGATTTGCCGGCCCGGTAAACCGTTTCAAATTTTCCGGAAAAATTTTTAAGATTTACGCCAGGGCTAAATTGGTTTTGACCGGCAGTCGTTAATTGTACAGGACTTACCATTTGCTCGCGTGCCACGATATTGCCCTTAAACGCTGTGTTATTCCAATAACTGGCCTTCATACCCGCTTTTCCATCAAAGGAGCAGTTTTCGAAAAGGCTTTGGGTAATCATGTCTTCAACCAGGTCGCAGCCTTTATCGTAAAATATTTTATTGGCAGGAAGTTTTGTTTTAACACCCTTCAAAATGGTAGTGATAGCTGACGGGAAACCATTGTAATTGCCTAACAACATAGATTCATCATCGGCGTTGGGCCCTATTACAGCAATTTTCTTTGCTGATCTCGACAAGGGGAGGATGTTGTTTTTATTTTGAAGCAGCGTCATGGATTCCCTGGCCATGGTAAGGGCTAATGCCCGGTGCTCCTTTGAATCTATGACCGACATAGGGATCATTGACCACGACACCAATGAATCGTTGTCCATTTCGCCTAAGTCAAAACGCCCTGCCAAAACCCTCACCAAACGTTCATCTATTTCCTTTTCAACAATCAAGCCTTTATCAACAGCCTGAGGTAATTTATTATATGCATAACCCCAGCCACACTCTACATCGGTACCAGACAGAACAGCTTTAGCGGCTGCATGCACGTCATCTGACGAAACTTTATGACTACTATGAAAATCCGCAATAGCGCCACAATCGGAAACAACCAGGTATTTAAAGCCCCAATCATCGCGCAGGATCTTCTGAAGCAAACGTGTACTTCCACAGCAAGGTTCATCATCCAAACGCTGATAAGCGCACATCACTTCCCGCACATCGGCCTGCTGAACCAGCGCTTTGAATGCAGGTAAATACGTTTCGTACAAATCACGCTGGTTAACGTTGTTGAGGTTCAGTGTATGCCTGCTCCACTCAGGACCGGAATGCACCGCAAAATGTTTGGCACAGGCCAGGAGTTTTTTGTACCTGGAACCGGCAGGTCCCTGAAGTCCGGCTACAACGGACATTCCTATACGAGTGGTCAGGTAGGGATCTTCCCCGTAGGTTTCCTGCCCACGCCCCCAACGGGGATCGCGAAATATATTTATGTTTGGTGTCCAGACAGACAAGCTCACAAACCGGCTATTTTCCTGCCCGGTCCTTCGGGCCTCATGGTATTTTGCACGAAACTCATCGGAAACAGCATTGAAAACATCAAGAACCAGCTTATCGTCAAAAGAAGCGGCCATTCCAATGGACTGAGGGAAAACAGATACGTTAGCGCCATACCTGATGCCGTGTAATCCTTCACTCCACCAGTTGAATTTTTGAATGCCCAAACGGGGAACAGGCTCTGAGACATCGCACATCAATGCCGCCTTTTCTTTAAGTGTCAAACGCGGGATTAAATCCCTGGCCCGTTCTTCTGAACTCAGTTGTGGGTTTTGAAAAGGATGCTGCTGTGCCAATAAGTCATTAAAAGAAAAAGCACAAATGCAACTAAGCAATAGCAGATATCGTTTCATATACAGCAATCTTTGATCTAAATTCTTGCTGTAAATCTATTGCTGTTATGAGGAGAACAGGGGACTCAAATGGTGCAAATTGCGGTGTGAAATGGTGCAGACAATGGATTTCAATTCATTAAAAATGAAGATTTTCAGGCGTCCGCGTCGGTATCCTATTCTGGTGAATAACTGTTGAAATAACCGTTATAGGGACGATGCATACAGCCATTACGACAACAAGCGATATTGCCAAAATGGCTGTATGAACAGTTTATTAATTACCTTCTATTATATTTTTGCCTTTTGTAACACCACTTTCATTGAATGCATCTATTGTGAAATAATATTTTTGACGGCTGTTTAAACTTCCTATTGTCAAAGATTCCGCTCCAAGCACCTGGTAAGTATGATACAACTTATCTTTTGCAACGCCGTATCGTACGTTGTAGCCAACGGCGCCTGGAGATCTTGTCCAATTTAATTTTACTACCGCATGATCCTTTTCTGAACGAACGGCATGTAAATTCTCTACAACAGATGGAAATTGTGCGCCGGCATTTCCAAAAATTCGTAACCCTGCAAGCGCAAATGTGCCATCGGGTACCCGATAATTCGTCAATCGTACATACCGGGCCTTAACGGATTTTTTCAATTCAATGTAATCATGGGGCACATCTGTTTTGCTCTGCGTTTTGTCTGATAATGTTTTCCAATGCTGGTTGTCGGCGGAATACTCAAGCAGATATTGATAATAGATCTCAGGGCTGCGACCCAATAATTTTGTTTCGTTCTCTCCAAAGTTTATTTGAACAGCGTTTATGGTACTTTCTTTCTGCAGATCTATAGTGATCCACTCCCCTTTGTTGCCGGTTTGTGCACTCCAGAAGGTCCGTATCTCTTCATCCGTTGCATAACTTTTGGAATGATCAGCCAACTCAGAAGATACCTGCACGGGTTTGTTATAGGAAAGCAACATCCAATTCGGGAACAATTCACCGGGACCTGTAATTTTTTTTGTTGGAACCTTAAAAGGAAAATCGCCAAAGCCTGTGTAAACATACATTTCACCATCCTTATCAAAAAAAGTGGGAAACAATCCAAGACGACGCTCAAACATGTGTTTTACCGAAATGGTCATGGTGGCTATATGCCAGTAATTGCCGTGTTTATCCTGAAAAGTGCTGCTATGCCCGGCGCCTGCGATAAACCCTTCCGGTTTATACGAAACAGGATTGTGATTCGCCGGCGTAAAGGGACCCAGCGGCTTATTCGAAATATATACGCCGTCGCTGTAGCTTTTATACTGGGTACCCGGGCCGGCGTACTGCAGGTAATAGCTACCCTTGTGTTTCGTCATCCACGCACCTTCTATCCATGGATTTTCCCCCTCATTATTATAATCGCCTTTCCTTTCCCAGCCAAAAACCTCTTTGTTGCTATTGAAAAGGGCAACCGGTTTTCCGATGGGATCCAGCGTCTTTGGATCGAGTTCAACACCGTAAATAGGATTGACGTTGGAGCAGCCATAATAAAAGAACAAGCGGCCATCATCATCAACAAATAGATCAGGATCGGTCATTCCTATCGGGAAAGAAGCGTTTGCTATTTGCCATTTTCCCGACTTCGGATCGGCCGTTTTATAAATGGTCAGCGGTGCACCCTGTGAAGCCATGAAATATAAAGTATCGTTTAACACCATCGCAGTAGGCGCATAATCTTCCAGTGGCAGGTCTTTAGTGGTTATCAGGTCCCAATTCATTAAATCGGTAGAATGAAAATAGCCACCGGATTTTGAAACAAACAGATAGTACTCGCCTTTGTAAACAACCATTGTTGGGTCGGCAGCCTCACGTCTTGAAGGCGTATCCAAACAAAACCTGTAGCTTAGGTTCATAGGATTACAAATGGTTCCCTGTTGTGTATAGGCTGCAAAAGAAACAACAACAGCAACCAATAACATCAGTAACCTGCTTAACTTTCGATTCATATGGAATAAATTATTTTAACCGCAGTCTTTATAAAATTATTTTGCCCAGGCGGCTCCTTCCGGTGTAAACCGCCACATAAAATATTCATCCAGCACTTTAAGTGATTCTTCACTGGGAACCGGGCCTGTGTGAGGCGTTGGTCCAAAATACATGACTACCGGTTTCGCCTCGTAGAAAGCAGGCCACTCCGGAATGCCTTTACCGTTGGGATTTCCAAATTTCGCAAAGTTTGTCCAGTAGGTACCCATGGCTTCCGAAATGGCCAGGTCGCTTTTTGTTGTTTGAGGATTCGATGGTTCAATATGTTGAAACACATAAGACACGTCCTGTGCATGAGGCGACCCATAACCATATTGAGGAGAACCTGCGGGGTAATCGGGATGCTGATCGAAGTAGTAGTAATACACTTTCGATTTTCCCGTTTTAGACTGAAGCCGGGCCCAACTCCAGGTATGCCAGCCAAATGCAGCATCACGGGCCAGGTCACGTGCTGTTTTAGGGACTGAATTTTCACCGGCAGGATAAGCCTTTATCAAAGCATCCCCGAATTTGCCATACCGTGTTTTTACACCGGCGATATATTCCTCAGGCGTTTTACCCGGCGAAAAACTTGCGCCTTCGTCTGAATTGTAGCCCATCATTACAGGAACATCATTGTACTTGCCCGCTTTGTATAGTTTGTACTGATCATCGGGAATCACATAACCATCTACAATAGGCCATGCATTTCCCAAGCCCCATCCCGAAGGAAGCTTGTCGGCGGCTATTTTCCTTAATTCGGTAATGGAAGCAACTCCTGCCTTTTGGAGATAAGTTAAACCCGACATTTCAGCCTGTTTCCCGGTTTTCATATTTTCACCAGGAAATGTTGTTGGGCGTGTTGGACCAAAGGATCCGCCGCTTTGCGAAATGGCGCCGTGAAACAATCCTTTGGCTAACGGGGAAGCGCATAACATACTTACAGATATTCCCCCAGCCGATTCGCCGAAGATGGTTACCTTATTCGGATCACCGCCAAATGCGGCAATATTTTTTTGGATCCATTTAAGTGCGGCAACCTGGTCGAGCAAACCATAGTTTCCGGAAACATGACCCGGGTTCTCTGCACTCAATTCGGGATGGGCTAAAAAGCCGAGTTGCCCAACCCGGTAGGCAATGCTAACAAATACCACTCCTTTTTTGGCCAGCTTTTCACCGTTAAACCACGCCTCTGCAGTTGATCCGCCACTAAATCCACCTCCATAGATCCAAACAAGGACCGGCAGCTTTTCTTTAGGTGATCTTGCCGGGCTCCAGACATTCAGGTAGAGGCAATCTTCACTTTTACCGGAAGGCGGATTTCCGCCCTGCATGGGAGCGGGCGCAAATTGGATTGTTTGTTTTACGAGGTCCCATTTTTGAACGGGCTGCGGCGCCCGCCACCGTAACGCACCAACAGGCGGCGCTGCAAAGGGTATTCCTTTGAATACCATTAAATCGTTTTCAACCGCACCCTGTATCCATCCGCCTTCAACTTTTACTTTACCAGGTTGGCCGATGGTATAGGAAGTAGTTATAAACAGGAAAGATAGGGCTATCAGTATCCGATTTTTCATATAAGCAATCTTACAAGTGAAGCAATGGGGTAAAGCTACTGTAGAAGCGCTGAACCGAGGGGTTTATTTGGTGCAAATTAGGGCGCCCCATGTTGCAAGCACGGGAACTTACCGGTTCGAAGCACATAATCGTATCCGACATACTTTACTTTTATTCTAAGTGTAGGCTATTTATTAGTTAAGTATACCCTACTTATGTACTAAGTTTGGTAAAAAAAAGTACAATAACAGACAGGCTATGATAGAAATTAAGAATAAGGAAGACATTATTATCCCATTTGACAGCATTGGAAATCCCGGTTGGGAAATCAATACAAGGAAAATAATTGAATCTGTTGCAGAGAACTGCGGAGACGCCCTGAAAGCCCCAGTTTCAACTGCCGAAATTACTGTACTTGAAAAAAAGTTAGGCACAAACCTGCCTGACAATCTAAAACTATTTTACCAGACTTTTGGAATTGCAGACATCGGCGAACAACTGCAAGACCTAAAAGATATTGGGTGGATTAAAGATATCTGGGCAGACCAACCTCAATATGGGCCTGATTTTACGGATGAGGACAAAAACCATCTGCCCTTTTTGGTTTCGTTTAGCGACTATTTAGGAAACGGAAATATGTTCTGTTTTCATAGTGAGACCAAACAAATTTATTATTACGACCACGACGACAAGCCTTATTTAACCAAATTTTTTGACAGCGTTGACGATTATTTAAAAGGTTGTTTAATTTTTGCCCAAAACGACCTTAGTATCAATAATAACATTGACGATTGGACAGAAGAAATAGTTTCTGAAATTGTTGGTGGCGACATTGTAAAGAAGTGGAGATATTGACAGACCGAAAAATAACGGCAGGCAAAATGCATGAGCGAAGTACGGGGTAATACCAGTAATGAATTCCCGTACTTCGCCAATGTAAACCGTTCCTGCGCTTTATGTTTTCCTGCGTCTCCTCTACTTAAAAAGCAAAGGAGCAAACTCATACAGGCATCTACGCCAGGTATGCCATTCGTGGGCGGTTCCGGGCGATTCATAATAGATATGTTTGATGCCAGCTTCTGTCAGCTTATCGCTTAAGGTTTTGGTGCGCTGTCCTTCGGCGGTACCAATTCCCAGGAATAAAACTTTTACTTTTTTGTTAAATGCTTCCGGATCGCTGAGTACTCCATTATACGCAGTCTTTACGCTATCTGCAGGTAAGCCGGCACCGCTGAAGCCGCCTATCCAGGCAAATTTATCCAGGTTGTTAAGCGTGATCTGGAATGTTTGAAAACCACCCCACGATAAACCGGCCATCGCCCGGCTTTCGCGTTTCGCTAAAGTCCTGAACTTTGCATCGATCATGGGAATTACATCATTCAAAAGCGTTGGTGCGAAGGAAGATCCATAAACGCTGCGGGCCCTGTTAACATCTTCACCGGGTTTCGGTCTGAATGCAACGGCAATATTGCCGTTTTCCATGACAACGATCATCGGTTTTGCTTTTCCTTCTGCGATCAGGTTGTCGAGTATAAAATGCATATAACCCTGGGTACTCCATCCCCGTTCATCTTCGGCCATACCATGCTGAAGATACAGTACCGGATAACGGGTCTTTGGGTCATTGTCATATCCGGGCGGCGTATACACCATGCAACGCCGGTATGTATTCATTGCTTTGGAAAAATAATTAACCGATCGTACATCACCGTGAGGAACGTTTTTAGGTCTCCAGAAATTTTCGCCGGGCGTTGGCACTTCAATGCCACTGGTCATTTTACCGGTGCCGAAGTAAGACTCGCTGGCCGGGTCGGCCACACGCACACCATCGACCACAAGCCAGTAATAATGAAATCCCGGCACCAACGGCTTTGTGATCACCGTCCATATACTGTCTGCCCCCATCGTCATATCCTGCAGGCCGCTTACATCGACCTGCACCTTTTTTGCATTCGGCGCTTTTACCCGGAAGATAGCCCGGGACTCATTGTCGATACGCGGATATTCATAACCGGGTGAATTGGATATGGGCGGTTTGGAAACTGCCAGGGTATCAAAGGCCGCCTGGCCATAGGTTGCCAGCATGCATACATGACATACAATAAACAGGAAAATTCTCATATAAGGTTTGTTAATGATGATGAATTACTAGGGCGCATCCCAAAATACCCGGGTGGTCAAATTATCTGTTCCGCCTATACTGGCTACCGCTTCCTGGTAGTTGGCGTTATTCCTGGCCGATTCTTCGTTCGGCCAGGCAAAACGCCTGGCAAAACCTCCCTGCAGATTATTATTGTATTTGTTAGGACTCAGCACCGGATAGCCACTTCTTCTGAAATTCGCAAAAGACTCCGCCCCATTGGCAACGGATACGATCCAATATTGAGTATTGATCAATTCAAGCGCATTGGAACTGGAATAAGTCACACCAGCCTTAGCCAGGTAGTTGTCTTGCTGGTTGCCCGGAATAGCAGGATTGGGCGTATTGGGATATTTGCTATAATCATCCATAGAGGCCTTTACCCCTGATTCATAATATTGCTGAGCTGTTAAAGCACCCGGTAAACCGGTAAGCCAGCCTCTGTAGGCTGCTTCGGCCAGCAGCAACCTGGTTTGTGCATTGGTTATATAAAAAACAGGCGCTGTTGCACTGCCTAATACCAAAAAATTCAGTTGCGAATAGTTTTGCCCGGTACCATTGGCGCCCCTGTAACCAGCAAGGGTGAGTACACTTGTTTGATCGTAGCCAACAGGAAACCCATACTGGTTGGCTGCTGTTGTATCGGGGGTTAACGCCAGTACCTGGTTGGGATCAGTATATTTACCGGAAATATATTTCAGCCGCGGGTCGCCGGTTGATTTCAATTTGTTTATAAACGGCTCAGCCAGGTAATAGAAGTATGGATTGGTTCCGCGAGGGCCTGCATTCAACGGGTTATTGTAAATGGAGTTATATACGATAAACACATTATCGCTGTTTGACTGGATCAAACCACCCTGATAAGCTTCCTGTACAATCAATTTTGCTTTGTTCTGATCAAGTTTGGAATAGCGCATCCCCAGCCTTAATAACAGGGAATACCCTAATTTTTTCCATTGTGCCACCTGTACAGCGGCCGTAGCAGATGTGCCGAAAAAAAGGTCTTCCTTTACCAAATCGCCGGAAGGGTTCAGTGCGCCCGTTGCTGCTTTTATCTCTTTATACAGCTCATCATAAATAACCTCGTCCTTATCATATTTGGGATAAAAATTATTCTGCAGGTATGCTTTACCGGCATCGCTATAGGGTATATCGCCATACGTATCTACAAGTGTCATATAAATATACGACTTCCAGATCCGTGTCATATTCTTCAGGTTGTTGCGGGCATCATCCGCTTCCACCAGGCTGGTTATTTGCTCCATGAGTTTTAGCGGCCCCGGATAATTATCATTCCAGCGCGGAACGTTAAAATTATTATTGTCTTCATTAAAATTAAACCCTGCCGTAGCGCCTGTGTTGTATGCATTAACAAACTGCTGAACGATGGTTGGTTCTCCTTCCCAGGATCCGGTGCTTGTTGATCGTTGCGCGTTGGTAAATAACTGGGCAGGATTGATATTCGTAAATGCGTAGGGATTTGTATTGATACTTTCAAAATTTTTATCGCAGCCTGCAAGCAATGCCAGAACAGGTACTAATATTTTAATACGATTCAATGTTGTCATAAAAAACTGCTTTTAAAATTTCACATTCAGGTTAATGCCGTAATTGCGGGTAGTAGGAAGCGTCGTCTGCTCATACCCTACCCTGTTATCGCCGGAAGAAGCAAACGCCTCGGGATCAAGATCGGGCAGATATTTTTTGATAATGAGTACGTTGCGGCAGGAAGCAGATAGCAACAAGCCTTTTACAAATTTCAACTTTGCACCAACCAACCTGGAGAGATCATACGTCATTGTAATATTGCGCAGCTTTATGAAGTCTGATTTAAAAACAAAGGGATCGGCGATCTGTGAATTACGATAGTCGGTATAGAACAGTTGCGGATCAACTGCGCTGGTATTCGGACTGCCATCTGCATATACGCCCGGATATATAACGCCACCTTCCCTACCCACTAAAGAGGCCCTGGTATGCCCCTGCCTGAGACCATTCAACGCTGTGGAGGAAAGTACTTTACCGCCAGTTTTATAATCAATATGTACAAACAGGCTAAGCGCTTTGTACCGGAAGGTATTACTCCATCCGCCTGTAAACTTAGGCAGCGCGCTTCCCAACAATACATCGGGCCCGGTGCTGGCCTGAAGGCGTCCGGCATTGGTTAATACAACTTCTCCTTTTGCATTTCTCAGGTAGGTTTTAGCGGCAAGCTGGTTCAATGGTTTACCAACTTCATATACCAGGGAGCCAATAAACTCATTGCCACCGAACGATGCAACAATTTGCCGTTGCTGACCCGGCGCCAGCGCCAGTACTTCCGTACTGTTCGCAGCTGTATTGAAAGTGCTGCTCCAGACAAAATCATTCGTCTTTACAGGAATTACTTCCAGCATACATTCAAGACCTCGATTCTGCAATGACCCCAGGTTAAGCGGCGTGCCTGCATAACCGGAAGCATTCGAGATCACTACGGTTATTATCTGGTCCTTCGTTACTTTTTCATAAGCCGACACATCCAGGTTGACCCTGTTCCCAAACAATTTCAATTCCATGCCGATCTCTTTTTCCTTTACACTGAAAGGCTTCAGCAATGAATTGGGGCTATTTGTATTTGAGATGGTGGCCAGGCTCATCCCATTGAACTGGTTTGGAAGTGTGCCGTATGTCAGATTGCCTGTAAACGCCCCAATACCATTGGCGCTTCCAACATCGGCCCACGAGGCTCTTAGTTTTCCATAATTCAACCAGGTAAAATTGTTCAGCAGCTCGGAGAAAATAAAACTACCACTGACTGATGGATAGAAATAACTGTTGTTCTTTGGATTCAATACGGTGAACCAGTCATTACGGCCGGTAAGATTTACATACAACAGGTTCTTATAACCGAACTCGGCAAAACCATAAACAGAATTGACCCGTTCGCGATAAATACTGAAAGCGGTGGGATTATCAGGGTCAGACTTGACAATACCATTTTCGAATGAATACAGATCTTTTACCGTAAAATCTACCACGCTTAAATTGGAGGTGCGATTGTTAATGGTAAATATGTTTCCGCCTGCACTGAGATCGATGGAAAATTCCCCGAACCGGTGATGACCACCCAACAGGAAGTCCATATTCATTTGTCTTCCTGTAGCCGAATTCACACTGTAAGTTCCATTAAACCCGGTACCGGCCTGGTTGAGCGGCGTTGAAGAACCAACACCCGTGGGGCGGTTCCTTTCCAGGGAAGTGACTCCATAATCCATGTTTACGCGTCCCTGCAAATAAAGCCATTTGAGCATTTCATACCGGATGGTAGCGGTGCCAAGCAGCCTGTCTCTTTTATTAATAATAAATTGCCGGGGCATTAAAAAATAAGGGTTGATCAGCGTTGTTTGAAACCCCGACGTTTGGGTTTCGGTGCCATTGGCAGCAACCGCCTTTTCCCGCAACGCATCAAGGCCTATGGTATTTGCTATCCTGTACAGGAAATTGGGCGCCCCGTCGCCCTGCACACCTACCTGCGGCGGATTATTGTTCTTTTCATAGGCGTAATTCGCATTTACCTGAACCGATAATTTTTCATTCAGTTTGTAGTTAACCCCCAGGTTAAATATTTTTTTATGATAATCATTATTGGGTGAAATGCCAAGCACATCCTGGTTCGCATAGGAAGCCCTGAAACTTCCCTTGCCATTTCCTCCTGAAAACGCAAGCGTATTGGTAATGGAATTTCCGGTCCTGTAAAAATCCGTGATCCGGTTCTTATGCGCTTCATAAGGCCTGAGCTCTCCATCGAACTGTACGGTGGGCACCCCGTCTAACTTCTCACCCCAACCGAACTGGCCGGTGGTGATGGCATTTCCCTGGGTGGCAGGGCGTTTCCCGGCCTGTCCCTGGCCGTATTCGTATTGAAAATCAGTAAAGTCAAGTACTTCATCGGCAGAATAATTGAGGTTATATTCTACACCTAACCCACTACTCCCCCTTCCGCTCTTGGTAGTAATGATGATGGCTCCGTTCGCGGCCCGCGACCCATACAGTGCTGCCGCCGTAGCCCCTTTCAATACCGTCATACTTTCAATATCATCGGGATTTATTTGCTGCAAATTATCTCCAAGATCAATGGAATTGTTGCCATCGGCGCCACGAGCGCCCTGGTCCATGGGAAGGCCGTTGATAACGATCAGCGGGGCATTGTTGGCGCCGGAAAATGCCGACTGACCGCGTAAGCGGATCTTGGTGCTTGCTCCGGAACCTGCAGTGGGCGGCGAGATATCCAACCCCGCGACCTTACCTTCCAGCGCACTCATCAGGTTGACAGTTCTGTTTTGCTGCGTTTCGCTCATATTGACCGTTTCCGCAGCATAACCCAGTTTCTTCGCTTCGCGTTTCATACCAAGCGCGATCACAATTACATTCTGAAGGGTATCGGCACCGGCAATTACCATTTTGACAGAAAGGGTTGTTCTGCCATGTAATGGAACTTCCTGAGTAACAAATCCTATGGAAGAGAAAATCAGTACGGCGGACTTATCGGCAACAATGTTGAATTTGCCTTCGCCATTGGTGATAGTAGCCTTATTGGTGCCTTTGATCGTTACCGTTGCACCAACAACAGCCTGATTAACGGCATCACGTACCGTACCCGTTATGGGTTGTGCAGAAACCAGCGCAGATAGAAGCAGGAAAGCCGGCAGCAGTAAATAAATGCTGCAGGCTGCAGGGGGAGTTCCCTGGCAGTCATTTTTTTTCATTATGGCAAATCGTTTTGGTTAATAAATGTTCTTCACGTTGAAGTGTACATGATACAATTATAACCTAATTTGATTCCCAAAACTTCCAAAAAGGACCGCTGTAAGATTCTATACAAGATAGCTTTAGCCTAAGGGTTATGTCTAATACTTGTTATTCATACGCTTTATCGTATTTGCAAATTGCCTGGTGACAACCGGCCTATTAACATGTTACATATTCTTTTTTTTACTGCCCTAAGAACCCTAATAAAATACCAGTTAGTTCGTAATAATATCTACTTCCGCATAGCCCGTGTTATCATTGCCCTGCGTATTATTCAATGCCCGCAATTTGATATAACGGGCTTTTTCCGTCGCAAACTTTTTGGTTTGCCATAAAGGGTTGTTTTTGATGTTTGAGAATTCGCCCTGGCTTACCAGCTTCCATGCTGTATTATCCGCTGAAACATAAAACTGGTAGTTGGTAATGATGCCGGGATTCCACATGTCCGAATCTGGCAGGTACCGGAAACCGCTTACATTTTCTTCCCTGCCCAAATCAATGACCAGATCAACGGGCATTTTTTTATCGCTGGCCTGATGCCATGCAGTGGATGGATCTCCATCTATGATCGCGTACGCCTTTTCATTGTCCAATCCGATCATTTTCCAATCCTTCCGGGAAATGTCGAATTTTTCGTGAGCAACCGGGCTGCTTTTACCGGAAGCATGATCGTAAGCCATTGCCTTTATTTCCAGTTTCCCCTGTATTTGAAAAGGACCGTTATATTTTTTTGATTTCGTGGTCGGTACACTTCCGTCCAAAGTATAATAAACAACCGATTCTGCATCAACCGGCGTTATTTTCATTTCACCAGCCTGATTTCTGATGATAGCAGGAGCTGCCAGTATTTGCGGCGCATTATAAATACCTATATTGGATATTACAGGACAGGCTTTTGAGTCGGTAATGCTGAATCGAACCTTTGTTGCCTTCACACTTGAAAATCGCAGCAAGCGTTTATATCCGATGGTGGTGCCCTTTGCCGTTTCTTTCCAGTTTCCATCAACAAACGCTTCTACGGTAAAGGATCTTACTCTTTGACCCAAACGAATATATTCCTGTACCAGGAAACAATTAAATGTAGTTGGTTTGCCGAGATCAATGATCAGCGAAGCTTTTGTTATATTGTCATCAGTTGTCCAATAGGTACTTTTATTACCGTCTATTGCCTTAGCTGCATCAAACGCTTTTGAATTGCCACGAACGTTCGAAGCTGTTGTTTTTGTATTTGCAACAAGATTCACCGCAAACGCGTTTTTCACGGCACCGGCAAATGCAAGTGCTGATTTTTCGTCGTTTTCATGAATCTGGCCTTTTGTATCGATCGGAAAGTTGAGCAGCAATGTACCGTTGCGCCCAATGGAATTATGGTAAGTATCCATTAATTGAGGCACTGTTTTCACCCTGGTATTTTCACTGGGGTGGTAGAACCATTCCGGCCTGATGGAAGTATTTACCTCAGCAGGCACCCAGGAATCGCCGTTTTCCAAACCATGATGCAACATATCCCAGGAAACCTCCCCTTTGGCATTTAATAAACTCCAGTTCGTCTCTCCCACATAACCTGCTTCGGTTCCAACCCAGCGAAGGTCTCCCCTGTCACCACCGTCATTCCATATCACGATATTGGGTTGCAGCTTGCGTATCAGTTTATAGGTATTCGACCAATCATAATAAGTAGTGCGGTCTATTGTACGTGTTTCATTAGCCCCCCCATAATAACCCGATCCCCCGTTTGCGCCATCAAACCATATTTCGAAAATGGGTCCGTAGTTGGTGAGCAATTCTGTGAGCTGGTTCCTGAAATAAGTGATGTATTCCGGTTTTCCGTAATCCGGATGGTTCCGGTCCCAGGGCGACAAATAGATCCCTAATTTCAAACCGTATTCTTTACAGGCATTGGCCATTTCGCGAACCACATCGCCCTTGCCATTTTTCCAGGGTGCATTTTTTACGGAATACTCCGTGTATTTGGAAGGCCACAGGCAAAAACCACAGTGGTGCTTTGCCGTTATTATGACGCCCTTCATGCCTGCCTGTTTGCAAATACGCGCCCACTGACGGCAATCCAGTTTTTCGGGATTGAACAGCTTTACATCTTCATTTCCATATCCCCACGACTGATCGGTGTATGTGTTCAATGAGTAATGAACGAAAGAATAATATTCCATTTCCTGCCATCTCATCTGATTATCCGTTGGCACAGGACCAAATGGCTTTGGCGCCTCAGACTGGGCATAAGATGTACCAATTAAAAATGAAGACAACAAGAGTCCGTAGAAGATCTTTTTTACCATAAATATTTCATTTAACATACCTTGTTCACTTTGACCGTTATTTTTTTAGTTTAATTCCCGCCGTTCAGTTCAACGTGCAGTATCATCTCTTTCTGGTTACGAAAGATCAATACGTTCGTACCTGATCCTATGACCGACCGTCTAGCTTCGAGCAGGTCGCGGAGATTGTTCACCCTGGCACCATTGAAAGACAGGATCACATCGTTTGCCTGCAAAAATGGTGCGGCGCCTGAACCGGGGGCCACCTCCATCACCAACACGCCTCTGGTATCGTCCATTCCCGTTGCCGAACGTTCGCCTTGCGTAGCGAGGTTCTTTACTTTGGCTCCCATAAAATCAATCACCTGGTCATCGTTTACCTTGTCAAGTGCCATAACAACAGGCAATAATGGTTTTTTAGCCAATGCTTTCAACCGGGGCGAAACAACGCCAAAGCTGTCCATGGCAAAATTTTTAAACCCGGTTGTAAAAGCAACAGAACCATCTTTTAACCGAAAATCGCCGTTTGTAGGATCCACAAAATCCAGTTTACCGCACACCGAATGTTTATCTGTTCCCTGGTCCCATGCTGCTTTAAGAGAAACCGAATCGGGGAAAACATTATAATCGGTTTCTTTTCCCCAAACAGCAATGCGGATCGGCATGTACGAGGATGAAACGACATTATGCCTGAATACATCATTGCTGTTGCGAAACCATACATGCGGATGAAATGAATTATTGATCATGATGTTGTTCTCAACAACGCGGTTCACGCCTTCGCGCAATTTTATACCGCCATTCAAACAAAGGTTGTTGTTAATAATATAGTTACTGGAGCCGTCATCAAGATCGATATCCCAACCATGATCGCAACGCATTCGGTTGTTGCGGATGATGATCGGCTTAACCACATCGAGCAATGCAAGTTCAAAGTTGTTTGACACCATGGAATCCAGCACCCGTTTGTCAGGATGCCAGTAACGGTCACGGCCCCATGAATTAAAGGAGCCATGATCGCCACTTTCCTTTACCGTATTGAAAACGTCGTTGTACTCGATGACATGCCCGCCCCAGGTACCCTCACTCACATTTATCCCTGCACGTGGAACGTCGTAAATAGCGTTATGGCTAACAGTAATGCTTTGGCACATAGAAAGCTCAACACCCGTCGATTGTTTTTCTACCACACCCAGGTCAAATAGGAGGTTATCATTGACCTTGCAGTCTGCCGGATAATTATTTGTTTTAGGGCCTGGCGTACGATCCATTTGTGCCAGGGGCACGAATTCGTTGTATTCAAAACTTGGGGAACGCACTGCCTCCGGATCACCAACGAAACAAACAGCACTGGCCCCAATCTTTGTAATCAGGCAACCTGATACTTCATTCTTCCGGTTAAACTTATTAAAGATGATGGCATTGCCGCCCAGGTTAGTGAGTGTACAATTTTTAATAGTGCAATTGACCGCACCTTCATAGCACACAGCTCCGCCGCGGTAAATGGTCCAATCGCTGCGAAGCAGGGGTTCCTTATTCTGCATGAATGTTCGCAACGTTTGCGTAAGCGTCAACCCTTCGATGGTGATATTGCTTACCTGCTTTTTTTCAGAACCCCTGAATTCAAATAAATGAGCGATTTGCGGCGTTTCAAATGTTGCGGTCCTGATATCAATATTGTCGGGACAATAATAATAAAGCGTTTTTGTTTTTTGATCGTAAAACCATTCGTTAACAGCGTCCAACTCTTCAAAAATATTTTCAACAAAACGGTGTTTGTCGTGCATTCCCATCCGGCGGTTGTTTTGCCAGCCTCCTTCAAGCCCCAGCTCGTTCCGGTCGTTTTTTGCTGTAATGCGATAATGAAAATCGCCCCATTCAGAACGGTGTAAAGCATGTACATAACCACCTTCAGGCGATCTCCATTGGGCAATCCTTTCTTTGCTGATAGCATCCGCAGCCGTTCCGCCTAAAAAACGGGCGGTGGAGTCGAAATTGGGATAGCGGGCCATCCGTTGTAATTGACCGTTGACGAACAATTCATCAAAGATCAGGTGCTGATGGATTGTAGTTTGCCAAATACCGTTCTTATATTTTTTCCAGCTCAAATTGGATAATGGCGCCCCGCCACTGATAATTACTTGCTGATTTTCGACGCTTGTTATAGTAAGTGGTCCGTTTGCTTTTCTGGCATCATCGGGTGTAAACACAATGGGCCGCGTTATATGATAAGTACCGCCGAAGAGTTTAATGATTACCGGGCCGGCGGTTTTTCGGGCTGTTTCAACGGCCTTGTGTAGGGTAGCAAATGGATGATTGCGTGTTCCCGAACCGGCATCGTTTCCTTTGATGGATACGTACAGGTTCGTTTGCGAAAACGTACATGCCGGCCATAACACCGGCAGCAGAAAGACAAGCGCAATAATTGTTGCTTTTGTTTTATCCATTCGTCGCTTTCGCTTTATCGGTAAATATAGATATGTTATTTTGATTGGAGAACCACCTCGGTATCCTTCAATGTTCCTGATGTTGCTTTTAACCGGATTGCACCCGGGGTTTTATCAGTTTGAACGAGTACCAGGCAAAATCCATTAAAGGCTTTGCGCTGGCTTGCTTTATCAGGCTCATGACTGCTGGGATCACCATTACCCGTACCAATTATCTTTCCAGGTCCTTCTATTGAGAATTTCACCAGGTCATCGGCCGTTGGCACCACGCGGCCCTTTGCATCTTTAATGGCTACCCTGATCACAGCAACATCACAGCCATCTGCTTTGAGTTGATCACAGTCGCTGTTCAAACTTACCTGTGCAGGTGCTGTCGTTGTTTCCACTATATCTTTAGTAACTAATTTTCCTTTTTTATATCCCCGTGCTTCGAGTTTACCGGGTTGATAAACAAGTTCCCAGTCAAGCTTTTTAAAAGAAATGGCTTTCTTTTTTCCATAGCTTTTACCATTGAGAAACAATTCCACTTCTTCGCAATTGGTATAACATTGCACATTGACCCGCTTGCTTTCTTTACCCGGCCAGTTCCAATGTGGAAATAAATGAGCTACGGGTTCATTAGCCCAGGCTGCTTTATAAGCATAGTATCCGTCTTTTGGAAAACCGCAGATATCCATAATGCCGAAATGCGAAGAAACACAAGGCCAGCGATAAGGAGTTGGTTCACCTCTGTAATCGAAACCGCTCCACACGAATGTGCCACCCAGGAAAGGATATTTTACCACATCCTCCCAATCTTCGCCTGGAAATGGTCCCCAGTTCGGTTCCCATTTGGTAAGGTTGGAGACATAGCCTTTTCCCCAATTATTTTCATATTCTCCGCGGGTAGAAACGAAACTGGTAGATTCTGTGCAGAAGGTTATACGCTGTGGGTAGTTTTCATGATCTTTCACATAGGCCAATCCCTTATCACCATAATTATATCCAACTACATCCAATACATCGGCATAACCTCCATCATTACGGGCATGGTTCATAGCAGCAGTCACCTTTCGGGTATGGTCAATTCTATGCGTTGTTTCAACCATTGTTGAAAGGATCCTCGATCCTGTAACGGAACCCTGGATCCATTCTTCATTTTCCATTGACCACATAAATATGGAAGGATGATTCCGGTCGCGGTACAGCATAGTCGTTAAATCCTTTAATCCTTCTTCCGTGCTGCTCAAAAAACGGTTTTCGTCCAGCACAAGCAATCCTATACTGTCGCACATATCAAGAAGTTCCGGAGTAGGCGGATGATGGGCGCTGCGGTAAGCATTACTTCCCATTTCTTTAAGCAGCTTTAATTTATATTCATTTATTTTATCGGGAAGGGCAACACCTATCCCTGCAAAATCCTGGTGATTGGCTGTACCTTTAACAGGATACAGTTTGCCATTCAGAAAGACGCCATTACGATTGATGTCGACGGTACGTACACCAAAAGTAGTTTGATACCTGTCAATCATATTTCCATTATCAATCACCTCGGTTTGTACTTTATAAAGGTTAGGTGTTTCCGGCCACCAAAGCAATGGTTGTTGTATCGTTCCCTTTTGTTCAATGTCAATGGTACTGAATGGTTCCATTTCTTGAGATGAAGTTTCGGTATCCAACACGACACCTTTGCTATTTATGATTTTTGAAACAAGGGTAACATTTTTAGCCACCCTATATTCATTCTTCAAGGTGGTTTTTATGTTAACTACAGCTTCATTGGAAGAAACAGATGGTGTAGTTATATAAGTGCCAAACCTGTCAACATGTAACCTGTCAGTTTTAATAAGCCACACATGCCTGTAAATGCCACCGCCTTCGTACCACCAGCCTTCAGGTTCGCTGGCATCTACTTTTACCAAAATGACATTTTTTCCTTCGTTGCCATAACGTACTACATCCGTCAGGTCGTAGTTAACTGGTGTGTAACCACTTTGATGATTACCGATCAAATGGCCATTCACCCAAACGGTGCTGTTCCTGAAAACACCGTCAAATTCAATAGTTATTTTTTTCCCTTTGTCTGCTTCCTGAATTTCAAATTCTTTTCTGTAAAAACCGATACCCGTAGGCAGATATCCATTGCCCGCCGGCTGACTTCCCAATGAGTTGTCATTTACAAAAGAATTTTCAACCACCCAGTCGTGCGGACAATTTACCTGTTGCCAGTCGTTAGGATATAATACAGTAGAACTGTTAACATCGTCGTAGTTAATCGTTGTGTCCTTTGTGGTTATTATTTTCACATGGGCATCTGTCAATATACCCTGGCCACCAGCCTTTACAGCCTGCTTCATAGCGATATCGCCTTTATGGAACAGCCAACGCTCATCAAAGCAATCCCTGCTTCTGGTTGGTTTGGCCGTTTGTTGTTTATCCTGCGTTTTGCCATTGACAGGAACCTGCAGCAGGGAAAATAGCATTCCTGAAAAAACGATCACACGCTCAAATGTCCGGTTCATAACTTTTTTTCAATATTGGTCAATGACTCATTTTAATTCGATAAACTCAGGTTCATAAGGTGCTATCGTAAAGTTTCCATTGTACTCCTTATCCAGAAGAATGCTTCTTGCGTTCCTTTTCATCTGTATTTCCTTAGCTTCCCCACTTATGTTCAGGTACAGTACGTGATTGTTATCGATCTGTCTTGCCATAACGCCTGATGGCGCCTCTGGCCCTTTTTTTATGGAAAGTTCGCTGATGAGATCATCAAGTAATGGGTTTAAGAATTCCCCTTTTGCAGGAAGCCCGATATAAATGGCTTTTCCTTTACCATATTTATTGGAAGTGATGATTGGATAGTCTTTATCCAAACTCGTAAGGCTTGCAAGAACATCAGCTCCTTTTGGTTCGATAACATCAAATCTTGTAGATTCAGATTTGATCGTTTTCTCTTTATACATAACCTCAATCGTTTTGCCTTTGAATGATTTTCTGGATATTTCATTCATCGTTTCTGTTTCTTCGTAGCTTGCTACACGAATGCCAAACACATCGCTCAGGCGGCCCGGGCGTGTAGATGCAAAAACTTTTCCTGTTTCATCAACAACAGCTGAATTACCTGTCATCACAACTGTGCCGCCATTTTTTACAAAGTCGCGAACCCTGGCAGCAGTTACCTCATCCATCACAGCAATACCAGGTACAAACAATAATTTATAGTTCAATGAACTTTTGCTGATGTCTATAACCCGTGCATCCATGTTGCGGTAATAAAACAGATCAAAGCAGGTTTGCAGTTGGTTATCGTGTTGTTCAGGAAAATAAGCGCTTGCTATCTGTGCAGGAAATGAGTAGGCCAATCCTATTTCAGCCTGCAATTTATAAGGAAAATATTGCCCGATCTTTTTAAACTCAGCGGCGATCTTTTTGTATTCATCATATTTGCGATTGGGAATTCCATCCCAGTCAACCATTCCCTGCAGATACTGTTCTTCGCCGGCGTGCATGCTTTGCCAGGTCCATCCGCATACCATTTGATTTCCGTACATTAACGTTGCATAAGCCGATTTCCTAATGGAATTAGGAACAGCTGTCATAGTGGTAAATTCGCTGCACCAAAAAGGATTAGTGCTTTCAAATTGAATTCTTGAAATTCCAAACAAGGCGCTCATTATGCCCCAGTTGGTAGTTAAAGAATTCCCAGGGTAAAAACCACAGCCCTCGCGGGTCATTTTGCCTGAATAAGCAATCTGCGTATAATCAAAATATTTCAACGGGCTATAGAACCACGCATTGGTATTTACCAATGCGTGGGGGGCGTTCTTATTTACCTTATCGATAATTTTAAAAAGAAGCTGGTTGATCTCATCAGAAACAAAACGCCTGTGATCAAGCATTCGTTCAGGTGCACCAGTCATTGTTCCGGATACGGGAAAGCCAATTTCTTCAAATTGATTGATCCTTCTCGACCACCGTTGCGTTGCCCATGTTTCATTTAATTTGCCAGTGGTGGTATATTTTTTCTTTAGCCAGGTAATAAATCTTTTTCTGGCTGTTTCGGAATAAGAAATGGGGCCATCGCCGGATTCGTTGTCTATACCAAATGCAATCAATGCCGGATGTTTGCCATACCGCTTTGTAAGCGTATCGGTAAATCGTACCGCATGTTTTTGATAGTTGGGATCGCCAACATCATCCATGTAACGATGGTTCGGATATTGCACATCCCCATTGGCGTCAACAAGGTCGATGGAAGGGTATTTGTGGTGCAACCAGATGGGTGCCGGACGAATGGCTATATCAAGGATCACCTGTATGCCGGCCTCGCCCATCCTGTTCATCACTGTATCGAACCAGCCAAAGTTATATTTTCCATCTGCAGGCTCATAGCTATCCCATGCTAAATGCCCCATTCGAACAATATTCAATCCGGCAGCTTTCATCAGCTGAATATCCTTTTTTATTTTTTCCGGATTTTTATCATCATGAGGATGATAATTAGCGCCAACATACAATCCCTGCGCTTTCAAAGAAAAATTCAATAAGAATACCAGTATAAATAAGAAAAAAAATTCAATGCGCTTGTTTTTCATTCTAATTCGTCTTAACAACCTTAAATGTTTTCGTCCCGTTTACCCCATCCACCTGAACTATATACGCACCGGCTTTCAGGGATGCGCCCATTGACATCGAATTTCTAATTGCCGAACTATTAATAACTTCAACACGCTTACCGGCTATGTCGAATATTGTAATAAGTTTTACCTCTTCGGGTTTATCGAATATCATATTGAACGTTCCTTTAAATGGATTCGGATATAAAAGCAGTTGGTCATTATTCGCAACTGTTGCTATTCGTGACTGCCCAACCGTGGCCATTCCCCACTGTTGATTATTACTATTGCTGCTGCTCCATTGACCCAGATCTGAGCCGTTGGACGATCTGCCCATACCATCAAGATATAAGCCTGTAGCCCGGTTCTTAAACTTAAGATAACTTCCTGCGGCCTCCTGTTGCCATTGTTGATTAAAACTGGTGCTGCTGTTCTTTTGAGCCACCACGGCGCCATTGGTTGTACTGCCCATGCCATCGAGGTATAAGTTGGAAGCACGGTTTTTTATTTTCACATAACTCCCACTTGTTTCGAGCACCCATTGTTGTGCCTCACTGCCGCTATTGCTCCACTGCCCGGCATTGGACCCATCGGAGAACCTGTACATACCATCCATCAACAACCCGGTAGCCCGGTTCGTTAAAGCAACGTAGGTAACAGCAGGTGTGGTGGTTTTAACCAGCAGAATAGCCGTTGTAGAAAGAGCTGGCACTGTTATGGTCAATGAATTTGAATTTACCGCCACGGTATTTGCTTTCAGCGCATTTTGCGTATGTGATACAAACGTCTCTGTCGCCGGTAAAGATGACAACTGTAATGTGTTGTAATTTCCATTAGCAACATTGAAATTGCTTAGGTTTATTGTAACCGTGCGGGAAGCGCTCATGTCACGGTTTACAAGCATCACCGTTAAAGAGTCGGCATTTTCGTTTACCGAGGAGTAAGCAGATACCGTATTTTCAAGGGTAGAAGTGCTGGATACACTATATTTTTTTGCATTCCTGCTAAAGAGGTGCAAGGTTTCCCACATACCGATAGACCAGTTCCATGGAGAAAACAATTCAACACCATTGTTTGCAAAGGTGCCCAGATGCGAAGCATATATAACAGATTCAAGGGTTGGGTTGCTGCCTGACATGGTACCCCATTCGCTTACACCAGGTGTTATGCCATGGTTTGCACCAAAATGTTCGTTTAACCAGCCGTTGATCCGCTTGAAAATATATTGTTTTGTCAATGAGTTATCCCATCCACCCGTACTTGATTTAATACCGTTTGAACCCGGATAATCATACGTCGTATCATAATAGATCCGGTGCCCCTGCAGTGCCGCAGCATCATCGTTATTATACCAGGGATAGTTGTGAATATCCAATACATCTACCAGTTTGATACCGGTTGCCTTATACTCATCGCCAAGGCGTTTTATAAAATACTCGATCCAGGGATAATACCGGCCATTTATGTATATACTTTCACTTGACCATTTGTACCATTGCCATTCGGAGGTTGTAACAGGTCCGCAGAGTTTGATGCCAGGATATAGCGCTTTCGCTTTCTTCGCTAATTCTATATAGCGATCCATAAAAGCAGATGCCGAAATTTGCGTTGGCATAGCCCAATCATGCGTGCCGCTCCATATATCTACCTCGTTGTCCATATTCCAGTATAAAAACTTGTTTTTGTCAAACCCTTTACCACCGGCCCCAAACCAGGAATTAAGCATTGCTACTGAAGAGTCGGCTGGCCATGGCTTACTGAACAAATCCTTGTTTCCCTCAACCAGGGCCGCTCCCGCGGGATCTGGATTAGGCGTACCGTCACCGTTTAAATTTTGATGATAGCCATTCCAACCCGGGTGATCCTGCATATACTGCCAGTCAGGGAAGTTGTGTGCCCCACTGGAAGCCACTCTGCCCAGTAACTGAAAGGCAAACATGCCCTGGATGTTCGAAAAGTTGTTATTAATTTTTTGTGCATTAACATCCCAATCAGCACCATAAACGTTATTGAACCAGTCGGGATGAACCGCCAATTTCGCACGCCAGTTATAAGCTGACGCGTTATTACCTCCGTTCATCCGGGCGAAGCGCAATCCCGCATCTTTATAAAACTGATCCGATTTGTCAAAGCCTTCATTTTTCCCATATATGTATGGCGAGATCAGACGTTTGTTCTGCGTTGCATTAACTGAAATAGTTACATTTTGTGCAAAGGCGGCAAGCATTGTTATGTGACATAACAATAGCAAAATGATGTTTTTTCTCATGTTTTTTGCTTTTTAATGAGTGTTTGCAATCGGATTATGGTTAATAAAAACGGCGGGGTTTAACGGGCGTTATCATTTACAATTTGATAAAATTCAAAAAGAAAACATCGTTCTCCCTGATGTCCAGTTCTTTTGAAAATGGAATGCCATTTTTCACAGTAATAATCTCTTTTGAAACAGCTGAACCGTCATTCTGCTTTTTTATATGCTCCACCTGTTGTTTTGTAAGCTGCGAAGGCTTACCCATAGAGAGATAGGTTGAATAAGCATCATTACTTCTATAACCTACTTTATAAATTTCAAGGGCATACGTACCAGCAGGCACCTGCGTCATGTTGATCTTCAGTTTTCCTTTTGATTTAGATGGCAGATCCTGGATGTAATATTTCTGATTGTGCATTGAATCCCCCGGGTGCGTGTTTGTGAAATCCCAGGCTAATAGCTGAATGTTTCCTGCAGAATCCCTGCAAGCCCAGGAAGCGGCATCTTTATTTACCAGTTCAATATTTCCCAGCTGGTTCAGGAATTGATACGAATAAAAAACGGGCTTGTTAATACCTTGTGTGTTCAACATGCCAAAGCCGCCGTGAAAAGGCGTGAACCTTGGCCCTGATTCTTCAAAAATATCGGTGAACACCCAATACGACATGGAATTGGCTGCACTACCTACCTGTTTCATTTTCTGCAAAACATAGGCTGCTTCGTGGTAACTATCATGAATAGGATCAGCAGGTGTATAAGATGCACTCCACTCTGTGTAATGCAATTCCAGGTCCGGCATGTGAGAGGTAGCAATCTCTACTCTGGATTGAAGCACATCGCCACTAACACTCATCGGATTTTTATCAAGTACCGTTCCCCCTTGTCCGTATTCATCCAGAAATCCCTGCTTCACGCCGTAAGCATGCGTGCTAATGAAATCTATAGGCAAAGCATTTCTGAAACAGAAATCGATCATCTCACTTTCCCATGCTGCGCCGGCAGTTCCCGGTCCGCCAACCCGGTAATCTTTATTTACACTTTTAACTGCCTGCGCCGTGTATTGATATAATTTGAAGTAATCCTGTTGCGTTCCTGTCCAGAATCCGGGAGAAAGATTTGGTTCATTCCACACTTCAAAATACCAGGTCTTTACTTCATCAACGCCATAACGTTCTGTAAAATGTTCTGTAAGGTTTTTAATCAATGCAGCCCATTTTTCATAATCTTTTGGTGGCGTAACGTTGCCCCGCCACCAGAAAATGGTTTGTTGACCGCTTGCCAATGCGGAAGGCATAAAGCCCAGTTCAACAAATGGCTTCATCCCAATGCTTTGTAAAAAATCGAACAAAGGGTCTATGTACATGTAATTGTATTCAGGATTCCCTTTGCTGTCTTCTTTATAAACAGCCATATCATCCGTTAAAAGTCCATGCATGCGGATGTATTTGAAACCACATTCTTTTTTCACATACGCCAACTGTTGTTGCCAGTCGGCCCTCAATCCTTCATTAGCCCTGCCGGCCCCAACACATTCTTTGAAAAAGGTATTCAAAGGGCCTGCTGTTTTTTTGAAATCAATATCTATCACCCGTTCCTGTACGGCCAGTTTAATTTGTTTTGGGTTTGATTGCTGTTTTGAAGTTTGAGCAATCCCTTTTTCCGAAATGAAAGGAATCAGTACCAGCCAAAACAATAATTTATTTTTCATCCTTCAGATCTGTAATGTTTCAATAATATTTATTTACTACCTGCGATAAGCGCATCGATCGTACGCTGATCTTTTACTGTAAGATTTCGTCTATCCAGTGCGCCACCGGTATCCCACCAGAATGGTAAAAAACCGTTGGCTATCCCCTGTTTGGTTACAAAAGTTATCCAATGATCTATGGCATCGTTATGTGTTGCTTTATCCAACGGACCATTCGCATTACCGTTTCGTCTGTAAGCCCCATATTCCCCCAGGATAATTGGAATTCCTTTATCGGCGAATTTCGTCTTCATCATACCGAAGAAATTGATTATGTCAGCTTCTTCTCCCCAGGTGGCATTGCGACCCGGTTCAATAGTAGAATGATGTCCGGCACCCCAGTAATAAAACATTTTGCCCCAATTGGCATCACCATTCATCAGGCATAATTGGTATGGCGTGTAAAAATGAACCTCCACCATCATCCGATCCTTCACCAAATCTGTGGGAAGACTATTCATCAGTTTATTGGTCTTTTCAATGTCTGTTGATGGTCCCTGAACCACAAGCACCCTGTAACTGTTTCTGCCGCCGGTGGATCGAACTGCATTGATAAAGGTTTGATGATAGCCGGCAAGTATTTCCATTTGCTCCGCATTTTCAGCAGCGGGCTCATTGGCGCCTGCAAAAATCAGGTGCTCATCAAAATCACGCATGGCCGTTGCGATCTGTTCCCACAAAGCTTTTTGTTTGGCGTTGACCGAGTCTTTTTTTATTTTGGTAATATTGTTTTCCAGCCAGCCTCCATCCCAATGAATGTTCAATAAAACATACATATCATTTTTCACACAATACCCTACTACCTCTTTTACCCTGTTGAGCCAATGCTGGTCTATAAGGGCAGTTGACTGATTAGCTATATGATGCCAATCCCATGCACAGGGAATACGAATAGCATTAAATCCCTGCTGCTTTACGAATTTTATATAATCCTCTGTAATGACAGGACTGCCCCAACCGGTTTCACCACCCGACGCTTCAAAGGTGTTGCCGATGTTCCAGCCCAACTTAAATTTTGCTGCTAATTGTACGGCGTTGCTGCCCATTCCGGTTGCATCAGGCGCTTTTGGCGATACATTGTATGATGGATAGATCACATCGTTCTTTTGATGACAGCCTGTAAAAAACAGTACAGCACTCAGAAATCCGATCATTGTATATTTCCTTTTGATTTTATTTTTTTTGTATTTATAGGTCAGCCATTATATATCGGTTAGTAGGACCTGAGAGATGGTGCAATTTTTCATTGACCATCCCCAGGTCCTTTTTGTAAAGCCGAAGACTGCTATCCTATTAACTTGTTTTATTTTAGAACCCTGCTCCTTTGCGTAAAGAATCTAACTGCTGTTTATCTTCTATTGTTTCGGTTTGCCTGTTAATTACACCAGCCCACAAAAATGGTGAGAGTCCATTGGCACGGGCAGTTCTTACCATATGCCCAAAGAAATGTGCGACTGACGTTCTGGACAATATTGAATCTGCCGGATGTCCTACAAGATCATTGGCATGGTATTCTGCACCGAACTCACCAATTAGCACCGGGATGTTTTTATCCACATAAGCTTTTTTTGCCCATTCCATGTTGCGTTCCATATAGGCTTCTTCATAATCTGGATTTGAGTTATGTTCGGGGTCGGTCAATGAATGCAGGTTCTTACCCCAATAACGCCACTCTTTGCCCCAGCTTGCATCACCACCCAGTATACAAAAATTAGGAGGTGAGTACCAGTGAAATTCAAGCATCAATTTATTAGGAACATGATCTTTAGGCAAACCTGGTATTCCGTCTGGCGCATAATAGTTCATCAGATCAAGCGATGTGTTTGGTGCCTGGAGCACTAAAGTACGATACGCATTTTTGCCTCCGGTAGAACGAACTGCATCAATGAAAACCTGGTGCAAATCGTGTAAAACAGTAGCTGATGGCAAATCTGTGGCATTGGGCTCGTTGTAACTTGCAAACATTACATGCTCATCAAAATCACGCAGCTTGGTAGCTATCTGCTCCCATAGGGCTTTATGTATAGCTTTTGCAGTATCTAATTGTGCACCAGACAACTTAGGGTCATCAATACCATTACCACTATTATCTTTGTAACCAGCATTATCATGGTGGCGGTTTATTTCTACATACATACCAGCGTTTACACAATATTGTACTACTTCTTTAACCCTGTTTAACCAGGCATCATCAATTTTACAGTTATTTTTGTCAACATGTCCCTGATTCCAATAACCAATGGGAAGCCTTATTGCATTAAAACCGGCTTTTTTCAGCGTATCAATCAGCGATTGAGTAATAACAGGATTGCCCCAACCGGTTTCTCCACCTGGTGATTCCATAGTGTTCCAGATATTCATCCCCATTTTGATCTTTGCATTTATTTCCATAGCCGTACTGCCCATGCCGGTTGCATCCGGTGCTTTGGGTGAGGTATTATACGAAGCAAAGATTACCGGTGCCTGTAGTATTGTAATTCGCCTGGCCTGGCCATTTGCAGCATTAAGCTTTAAAATTACATTACGGCTGATGCCGGTTTTGTTAGCCGTTGCTGTGTAAGTAATGGTTGCTTCACCGCTACCCCCGGCTATGGGGCTGATATTTACCCAGCCAAAACCAGTTGTATCAATACTCCATTCAGCATTACAGGTAAATGACAGGGATTGGGTTCCTCCATTTTCAGGTATGGTATCTGTAATATTTGAAATAGAAATTTCCGGTGAATCAGCTTTTGTTTTTTTACAGGAAATGATAGAAAGAAGGGGGATTAAACCTCCTGCTATCAAATAAATTATTTTCTTTTTCATCTGTATATTTTCATATTTTTTTAATCTTAAAAAGCAGCGGGCAAAACCCGCTGTTATTTCAATTACCTGCTATTTAATTTTTACAATTCTGAAATTATCAAAGCCACCATAAAAGCCGGTAGAAGTAGCTGATGTTGCGTAATTTTTAAACATTACATTTAAACCAGTTTTACCGGTGCCTAATAAACTTGAGAGTGAAGTAACGGGCATACCCCTTCCTTCACCAAGTGTAGCATCGGTTGACAGGAACCTGGATAGCGGGATAGTAACAGTTCTCCAACCATTGGTAGAATATGCCGATGTAGCTGATGAAGAAATTTTCCAGGGCTCGTACAGTGCTGTATAAGAATTCGTGAAACCAGTTTGAATACGAAGGGAACCACCGTTCCATGAATTGGGAATATATATTTCAAATTTCAAAGCCCAATCACCAACCGGGTCAGTTAATCTGGCAGCAGGCACCCACAATGCGTCCCCTATGGGTATTTGGCTACCACTTGCACCAGCGGCCAGCGGGCCATCTTTTATAGAAATGAACATGCCTGTGTTACCGGCCATTTCAGGGCAATCTGTTATCCACCCCCCGTTACTCACTACAGAAAGTCTGGATCCACCCCACCATTGCCATCCAAAGGCATCTCCCCATTCCATATTTCCTAATACGCCTGTTGTGGCACTACCAACGTACTTAACGTTATACATATTATTAACATCATAAACAGTAGTAACAGTACCAAAGGCTGTTGTAATAGATGCTGGTCCCGATTGAGATAAAGAAGGTAATTCAAAGGCAACAAAACTTCCATCTGAAGAAGTTACAAAAGAAGTTATAGTAACACCTGAAAAATCAAATGTTTGAATACTTTTCAGGTATGTACCATATACGTAAACAGAATCGCCCGTATTGGCATTCTCGTTAGAAACGCCCGTAATAGTTGGCGTTGCTACTATTTTAAAAACAACTGTACCGCTCCTGGTAGTCACTATTACATCTCCGCTTGTAGGAGCTGGGTTTGGCATAACAAAACCAAGGGAAGTTCCATCGTAATCTGATTGAAAGGAAGCAATTTTTTTTCCTCCATAAGAAAGACTTTGAACTAAAACGAGGTTTGCTCCATAAACAAAAACAGAGTCACCCGGGTTGGCAAATACATTGGAAATAGCTGTAATGGTTGGTACAGCCGGGGTTAATTTGAAAGAGAACGTTGTAGTACCTCCGGGCGTTGTATACTCAATGGTATTGAGCTTATTCGTATCTATTGTTGAAAACACAATGGAAGGAATTTGCACGACAACACTATTCGAAGCAAATAATGCATTATTAAAAGAAGCCGGTACTCCGTTAAACGTTATTTGAAGTGCATTTTGTAAATGCTGACCAGCAATAACCACCCATTGTCCATCGGGCACAACGCCGGATAAAACAGAATCGCCCGGAGTTGCAACATAACTACGAACCTCGGTAATTACAGGACCTCCTTCTACTGACTTTTTGCATGCAGACATTAATAGTATCAATGCCATCGACACACAGAAAAACAGACCCCCATAATTTATTTTATATATTTTATTCATAATAGTATATTATAATATTATTGCTTAATAATAAGATACAGGTGCTTCAGCCAGTTTTGGGTTTGCTGTTAACTCCGTTGCTGGTATTTGCAATGTAAATGAGCTGGGTGTTGCGGGAAGCACACTCACAACAGGACTGGTATCCGGTGTAGCAACTCCGGCAGTATAATTGAAAAAAAGCCGGTTTTGTGCATTTATAATGGCCAACGCCTTAGCTGGTTGCCAATAAGAAAGCCTTACCAGATCCGACCAATAGTTTCCTTCAAAGGCAAATTCAATTCTTCTTTCGCTAATAAGCGTATCAAGCGTTATGGTTGAAAGAGGGTCAACTCCTGCACGGGTGCGCACTTTGTTGTAATACAGCAGGGCCTCGGGATTTGAAGTGGTCGTATTGCTTCCCATAATAGCTTCAGCATATATCAGATACACATCAGCTAACCTAAGCACAGCATCATGTTCAGGCGATGACCATAAATCCATAAGCGGCGAACTGTTATCTATATCGTTACCAACAATGTGTTTTTTCAAACTCGAACCAGTAGCCTTGTAACCACCACCCGCTGCATCCAATTCCGGATAGTAATCGCCGTTAATCATAAAGGTGGCTTTTCGCCTTACCGTATCTTTACTGGAATACAATAAATACAGGTCGTAAGTAGGTTTCATAGAAGCCCATGCCCCGCCTTTTTTGGGCATAATCGTGTTGCTTGGAGCATAATTATTGAACGTATTCCCATTGCCATACCCGGTACCTGCCGCCCATTGAAAAGCAAATAAAACTTCCGGGACATCGTTACTTTGTACTTTAAACAGGTCATAATAACTTGGTAATAATGTCTTGCCACTATTTTTGCACACATTTCCTGCATATTTTTTGGCACTGTCCAGGTAAGCCTGGTTCCGTGTGCCATGACCACCCAAACCCGCCATGGTTAAATACACTTTGCTCAACATACCTTGCGCCGACCAGGTAGTTACCCTGCCTGCACCATCAGTAACAGGAAGGTTTTGTACTGCATATGTAAGATCGTTCGTTACAAATTTATACACATCAGAAACTATTATGCGGTTAAGCAGGGGCTCTTTGATCAGCTTGCTGTTATCCTCCACAATAGGTACGGCACCCCAATGCAAAACCAAATTAAAATAAGCATATCCGCGTATAAACCTTGCTTCGGCTATCGCCGCATTTTTATCTTCTGCAGTAACAGTAGCAGGGGCATATTGTTGTATGCCGAGAATAGTATTGTTGCATTGGCCAATAACATTGTATAAGCCTGTCCATGCATCTCGCACATAACCGTTAGAAGCCGACAGGTTTACTGCAAAAAGTTCATTATTATCGGTACCCTGATATTGACCAGTGGTTCCATTTCCACTTAAAACATCGCCAAATTGTAAAAAACCGCCAGTATGCCATCCCCACCAGGGAGCACCACCGTAAAGGCTGGCAGTAGCCAATCTCATTTCTTTAGTAGTTTGATAAAAATTATTGGAAGCGATCTGAGATTGAGAAGGGCGGTCAAGAAAATTCTTTTTGCATCCGGCTACTGCCACAAGCAATAGCAAAGGGATGAATAGTTTATTGATTGATTTCATAAAAATTAATAGGTTTTACTTTGTTAACTTCACATTTACTCCCAGGGTGTATACCCTTGATTGAGGATAACGTCCCCCATCATAACCTGCCTCCAATGGATTCCAGGAGCCAACTTCAGGATCCATACCATTGTACTTTGTAATTATAAATGCGTTCGAAACATTAGCATATAACCGAAGTGAATGAAGATGCGCTTTCGCCAGTATATTTTGAGGCAAAGTATACCCCAGGGTAATGTTTTTACAACGAATAAATGAAGCATCTTCTAAAAACAAATTTGAAAAACGCCCATTCTCATTGGTATTATCGTTTCTCAGGCTTACAATTGTGGTATTTGGATTGGTAACATAAACATTATTGACATTATTAGGATCTCCATCAGGGTTAATTAAAGCAGTTTTAGCGTAGTTTAATATCCCGGTAAAATAGTTGGTATTATTTAAAGGGTTCGTTTGATTAACCGGCAATTGATTATACACTTTGTTGCCTACGCTTCCACTAAAGAAAATGTTCAAATCAACCTGTTTATAATTAAATGAGTTATTGAATCCAAATTGGAATTTTGGAAGCGGTGAACCTAAAAAGGCTTGGTCTTTTGTGTCAATAATACCGTCGCCATTCAGGTCTTTGAACATACGGTCCCCATACCAGATACCACCACCTGCATTTGCAATCGGGCGAGGTGTGCCAGATTGGTCGGCTGGCAAAGCATGGTTTTTAAAATCTTCGACAGTAGCAAATATGCCATCATAGATATAGCCGTAAAATGAGCCAATAGGTCGACCTACTACCGTTTTTGAGTTTGACTTAACAAGGCTGGCATCATCGCCGCCAGCACCTAAATACAATACTTTATTGATATTACGTGATACAGTAACATCAGTTTTCCAGGTGAAATTTTTGTTGCGGATATTGGTGGTCCCTACTCTAATATCAATTCCTTTATTGCTCATAGATCCCACATTTACATAAGGGGCAATCATTGCACCTGGTGAATAATCAGTGGTTGTACCCGAATACCTTGGATAAGGTACCTTTAATAAAAGGCGATCGGTATGACGATCGTAAACATCTACTGAAAAAGTTAACCGCCAATTAAATAAGGCGCCATCTAATCCAATATTGGTATTTTTTGTTTGTTCCCATCTTACATCAGGATTGGCCAAATTGGATTGATACTGCGCTGTCCCAGACAAGCCATTAGCAACTGTTGTAAGCTGGGTTACATAAGTATTGCTCTGGATATTTTGATTATTGGTTAACCCATAGCCAAGGCGCAACTTTAATTCATTAATAGCGCTAACCTGTGCCAAAAACTTTTCGTAATTCAATTTCCAGGCAACTGCACCGGAATACGAAAATGCCCAACGATCTGCCGCTGGGAATTTATCGGAACCATCGTTACGCAGGTTTACTGTAAACAGGTATTTGTCTAACCAATTATAGTTAATACGTCCAAAATAAGATTCTGAAGCACCCTGGCCATAATTACCACCGTTCTTTGCAGTAGAAGGATCACCGCTGGAAATAGATTGCACATTATTAGAAGGAAAATCTGACCGGCTTGCAGAAGAACTTGCAGATTTACTCAAATTAGCCTCGTGCCCAACAAATACATTTAAATTGTTATTATTACCGAGTTTCTTATTATAAGTAATATAATTTCTTAGTACGGTATAAAAGTCCTGCCCGGAACTATACGAAGACGAAGTTGGGTTGGGGGTAGTGTATTTACCATAAGTAGTTTGAGGGCTAAATTGTTCATTTCTGGAAAAATCAAAGTTTCCGGAAACCTCATTCCTCAACGATAGATCTTTGGTAAAGTTTACTTCGGCATATGCATTACCAAACAGCTGATACCTGTAATTCATATTTTTATTAATAAGAGCCGATGCAACGGGGTTTGCCACGGGCTGTACCCATCCGGAATTATTAGTAACACCACCCCAGGTACCATCATTATTTTTTACAGGAATATCGGCGGTTAAACTCAAAGCATCTGAAATTACACCTGAAGCAGAAGTGCCACCTGAAACTACATTTTCAACGACATTCGCTAATTGAAGACTGGTTCCTATTTTCAACCAATTGGTTGTTTTATTATCTAAATTCAACCGCATAGAATATCGCTTGAATTTAGAGCCAAGCGCAATACCATCCTGGTCAAAATATCCTAAGGAAAATAAGTATTGAGTTCTGACATCACCACCGTTTATTGTAAGCGAATGATTTTGCTGGGGTGCATTGCGGAATAATTCATCCTGCCAATTGGTACCTGTTCCTAAATATTTTGGGTTGGCAAATTCAGGCCTGGCATCAAACCCCCAAACAACTGATCTTTCGTTAAGCAATGTTGCAAGCTGCTGCAAATTAACAGTGGGAAGCCTTTTAGGTATCTGCTGATAACCATAATATCCATCGTACGATATTTGAGGAGGCGATACGCTGCCTCTTTTGGTAGTAATAACAATAACGCCGTTTGTTGCCTGAGAACCATAAATGGCAGTAGCAGAAGCGTCTTTTAATACATCAATTGATTCTATTTCTGAAGGGTTGATGGTATTCAGGGGATTCGCTCCATTTCCAGGATCATTTGCTGGAGGAATAATAACTCCATCTATAACAAATAATGGCGAATTAGAGCCGTTTATAGAAGATACACCACGTATCTGAATGGATACGCCCCCGCCGGGTTGCCCGGAGATCTGTTGAATCACCACTCCTGGAACTTTTCCCTGCAGGGCCTGGTCGAAAGTTGTGGGTGATGTTTTGCGAAGATCGTCGCCGGAAATGGAAGATATGGCGCCAGTAACGTCTTTGCGCCTTGCTTTACCATAACCGATTACCACCACGTCGTCCAATTGTAAAGCAACTTCACTGAGTTTTATCTCAATGGTTTTACTTTTTCCAACAACAATTTCCTTTTTAGTATATCCTATGATCGTAACAACCAGCACATCGCCAGTTGACGCATCGATACTAAACTTTCCGGCTTCATCCGCTATCGTGAAACGATCGGTGCCTTTTAAGGTAATCGTTGCTCCCGGAACCGGGGCGTTTCGTTGATTAATAATTGTACCATTTACTTTTTCAGTTTGTGAATAAGCAGTTGTGCTTAGCATGAGTAAGGGGAATAGACCCCATAGCAGCATTAGTCGCAAGCGAATCGTTTTGGTTGAATACATGTTTGAATATTTAAATTGACTATAATTTCACTTCTATGTGCTTACCGTCATACAATATCTCTTTGTCAGATGTGTCTATATCCAATCGTTTGGTTTTACCTGGTGTTATAAGATTAATTCGAAACGTTCTTTTTTGCAGCATTCCATTATACCCACCTTTCCTGTCCCCAACAGTTACTTTTTTTGTTGCCTCGTTATATACTATGGGAATGATGGAATAAGCACCTTTTTCATAATTGTAGTTGATGCCTTCATCTTCATACAGGTTGAAAGAAGCATCCGCGCCGCCATATATGTTAAGGGTGATCGTATCGGCCGGTTTTTCTGAAGCGTACTGAAGTTCTGGACCGAAAGGAATGATAGATCCTGCTTTTACAAATACAGGCATTCTTTCATAAGGCGCATCGGCATTAATTTTTTGACCGCCTGCATACCATTTTCCCGAATAGAGATCGTACCATCCGGCACATTTGGGTAAATACAGGGAACGATTGCGTTGCTTGTACTCATACACCGGATTTACCAGCAATGAAGAACCGAACATATATTGATCGCCGATATTCAACACAGCGGTATCTGCAGAAAAGTCCATTACCAAACCCCGCATGATGGTATAATCATTATGATAGGCCGCACCTGCCAGTGAATAGATATAAGGCAGCAACCGGTAACGCAGTTTATCGTAATAGAGAAAACTTTGATAAGCAGGATGTGTTTCTTCCGCCATGTTGAAGATCTCGCGGTAAGGAAACTGTCCATGTGAACGGAACAAGGGAACAAATGCACCAAACTGATACCAGCGTGTATTCAATTCCCGCCATTCCGCTAAGTTTTCACTATCGGGTTTTTCAAATTTTTCAGGTACAACAAATCCGCCAATATCCATCGTCCAGTAAGGCAGCCCGGACAGGGAAAAATTGATACCGGCAGTAATTTGTGTTTTCATGTCGCGCCAGGTGGAGCCTATATCTCCACTCCATATGGCTGCGGCATAACGTTGTGAACCGGCAAAACCGGAACGCGTCAGCAAAAACACTCTTTTATCGGGATCGGTTGAACGTTGTCCTTCATAAATTCCTTTTGCATTTTGCAGCGGATACGCATTGAGATATTCTGCTGCGCTTCCCAGTGCGGTAGGCGTCATCTGCAACTTTCTTTTCTGAGGATCAACATTGGACAAAATATCCGGCTCACTGGCGTCCATCCACCAGGCATCTATTCCTTTGTTGTATATTTTTTTATTGATGAGGTTCCAGAAACCTTTTCGTGCTTTTTCGTTGAAGGCATCATAAAAAGTAGAAACATACCCTTCACCTATCCAGTCTTTTTGCCGGTCGGCTATATTTCTTTTATAAAGCCAGCCGTTTTTATCAAACTCATTGTAGGCTGGTATGCCTTCATAAAATTTCGGCCATACGGAGATCATGATCTGCGTGTTGTATTTTTTATGCAACACATCGATCATACTGTCGGGTGAAGGGAATCGTTTTTCGTCGAAATCCTGGCTGCCCCATTCCGCCTGGCGCCAGTAGCTCCAGTCCAGAACGATATTATCAATGGGGATCTTTCTTTTACGAAATTCATCGACCGTAGCCAGTATTTCATCCTGTGTTTTGTATCGCTCCCGGCTTTGCCAGAACCCTAATGCCCATTTTGGAACAATAGGCGCCTTGCCGGTAAGGTGCCGGTAACCGGCAATCACCTCATCTGTATTATTACCATAGATGAAATAATAATCGATCTGCTGGCCCGCTTCAGAAGAAAAGCTGAAACAGTTCTGCTCTTCTTTGCTTAATGGCTGCTGCCACTTTAATGAAATGTAGGACTCACCTCCTTCGGGTGTCCATTCAATTTTGACAGGGACCTTTTCCCCTTTATTGAAACTAAAAGGGATCAATGCAGGCGCCGGGTTCCAGGCCTTCCGCCAGTGATCCAGCACCAGCTTTCCATTAAGCCACATTTTCAGTGACCCGCCAAATACGAAACGGAACTGATGAAGCCCTGAAAAATAACTGGCAAGCTCTCCTTCCCAGGTAACCATGCCTTTGGCTGGTGTAAACACGTTGGGAAGCCGGACCTTTGATTCTCCTTCAAACTCCATATCAATCGTTTCTTCCGCTCTTTCAGTAATTGTTTCCTGTGGCTTTTGCTTATCATTGGCATAAGAAGCAGTCAACCATCCAGCATCGCCCTTTTTTGAAAAAAGCTGCAGCGCAGAAAGCGGAAGAAGCGGCCGTACGTCACCTGCCTTTGTAAGAGAATAATTGTCCCAAAGTATACCGTAGTTATTACCTGATACAAGGAATGGGATCGCCACCTCGGTGTTGTTCTGGAAGAAAGTAGTCTGTTGGCCCCTGTAGTTCAGGATGCCGTCCTGGTGTTGCCCCAGGCCATACCATGTATCACCGGATGTTGATTGAAATGTTTGGGTAAGTGCGTAATAGGGTTTGCCTTCAAATACAACAGGCTGAAAACGGCCGCCCAATGGCTGCTTTTCAGCCAGTATTTTTTGACCCTTATAATCGCGAAAAGTAACGGCCCCTGTTTTCAGGTCCACAACGGCGGTCAGCTTTTTTGTTTTGAGGGTGAGGTTATCTTTAGTAGGAATGACGGTCCAGAAAAGATCAGGTCTTTTGGTGTAAACCGTAATAAGGCTTTGCGCAGCCGACATTTCTTTTCCAGGAACAGCAATTACTCTAATAATATTATCTGAGATCACTTCCAGTTTAACGGCATTGGAAGTACCTGTAAATGCGGGGTCTGTAAAAACAATGACGCCATCCTTTGTTTGAATGTACGATGGAGGCGCTGCCAATAAGTCATTAAAAGCAAAAGCACATAGCATGCCAAGCAATAGCAGAGATCTTTTCATATACAGCAATCTTTGGTCTAAATGATTACTGTAAATCTATTGCTGTTCTGCTGAAAACAGGGGACTCAAATGGTGCAGATTATGGCCTGAAATGGTGCAGGCTATTGATTTACATGATCTTGATCAGCGAACTTCAAAAAGAAAAGCCCGCCGAAAGTTTTACTGTCGGTCGGGCCATTAGCGATTACCTGTTTTTCTATCTAAAGTCTACGAAAGCACCTTTATCACATTTGCATATGTCAAATCATCCGAAGTTTTTCCCGGAAGCGCAACCACCAAACCCTTCTCATTTCTTTCGAAGGTTAAGGATTGCCTTGTGGGCAGCCATTCCACTTTTTGAATTTCTTTGGGGAAATGGGGGCTGTTCTTTGCCAGACTTTTTATAGCCAATTTCCCATCTTGCGGCCAACCCATGGCAGTCGCATAAAGCACATCACCTTTCACATTAAAGCGAATATCTTCATGGGTAAATGGCTTTCCTTTCCCTTCATTAAAGCCTTTATCAGTAAGTTTTGCCTCTTGTGCAGGTCCCTCACCAAATATTTTCCACGGTCTTGTACTGTAAATGCTTTCGCTGTTTGCTTTCATCCAGGCACCTATTTCTTCAACGACCTTTCTTTCTTTTTCATCGATGGTGCCATCAGCACGCACAGGGATGTTCAACATTAAATTGCCATTCTTGCTCACAATATCAACCAGGGTTTGAATTACGGTCTTTGCAGTTTTGTAACCATTGCGTTCATAAATTCCACGATCATAATGCCAGCTACCAATGCAGGTATCGGTTTGCCAGGGCAGTGGTTGAATTTCGTTAGCCTGTCCTCTTTCAATATCCCAAACCATGGCCTTGCGTTGGCTCTCATTCAGCATTTTTCCATTGAGCACTGCCCGAAGTTCTCCATGTTGGTTAATGCTTTTATTGTAAAGGTGAGCGGCAATGCGCAGGCCGGCATCGCTAACAGGCCAGAACGGAAGTTGGTCATCATCGAAATAAACTACGTCGGGATCGTATTTGTTGATAAGATCGATTGTGCGGTTGTAAAATTTTTCAATGTATGTTTTGGTGGGCGGATACGTACCATTGCCCCAATCCCATTGCTCGGTAAAATTACCCTTTAAACCGCCCGGGCTCAACGGATGATTTTGAGCATATAACTCTTGCGGATCCAATCCTTCCCACCATTTTCCTTTACCATCTGCTTTTGTCAATTTTCCATCATAAGGGATGCCTGCATACTGACCGGTTTTATCGGCGCCTTGCGCCAGCTCATACCACATCCATGCGTGTGATGCATGAATACTTACGCCAAAGGGAAGCCCATTGTTCCTTGCTGCTTTTGCCCAGCCGCCTATCAGATCTTTTTTAGGGCCAATTTTGGTAGCGTTCCAATGCTTTTGGTACTTGCTATCATACAAATCAAAATTGTCGTGGTGATTGGCCATTGCCATAAAATATTGTGCACCCGCATTTTTATACAAACTCACTAATTCTTCAGGATCCCAATGCTGTGCTTTCCATTCGTTGATCACATCTTTAAATCCAAATTTTGAAGGGTGCCCATATTTTTCAAGGTGAATTTTATATTGCCATGATCCTTCCTCATACATATTTCTTGCATACCAGTCGCTGGCTTCGGGCTGGCATTGTGGTCCCCAATGCGCCCACATGCCAAATTTTGCATCCCGAAACCACCCGGGTGTTTTATATTGCTGCAACGATTCCCATGTGGGCTTGAATGGCCCTTTTGCAATTGACTCACCAACATGAGCCTCCTCAAATAAATTATTACCCAATGCCCGTGATAACCATAAAGATGGCAAAGTAGCTGCCATTCCTTTGATCAAAGTTCTTCTTTTCATATTAAGCAGTTATGCGTTTTAGATTACAATTGATCAATTCATTTCAACCATTGCTTTGATCACACCATTCACCGGATTGAGCCATCCCTCAAATTCATCCTTTACCTTATCAAAGAAAACACGATGCGTAATATAAGTGGTTGGATCAACTTCTTTCCTTTTCACGCAGGCGATCACATATTCAAAATCTCTTCTCGTTGCACTCTTGCTGCTCATGAGCGTTATTTGCCGTTTATGAGATTCCGGATGCCTGAAACGAACCTTGTCTTTCTGCAGTCCAATCAAAACATACCTGGCTCCATGCGCCATGTATTGAAATACATTATTGATAGCTTTCAAATTTCCGGTAGCATCGATCACAACTGTTGGCATATCACCCTTTGTGATCGTTTTTAATTCCTGCACAACTTCAGCGTTCATGGCATTGATGGCATACTCAACGTTCAATCGCTCTTTACAAAACTTCAATCGTTCATAATTTACATCGAGCGCAATCACTTTGCCTCCGGCAATACGTGCAAATTCCATGGTTCCCAATCCAATGGGGCCGGCGCCAATCACTAAAACAAATTCATCTTTTGTAATTCCTGCCCTTCTTACGCCATGGGCACTGATCGCTAAAGGTTCTACAAGAGCCAGGGCATCATAACTTAAACCCTCCCCATGGATCAAACAAAAGGAAGGAACGGAAAGATATTCTACCATGCCGCCATCCTGGTGAACACCACATACTTTTATATTCACACAGGCATTTTGTTTTCCTATGCGACAGGCAATGCATTGACCGCAACAGAAATAAGGAATGAAGGTAACGGCTTCTCCAATTTCGAAACCAGGAGCGTCATCAACCGCAACAAGTTCGCCTGAAAGCTCATGGCCTAAAATGCGTGGATATTCAAAATAAGGCTGCGTTCCTTCGAAAGCATGAAGGTCAGTTCCGCTGATACCAATTCTTTTGATCTTTATAATGGCCTGCCCGCATTTTAGTTCTGGTTGTTCGCCGGTAGTATATTCAAACCGGCCAGGTCTGATACACACTAAACTCTTCATGTTTGTTTCATTTTGTCGTTTCAGTTCATTTCTATTTTTGAACTTCCATTACACCAACAAACCCTCCCATTGGAAGACATTCAATTTTCAGGGTGTCTCCTTTTTTTATTTTTATCATTTCCGAAGAAAAAGATCCTTTATCCTTTCCGTCTTTGATAAGCCGAAAATTATAATTCCCTTTGTCAGGAAAATCGAACCTTACTATGATGGTCTGTGTTTGATCCTGGCCGTTCAACCCGCCGATATACCATTGCTTTCCTTTCCTGCGGGCAATAATGACTGTTTCTCCGGGATAACCATCGATTAGTTTTGTATCATCCCAGCTAACCGGCACGTGTTTCAAAAAGTCTTTGGGTGCTGCAGGCAACAATTCATACGCTGACGGCTTATCGGCGAAATGCTGAAGCCCCGATTCAAAAACAACTGACAAAGCCAATTCGTGCGCATAGGATGTAATATGCGGATGTTGTGAATTTGAAAAGGTAACCGGCGTGTAATCCATGGAGCCAATTACATTGCGGGTAAACGGAAGCGTGGTATTATGAACTGCCGCTTTATCGGTCAGCACCGGGTTATTGTTGTACCATTCTGCACCATACACCGCCTCTGTTGTCATCAGGTTGGGATAGGTACGCGCCCAACCCCGGGGGATTGTTGCGCCATGAAAATTCACCATTAAATGATATTTGGCCGCATCTTTCAAAATCTCCATGTAATAGGTCATCATATCCTGCTGGTCACCGGCAAAAAAATCGACCTTGATCCCGAATACGCCTATTTCATTGAGCCACGAAAATTCTTTAGCGCGTTTTTCTGCCGTCTGTAAACGATCGTTGGGTGTGGGATCGAGCCAGCTTGTACCGGAATTATACCACATTAAAGGTTTAACTCCCTTGCTTTTTGCATAGTTAACCGCATCAACAATATTGCCGCCATTACTCATTACATCCCATTCCCAATCAATCAGCACATAAGGCCAGTTCATTTTTACAGCGAGATCTACATATTCAACCACCTTCTGATAATCTTTGGACCCGTGATTATTCGCCCAATAGATCCATGAGACCGGCCCGGGTTTTATCCAATCTGTTTCTTTCAATTGGTTCGGTTCGCTGACATCAGTGATCAAAGTAGATTCAACAATATCTGACAATTTACCAATGATCATTGTATGCCACTGCGACTTCCATGGCAATGTAGCCTTAACGCCGGTTTGGTTAAAATTATCGCGGGGAGATGAATAGATAACCTGGTATGCATTGGCATTTTTAAGGTTACTTAGTTTTGCCGCACAATTGTTTTCAGAAATATTTGCTTCGGAAATTAATGCGTAAACAGGTTCATTATTAACTTTAAATAATGCAGGGAAACCCCATTCCTGCACTTTGTTTGTGCTTAAACCCGTTTTACTGAACGGGAAAAAATCCTCATACCCCATAGAATAAGGCTGCACCCAACGGCACGTGCTATCTGGTAAAATATAGGTTGTAGCCTCGCTAATGATATTTACAGTCGAATCGGAATGATTGGGGAAAATATACCGGAATGCAACGCCATTATTGTAAACCCTGAAAGCAATATCTACAGGTTGATCATTCGCATTTTTGAAACTAAAGATCTTTTCCCTACCAAAATTCTCACACTGTTTACGTTTACCACAGATCATTTCATATTTATCGTGCACTTCCCTTATTCCGGATTCTGCAACCAATCTAAGATCGTCGGTAAATGGCTGGTCTTTTCGCGATATGCCTAAAGGGGAATTTGTTATTACCTCGAGATATTCTGAATCCTTTTTGTACAACACTTTAAAATATACCGGATACGTGCGCTTGTTATCCGATGTCTTTTGCGCACTGATCATTACTTTAATATGCTTATTTGGAGATACCATCTCCTGGGCATTACCAGCCAATGAGATTGAAAAGCAAAAAAGAAAAAAGAAAATCAGCTTCATTGTTTTTTTCATTTGCTACCATTCAGTAAATCTTATTTAATCGAAATCTTCACCGATTTGGAAATATTGCGTGATGAATTCCCGATTTGTAATACAAATTCACCTGCTTCCACATTCCAGGCTTTTTTTGTTTCGTCATAAAAAGCCAGATCAGCCACTTTTATAGTCAGTTCAATTGTTTTTGATTCGCCGGGCTTCAGAAATACTTTTTCAAAAGCTTTGAGTTCTTTTTCAGGGCGCAAAACAGAACAAACCGGGTCGCTAACATACAACTGCGCAACCTCTGCTCCATATCGTGAACCCGTATTTTTCAGGGTGCATTTTGCATGGATGGTCTCTCCTTTTCCATAACTTGTTTTGTCAGTAGTGAAATTGCCTATCGAAAAATCAGTATAGGAAAGACCATACCCAAATGGGAATTGCGGAACAATTTTCTTAGTATCAAACCAGCGGTATCCCACCAGAATATCTTCTTCATAATTTACGGTAAGGTTTCTTCCGGGAAAATTACCTAATGCATGTGCAGGTGATTGATCCAGCGATACCGGGATTGTGAACGGCAGTTTGCCAGAGGGATTCACTTTACCGCTCAGCAGATCTGCTACGGCGTTTCCGGCTTCCATTCCGCCAAACCATGACCATAAGATGGCTGGCACCCGATGAACAATACCTGATAATTTGACCGGCGAACCGGCAATGATAACTACAACTGTATTTGGATTTGCTTTGGCGACTTCCCTTATCAAAACATCTTGCCCATAGGGCAGATCCATATTTTGCTTATCAGAAGATTCTGTATCAAAATCATGGTTTAATCCCTCGAAAATGATCACCACTTCTGATTCTTTGGCAACTTTAACAGCTTCATCGATCAATTTCCAGTCAACCTTATCTGCGCTTGCCTGTCCCGTGTTGTTTCCTTCTTTGAATGTGGATTGTTTTTCATACCCCTGTGCAAAATTTATTTTTACCGCAGCGCCAAATTTTTTCTGAATAGCATCCAGCGGCGTTATTTCGTACAGGGTTTTTATTTCGGAACTAAGCCCGCCACCGCAATGTTTACGGGTGGCATTATCGCCAATAATTGCAACTGACTTTATATTCTTAAAATTCAGTGGGAGTATGTTTCCGTTGTTTTGCAATAAAACTGCTGCTTCAGCAGCATCATTATAAGCGGCCTGCTGATGTTCCGGCGTATTCATCTTTCCTTTTTCCCGATGGCTTTCATCAAACATTTTTGTCTTCATCATGACACGCAACACATTTGCCACTTTTTCATCTACCACAGCCATCGGCACTTTCCCTTCTTCAACCGCCTTCATCAACGGATTGGCAAAATACCATTCGTTGTAATCTTTTTTATCGGTACCCATTTCCAGGTCAAGCCCTGTTAAAGCGGCTTTTATGGTTGTATGGGCGGCAGACCAGTCGGTCATTAACACGCCCTGGAAACCAAGTTCTTTGCGAAGGATTTGCCTGTTGAGGTATTCATTTTCAGAACACCAATCGCCCCTGAATTTATTGTATGCGGCCATAACCGTATAAGCGCCGCCTTCTGTTACCGATGCTTTAAATCCGGGCAAATAAATTTCACGCAAGGCCCTTTCGCTCATAGTCACATCCACGGAATCCCGGTGCTCCTCCTGGTTATTAGCCAACCAATGCTTCACACTGGCTGCCACATCTTTTGATTGCAATGCTTTGATATATGCCACCGACATTTTCGAAATAAGAAAAGGGTCTTCGCTCATATACTCAAAATTCCTTCCGCAGAGCGGCGAACGAATAATGTTTATACCAGGCCCAAGCAAAATATCTTTTTTGCGAAAGCGTGCCTCTTCTCCCAATACAATTCCCCGCTCGTAAGCCAGCCGGGGATTCCAGGTGGCGGCAAGGGCCGTACCCGGTGGAAAGCAGGTTGCAGAATCATTTGTCCATCCGGCATATGCCCAATCATGCCGGTTTATTTCTGCCCGTACGCCATGGGGACCGTCGCTCAACGCCCATTCCGGAATTTCTACCCTTTTTATACCTGATACATAAAATTTGGAGTTGGCATGTAATAAGCCCAGTTTTTCGGGCAATGTCAGCTGACTGATCAGGCTTTGGATCTTTTCCTCCAGCGCATTGCCGGTTTTTGCCTTTTGCTGCGCATCGGTTACACACGCCACTAACAATAAAACGGCGAAAAAAAATGTTTTCATTATTTCTTTCATATAAGTGAAGCAATGCGGCAAAGCTATTTTGAAGTGTTTGATTCGAGGGGTCTAATTGGTGCATATTAGGGGGCTAAATGTTGCAAGCCAATGATTTTCATCGCCAGGTGAAAACTTTACATATCTTTTTCCTTTTCGTTGGCAACATACTGCGAAGGAAGGATCTTGAATTCTTCCTTAAAAAATTTTGTAAAAGTCTTTGGTTTGCTGAATCCCACTTCATAGGCAACTTCGGCAACTGACATTCCGCTTTTTTTCAATAACTGGGCAGCCCTTTTCAGGCGGATCGACCGGATAAATTCTATGGGCGCTTTGCCGGTCAATGAACAAATTTTTCTATACAGGGTGGAACGGTCCATATGCATATCACGGCTGAAATCCTCTACCGAAAACTCAGGGTTATCCATGTTTTTTTCAACAACATCCAATGCCTGTTGCAGGAACTTTTCGTCAACAGAGGTTACTGTTACCTCTGCCGGATTAACCTCAATTTGCTTCTGGAACCTTTTCTGCAATAATTTTTGTTGCATCAGCAAATTCCTGATGCGGGAAGCCAGTATTTCAAAAGTAAATGGTTTCGTAATGTAATCGTTCACCCCCGCCTTCAAACCTTCCAGTTGTTTTTCCTCACTGCCCATGGCTGTAAGTAAAATGACCGGGATATGGGCAGTAAGCGTTTCAGTTTTAATTTTCCTGGCTAATTCAACGCCGTCCATTAAAGGCATCATAATATCGCTGACCACCAGATCGGGATAAAGCTGTTTTGTTTTTTCCCAACCTTCTTTTCCGTTCGTGGCTTCTTCAACATGATATTGAACTTTCAGGTTGTCTTTTAGATAAAAGCGCAGGTCTTCGTTATCTTCTACGATTAATATCGTTTTCTTTTTACCGCTCCTGTGACTTTCGTCCAATGTTATTTGTTCCCCATCTTCTACCGCTGTCGGGATTGTCGTAGTTCGGGTTAAAGATTCATAGATCTTTTTTGCAGGAAGTAAAACGGTAAAACAAGTACCCTTGTCCGGTTCGCTTTTTACGGTTATGATGCCGTTATGCAATTTTACAAACTCTTTCGTAATGGCCAGGCCAATGCCCGTTCCCTGGTTCACCATGCTTTCCGGCACATCCGTTTGAAAGAACCGTTCAAAGATCTTTCCATGCTGATCGGCAGGAATGCCGATGCCCGTATCTTTTACTTCAATAGCAAGCGTTCCATCCTCTTCATTGCTTATAGCGGGATTGTAAATAAGATGGAGGCTCACCGTTCCATTATCATGCGTGTATTTAAAAGCATTGGAAAGCAGGTTCAATAAGATCTTTTCGATTTTATCCTTATCAAAATATATTTCGAGCCTATCGATATTGGTTGAGAATGAAAACCGGATGTTCTTCTTTTCTGCAATATCCATGAAAGATTGACTAATATCCCTGATGAACAAAATAATGTCGCCTATTGAAGGATGCAATTTTACTTCCTGCACCTCCATTTTCCTGAAATCGAGGAGTTGGTTTACCAGGTTCAATAAGCGTTTGGCATTACGTTGCACCAAATTCAATTGATTTTTCTGTTCCTGATCAGTAATTTGCTTTATGATCTTGTCTAATGGAGAAATGATCAGGCTTAATGGCGTACGGAATTCATGACTTACGTTCGTAAAGAATTTTGTTTTTAACTGTTCTAACGCATTTGCCCGTTCTGCTTCCCTGCGTTGTTGCTGCACTTCAAAGCGCATGTGCATTCTTTCTAATGTTATCCGGCGCCATAGCAGCAGCAACGCAGCTGCACATAGTACATAAATAATGTAGGCAAGCGGGGTTCGCCAAAATGGCGGATCGATATCGATTCGCAACATTTTTACATCACTCCATAAACCATCCCTGTTCAAAACCTTTACTTTAAACGTATAACGACCGGGACCAAGGTTGGTATAAGTAGCCCTTCTCTGGTTGCCGTCGGCATACAACCAATCTGAATTAAATCCTTCCAGCATATAAGCATATTTATCCCTGGTGCCGTGGGCAAAATCGAGCGATGCAAATTCAATAGAGAAAACATTTTCTTTATACTTCAGGTTTATGCTTTGCAGGTAGGGTAAAGATTGCTGAAGCAGCACACGGTTATTGATCAACTCACCCGGCTCAACATTATTATTTAAGATCTGTAACCCGGTGAAAATAATCCTGGAATGATTCAGCGGCTTCTGTATTTTATCAGGATCGATGATATTGAAACCTGAAGGGCCGCCGAAGATCAATTCACCCGCCCTTGTTTTGAGTGCTGCGTTATCATTGAATTCATGATTTTGAACGTTGTTTAATTCATCATAACTAATGATCGAAAAAACAGTACGGTTCCCGTTTTTTTTGGGAATGGCATTGCATAAGCCGTTAGGCGTGGACAGCCAAAGCGTTCCATGATCATCTTCCAGAATATTTAATATCAAATTATCGGGCAGGCCATCTGAAGTAGTGAATACCTGGAAATTTTTAGTTTGTTCATTAAACAGATTCAGCCCTTCCCGGGTTCCTACCCAGATATTTCCCTTGCTGTCTTCCAAAAGACAAATAACATTATTACTGCTTAAACTGTTTGTATCATTTGAATGGCGGTAAAAAGCCGGCGTGATTTTATTCTTTTCAATAACAGCAACTCCATATTCTGCACCTATCCACAAATTCCCTTTCCGGTCTTGCAGGATGGCGGAAATATAATGGGAAAGTAAAGGCACTGATTTCCCTTCATTGAACGGAGAATGTTGGAACCGGTTTGTTTTTCTGTCAAAAAGGTCCAGGCCATTGCCTAAAGTACCTATCCACAAATTATGCTCCCTGTCTTCAACGATTTCCCACACGTTATCGTTAGCCAGACTGGAAGGATCATTATCATTATGTCTGTACTGCCTGAATTCCTTCCCATCGAAACTGTTGAGCCCACCGAAGTAAGTCCCTATCCAAAGCAAGCCCTGGTGATCGATGCATAAGCTTACAATGACATCGCTACTTAAGCTGTTTTTATTATTGGCATCGTGCAGGTATTGTTTGAACGTATTGTTCTTCCTGTCGAAATAGATCAACCCGCCCCCATTGGTCCCAATCCAGATATTTCCCCATTTGTCTTCAACAAAGCGGTTTACATCATCGTATGGAAGGCTTTTGGCATTGGATTCCTGATAATGATACCTTGGAAACTGGACGATGTTGCCATTCAAATAATTAACGCCCTGCTTGTATGTTCCCAGCCAGATAATCCCAATATCATCCTTATAGAGTGTAGTGATGCTGTTATGACTAAGGCTTTGGGGATCTTTAGGATCGCTCAGCAGATAACTGGTTTTGAAGTTGTTCCTTTTATCGATCAGCGTCACCCCTCCATGGTCAGTCGCCACCCAGATCAAGCCATTGTTATCCTGAACGATCTGACTGACCAGGTTTGAATTCAACCTGGATGGAAATGAATTTACATTAAACTCCCTGAACGAATTACCCTGCGGATCAAATAGCAAAACGCCACCTGTGTAATGCCACAACCAGATGTCCCCCTCTCTGTCTATAAAAAGATTATTAGCATAGTTTTTATCCAGTTTTTGGAAAATAGTGGTGGAGAAAACGATTTTATTCCCCTTCATATCATACTCCTGCAATAATCCATTATGGTACACCAGCCATAACTTCCCGTCTTTTGTTTCCTGAATGGAATTAATTTTATCAGTGGGATTTACATGTAGTTTTTCCCTGAATGGTTCTGCTTTTTTTTGTGCACTTGTATATAGATACAAATCAAGATTGTCGTACAAAAACCAATATCTTCCGTTGTTTCCTTTTACAATATTTACAATTTTACCCGGGGGCAAACCGAGTGTATGTAAATAACTATAATAATCAGCATCAAACTTTTCTGTATAGGAATTATAAATACAGGAACCGCCCCTTGTTTCCACCCACATTTTTCCATAAGGCAGTTCATACAACGCGAGAATATAATTGTCGGTCAGCGAAGAACTGTCATTATGTTTGTTGCGGTATACCTTGCAGGAATATCCATCATAGCGGTTTAGCCCCGACATGGTACCAAACCATATAAAACCTTCCGGATCTTTTAGAATAGCACTAACCTGGTTATGTGAAAGACCGGTATATGTATCGAGTCTGGAAAAATTATAGCGTTCACTTTGAGCAAAAGCAGAAAACGATAGTACCAATAAAACAATCGATAAAAGCAAACGCATCACAAGGAGTTTAACTCAGAAAAACATAAATACCATTTTTTATAGAAACAGGTTGGTATTGAAGCAAAATCGGCAATTAAGTTAACGAAGTTCGCGGGATTACATTTTTTTTATTTCATTGTTACTCTGGGTTGTATGTAACTGGAATATTTTATTCATAATGATCCATTTCTCCCCTTCCCGGGCCCAGGGAAGCGGCTGCTGAAACTTCCACATCAATTGTTCCCATTCCTGCACTTTGGGGTTGGCAGCATCCATACCTGACTTTCCTTCAAAACTGAAATGTTCGGCTGTTTCCATGATCATGAACAACCGGTTGCCAGTGCGATAGATCTCCATATTGGTGATACCCGCATCTTCAATGCTTTTCCTGATTTCGGGCCATCCGTTTTCGTGCCGGTGCCAATGTTCATATTCTGATATGAGCGCCGGATCATCTATGAGATCGAGCGCCAGTGTATATCTTTTCATAGCTATTTTACTGATAAAGTTTTATAAGATAGTTTTTCGCTATTAACCTGGTAACCTTTATAACCAAACAATGCAATTACTACAAAGCAAAAGAAAGGAACTATGTAACCATATTGAATATTACCGGTAGCATCGCTGATATAACCAAAAATGCGCGGCAAAATAGCGCCACCTACAATAGACATGATGATCAGGCTGCTGCCGTATTCCGTATCGGCGCCCAGTTTATTTATTCCCAGGGCGAATATGGTTGGAAACATAACCGACATAAAGAAACAGATACCGATGACTGCATATACGGTAATGATGCCGCTTGCAAATATGGCTACCAGACAAAGCAGCAGGTTAATAAGTGCATACGATGCAAGCAATATGTGAGGCCTGATCTTCTGCATCAGCGCCGTACCTACAAATCGTCCGATGAGAAACGCAATGCCGCAGGCTCCCAAATAATCAGCGGCTTTGATCTCCGAAATACCCGCTGATTTCGTAGCATACAATATGAACAGGCTAAATACCGATACCTGGGCGCCCACATAAAAGAATTGCGCCACAACACTCCATGAGAGGTGCCTGTGTTTGAAAGCATGAAAAACATTTTTGCCTGCAGCAACATGACCGGTAGCAGTAATCTGAGGCAATTTTGTACGGGCAAACAACAGAGCAATGCATATCAGCACGCAGCCGAGTATAATATAGGGCAGTTTAACAGAAGAAGCTTCGCTGGCCAGGGCCACTTTCCGGGCGGCTTCCGTCATGGCATTCAGTTCATCATCGGTATAGCCCTTTGTAAGTATGATCCTTGCCCCGATCACCGGCGCCAATGCTGCCGCCAGTCCATTGAATGATTGGGCAAAATTAAGACGTTGAGGGCCTGTTTCAGGGTCTCCCAACACGGTAGCATATGGATTGGCAGCCGTTTCCAGGATCGTGAGACCGCAGGCAATGACAAACAGGGCTATCAGAAAAAAATTATACGACTGCATATTGGCAGCCGGCACAAAAAGAAAACAGCCAATGGCAAAAAAGATAAGTCCTGCTATGATCCCTATCTTAAAACCCAGTTTTTTCATCAAAAAACCCGCAGGAAGCGCCATAAAAAAATAAGCCGCAAATACGGCTGAATCTACCAGTGTAGCCTGCGTAGTGGTTAAAGTAAATGACTTTTTCAGATGCGGAATGAGAATGGGATCAAGATTGTGCGCAAAGCCCCATAAAAAGAAAAGAGATGTAACCAGACAAAATGCGAATACTGTACTTTGCTTATTATTCATATGGCTTGGTTCTGATAAAACAATGGGAGCCATATACCGGATCATTCACACGGCCATGGCAACAACCAGACAAATTTAGCTTTAGTAATTTTTTTACAGCAGCATGAATAAGACTTTGTTTTATACAAATCCGACTAAGCCTTTAATAACTAATAAAGGAAATTGCCCCCCAAAATTTACCAAAATGTACCCGATCTCTCAATAGATATTACTTGAGATTTGACTTGCCTATTACATTTTAATATAGGGAAGCTACAAATTAACTAATATCAAAATGCCATTATGAAAAAAACAACTTTAATTATCATTGTACTTCTTGCTGTTATGATGGGTTCATCATGTAAGAAAGATGCTGCAGGCAGCAACTCAGCACTGGAGCAACAAACCGGAGAAACAGCCCAGGAAGAACTAAGCTGGGTAACCATCCTTCCCACATCTTCATTTAATTCTTTCAGTACCTACTGGGGCAATTTCTATCCATGGGGAGCCATAGATCATAATGGATCGGCACGTATGAGAACGCAAAATATGACCACATCCGGTGGGGTGCTAACTATTACCGCTTACCCTGGAACCGTTACCGATAAGCCCAGCATCCACTATTTTTCCTATACCTGTTATGCAAAACAACAGGTTAACGTGAGCGCGGCATGGCCTAAGTGGCGGGTTTCCGGTGAGTTCCAGTGCCCTTCTGTTAGAGGTACCTGGCCAGCTTTCTGGTTAAACGGAGCTAATCAGTGGCCCCCGGAAAGTGACATTATGGAATTTAAAGGAAGCACAACAAACTGGACAAACACTTACAAAAATCAAAATGGTCAGTGGTCAAGTGTTGGCACAACGATCTCAAACCCGGCCAACTGGCATACTTACACGGCCTATTTAACAAGAATTGGCACTACCAGCAACGTGAGTATCGAATACTGGATCGATGGTACGAGAGTATCAACACAAACTGGTCAAAACTTCGTTAATGAACCGCTTAATTTAATTATTGACCTTCAAATGGAAGGTTCATCAGGTACGCCTGGCCCGGGAGGAAACACCGTTATGCGTGCGAGAAACGTTACCATACAACGAAGCGCTACATTATAAGGATCTAATCAAATACCAGCTTCCCTATCTTACAATTTAATTCAGGTTAAGCCAGGCCTTATATTAACAAGGGCCTGGCTTATATGTATAAATCACTTGCTATTTGTTTTGCTGCGTTTTTCTGCTGGCAAATAACTAAAGAGTTTGACCTATTTTTAATGTTGAACAATCGATTTCAAACTCCCGGCTATGTATATCCAACTTCATCGATCAGGACTGTATGCACTTCTCCTGTTATTATTTTATTCCTGTGCAACAACCCGTAAAAATTCCAACGAATCTGTATCATCGATTCCTAATGCCGCTAAAGAATTCCGTGCCGCCTGGGTGGCCACGGTAGCCAATATCAACTGGCCGAGCAAACCAGGATTGTCCACCGAACAGCAGCAACAGGAAGCCATAGCCCTACTCGATTTTTTGAAAGCACATAATTTCAATGCGGTCATATTCCAGGTAAGACCTCAGGCCGATGCTTTATACCAGAGCTCGCTCGAGCCCTGGTCATATTTCCTGAGTGGTGTACAGGGAAAGGCACCCGAACCATTTTATGATCCATTGAATTTTTGGGTAGACGCGGCACATGAGCGCGGACTGGAATTGCACGTATGGCTGAACCCCTACCGCGCACATCATGTTTCGGGTGGTGAAGTAAGTGATAGCTCCATTGTGAAAAAAATGCCCAACCTGGTGGTAAAGCTGAAAGAAGGTTATTGGTGGTTCGATCCTTCTTTAAAAGGAACGCAGGATCATGGTGTTGCGGTAGTAATGGATATTGTAAAACGATATGATATTGATGGCGTGCATTTCGATGATTATTTTTATCCTTATCCCTCGTACAATGCCAATGAAGATTTTCCGGACACTACCAGCTGGAAACAATATGTTGCCGGCGGCGGAAAATTATCGCGCGGTGACTGGCGTCGTGAAAGCGTGAATACATTTATTCAACGACTCTACAGGGAAATAAAAGCAGCAAAGAAACAGGTGAAGTTTGGATTGAGTCCCTTCGGAACCTGGAGGCCAGGACATCCTGAAGGCGTTGTGGGTTTTGACCAATACGATCAATTATATGCCGATGCAAAACTTTGGCTGAACAAAGGATGGATCGATTATTTTTCGCCCCAATTATATTGGCCCATCAATCGCATACCGCTGAGTTTTCCGGTGCTATTAGGATGGTGGGCGAATGAAAATAAAAAGAAACGGCATCTCTGGCCCGGTATCAGTGTGGGCCGCGATACAAGTGCGAAGACAACAACCGAAACACTGAGCCAGATCATGATTTCTCGTGGTATGCTGCCCAAAAGCAGTGGCGTTGTGCACTGGAGCATTTCTTCCATCACAAAAAATCCTAACATGGCCAAAGCCCTGATAGAAGGTCCTTATCAAAAACAAGCATTGGTACCGCCAAGTGCCTGGCTTGATCATAAAGCGCCCGAAGCACCTGCTGTGAAAGTGGAACAAGCTGAAGAAATGGTCAACATCCACTGGAGCCATGCTGATGACAAAGATGTATTTCGTTGGGTAGTGTATTATCAATATGGAAAAAACTGGAGCTATCGTATCATGAGCCGCAACGATCGCACATTGCAGATACCTCCGCACGACGGAAAAAACAAACTGAGCGCCGTTGCTGTATCTGCCGTTGATCGTACGGGTAATGAAAGCGTACGATCGGAAAATTATCCAAATGTGCTGGCCATTATTCCCCGCTCTGGATGGATGGCGAATGAAGCGCGACCCTACAAGCAGCATGTACCTGTACGCATTACTATTCACCATGAAGGTGGCCGTGTGCTGGCCGATACGGCAGATGCTGCGAGGCGACTAAAAAATGTGCAGGTATGGAGCATGGGAAAAGACCGGAACTGGACCGATATACCGTATCATTATTTAGTGGCGCCCGATGGAACGGTCTTTGAAGGAAGAAATGTCTATACGGTTGGTGAGACCAATACAGAATATGATCCTTCCGGGCATTTGTTGATCTGCTTCCTTGGCAATTATGAGGAACAGGCATTAAACCAACAATCCTTGGATGTATTGACAAAGCTCATTGCTTATTTCTGTAAGAAATATGCTATCTCACCTGAAACGATCGCCACGCATCGCGACCACAGCAAACAAACGACTTGTCCTGGCAAAAACATTTACCCGTATTTTGAAAACGGTTATGTAAAAAAGAGGGTGAATGAGTTGTTGCAAAAGGAGTGAAAATAAAGGGATCAGTAGTCAATGATTAGCTGAAAATTAAATTTGCGTTTAGCTTTTGTTGTGGGCTGGGTGCTAACCTCCACCTATTTTTTTAGTCTGCTTTTAAAAAACTCAATTCGCTTTTTATATTCTTCTTCACTTTGTTGCTTTGTCTTTAAATCCCACTCAGTTCGTTTTTGGTCTAACGAGATAGCAAGACTAGCACAGTCAATCGCTTCTTTATATTTCATTTGTTTCTCCAGAATGTCAATTTTTTGTCTGTAGTACCAGGATTCATTTTTCTTAGTAATTGCTTTATCAATGAGAATTAGGGCTCGATCCAAATCCTTGTTTAGGTAGAAATAATACTCTGCTGCCGCTGCATATTCGTCCGAATCCTTTGACCTGTCTGTCAATAAATATTGTTGTATAAAGTCGTTCGCTACTTTGTCCGTTTCTGTTTCTACCTGAAATGAAATTTGAGTCTTCTCCCATGCTATATAAACAATAGCATTGTTTGGTATCACGTCAATGTCTATTGTCAATGACTCGTAATATCGGTCTATCAATTGAGTCTTTGCTTTGAAACGAAGTACATCGTTTCTTTCGTCATAAGATGCAACTCCATATAAAGTTGTGTCCGTATTCAATATTACAGTCCATTCATTCGTATTTGGAATCGTAAAGACCGAGTAAGTCCCTTTGTTTATTTCTTTATTGTCAATAATAACTGGCTTGCTGAAGCTAATCTTTGTACAATTCCCTGCCCCAGTCCTCCATAATTTTTCATATTTAACTAATTCACCAAACACTTTACGCCCCCGGGCTGCGGGGCGCTCATAGTCCACCGCGATGTTTGTGAGTCCAATCTTTTGTTCGATTCTTCCTTTCGGGCTTAAACCCGGAAAGATTGACTGAGAGAAGGTATTGATTGTCGCTATTAGAAATAAAATTGTGAAAAGTGTCTTCATTTTGTTTTTTTAATTGAACATTAATAGCAGCGAAAAGGCAACGATTATTTTAAACATTTAATTACTTTGTTTTATTACAGTTGGTTTAGTCACGTCTTGAACCCCATTCGTTTAATCCTGTTTCCCGTTTTACTCGTACATTTGATCGGCAACAAATTCAAATATCGACCCATGCTGCCATTTACTAAAATCAATATTCTCATTGAAGGGGTCTAATAAAATGAGATAATCTAAGAGAACACAAAATAACTATATTCACTCTAATCACAAACCAACCCCATAAAACAAAATGGTCTAAAACGAAAAATATTTCACATGAGTGACATTGCAGCAAAACTCGATCAATTAGAGACTATCTTCAAAGAAGCCAATGCTCCGATCCTGCAACATTTCAATCCTGGTTTGCCGGCTTCCCAATCTAAGTGAAATGCTTACCCTCGCAAGAGGGCTTAATAGATACCAGGGAATATTGGAAAAAACTTGGTGTTGAATGAGCAATCATAGAGATGATTCTACAACAAGCGGGACATCAGAAAGTAATAACGATATATATTTTGTACCCTAACCGAAAAATCATTAAAAATGAACAAAGCAATCATAACCTGCATTTTATGTTTTTATACAATCAGCTGCTTGTTTGCACAAACTACCACTTTTCAACAGAATGGACTTTTAGGTTTAAAGCGAAACGGCAAAGTGTTAGTAAGTGCCAGCTATCGATCTATTATACCTGCTGATAATCTTTTCCTGGTAACCACTTCAGAAAATGAATATAAGGTGATTGATATCAGTGATAACGACATCATCGGGGCCTCTCAATCTATTGATATTATAAACACGTATAGTTCAAAAATTTATTCTGTAAAACCCAAAGGAGATAGCCTTTTTTACCTGACGGATCAAAAAGGTAAGAGAATAAGCAAAAGAGGATATAACTATGCCCTGATAATTTTTTATACCTATCCTTCCACAAGTGATTACATCATAGGTTTGCGAAAAGACACCAGTGATATTTACTTTAAAGGCAAACTGATATTTACGAAAAACAGTAGCGTTGCCGTTACAGGCAAAGGCCCTATGAGCAATTTTTTAATAGTTAAAGAAACGATCGAAAAGAACATAATCGCGATAGATACTTCCGGAGCCCAAATTGTAGTAACAAAAGGGGATGAGTATGATGTCAGGAATAATTATTTAATTACTGCAACAGTGAAAAGGACAGACTCTGGATATCCATCTTTCTTACATTCTGTTTACGATAAGAATTTTAAATTCCTTTTTCAAACGGAAGACTTTATTGATCCGATTGATGGTACGGATAATCTATTTATCAAAAAGAAAGTGTCGTATGGTATAATTGATACGACTCAAAAGGTTATTGTTCCTTTTAAATACAATGATTATAAATTAATCAGCATCAATAAAAAATCTTTTACGATCATGCGCAATGATATGGGACGCTGGACTTTGTACAATGAAAAATGCGAGGTCTTGTCAGATGGTATATATTATGACATTGCGAATAGTGAAAATGAATATGCCATAGTTGCAAAGCAATATGGAGCAAGTACAGATAATCTTTTTTATGGCCTTATTGATGCGAAAGCCCATTCAATCATTCAATGTCACTTTAATAAAATAGAATTTAATAAAGAGAAAAGGAAGTATATTTTTAATGCACAAGGCAAGATCTATGAATATAAGACAGAAGAAATAAGAAGCAACAACGTGAAGATAAATAGCCTTGCAAAACCTGTACAATAAAATTCCGAGCATGCAGCGACGCTCAATGGCGTGCGAAAATTCGAGTTCAGCTCTTATAAAGTTTTTAACAAACTGGCTTAGGCACTTGTTTTATTTTGTGGGCTGAAGGTTACAGCGTTATGAACAGGTCTCATCTTACCTTTTACGCGCCATCAGTAGCCTTTTATAGATCTTCCGTGCGCATTTATACATTAACCGAAGCCTTTTATGCATTATTGCTCGCCTTTTTTAGTAAATCCCTTACTAACTCCTATTGTTTCGATAGCCTTTTATGACTCGTCCCTAGCCTACTTTAGAACGTTAGTAGCCAAATATGGTGTACTGATAGCTTTTTTACGATCGTATGTTGCTTACTTAAGATCTGAAATTGGCTATTGGTGTGGCAAAAAAAGCA